>NZ_BSDY01000060.1 GCF_027925155.1 Propionigenium maris DSM 9537 | reverse complement strand
TGAAATTATAAGTAAGTTAATTACTTAGTGATAGTAGCAACTACTCCAGAAGCTACAGTTCTTCCACCTTCTCTGATTGCGAATCTAAGTCCCTCTTCCATTGCGATTGGGTGGATTAGATCAACAGTCATCTCGATGTTGTCTCCAGGCATTACCATTTCTACACCTTCAGGAAGTGCGATTGCTCCTGTGATGTCAGTAGTTCTGAAGTAGAACTGAGGTCTGTATCCTGAGAAGAATGGAGTATGTCTTCCTCCCTCTTCCTTAGTTAGTACGTATACCTCTGAAGTGAATCCAGTGTGAGGGTTGATAGTTCCAGGGTGAGCAAGAACTTGTCCTCTCTCAACGTCTTCCTTCTTGATTCCTCTTAGAAGTGCTCCGATGTTATCTCCAGCCTCTCCTTGATCAAGAAGCTTTCTGAACATCTCTACTCCTGTACAAGTTGTCTTCTGAGTATCTTTGATACCGATGATCTCGATCTCTTCTCCAACTTTGATGATTCCTCTCTCTACTCTTCCAGTTACAACTGTTCCTCTACCTGTGATAGTGAAAACGTCCTCTACTGGCATTAGGAATGGCTGATCTACTGCTCTCTCAGGAGTTGGGATGTATGAATCTACTGCATCCATAAGCTCCATGATCTTGTCAACCCACTGCTGCTCTCCGTTAAGTGCTCCAAGAGATGATCCAGCGATTACTGGTAGGTCGTCTCCAGGGAATCCGTACTCAGAAAGAAGCTCTCTTACTTCCATCTCAACTAGCTCAAGAAGCTCTTCGTCGTCTACCATGTCCGCTTTGTTCATGTATACGATGATGTAAGGTACACCAACCTGTCTTGAAAGTAGGATGTGCTCTCTTGTCTGAGGCATTGGACCGTCAGCTGCTGATACTACAAGGATAGCACCGTCCATCTGAGCCGCTCCAGTGATCATGTTCTTTACGTAGTCCGCGTGACCTGGACAGTCAACGTGAGCGTAGTGTCTGTTAGCAGTCTCATACTCGATGTGAGCAGTGTTGATAGTGATTCCTCTTTCTCTCTCTTCTGGAGCCTGGTCGATGTTCTCGAAATCAACCTTCTCAGCTAGTCC
>NZ_BSDY01000059.1 GCF_027925155.1 Propionigenium maris DSM 9537 | reverse complement strand
GCAGATGAGAGTGGAGTAAAGAGAGGGGAATTTAATTACTCCGACTTTGGAGAGACAGCAGTATCGGGAAATGTAGGGGATATAAGGTACAGGTACACGGGACAGGAGTGGGATGAGGAAGCAGGGGAGTACAACTACCTGGCAAGGGAGTATGACCCTGCAACGGGAAGGTTTAACAGTCTAGACCCAGCAAGGGAAGGGATTAGCCCCTATGAGTATGCAAGAAGTAACCCTATTAACTATGTAGACCCAGATGGTAAGGCTCCTAAGATTATAAAATGGAAATACACTGTAACTCTAGATTCAATTTTAAGTAGTCCTCCAATAGGTAAGAGTCAAGGTTTAAAACTAATACAGCGTCCCGCAAAAGGGTACGGAGGTGCTTTTCAGCGACTTTGGGTACAGAAAGGAAGGGTTGGAGGTATCAGTCATAGAACTAGGGTTACTTTAGATGAGCTTGAAGGTAAATATCACTTTGCTATGTCTAGTGAGCTGATAACTTATGTCAAAGAAGTCCTTGTAGGTGACCAGAGTCACTACACTATAATTGAAGAAATGAATGGTCGAAATCCTGAGTTAAATATAGGTGAAACCTCTTTATTAGGAATTATGAAGATTAGGGATGGTATGATTAAAAAGATAAAAATAAAATCCTATTCTCATGAGATAAACGATCCAGAATTAATGAAACTGAGAGTTGAAAAAATGTTAGGAGCGCTCTATGGAGGGGAAGACGTCCCTATGAAATTAAGAGAAAGAGAAATTAAAGTTCACATAAATGTTAATGGCGAGGTTGGTGAACTGCCTTCTTATGAAGTTGCTACTAAGGGACTTCCTTCGTATCAAGAAGCAACCAGATTTGCACCGGGGGAATATTTAGGAGAGGGAGCAAGAGTGAGGCTGCCAAGAATAGAGTAACTTCTTACTATGAAATCTTTTTATTAGAAGGTTTCTTATAAAACAAAAGAGCAAGATTTTAGTAGCTTTCTTAAATCAGCTTCTTTTAAATTAGACGTTTATCCATCTTTTGGAGTAACTCAAGAATAAAGTTAAGGAGGGAAAATGAAATATATTCATGGATTAGGATGGCTGCCCTTGGTAGAAGTAAATGAAAATGGCGTTTCTAAGATAAACATATTTGATGGTAGCGG
>NZ_BSDY01000058.1 GCF_027925155.1 Propionigenium maris DSM 9537 | reverse complement strand
CAACTGTAGCAAATATAGCAAGTATATCCACTGTTTTACCTATTGGTCCCTGGGCTCCCTTCTCACCAATGAGAGGAATAAAGATACTACTGATAAGCCCCGGCTTATTCTTTCTAAACTGCATATAGGCAAGAGCAAGAGCTAGTACCGAGTATCCTGCCCAAGGGTGTAATCCCCAGTGAAGGAATGTCTTTCTGATGGCAAAGGATGCCGCTGCTGGTGAGCCACCTTCCACTCCGAGAGGGTTCATAAAGTGGTTCAGTGGCTCTGCAACTCCCCAAAAAACAAGACCGATTCCCATACCTGCAGAAAACAGCATAGCGAACCAGGACACATAGCCATATTCCGGTCTAGAATCATCTGCTCCCAATCTGATATTTCCGTATTTACTGGTAGCCAGCCAGATAGAAAATATAACAAAGGAAGACATAGCTAAAGTATAGAACCATCCAAAATTTGTTACCAGATAACCAAAGGTTGCATTTCCTATTTTTTCAAAACTTTGAGGCATCAGCAGTCCCCAGGATACAATTGCAAGTGTTATTGCAAGTGAAATATAAAAGGTACTGTTATCTTTTTTTTCTACTATTTTTGCTTTTAACGCTTGTGTTTCAGACTTCATAATCCTCCTTTTTTAAAAAAAACGATAGCAAATAACCATTTCATAAATTATTCACATGTTCTTTTAAGAAAGAGGGGAGTACACTCACTCCCCTCTATTTTAATTTTGTAGTTTATCTATAAATAAGTTTCAAAATGAATAAACTATACTGTATTGATATGAATTATGAACAAAAGAATTTGCTGATAATTCATTCAATGACTATAATTAGAACTTCACGCTAAATACTGTCTGCTCCTCTACCTGTGTCTCAAGAGCGTCTAGAGCTACTCCAACTCTGTGGTATCTCAGCTTCCATTGCTCTTCCTTGGAAGTACTAGGATCTCCTAGTGGGTATGGAATTGAGATTGTAGGCACTATCTTGTTAGCTCCTACTGTTTTTGCTACTGGAACCAGGTTAGCCATCTGTACTACAGGGAACCCAGCTTTTTCTATTTCTTTTACCATCGTTGACCCGCAACGAGTACAAGTTCCTCATGTGGATGTCATTATTACACCAGTTACATTGTGCTCTTTAAGGTATACAACTATCTCCTGAGCCATTCTTGATGCCTCTGCTTCAGTTGTTCCAGTTCCTACTGTTGTATAGAAGTGGGAATCGATGCTTCCGATTCTTCCCTCTTTCTCATATGCTCTTAGAGCATCTAAA
>NZ_BSDY01000057.1 GCF_027925155.1 Propionigenium maris DSM 9537 | reverse complement strand
CAACTGTAGCAAATATAGCAAGTATATCCACTGTTTTACCTATTGGTCCCTGGGCTCCCTTCTCACCAATGAGAGGAATAAAGATACTACTGATAAGCCCCGGCTTATTCTTTCTAAACTGCATATATGCAAGTCCTAGAGCCAGTACAGAATAGTTTGCCCAAGGGTGTAGTCCCCAGTGAAGGAAGGATTTTTTTAGGGCAAAGGATGCTGCTGCTGCAGTTCCCCCCTCCATCCCCATAGGGTTCATAAAGTGATTCAGTGGCTCTGCAACTCCCCAGAATACAAGACCGATTCCCATACCTGCAGAGAACAGCATAGCAAACCAGGACATATAACTGTACTCTGGTCTGGAATCATCTGCTCCCAGCCTTATCCTTCCATACTTACTGGCAGCCAGCCAGACGGAAAATACAACAAAGGAAGACATAGAAAGAGTGTAGAACCATCCAAAATTTGTTACCAGATAACCAAATGTAGCGTTTCCAACCTTTTCAAAACTCTGTGGCAGTAACAAGCCCCATAATACTATGGAAATTGTTATTGCTATAGAAATATAAAAGGTACTGTTACTCTTCTTTAATTCTAAAGCTTTACTCTCCACCGTTTGCGTTTCTGATTTCATAATACCTCCTTCTTAAACTAAAAGGGATCCAATATTTCCTTAAATATAAATTATTCACATGAATTCTTTTAATAAAGGGGAGTACACTTACTCCCCTCTATTTTAATTTTGTAGTTTATCTATAAATAAGTTTCAAAATGAATAAACTATACTCGTGATATGAATTATGAACAAAAGAATTTGCTGATAATTCATTCAATGACTATAATTAGAACTTCACGCTAAATACTGTCTGTTCCTCTACCTGTGTCTCAAGAGCGTCTAGAGCTACTCCAACTCTGTGGTATCTCAGCTTCCACTGCTCTTCCTTGGAAGTACTAGGATCTCCTAGTGGGTATGGAATTGAGATTGTAGGAACTATCTTGTTTGATCCTACAGTTTTTGCTACTGGAACCAGGTTAGCCATCTGTACTACAGGGAACCCAGCTTTTTCTATCTCTTTTACCATCGTTGCACCGCAACGAGTACAAGTTCCTCATGTGGATGTCATTATTACACCAGTTACATTGTGATCTCTGAGGTGTACAACTATCTCCTGAGCCATTCTTGATGCCTCTGCTTCAGTTGTTCCAGTTCCTACTGTTGTATAGAAGTGGGAATCGATGCTTCCGATTCTTCCCTCTTTCTCATATGCTCTTAGAGCATCTAAA
>NZ_BSDY01000056.1 GCF_027925155.1 Propionigenium maris DSM 9537 | reverse complement strand
TTTTTCGAAAAATCCTTCTCCCATTTTTTTAGGTCTTTCGAAAGCCTTTCCAATTCTTCTTTATTGGATTTATCATATTTTGAAATAACCATCTCTGCGTTGACACCTATAGCTGGATCTATATAATCTGAACATCTTTGATTCTTGGAATCCCACCTCTTTATTCTCTTGTCAACTTTCAAACTGGAATATTTATCTTTTGACAAAACATAAACTTCTCCATCTGGATCTACAAAATTAATTGGATTATTCCCTACATAAACATAGGGGCTAAACCCTTGTCTTGCAGGATCAAGGCTGTTAAATCTTGCTGTTACAGGATCATACTCCCTTGCCAGGTAGTTGTATTCCTCCAGTTCCTCATCCCACTCCTGTCCCGTATACCTGTACCTTATATTCTCTACGTCCCCTGATGTTGTTGTCTCTCCAAAGTCGGAATAGTTGAGTTCTCCTCTCTTTTCACCAGCTTCATCTACCACAACCCTAGTTGACCCCAAATGATCTTTCAGTAGATAGTTGACCTTATTACCATTCTCCATCACTCCTATCATTCCGCTTTCATCGAATATGTTTATCCTAGTGTTTCCAGTTTCATCTATCTCTATCAGTGGCAGTCTTCCTAAGCCATGAATATATTTCATTTTCCCTCCTTAACTTTATTCTTGAGTTACTCCAAAAGATGGATAAACGTCTAATTTAAAAGAAGCTGATTTAGAAAAACTACTAAAATCTTGCTCTTTTGTTTTATAAGAAACCTTCTAATAAAAAGATTTCATAGTAAGAAGTTACTCTATTCTTGGCAGCCTCACTCTTGCTCCCTCTCCTATTCTCTCCCCAGGTACATAGTTTGCCAGCTCTAATACTTGTCCTCTTCTCATGCCAAAGTCTCTATAATGATCAGCATTTGATGTACTATATTTCAAAGTTGCCTCATTAACATTTTCATTTACATTTCCTGCAATTTTAGCGCTTTTTATCGCTTCTTCAGCATAATTTTGATTATACTCTGGCTTAAATTCTGGATCCCCTACCCTGACTAGTTTAGACCTTGAATGATGCAAATCAAAAACATCACCATTTTTTGAAGAAAACTCTAATAAGTTTGATGTGTCAAGTTCTTCTTGATATGAATCATCCCTTATTATATCCATGCAAAACATAAGTTGTTGATAATATGAACGCCCCTTAAACCATTCACTTTGACGCCGAGTAAGGTTGATACAATTAAGTGTTTCTCCTTCCTTAATAGGGTGCCACCCAATGTTATCAGCAAAACTGTGAGCTTGAGTTAAATGTCCCCTTGTAAAATACAAGCTAGGTTTTCCTATGTTTGAAGAGGATTCTGTGTAACCTATATAACTTCCTGTTATATAGGTTTTCATCTTCCCATCGGGATCCACAAAGTTAATTGGATTATTCCCCACATACACATAGGGACTGAAGCCTTCCCTTGCTGGGTCGGGGCTATTAAACCTCCCCGTTGCAGGATCATACTCCCTTGCCAGGTAGT
>NZ_BSDY01000055.1 GCF_027925155.1 Propionigenium maris DSM 9537 | reverse complement strand
GTGGTGGTCCAGCAGGACTTTCAGCAGCACTGTACGCTTCAAGATCAAAGCTGTCTACACTAATCTTAGAGAAGACTAAGATGGGAGGACAGATCGTTACTACTGAAGAGGTAGCTAACTACCCAGGGTCATTATTTGATGAGGGAGAGATGGAAACATCTGGACCTAAGCTTATCGGAAGAATGGTTCAGCAGGCTGAGCACTTTGGAGCTGAAAGACTGATGAAGGGTGTAGCCAATGTTGATTTTACTGGAGATGTTAAAAAGGTTATCGCTGAGGATGGAAGCATCTATGAGGGAAAGACAGTTATTATCGCAACTGGAGCATTCTCTAGAAAGCTTGGAGTTCCTGGTGAGAAGGAGCTTACTGGTAAGGGAGTATCATACTGTGCAACTTGTGACGCAGACTTCTTTACAGACCTTGAGGTATTCTGTGTAGGGGCAGGGTATGCAGCAGCTGAGGAAGCAATGTACCTTACTAAGTTCGCCAGAAAGGTAACTGTTGTAGCAAGAGAGCCTGAGTTCACTTGTGCAGCATCAATCGCAGAGCACGTTATGAACCATCCTCAAGTAGATGTGAAGTTCAACACTGAGATCACTGATATGAGAGGAGATGGAATTCTTGAGGGATGTACATTCAAGAACAACATCACTGGAGAAACTTGGGAGTATGAAGCTGACGAGGAAGACGGAACATTCGGTATCTTCGTATTCATAGGATATATCCCAGCTACAGATATCTTCAAGGGACACATCGATATGGATCAGTGGGGATACATTCCTACAGATGAGTTCATGGCAACAAACGTTCCAGGAGTATACGCAGCTGGAGATCTTAGACCTAAGGAGTTAAGACAGGTAATCACAGCAGCAGCAGACGGTGCAGTGGCAGCTACAGCATCTGAAAAGTACTTAAATGAAAAGTTTGGACATTAATTTATTATAAAAATCACAGGAGGGATATCATGATTCAATTAGAAAAGGATACTTTTGAAGCAGAGGTACTAAAAAAGGAAGGTCTAGTACTAGTGGACTTCTGGAGTGACGGATGTGAGCCTTGTAAAGCTCTAATGCCACACGTAGTAGAGCTTTCAGAGGAATTTGGTGAAAAGATGACATTTGCAAAGCTGAACACAGCTAAGGCAAGAAGACTTGCTATAAAGCAAAAGGTGCTTGGACTACCAACAGTAATTATCTACAAGGACGGAGAGAAGCTATCTGAGCTTACAAAGGACGATGCAACTAAGGAAAACATCAGAAAGATGATCGAAGAGGCACTTTAATAACAAAGTTTAAAAGTGATGGTATCACTTAATTATAAAAAATATAAGGAGGACACTTGAAATGAGTATCTTAGAGAACAAGAAAGTAATCATCATCGGGGACAGAGACGGTATCCCTGGGGAAGCAATAAAAGAGTGTGTAGAAACAGTTGAAACTGCAGAGGTAGTATTTGCATCAACTGAGTGTTTTGTCTGAACGGCAGCAGGAGCAATGGATTTAGAGAACCAAAAAAGAGTTAAGGCACTTACAGAGGAGCACGGACCGGAGAATATTCTAGTATTATTCGGAGCAGCTGAAGCTGAGGCAGCAGGTTTAGCAGCAGAAACAGTAACAGTAGGAGATCCAACTTACGCTGGATGCCTGGCTGGAGTGGAGCTAGGACTAACTGTATTCCACGCAGTTGAGCCTGAGTTCAAATCTGTAGTAAACGCAGATGTTTACGATGAGCAGATCGGAATGATGGAGATGGTTCTTGATGTAGAAGAGATCGTTTCTGAGATGAACGAGATCAGAGGAGACAACTGTAAATACCTTTAATTTGTTGACTTTCTAGCCATGAAAACAAGTTTCATCTTGAAAGTAAACAATTAAAACCTTTGAGCAACAAAAGGTACTGTAGGTACCTTAAGTAGTAAGACGGCTGTCCTACTGCCAATGGGACGGAAGCTGGGAAAAAAATTAAAACTCTTTAAAAAAACTCTAAAAATCCAAAAAATCCAATTGAACCTAGGTTAGGTTCAAGCTAAGTAAAAAAAGTAAAAAAGAGGGAAACCTCTACAATGGGCTGAGGGCAGCGGGGAGTGTCCCGCTTTCCCAGCCTCCTTTAGATTATTGGGCTCATCCAAGAGGAAGAGAAGATCCGATAAAAAGTAACCGCGTATGCCGCGAATAATATGAAGTATTGTTTAGGTCAGATTCTGGAGGAAACCGGTACCTGACACTTGATTTTAGATAGTATGGTTTAAGAAAGATGGGAAGAAAATAACAGTGAAAATTCGCGTAATTCGCGGTTTCAACTTTTTTTAAAAATAAATAGGGGGAAAACAATGAATTATTCAGTTCTTAAGGGAGCTTCATACGCTCTTATTCACACACCTGACATGATACTACACAATGGTACTACTCAAACTACAGAAAAGCATGTAAATCCTGATTCAGAGTATCTAAAGAATATCAGAGACTCATACAGAACTT
>NZ_BSDY01000054.1 GCF_027925155.1 Propionigenium maris DSM 9537 | reverse complement strand
CAAGTAAGGAAGTATTGTCTCTTAAGGCTATGGAAGCCTTTGAGAAGGTAGCAGATGGTAAGGCTACCAAGATAATCATTCCATCGGAGCTTCAGTCTGTGGCTAATATAGCTACAGCATTTACAGCAGTATCCAAGGAAGATAAAAAACAGGGATAGAAAAAAGCCGGCATACGCCGGCTTTTATTATGCAACACTTTCAGATGGCTGGGCCTGAACCTCACCTTGTGGTCTGTTGTATTTCTTGTAGAATACTGTGAGAAGTATTACAGAAGCTACTATATATATAGATGCAGTTACATAGTATGCAATGGTATATCCATCTGGTCTTGAGAATAGGAACTTCATTCCAAGACCTCCAGCAATAAACTGAGCGGCTCCCTGAACTACAAAGATAACTGAACTGTATGCAGGTCTTAACTCCTTTCCTACAAACTCCATAGGAAGACTCTGCTGTACTGGCTGAGATGCGTTCATAAATCCAGATCTAAGGAAGAGTCCTACTCCTACAGCAAGAACCTTGTAAGCTCCAAAGGCAGCTCCATTGGCTATGATCATCATGAATGGTATAGAAACAAGGGCAAGTCCTCCAAGAGCCAGAACTCTACCGATTCTCTTAACGATCCATGGAGACACAGCAACAAATATCACCATAGCAAAGTACTGGTAGGAAACCAGTGTAGATGTAGTAGCTCTGTCGATTCCCATTCTGCTTAGGAATACAGGGAAGTATGGAGTTATTAAACATGCTCCCATTCTGATAAGGGCAACAAATAACAGGAAGAAGATTATGTACTTGTCTGAAAGAGCTTTCCAGTCGATCTTAGCCTTCTTTTCAGAGGAAGTATTTTCCCTTGCATAGTCCTTTACCTTCTCTCTTATCATAAGAATAGGAATAAATCCTATGGCAGCTACAATAACGTACATGAGAAGAACATCCTTGTGAGCTCCAATATACTGAGAAAGCTGATCTGGAGTAAATCCACTTACATTTTCAGTAAGGTCTCTGGCCTCTCCAAAGGAAAGGTTTAATCTAGATGCAAACCTTTTGGCAATAAGACGCCCTCCCATCCATGTACCTACAACCATTCCCAGGATATTGGTCCAGATGGAAGTGGAGAACACCTTAGGTCTCTCCTCCTCAGTGGTATAGCAGCTAAGGAAGGGGGGTAAAATTGCATCAAAGAAGCATACACCGATCATAACAAGGGCAGCACTGAAAAATACCATAGATAAACTTTTCACACTAGTAACCATATAAAGCCCTACTCCAATAGCCAGAGGTCCAGTAAGGAGGATCTTCTTATAACCTGCCTTTGGAATGAAGAGTAGAAGACCTGCTCCCCCTACAAATCCAACTCCCATGAGAACAGACATACTTGCAGCTACCTGTTTTGTAGCAGGTGAAGCATCTAGGAATGTAACCATAGCATCCAGAGCAACTCCTGAAAGGACACCCATAAGGGCATAGATAACAATAAACAACCACGTATTAATTTTCAATCTTTTTCTTTCTTCCATCTCTATCTCCTGTTGTTAAGTTTATTTTAGCCCACACAGAAAAATTTTTAACAGACGTCTGAATCTATGTGGGTTATTATATTTGTTTATTTTTTTGATACTCTCAACAATAACTTAATAGAATTATAGAACAGTTTTTACGAAAGTCAAGCAAAAAGTTTCTAAAGAGTATAGCCTTGTTATTTTTTTAACGAGAACAATTCAGTAAAATCAAGGTGTTAAGAAGGATTAAACAGCAAATATTTTTTTTCAAAAAAATTATTTTTTTGAAAATTACGTAGGGGTACAATACAGATTTGTTTATTATTAAATGTTGATAAAATCTAGTTTTGAAGAGAATTAAAGACAAAAAAGAACGTCGGTATATAGCGGAAAAATGTGAAGCATTTGTTGACATTTGTTAAATAAAGTGCTATTATTTTTTTAGGAATTTGAGCGAGCTGGATTAGGTGAGAGCCAGTATTCTGAATTTTTAAAAAATTATACAGTTCTTGATGAGCTGTGAAATATATTTGTTTGAGGGTTTTTGTGTTTTGGACATAACTATCGCTAAAGCAGATGTTTTGACAGGTATTTAAGATTAGGTTAGTTACTTACAAGTAGCCTAATTTTAAGTACCTGTTTTTATTTTATATAGGGAGATGAAGTAAAGATGAAGAAGATGAATCTGACAACGAAAATTTTAACTGGACTGTGTACCGGTGTGGCCTTTGGTATAGCTCTGAACCTCTACTCTGGCGGTGGAAGGGAGATAGTGGATGCCTATGTAATAGACGGGTTTTTAAGGCTTACAGGTGGAATATTTATTAATGCTATAAAGATGCTGGTTGTACCTCTGGTATTTGTATCTCTTGTGTGCGGAGCAGCAGATGTGGGGGATGTTAAGAAGATAGGAAGAATGGGTGGAAAGACCCTGGGAATCTATATGGTTACAACTGGTATGGCTGTAACCCTTGCCCTTATCCTGGGTAAGATATTTAATCCCGGAGTTGGGCTGGATCTTTCCAAGGTAGTATCTATGACTCCTAAAGTGGGAGAGAGCATGGGAGTGGTGGATATCATACTGAATATGGTTCCGAGAAACCCTGTGGCGGCCCTTGCCAAGGGAGAGATGCTTCCAATTATAGTCTTTGCCTTATTTACAGGAATCAGCATAGCTGCAACTAAGGGGGAGTCGGATGAGGTACTGAAGGTAGCTAAGGGACTCAATGCCATTGTAATGAAGATGGTTTCCTTTGTAATGTGTATGGCACCTATAGGGGTGTTCTCTCTTATCTCAAGGACCTTTGCTACTGCAGGAACGGAAGCTCTTCTTCCTCTAATGAAGTTTGTGGGAGTAACGGTTTTTGCTCTGGGAATGCATGTACTTATTACCTATATGGGAATGCTTAAGGTATTTGGAAGATTAAGTCTTAAAACCTTCATGAAAAACTATATCCCGGCGATAAATGTGGCCTTCTCCACATCTTCCAGCGGAGGAACCCTTCCAGTAAGTCTGGATTCAGCTAAGAAGTGCGGTGTATCTGAGAGTGTAGCTTCCTTCACCCTTCCCCTGGGAGCTACTGTGAATATGGACGGAACGGCTATAATGCAGGGAGTGGCAGTTATCTTTATCGCCCAGGTGTATGGAATAGACCTTACCTTTGGTCAGCTGGTTACTGTGGTGTTTACAGCTATCCTTGCTTCAGTGGGAACAGCGGGAGTACCGGGAGTTGGAATGATAACCCTTTCCATGGTTATCCAGTCTGTGGGACTACCTATGGAGGGAGTGGCTCTTATTATGGGAGTGGACAGAATAATAGATATGTTTAGAACAGTAGTAAATATATTAGGTGACGGTGTATGTACCCTTCTGGTGGCAAAATCAGAGGGGGAGCTGTGCCAAGCAACCTACAGTCAGGCTTAATTAGGGTCCCCTTCTGGGGACCTTTTTTTATTGTTAAGGAAAGTATAGAATTAAAAACCTAGATTTTTTAGGCTTAGGATTGGAAAAAACTTCAGATATAGTATAAAATAGATCTGATGCATATATTTAAGCATTACAAAATACCGTA
>NZ_BSDY01000053.1:1980-4351 GCF_027925155.1 Propionigenium maris DSM 9537 | reverse complement strand
ATTATATAGATCCAGCTATAGGTGTCAACGCAGAGATGGTTATTTCAAAATATGATAAATCCAATAAAGAAGAATTGGAAAGGCTTTCGAAAGACCTAAAAAAATGGGAGAAGGATTTTTCGAAAAATGAAGACATAATCGATGCTCATGCTTCCAAAACTTGGGATGAAATTTATACCCTAATGGAGCTCTCTTTAGTGGTAGAGGAGTATGATTATTTTGTGGCAAGAAGTGAAAGTGATACATTGTTAGGTGTGGGGGTCTTAGATCGGGGTGAAGGGTATACCTTAAGCCTGAATTTAAGAGATCCTAATGCCCTTGTAGTTCGAGAAAAAAGGCAAGCAGATGTTGTAGGAAATGTTGGAACTCAGATAAGAAACGAAATGATAAATTGGAGCTTTGAAAATGGAGCTACTGAAGTTATTAGTCGTCCTATGAGTTCACGAGCAAAAAGTTCTTTAAAAGAAATTGGATTTGTAGATGTAGAAAGGTTTTTTTAATAGGAGGAGAAATGAAATATATTCATGGATTAGGAAGACTACCATTGATAGAGATAGATGAAACCGGAAACACTAGGATAAACATATTCGATGATGGCGGAATAATAGGGGTAGTGGAGAAGAATAGAGTAAACTACCTGCTGAAGGACCACCTAGGCTCAACAAGGATTGTGGCAGACGAGGGTGGTCAAAAAGTAGGGGAGCTCAACTATTCCGACTTTGGAGAGACCACAGTAACAGGGGATGTAGAGGATATAAGGTACAGGTATACGGGACAGGAGTGGGATGAGGAGGTAGGGGAGTATAACTACCTGGCGAGAGAGTATGATCCTGCAACAGGAAGATTTAACAGCCCTGATCCTGCAAGACAAGGATTTAGTCCATATGTATATGTAGGAAATAACTCAATTAATTTTGTGGATCCAGGTGGAAAAGTGAAAACCCTGTTAACAGGGAGTTATATAGGTTACACAGAATCCTCTTCAAACATGGGTAAACCTACCCTATATTTTACAAAGGGGCGTTTAGTTCAAACTCATCCTGTAGAAAGTAACATTGGTTGGCACCCGATAAGAGAAGGAAGAAAACGTAAGAGGGTCAATATTACTGAAAGCGAGTCAATAAATTTTAAGGAAGGTACGCCGGAAGATAGCTTAAAATTTATTGATCAGATAAAAGATGGTTTGTATCGAGAAAAGCCTAGCGCATCAAGGTTATTTGAAGTTGAATTAGAAGGAGGCGAAGCTGTAGACTATCACCGTTCAAGAGGTAAATTAGTAAGGTTAGGGGCCCAAGATTTTAAATCAGAGTATAGTCAAAATTATGCTGAAGAAATGATAAAAAATTTTAAAATTGCAGAGAATGAAAATATTAAGGAGACAACTTTGAAATATGGCATATCAAATGAGGGGAGCGCTTCCCCTTTGACTCCAAAAGTTACAAGTGATCCTTTTTTTACAAGAGTTTTCGGTTGTTGCATAGGAAAAAATACAAGGGTGAGAGTGCAAGAAGTATAATAGGGATCTTTCCCAAATTAAGTTTAAACTAGATATTAATCCATTACCTTCTAGACGATAGCAGTTATTTAGATAAAACTAAGTAACTGCTACTTTTATTGTGATAAGAAATCTTTGAATAAATTTGGTTATTTGTCCATCAAGCATCACACAATCTTTATAATCTGTTCCCATAGAAGTATACTAGAAAGTTATGTTATCTAACTTTTTAATCACAATAGATAGAAGTAATTATAAATGTATTTTTTATTTTTAAATTTTTCGTATAAAGATTTGTTATAAGGTTTTCTTTTGCTCTCAAGATAAGAAACTATCTTTTTGATAAAGTATTTTTATTCCATATAAGACACCGATGTTTTTTAGAAGAAGTATAATTTTAGCAGTTAATCAATCTTAGCTATAGATTAACTACCTCGATTTTTGGGATAGAGTAAATCTTTATCCCCCCCCCATAAGAATATCAACTTAAGTAACGGATGTTTTAATAGCCAGAATAGTCCTTCGTTTAGTTTTGGTAGAAACATTTTAAAAGTTGTCTTGAGTTTATAAGAGACTAAAACAGATAAAAAATTTATTTATTCGTGTTATTTAAGCTTTATATTATATGTTGTAGCTCTAATAGTTTTTAAGAGTGAAATTAATCAATGATTTAAATAAGGTGTAATTTTGTCTCATGAAACACTTTTGTTTTTTTTAAAAAATTATAATTTGATAAAATCAATTGTTTTGCAAACATACTATCATTGTACTTTGTCATTTGGTGTCAAGTAATTCATAATACTTTAATGAGTGTTTGCAGACTAGATTTTATAATGGAATATACTTTATAAGCTTTTAATTTAAGGAGGATTTTTT
>NZ_BSDY01000053.1:0-1883 GCF_027925155.1 Propionigenium maris DSM 9537 | reverse complement strand
TTTGCAAACATACTATCATTGTACTTTGTCATTTGGTGTCAAGTAATTCATAATACTTTAATGAGTGTTTGCAGACTAGATTTTATAATGGAATATACTTTATAAGCTTTTAATTTAAGGAGGATTTTTTTATGAAAGTAACGTTTCAAGGTAACCCGCTAACAGTTTTAGGCAGACAAGTAGCACTAGGGGAGAAGGCTCCAAATTTTACTGCTATTAATCTAGATTTAACCGATTTTAATTACCAAGAGTCTGATAAAATTAGAGTGATCTCTGTTGTTCCATCTCTAGATACCCCAGTGTGTTCTCTTCAAACTACTAAGTTTAACATGGCTTTAGAGGAGTTAGAGGGAGTAGAGGTCACTACTGTTTCAGTAGACCTTCCATTTGCTCAAGCAAGGTTTTGTGAAGACGAAGGTATTAAAAACCTAACTGTTGTTTCAGACTATAAATATAAGGATTTTGCAAAGAAGTATGGATGCTTTATTGAGGAGCTTCACCTACTTACCAGAGCTGTATTTGTAGTAGATAATAATGGGATTATTAAGTACGCTGAGTATCTGGAGGAGATTACAAGTGAACCTAACTATGAGAAGGCTTTAGAGGTAGTTAGAAACCTTTTAATCTAAATTTTCTTTATCGTAAAAAGAAAGCTTAAATAAACACTACCTCACTTTGCGTCTTTTTTAAGGAGAGTTTACACAGGAGCCTTTATGGCTCCTTTTATTTTTCCAATACCTTCAAGATTACTTCATTCCTTGCCACATTCATTTAATCCTTCCCTCTCTTTTCCCACTCATCGCAAGTGTACAGTGAGTTTATTCTTTCGCCACGGTAGTTACATATTTCCTGTTTAAGTTTATTCTTCATTTTATACCAGGTACATGATTTACAGCATTTTGAAAACCTATAATTAGACTTTTCTTTCATAACCCTTACTCACTCCTTAGTGGTATACCTTCATAGGTTTTGTGTATCTCTTGTCTCCAGATCCCTGCACACAGAGAACCATTACACCCATATAGGCCTCTCTATATTTGCAGTCCTTACACAACATGGTTGTCCTTTTTTGTCAGAGATCTTTCGATAAAAATCATCACTTGTTCTTAGGTTTGAAAAAATATAATATAAGTAATACTGTAAAAGGTGAAGAAAAATTTAATGGACTTATAGCATATATATTTTACTTAGTTAAAGATCAATTACTGACGGCTGCGGATTAATAAGGAAGGCTAAGAAATAATTGAGAAGGTCAACAATGACCTTCTTTTTTTTTATTAAAGGAATAAAAGTTTTTTAAATTTTCAAGTAAATCTCTAAAATTAAATTAACAAGACTAAGCTTTATAAATAAAGGCTTATAAAAAGAATAAGTGCATAAAAAATTCACTTTTAATTTACTGTACATTATTAATGAACTTAATATTTGTTTTTAAGATTTTATTTTTTTATGATGTATCAATCATTCGAGGCATAATGTTCGTGAGAGTTTTTTTAAGAAGGGGGGATTTATGAGAGGGATTGAGTGGTACGTGAAAAGATGGTTTAACTATTATATTCTTAAACCAAATTATAGAATTAGCTACGGCAGCTTTAGAAGCTATTGTTCACACAGAAAAAGTTATGAGGATCATCGAGCTAATTAAATAAGAGTAGTTAAAGGGCAGAGAAGTCAAACTATTTCAGTTATTGTTTATATTAATAAATAAACATATTCCAATTCCTTAAAACTAAAAAAACTCTCAAATTATTTTATGATGATAATGTATTTTAAATTATCACCAAAAGTTAAAAAATCTCCTTATAAATGATATACTTAAATATAAGAAAGTAAGAATTAGAGATTGTCTATATTTTACGTAGTTAAGGACCAATTGCTGATGG
>NZ_BSDY01000052.1 GCF_027925155.1 Propionigenium maris DSM 9537 | reverse complement strand
AAACTCTTCATTCAAATATATTTTAAATCACTTTCGTGATTATACACCTAATTATTGGTTGCGAATTGATTAAAAAATCATTTCGTCTTTCTGACTTATCTTCTCTATTTAATTGCTAATGTCCTTTTCGTTTCACTCAGTTGGCTTAATGCTTCCCTCGTGGACAAGAAGTATAATATCACTATTACAGCCTTCCGTCAACACTTTTTTAAAAAAATATCCATTTTTTATTATACTTTTATAAAAATAGGGAGCAGTAAAACTACTGCTCCTCTTTTTCCAAGGCTACCCTTACCCCATTCCACGCAAGAGTAGCACACTTTACCCTTGCAGGCATATTGGATATATTTTCAAGAAAGATCGAATCCCCAAGGAGATTCCTCTCCTCTTGATTTAAGTCCTCCTTTTTTATCATCTTTAGGAAACTATCCACAATTCCCTGAACCTCATCTACCTTCCTTCCCTTTATGATATCCATTAGTATAGAGGCTGAAGCTGTGGAGATGGCACATCCAACTCCCGCAAAGGCGGAGTCCTTGATTACTCCTTCCTCTATATCCAGCTGTATGGTAAGGTCATCTCCACAATTGGGGTTATGCCCCCTCTCAACATGTGTTGCCTTCTCAAGCTCCCTCTTGTTGTGATTGCTCTTATTGTGCTCCATAATAAGTTCCGTGTATATTCTATCTAACTCCATCTGTATCCCTCCCTAAGAAAAGATCTGCCACCTTTTGAAGTGCCATAGTCAGCTTGTCTATATCCTTTTTAGTATTATATATGGAAAAACTTATCCTGCAGCAGCTGGGAATACCCAAGTGCTTCATAAGGGGCTGTGCACAGTGGTGGCCGGTTCTTATACAGACATTCTCAAGGTCCAGTATCTGAGATACATCGTGGGGATGCACTCCCTTTACGTTAAAGGCTAAAACCCCTGCTTTCTCTCCAGATGTGTGATAAAGATCTATCCAGCACTTGGCCCTTAACTTTTTTACTGCATAGTCGTGAAGCTCCACCTTGTGCTTCCTTATCCTCTCTAGGCCAACCCTTTCCATAAAGTCCATAGCTGCTCCAAGGCCTACTATCCCCTCTACATTGTGAGTTCCTCCCTCAAACTTCTCATACCCCTCTCTATAGGTGCTGCTCTCTCCCTCTACAAACTCTATCATATCTCCTCCATACAGAAATGGCGGCAACTTGTCTAGCAGTTCCTTGCTAAGAACCACTCCTCCTATCCCCATAGGTGAAAACATCTTGTGTCCAGAGAAAACAAAGGCATCTGCATCTATCTCATTCACATCTACCAGCCCCTCTCCTATAGTCTGGGCTATATCCAAGATAACGTAGGCATTGGACTTCCTTCTCACCACTTCAGTTACAAGGTGAGGATCGTGAATTATACCTGTAGCATTAACCCCGTGGGAAAATGTCACTATCTTGGTTCTTTCGTTTACCTTTTCCTCTATCTCCTCCCTGTCCAGCCTTCCCTCGCTGTCTATATGAAAGTATCTCAACCTTCCATTGGTTCTCTTTACCAGCTCCTGCCAAGGAACTATATTACTGTGGTGGGAGCTTATTCCCACAAGGACCTCATCATCCTCCTCAAACCCCATCCTTTCAAAGGAGTTTACAAGGTGGTTTATCCCCTCGGTGGCACTCTTTACAAAGATAACCTCCTCTCCCTCTACAGCATGAAGAAACTCCTTCACCTTAGCTCTCACTCTCTCTACTTCACTCTCTGCCATCACTCCAAGGCTGTAACTTCCCCTACCGGGATTAGCATTGCTGTGGATATTATATCTATATACTGCGTCCAGTACCTCCCTTGGTTTCTGGGTTGTTGCAGCACTGTCTAAATAAACTAGATCTTTATTGTTTTCAAATATAGGAAACTCTCCTCTGTAATCTTCCATAATGATCCCTCCCTTAACCTCTATAAAATAAAAAGCAACGTTACGTTGCATCCTGATAATCAATTGGAATACTAACTATTTCATGTAAAACTTTTGCAAATTCTAACTTTCCTTAGATAGTAAAAAGAAGGGATACAGGCAGCAAAACTAATGTTGGATGGTCAAATAGCCGCCTGCTCCCTTACAAACTTAAATTCTTCTCTCTATATCTTCCAGCACCTTCTCCTCTATACTTCTGTTCTCCAACTTCTCCAGTATAGGTTTAAAGGCTGATACTGCCACCATCTTCTTGGCTTCCCTCTCAGTAAGTCCTCTGCTCATGAGATAGAAGAGCTTATTTTCATTTAGCTGTCCTGCACTGGCTGCGTGCTCTCCCACTACATCATCCTCCTTACAGAAGAGTGTAGGGATGGAGTCTGCTTTCACACCCTTATTCATAAGGACTGCTGTTTCCTCCTCCTTACCTACAGATCTGGCAGATCCCTTTTTAAAGTGAAGGTTTCCTCTAAATACCTTGGTTGCTCTATCCTTTACAATTCCACGTCCCTCTATGAGACTCTCTCCCCTTCTTCCGAAGTGGTATGTGGAATACTCCAGGTCCGTCTTTTTATCTCCGTCTGCTATGTATATAGAGTAGTTCTCCGACTGAATATTTTCACCCTTGAGATATACCTTGGAGGATCCTCCGTTTACTCCACCTCCAAGCTCCAGGTGGTATTGATTTACCTTGGCTCTGTCTGCTGCCTCTACCTCTATGGAGCTGAAGCTTTCAACCCTGTCTCCAAGTCTCTGCAGGTTGATAATATTTACCTCAGCATCCCTTCCCACTACTACCTTGGTCACCGTGTTTCTGAAACCATACTTTGGTTCACCGCTGTATTCAAAGATAAGATTTACCTTACTCTCCTCTGGAACCATTATGTAGTTGAGGTCCTGAAGAAAGTTATTCTCATCATCCATCTCATACCTTATATGGATATCCCTGTCTCCATCCTCCACTACGATTCCACTGTTAAAGTAAGCCTTGTTAAAGTGCTCCAGGTATGAATCCTCCCCCTGATTTAACTCTGGGAGGTCAGACTTCTTCACAACGTGAGAGATCTCTCCCTCTATCTGGATATTGTTAAACTCCTTGTAATTCTCTTTGGGAGATACCTCATACTTTATCCTCTTCCACTTGGGAACCTCTGTCTCCTCAAGCTTTTCCAGTGCTTCCAGCCTGAACTCCTTGATCTCACTGCTCTCTTCTATATCTTTAATAATCCTTCTCTGCATAATCATCACCTAGCCTATAGTCCCTTCTAGTTCTAGCTGAATTAAGTTATTCAATTCAACTGCATACTCCAATGGAAGTTCCTTTGATATGGGCTCTACAAACCCTCTCACTATCATTCCCTTGGCTTCCTCCTCGCTTATTCCTCTGCTCATAAGGTAGAATATTGCCTCATCACTTATCCTTCCTATCTTTGCTTCGTGACCCACATCTACATCATCTGTCTGAATATCTATAGTAGGAATGGTATCCGATCTGGAGGTATTGTCCAGCATGAGGGATTCACAGTTTACTGTGGCTTTAGAGGAGTGAGCATTGGGAGCTACTTTTAAAAGACCTCTGTAAAGAGCTGTTCCTCCGTTTTTAGAGATGGATTTAGAATTCACCACTGAAGTTGTATAGGGAGCTGCATGAACTACCTTAGCCCCTGTATCCAGATACTGTCCGCTGGAAGCAAAGGTTATCCCCGTAAACTCAGCTCTGGCTCTCTCTCCTCTTAAGATACTCATAGGGTAGAGCATAGATACTCTTGAGCCAAAGGACCCCGATACCCACTCTATACTCCCATCCTCATCTACCACTGCTCTCTTAGTGTTGAGGTTATACATATTTCTGGACCAGTTTTCAATTGTAGAGTATCTTAGCTTAGCTCCCTTCTTTACAAAGAGCTCTACCGCTCCTGCATGGAGAGCCTGGCTGGAATACTTTGGTGCTGAACAGCCCTCTATAAAGTGAAGACTTGCTCCCTCCTCCACTATTATCATAGTGTGTTCAAACTGTCCTGCTCCCTTGGCATTTAGCCTGAAGTAGGATTGCAGCGGCATCTCCACCTGTACTCCCTTGGGAACATATACGAAGGACCCTCCCGACCACACAGCTCCGTGTAGAGCAGCAAACTTATGATCATTTGACGGAATAAGCTTCATAAAGTATTCCTTCACCAGCTCCTCGTGTTCCTTTAGGGCAGTTTCAATATCTGTATAGATTACCCCCTGCTTAGAGAGCTCCTTGTTTAGGTTATGATATACCACCTCAGAGTCATACTGAGCCCCTACCCCCGCAAGAGATTTCTTCTCTGCTTCCGGTATCCCCAGTCTGTCAAAGGTATTTTTTATATAATCAGGCACATCCTCCCAGGAATCCGCCATCTCAGTGTCCGGTCTCAGGTAGTGGATAATCCCATCTACATCCAAATCTGAAATATCAGCTCCCCATGTGGGCATGGGCTTGGAGTTGTAGATCTCAAGAGCTTTTAACCTATGCTCCAGCATCCACTGGGGCTCATCTTTCTCCCTTGATATGGCCTCCACGATCTCCCTGGTAAGCCCCTTCTCACTCTTATATGAGTGCTTCTCCTTATCGATCACATCATATATTCCTCTATCTACATCCTCTATATAGGTTCTCTTCTTATCTTCCATATCTAGTTCTCCTCTTTGATGCCCTTATATCCCTGCTTCTCTATCTCGTTGGCAACCTCTATACCACCGCTCTTCACTATCTTCCCTTGGTGAAGTACGTGGACAAAGTCTGGCTCTAGGTACTCGAGAACCTTGTTGTAGTGAGTAATTATTATAAAAGCATTGTTCTCATTTCTGAGCTTCTTTACCCCTTCATATACTACCCTTATGGCATCCACATCCAGTCCTGAATCTGTTTCATCTAAGATAGCTAACTTAGGGTCTAGAGTTGCCAGCTGAAGGATCTCCGTCTTTTTCTTTTCTCCCCCAGAAAATCCTACGTTGAGGTATCTTGAAGCATAGGACCTATCCATATGCAGATCCTCCATTCTAGAGTGAAGCTCCCTTCTAAACTCCATATAGGACTGCCTCTTCTCCGTTACTGCTCCCTTGGCTGTTCTCAGAAACTCCTCCACTGTGAGTCCTGGAATCTCCTCTGGATACTGAAATGATAGGAATATTCCCTCCTTGGCTCTTCCATCTGCTGAAAGCTGTGTAATATCCCTTCCATCCAGCTCTATCCTTCCGCCTACATACTCATGCTTGGGGTGGCCTGCCAGGATATTTCCCAGAGTGGACTTCCCTGCTCCATTTGGTCCCATGATTACATGTACCTCTCCCCTGTTAACCTTTAGGTCTATCCCCTTTAATATATCTTTATCCTCTACTCTAGAGTGTAAATCTTCTATATTTAAAAGTGTCTTCATATTGTTCCTCCAGTTTCCTTACTTTTACGATCAAGAAAAGTATAGTATTCTTTACAGGTTTTGTCAATAATATTTCTGGTTTTTTTACTAAGGATTTGAAGTGAAGATTTTTAGGAAGGTGGGAAGGATTTTCAGTACGTTTTATTTGGGATCTATAGATGGATTATTAGCTTATTTTTTTCTTTGGAACTTAAAGGTATGAAAAGGTTTTGAAAGTTTGAGTGGAAGGTGTGTCCATTGGATTTTTATATGTAAATAAAAAAACCTGTCTTCCGACAGGTTAAACTTCTAAAATGGCTGGGGTAGCTGGATTCGAACCAGCGCATGCCGGAATCAAAATCCGGTGCCTTACCGCTTGGCGATACCCCAACAAGATTATTTAA
>NZ_BSDY01000051.1 GCF_027925155.1 Propionigenium maris DSM 9537 | reverse complement strand
GGTGAGAATAGCTACGGAGGTACACCTGGTCACATATCGAACCCAGAAGTTAAGCCCGTAAACGCTGAAAGTACTTGGGGGGCAGCCCCCTGGGAGGATAGGAACTTGCCAAGTTTTTTTTATTTTAAGAGCCTTTTTACTTAACTGTAGAAAGGCTCTTTTTGTGTATACGGTCAATAATAAAAAGCAAAAAAATCAATTGATACTCTTTTTTCTAAGCAGAAAACAAAAATGAAACTCAAAAAGATTTACAGGATGCTATTATATAAAGTAGCGAATATAAGTTAGATTGGAAAATTATGTAGCATGAAGCTTAAAAATGAATAGAAAGCCTCTTTGATTTTGGGATTTTATAAATACTGATTAAATAGTTTTCTGATAGAGGTATCTTTTCTAGATTCCTTTTTAGATAAACAAAGAAGGAAGAGATGAATGAAATAGTGATGATATAAAAAAAGAGGCTGATTTTATCAGCCTCTTTGAATAGATTACTTTCTTACAGCTTCTGCCCCTTTTGCAAGAGCAAGTTCATTTAGAGGAAGAAGGTGAGCCTTTCTCTCTCCAAACACCTTTAGGAAAGCCTGCTTTACGCTGTCTACAGAAACTACACCTGTAAGCTCAAGGTAAGCTCCAAGCATAACCATGTTAGCAGCCTTGTCTGTACCGCACTCAGCAGCAATAGCGTTGGCATCTACATAGTAAACTTCTACGTCATCTCTAGTAGCCTTATCCTCAATAAGAGAGCTGTTGATAAGAAGCTTTCCACCTGGAAGGATGTTCTTCTCAAACTTTATAAGAGATGGCTTATTCATTACAATTGCACATGTAGCATCATTTGTAATAACTGGAGATCCAATAAGAGATTCTGAAACTATAACTGAACAGTTAGCAGTTCCTCCTCTCATCTCAGGTCCATACGATGGTAACCATGAAACTTCTTTATTCTCAAGCATTCCAGCATAAGCAAGAAGCTGTCCCAAAGACATAACTCCCTGTCCTCCGAATCCAGAACATATAATTTGCTCAGTCATAATTAGTTCTCCTCCTTTGTAGTGTCCTTAATTACACCTAGTGGATAGTAAGGGATCATGTTTTCCTTTAACCAAGTTAGAGAATCTACAGCTGTCATTCCCCAGTTAGTAGGACATGTAGAAAGTACTTCGATCATAGTGAAGCCTTTTCCTTCGATCTGAGCCTGGAAAGCCTTCTTTATTGCTGTCTTAGCTTTTCTAACGTGGATTGCATCGTGAACAGATACTCTTTCAAGGTATACTGGACCGTCAAGGCTAGAAAGCATCTCAGACATTCTTATAGGCATTCCCTGAACATCCTTCTCTCTACCATATGGAGATGTAGTAGCCTTCTGTCCGATTAGAGTAGTTGGTGCCATCTGACCACCAGTCATTCCGTAGATAGCGTTGTTAACGAAGATAGTAGTGAACTTCTCTCCTCTAGCAGCTGCGTGAATGATCTCAGCAGTACCGATTGAAGCAAGGTCACCGTCTCCCTGGTATGTAAATACAACTTTATCAGGGTGAACTCTCTTTACACCAGTAGCTACAGCTGGTGCTCTACCGTGTGCAGCTTCGTGCATATCACAGTTAAAATATTTATAAGCAAGTACAGAACATCCTACTGGTGCTACACCGATAGTCTCTCCTATAACTCCAAGTTCTTCCATAACCTCTCCAACTAGTCTGTGGATAATACCGTGAGTACATCCAGGACAGTAGTGAGTTGTCACATCAGTAAGTCCTTTAGTTCTATCAAAAACAACTGCCATTACTTGTCACCTCCAAGAATCTCTTTAACTTTTGCAATTACTCCCTCTGGATCAGGGATCATTCCACCAGTTCTTCCATAGAAGTGAACAGGCTTCTGACCGTTAACTCCTAGCTTAACATCCTCTACCATCTGTCCCATACTCATCTCAACAGTAAGAACGTGCTTTACTGACTCTGGAAGATTTGCAAGAACGTGGTATGGGAACGGCCATACAGTGATAGGTCTTACGATACCCATGTTGATTCCCTCTTTTTTTAGTGCCTCTATAGCATTCTTAACGATTCTAGATGTAGTACCATAAGCAACAGCTACGATCTCAGCGTTCTCCATGTTGTACTCTTCCCATCTACACTCGTTTTGTCTCATAGTCTCATATTTAGCTTCTAGCTTATGACAGTGATCCTCTAGCTCCTCTGGCTGAAGGAAAAGTGAGTTGATGATGTTTGGCTTTCTCTCCTCTTTAGTTCCAACAGTTGCCCAAGTCTTCTCTTCAAGCTCTCTATTAGTTCTTTCGTTGAACTCAACTGGCTCCATCATCTGACCGATCATACCGTCAGCGATAACCATTACAGGAGTTCTGTACTGGTCTGCAACGTCGAATCCTTCCTGAATAAGGTCTACAGTTTCCTGGATACTAGCTGGTGCGTATACAGGCATGTAGTAGTCTCCATTTCCTCCACCCTTTACAGACTGGAAGTAGTCGGACTGAGCTGGCTGGATTCCACCAAGACCTGGTCCACCTCTCATTACGTTTACGATAACACATGGAAGTTCAGCACCTGCGATATATGTGATTCCCTCCTGCTTAAGAGCCATCCCTGGTGAAGAAGATGAAGTCATTACTCTAGCTCCTGATCCTGCCGCACCGTAAACCATGTTTATTGCAGCTACCTCAGATTCTGCCTGAACGAAACACCCGTTTACCTTAGGTAGTTCCTTAGACATATACTCTGGAATTTCATTTTGTGGTGTAATTGGGTATCCAAAGAAATATTTACAGCCAGCTTTTATCGCTGCTGCACCGATAGCCTCATTACCTTTCATTAAAACTTTAGCCATTTACAAAGCCCCCTCTAAAATAGATTAATTTCTTTCAACTGTAATAACTTGATCTGGACACATTAATGCGCAGTTTGTACATCCGATACACTTTTCTGGATCTGAAACTCCAGCAGGAGTATATCCCTTTAGATTGATCTTATCTTTTTGAAGAACAACAATCTTTACTGGACAGGCAGTAGTACATAGCCCGCACCCCTTACATCTTTTCTCGTCAAAATGAACAGTACCTTTAGCCATTTTAACCCCCTTTATAATTTAATTGAAAATTTAACTCATCCATTCTTTTCTAAGGTGCATACCTATAGGGAAGTATCTATCCTTCAACTCCTCTGGCAGCTCATCAGCCAGCCTCTCCATACAAGCTGTATACCTTACATCTATACCTAACTCCTGTGCTACCTCTTCAGCTAACTTCTGTCCCCTCATAACATCCTCTATGGTAGTGCTCTTAAGGAGGTGGGTATTATTAACGATACCTGTAACCTTAAGCCCTGCCGATTCTTCAATAGACTTGATATAAGTTATTGCCTGCTGAGGAGTATGAGTTTCTGGTCTGTTAGCATTTAAAACTACAAGCATATCGTAGCTATCATTTGCAATATCCTCACGGTATCTTCCCAGAACTCTTGCCCCTACACTGTCTCCCCCAAGATCGATTACAACCTCATAGGATTTATCCAGTATGGGAACATTTATGTCTCCAGCAAGGGATGGAAGATCTGCATTGCTTCCCTTTATAGAGCTAGAAATAACTCTGATACCTTCATTTTCCAACTCTTCTGCCTTTTCACGACTTCTGAAGTATGGATTTACCACATCCAGGTCTATTAGGGCTACCTTATCGTAGTTTTTCTTCAAATTCTTGATGTAATTAACAGAAAACTCCGATTTACCGCTCCCATAGTGACCACATATAATCCTGATTCTCTTATCCTTAATGGTATTCACCACCCTCATTGTACATATAGAATATTTTTTTAACATAATAAGAACAGTGTGTTCTTATCACAATTAATTATACTTTTTTGAAATACCCTTTGTCAATTAAAAAATGTTGATTTATCCTTAAAAAAAGTAACAAAAATTTAATAAAAACATTGTGAAAATATTCGATAATGGTAAAAGTAAAAATAATATAGTGGAAATTATTATTAGAATATGTTAATATCATAGAGAATTTAAAACCAAGGAGGAAATGTAAAATGGCAAAAAGAGTTATTCACACTGAAAAAGCACCTGCAGCTTTAGGTCCTTACTCACAAGCAGTAGAGGTAAATGGAACACTATATGTTTCGGGACAGATTCCTTTCATCCCAGAGACTATGACTTGCGTATCTGACGATGTACAGGAGCAAACTAAGCAATCACTAGAGAACGTAAAGGCTATCCTAGAGGAAGCTGGATACTCTCTAAACGATGTAGTTAAGGCAGGAGTATTCATCAAGAACATGAATGACTTCCCTCTAATCAACGAGATCTACGCTCAGTACTTCTCTGAGAACAAGCCAGCGAGAGCTTGTGTAGAAGTAGCTAGACTACCAAAGGACGTAAAAGTTGAGATTGAAGTAATTGCTGTTAAGTAATTAGTTTTAGCCGCCTGAAATGGCGGCATTTTTTTCATTCTAATTGTTTACAAACTTAGTAAAAAATATTATACTAGATTTGTTGAAATGATAATGTGAATCAGGAGGAATAACTTTGAATAATATAGAGCTAAAGTACGGAAGGGCAAAAAAGATAATTGGTGTAGTGAGCGGTAAGGGGGGAGTGGGAAAATCCACTGTGACAGCTTCCCTTGCAGTGAGCCTGGCCAACAAGGGCTACAGGGTAGGGATATTGGACGCAGATATATTTGGTCCCTCTATCCCCAGAATCCTTGGAATAGAAGATGTAAAGGGGAAGGTTGAGATAGTTAATCCCCAGGAGGTAGCTTTTACCCCGGTAACGACCAAGGAGGGGATAAAGTTAGTATCCTTTAACTCCTATATAGCAAGGGAGGAGGATGTGGCAATGTGGAGGGGTCCAAGGCTTACAGCTACACTGACACAGCTCTACCAGAATACCCACTGGGAGGAGCTGGACTATATGCTTATAGATATGCCGCCGGGAACAGGGGACACTGCCCTTACTGTTATGCAGTCATATAACCTTGAGAGCATAGTTGTGGTATCAACACCTCAGTCCATGGTTTCCATGATAGTAAAAAAACTTACGTCTATGGCTAACTCCCTGGGAATCAGAGTAAGCGGAATAGTTCAGAATATGTCTTACCTGGAGTGCGGTGGGTGCAGCGAGAAGATAAATATCTTCAGCAGCAAAAGTGCCAAGGAACATACCCTTGAGATAGGGGAGATCTTCCTGGGGGAACTCCCTATGGACCCTAAGCTTACTGAAAGCATGGAGAAAAAGGAGTTTTCCAAGTATGTAATCTCCAGACCGGAGTTTGCAGAGCTGGCAGGTAACCTGGAGATAATGGGGTAGAAGTATGAGAAGAGGAATAAAGGTAGAGCTCTACGACTTCCTGTGCTGTCACAGCCCAATGTATAACGACCTAGTAAAGGCCATCGAGGAGCTGGGAATCTATCCCGACTTTGACAAGATCACAGATGTGGATGAGATCTTTAGGATAACTAAGAATCCACCGGCACTCTTTGTGGATGGGGTATTGAGGAGCGAGGGTAACTACCTCAACAAGGAAGAGATAAAAAAGATACTACAAGAAAAATAGAAGGGCAAGCCCTTCTATTTTTGATTACCTCTATCCTGATTTTCCAGGTCTCTGTGGAAGTTAGAATACCTCTCAAAGTTTCTGTCTCTCTCGTTTAAATACCAGTTCTTCTTCAGGCTTATCTCTCCAGAAGACATCCTGCTTACCTTATCCTCAGTGGTTATGATTTCAGCTGAAACCTCCATAAATTCATTTCTTCCTCTATAATCCAGATCTCTGGAGTATGAAATACTTCCCAGAACAATCATAGCAACTAATATCAATCTCTTCATATTATCATCCTCCACAGTTTGAAGTTTATCTTATGGGAATATTATAATCTGAGATCTTCCTCTGAACCACGTCAAGAGACGCCTTTTTGTCAGATTTTTCAGAAGGTTTTTTTGTTATGAGGGGGATGAAAATCAAAGACCAATAAAAACCTTATATACCTATAAATTAAAAGTGATCTTTAGAAATTTATAATGCTATATTTTTTTCACTCAGAAGGGTCTGTTAAAAATCCCTATCGGCACACCTGTCCGAATAAAAAGTACAAAAGTACAAAAAGTAATATTAAAAAAAATTAATTAAGAGTGGAAGTTCTTAAAAATAAAAAGCTAAACAGCAATCCTGTGTTTGGAAAAAGTATGAAACATTGATTTTTGAAACACAATAAAGTAATATCTATAGCGAAAGATAGAATTAAGGAGGAATAAGATGGAAAATATGAAAAATAAGGGATTCGGAACAAAGACTATACACGGGGGACATGAGAAAAACCCATTTGGAACGCTAACTACACCAATTTACCAGAGTTCTACATTTGTATTTGACAGTGCAGAGCAGGGGGGAAGAAGATTTGCCCTGGAAGAGGGAGGATACATCTACAGCAGACTAGGAAACCCTACAACTACAGTACTAGAGGAGAAGCTTGCAGCAC
>NZ_BSDY01000050.1 GCF_027925155.1 Propionigenium maris DSM 9537 | reverse complement strand
TATCTCCAATAATCAAAGAAGTATTTTGAAAGAATTTGTTTTAAGGGTTTATTTAAAGAACTCATCCCTATATGGTATCAAACTTGCAAGTACAAAAAAAGCTGCCCGTAGGCAGCTACTTTTTATTATTAAGGAAAGCATAGAATTTATAAGATATTTCCTTATCAATTAGTGTTCCAGTTGATTGTCAGGATGCAACGTCACGTTGCTTTTTATTGATTTTATCTAAGGAATGTATCTTAGAATTCATATCCCAAGAAGGCGTTGATAATATAATCGCTTGAGTTAACATCGTTGGTTATAATGAACTCCATGGGACCTATTAGAGTATCCCAACCTATTCCTCCTCCATAACCATAGACAAAGTCATCTCCCAGATCCCTTTCAGATCTGGTGTCGATTATATTGGAAGTGTAGGTTACTGCATTATATCTTCCGATTAAATACAAGTTTTCCTTTACCCTGTACTGTAAGCTACCAGAAGCCATGACAAATTCATCTGCATACTCTCTCATGGTATTCATTCCGTAGAAGGCATAGTATTTTTTTGTCACGTTATTTCTAAGGCCACCTAGCTTGAAGTACTCCTGTCCTGGTATAGAATCTCCGCTTATCTTACCACCGCTGGAAGCAATTCTCAGAGTGAGCTTTTCAGTGGCAGGGATATACCCCTCTACTTCATAGAGACCTCCCCTGTAATCTACCTTATCTCCATCTGGACTGTTTCCTGTAAATGCTGAAGTAATACCGTAGACTCCCCTTGTAGGGAAGTAAGCCTTGTTACGGTTGTCGAAAAGCATAAATATGTTTGGAGAGAAGTAGTCTTCATGACTTAAAAGGGGGTTGAAGCTTCTGTCCCCCTCCCTGTAGGAGTTCTTAACATCCTTATACTCCAGCCCAATACCTACGACATACTTTTCCCAGAAAACAGTTCCCAAGGACAGGGAAGCAGATATGCTTCTGCTCTCCAGTTCACTGACCTTATCGTCCTTGTCGTAGATATGGAGAGGATTGTAGTCGATACCGATTTGTCCTACTCCCAGAAGTTTCAGTCCTCCAAAGGAGTAGCTCGCAAACCTCTTAAAGGCGATGGAAGGATACTCTGACGCTTCAATACTTACTGCAGTATTGGTTTGAGTGCCTCCAAAGTTTGAGATATATCCCAGAAGTCCCAGTGTTACTCCAGTGTCGCTGTTGTAGTTGAGTCCCGCCCTCAACTGAGCAGCGTTGTTTTCATTTACATCCAGGTAGATGGTGTCATCCTCTATCCTGTAGAAGATCCTGTCCACATAGTTCAGGGCATATATTCTCTCCATCCAGAGGGTGAGGTCATCCTTGGATAGCTCTCCATTCTCTTCTTCACCCTTGGGTTTCAAGAAGTTTGCCTGCTGCTCGGTAAAAATATTGGCATTTTCCAGAACAATATTGTTGATGACCACCTTTCTATCCTGGGGGAGGCCACTCCTATCCCTGATCTCCTCGGGATAGCTCAGCTTGGAGAGGGCGTACTCCATCTTCCTTGCTGCTACCTCTCCCTCCAGAATTAAACCGTCCAGGTTGGAGAAGTCTACAGTGGGATGGCTCTTAACATCGGGAACTATGAGGATGTCTGCTAGCTTCTTCTGGTACTCGGTGTTCTCCATTCCCTTGTAGGTGGACATCCTGTTGATTACCTCGATGATATTGCTGTCCTCTGTGATCTCCACATTGTCCGCTGCAATATCCACAGCTATAACTATATCTGCCCCCATCTCTATAACATCCTGAACGGGAAGGTTTCTGGCAAGTCCCCCGTCCACATAGAAGTTTTCCCCGTCTCTCACTGGATCAAGGGCTGTGGGAATAGCCATACTCTTGAAGGCGGCCAGAGCCAGGTCTCCCTCTGAGATGCTTGTAGCCTTACCAGTCTGAAGGTCGGTAGCTATAGCCCTGTATGGGATGGGAAGGTCATCGAAGTCCTCTATCCCCTCAGCTCTCCATAGGAGCTCCTTGAGAGTGAGATACATGGCTTCCCCTCTAAGAACCCCCTTGGGAAACTTGAGGTTGTAGTTTTCATCGATCTCTAAAGAGAGGAAGTACTTCTCCAGCTCCACCTTCTCCTCCAGACTCTGATACTCCCTTCGGGGATCATCCTTAAAGAGGCCGTTCCAGTCCAGGGTAAGGACTATCTCCTCCATCTCCTCTATGGAGTATCCAGAAGCGTAGAGAGCTCCCACTATACTACCGATACTTGTTCCGGTGATATAGTCGATGGGAACGTTATGCTCCTTCAGTACCTTCAGTACCCCTATGTGGGCAGCACCCTTGGCTCCTCCTCCGCTCAGCACAAGACCTATCTTTGGTCTTTCCTCTGAAGCTGTCATAGAACCCAGGGGGTCCTCCATATCGATCTTCATCTTTATATTTTCCAAGGTTTCCATCCTCTTTTTCAGAAGATTCATCTCCTCCTCTATAGCCTTTAGCCTCTCCTCTTTATCCTGTACCATGGTGTTTCCAAGGGACAGGACGGAGCAGAGTATCAAAGCAGTTACAATCAAAAATTTTCGCATAGACTCCTCCCTTTTTGTCGGTATTCTTCTAAGAGGTATATACCCTTCTAAATCTAAAAAACCTTTCATGGGATTTAAAAAGGTGTAATTTCATTAAGTTGGAGACCTCTTAAACTTGTGTTATAATAAATGTTGAAAAATAGAATGTCAATAGATAGGAGAAATAAATGGCTATATTGCAGGTAAATGAACTATATAAGGGGTTTGCTGGGGAACCTCTTCTTAAAGATATAACCTTTTCCATAGATGAAAAGGACAGGATAGGTCTTATAGGTCTCAATGGAGCTGGAAAGACTACCCTTATCAGGATGCTTCTTGAAAGTGAGGAGCATGATCCCAGTCCAGATACCAATAAAAGGGGAACTATATCAAAGAAGGGTGGCCTGAAGATGGGATACCTCTCCCAGCACTTTGACCTCGATGAGGATAGCAGGGTTTTTGATGAACTTATGTCTGTATACTCCTACCTAAAGGAGGACTACGAGAAGATACAGTGGCTTAACAACAGGCTTGCTGTGGATATGGATAACTTCGATGAGATAATGGAGGAGCTCTCGGTGCTCTCTACCAAGTATGAGCAGGAGGAGGGATACGCCATAGAGTATAAGGTGAAGCAGATCCTGACAGGGCTGAACTTCCCTGAATCCCTCTGGAAAAACAGGATAGGGGACCTCAGTGGAGGACAGAAATCCAGGATAGCTCTGGGAAAGATACTCCTAGAGGAACCTGATCTTCTTATTCTGGATGAGCCTACCAACCACCTGGATCTCACAGCCATAGAGTGGCTGGAGAGGTTCCTGAGAGACTACAACAAGGCATTCATCCTTATATCCCACGACAGATACTTCCTGGACAATGTTATAAACAGGGTCTTTGAGCTGGAGAAGAAGACCATAAAGGCATATAAGGGTAACTTTACCGACTTTACCATCCAGAAGGAAGCCTACCTCAGCGGAGCTGTAAAAGCCTATGAGAAGGAGCAGGACAAGATAAAGAAGATGGAGGAGTTCATCAGACGTTATAAGGCCGGGGTAAAGTGTAAGCAGGCCAGAGGTAGGGAGAAGATCCTCAACAGGATGGAGAAGATGGAGGATCCTACAAATACCATAAAGAGGATGAAGCTTAAGTTTGAGGTAAACAGAGTGAGTACCGACAGGGTGGTCAAGGTGGAAAACCTCTCCAAGTCCTTCGACGGTGTGGAGATATTCAGGGATGTAAATCTGGATGTATACAGGGGAGATAAGATAGGTATCATGGGTAAAAACGGTACCGGTAAATCTACCATCCTTAGAATACTTAATGAGCTGGAGAGCAAGGACAGCGGTAGCATCACCTGGGGAGAGAAGCTGGAGATAGGTTACTACGACCAGAACCACAGCGGACTGGATGGCAATGCTACTATAATAGAGGAGCTCATGTTTAACTATCCGCTGAGTGAGGAGCAGGCAAGAACCCTTGCAGGGGGATTCCTCTTCTCAGAGGAGGATGTATTCAAACAGATAGGAAAACTCAGCGGTGGAGAGAAATCCAGAGTGGCTCTCATGAAGCTGATCCTGGACAAGCCCAACTTCATAATCCTGGATGAGCCTACCAACCACCTGGATATCTATTCCAGGGAGATCCTGGAGGAGGCTCTGGAGGGATATGACGGAACCCTTATCCTGGTATCCCACGACAGATACTTCCTTGAAAGTGTGGTAAACAAGGTATATGAGATAACCAAGGATGGAAGTACCCTTTTCAAGGGAGACTATGAAGCCTATAAGAACAGGAAGGAAGAGAAGGTAAAGGGAACTGACAAGGGGCTGGACTACGAGGAGCAGAAGAAGATCAAGAACAGGATCGGTACCTTGGAGAGAAGATATGAGAAGCTGGAAGTGGAGATAGAGGAGCTGGAGCTTGCTAAGGAGGAAGTAGAGGCAAGATACCATGAAGCTGGTAAGAAAAATGATGTGGGAGAGCTCATGGATATCCAGGCTGAGCTGGATGGGCTGGATGAGAAGATCATGCTCACAATGGAGGAGTGGGAAGCCACAAGTCTTGAACTGGAGGAGCTGAAGGAAGCAGCCAGCTAAGGGTGAGTTAGAGGGGTTAATCTATATTAGAAGGATGAAAGCGGACGGTTAAAAGCTTAAGATCAAAGGATTTGCCACTAATTTACACGAATTTTAAAAGGCGAAAGTGTTGTAGAAGTATTTTCAAGGATAAAAATTCTAAAGTGGCTGCAGGCAGTCGTCAAGCTCCACATAATTATAGCATTTCGACTCGTCCGGCAGATTAGGTTCAATCTTGAGCCTTTGGAAAGAGTCGGGAACTACATTTTACTTAAAAAGGCATTTGCCGGAAGGCTTTATTCTTTGATTACTTTTGTATCTAGGTAAAAGGAATGGTAGAACTTTATGGAAGAGTAGCCTTTAGCATGTTTTGATTTCTAGAAATCTCTTGTATTTAAGATAGGGGAATTAAACTGAATTTTTAGAGAGGGGTAAGCCGGTGCTTACCCCTTTTTTTTAGAAAAAACAAGAAATTTTATAAAAAAACAAAAAAAAATATAAAAAAAAATCAGGTTTAAAATGACGCTCAAGGCCAATAATTACAAATACTACGGCACCTGGTGGATCCATAGATTAGCCCTTGTTTTTAAAGGATTTATAGAAAAAAACTGTTGACCCAGAAAAAAACCTCTGATATAATATTCAAGTTATAAATAATTAGAAAAAAATTATTTTTTAAAAATTAGAAGAGGAGGGGAAAAATGCCTACTATTAACCAATTAGTAAAGAGAGGAAGAAAATCTCTTGAAGAGACTAAAAAGTCACCAGCGTTACAAGGTAACCCGCAAAGAAGAGGAGTATGTGTAAGAGTATATACATCAACTCCAAAGAAACCAAACTCAGCCCTAAGAAAGGTAGCTAGAGTAAAGCTTACTAACGGAATCGAAGTAACTTGTTACATTCCTGGAGAGGGACACAACCTACAGGAGCACTCTATCGTACTTGTTAGAGGTGGAAGAACTAAAGACTTACCAGGAGTTAGATATAGAGTAATCAGAGGAGCACTAGATACAGCTGGTGTTGCTAACAGAAAGAAATCTAGATCTAAGTACGGAGCAAAAAAAGGATAATTATCGGGAGGTGAACTAAAAAATGTCAAGAAGAAGAGCAGCAGTAAAAAGAGATGTATTACCTGATTCAAGGTATGGAGATAAGCTTGTAACTAAGTTTATAAACTCAATCATGTTAGATGGAAAGAAGTCACTAGCGGAGACTATTTTCTACGGAGCAATGGACTTAATCAAGGAGAAGACTGGACAAGATGGATACGAGGTATTCACTACAGCTATCGCGAACATTAAGCCACAGGTAGAGGTTAGATCAAGAAGAATTGGTGGAGCTACTTACCAGGTACCAGTAGAAGTAAGAACTGACAGACAGCAGACTCTAGCACTTAGATGGCTAACAGCTTACACAAGAGCTAGAAAAGAGTATGGTATGATCGAGAAGCTTGCAGCTGAGCTAATTGCAGCAGCAAACAACGAGGGAGCTACTATCAAGAAGAAGGAAGATACTTACAGAATGGCTGAAGCTAACAGAGCTTTCGCACACTACAAGTGGTAATATCTTAAATTAAGATAAAGAAGTTTATATATTTAAGGAGGAAAACCCGCAATGGCTAGAAAAGTTTCTTTAGATATGACTAGAAACGTTGGTATCATGGCCCACATCGATGCTGGTAAGACTACGACTACTGAGAGAATCCTACTTTACACTGGAATCACTCACAAGATCGGAGAGGTACACGACGGTGGAGCTACAATGGACTGGATGGAGCAAGAGCAGGAGAGAGGAATCACTATCACTTCAGCAGCAACTACTTGTTTCTGGACAGGACACAGAATCAACATTATCGATACTCCAGGACACGTGGACTTTACTGTAGAGGTAGAGAGATCACTTAGAGTACTTGATGGTGCAGTAGCAGTATTCTCAGCGGTTGACGGAGTTCAGCCACAGTCTGAGACTGTATGGAGACAGGCAGACAAGTACGGAGTACCTAGAATGGCTTTCTTCAACAAGATGGACAGAGTAGGAGCAGACTTCGAGATGTGTGTAAACGACATCAAAGAGAAGCTTGGATCTAACCCTGTACCTATTCAAATTCCAATCGGAGCAGAGGAAGAGTTTGAAGGTGTAATCGATCTTATCGAGATGAAGGAGATCAAGTGGCCTCTAGATACAGAGACTGGACAAGACTTCACAACTTGCGAGATCAGAGCTGAACTAGCTGAAAAGGCTGAGGAAGCTAGAAACTTCATGATCGAGTCTATCGTTGAGACTGACGACGATCTAATGGAGAAGTTCTTCGGTGGAGAGGACATCACTGTTGAAGAGCTTAAGGCAGCACTTAGAAAGGCTACAATCGCAAACGAAATCGTACCTGTAACTTCAGGAACAGCGTTCAAGAACAAAGGTGTACAGCCACTTCTTGATGCAATCGTAGACTTCATGCCATCTCCAATCGACATCGGTGCTATCAAAGGTACTGACATGAAGAATGAGGAAGTAACTATGGAAAGAATGCCTGGAGATGACCAGCCATTCTCAGCACTTGCTTTCAAAATCATGACAGATCCATTCGTAGGAAAGCTTGCATTCTTCAGAGTTTACTCTGGAACAATCGCAAAGGGAACTACAATTCTTAACTCAACTAAAGGTAAGAAAGAAAGAATGGGAAGAATCCTTCAGATGCACGCAAACAACAGAGAAGAGCTTGAGATAGTTTACTGTGGAGATATCGCAGCAGCGGTAGGTCTAAAGGAAGCTACTACAGGAGATACTCTTTGTGACATGGACGCTCCAATCATCCTTGAGAAGATGGAGTTCCCTGAGCCAGTAATCGCAGTAGCTGTTGAGCCTAAGACGAAAGCTGACCAGGAGAAGATGGGAATCGCTCTTCAGAAGCTAGCTGAGGAAGATCCTACATTCAGAGTTCACACTGACGAGGAAACTGGTCAGACTATCATCTCTGGAATGGGAGAACTTCACCTAGATATCCTAGTAGATAGAATGAAGAGAGAATTCAAGGTAGAATCAAACGTAGGTAAACCTCAGGTTGCTTACAGAGAGACTATCACAACTGCAGTTGACCAAGACACTAAGTACTCTAAGCAGTCTGGTGGTAGAGGTCAGTATGGTCACGTTAAGATCACAGTTGAGCCAAACCCTGGAAAAGGATTTGAGTTTGTAAACAAAGTAACTGGTGGAGCAATCCCTAGAGAATACATCCCTTCAGTAGAGAAAGGATGTAAGGAAGCTCTTGAGGGCGGAGTTGTAGCTGGATACCCTATGGTAGACGTTAAAGTAACTCTAAACGACGGATCTTTCCACGAAGTTGACTCATCTGAGATGGCCTTCAAGATCGCTGGATCAATGGCTATTAAGGAAGCAACAGGAAAGTGTAACCCAGTAATTCTTGAGCCTATCTTCAAGGTAGAGATCACTACTCCAGAGGAGTACATGGGAGACCTAATCGGTGATGCTAACTCAAGAAGAGGAATGATCGGTGGAATGACAGATAGAAACGGAGCGAAGATTATCGACGCTAAGATCCCTCTATCTGAGATGTTCGGATACGCGACTGACCTAAGATCAAAGTCACAGGGAAGAGCAACTTACGCAATGGAGTTCTCTGAGTACACTCCAGTACCTGCATCTGTACAGAAGCAGATCAAAGAGGAGAGAGGAAAGTAATTTCCCCCAACCCTTTAAAAAATTAACCGGAACCTCGCAGGAGGTTTCGGTACCTATAAATTAAATGTTCCCCAGAGGAACAAAATATTATATTATCAGGAGGCATTTTCAATGGCTAAAGCAAAATTTGAAAGAAGCAAACCGCACGTTAACATCGGAACTATCGGACACGTTGACCACGGTAAAACAACTACAACAGCAGCAATCTCAAAGGTTCTATCTGACGCAGGACTAGCTGAGAAGGTTGATTTCGAGAACATCGACCAGGCTCCAGAAGAGAGAGAAAGAGGAATCACTATCAACACTGCTCACATCGAGTATGAGACTGCTAACAGACACTACGCTCACGTTGACT
>NZ_BSDY01000049.1 GCF_027925155.1 Propionigenium maris DSM 9537 | reverse complement strand
GTATCTCCAATAATCAAAGAAGTATTTTGAAAGAATTTGTTTTAAGGGTTTATTTAAAGAACTCATCCCTATATGGTATCAAACTTGCAAGTACAAAAAAAGCTGCCCGTAGGCAGCTACTTTTTATGAAAAGTTATCTTAAATTTCGGCCTTTGATTTATCATCTCTATGTCACACTGAGGACACAAAGAAGAGGTATTATATCCCCATAGTAAGGCAACTTGCATAACTTTTTCATAAAAAACTCCCAAAAAAGGTGAAGATCCCCGTCTTCACCTTTTTTATTTGAAATTACCACTTTTATAGTGTAGGACGATAACTCTGTGCTGAATATTTAGTTTATCTTCATCAAACAGAATACTCAGGAAACACCTTTCAAATGATTTGTAGAAAGTGTTTCCATACAAAACAAATAGCACTTTTATTTGTTTTTTTTTACGAAAAAAAGATAAAAAGATATTGACAGATTTCTTTAAAAGATATACTATATCAATAGTTTTTCAAAGTTGAGTATTTAAAAATTTCCATTTATATCAATAAAATTAATGGTTTTAGGCCGAAGTATTTGCAGAGCTAATACTTCAAATACGAATTTAACATATATAAAATGAATGATAATGCAAAAAAAGATAAATTTCATATGTTAGCTACACTTTAATAGAAGATCCATTTGAAACTGGGTCTAAACAACTTCCAATCTCATTTTTGTGAATTATAAATTAACAATATTCTAGAGTTTCACCTGGCATAGAGCAGCAATTTAAAGTATTACATTCGGTAAAATTTAAATTATCTGACTTTAATCAACTTGTAAATAAAACTTTCTTTAAATATAAAAACATAAAACTGAGGAGGTAAAAGGAAAGTGGATTATTTGATGAGTCAGATTTCAAGCATCTCTGCTTTGAATCATTTTTTTCTGACAATGGTGGTGCTTATTACGATGGTTTTGGTTTCCAGAACTGTTGTGGCAGGGACCAGGTATTCTTCTATACTTATAATTGTGGTATTTGGATTGTTTATGGGGTTTATAATGGTAAAGAGTCAGGTGGCAACTCCTGGACTAAAGGGTTTTCCAATGATAGTCATGGTAAGTCAGACTACGGTCATAGCCCTTATAGCTTCTTTTTTTGTTGGGGGACAGGAGCTGAAGAAGATATTTTCTAAGGAGGATCTGAATATAGAGGATCTTATGATGCCCTCCCAGGAGGAGATAATCTTAGGAACAAACAGTACCCAGTTATTTTTTATTGTGAGAGCTTTTTTCATACTTGTGGGGATTGAAGCCCTAAAGATGCTGTTTGTTGGGTTTTCAGGGAAGGATGCTCTGGGGAACTCCTATCTATTGCTGGCCTATCTAAGTGTTGTTCTCTCTATAATCTTTATCGACAATAAGGCGAAGATAGAGAATAAGCAGAGCTATATCAGAAGGGGTGTCGTTGAGATTATTGTAATCTTGGGGATCTTGATACTTTCTCTTAAGGTTGCAGAGCTCATCGAGCCTATTATAGCCCTTCCGCAGATATTCTTTGCCATGATGATATCTGCCGGGCTGGGGATGGTATTTTCAAACTGGAGATTTGGACCTACTCTAAATTCCCTATTGTTTGCAGGAATACCAGTAGTACTGGCAGGAAACTTTCTCATTGGTGGTTCTAGGATGCTGGATGCCTTTACCATATCGGGGGTTAAAAATGTAATAATCTATGGATTTACAGGTCAGATATTTTGGATGTTTGCAGGGATGGCTCTGCTGATATTCTTAGGGAAGTCCAACCACATAAAAAATCTCGCTCCAGGAATGGCAGGAGCTCTTTCTCACTCGGGACTTACAGGGGCCTGTACTGGAGGGGACCTGGGTGAAAAGGCTGCTACAAGGGCTCCAATTATGATAAATATACCCTTCTTCGGGCATATCTTTGTATTTTCAATTCTGGCAGCAAGTGCAGAGCAGGGGAGTATAATTGTTAAGTGGGTGGTACCTCTTGTTACATTTGGAGTTATACTCACAGTGATCTCCATAAAAACTCTAAGAAATGCCCAGGATGATGATGCCCAGGAGATAAAGGGACTTATGCAGTTTTCCATGGGATGGCAGATCATAGCTGTTTTTGCCAGCTTCACTATGCTTAATCTGGCTGGGATGCCCCTGAACCAGGTATCCATAGCAGTATCTTCGGGACTCTCTCACTTTGGGCTGTTTGCAGCTGTTCAGGGAGGAATGTTTGGAGAGACTGCAGCAGGGCTCATAGCCTTTATTTTTGCCATGCCGTTTTTAGTGCACCCCCTTGTCTTTGGGATGTTTGGTAAGGCAGCTGAAAATGGAGGAAGGATGCCGGTTAAGCTGGTAAGTGTCCTGGCAGTAATAGGTTTTGCAGGAGTTTCATACTCCCTTCTGAGTATCTAAGGATTTAAATTAAATAGTTTAAGAGGTAGGGGGCTTCTCCTAGGTAGAAATTTTACCTTGAGGATCCTCCTTTTTATTTGAGCTGCTCTACCTCAGACACCACTCCTTTCAAGTGGGCAAGAAAAAAGGAAGCCTAGGCTTCCTTTATGAGGTTAATAGTATTCTACATAGACACCCTTTTCGGTAAAGGTCTCCTTAACTACGGTAAAGAGCTTATGGATATTGTCATACTCATGCTCCATTGTCAAAAGGTCAAAAAATTTAACTTTTACTTCCATGCTATCACCATCCTCCAAGTTTATTTAAAGCAATAGGGTATCTAGGCTGTTTCCCAAGGGATACCTCTATGATTTGACTTATTTTAAGATATAGGATTATTTAGATCACTTTCAATAATTACAGTTGGGGTGAAAGAGCCTCTAATAAAGAGTTTATACATATAAAATCTCCTGTTTCCTTTTAATTTTAAACTGAAAGATTTAAATGAGTGGAAAAAGGCAGGGGAGGTTTAACCTTGATTTAGTGAGGTTGGAAGGACATTATAAAGTCAGGGGTTTCTAAGGGAGGAATAGGGGTTAGGCTGGACACTTTAAATGTATAGGAGGAAGGGGAAGAAAAGTTCTCAAGGTAGCTGGGATCAAAAAATAAAAAAAAGCCCATTGGCTTACCTGAAGTGGAATAATTTAATTTTTAGACTGATACTCAACATATACACCGTTATCGATAAAGGTTTCCCTGATTACAGTGGATCTTCTGAGGAGCTCCTGGTACTCCTTCTTCATAGTTGAAAGGTTAAAGAACTTACCCTTCTTTTTCATACTATCACCTCCTTTACTGCTTTATTGTAGCACAGGGGTGTTGTGGTGATGTTTACAGAGTGTAAAAGGTGTGTAAATGGGCAATAGATGAACGATATAAGAATTTTGTTCCTAAAAATAGATCTAATGTTTGCAAAATTGACACTATTAACTTTTAGGTGGTAATATTGTATTAATTGTAGGTAGCCAGGATCCATTTTGCCTATAAAATATTGGTAAGGATATGAAGAATATGACTTTAGAAAAGAAGATAAGAGCCTATATATTTACCCTTCTTCTGGTTGGATTTACTGTCTTTCTGCTGATCTTTGGAAGATACCAGCTTAAGAGGGCAGACCTGGAGACAAGAAAAAACCTCTCCAACGTTGCTTTTTTAATCTCCAACGATGATTTTATCCAGGAAAACCTCGCCTCCAAGAGAAGTGAGAAGATCCAGAGAAAGGTGGAGAAGGTAGTTAAGAGCCTGGATGAGATAGATATGGTGGTAGTTACAGATATTACCGGAAAAAGATACTCCCATGTAAATCCCAGCCTCATCGGTCAAAACTTTGTAGGGGGAGATGAGAGGGAGGTTATCGAGAAGGGAACCTCTTATTTTTCAAGAGCCCGGGGGACCCTGGGGCCTGCTCTGAGAAGATTTACTCCCATCTACTATAAGGGGGAACAGATTGGATTTGTAATGGTGGGAAAGCTCTACTGGAAGATAGACAAGGGTAATAAGGATACCCTCCTCTATATCTCCCTTATTATACTGGTTACCTTCACCCTCATCTATACAGCTGCTCTCCTCCTGGCAAGGAGCATTAAGAGTGAGTTGAAGGGCTTAGAACCCAGGGAGATCTGTAACCTCTATGAGGAAAATCAGTCTATCTTTGAAACCCTGGAGGAGGGGATAGCCACCATCGACCTAGAGGGAAGATATACCAAGAAGAATGAGGCTGCTGAAGAGATACTGGGAGGGGTAGCAGAGGGACCTCTGAGAGGACTGATAGAGGGAGTGATAGGGGATTTTGTTCCTATCTATGACAGGGAGATAATGATAGGGTCCAAGGGTGCCTTTGTATCCCTGATTCCTCTATTTAAAAGGGGAGTTCCCATTGGAATTATCCTGACTATAAAGGACAGCCGGAAGGTAACTAAGAAGGCTGAGGAGATCACAGGAGTTAATCTCGTCATAGAGTCTCTGAGAGCCAATATCCATGAGTTTAAAAACAAGCTTCATGTGATATCCGGACTCCTTTCCTTGAATGAGGTAGAGGAAGCTAAAAAGTTTATCCAGGAGGTTCAGGGGAACTCATCGGTAAAGAAGGTTGAAGTCACTGCAATGGAGGACTCTATCCTGAGCGGCCTTATAATAGGGAAGATCAATATAGCCAAGGAGAGGGGCATAGAGCTGGAGGTGGACAGAAACTCCATTTTATGGGAGGATCACGGGAATATAACTACCCAGGATCTCATCGTCATAATAGGAAACCTTCTGGAGAATGCCATAGAGGCTTCGGCTTTGGCTACAGACAGGAGGATAGATATCCTTCTCTATGAGGATGAGGAGAGGATCGAGGTCCAGGTAAGGGACAGGGGAGTTCCCATTAGAGAACCCCACTCCATCTATATAAGGGGCTACTCCACCAAGGGAAGAAACCGGGGAGAGGGGATGTCCCTGGTACTTGAGAGGGTAAACTTTTACAGAGGTTCTATAGATCTGGAGCAGGAGGAAGGGGAGAAGGTATTTACTGTGGTAGTGTGGAAGGAGGAAGGTTAAGGTGTTGAAGATTTTAATAGTAGAGGATGATCCTATGGTTAGGATGCTCACTGTAAAGTTTATAAATTCTTTAAATGGATTTGAGGTAGTGGGGGATTTTGGGTGCTCTGAGGAAGCTCTGGTATATCTAGAGAGGAACAGGGTAGATCTGTTTATCCTGGATATGTTTCTCCCAGACAGAAGTGGTCTGCAGTTTTTAAAGACACTAAGGGAAAGGGAGCTCAAGTGTGATGTGATATTTGTTACGGCTTCCAACTCATCTGAGGATATAAAGCAGGCCTTCCAGTTGGGGGCAGTGGACTATCTTATAAAGCCCTTTGACTTTGACAGGCTAAAGGAGGCTCTGGACAGATACCTTGTAAACAGCGAGAAGATTGCACTGAAGGAGGAGCTTACCCAGACCGAGATAGACCACTTCTACCTCAAGAGGGGGAAGAAAAAGGCTAACAATGTGAAGGGAATACAGCAGTCCACCCTTACAAGGATATTAAATATTGTCAAGGGAAGGACCGGATACAGCTGGAGCGTGAGGGAGGTTTCAGAGGAGACCAGTATCAGTATAGTTACAGTAAAAAAATATCTGGATCACCTGGTGGAGCTGGGGAGGATAAGGTCCCATCTCTGCTATAAAAGTGTGGGGCGTCCTCAGTACCTCTATGAGTTTGTGATTTAAGGATTTGACAGCTGAATACTTTTAAATTAATCCAAGGTTGCTATTTTTTTAGCAATCTTTTTTTATTTAAAAAACTCTTTAATATTTTTTCCATTATTCTTTTTGAAAAAAAAAGATACTATAATCGGATTGTTTTAAAATAGATCAAATAAAACTGTTTTAGTTGGGTTGATTTGAAGGGGGATGAGAGATGTCGGTATATGAAAGGTCGGTAAAGCTTCATGAGGAGAAGAGGGGAAAGCTGGAGGTCGTTTCCAAGGTTGGGATAACTAACAAGGAGGAACTGAGTTTAGCATACTCTCCTGGAGTGGCTGAACCATGCAGAAGGATAGCTGAAAGAAGGGATGACGTATACAAGTACACCTCCAAGGGAAATATGGTGGCGGTAATTACAGACGGATCTGCTGTTTTAGGTCTTGGAAATATAGGGCCAGAAGCTGCACTTCCTGTAATGGAGGGTAAGGCAATCCTCCTTAAGGAGTTTGGAGGGGTGGATTCCATCCCAATTTGTCTGGATACTCAGGATACAGATGAGATAGTGAGAACCTGTAAGCTTTTAGCTCCGGGGCTAGGAGGAATAAACCTGGAGGATATATCTGCTCCAAGATGTGTAGAGATAGAAACCAGACTAAAGGAGGAGCTGGATATCCCGGTATTCCATGATGACCAGCATGGAACAGCCATTGTGGTGGTAGCAGGGATAATCAATGCATACAAGTTTTTAAAGAGGGACCTGAAGGATGCCAGGGTAGTGGTATGCGGAGCCGGAGCAGCTGGATCCTCCATTATCAAGATGGTAAAAAAACTGGGAGTGGCTGATATCCTGGCTCTGGATGTAGAGGGGATCATTGCAAGGGAGGATGAAGAGAGGGAGTATGATTTCCTCACAAGGGAGCTCTCTGAGATTACCAACAGGGAAAATATTAGGGGAGGACTGGCTGAAGCTGTAGTAGGAGCAGATATCTTTATCGGTGTATCGGCAGCTGGAATCCTTAAGGCGGAGATGGTGGAGACTATGAACAGGGACTCTGTAATCTTTGCCATGGCAAATCCTACCCCTGAGATCATGCCGGTACTGGCTCTGGAAGCGGGGGCTAAGATAGTGGGAACTGGAAGATCGGATTACCCCAACCAGGTAAACAATGTCCTTGCATTCCCTGGACTATTCAGAGGAGCACTGGATGCAGGAGCCAAGAAGATCACCGAGGAGATGAAGATGGCTGCTGCTGAGGGGATAGCAGGAATAATTGCTGAGGAGGAGCTGAGAGCCGACTATATAATACCAGATGCCTTTGACAAGAGGGTGGCTCCTGCAGTTGCAGAAGCGGTAAAGAGATTAGTTTAAGCAGGGTTGACAATCTAAATAATTAAGGGAGGGAAATTATGAGTACTAGTGTAATAGACAGTAAATTAAATAAAGAGGCTTTTAAGCTGGCGGGAATAGAGATGAAGTTTTTTATCCCCATGACAATAGTTGTAGTTGGGGCTATGTATATGGGGGCTCTGCCTAAGGGAATGCTGGGAGCTTTTCCACTGCTGATGATCATGGGGGCAATTCTAAATGAGATAGGTAACAGAACTCCAATAGTGAAGGACTACTTTGGAGGAGGGCCTATAGTTGCCATCTTCGGAGCTGCAGCATTTATAAGCTATGGGGTAATACCTGAGAGTACAGCAGCTATTATAACCTCCTTTATGAAGGGAGAGGGATTTCTTAACTTCTACATAGCAGCTCTTATCACAGGGAGTATCCTGGGGATGAGCCGAGACCTCCTGATAAAGGCTTCCCTGAGGTATCTTCCAGTAATTGTAGGGGGAGTGGCCTGTGCAATACTCCTTACTGGGGTCATGGGAAGTGTCCTGGGATATGGATTTACTCAGGCGGTATTTTATATAGCTGTTCCTATTATGGGAGGAGGAATGGGTGCTGGTGCTGTTCCCCTTGCACAGATCTTTGGAGATGCTATGCAAAAAGATCCGGCAGAGCTACTGTCCCTTATGGTGCCTGCAGTAGCCCTTGGAAATGCTGTGGCTATTGTTATGGGAGGACTTCTCAATAAGCTGGGAAAGAAGAGAAGTGAGCTGAGCGGAGAGGGGAAGCTGCTAAAGGGAGCTGAGGTAGAGGTAGAGACCGAGGAGGAGTTTATCCCCCTTACTGCTGAGGTATTAGGAAAGGGACTGCTATTTGCCACATCATTCTTCATCTTCGGATCTGTACTGGCAAAGTTTATAGCCCTTCACCCATATGCCCTTATGATCCTTTCTGTGGCTGCTGCCAAGGCACTTGGAGTTATTCCTAGAGAGTATGAGCAGTGTGCTGCCCAGTGGTTTGGGTTTATAATGAAGAACTTTACTCCTGCTCTTCTTGTGGGAATCGGAGTTGCATATACTAGCTTAGATGCGGTAATATCTGCCTTTACTCCAACATACCTGATCCTTATTCTGACTACCCTAATAGGGGCAGTTGTGGGATGCGCTGTGGTAGGTCACCTCTTTGGATTCTATGCAATAGAGGGAGCTATTACGGCGGGGCTCTGTATGGCAAACATGGGGGGAACGGGAGATGTGGCGGTACTATCAGCTGCCAACAGGATGTCTCTCATGCCCTTTGCCCAGATATCTTCCAGAATAGGAGGGGCCTTCATGCTTATCCTGACTACCTTCCTCATAAGGGTATTCCTTTAGGTGAAGTAATTGTTAGAAGATTATAGAGTTTTCTAGAATTTTAATTGCAGCTATTTGAATATTACCTTAAGTAAGTGTAGTTAAGAACTATGTTTGCAATAGATGAGAGAATTTATCAAAAGACCTTAAAAACCTATTTACCCAGGAAGGGTTAGTTTTAATAACTAACCCTTCCTGGGTATTTTAATGTACTGAAAATAGTTGAATCACTAAGCTATTTTGAGATAAATAAGTTGTATTTAAAGCCGTTTTAGTTCATTTATATTTAACAAAATTTAAATTATACTGGACTAAATAACACCTGTTATGATAGACTCTACATTCTTAAATACAAACTATATCATTATTACGTTCAGTAAGCCAAGGATAATCAATATCTATAGATGATAATTTATCTATTTTTCTTTAGAGGAGGTATCTGAAATTTTTCTTCAAGATGATTACGCTGGGGAATTTTTTAGGAGGAACTTCAGGTCAAAATCTGATCGGCTTCTTAATATAGATTGCATTTAATAGAGTGTTGCAAAAGTAATTCACAAAAAATTAAAAATCATATCCAATATAGAGTAATAATTGAGTTACCACACAAAATTCTACTCGAAAGGATATGACCAGTAATGTATATACCTCAAACT
>NZ_BSDY01000048.1 GCF_027925155.1 Propionigenium maris DSM 9537 | reverse complement strand
TGCGAATTGATTAAAAAATCATTTCGTCTTTCTGACTTATCTTCTCTATTTAATTGCTAATGTCCTTTGACTCGTTCGCTTCAGTTTCCCTCGCGGACAAGATATATAATATCACTATTACGATAAATCGTCAATACTTTTTTTATTTTTTTAGACTTTTTTTGTTCATTTACAGCTCATTAAAGTTAAAGTTATTGATTTTATTGACGTATAGCACTGTTTGTTAATTGACAAAAAATTTAACATGTATTATTTTTAACCAGGCAACGGCTTCTCGTGGTTCTATAAAGTATTGTTTTTCCTTCTTCTTTATTGTAATTTTAGTGTATCTTTATTGCTTTCATATATTAAAAAAGACCAGCCTCACAGGCTGGTCTTTAGATTCTATTTTTCAGTTACATTTATCTTTATAGCATTGAACTTACACTTATCGTAGCAAAGCTGACATCCAATACACTTTTCCTCTATTACCTTGTGCTTTTCCTTAACAGCACCCTCTATCGCATCCACTGGGCAAACTCTTCCGCAAGCTGTACATCCGATACAGTTCTCCTCTATTACCTCTGCCTTCCTTATCTCCCTAGAAGTATTAATAATAGCATTTGTAGGACACTTAATAGCGCATAGACCACACTCGATACACTTCTCTGCATCGATTGTTGCCAGGTTGTTCTTTACCTCTACTGCATCCACTGGACAAGCTCTCTGACACATTCCGCATCCAATACAAGCTACGCTACAGTTCTTTCTTGCAACTGCTCCCTTCTCCCTAGAAGAACAGCAAACAGTTACCTTCTGACTTTGAGGAACCATCTTTATAACTCTCTTTGGACACTCCTTAGCACACTTTCCACAAGATACACACTTATCCTCATCCACAAGAGCTATTCCGCCCTCAGTGATCTCAATGGCATCCACTGGACATACTCCAGCACAGTCACCATATCCTAGACAAGAGTGCCAGCACGACTTGTCTCCACCAAAGTAAAGCATTGCTGTAGCACAGCTCTTTAGCTCTACGTCGAAGTCATATAACTTTCCAACCTTTGTCTTGTCTCCCTGACAAGCAACTCTTGCTACAATCTTTTCTCCAGAGGTATCTGCAGTCATTCCCATGATCTCTGCGATCCCCTCTACTACGCTTCCTCCGCCAGGAGCACATGCTGTAATCTCTGCCCCCTCTAAAGCTATAGCCTCTGCATATCCACTACATCCCGGGAACCCGCATGCTCCACAGTTTATCCCAGGTAGTACTTCCATTATCTTTTCAACATTGGGATTTACCTCTACCTCAAACTTTTTTGAAGCGAAGGCCAGGAATAGACCCATTACAAGTCCAACTCCCCCCAATATTAAAATAGGTATTATAATTGTTCCCATTTTATACTAACCTCCCAAAAATCTAGATTTGCATTCCTGCGAATCCCATAAACGCCATTGCTAAAAGACCTGCAGAAACAAATGCAATTGGTACCCCCTGAAACGGTCTAGGTACATCTGCATATTCCAATCTCTCTCTGATTCCCGCAAGAAGTATTAGTGCTAAAGTAAATCCTACTGCCACAGCAAAACTGTTTATAATTGTTTCGATGAAGTTAAACCCTTCCTGAACATTTAGAATAGCTACTCCCAGTACCGCACAGTTAGTTGTGATTAGGGGAAGAAATACTCCCAGTGCCTTATATAGGCTTGGAGATGTCTTCTGTATCGCCATCTCTACAAACTGTACTAGGGAAGCTATGATCAGGATAAACATGATCGTCTGTAGATACTCAAGTCCAAATGGTACAAGCATAAAGTAGTATATTAACCATGTTACAGCTGATGCTAGGGTCATTACAAAGGCTACCGCCATTCCCATTCCAATTGAAGACTCAACCTTTTTAGATACTCCCATGAATGGACAGATACCTAGGAACTTAGCAAATACAAAGTTATTGATAAATATAGCTCCTATTACTATTGAAATTAAATTTCCTAAATCCACCTAGCTACACCTCCACTGTCTTTTCTATCTTTTTCATCTTCATGTAATTCTGGAAACCGATTATAGCTCCGATAGTTATGAACGCTCCTGGAGCAAGTACGAATAATAGTGGTGGACTGAAAGTTTCAGGCACAAATGAAATTCCAAAGAATGAACCATTTCCTAGTGCTTCTCTCACTGCACCAAGCACAGTAAGTGCTAGAGTAAATCCAAGACCATTACCTATAGCATCTAGTAGAGACATAAAGATCCCGTTCTTAGATGCAAAACTCTCAGCTCTTCCAAGTACAAGACAGTTTACTACGATTAGTGGTATAAACAGTCCTAGTACTGCGTAAAGATCCTGCATATATGCATTCATCATCATCTCTACTATAGTTACTAGAGAAGCTATTACCATGATGTAAGCAGGTATTCTTACCTTTGCTGGAATCAGGTTTTTCACAGCTGATATTATCATATTTGAGCAAATAAGTACCGCCATAGTAGCCAGTCCCATTGCCATACCGTTTATAGCTGAACTTGTTACTCCCAGTGTAGGACATAGCCCTAGTAGAAGTACAAATACAGGGTTTTCCTTTACTATCCCTTGAGTTAATACTTTTAGTGATTTATTCTCCATTAGTTCTTCACCTCTTCATAGGTATTTAGAGCTCTCATCATACCAGTGTATACTGCCTCTGGAGAAATTGTTGCACCGGCAAAGGCATCTACACCCTTATCAAACTCATAGCTTGAATCTCTACCCTTCCAAAGTGCTAGCCACTCAGGGTTTGTTATCTTAGACCCAAGTCCAGGTGTCTCTGTGTTACTGATTACATTAAGACCTGTGATATCTCCGTCTACATCAAATCCTAGAACAAAGTTTATTGGTCCAGCATATCCATTTTGAGAAACTGTTACAACGTAACCAACTATCTCGCCAGCTTCATTGGCACCAGGTACGAACTCAAGATCTTCGCTTACAAGTGCCTCTCCGTCAAAGGTATTTGCCTCTGGAAGAACTTCCTTTCTTGCAACGTTTACTGCTTTCATTGCATTTTCAGCGATTACCGGCGCTGTCAGGGTATTTACCTTAGCCAGTATTCCTGCTGAAATTGCTGCTATTGTTAATAGGACAGCTCCATAATGTATTAATCTATTCATTATTTTGCCACCTCCCCGAACTTCTTAGGTACTGTATATTTATTGATTAGTGGTACCGCTCCATTCATGATAAGGATAGCAAAAGCTGTTCCCTCTGGATATCCACCCTTTAATCTGATCATTGCAATAAGGATACCTATTCCAGCAGCATAGAAGATCTTACCCTTGTCTGTATCTGGGCTTGTTGTCATATCTGTAGCCATGAAGAATGCTCCTAGGAATAGTCCTCCTGAAAGCATGTGAAGTAATGGATTGGCTCCTGCCACTGCAGTTATAGCTGCCACTACACCGATTATAATTGCTGGTACCTTCCAGTCAATCTGCTTCTTATAGATAAGGTAAGCTCCACCCAATAATATAGCTATAGCTGATGTCTCACCAAGACATCCTCCCATTCTTCCGATTAGAGCCTGTACATATGGATTTCCACCCTGAAGCAGCGATGAATCTAGAGGAAGACCTCTCTTCATTGCATCTAGAACTGTTGCACCAGCACTACCGTCATAGGCAAATGTTGTTATTGCCACAGGCCAAGAAGCTTGTACAAAAGCTCTTCCCACAAGGGCAGGGTTGAATATGTTGTGTCCAAGTCCTCCAAAGATCATCTTACCAAGAGCAATGGATACAAATGATCCGGCAACAACATACTGTAAAGGCATGTAAGCAGGTACCACAAAGGCAAATAATATTCCTGTAATTATTGCACTTCCATCAAATATTGCTATATCTTGCTTCATAGCTTTCTGAAAGATCCACTCCGTTCCCATACAAGACAGAACCGCTACTGCTGTAACTGTAAGAGCTCTTAATCCGAAAACATAAGTTGCCGCAGCTAGGGCTGGCAGTAGTGCTATAACTACATCATACATTACGTCCTCTACTCTTTCCTTGGTTCTTATATGTGGAGATGGACCCATCTTTAATAGTCTTTCCACTTCATTTCCTCCTATTGATTACTTTTTAAGTGTTCTTAGCTTTGCTTTACCAATCTTTATTGCTTCAGTTAATGGTCTGTTTGCTGGACAGATATATGAGCATGATCCACACTCAATACAGTCCATTAGATGGAACTCTCCCATCTCCTCCCATCTTTTAAACCTTGCTAGCTTAGCATACATATTAGGAAGAAGGTTCATAGGACATGCCTTGATACACTTTCCACACACGATACAAGACTTTGGCTTGTATGGATTGGTCTCATCCTTAGTAAGAGCCAGTAGTCCTGAAGTTCCCTTCACTACCGGTACCTGTTCAATTGGTTGAGCCATTCCCATCATAGGTCCACCCATTACAAGCTTCTCTATTTGATCTCTGTTAGTATTTGCGTAATCCAGTATCTCGTTGAACATAGTTCCAATTCTTACCTTTAGGTTCATTGGCTTGCCAACTGCTAATCCAGATACTGTTACTATCTTTTCTATAATAGGTGTTCCCTCTAGAAGCCCCTCATAGATTGCTGCTGCTGTACCTGTGTTCTGAACTACAACTCCCACTGCTGATGGTAGTCCCCCACTTGGTACATCTCTGTCTAGAACAGCCTTAATTAACTGCTTCTCTCCCCCTTGTGGGTATTGAGTTTTAAGCATAGCTACCTCTATCTTAGTTCCCTCACAGGCCTTCTTCATAGATGCAATTGCTTCAGGCTTATTGTCCTCTATTCCTATATGAGCTTTCTCTACACCTAGCACCTTCATGATGATCTTGATTCCCTCTATTATCTTATGAGGCTCCTCAAGCATCAATCTGTTGTCCGAGTTTAGGTATGGCTCACACTCAGCACCATTTAGAAGAAGTGTATCGATCTTTACATCCTTTGGAGGATTTAGTTTAATGTGGGTAGGAAAACAAGCTCCCCCTATTCCTACAATTCCCTTCTCCCTTATCATTGCAAGGATCTCTTCATTGCTGGCAGCTTCCCAGTTTTCAAGCTTAGTCAGCTCTGCCCACTCCTCTTGCTCATCATTTTCAATTACCACAGTTGTTACCTTACCACTTAGCGGAAATGGCATAACTTCGATCTTTTTTACAGTTCCACTTACTGGTGAGTGTACAGGAGATGATACGAATGCTTCTGAATCTCCTATCTTTTGACCCTTTAATACTTTTTCCCCAATTTTTACCGTTGGCTCTAGCGGTGCCCCAATATGTTGTAACATCGGTACATAGAGCATCTTTGATGCGCTAAAAACTTCAGTTGCTAGATTTTCCGTCTGAAGTTTATTCTCTGGAGGATGTACCCCCCCTCTGAATGTAAACAGGTTCATTTCAACACCTCTCTTTTTATAAAAATGTTAAGTATATATGAAATACTTTAATAAACTTTTTAATATAATTCTAGCACACAATATACGACAATACAACAATAAATGGTGTTACTTTTTTCATTTTCTACTTTGTAAATCAAAGTTTTGATTATTTTTTAATTTTTTTTGGGTTTCAAATTAACCGTAACCCTTGTTTTATAAGGGTAAATACAGTTAAGTAAAATAAAAGCAGCTCTTTTTATAAAAAGCTGCTAGATATTTTTTTATTATTTTGTTTAACTGTCTTGTAAAGAAATGGTTAACATTCCGATACCTCTATTTTTTCTTGTTAAATTTTTGAATTACCCTGTCTATATTTTTAGCTGTAACAAGGGATTTAGCCGCTTTGGCCGCATCCTCCATAAGAGGTTCTACCTCCTTCATCTCATCCTTGGAGAACCCCCCCAAAACAAAGCTTACTGTTTCCTCTCTTCTCTTTGCCTTGCCTATTCCACACTTTACCCTAAAGAAGTCTGGTCCCAGGTGGGAGATGATAGATTTTATTCCGTTATGTCCCCCTGCACTTCCCTTTACCTTTATCCTTAACTGACCAAGGGGAAGATCCATGTCATCATATATCACTATAAGGTCCTCTGCTGGATCCAATTTATAGAAGCTCATTACTTCCTTTATGGAGTTTCCACTGAGGTTCATATAGGTCTGTGGTTTTAATAAAAATACCTTCTCGTCCCCTATACTAGCCTCTCCCACAAGTCCCTGAAACTTCTCTCTGAAGTTTGCCACTCCAAGATCCTCTGCAAGCATATCTATCACATCAAACCCGATATTGTGCCTTGTTTTATCATATTCCCTTCCGGGATTTCCCAAACCAACTATTAACTTCATTCCTACCTCCAAATTTATATATCATACATTATAACATATTTTCTCTATTCCCAAAATATCGTTATCCATTCTCCTCCCTTGAAAACCAAGGTTTCCAAAGCCTTCTAAGTTATAAAATTAACTTTAAATAATTATTGTCTTTTTTCTGTTTTTATTATAGAATCCCCTGAGATAATAAAACTTAGGAGGTTGTAAAATGAAATTACTTGTATTTGAGAGACCAAAATCACTCTTTCGTAATCCCTACTTTTTCGCCGGTATGTCTGTGTTACTCTGGTCCACAGCAGCCACAGCCTTTACCATAGCCCTTAAATATATGAGTATTCCTCTTATTATAAATATAGCCAGCCTCACATCTGCAAGCATTATGTTTGTATTTATACTGGCCGAGGGAAGGTTAGGGGAGTTAAGGGAACAAAAGCCCCAGGACTTATTTAACTCACTGTTTATGTCCACAGTTAATCCTCTGCTATACTATATCCTGCTCTTTAAAGCTTATAAATTGATCCCGGCTCAGGAGGCTCAGCCCCTTTCATACACCTGGCCCATCATGCTTACAATTCTCTCAGTTGTATTTTTAAAGGAGAAGCTCTCCCTGAGAAAGTGGCTGGGAATAGGATTGAGTTTCCTGGGGGTTATGTTTATCTCTACCAAAGGAAATATCCTGGAATTTAAACTTTCAGATCCAAAGGGAGTAGCCCTTGCCCTTCTCTGCGCCTTTGTATGGGCATCATACTGGCTTTTAAATGTAAGGGATAGGAGAGAGGAGGTAATAAAGAACTTCCTGAACTTTACCTTTATAGGTACAGCCCTTACTCTGTTTCACCTCTTTGCTCCAGGAGAGCTGGGATTAACCACAAAGGGTATAAGCGCTGCAATCTACATTGGAATATGCGAGATGGGGATTGCTTTCCTTGCCTGGGGAAAGGCTATGTCTCTCTCCAAGAGTAAGGCAGCCCTTGCTAAGATTATCTACCTCATTCCGTTTCTCTCCCTCATGGTTTTGAGCATTGTACTGGGAGAATCTATATTGATCTCGACTATAATCGGTCTTCTTTTCATAATAACTGGTATTTTTCTTTAAGGGAGTGCATTGCACTCCCTTTTTACTTCTAAACTTTCCCTTACTTAATTTATGCTTAAATCTAGAGTCAGCTATTCGTTTATTTGATATCTTTGAGTATACTTGTAGCAATTTAACCTAACTATATACTTCTGGAGGAAAGCTATGAACACAAAATTCTTTAAAGTTGCATTGATCACAGCTACACTTATTGCCGCTGGATGCGGTAACCAGTCCAAGGAAAACACTGCTTCAGGTAAAAAAGATACCATAGTTTTGGCTCAGCTGAGCGATCCTAAAACCATGGATCCCCATAAAACTACAAGCCTATACTGCCAGAGAGCTATGACTCAGATCTATGATCGTCTTTTGGAGATCGATGAGAATATGAAGTTGATTCCAGGTCTTGCAGAAAGCTGGGAGCAGATAGACGACCATACCACTGTGTTCCACCTGAGAGAGGGTGTTAAATTTCACAATGGAGAGCCCCTTACATCTGAAGATGTTTACTTTTCAATAAAGAGGGCCCAAGAGTCTCCCACAGTTGCCCACCTCTATAAACCTATTACAGATATTGAAACTCCAGATGACCTCACCGTTGTTATTAAAACAGAGGAACCCTTTGGAGCTCTTCTCTATAACCTGAGCCATAAATCAGCTTCCATCCTCAATAAGAAGGCTACCCTTGCAGGCGGTGAAAACTATGGCCAGTCTCCAGTGGGAACTGGAGCCTATAAGTTGGCTGAGTGGCAGGCTGGGAACTTTGTTAAATTAGAAAAAAATACAGACTACTTTAGAGGAGAACCCTCTATCCCCTATGTCCTGATAAAAGCTGTTCCCGAGGAGAACTCCAAGGTGATAGGACTGGAGACCGGTGAGATCGATATTGCTGCCGATCTCACCCCCTTCTCTAGAAAGATGTTAGAGGGCAATAAGGGTTCTGAAATTCATATGGCCGATGGATTGGGGGTAAGTTATATTGGTTTGAATACCAAGAGTGGCCCCCTTCAGGATAAAAGGGTGAGACAAGCTCTCCTCCAGGGACTGGACAGAGAATCCCTTATCGACTCCCTTCTTATGGGGACCGTTGAGAAAGCTCACACCTTCCTTGCGCCACCAGTTTTTGGTCATGGAGACAAGAACGAGCTTACTCACTACGACTATAACCTAGAAGCTGCAAAGGAGCTTTTAGAGGAGAGTGGATATGAAAACCTTTCCTTTAAGATTACAACTGCCGGAGATTCCGCTACAGAAATTGCCCAGGTTGCCCAGGCTAACTGGAAGGAGCTGGGAATCGATCTAACTATCGAGCAGATCGAGTGGGGAACCTTCCTTCAGACTACAGGTAATGGCGATACAGATATGTTTATTATGAGCTGGTCTCCATCCACAGGTGATGGTGATTATGGTCTATACCCTAACTTCCATAGTTCCCAGGTAGGCGGCTCTGGAAACAGAACCTTCTTTGAAGATTCTCAGGTAGATATGCTGCTGGAAGATGCAAAATCCACCACAGACCAGGAGCTCAGAAAGGATCTCTACTTCCAGGTTCAGGAGATCTTAAATGAGGAGGTACCTGCAATACCAGTTTACTTTACCCTTGTTTCATCTGGAGCAGGAAATAACGTTAATGGATACTATCAGCATCCGGGAAATATCTCCTATTTCTATAGATTTTCCTTTGAATAAAAAGCAGCATGATGTTGCACCTAATAATCAATCGGAATACTGAGTGATTCAGGTAAATATTTTATAAATTCTATACATTCTTTAATAATAAAAAAAAGGAGACCTAAGGGTCTCCTGCTTTTATTATTGTAAGTATACATATCTATTCCAAATAAAAAAGACCATCTATTGGCCTATGCTTCTATAATTATTCCATCTTAGATTAATTACTTATTCTCATAATTTCTTAAAAAGTTCCAAAAAATAAAAATGGCGCTTCCAGCGGGGCTCGAACCTGCGACAACGCGATTAACAGTCGCGCGCTCTACCAACTGAGCTATGGAAGCGTCTTTGCTTGGCAAGTTCCTATCCTCCCAGGGGGC
>NZ_BSDY01000047.1 GCF_027925155.1 Propionigenium maris DSM 9537 | reverse complement strand
ATTGATAATCATAGAGTTAGAGGGCTAAGCAGGAAGTTTTTTAATGTTAGTTTAAAGATATTATTATTTACAATAGAAAAGGCCATTGCAATATTGAAAATTATACAATACTTTTGCAACAGCCTATGCATTTAAGATTAAAAAGTCTTATAGGCAAAAGATACTAGTAGATAGTTTTACTAGTACAAAAAATTGAATTAATTTTATCTTGGTGGAGAAGTTAATTAGAAAAAGGAGAGATATTATGAGAATAAGAGAGAGGCTATTGATTGGAGCATTATTATTAGCAGGGGCTATGACAGGAGAGGCTGCTTATGGAAAGGGGATACCACATGAAAATGATGAAAGGATTACAGCATTAGAAAAACAGATCGGTAGAATAACAAGCAATGTAGATTCTAAAAAGGTAGAAAGTAACACTAGAGGCCTTAATAAATTATCAAAGGAATCAGCAAGTAAGGATAAAGAGCTTGAAGGAAAAATTGACAAACTTGATAAAAAAGTTAGAGATAATGAGAAAGGGATAAAAGACCTTAATGACAAATTAAGTACAGCTGGGAGTGTTACTCATGATCATAGGGATATATATACTAAAATAGATATAAATAAGGCTAATTCTGATGACAGTTTTTCAGATGTATATTCAAGACTGGATGGTCATGATACAGAAATAGATAATCTTAAAGATAGATTAGCAAATGGATTAAAAGAGAAAGATAGTATTATAGAGGGCAACTCTGAATCCATTACAAATATAAATACAACGCTTGCAAAGTATAAAATAACAATAGATAAAAATTCTTCAAATGGAGATAAGATTTCCGATAATGGAGAGGCTATCTCTAAAAATAAAGGAAGATTAGACGATCATGAGAAAAAAATAGAAAGAAATACAGGTACCATAAAAGACTACAAAAATCTTATCGATAAAAATACTAAGGAAATTGAAAAGAATAATCACGCAAACACGATTCAGGATGGGAAGATTTTAACTGTAAATAACCTTGCAGAAGCTAATAAAGTATCAACAAGAGAAAATAAAAGTTTAATAGAAACAAATGCAGGATCAATAGAAGAACATAGCGGTTTAATAATTAAACATACAAGAGAAATTAAGGATATAAAGGAAGATGTAAAAAATAAATATGAAAAAACAATTGGAGTTATAGATTCTAATACTGCGAGAACAGAAATCAATGCAAAAGGAATAAAAGATAATCATGACTATACTTCAAGTGTAGCTACAGTTGCTGCCAAAAATGAAGTTAAAATTGGCGTACATTCATCAACGATATCAAAGAATAGTTCTTCAATAGCAACTAATAACGATATGATTGTTAATAATACTGATAAGATATCTCGTGTAAATGGGAAAGTGATAGGTAATGCTGCTGAAATAGAGGTTATTAAAGATGAATCTAAAATAACAAATTCTAAAATATCTGACGTTAACATGAAAGTTGCTGATAATAAAGTATCGATAGAGGTTCTAAAGGATTACTCAGAAGTAAACAGAGAAGGCCTTAAGGAGGCACATGAGTCTGTAAAAGGAAATGAGTCTAAGATTATTGGTAATAGGAAGGATATATCTAATAATTCAAGGAGCCTAAATGACCTTAAAGATTATTCAGAGACAAATAGAGAAGGTCTTATGGAAACTTGGAATGTAGCTAAATCTAACGAAAACAAAATTGATGGTCACAGTTCAGCAATCTCTAAAAATGGAGAAGCAATAACAGCTAATAATGAATTGGTTGCAGATAATAAAGATAAAATATCAAGAGTAAATGGCAAGGTTATAGAAAACTCAGCTGAAATATCTATGATAAATGATGAGTTAGATGTACATAAAGTGGAATCTGCTAGAAGAGATGAGATTATAAGTAAATCAGTTGTTAAACTTGAAGAAGCAGATAAAAAATTAAAGGCAACAGATGAAGAACTTAAGGAAAAAGACGCAAAGATTGAAAAGAATATAGCAACTTTACATGAGCATGATGAGGCAGTATATGAGAGCGTAAACACGAGAAGTAGAAGTGGATCTGGAGAAGTTAAGGTTGTAAAAGCAGACAGAAACAGAGAGATGATAAAAGCTCTACAGAGGTATACAGTTGCAAAATCAGACGATACAGATACAAAGATATCTAAGAATTCAGATAATATAGATAAAAATAGTAGGAAGATAGATAAGAATACTGGAGATATAAATATAAATAAAACTAATATAAGAAATAACAGCACTAGAATCGATAACAACAGAAGTGAAATCGCCAATAATTCAAGAAGAATCGATAGAGTAGAGAGCAAGGTTAATAGCCTCGAAAATGAAATGAACAGAGGATTTGCTTCATCTGCTGCAATGGCTTCAATAGTATATCCAGAAATGAAGTCCGGAAGAGTCGGAGTAGGAGCTGGCCTTGGTGGATATGGAAATTCTCAGGCGGTGGCAGTTGGAGTAGCTGTACAGCCTACAGAAAATTTCAGAGTAAACGCAAATGTTGCAACTTCAGATGGATCGGAAACTATGTATGGAGCAGGATTCGGGTACTCATTCGACGTTTTTGGTGGTTAGTTGAATAACTCATTACGGCCTTACTTTAGGCCGGAGTAACCGAGGCATATCTCATGAAGAAGTGACTTGTGGAGAAGGGAATCTCCCCTGAAAAGGTCCACATGGATGACCAGGCCAAGGATACCTTTGAAAATGCTACCTACTCCTCTATGAGACTGAAGGAGATAGGCGCTGAGAATGTAACCTTAATTACCAGCGCCAGCCATATCAGAAGGGGGCTTTCAGTGTTTAAGGAAGCAACTTTAAATGAGGGTATGGATTTAGAGTTTACCAACCTGGTTTATCTGGACTACGATTCTGTAGAGGAAGCACAAAAGGTTTCCCAGAGTGAGCACCTGGTTGTATACAGGGACCTTATGAGGACATCTGGGATCTGGGCTTATCCAGGTATCTAGAGATAGAGGATAGAAATAATATCAGTGAAGAGAGAGCGGGGATAACCCCGGTCTTTTTTTTAAGTGCTGGTATATGGTGAGAAAGTGTGTGATTTTGAAGAGGAATTCCACAGAGGTGTCACAATACTGTCACATGGAGGAGGTAGATTTTCTTGAAAGGGTATGAAAATTTTATGATCGGAGGTAGAGAATGCTTGCTAAAACAAGAAATATCAGATGGGCGGTTCAAATGGGGGTGCTGTTATTTGTAACGGTAATAGGGATCTTACACCAGAGGATAGGTGGAGGGATAGATGGAGTGGCTTCGGTACATGCCCTGTGTCCCTTTGGTGCCCTGGAAAGCTTCTACTCCCTTGTAACTAAGGGGGAGTTTATCAAAAAGGTATTTTATTCCAATATCGTCTTTGCAGTGGGAAGTACGGTTTTAACCCTTATTTTTGGAAGGATTTTCTGCGGATGGATATGTGCTCTGGGAACCCTTCAGGATCTCTTTGGAAGGCTGGGGATGAAGATCTTTAAGAGAAGGTACACTATTTCCAGGGAGTGGGATGGTTCCCTGAGGTATATGAAGTATGTAGTTCTTCTTGGGATAATATATTTTACATGGAGAACAGGGCAGCTGGTAATAAACTCTATGGATCCATTTGTTGCCTACAGCCACATTGCAGCGGGGATGGAGGAGCTGCTGAAAGAGTATGCAGTGGGATTTGGAATATTGGTGGCTATGCTCTTGAGCTCAGTCTTCTATGAGAGGTTGTTCTGCAGGTACCTTTGTCCCCTGGGAGCTTACTACTCCATAGTTGGAAGGTTTTCTTTTTTTAAGATCAAGAGGAAAAAGAGTTCATGTGTAGATTGTAAAATGTGTGACAGGAGCTGTCCTGCGGCTCTGGATATATCTTCCAGTGAAAGGGCGGACACCAAGGGAGAGTGTCTAAGCTGCATGAAGTGTGTTGAGGCATGTCCCACTGTGCAAAACTCTCTGGAGGCAAGTGTTGCAGGGAAGGGGATGAGCGGCAGAAGGGCAGGAGTAGCAGGAGTAGGCTTATTCCTTGGAATAATTCTGGTAACTAAGATAACGGGGATCTATCAAAGTGGCCCTAATACTTTAGAGGGAGTTTTAAGGGGAAATCCCGACAATATCAGGGGATGGATGAGTATAGAGGAGGTAGCAGAGGGGTTTGATGTACCATTGGAGAGGCTGTATCTTGAGCTTGGAACCACTATGGAGAAGCTCCCCCCTGAAACTACCATAAAAAACAGTGAGAAAGTTCTTGAAGCTGCCGGGATTGAGTTTGATCACGATCAGATAGGTGAGGTTGTAGCTGCTCTTACATCTAAGGAGGTGGAGAAGGTAGTGGAAGGTAGGTTAAAGGAGAGCGCAACATTAAGGGGAAGGATGACCCTGGCTGAGGTTTCTGATTATACTGGTCTAAGCTTCCAAGAGATAGTCGAGATACTGGAGATACCGGGGGAAGTATATCCAGAGGATACCCTCAAGGAGGTAGCAGGCGAGCAGGGAGTAGAGGTATCTGAGATGAGGGAGAGGCTGAATAGAGGAATGTCCTTCAAGTAGAGGGTAGTAAAGTATGAAGGAGGATTAACTTTCTCTTGAAGGTTTAGATAGTTTAAATAAAAGTTTTACTTCAGCTATCTGAAGCTGATATTAGATAAAAAAAGCAGGGGAATTCCCCTGCTTTTTTATTAAAACATTGCCACTGGAACTTCTGGAGCATCCTCTGGAACTCCCAAAGGTTTTCGTGGAGCATCCTTCATATGCCACTCATACCATCCCCCATCGTAGACATGAATATTCTCCCATCCCATGGAAAGGGCATAGAAGTAGGTCTCGCTGGCTCTCCATCCAGTACCACAGTGGAAAGCCACCTCTCTTTCAGGGGTAATCCCCCATCTGTTCCATCTCTCCTCTATAACCTTGTAGTTAAACATAGTATTGTCCACATTTCTGTAATCCTGCATATGGTAGGGATCGGAACCGGCATAACCAAATCTGGCTTCGGCAATATCCCCCTTGTCATCTATATAGGTATAACCTGTAACCTCTCCTATATACTCCTTCCAGCTTCTGATGGAAGCTACCACACTGTTAGTTGACTTCATTATCCTCATCTCATCCTCAAAATCAATTAAGACCTCAGGGTTCACCGGTATCTGTGCTCCGAAATCCTTAGCTGGCTTAGGAGAAGCATAACCCTGAACAAAGGGGTAGTTTTCAGTCTCCAGCCTCTTACTTCCTCCGTTGAGGATTCTTATATCCTCTACCCCAGCATACTTCATCACTGCTGCACACCTGTTTGCTGCCAGAAGGTTGGGACCGTAGAGGATAACCATTGTATCCTTAGTTATTCCAAGGCTTAAAAGGGTCTCTTCGATCTTTTTGTCGGAGGGCCTGTTCCAGAACTTGGACTTTACCTCAAGGGGAATATTCCTATACTTGAGGAAGTTTCTTTCACCTCTCAGGTGGTTCAGGGAATCATCTATGTGGATTGACCCTGGGATCTGTCCTGCAGGTTTTTGTCTGTAACTTACCTCTAAAATAATAAAGGGCCTTCCATCGTAGTTTGCCACCTTCTTCCCTGCTCTCAGGTCATCGATCCACTGGGGATATACATAGATCTCATAGTTTTTAAGTTTTTCCATGGGCAGTTTTTTGTCTGCAGCCCACTTCTTGATACCTCCCTCTAGTACAGCAACATCTTCATATCCAAGGGAGGTGAGCCTCTGGATTATCCTATCATCCACACCTCCATATCTGGTGTAGAGGATGAGGGTCTTGTCGCTATGGATTCCTCTTCTCTGAAGCTCCTTTGAGAGTTCCTTATCCCTCTCTATAAGGGAAAACCAGCTTTCAGGGAAATCCACGGCTCCCTTAATATGCCCCTCCCTTTGAATATCTATGGGCCAACCTATATACTCGTCAACTGTTCTAAGGTCTACAAAGATATAGTTACTGTTGTCTATGAGCTCTTTAGCCTCTTCCTGGGAGATTGTTCTTCTCTCCCTGCTTTCTATACTTTTATTACCGCTGCAGGCAGTTAATAAGAGGGCAATTAAAAGTGTTAGGTATAAAGTCAGTTTTTTCATTTAAATCTTTCTCCTTCTCTTTTATTTAGTGTTGGTAGTAATCTTTACACCCCTTGGGTGCAGCTGCAGTAAACTAAGGGGACCTCTTCATCTCTTACCTCCTCTATAGATCCTGTGAACTTCAGGGGAAGGAAGGCCTCCATGAGTTCACCAAAAAAGAACCTCCTGAAAATTAAGAAGTTTCATCTATGATATAGTTTTTTAGCTGAAAAAAAGAATAAACCTAAGAGGATTAAATAGAGACTTAAATAGGTGTGGAGATGAGTTTCCACAAAAAAGAAGGAGAAAGAAGCACTTATCTATCTGAGATTTCTTTTTACACTATTTATCTTTAATTAACCCGTCACTTCCTCCAGAAGTTAAGTTTAGGTATCAAAGTCAGTATTTTTTCATATAAACCACCTTTATGTATTTAAAATCCAACAGAATATTACTATATATAAATTTAAAAATCAAACGAATGTTTAAAATTGATTTGTTTAGGGGAATAATAGATGGACAGGTAGAGTTGAAATAGGGTATATTTTTATGAAGATAAACCAAGAAGAGGAGAGAAGAAGAGTATGAAAATATATGCCAGAAGACTGACAAAGGGAATGGATCTTAAAGAAGAGATAGAGAGGATAGCTTCCTCTGAGAATGTAGGGGCAGGGGTAGTGCTGTCCTCTGTGGGGTGTGTGAGCCTGGGGAGGTTCAGGCTAGCTGACGGAGAAAGTATAAAGGTAATGGATGAGGATCTTGAGATACTCAGTCTCAATGGTACTCTCTCCAAGGAGGGGCTCCACCTGCATGTAAGCTATGGTGATATAGAGGGAAGGGCCTGGGGAGGGCACCTGACAGAGGGGAATATTATCAATACCACCTGTGAGCTGGTTATAGGTATACTTTCAGAGGAAAGGTTTACCAGGAAGCCTGATGAGAGTACAGGTTACGATGAATTAGTCATTGAAAAATAAAAAAAGGGGCGAGTAAGCGCCTCTTTTTTATTGAGCTATTGCTTCAAGATAGTTATAGACTGGTGGAGCATCATATTGTTTGGGTAGAGGACTATCTCATTCTCTGTATTGATAATCTCCACATAGAAGAGCTTCATCTCATGGACCCTTCCCTCTATTGTATTGTCGCCGCTTCCAAGTCTGATCCTGTCCCCGTGCTTCAGGTCGTAGCTGAAGAAAAGGATTATTCCAGAAGAGATATTGCTCAGGTTTGACCATGAAGCAAAGCAGGCAGTACCAATGATGGTAAAGGTAGTGGCCACAATAAGGAAAAATTCCTTTAACTGGACTCCCCAGATGAGGAGGAAGACGGAAAAGATAGATATCCCCATAAAGAAGGTCATAAACCTTTTTGCTCTCATGATCCTTTCAAGGGAGAGAGAATTTCTCCTTCCAAAACTTTCAATACCCCTGTAGAGGGCCTTTCTGATAACCAAAAATATAACAAATAATAGTATACTCCAAGCTAGGTTTTCTAGATGGAAGTTAAGTTCATTCATAGTTCACCTCAAATTTTTAAATCAAAATAGAATCTTATAAAAATAATTCTATGTATTATAGCAAAAAAATAATATGAAGTCTCCTAAAAATGAATATAAATATTAAATGGAAATCTTAAAATACTTCAGCCATCATACACCTGACACTTCCTCCTCCATATCTTTCAATAGTTCCTATATCTATGGATAGGATCTCAGTCCTCTCCTCTATAAGCTTGATCTGATAAGGGGTTAAAATCTCTAAAGCACTTCTAGACATAACAAGGTAGCTATTCCCTGCTGAACTCCTAACCTGAAGAGCATTTCCAGCAAAGGATTCCACCTGCTCCTCAGTAATATCTATGACCACCCTGCCGTCTCCTTTTAGTTCATCCAGAACCTTCTTTCTCTGAAGAGGATCATCTATTGCCTGGGAACAGATGATGGCAAAATCCTCCCCCAGTGCCATGAGTACATTGGTATGGTAGATGGGAAGTCTCTTCCCCTGGGCCCACTGATAAGCTGAAAAGGCTACAGGGGTATATCCAAAATCCTCACAAAACTTATTTAAAAGGGGAAGGGAGGCTCGGGGAGAAAGGGCACAGTAAGCTTTCCTGTTGATCCTATCCAGCACCATACTCCCAGTCCCCTCCAAGTAGATATTCTTATCTTCATAGGGGGAGTAGTCTATTATCTTGCGGATATCTACCCCCTCCCCCTTCAAGGTATCAAGGATATCCTTCCTTCTTTCCAGTCTTCTGTTTTCAGCAAACATGGAGTATAGAGCTACTATACCTTCCCTGTGGAAGGAGATCCAGTTGTTTGGAAAGATGGAATCGGGGGTGGCAGGCTCTGGAGTGTCCTCTACTACAATCACTCTAATCCCCTTCTCCTTTAGGGTATCTACAAATCTATTAAATTCCCTGATGGCCCCTTCGCAGATGAGGGCACCCTCTCCAGGAGAGGGTGCTTTTTGATAGTAGTTGTTTACAGCAGTCTGGGGATTGTAGCCAAAGCTCACTGGTTTGACCATAAGGATAGTGTCGGTGATCTGAGAATGGTTATCTATCTTCATAAAAGCTCTCCTTTTAATAAAGTTATTCAGAGGAGAAATAAAAAAATCCTCCCTCAATTACTTTAATACAACAGTATTATTTAGTAATCAAGAAAAGGACTTAATAGTTGTAAAAACTACTACGGTTAATGGATCTTAATCCTCATTTTTTAGTATAAATGGGTTTATACAGTGCTTTATATACCTTATGGCTCTCCTCTCTAGAATCCTTCTTTCCCACTCCTCTTTGGCGTTGGTAGCTTCCTCTAAAAGCCCCTTATAGATGAGGATCTGCATATTATTTATTGTATTTATATGGCTCTTTGAGATGAAACCATTTCTAGCCATACCTATGAGAAGGATCCTATTTCTTTCATGGAGATCCAGCTTCAGGATCATCCTGTGAAACTTTACAAAGGATTTATTGATCTCCTCTGGATAGATCTCATAGAACTCCTTGATCTCATAGAAGTTTTCAAAGTCCCTTCTACTGAAATCCACCTTTGAAAAAAACACAGCCTGATAGATCTTAGGCTGCTTAAAGGAACACTTACAGAAAAAATCCCATATCAATTGGAACTTCTCCAGCTCATTTTTAGCATTTTTCGTATACTCCTCTAAACCACTTACATAATCCTTTAAAAACTTTATACATGCCAGAAGGATGAGATGATCTAAGTTCTGGAAGTAGCTATAGAGGGTTGCACTGTTGTATCCGGTAATTGCAGCAACCTTTCTGATGCTTACTCCCTCGACCCCCTCCTCCTCTATAAGTTTTGTAGCAGCATCTATAAATAATCGTTTATTTTTTAACTTTCGTTCTTTTCTTTTCATGTATGAGTCCCCCACAAATTGTTCTACTTGATAATTATATAATAATAATTAAAAAAACTGAAATTTTTTTCAAGCTCCCAGTAAGCCGAATGTGTACCGGTTCCAATAAAACCTCATTTTCTAATCATGATTAAAAAATATTCTAATCGCGATTGACAATGTGAAAAAAAGATTGTAATAAAGTATTGAATAAAATAATCACGATTGAAAAGTAAAGATAAGAATATAGGAGGGGAAGATGAAGCTGGAATTAGGTAATTTCCATGTAAAGGATGTTAGGTTTGGAGATACTACCCACTATGCAGAGGGTATCCTTACAATCAACAAGGAGGAAGCTATTGCACACGTAATGGAGGATGAGCACATCACCCATGCAGACATCGTTATTGCAAGACCTGGTGAGGAGAAGAGAATAGTTCCTGTTAAGGAAGCTATGGAGCCAAGATGCAGAGTAAACGGTAAAGCAGTATTTCCCGGGGTAACTGGAGAGGTAGCTTCTTGCGGTGACGGAAGAACTCACGCTCTTAAGAACACTTCAGTACTAGCTGTAGGAAAGCACTGGGGAAGTTTCGGAGACGGACTTATCGATATGAGCGGAGAGGGAGCAAACTACTCATACTTCTCTCAGCTAATCAATATCTGTCTTGTAGCTGATACAGATGAGGAGTTTGAAAGACATGAGCAGCAGAAGAAAAACAAGGCGCTAAGATGGGGAGCTATGAGACTTTCCGAGTACCTTGGAAACGCAGTAAAGGATATGGAGCCTGAGACTATGGAAACATATGAGCTTGAGCCTGTATCTAAAAAAGCAGACGATGTAG
>NZ_BSDY01000046.1 GCF_027925155.1 Propionigenium maris DSM 9537 | reverse complement strand
TAGTTTGAGGTATATACATTACTGGTCATATCCTTTCGAGTAGAATTTTGTGTGGTAACTCAATTATTACTCTATATTGGATATGATTTTTAATTTTTTGTGAATTACTTTTGCAACACTCTATTTTTTTAATAATAAAAAAGAGGCGATGACAAGAAAAGTCATCGCCTCTTTTAACTTCCCTACAAGTGTTGCAAGATCTTAGGAGTAGGGATTAAATGTCTAGATGCAGGCAGCCTTACTGATGTGTGTAAGGTAGGCTTTACGATAGTGGTCATAAGACTGTGTATCGTAACATACTAGGTATACCATTTGAAGATTTTCCTCGTGAGTTTCAAGGAAGTTGCAGATACTCTCAACAGCCAGTTTAGATGCTTTTTCTAAAGGAAAGTTGTGAGTTCCCGTACTTAGAGAAGGAAATGCTATAGTTTTTGTTCCAAGCTCTAAAGCTCTTTTAAGAGAGTTTGTATATGAGGCCTTAAGAAGTTTCTCTTCGTTAAAAAAACCTCCCCTCCAGATAGGGCTGGGAGTGTGGATAATGTGTTTAGCCTTAAGGTTGTAGGCTGATGTAACCTTCGCTTCTCCTATAGGGCATCCGTGTAAAGTTTTACACTCATCCTCTAGCTCCTGTCCCCCTAACTTTCTTATGGCGCTGTCGACCTGTCCCCCCTCGAGAAGTGTGGCGCTAGATGGGTTTACAATAACCTCTACCTCTTGTTCTAAGATGTCTCCCATTATAATATCTAATTTTTTGTTCATATATGCTCCTAAAGTTTAAAAATTTGTGTCCTGACTTATTACTTTAAATTTTCTAAAAACTCTTCTCTTAAAAGGGTAAAGTGGATATGGTCCTCCCACTGTCCATTGATCTTCAGATACTTTCTGGCAATTCCCTCTTCTATGAATCCAAGTTTTTTTACGAGTTTTTGAGATGGTAGGTTGGAAGGCATAATATTAACTTCTACCCTGTGAAGCTTTAAAACACTAAAGTAGTAGTTAAGAGCTTTTTTTAATGCTTCAGTCATATAGCCATGTTTTTGCTGCTCCTTGTCCAGTTTGAAACCGAGAAATGAGGACTCAAAGGAGCTACGGATAATATTTCCAAAGTTAATAAATCCTATAAGGGTATCGTTATCCTTTAGGTAGATCCACAGCTTGAGCCGTGTACCGTTTCCTATCTCATTTTTTTCAAGACTGAGGAGCCTCTCATGGTATTCTACAGAGAAAAAATCATCTCTCTTATAACTTTCCCATTTTTTAAAAAAGCCTCTATTTCGCTTGTAATAATTTGTCACTTCCTTAGCACTGCTTTCGTCCAACATCTTTAGGTAGAGCCTTTCAGTCTCTAGCACGATCATCTACCTTCCTCCTTTTGCAGCCTTATAGTACTAATTATTATTTACAATTTCTTTATCCCGTTTCCTTTTACAGGTTGATTTTAAGATATTTTTCTATATAATTCAAACATTTTAATTGGAATTAAGATATATAATATTAATGATAACTATAATAAGTGAGGAAATTAAGGAGAAGAAGTGAGAAGATTAATAAAAATTAATTTGATTTTATTTCTACTTTAAAAAAATAAATGTAGGTATAGTTAAGATTAGGGAAGCATATTGGATATAAAAATAGGGGTTTTAATAACCCCTGGAATCAACAGATACTCTCCCCCAAGGGCTCGGCGTAGTGTCGAGCCCTCCTTTGTTTTTTGATTATCTGTTGTAGTGATGTATATCCATCTGTGGAAATGGGATGGATAGCTTGTGCTTGTCTAAAGTAGGCTTGGTCTTATCCATAAGTCCGTAGTAGACATCCCAGTAATCCTCAGTTTTACACCAGGCTCTTACAAAGATGTTTATAGAGCTTGCCCCATACTCCCCTATAAGGACATTTACATCGGGGTGCTTGAGAACCTTTTCATTGGAATAAGCCATCTCCTTTAACACCCTCTTAGCCAGCTCTATGTCATCTCCATACCCCACCGACACTGTAATGTCAACTCTTCTTACATGTCTGGATGTATAGTTTATAATAGGGCTGGATATGATGTTACCATTTGGAATGGTGATTACCTTGTTGTCAAAGGTAAGGATCGATGTAGAAAATACATTGATGGATTTAACTGTTCCGTTAAGTCCGTTTACATCGATGTGGTCGCCCACAGAGTAGTTTTTAAATACAAGGATAATAATTCCTCCAGCAAGATTTGCCAGGCTGTCCTTCAGGGCAAGTCCCACTCCCAGTCCAAGGGTACCCAAGAATGCTATAAGGCTGCTTCCCTTCATTCCCAGGAAGATAAGGCAGAGTACTGCCATAAGAATCTTTATTCCCAGGTGCAGGAAGGACTGGGTGAAGCTCTTAAAGGATTCATCCATATTTTTATAGTACTTTGTATTTTCATAGGAGGTGAGGAGCTTATCGAAGAACCTCTTTCCCAGTTTATATAATATGATTGCAAGAACTATCTTTACAGAGAAGTAGATAGACTTAACTGTAAAGTTTATCAGAAACTCCTCATTAAATAGATGTTCCCATAGCTTTACTCCGAAAGCTTCATTAACTAAATCTTCAGTAGCTGTTTTTATTGTGTGTTCCATGTTGATGCTCCTTTTCTAAAGTTAACCTTACTAGTCTCTCAGAGCTAGAGGCATAAGTATATATCTGTAGTTGTTGTTGTCCAGTTCCTCTAAGATAAACATGGAGCTGGAGTTAGTGGCCTTTATAATTACATTTTTATCGATCTTATCGATGAAGTCGTAGACAAACTTTACATTCAGAGAGGCTTTAAAGTCATCCCCCTCTTTTATGGTGTCTACCTTCTGAACGGTCTTAGCACTACCAGAAGAGACTGTCATAGTAAGCTTGTTCCCTTTGAAATCCATGTAGGAACCATTTTTAGTTTCCTGATTCCTTCTGGCAACAGCCATAACCTTCTTGATGGCTTTTTTAAAGTCCTGAGTATTTAACTCTATGGTCTTGCTGTGAGTCATATTGTTGAAGATAGCTCTATACTCAGGGAATGGCATCTCAATAAGCCTTGTGGAGATAAATGTATCCTCCCAATTAAGGGTGAAGATCTCTCCTCTGATCTCAGCAACAGCCTCCTGGGAAACACCCTTTAGAAGCTTACAGATGATAGAGATGCTCTCTAAGGGAATGGAAATCTCCCTAGTCTGCTTACAGCCAACCTCTTCAATATAGTGGGTAAGTCTGTATGAGTCTGTGGAGATAAACTGCATCTTATCTTCCTCACAGCTCACTCTAATTGAGTTGATAGCAAGGTTGTCCAGAGTAGGGAATGCAGAGAACTTAACCATTTCAAAGGCCTCTATAAGCTTCTCCCCAGGGATAGTGAAGAGTTCCTCCCCCTCTATCCTCTCAACTACAGGGAAGTCCTCTACATTTAGGATGGAGAACTCCGCTCTGTGGATTGTAAGCTTATTCTCATCTACGCTGATCTCAAGGGTGTCCTCATCTAGAAGCTTGATGTATTCAAGGACCAGTGGAATCTTAAAGGCAACACTTCCCTCCTCTGAGACCTCTGCTTCCATGTGAGTAATATAGTTGAATTCAAGGGTGGTTCCTGTGAATTTAACCTTATTATCATAGGCGTCCAGTTTTGCACCAGAGATAACAGGTCTTATGCTGTTGTCCTTGATTATACTGGAAAGCTCTGAAAGAGCTTTTATAAATTTTTCTCTATTTACGAGTAGTTTCATCTATTCCTCCCAAAAAAGTCGTTTATAAAAGATTATACTATATCCCACCCTTATTCTCAAGAGTTTTACATCCCTACATATTTCTTGAAAATGATGAGATTGTGATCAAAGTGTACATTAATCAATTAACTTGATTTTTTACTGCAATAATAGTAGAATATGGGTAATGTCAATCTTGAAAAAATAGGACAATAAGGCTAAAAAATTACAATTATTTGATACTGATTTTGGGAGGTAAGATGTTAGATAAAGTTCTTATTATAAATACCGGTGGAACAATAGGGATGGTTCACACCGAGGAGGGGAATCCCCTCAGCCCATTGAGACCAGCAGAAAACTGGCATGAGATAGCAAAGGAGCACCCTATTCTCAATAATTTTTCCACAGATTACTATCAGTTTACCCCTCTTATCGATTCCTCGGATATGCATCCAGATACCTGGAGGAGAATAGCAGAGGTAATAAGCGAGAACTATGACCTTTACAGAGGGTTTGTAGTTCTTCATGGAACGGATACCATGGCCTATACCTCGTCGGCACTTTCATTTATGCTGAAAAATCTGGATAAGCCAGTGGTTCTTACGGGATCCCAGGTGCCTTTACAAAAGCCCAGAAGTGACGCCCTTCAAAACCTGGTAACAGCTATCCAGATAGCTGGAAATGAACTTTACGGTGCCCGTGTGGTGCCAGAGGTTTGTATATTCTTTAGAGATACTCTGTTAAGGGGAAATAGAGTAAGAAAGATGGATGCCACAAACTACTTCGGTTTTTCCACTCCAAACTATCCTACCCTTGGAGAGGCAGGGGGAGACCTAAGGATAAGAAGGAAGAGGATACAGCCTGTAAGCGATGAGAAGTTTTATATAGATACTAATATCGAGGACAGGGTTGTTATCATAGAGATCTTCCCGGGACTGAAGCCTGAGTACATAAAGAATATATTTGAGGCCAATCCAGATATAAGGGGAGTGGTGTTAAAGACCTATGGAAATGGAAATGCTCCTACCAATGATGAGTTTATAGAGGTAATGGAATATATTAATTCCAAGGGTATTGTAGTAGTTAATATAACTCAGTGTACCACTGGAACTGTAAAGATGGGACTCTACGAGGCAAGTGCGAGGCTTCTGGATGCAGGGGTAGTAAGTGGATTAGACCTTACCCCGGAAGCTGCCATAACTAAGCTTATGTATCTTCTTGGGAAGAGTCGGGATGTGGAGGAAGTAAAGAAGCTTATGCAGATAGATATATGCGGAGAGCAGACCCTAAACCACTATGACTTCGAGCACAAGCATGAAAGGGAAGATGAGGAGTGCATGTTTACATTTGATATTCCAGAGGCCATAGCAGGGGATGACCTGGTAGAGGCTGTAATCAGAATTAAGGGAGTATCTCCTATGGACAAGGAGGTTGCAGGGGTAAATATCTCTATAGAGTTAGAGGGGGATATCCCAGTGGAGAACCTTAAGAACTTCAGATCTCGTAAGGAGGTAAGAAAAACTAGGGATAGCCTGGGAGAGGACATCCTTCTTAGTTTCAATCACTGTACCAAGAAACTTGTAGACAATTGTAAGGCCATCAAGGTAAGGCTGAAGGCAGACACAAGGATAGACTGGGGAAGCATAACTTTCTCCATATACTCGGAAAATTAAGGAATAAAGAAACACCCCTCTATAGAGGGGTGTTTTAATATTAACTTGCTTTTTAATACCTGTAGAAGTAGCTGCCACCAATAAATTCCTTTAATATAGAGTCATCGGGAACACACTCATCCTTTATATCCTTGAAGTAGCTGATAAACTTGATAAGCCTGGTGGCTTCTTCAAAGTATCTGCTTGTAGCATCAATCTTCTCCAGCTCCTTCAGAGCATATTTTTTAAGGATTCCCAGTTCATAGACCAGGCTGGAATCGAACATGGCATCGGCTTCCTCCTGGAATGGAAAGATATTTTTCTCCTCTCCCCGTCTCACAGAGCTCCACATATCCAGGGTGCCTTCAGCACTTGTACCTCTGGAGAGGGAATCTCTTACAATCCTTCGGAGTTTTCTTACTTCACTTGTTGGAATCCTGTTATGGTCATCTACATTTAGCGTTGTAAGGCAGCTGATATAGATCTTATACTTCAATTTTTTCTCCAGGTGTTCTGTAAGCTTCTCATTGAGGCCATGTATTCCCTCTATGAGAAGTATTCCGTTTTTAGGGATCTTAATCCTCTTTCCAAAGCTCTCCCTTTCCCCTGAGTGGAAGTTATACCTGGGGACCTCTACCTCCTTTCCTGAAATGAGCTTCTTGAGGTGGTCATTTAAGAGTTGGAGGTCCAGGGCTTCCAAAGCCTCGAAATCCTTTTCTCCGTTTTTATCCAAGGGTACATACTTCCGACCTCTGTAGTAGTTATCCAGAGAGATAACTACTGGCTTTAGGCCATTTACCCTCAGGTGGATTCCCAGCCTCTTGGTAAAGGTGGTTTTTCCCGAGGATGAAGGTCCAGCTATGGTAACAAGCTTGACATCCTTTTTATTGGCGATATCCTCAGCTATAATAGCCAGTTTTTTATGGTGAAGGGCTTCATTGACCCTGATAAGCTCATAGACCTCTTCCGACCTTACCTTTTCATTAAGTTTACCTACATCATCTACCTCTAAGATTCTTCCCCACTCGCTGGACTCATGAAAGAGCTGGGCCAGCTTGGGATGGTCATCTCCCCTGGGAATCCTATGGGGATCCATTTTAAAGGGGTATCTTAGGATGAAGCCTCCATTATATGGTTCCAAGTCAAAGAGGTTGATGTGACCAGTACTCTGGTAGATACCGTTGTGGAAGTAGTCGTAGAATCCTCCCATCTCATAGGTCCTCAGATCCAGCCAGTCGGAGTTCTCCACCAGCCTCATAATATCTGGCCTATGGGAGAAGCAGTCCTTCTTCTCTAAATCACATATGGGCATAGTAACTTTTTTTATGGGGAGATCCTCAATAATGGTTTCCCTCATGAGCTTTTTAATCTCAGCAATGTCCTCTGGGGATACTCCCTCCTCCCTGATGATCTCTCCGTAGATACCCTTATTGAGGGAGTGCTTGATCTTAACCACTGCAGTATGATCAAAATCATAGACAGCTTTAACAAGGATGAACTTCAGGGTTGTGTAGTAGTTTCTTTCATCAAAAGTTTTCATAGTAAGGCCTCCTGTGTACTTAGAGTTTATAGCCCAGAACCTTCAGCGATCTCTTCTGGCAGCTTATGTTTAGAGGGAAATCGGGTCCTCTTTCTCCGTCTATATCTGTTTTTATATCTTCAGATGAATCTATAACCAGCTTATTTGTGGTAAAGTGGATAACTCCCTTGGGTTTTTCTAGGTGCTCCCCCATCATAAATTCAAAGAAGGATATGAGGGTTTTAACTCCAACATCTCCCTTTACAATTACCACATCCAGCATTCCGTCATCGATCTGGGATTTATATGCAATATTGAGGTTCCCTGCACTCTTTCCATTGAAGATAAAGACGATTAGGGATGGTCCATCAAAGGTGAATCCGTCGGAGGTAATGGTAAGGTTTAGCATCTTAAACCTTGGAAGTTCAGTAATACCGCTGAAGTAGTAGGCCAGCTTCCCCATATTATTTTTAAGGTTTACATTTGTTCTCTGGGACACCTCTGTAAACAACCCCATGCTTGCCACGTTGACAAAGTACTTATCATTGACCCTTCCAAGATCCACCTCCCTAACCTCAGAATCGATGATCTGTTTACAGGCTATGGATATATCCTTGGGCATTCCCAGACATAGAGCAAAATCATTGGCTGTTCCAGTGGGAAGTATTCCTACTGGGCAGTCGACATTCAGCCTCTTCATGGTATTGACGATATTATTTATGGTGCCATCTCCCCCAGCAAGGAGAAGATGCTCGTAATCGTCTATATCATCAAAAGCTTCCTCTAGAGGAAATTTTCTACCTATTCTAAAGGGGGTAACACTGTATCCATTCTCCTGGTAGGTTTCAAATATATTATCGAGATTTTTGATGATGGCGTTATCCCCGGAAAAGGGATTGTATAGCAATTTAACTTTCTTCATAACTCCTCCTAGCTTATGAATAATACTGGTACTAAATAATTTACCACAAATAAGACCCTTTCCTTTTATAAAAAATTACGTGGCAGCAATAAAAAATATAGATAGGGAAGCCCCTGGCTCCCCTATCTATATTTTTCATATTTAATCCTAAAATTGAAAAGTCTCTTGATCCAAGCAATCAAAACAACCACCTCTAGAACATTAAAGTTTATTTTTAATTATACATCAATATAATAGGCACTTCAAGAATTATCTATAAATAAAAATAGATAAAAAATTTTTAGCTTTTTTTGTTGACAATTTTTGTTATATAGTATAATCTTAACTTGAAGGTCCTGTAGCTCAGCTGGATAGAGCGGCGCCCTCCTAAGGCGTAGGCCGTGCGTTCGAATCGCGCCAGGATCGCCATTTAAAATATTAACTGTCTCAACGGTTTGAGACAGTTTTTTTATTTACTGGAGAAAAAGCCACCTGCATAGCAGGTAGCTTAAGTTGAAGAGGGATAAAACATTGCTTAGAAACCCATGGCTTCCCTTATATAGGAAACATTCTCTTTGGAGGTAAGAAGCTCTAAAAGGATGAAAGCTACCTCTACTGCACTCCCTGGGGCTGATGAGGTAATTAGCTTATCATGAACGACGATATCCTCTCTCACTGGAACAGCACAATTCCTTTCTATCTGCTTAAAGTACCTGTCATTATCCAAAAGATAGGTTGTAGCCCTTTTTCCTTTTAAAACCCCACTTTCAAGGAGGGGGATAACCCCTGTGCAAACTCCCACTATATATCTGTCCCTTGAATAAAACTCCCAGATCTTTTCCTGGAAAACCTTTAACTTGGTGTCCCTGAAGAAACCAGCGCTGCCAAATCCCCCTGGAATAACAAGAGCATCGTAGTCATCTGCAGAGATATTACCCAAGCTTTCCTCTGTTACTACTTTAAAGTTCCAGGTAGAACTTATTTCAGGTTTTACGGAAGCAGTGACAAGAAGGGTGTCTCTACTTCCGATGGTGTTGTTCCAACCAAAGACATCTGTAAAGGCGCTGGCTTCAAGGGCTTCAAAGCCATCTGAAAGAAGTAAAAGTATCTTTTTCATAGTACCTCCCAATTTAATTTTTCATATGTTCACTATATATTAAAGTGGAAAAAAATTCAAAACTTTATAAAAAGGAATTTGATGCTTAAAATTGAATAAAATTGAGCCCTTAAAATTTTAAGAAAAATAGCCCCCCTTAAAATGAACTGCAGTTTTTAGTGTATAATACTTGCATCATTTGGTTGGTTTTGGTATAATGAAAAAGCTCACTTTGGGAGGTGAGCCATTAGGGAGAATGAAATTATGAAAAAGGAGAGATTAATATGAAGAAGTTTTTAGGACTAGCAGCTCTATTAGCAGCTGTATCGACTAGTGCAATGGCAGTTGACTACTCAGATGATATTCATAAGAATGACTATAAGTGGTTCCAGTTCAACGTTATGAAGAGTAAGGGAAACAAGATTCCATTTGGAAATCAGGATGACACTTACTTAGAGATGGAGTTTGGTGGAAGATCTGGTATCGTTGACCTTTACGGTTACTGGGATCTATTTGACCTATCAAACAGCGGAAGCTCAGATAGACATGATGGGGATAACTTCTTCTTAAAGTTTAATCCAAGATTTTCACTAGATGGAATGACTAAGAAAGACCTTGCTATCGGGCCAGTTCAGGAGTGGTATGTAGCTACTCAGATCGAGGCAGGAGATGGTGGTCTATGGACTAACTTCATCGGTATAGGTACAGATGTACAGGTTCCTTGGTTTGGAAAGATGGGACTTAATGTATATGCTAGACACATCCAGGAAGATTATGGATCTGAAAGAGAAGGAGACTGGGATGGATTCAGAGTTTCAACTAACTGGTTCAAGCCGTTCTACTTCTTTGAAAATGGTACATTCGTAGCATATCAGGGGTATGTAGACTATGACTTTGGTATGGATGATGACTTTGCTGATGGAAGATCTAGCCACTCTCTACAGTGGTTCAACGGTATCTACTGGCACTCAGACAGATATGCTGTAGGTTATGGACTAAAGGTTTACGATGACTTCACTGGTATTTCAGACGGAGAAGACTTCGGAGGGTATGAAAATCAGGAAACTTCAGGGGTAGGACACTACTTTGCTGTAACTTATAAGTTCTAATTAAAACCGGGATAATTCCCGGTTTTTTTCTTATAGTTATTTTAACTTCTTAATATATCTTTAACTTTTTATTTATCTCATAGAAGTATCTATATAACATCTTAGAGTTTTAGGAGGGGGTGTGAGTTATGAAATTCTTATTTATATTAATCTTGGGAATAACCATGGCAGCATGTACAAGTACCTCAGATAAAAGTGAAAGGATAGCAAGGGAACCGGTTAAATACTGGAACTATGTAGAGGAGGAGAAGACCTTTGTAGAGGATACAACAGAAGAGGAGAGGGGAAATATCTACTATTGGAACTATAGGGGTGAGGAATAGAAAGAAAAGTCAGAGCTTTCAGCCCTGACTTTTTTATTGTTAAGATAAAGTATAGAATTTATAAAAAAAATTACTTGAAGTAATAAATGTTACAACCGGTTATCAGGATGCGATGTCACGTTGCTCTTTATCTGCTTTCAACATTTTTTATGATGACTCTGATCTTTCCATTCCAGTTGTCCATCTTTTCTATCTTCATCTTTCCCTCTTTGCTCTTCCCTACTCTGACATAGGTATCAGCCATACGATTAAATCCTTTATACACGTAGTCGGTGACAGTATGAAGTACATTTCCCTCATCATCTAGAAGAAGAATATCAGCTTCTACCCTTACTACAGAGGCACTGCTATTATTTGTAACCTTGAATAAAAACTCAATATTATCCCTGTACTCCTCTGAGGAAACCACTTCTACACCTACTCCCCCTTTAAGATCCTCCTCTAAAAGCTCAGGATACCTTTCCATTATAAGCTTAGTTTCAGCCTCTTGAAGGGTTACCTCTTCCACTAAAGGGGCAGCACTACCCTCTGATGGGATGACTCCCTTAACATCTTCAGCTGTTCTTTCCATAGGTACAGCTATCTCCTCCCAGGTAAAATCTTCCTTAATTAGAATCTTTCTACCATCCTTTAGTTCCACTATCTCCATTGAGAATGCTGTAACAGCAGTCAGGAGAAGCAGCAAAAAAACTATTCTTTTAATCATCTGAACACCTCTTTAAAATATATTAAATACACATCTATTTCATAATATCACCTTTAGAGAGAAACTTCAATTTCATAAGTTGCTACTTTAAAATATAAAAATACCTAGAAAATATGAGAGGATATATCGTTCTTTTTTAGTGTATTAATAAATATAGATTTAAATTAAATTATTTTTCTTTAAGAGGGGATTGATTTTCATCTGAAGATGTAATAATATTTTTACCGAGATGTCGGAACGTGGCGCAGTCAGGTAGCGCACTGGTATGGGGTACCAGGGGTCGCTGGTTCGAACCCAGTCGTTCCGACCATTTTTTAATTTTTTGACAGGAGTTAAATATATCAGATTGAAGAGGTATTAAATTAATTCTTTTAAAAAATTAAAAAAAGTGTTGACGGGAGGCTGTAATAGTGATATTATACTTCTTGTCCACGAGGGAAACCGAAGGACGAAAAATGAAACTCAGAATAACTGAAAGTTATCTGAGTACTACAAAACATCCTCAGCAATGTCGGTGTTTTGCATCAAGGACATTAGCAATTAAATAGAGAAGATAAGTCAGAAAGACGAAATGATTTTTTAATCAATTCGCAACCAATAATTAGGTGTATAATCACGGAAGTGATTTAAAATATATTTGAATGAAGAGTTTG
>NZ_BSDY01000045.1 GCF_027925155.1 Propionigenium maris DSM 9537 | reverse complement strand
ATGATAATGTATTTTAAATTATCACCAAAAGTTAAAAAATCTCCTTATAAATGATATACTTAAATATAAGAAAGTAAGAATTAGAGATTGTCTATATTTTACGTAGTTAAGGACCAATTGCTGATGGGATTGGGCTCGTACGTAAGTAATCCAGTAAAACGGTAATAACTTCTTTTAGGCATTGATTTTATTGATGTTGAAAGAAGTATAATAAAGATTTAGGGGGCCTTAATAGGCTCCTTTTTTTATTGTATGGTATACTCCCATAGAGGTGATTCTATGATTTTATATGAAAAACTAAAAAACAAGTATGGGGATAACCTGAAGGAAAAGCTTAGTGAAAGGCTTTATCATAAGATGGCAGCTAAGAAGAGTTTTTATCTTCATAATATAGTTAAGTGTGGAGTAGATCTGGATGAGCTGGGATATACCTTTGAAGATTACCTGGAGGACTTCAGACACCAGGCAGATAAATATGCTGAGAAAAGAACACTTTTTAACATATTAAAAAAGGGATATGCTCCAGGAGGTTATAGCAGTTCTACCTTTCAAGAGTATCTAAGAAAAGGGTTTAACTCTAATTCTCAGATAGTAAGGGGAGAGGATAGAGAAGAGATCCTCGATGTCCTGGACATAGATTGTGACTTGGCGAGGTATAACCTGAGATGTGAAGTCTATAGGAGGCATATAGAACTATATGGAGCTAAGGAAGACCTAGAGAGGTTTCAAGAGGATTTCAGCATTAAACAATCTATATTATGGGAGAAGAGGAAAGAAGAGTGGCATTTAGCGTTTGATGGATTATTGGCTGACTATATAAAAAACTCAAGGTAATGTGACCTTGAGTTTTTTATAAATAATCTGAAATTAATTCTTCTAGGTTGTCTTTAATGATGGTAAATCCAATGCTTTCATTAATCTGACTTGAAGCTTTAATAGGGATAAATTTTATATCCTCTTCAAAAGGACAATTATTTCTTTTAATAGTTTGCTTTTGAAGTGGATAAGGAACAAGCACTTTACTTACTACACTTCTTTTAATTCTCTGGTTTAAAGGTTTATAGCAAATATTTAAGTAATTTTTCATTTGTTCAAAATTCTTTGTGGAATAGCTATTTTGATAAATGTTGTTTCCTCTACAACATTTTACTTCGCTTATAACAGAGTTAATCAAATTATTTTCATGATCGAAAAATCCAATTAATATGTCTGGTCTTCTATTTTTACTTAAGCTAGAGTCAAAACCTTCTTTATCCATTTCTTTAATTTCTTCGATTTCTTTGTCATAGAATAGAATAGCTTTAATATTATCTTTTGTAAAAATTATTTCAGTTTCTGACTCAAGTCCTTTCAAAGAAAAATCTTCCTTATTGCTGGAAATCCATCCAGATTCCCATTTAAACCCTAAATCTAAAAGTGCTTGAATAAATAGTATTACTGAAAAGTATTCAAAAAGTAGCCATGTAGGTTTTGAATTAAAGAAATTAAAGTTCTTAGAGGAGTTTTCTTTAAATTGGCCAATACTTTCGATAAAATTATATAACCATCCATACTTCTTATTTTTAATAATTTTAATTGGATTTTTAATAGGGCTTCTTTTGTTTGAAACCTCATTAAAAAATTCACTGTATAAAAAAGATGTAATGATTTGATTTTGAAGAAATATTTTTTCTTTATATGGCTCTAATTTTTTTATTAGTTTACTATTTTTATTCATCTCACTTTCTAGATATTTGATTTTATTTTGAAGATTATTTAAACTTTGCTTACTGACTTGATATTTTTTTGAGATTCTATCATATTCTGATTTTTTGGATTTGATTTCTTTGTTATGACTTTCATTTGATTTTTTGAGATACAAAATTTCATTATTTAGTTTACTAATATGCTTACTAAAAATGTTATTGAGTTTGTCTAGGGCCTGAAAAAGCCACTTATTTTCAGGAATGTCGAGAGTATAATTTATTTTTTTTTCTAAATGAATATATTCTCCATCTTTAGTTTCAAAACCTGTAATTCCTTTTTTTTGATAGAACCGATGTGTTTTATAGTCAGGATTTTTAGAAAAACGACATTTTTGATGTTGTTTAATCAACTCATTTAACGGATTTTTTTTAATTGCATTGAGATTAAATACTAGTTCGTTATAATGCTCTGATAAATAATGATATAATTCAAATTCAGAAGAATATCCTTCTTCACAAGAAGAATTGAGTCTTTTGCTGCTTAAAAGATTTTTTGTGATATTAGGTAATAAGTCTTCTAAGGAATCTTTGATGACTTTTAAATGCTCGAATTCTAATGAGTCAGAAGTAACAGAAAAGTTGTAATCATAAAATTTACCGTTAAAATAATATTTTAAAATATATTTTGCTGGAACTAATGACGTAACAGAACCATCATTAATTAAATGTCTATTGATAAAAACTTCTTCTCCTCCTCTAACTATAGTACCTTCTTCCTTATCAAATGTTTCAACTAATATATATGAATCACTAAAAGGTGTTTCAAAAGTTAGGCATGCATCACCATATTCAGAAATAGAAAAAACCTCTTCTCCTTCGCTTAAAGTGTTTAGTAGAATTTCTTTATTAATTTTATTATTTTTTATATAGATCTTAGCTTGTGTATCCATATAAAGTTAGCTCCTTAGATTTTCTTTTAAGTTCATTCAAAGTGTGTTCAAATGAACTTATAGATTGAACCTTAGTATCAGAAAATAAATTTTTTAAAAGGCCTTCAGAAATTTCATCGTTTTCAAATTCATAACTTCCTATTAAGTCTCCAAACTGGTTAACGGTTCCTTTAAGTTTAGAAATAATTCTTTGTTTAATTTGAAGATCAATAGCTTCTTGGTTAGTAATTACAGGATTACCATTATTATTTTTTGGAATGTTATTAAGGTATATTCCAATTCTTTCTAAAACTCTAAATGAAACTCCTTTTTGATAATCATATTTTGTAATAAGGTTGTGTAGAGCGTCCAAAAATTCTAAATCAGAGCCTTTAAATGATTCATAAGGATTAGATAAATCTATCCAAGAATTATATTCTTCAGAAGTTGTGCAAATGTTCTTTTTATAATTTTCCTTTTTAATTGAGAAATCTTCTTCTCTAAGACTCTTTAAATCAGCAAAAGAATTTTTGATTAATGTGATAGTGTTAGCTCTATCTAATAATCTGTCTGAAATATCTCTTGTAGTTTCATCTATATTCATAGTACCTATGAATCTTATGTTAGAACCAATCTTAATTTTAGAGGGGTATAAAAAATCATTAATACACTTAATTTGATCACTATATAGCCTTAGATAACGATTCTCCTCTTTTTCTTCGAGTAAAGAAATGAAAGGGGCAAACCAATGCTCGACTTGTGATAGGTTCATTTCATCGAAAATAACTAGATGTATTTTTTCAGGATTTCTACTAGCTTTAATTAAAATATCAGTTAACCCTGTTTCTGATGGAATATATATTCCTGTTGAGGTATTCATATAACCTAAAACATCACTAGGCTCAGTAAAATTTGGACTAACTGGTAAAAAAAGTAAGTTTTCATTTGTTTCTGATAAATCAAGCATTTTAGCATATGCCCTTGCAAGCTTAGATTTACCTGTTCCAGTCATTCCGGTTAAGATTGTAAGGAGGTTAGTTTTTAGGCAAATATGAAAATTGTATAAGTCTTTTGAGTTATAAGAGAGACCTTCACTCTCAGTATAAATTTTAAAAGCATTTAAAAAATCATATTCTTTTAAATCATCTTCTTGAATAAAAGCTTTAGGAACATGAATTTCTTCTTCTTGACCGATAATATCTTGAGAACTATATTCTTCTTCTTCAAGTTGATCCATAAGCATACAAAGGTATTCATCATCTATGAACCAAAGGTTTTCACTAACTTTAATGGAGGTTTTAATAAATTCTTTAATTTTAAATTTTTTCCATTTGTCTTTGCCTTTTAAAAGCCTTCTACTCAAGCTGTTATTTTCTTTACTTTCCCAAAGGTCAATTTTGAAATTTGTATAAATATAATCATTACAAATTATATGTTCTGGCCCAGGAGTATCTACTAGAAGGTCTACAAAATCAATATAGTCGCCAGAATCTAACTTATCCTCGAACACTTTATTAGAATAACTGAGTTGAGGGACTCTTTCAAAGTAAGGTGAAGAAGATAACTCTTTAGGTAGATCTTCAATACCTATAATTTCTATATTTTTATAAATTCGGTATTCTTTAGTTTCAGTATTGAAATTTTGAATGTTTTCTTTTAACTTGACTCGCGGTTTAAAAATAATCAGCTTTCCTTCAAGTTTTTTTCTGATGAGCTCAATTTTATCTTCAAAAGAGGAATAAGTATAAGTCATCCCTAATCCAAGAGCTTTTCTGTTATTTATACTATCTTGACCAATATAGTATTCTTTTGTATTTAAAGAATTATTTAAACCGTTCATAATTTTAGGTTCTTGGCATACAGGTTTTATGTAAAAATGAATATTGTCATAATCCCCTTTTTGAGGTAAATAGATTGGTTCTCCTTCAAGAGTGTAGTTTTTGAAATATTCATCCTCCTTGGATGCAAGAATTCCAATCATGTAGTTATTTTTTGTCTCTTCAGCCTTTCTCTTTTCTTCAAATGATAGACGTACTGCCATAACTCCTCCTATAGTATTATTTTGATAGTAATGCGTAATTGGTCAGGTTCTATTTATATTTTTTTACTTCTATGTCTTCTCCAACTTTGAATTAAGATTCCATGACATTTAAAGTCAGAAAATTCATCCTTTAAAACAATAATGTCCTTATATGTCTCTCTATCTGGATTATCACTGATAAGGGTAACAAATCTATCAGTGAATTTGACTCTTTTGATGTATTCTTCACCTTCATAAGTAAGAACACAAATTTCACCATTAAGGTTTATGTCTTGGCATTGAGGATCGATAATTGCAAGGTCTCCATCAAGTAAAGTGGGATACATTGAATCCCCACTAACTTCTACACCAAAGGCATTTTCAGGAATATTTTGATCAGGAAAGAGAGTAAGTCTTTCATATCTAAGGATATTGCCTAAATTGATCTTACCAGAGCCGGCAGATGCCTGTCCATAGACAGGAAGATTAATAACACTTACTTCTTCAAGATCTAATTTTGAATTGATATTTGAAGGGGTGGTGTTATTTTTAGATTTAAGAATAAGTTTCTTTATATGATCAGGAAGTTCATCAAATATAAGAAGCTCGAGAGCTTCTTCTTTTTTTTCTTGTGTAAATGACAAACCTTCCATTATTTTTTCAATAGTTTCCCTTTTTTGGGTAGTACCTCTTTCGATGTCTGCAACAGCACTATGAGAAATACCAATTTTAATAGCTAGACCTCTTAATGAAAAGCCTGCTTTTTTTCTTTCTTCTTTTAAAAATTCACCAATAGTCATAAAAACCTCCCTATCTTCTATTTTACAATGTTTTGAGTACTTTTGTAATGTTTGAGGTTTACGTTTACTAAAAAAAGGTTGGTTTAAACTTGACAAAAGTAATCTGCAAATGTATATTTGTAATGTAAAGTAAAAACATTACAAAAGAAAGGGGAGAAGTTTGAATTTTTTTAAAAGAATAGAGTTAGAGATGCAAAAGCAAAATCTTAGTCAGAGTGAATTGGCTAAAAAACTAGATTGTTCAAGAAGTACTGTGAGTTTTAACTTGAAGATGTGGAGAGGAGGAAGAATCCCTAAATTGGCAACATTAAAAAGATGGTGTTTAGCTTTAGGTATCGATTATAAAAAAATTATATCAGAATTGTAACGGTTGGATTTTACAATACAAAAAAAGGGAGGGAAGAATGATTGTAAATTCAGGAATCAGTAGAAAAAAGCAAAAAGCCCTGGCTAAGGAGTTAATGAAGCTAGTAAAAGGTGAGGTAGTTGAGAAGTAGAGGAGCCATATATGTCAGAGAGTCCACAGAGAAGCAGGACTGGAAGGCTCAGCTGGAGCAATGCAAGGCCTATTGTAAAAATCAGGATATCGAGATTTATAAGATCTATAAGGATATTGCCAGCGGCTCCAATAATAACCGGAAGGAGTTTCTGAGGCTCCAGGAAGACATGGAGGATGAGAAGTTTAACAAGGTTGTTGTGTGGGAGCTTTCCAGGGCAACAAGGGACTTCATGGCGTATAAGGTCATGATAATGAGAATGACAGATTTGGGAGTAGAGCTGCATTCTATCCAGGAGGGGATATTAACAGAAGGAGATATAGACGTAGAGTTTAGTAACGATATAAGAGCCTTAATAAACTCCCATGAGAGGAAAAGGACAGCTAAGAGGGTTAAGTCCAGGATGGAGCATATAGCGAGGTCGGGAAGGTGGACCGGGGGAGCACCTCCCTATGGATACAAACTGGAAAAGAAGATGTTAGTTGTAGATGAGGAAGAGGCAGCTAAGGTAAAGGAGATCTTCAACTTATATCTTAGAGGGGAGGGGATAGCAGAACTCACAAGAAGGTTTGGCTTTGTAGATGTAAAGAAGATCCGGAGGATGCTCAGGAATGAGGTCTACATAGGAAAGCTTAAGTTCAGACAGCAGGAGGTAAAAGGCGGAGGACTGACGGTAAATGAGGACTATGAGGTAATAGAGGGACTGCATGAGGGAATTGTAGAGGAGGATCTCTTCTATGGTGTCCAGGAGCTATTAGGAAAGAAGACAAGAAGGAAGAACCCTAAAGGGACTTACCTATTCCATAATATCCGTTGTTATTGTGGTAGTCCTATCTATGGGAAAAAGGATAAAAAAAGTAAAAAGGGTCCCTATTATAGCTGTTTAAACCAGTGCGGCAATGGAATACTCTACCAAAAAGACCTTCTGGAAGATGTCCTGGAGGAGCTCAAGGAGAGCATAGAGAGGTTTAGCTGCCTGGAAGAGGTGGAGATAAATACCCAGTCACAAAAAAGGATGTATCAAAGAGAGATCAGGAACCTGGAGAATCAGGAGGGAAAGCTTTTAGAAAAATACCTGGAAGGAAAGGTTCCAGATAGGCTTTATGATAATCAGATGGAAAGGTACAGCAATAGAAGGGAGGAGATAAAGAAGGAGCTGCTAAGACTTGGGAGGCTAGAAGGTAACCAGAAGGCCAGAGAGGGGAACAGGAAGATCCTCCTTGAGTACCTGGAGCAAATAGACAGCACTAAGGAGATGGTGACCTTAGAAAAGGTCTTAGGGCTGATCATAGAGGAGATAGAGTTTATAAATCACTTTAGATTTATTTTGAAGGTAAACTTCCTAGACTGAAAGCCCCTTGGGGGAGAGGTAAGGGGCTTGAGGTTTTTAGTAAGTATTTTGGACTAAAGTATTTGCTTGAAACTTATATAGAGGAGGGATGTCATGGGAAGAACTGAAGGAGCGCTCTCTAAGATGCTTGAAAGGAGCATGAATAACCAGTGCCGGTTTATGACCCTGGAGGAGTGTCTTAGAAATGAAGTTGTAATTGATAAGTTAGATGATGAAAGAAGGGAGAAGAGTTTTAAGAATACCAAGTGGCATAAGGATATGCGTAGGAGTTACCAGAAGAGGCTGGATGCCTTTCTGGAGGAGTTGCTAAAGAATGGTGTACCTATGGAGCTGCTAAGCGTAGGAACCCAAATAAGCAAGGATTCCAAGGAGCATGATGAGAAGTTCTTTAGTAATGTAGCTGAACTGGAAGAGAAGGAAGTCTTCTTTGAGGATCAGAGCGACAGCACTAGAGACTACATGGTGAAGTTTACCAGTAAAGCCCTTGAGTTATCCAGGATGGAAAGCTCGGAAGTTGAGAAGAAGATGATGGAGGAGAACCTCATGAAGAGGTTAGAAGGGAAATAAGACTTAAATAAAGGAGAAAGTATCTATGGAAGTTAGGCAATTTGTAGGAACAATTTTTGAAGATGGGTTTGGTATGATCCCCCAGAGAATAATGAGAGATAGAAAACTAAGTTCAAATGGAAAAGTTGTTTATTCTTACTTAGCTTCCTATGCTTGGAACACAACAAGAGTTTATCCTAAACAAAAAACTATGTCTGAAGATCTGGGGATATCTGAAGAGAAGTTAAGGAAATGTTTGAAGGAACTTTATGACTTGGGATATGTGCAGAAAGAAAAATATTTGATACCAGAGGAGGATAGAACCAGCCCAAAGCAGAGATATAGAAATGTATATATCTTAACTAATTCTTTAAAGGAGATTATAGAGATAAAAGACAAGAGAGTTGAGGAAATCTTTGAAACTACCGAAAACATTGAAGAATTTGAACCACCGTGTTTTGAGGGGGTTCAAAATGAACCCCCTCAAAGTGAGGCGCCTCAGAACAAGGGGGTTAATAATAAAAGAATTACTAGAATAAAAGAAACTATTAATAAAAAAACTACTACTAAAAACGATAAGGAGAAAGGGAAAATCCATGAAGTCGAAAATGTCGACCACTTGAATCCTTCAGATACGGCACTTGAAAAGACAGGCTTCTATGGAGTCGAAAATGTCGACTCCAAGAAAAATACTACCAGTGAAACCCAGGGAAAGAACAACTATAAAAACTATGTGAAAGAGATTCTCAAAGAATGTGGTTTTGAGAGTCTCACTAAGGGAACAGTTAAAAACATACTGGCTCTAAGTCCAACTTATGACAGGCTTAGAGAGGTTTTGGCATACGTAAAAATAAACGAGATGGGAGAGGGGGCGATAGTTAAGGCTTTAAGGGATGAGTGGGTAACCCGGGAGCCTAAAAGGAGACTTCCTAAGAAGCTCTCAAGGGAAGATAAGATAAGTCTTGCTAAGAGCAAATTAGGCATGGACAGGGTTAAGCAGATCAGGGAAGGACTGGTAGAAAAGTACAAGAGATACCAGGGAAGCCCTAGTTTTGATAGGCATATCAGTAGGGAGCTAGATGAGAAACTCTGTAAGCTCTATAGTTCCTGAGAACGCAAAGGAGGGGGCATGGACATTGAAAAATTATTAGAAGGAGAGGCAGAAAAGTACTTTGAGAGAAAGGGGATTCCCAGTAAGGCTCTTGTGGATCTAGAAGGGGAGTTTCTAGAAAGCTTAGAGGGGAATAGGTTGTTTTATTCCTATGACTCATTGAGGACCGAGGAGGAGTCAAAATCAGTTGAAGAGGCTTACTTTGAGGGGCTTAAAACAGGTTTGAAGCTGCTGAATACTATTTTTGATTTGGGGAAATTGGAGGTAGAGCAGCTAAAGGAGGTTGCCAATGGAAAGAGAGCTAGCTAAGGTCAGGAGGAATATTTATGTTTCCAGGGCTATTTCTAAGCTTCAGGAGAAAAGCCAAGAATACATAAACTTCTTAGAGATCTTTGAACATAAGTATACCCAGGAAGCAGTAAAAGCAGCCCTTAGAGAACTTTATATGTTTAACCGCGAAATTAAAGATATAAAGGGTCTAACAGCTGCCTTAATCATAAAGAACTATCACCTATAGAAGTCCGACCAAAGATACCTATAGGAGTAATTCTAAACTGAGGATATCACATATTTTAGAGAATTTATTTAATCCAGGGGGGATAAAGTTGAATTGTCCAAACTGCAATACTAAGAATACAGCATATAGCTCCAAAGCTCTCTATGGAACCTTCAGGTCCAGGTACTATAAGTGTAAAACTTGCCAGGCAGCATATACAACAAGATTTCAATCCTCAGAGACTTTGGTAAGCCTGAGGGAGGGAAAAGATGTTTAAAAAGAAGCCGGGCCAAATAAATAAGATCCTAAGCAAGAATAAAAAAGAATTACTGAGGGGGAAAAATGTAAAAAAGTGATATTGGAGGGGGGAGCATTATGAAGAACAAGAAGAAGCAGCTGGAAGGGAATATACTCTTGAATAAGTTAAACCAGCTGACTATTAGGAACAAGAGAAGCAGAGTTTTAGCACTTAAAAAGAGATTGTAGTTAAAGGAGTGATTAGATGTTTGATGTAAGTAATCCAAATGAAGATTTCAGGGAAATAAAGATTCTTATGAATGGTTTTTATGGAGAGAAGCAGCAAAGAGCAGAAGAGATAAAAAAGCTAAAGGAAGCCTTACAGATGGCCGAGTTAAAGACCGAGGAGAAATTGAGGGTAGACGATATTGAAGGGTATACCACCTCTAAAAACGAAGAGGAATTTTACAGGAGGAAAATAAAGGCTATTGATGAAATGAAACCTGTAAAGGTCGACCTCTTTAAGTTACGGGAGTTGGTAAAGGAAGAGAGAGAAAAAATAGTTACAGAGTTTGATGAAGGTAAAGATCCTCTGGAGAAAGCCTTTATGAAAGCTCTAATAGATCTTTGTGACTTCATGGAAGATAAGAGAAAGAGGCATGAAGCATTAAGAAGGCTGGTGGATTCTTTTAATATGAAAGGAGAGGTAGGAGTATCGCGAATATTCCTTAGTTATTTAAATGATGTTGAGGTATCTTATCATAACGACACAATTGATCTTCAAAAAAGAATACCCCATGGTGGAATGAGCTCTATGTGGTTTAAAAAGATGGTTTAAAATAAGGAGGCATTACTTAATGAAAAGCTTAGAACAAAGGAAAAGAGAAGCGGTGGCATTTATTGACAAAATGAGCGAAAGAAATTTGAAGAATAAAAAAGAGCATGAAAACGGGGAGCGGCTTGCCGAACTTTACAATAGAAAATACAAACTTAAAGATGAAGAGAATTTGAGAACAGTCAACCAGTAAGCTAAAAAATGTAAATTTAACTTAGAAGGGGGAGCGGAAAGGCTTACCCTTCTTTTTTTGGAGGTGCTGCTATGGTGGGAATAGATAGAATCAAAATAGGAGTTGAAAGGGAAGGAATAAGCTATGAGGGAGATCTCCTGGAGTTAAAGCACGATAGGGTTGTGCGCATAAGGACAGGGATTATATATGGTAACTTCTGGTCTAGCTTTGAGTTTAATCCCAGTAAGCTACTATATAGAACTAATATGAAAGGGATAACCAGAGGATCTGAGTTCAGGGAGGCTCTCAGAGCCCTTCAGAGGTATCTCAAATCGAAGATAGGGGTAGAGATAGACCTGAGTAAGGCTTACTTAAAAAGAATAGAGCTGAATAAAGATCTAAAGCTCTATTGTGATGGGGTGCATTTTTTTAACAGGGAGATAATGAGGGATGTTTTATTAAACACTTTTTTAAGTGGATGGGCTAAAAACCGTCATAGTTATACCTTTGATGCCCTGGGAAGAAAAGCTTCCCTGGACTACTACCATGAGAAAAAATCCCAGGGACGCCTGGGATTATCAGAATTTGATTATGAAGGGATATTTGATTTTGAGGTCCTTGGGTTCACCTATATACTCACTGCAAGATCCCCGGGAGGAAATAAAAGACTGATAATCTACAACAAAACCTATGAGGCAGCTAAAAGAAAGAAGGTCTTCCTGGAGAGGTGGAACCTAGTACGGGTTGAATTTCAGATAAAATGGCCTGTTCTCAAGGAGAGATTCGGGAAGATCTACCTGGATAAGTACCTGGAAATCTTTGAAGGGTTTAATTCAAACTACTGGAGTGAGCTTGTTAATGAAGTGGGATTGACTAAGGAGAGGTTTGAGAGGCTTAAAAAACAGAGATTCTACTTGATAAAGAACCAAATGAAGATGATAGCCAGGCAATGGCCAAGGAATAGGGTATCAAGGTTATTAGTACTTAGATGTGGCCAGGAGGGTAACTCCTTTTGGAGCAGGGAGGAGCTGCTAAAAAGTTGTGATGAGCTTGGAGGGACTAAACAAGATAAATACAAGAGGAGAAAAATAGCAAAAAAAGAAATGAAATTGTGTTCCTGGTTTGTGGAAAAGACACCTATTTTGGAGTGGTTTTTAGACTCAATTGAAGAGAAAATTGGTAGCCCTTAGCATCATAACAAAAAAATGAGGAATAAAAGAGTTCTATCCTAATATTAATAAGGCATAGGAAGTGTTATGTATTTATAAAAACACTCAAAAAAATAAAATTTCGAACTATGTAACACTATGGAGTTTGTTTAAAGCACTTTTATCCTTTTCTTATCCCTTTTTTAAGATGTTTTCAGGAGAGATCTGAATATAGAAGCAGGAGCTTTAAGAGAAAATAAAAATAAGAGAGAATTAATAAAAAGAAAGACTGGATTAAATTCTGGTCTTTTTTATTTCTCTTTAAAGAAAATCTGCTTTAGTTCAATTGAATAGTTTTAACCAGGTCAGAAGGAGAAGAAGGGGCTGGGAAGAGCAAAAGATACTGTGACCCTAGATGTAACTCATGAGGTGGCGAGGTCAGCGCAGACGTTGCACGTGTGATAAAAAAATGACTCGCCACCGCCCAGCTAGAAATTAATAAAAACTGTCCCTTATAGAGAAATTTGACAAAGATGAAACCCTGGAGGGGATCATGGAGGAA
>NZ_BSDY01000044.1 GCF_027925155.1 Propionigenium maris DSM 9537 | reverse complement strand
CGTGATTATACACCTAATTATTGGTTGCGAATTGATTAAAAAATCATTTCGTCTTTCTGACTTATCTTCTCTATTTAATTGCTAATGTCCTTTGACTCGTTCGCTTCAGTTTCCCTCGCGGACAAGAAGTATAATATCACTATTACAGCCTCCCGTCAACACTTTTTTTAATTTTTTATTATAAAAACTAAAAGGAAGCAGCCCTTCCCCTAAGAATTATAAGACATTACCCTTTGGATACCCTTTATAAACCTTGGAATTCCACTTCCTTTTCTAAGTTTTCTTACTATAGACCTTCCACGGCTGCACTCTCCTTTGCAGATTCAGCTCCCACTACATTTTTCTCATAGTCTTCTAAACACTCCTCTACCTTCTTAGATAGAAGGAATATTCCTATTAGGTTAACTATGGTCATCAGCCCTATTCCAAAATCTGCCAGAGACCAGATAAAGAAGTTTTGCTGCATCCCTCCCTGAAACAGCATTATCAGCATAAGAACCTTAAATCCCTTCTGAAATATCTCCCTTTCAGATAAAAATACTATATTATTCTTAGCGTAGAACATTATTCCCAGTACCGTACTGAAGGAGAATAGGAAGAGCATAATAGCTATAAAGGTAACTCCCCAGTCTCCTACATGGTATCTGAACGACTCCTGAAGAAACTCCATTCCCATAAGATTTGTTTTGTCTATATCTGCCAGAAGCATTACCAGAGCTGTGGCAGTACATATTAGAATAGTATCCACAAATACTCCCAGTGCCTGGAGCAGCCCCTGGGTAGCTGGGTGATCTACATCTGCAGAGGCTGCTGCACAAGGTGCACTTCCGCTTCCTGCCTCATTGGAGAAGAGTCCTCTCTTTACCCCGTTCATAACTACAGCTCCCAGAGTTCCCCCAACTGCCTGCTTGAATCCCAGTGCCTGAGAGATTATGTCTGAGATAAGTCCTGGTATTAGGGTAATGTTTTTAACTACTATGAAAAGTACCACCAGAAGGTAGAATGCTGACATAAGAGGAACCAGCTTGGACAGCAGGGGAGATATCTTGTCTCCTCTTCCAAAGATAACTATACCTGTTAACAGGATCACCACAATTGTTACGACAAGTTCATCTGCCCCAAAGGCCACTCTGAAGGACTCAGTTACAGAGTTGGAAACAACCTGCATCACTCCAGCCCAGCATATGAGAGCTGATATTACGAATAGTACTCCCAGCCACTTCTGCCCCAAGCCCTTGCTAAGGAAAAATGCCGGTCCTCCTACAAACTTACCTTCCTTATTCCTTTCCCTGTAGATGATAGCCAGCGTGGTCTCTGCAAAGGCAGATGCAGAACCAATTATCGCCATGAGCCACATCCAGAAGATAGATCCGGCTCCCCCCACTGAAACAGCAGCCACTACTCCCACAAGGTTTCCTGCTCCCACTCTCGATGCCGTACTGATGCAAAATGCCTGAAAGGAGGTTACTCCATTTTTCCTCTGATTATTTCCTTTTGTAAGAAGCTTAACCATCTCCTTAAATAACCTCAGCTGAACAAACTTAGTCTTCAAACTGAAAAACAAACCCGCTCCAATAAGCAGCCATACCAACAAGTTTTGACCCCATAAGATTCCATTTACAACCTCTACAATATTCTTCAACATCTATCCTCTCCCTATACTTTAAACATCCAATAAAAAAAGCCCAAGGTCTGCACCTCGAGCTCTTTCAATGAGAAAGAAGTTCAATCAGGATACAGACCAACCATCAAAAGTAGATCTGTATCTATACCATCATATGGCATAGTCCAGATCTGACTTATAATAATAGTAGTAATAGTAGTTAGTCCTAAACATCCTTCTTCCTCCCTTGATTTAAAAATAAAAAAAGCCTGTAGGTGGGTACCTACAGGCTAAAATAACATCCCTTGATACAAATCCATCCTACTAAAATTTTATAGTAACACAAAATGGATTTGTATAATTTCTTAAATTGCTTAAGAATTAATTCAAATCCTGGTTTCTATAATAATAGTAGTATGAAGTTGTCACAAAGTTTTTATTATTCATCTTTGCTTCCTCCGAAATTTTATTGCTAAGATGATAACATTTTTTCCGATTTTAATCAAGGGTCCTTCCCATTAAAATTTCAATTACTAAAGGTAAGAATAAGCCTTCTCCTCCTATACCAAGTCAAACCAACCATATAACCTTGCCTTCTTTATATAAAAAAAGGCATCAGTATAAACCGATGCCCATAAAATTTATTACTTGTTAGATATAGAATCTACACCTGGAAGAACCTTTCCTTCTAGGTACTCAAGAGATGCTCCTCCACCAGTTGAGATGTGAGTGAACTTATCAGCGAATCCAAGGTCGATAGCTGCAGTAGCAGAATCTCCTCCTCCGATGATTGTAGTTGCTCCCTCAAGGTTAGCGATAGCTTCACAAACTCCTATAGTTCCTTTTGCGAAGTTAGCCATCTCAAATACACCCATTGGTCCATTCCATACTACAGTCTTTGCTCCCTCAAGAGTCTTAGCGAATAGCTCGGTTGAAGCTGCTCCGATATCTAGACCCATCTCATCTTCAGCGATGTCAGCCACTGCTACAGTTCTGTGCTCAGCATCTGCTGCGAACTCCTTAGCTGCTACTGTGTCTATTGGAAGAACAAGCTTGTCTCCAGCCTTCTCCATAAGCTCCTTAGCAAGCTCTATTCTGTCCTCTTCACATAGAGATTTACCGATGTTAAGTCCCTTTGCCTTAAGGAAAGTAAACATCATTCCTCCACCAACGATGATCTTGTCAGCCTTTGGAATAAGGTTTTCGATTACAGCGATCTTGTCTGAAACCTTAGCTCCTCCAAGGATAGCTACAAGTGGTCTCTCAGGTGCATCTACTGCTCCACCGATGAACTTGATCTCCTTCTCCATAAGGAAACCAGCTGCTGATTCCTCGATGTTTGAAGCGATTCCTACGTTTGAAGCGTGAGCTCTGTGAGCAGTTCCAAATGCATCGTTAACGAATACATCTCCAAGGGATGCCCAGTACTTTCCTAGGTCAGCATCGTTCTTAGATTCCTTCTTACCGTCGATGTCTTCAAATCTAGTGTTTTCAAACATCATGATCTCTCCGTCCTTAAGTTCAGCTACTGCTGCCTCTAGCTCTGCTCCTCTAGTCGCTGCTACAAACTTAACTTCCTTTCCAAGAACTTCAGCAAGTCTTGCTGCCACCGGTGCCAGTGATTTACCAGCCTTATCCTCTTCAGTCTTTACTCTTCCAAGGTGAGAGAATGCAATTACTCTTCCTCCCTGCTCAAGAACGTGCTTGATCGAAGGTACTGCCGCTACGATTCTATTGTCGTTCGTGATCTTTCCGTCCTTCATTGGTACGTTAAAATCTACTCTCATTAATACTTTTTTTCCTGCTACTTGTATATCAGTTAACATCTTCTTTGCCATTTTAAGTTTCCTCCTAAAATTTTGGTTATATGTCTTCAAAAAAAGCGGAAACCGAAGTTTCCGCTATTTATTTTTATTTAGTTAATAAGTCTTTGAGTAAATTAATTACTTAGAGATCTCAACGAACTTCTTACAAGTTCTTACAAGCTGAGCTGTGTAAGACATCTCGTTGTCGTACCAAGTAAGCATCTTAACTAACTGCTTTCCGTCTACTTCCATTACTTTTGTACACTGAGCATCGAACCAAGAACCGAAGTGAGTTCCGATACAGTCAGATGATACGATTGGGTCCTCAGTATATCCAAGAGTTTCGTTTGCTGCTGCTTTCATAGCTGCGTTTACTTCTTCTACTGTTACTTTCTTATTTAGCTCTACAACTAGGTCTACACAAGAACCAGTTACAGTTGGAACTCTTACTGCTCCACCGTCAAGCTTTCCAAGAAGCTCAGGAAGTACCTTTCCTACTGCTACAGCTGCACCAGTTGAAGTTGGAACCATGTTAGCCGCTCCAGCTCTTCCTCTTCTAGCGTGGATGTTCTTAGCGTGAGGTGCGTCTAGGATATTCTGATCGTTAGTGTATGCGTGGATAGTAGTCATGAATCCTTTAGCGATTCCGAAGTTATCGTTAAGAACCTTTGCTACTGGCGCAAGACAGTTAGTTGTACAAGAAGCTCCAGAGATGATTGTCTCAGATCCGTCTAGAATTTCATCGTTTACGTTGAATACGATAGTCTTAAGGTCTCCTGAAGCTGGTGCAGAGATTACTACTTTCTTTGCTCCTGCATCGATGTGTGCCTGTGACTTTTCTGCTGATACGTAGAATCCAGTACACTCAAGTACTACGTCAACGTCAAGCTCTCCCCAAGGAAGGTTCTTAGCGTCTCTTTCAGCAAATATTTTAAGCTCTTTTCCGTCTACAACGATTCCGTTCTCAGTGTGAGAGATTGAATTCTCCTTGTATCTTCCTTGAGCTGTATCATACTTTAGTAGGTATGCTAGTGTTTCTGAATCTGTAAGGTCGTTGATAGCAACGATATCAAACTCTGGTGAATCAAACATTAATCTAAAAGCTAGTCTTCCAATTCTTCCGAATCCATTAATTGCAACTTTAACTGCCATTGGTAAATCCTCCTTGAAATATCTAAATAAAATATCGTGTGTCTACACATTATGTTGTTTACATTTTTAAATTTAATTATGGTCATGGTGTCAGACTACGTATTATTTGTGTACTCTTTTAAACCACTTTCCACACTCTAACTATAACCTAATTTAAGGGGTTTGTCAATTAACCAGACAGGCCTAAATTTACACTTATTTTGGGTAAAAAATCAACCATTTTAATTATTTCAATATTTTTAACATATCCTCTGGTAAGCTAACCTCTACTATTTCTTGCTTTTCAGTGTCAGGGTTAGTAAATTCTAGCTTATAGGAATGAAGAAGCTGTCTCTCTGCCCTTTCATCCCATCCTCCATAAAGTTCATCTCCCACAATTGGGTGTCCAATAGACTCCATGTGAGCTCTTATCTGGTGTGTTCTTCCTGTGAATAACTCAAGTTCTATTAACGTAATATTCTTATCTGGATACCTCTTGAGAACCTTCACTGCTGTTTTGGCTTCCTGACCTCCGTCTTCTACCTCTATAACCCTTCTTCTCAGTTCATCCCCTACTCTTCCAAGGGGCTTGTCGATGATAAACTCATCCTCTTCAACTATCCCGTGTACCACTGCCTGATAGTGTTTTCTAAGGGTTGCCCTCTCCTGAAGATAGGCCTGGGTATAACCATTCTTGGCCACCACAATTATTCCCGTTGTATTCATATCCAACCTGTTAAAGAACCTTGGAGCCAGGATCTTTCCGGTTTTCTCCTGCATGTAGTGGATCACCCCATGAGCCAGGGTTTTATCCACCTTTTTCAAGGTAGGGTGAACTATTATAAAGGGTTCCTTATCTATGAGGATGAGGTTGTTGTCCTCATACACTACCTTTAAATCCATCTCTATAGGGAGCAGGTTTGTCCCCTTCTCCCTTTCCTTTACCGACAATCTATTTAACTTTCTGATCTTCTTAGAGGATTTTACCCTCTTTCCGTTCATATATATCTCTAAATTTCTGATACTTCTTCCTGAGTACCCCTTTACCTCAGTCAGGTATTTGGATATCTTGTATCCGCTGTATTCAGGTTCCACAATAAACTTTTTCATTTCTACCTCCGCTTTCATCTCAAATTGAGCCCTATAAAGTATTTTAACATAATTTTTTTTCTAAATATCCAGAAAATTTTTATAATCTCGAAGTTCAGAAGCGATTTAGCCTTTAGCTCAGAAAAAGACCTTCTCCACCTTTAGTTTTTTTTACCTCTGGAGAGGAAACCTTTAATAGTTTCACTCCATCAAAAGCCAAAAAACAAAAAAAGCCCGCCACAAAGGGCGCGCTCTTTGTCTCTCTATAACTTTCCCTGTAATCTCAGGTTATCAAAGACCTGTTTGGCATAGAGAGTCTTCAGATCTACAGTTATACCATCAACCTCATCTATATCTATCCAATGACATGTCAGGTGCTCCCCCTCGTCCAGTTCAAGGTCCAGGGGCTTCTTGTTGTCATCGTGAAGCTTTGCTATATAAATATAGAGCCCCTCAGTTGTATATCCTGGCGAAAGGATGAGAGGCTTCCTGCTCTCATAGAGAAGCTCAAAGTCCTCTCTGTGGTATCCCGTCTCCTCTCTGATCTCCCTTATGAGGGTAGATTCCGCCGTCTCCCCCTCCTCTATTATTCCCGCTGGTATCTCCAGAAGTTCCCCTGATATTCCAGGTCTGTACTGCTTTACAAGGAGGGTTTTATCCATTGCCTCATTGAGTATCATAACCCCTATAGCATTTGGCTTCTTTATATACTCCAGATCTATATCTGTAACCGGATGCTTCTCCACCTTTATCTTTAAAAATCTTAGATCACTCAGTTTCATATCCCATCTCCTTCCACTTATCTATTCCTCCAGCCATATGATACAGCTCCTCAAAATCTAAATCTTCCATCATATTTATAGCCTTTAAGCTTCCCACACCTACCTTACAGTAAACCAGACAGGGTTTATCCTTTAGAAGTTCATCCGCTTCCTCCTCAAAGTCATACTCTCCGAAGAATATATTTATCGCCCCTGGGAGCTTCTCCCTCTCCCAGTCCTCCCTCAGTCTTACATCCAGAACCGTAAGATTTCCAGCCTCTATAAGCTTCCTGGCCTCCTCTACCCCTATATCTCTATACAAATCTATCTACCTCCAAATCAATCGGTCTCCCCGATCCCTTGAAATCTCAAATCAACATACTAAATCAATTATACTCCAATCCCTTCTCCACTTCAAACTTCTTAAAAGATAAAAGGGCCGCCTAGTAAGCAGGCGACCCCTTCCATCATCTATTTACTTCATCTGCAAATCTTTCAAAGGCCTGCTGCCCCGCCTTATCTCTCTTGAATACTCCTGCATGCTCGAGAACTTTGGAAAACTTCCTTCCCACCTCCTCCTGAAGATGGTCGGGAACATTCGCCCGGGTGATCTCAAACCTTTCCCTCATTTCTCTGCACCACTGAAGGTGCTTCTCCACTCTCTCATCCTCCTGGATCCTCTTCTCCCAATCCTCCTCTGGAAGATACTCTTGAAGAATATTCAGTTCCTCCTTGAGTCTTCCTGGAAGCACAGCCAGACCCATTACCTCTATAAGTCCAATATTCTCCTTCTTGATGTGGTGTACCTCCTCGTGGGGATGGAAGAGTCCCATAGGATGCTCAGGAGTGGTTCTGTTGTTTCTCAGAACCAGGTCCAGCTCATACCTCTCTCCCTTTCTTCTGGCTATGGGAGTTATTGTATTGTGGGGTTCCTCACCTGTAATGGCATAGATCTCCGCTTCTGGATCCGAGTACCCCCTCCAGGCTTTGAGTATCCTATCTCCCAGCTCGGTGAGCTTTCTTCTGTTTGGATGATTTATCCTTATCACAGACATTGGCCACCTGACTATTCCAGCCTCTACATCCTCAAACCCATTGAAAACCAGGTTCCTCTCCACTGCTGCTACCTCCATGGGAAACTCATGTCTTCCCCCTTGGAAGTGGTCGTGGCTCAGGATGGATCCTCCTACTATTGGAAGGTCTGCATTGGAGCCGCAGAAGTAGTGGGGGACCTTCTCTGTGAACTCCAGGAGCTTATCAAATGTGTCCCTGTTTATACTCATGGGCTCATGCTTTCCTGAGAATATAATTGAGTGCTCATTGTAGTATACATAAGGAGAGTATTGAAGATACCACTCCCTTCCCTGAAGTTCCATGGGAAGCACCCTGTGGTTCTGCCTTCCTGGGTGGTTTAACCTTCCCCTGTAACCGGAGTTCTCCTTGCATAGAAGACATCTCGGGTATGAGCTTGCAGGAATATTTTTAGCCGCTGCTATGGCCTTGGGGTCCTTTTCGGGCTTGGAGAGGTTTATGGTTATCTCCAGCCTTCCATACTCAGTTTCGCTGTACCAGTGCATGTTCTTTGCTATCCTGTCCATCCTTATGTAGTTGGTTGCCTGGGAGAGGTTATAGTAGTAATCTGTAGCGCTTTCCAAAGATATCTTCTTCCGCCTCTCAAACTCCCTTACAAGAGTGGAGGTTGAGGGGGTCAGAACTCCCATTATCTTGGAGTCTAGAAGATCTCTGTAGGTAACGGTATTCTCCTCCAGTACCCCTAGTTCTTTATTCTCCGCTGCATAATCCAGGATGTTATTGAGGATCTCACTTGGCAGCTTCAGCTCCCTGTCCTCTGCTCCTATCCTCTCTATCTCAGCCTCTGAGATGGTAAATCCATCCAGATTTAATGCCTCTATAACCCTATTGGTTGCCTCCACCTTATCCAGCTTATCTATAAGACCCCTTCTTATTCCGTGCTGTATCAGCCTCTCTATCTCATAGTTAATATTCATCCTTCCCCCTGCCTATCTCCTCTAATCTATCTCAGCTCTCTGGCTCCGTCCCCTATATTGGCCACATAGAAATCCGCATTCAGTCCCGTTTTTTCCCTGTATTCCGTTCCCACTCTCTCTATGAAGTCAGCTACCATATCCCTCCTTACAATGCTAACTGTACAACCCCCGAAACCGGCTCCAGTCATCCTGGATCCTACAGTTCCCTCGTGCTTCCAGGCCGCTTCCACAAGGGTATCCAGCTCTCTGCCAGTCACCTCATAGTCATCCCTGAGAGATACATGGGATTCATTCATGAGTTTCCCAAACTTCTCCACATCTCCATTTTTGAGGGCTTCCACAGCCTTAAGGGTTCTCTGGTTCTCATACACTGCATGTTTTGCTCTTCTTGTATCCGTTTCATTCCCAATAACTTCCTTATTACTCTCAAACTCCTCTATACTCAGCTCTCCCAGAGCCCCTATCTCTATCTTTTCCTGAAGCTTCTCTAGGGCCCTCTCACACTCTCCCCTTCTCTCGTTGTACTTGGAGTCCGCCAGCCCCCTCCTCTTGTTGGTATTGGCTATTACAACCACTTCATCCTCAAGCTTCAGCTCAGAGTATGTGTATTCAAGGGTGTTGCAGTCTAGGAGGATGGCATTGTTCCTTCTTCCCATCCCTATGGCAAACTGATCCATTATCCCGCAGTTCACTCCGATAAACTCATTTTCTGCTCTCTGACTCATCTTTACTGCATCTATCATGGTATTTTCCAGCTCAAATAACTCCTTTAATATAACTGAGGTCACCACCTCTATGGAAGCGGAAGACGAAAGTCCTGCCCCGTTGGGAATATTCCCCCCGTAGACCACCTCAAAACCATTCTCTATGGAGTATCCGCTTCTCCTAAATATATCCAGCACTCCCTTTGGGTAGTTTGCCCAGTCGTGCTCCCTTTTATTTATGAGCTCATCCACTGAAAACTCCATAACTCCCAGATCCTCAAAGTTTACCGAGTATAGTTTTACTATCCTATCCTCTCTTCTTCTTGCCACTGCATATGTTCCAAAATCCAGTGCGCACGGGAATACATTTCCTCCATTGTAGTCTGTATGCTCCCCTATGAGGTTAACCCTTCCAGGGGCAAAGAACTCCCTTGCTCCCTCTGTACTTCCAAACCTTTCTCCAAATACCCTCTTTAAGCTCTCTATCATATTTCTCTCTCCTTCAATTCTTACTTTAACCATTACCTTCCCTTAATCCATCTCTATGGCTCCGCTAAACATCTTCCTGTATACAACTGCTGCTGCCCCCATGGAAGCTCCATCCTCCTTCAGTTCACTGGCCTTTATCTCCAGCCTCTTGGCGGAGTTGTACATGCTGTACTTCTGAATAGCCAGCTTCACTACCGGGTAGAGGATCTCCTTACATCTGTTTACTTCGCCGTTTATAACAAGGAGCTCAGGATTTATTATATTCACAACACTCCCCAGGGCTTTTCCCAGCTTTTCTCCCATAAATTCCAGGATCTGGATGGAGTAGTAGTCTCCGTTGTTGGCTCCCTCGCATATATCGCCAAAGACCAGATCCCTGTCCTTTATCTCGTTGAGGTAGCTCCTTATCTCCTCTGCCTCCATCTCCTCTCTGACCTTGTTCAGGATATTTTCCGTGGATACCTCTGCTTCCAGACAGCCCTTCTTTCCGCAGGAGCAGAATCTTTTACCATTTTCATTTACCCTCAGGTGACCTACCTCTCCTGCAGAGTAGCTGCCCCCCCGAAATACCCTGTTATTGATGACTATCCCTGCTCCTATTCCCTCTCCTATATTCAGCATAACGAAGGAGGGTTTTCCCTGGGCTGCTCCATACTCCATCTCAGCCACAGCCATCATCCTCACGTCATTATCTATAAAGACAGGAAGGTTGTACCTCTCCTCCAGGTATCTCTTTAGAGGTACATCCCTCCACCTGTAGTGTGGAGAGAAGAGGGATATTCCTTCCTCGCTGTCTACCAGTCCGTTCAGGGCAACCCCTATCCCCATTATCTTTGTACCCTCAGCCTTGCTCAGCACGCTGTCTATTACTTCAAAACTCTCCTCCAGGATACCCTCCTGGTTCTTGCTTCTTATCTTCTTGGACTCCCTCCACAGGACCTCCCAGTGAAGGTTCATGAGGACTCCCGTTATCTTTTTAGGGCCGTAGCAGATCCCTGCTATATATCCCTTTTCAGGGTTTAACTCCAGCATAATGGGTGGTCTTCCCCCTATGGAATCTCCCTTCTCCGTCTCTATAAGGTACCCCCTGTCGATGAGTTTCTTGGTTATCTTGGTTACCCCTGCAGGGGTAATCTCTATCATCTTAGCCAGATCCTTTCTGGCTACCTTCTTCTCCTCACTTACTATCTTAAGTATCTTGAAGATATTCTTATCCTTTAAAGGTTTCACTTATCCCGTCCTCCTAATCTGTAAAAAACCTGTATTTAGTCCACGCCTTATAGGGTTTCGAGGGTTCTGCATATCTTACCTCACCCAGCTCCTGGTTGGGAGCATCTGGGTAGTCCTGGGTTTCCAGGCATATTCCCATATACTTCCTGGATTCTGCTCCACAGCTGAGTCTTCCCTCATCTCCCAGAAAGTTTCCTGTGTAGACTACAACAACTGCTTCGCTGGTCTCTACCTCTACACCTCTTCCGCTCTCTTCCTCTCTGAGATGGATCTCCCTTCCATCCTTCTTATTCAGTATAAATGGGTGGTCAAATCCTTCCCCAACTATCTCTATATCTGAATTCTTGGAGGTATCTAAGCCCCTTAGACTCCCTCCCTCTCTCCTGTCAAAAATGCTTCCCTCTACATCCTTCTTCAAACCAGTGGGAATGCTCTCCCCGTTTAGCTCCACAAAGGTGTCTGCATCTATGTATAGCTCATGTCCCAGCACGTTATCCCTACCACCAGTAAGGTTAAAATAGGTATGGTTGGTAGGATTCACGAAGGTTTTTCTGTCTGTTTCCCCCAGGTACTCTATGGACAACTCTCCTCCTGAAAGCAGGTACCTTACCCTGAAGGTAACCTCTCCGGGGAAGCCCTCCTCCAGGTGTTCACTTGTGTAGCTGAGCTCTATCCCCTCAGCTACCTTTCCGTCTACTTCTATACATATCTCCTCTACATCCCATATCTGCTTATCTAGTCCCCTTACTCCCCCGTGGAGGGTATTGGATCCGCTGTTTAAAGGAAGCTTGTACCTTCTCCCGTCTATCTCAAGCTCTCCTCCGGCTATCCTTCCGGCAACCCTTCCAGTTATGCAACCAAAGTGGGGAGACCGTTCCTCATAATCCTCTATATTGTCGTAACCCAGTACTATATTTTTCCTTATCCCCTTCCTGTCCCCCTGGAGTATCTCAGTTATGATTCCTCCATAGTTAAGAATACTTACCTCTATCTCATCACCCCTAAGGGTGTATTTTACTACTTCTCTTCCATCCTTTAACTTACCAAAATTAGACCTTGTTATCATCTGTCCCCTCCTTATTATAAAGACTACTCCATCCCCCCTCTTTTTACAATTCTCTTATTCAACTTCCCCCTCCTCTTTTCCATATATTTTTTACATTTTTTTTAATATTTAATTCCCCTCAGGAAATCAGGAGGTCTTCCCCTCTAACTTTGTTAACTAAATTAATTAAGTTCAGCTTTTAATTCTTGATAAATAAAAAAAGGTAAAGACGGGGATCTTCACCTTTTGGGGAGTTTTTTTATTTTTTACAGCTATTACTTATCCTTTTACCTGTTCTCATGTCCTCTGTCCATATTCTCAAGATCTCTGTGGAACTCTGAGTATACTTCCATATTGCCTTCTGTTCTCTCTCTGGAGATCATCGACTGATCCTCAGAACTTACACTCTGAACTACCTGAAGCTCCTGACTCTCTCTTCTCTCAAAATCTCTTCCATATGATAATCCACCAATTACAAGCATTCCTATTAACAACATTTTTTTCATTTCTCTCATCTCCCTAAAACAATTCAAAATTCGATAATCATTCACTGTACCTTTAATTTAGTACTTTTCACTTTTCTTTGCTTCCGATCTGTTATTTTATGTGCTTATTATATGGATTTTTTCCTCGCTCTGGTACGTCACCTGACACCAAAATTTAATAATTAATTTCTAGAAATTAAATTCGCTTTTTAAGCTTTATTAATAATGATTTTTAGTTGTCTTAAACTTTTTAATTTTTTTATTTTTTGTTCATTGCTCTACTCCTTTCCTTCTATAATAAGGATAAACTCTAAACCTTATCCTATTCTTTTATATTCCTTAAAATTTACTGTGAGTTCAAAAAACATCACCTATATAAAATAAGGGTGCCCTGTATCCTGATAATCCCTTGGAGCATTCATTGTTTAAAGGTAAGGGATTTATAAATTTCTATTCTTTACTTAACAATAAAAAAAAGAGAGGCTCAGCCTCTCTTTTTAACTAACTTTTATTCTCCCTCTTCCAGCGCCCACTCCCAAGGCTTTTCCCTTATGAGCTTGTCTGCAAAAGGTATAAAGATGGATATGATGGCAAAGATAGCCAGAAGCTGCTGATACCATAGAAGTGGCATCAACTGAAGTGGTGATACAGCTCCCTGGGTAAACCCAAGAAGGATAAGCATCTGGGCTCCATATGGTATCATTCCCTGTCCCACACATGAGAATATATCCAGAAGTGCTGCACTCCTTCTAGGGTCAACTCTGTACTTCTCACACATCTTCTTAGCTATTGGACCATTGATAATGATGGCCACTGTATTGTTTGCCACTGCTGCGTCAGTAAGGGCTACAAGGGCACCTATACCTATCTGAGCAGATTTCTCTCCCTTTACATTCTTCTGTATCTTCTCCAGAAGCCACTGTACTCCCCCGGCTTTGGTTACCATAGCTGCAAGTCCTCCAGTAAGAAGGGACAGCAGGAAGATCTCATTCATATTGGTGAATCCTCCATAGATTTCCTTACACAGTCCAAGAAGAGTAAAGTCTCCGTAGGCCATTCCTATAACACCAGAGAGAAGTACTCCCCCTGTAAGAACCACAAATACATTGATTCCAACCAGGGACAGCCCAAGTACAAATATATATGGAATAACCTTTATAAGGGTGTAGTCATATGACTGAACCTCTGGTATTACCTCTGGTCTCCCCATAACCAGAAGTAGTAGCAGTGTCAGTGCCGCTGCTGGAGCTGCTATAAAGACATTTACCTTAAACTTATCCCTCATCTCAACACCCTGAGTTCTCGTAGCTGCTATTGTGGTATCCGATATAACCGATAGGTTATCCCCAAACATGGATCCTCCCATTACTGCTGCAAGTACTAGTGGCAGTGACAGTCCTCCCTTATCAGCCAGCCCCACTGCAATTGGAGCTACTGCAACTATAGATCCCACTGAGGTTCCTGTAGCTGTAGCGATAAAGGCTGCTATCATAAATAGTCCCGGTGCGATATACTGTGCCGGTATGTAGGTCAGTCCTAGGTTTACAGTGGAATCAACTCCCCCCATGGATTTTGATACCCCTGCAAAGGCTCCTGCCAGAAGGTAGATGATACACATTATTATTATATCCTGGTTACCGCATCCCTTTACAAATGTGTCAAACTTCTCTCCTATACTCCCCTTGAATAGGATGAAAGCAACAACTATTCCTGCAAAGACCGCTACCGGTGCTGGGAACTGATAGAATGCCAGCTCCACTCCTCTAGACTGAAGGATCAATCCGCTCCCCAAGTATAGCCCAACAAAGACTAAAAACGGAATCAGACCCTTAAAACTTCCCCTTATATTTTTTCCATATTCCATAACTCTCCCCCTTTTAAAAAACCTCTCCACGTGTGTGGAGAGGTCACTAAAATTAAACTAACTTAGCTAATCCCTCTTTAAGATCCTCTATGATATCCTCTGCGTTCTCAAGCCCCACTGAGATTCTAACAAGTCCGTCAGCTATTCCTGCAGCCAGTCTCTCCTCCCTTGTATATGGAGAGTGAGTCATAGATGCTGGGTGCTGAATAAGTGTCTCAGTGTCCCCAAGGCTTACTGCTAATGTACAAAGCTCTAAGCTGTTTAATAGAGTCTTTCCTGCCTCTATTCCACCCTTAACTTCAAAGGCCATGATTCCACCAAAGCCGTTCATCTGCTCTTTTGCAATCTCAT
>NZ_BSDY01000043.1 GCF_027925155.1 Propionigenium maris DSM 9537 | reverse complement strand
AATATATTTTAAATCACTTTCGTGATTATACACCTAATTATTGGTTGCGAATTGATTAAAAAATCATTTCGTCTTTCTGACTTATCTTCTCTATTTAATTGCTAATGTCCTTTGACTCGTTCGCTTCAGTTTCCCTCGCGGACAAGATATATAATATCACTATTACGATAAAAGGTCAATACTTTTTTAAGGTTTCTTATATTTTTTTTATCTTTACCATCCTTTTCTATGTTTGAACCCACAATTAAAAACAAAGTTACCATCTTTTTAGACATCAAAAACCTATGGAACTTTTAAAGCATATTAAAATTATTGCATTAAGTTATAGCGTCTAAAACCCTTCTGAGTAATCTACATAAAAAAAGGAGACCCTTTGGGTCTCCAAATCTTATATAATTAGCACTCTGCGTCGAAGTTAAACTTTGCAAGTCCACCTGTAGATGTCTCTTTATAAGCACACTTAAGGTCTGCTCCAGTTTCTTTCATAGTAATTACTACCTGGTCAAATGATACAGTATGCTTTCCATCTGTATATAGAGAGTAGTTAGCTGAGTCTAGTGCTCTAACTGCTGCTGCTGCGTTTCTCTCGATACATGGGATCTGTACATATCCACCTACTGGGTCACAAGTAAGTCCTAGGTGGTGCTCAAGAGCCATCTCTGCTGCGTACTCTATCTGCTCTAGTGATCCACCAAGTAGGAATGCTGACATTCCAGCTGCCATAGAACATGCCGCTCCAACTTCAGCCTGACATCCACCCTCTGCTCCTGAGATAGTTGCGTTTTCCTTGATTAGGTTTCCAATAAGACCTGCTACTGCTAGCCCCTTTAGAACCTCTTCCTTGCTTAGGTTGTACTCTTCCTTTAGAGCGTAAAGAAGTCCTGGAATTACTCCAGCTGCACCACATGTTGGAGCAGTTACTACTCTTCCTCCTCCACCGTTCTCCTCAGATACTGCTAGTGTGTAAGCAAATATTCTTCCTAGGAATCCGTTTCTAGACTGATCTCTTCTAGCTTTTCTGTAGAAAGATTGAGCTTTTCTTGGGTACTTGATAGTTCCTGGAAGTACTCCAGTCTTAGAAAGACCAGTTTCTACTGCCTGCTCCATAGCTTCCCAGATTCTCTCAAGGAATGGCCAGATCGAAGAATCTTCACACTCTTCTACATACTGCCAGATTTCCTTTCTGTTCTTTCCACACCATTCCATTACCTGTTCCATATTTGTCAGAGGGTATACTGAGTTAGCTCCACCTCTCTGCTCACCTTCAGATACGATAGTTCCTCCACCAACAGAGAATACTGTCCAGTCAGCTATTTCGTTTCCGTCTGCATCTAGTGCGATGAACTTCATTCCGTTTGTGTGGAACTCATGTACAAATTCAGGCATCCATACAATTTCTGTGTTTAGAGGTTTTAGAGTCTCAATAATTATCCAGTCAGTAAGGTGACCCTTTCCAGTTGCCGCTAGTGATCCATATAGCTCTACCTTAAAGCTTGCTGCATTTGAGTTTTCTGCCTTAAATCTCTTAGCTGCTCTCTCTGGTCCCATAGTGTGCGAACTTGAAGGTCCATTTCCAATCTTAAATAATTCTCTTAACGAATCCATTCTTCCTCCTTATTGAGTCTTTCAACTCTATATTCTTATAATATTTTTAATTTTTTTTCATTTTAATGAAGTCTGTACCACATAATACCATTATAGTCAAAAAATGTCTATTGATATATGGTTTTTTTACTTTTTTTTCCAAAAAACTTTAAAAAAGTACACTTTATTATTTAAATTTTATCAATAAAATAGCCTTCGAGACCCCAACTCAACCAAATATCAGTTGAAATATTCAAAATTCTGAAAAAGTCAGATCATTATTTCATCCCTTCAACTTTTTCTCCTCTACCATACTTTTCCATAAAAAATTAAATTTGTAAACAGCTCCCTTTGAGAAACACCTATAAAGTTTTTATTCTGATTTTTCTCTCTTAAAACTTCTGATTTCTGGTTTAATTCCTCCAATAAATTTACCTCCAAAAAAAGCCTGCAGCTTTAATAGCTGCAGGCATAGGGTCAATTACTGTCTGATCTCTCCATTATATCTCTTCTTTATTGTTCCTAGTATCTTTTCTATTGCTCCTGTAATCTCCTTCTCCTCAAGAGTTCCAGTTGCCTTTCTCATAGATACCTGTACAGCTACAGATTTCTTTCCTTCCTCTACTCTCTCTCCAACATAAACATCAAATAGTTCTACGTTCTCGATAATGTTAGAAGATTTCTTGATATCTGCTACCATGTTTCCTACAAGTACATCTGCATCCACAAGGATAGCAAGGTCTCTGGTTACTTCAGGGAACTTTACAATTCTCTCATACTTGATTCCAGACTTTCCGTACTTTAGAATCTTAGCTACATCTAGCTCAGCTACATATGCTCTTTCCTTCTTAATTCCCATGTTTTCAGCTACATCTGGGTGGATCTCTCCAAATGTTCCCACAATATCTTTTCCCATCTTGATGTCTGCTGATCTTCCTGGATGGAATGTAGGGTTCTCACTTCTAGCTAACTGGAATCTGTTCATTCCCATTAACCCTAGGAAGTTTTCTACATATCCCTTAAGGTCGTAGAAGTCATATGCCTCTGGTTTTGCATCCCAAAGATCCTTAGAAGCTCTTCCAGCAAGGGCGATAGCTACCTTTAGCTCCTCATTAGCAAGCTCCTCTGCTGGTGTGAATGTTCTGGAAACCTCAAACAGGTTCAGATCAAACTGGTTTCTGTTGAAGTTGTCCCTTACATTTGAAAGAAGGCTGTAGATAAGAGTTGGTCTCATCACAGTCATATCCTCATTTAGAGGGTTTTTAATAGAGATAGTCTCAGCCTCTACCTTCACCTTATCAAGAGCGTTTACTGGGATAAAGCTGTAGTTGATTACTTCCTGAAGTCCAAGCTCCACTAGAGCTCCCTTCATGTTTTCCACAACCATAGTCTCTTCATCCTTGTTACCAGCTTCGATATTTGCAACTGGCATCTTGTCCTCTATATTCTCAAAACCATACATTCTGATAACTTCCTCATATAGGTCAGCTGTTCTTGTAAGGTCTCCTCTGTAACTTGGAGGGCATACAGTTACGATATTTCCTGCAGATGTCTTTATCTCAAGTCCCAGGTTTCTAAGGATCTCTCCTACCTCTTCAAGGGTTATCTCCTTTCCTACAAACTTGTTCAGCTTGCCAAGGTCTAGAGTTACCTCTCTCTCCTCAAACTTTTCAATATACTTATCTGCGTTTCCGTTTAGGATCTCTCCCCCTGCAACTTCCTTCATAAGGCTTGCAGCTCTGTTGATTACCTCTTCAGAGTTGTCTCTGTCTATTCCTCTCTCAAATCTGTAAGATGAATCAGATGAAAGTCCTAAAGCTTTAGATGTTTTTCTGATATTTTCCGGTGTAAAGTAAGCTACCTCTAGAAGAAGATCTGTAGTTTCTTCATCTACCTGAGTATTTTCTCCACCCATGATTCCTGCTATAGCCACTGCCTTTTCCTCATCAGCTATTACAAGCTCCTTGTTATTAAGCTCTCTCTCCTCACCGTCAAGCGTTACTATCTTCTCTCCAGCTTCAGCTTCTCTTATAATAATCTTGTTTCCAGAAAGCTTCTGAAGGTCGAAAGCGTGCATAGGGTGGTTGTACTCAAACATTACAAAGTTTGTTACGTCTACTATATTATTTATAGGTCTAAGTCCGATAGCTCTAAGCCTCTTCTTTAGCCACTCTGGAGACTCTCCTACCTTTACATTCTTAAGAACTCTCGCAGTATATCTCTTACATCTGTCCTTATCCTGGATATCTACTGTAACATTGTCAGATGTAGGCTCGATTACCTCCTCCAACTCATACTTAGGATACTTTACCTTTCTTCCATAGTATGCAGCTACCTCTCTAGCGATACCAACGTGAGACAGACAGTCTGGTCTGTTTGGAGTAATCTCCAGCTCAAAGATTGTGTCGTCTAGCCCCATATACTTTCTGTACTCAGTTCCAACTGGTGCATCCTCTGGAAGGATGATGATACCATCTGCATCCTCTCCTATTCCCAGCTCTACCTCTGAACAAAGCATTCCAAAGGACTCTACCCCTCTTACCTTAGCTTTTTTAATCTTGAAGTCTCCAGGAAGTATAGCTCCAATCTTAGCTACTACTACCTTGTCTCCCTCCTTGTGATTAGGCGCTCCACAGATAATCTGTAGAGGTTCTGCATCTCCTGCATCTACCTTTAGAAGAGATAGCTTCTCAGAATCAGGGTGCTTTCCATACTCCACAACCTGACCTACTACTACGTGGTCAAGGTGTGCTCCCTGAACCTCTATAGCCTCTACCTCCTGACCTATCATAGTCAGTGTATTTTCAAGCTCCTTTATATTTTCATCAATATCTACGTATTGTTTTAACCAGTCTAATGAAATTAACATTGCTTCCTCCAATAATCTTTCAATTAATCTATTTTTCTATAGAAATCTATCTTACTTAAACTGTCTCAGGAATCTCATATCATTTTCGAAGAAAGCTCTTAAATCATCGATTCCATGTCTTAACATTGTAATTCTCTCGATACCCATACCAAAGGCAAATCCAGTAACCTCATTTGAATCGTAACCTACAGCCTTTAATACCTCTGGGTCTACCATTCCGCATCCCATGATCTCTAGCCATCCGCTGTCCTTACATAGTCTGCATCCCTTACCCTTACAGATTACACATTCTACATCCATCTCAGCTGATGGTTCTGTGAATGGGAAGAAGTGCGGTCTAAACCTTACATTAGTATCTCCGAATACCTTCTTAACAAACTCTGTCAGGATAGCCTTAAGGTTGGCAAATGAGATCTCCTCTCCTACCATAAGTCCCTCCATCTGGTGGAACATCGGAGTGTGAGATACATCATAGTCACTTCTGTAAACCTTTCCTGGACATACCATTCTAAATGGTGCTTTTCTCTCCTTCATATATCTTATCTGTACTGGAGATGTGTGTGTTCTAAGAACTACATCGTCAGCCATGTAGAATGTATCCTGAAGATCCCTTGAAGGATGGTTCTCAGGTATATTTAGTGCATCAAAGTTGTATGAAGTTTTCTCAATTTCAGGACCCTCTGCTACGTCAAACCCCATCTCTATAAAGATATTCTTTAGGAATTCCATCGTCTCAGTAATTGGGTGGTATCTTCCTACAGAAACCTTTCTTCCTGGAAGAGTTATATCGATAACCTCCTCCTTAAGCTTCTCCTGCTTCTCCTTCTCCTTTACCTCAGTCATCTTAGACTCTAGAGCTTCAGTAATAAAGTCTCTCACTTCATTGGCAAGCTGACCGATTACAGGTCTCTCCTCCTTAGAAAGGTCTCTCATACCCTTCATTATATCTGTGAGCTCACCCTTTTTTCCCAAGATCTTTACTCTTAGCTCATCAAGTTCTTTCAAAGAGTTAGCATTTGAAATAGCTTCTCTTGAACTATTTTTCAGTCCCTCTATTCTGTCCTTCATCTTTCCTCCTGCGTATACTATATAATAATACTTTTTTCATAGGTCTATAAAATAAAAGGGAAGGAAGCAAGACCAGGCTCACTACCCTTCTCTAATTTATTCATATAAATTTCTTAATTCTATATCTATCTTTTCCCTCTGGATATCCACTATCCCGTAGAATCCGTCCTTCAGGGCACCTGGATTAAAAAGGGTAGGTTTTCCCTCCTCTAAGTATGGTATGTGGGTGTGTCCAAATACCACCAGGTCCACATCCTGATTTTCTCCCTCTTTCCTGATGAGGTCATAACCGGATTTTACTCCGTAGTAGTGTCCGTGGGCCAGTAAAATACTCTTTCCCTCCACTTCCACCTTCAGGATATCTTCATGTTTTGTATCATAGTAGTCACAGTTTCCCCTCACTATATAATACTCCGCTTCCTCCTTTAAAAAGGACAGGTCCTCTACATCTGTACTATGATCTCCAGCACAAAACACTATCTGAGGCTGCTCCCTTTCATAGACATTTAGCAGATTCTGAAAGTTTCCATGACTATCTGTTACTACCAGTATCTTCATTTTTGCTTCCCTTCTATGCTATAAATATGGAAATTTTTAGATTTTCAATAAGCTTTACTCCTGCATGACCAGTTATCTTTTCAAGGATATATGAGTGGGTGAGATCTCCCATTATAAGGATTCCGCAGTTCTCTGCTGCTTTTTCTATCTCCTCATACTCATCTCCCTCTACCTCTCTCTCTCTGATCACTTTGTTGCTTCCCTTGAGGTATTCCTTCAGGCTGTCATCCTCTTCCTGCTCCAGTCCCACTGAAACAGAGCCAAACTCAGTTACATCATCAAAAATACTCATGAACCTGAAGAAGCTCTTATTTATTCTGAAGCTCTTATCGTTGGCAAGGAGTGCGCAGTCCAGATCGATAGGTTTTTCTCCTACAATAATTAGAGGTTTATAGTGGTACTTAAGGAGTTCCTTTAGATCTGCTGAGATCCTTCCGCCCTTTCCTACTATAAGCATATCATATGCCTTGAGCTCCTCTAGAGCTGTATCCGGGGTGATCCCCTCTCTTATTACTAGATCCTCTGAAGCAAAGTCAGCTAGGGTTTCCTTGAGCTTTTCTATCTGCTCATTTTCAAACCTGTCCCACTCCTCTACTATATATCTAGAGGACGGATCGATTACTAATCCTTCCACTGAAGGAGGTATTATCTCATGCTTTCTTACATCTTTTACATAGAGACCCTTGACCTCACAATTGTATCTTTCCTTGAGCCTCTTCCCAGTTTCCAGGAGCTGCTCTGTATTTAGTTCATTTCCAAAAAGTATCAACACTCTTCTTAGCATAATATCACCATCCTGATTTTAGATAGAAACGCTACAAAACTAAATACCTTCTAGGTATTTTAGCACACTAATGCTTATTTTTTAAATGTTTTTTTGCTAGATATAATACCCCAATGAATGACTGTAAATCTTCCATCTATTATCTATTCTTCTTAAAATAAACGTTATTTCCTCTGAAGTTTTGCTTAAAATCTCCTCCACCACCACTTCAAAATCCCCCTCCTGAAGCTTATTTGAAGAGCTTGTCTGATTTCTCTGCCACGCCTCATTGGCAGTTATTATTCTCCTGCCCCTTATCTTATACTGAATTTCAGGTAGGGGTTTCTGCAGATCAATTTGAGGGTCCACTACAAAGAGTTCATTCAAAAACTTCTCATCTCCCCTTTTTATTGCCCTGTAGTATTCATCTATAACCCTCTCTGGAGATTCATAGACCTCTGCTAATATATTTCCCCTTTCATCCCTTCCAACATAGATGTTGCTGCACCCTATTATGTACATGGACAATAATAATAGTATTAATATCTTTTTCACTGCCTTCCCCCTAAACACCCTTGCTTAATCTTATTTTACTTCTATATTTAAAATAATGGAAGGAACTTTCGTCCCTTCCATTCCTTGTTAATTGGATTCGTTAGTTCCCTCTAGATTCTCTTCATCTAGAACTCTTTCCTCCATATTCATCTTTACCTTGATTATAGCCACTAGCTCCTCATCTTCCTCTACTCTCATTACTCTTACTCCCTGAGTAGCTCTTCCGATGAGAGATATAGTTTCTACTGGAGTTCTTATTACAACTCCGCTTGAAGTGATAGCCATAACCTCTTCATCTTCACTTACAGATTTTACCGCTACAATCTCTCCCGTCTTACTGCTGCATCTTGTGTTGATTACACCCTTACCAGCTCTCGACTGTAGAGGATACTCCTCTGTTCTTGTTCTCTTTCCATATCCGTTTTCAGTTACAGTCAGGATAGTTACATCCTTTCTCTTGATTACTACAGCTGAAACTACTTCGTCTCCGTCCTTAAGGGTAATTCCCTTTACTCCTGTAGTAGCTCTTCCCATACTTCTGACATTGTCGTGTGGGAACTTGATAGACTGTCCCTTCTTAGTAGCGATGAAGATCTCATCTTCCGGAGAGTCGATAAGTCCTACGTGGATAAGGTCATCTCCCTCCTTAAGCTTTATCGCTCTAAGCCCGGATCTGTTAAGGTTCTTGAACTCGCTCAGGTTGGTCTTCTTTACTGTTCCTACTCTTGTAGCAAAGAATACCTCGTGAGTTTCGCTGAAGTCCCTTGTCTTTATGATAGCTCTAACCTTCTCTCCCTCTTCTAGGTTGATAAGGTTTGTTATAAGCTTTCCTCTTGCCTGCTTAGATGACTCTGGGATCTCATATACCTTCAGGTTGTATACCTTTCCTCCATCTGTAAAGATCATCAGAGTATCCAGATTAGAAGCAGCATACATATTTTCTACAAAGTCACCCTCTGTAGTATTCTGTGTAGATACTCCCTTTCCGCCTCTCTTCTGAGCTTTGTACTTGTTGAGATCCATTCTCTTAACATAACCTTTATTTGTAAGGGTTACGATTACCTTCTCATCCTTTATAAGGTCCTCTGGATTGATCTCAAGTCTGGATTCCTCGATGGCAGTTCTTCTGTCGTCTGAATACTTTTCCTTCAGCTCAACAGACTCCTCCTTGATTATATCGTATACTCTGCTCTCACTGCTAAGGATAGCCTTAAGCTCAGAGATTGTATCCATAAGAGCTGCATACTCATTTTCTATCTTATCTCTTTCAAGACCAGTCAGTCTCTGTAATCTCATATCCAGGATAGCCTTAGCCTGAGCTTCTGAGAAGTTATAGTTCTGAACTAACTCCTCCCTTGCCTCGTGAGCATCCTTGGCTCCTCTTATTGTCGCTATCACTCTGTCGATGTTTCCAAGAGCAATTCTGAATCCTTCTAAGATGTGAGCTCTCTTTTCAGCCTTTTCAAGCTCAAACTTAGTTCTTCTTGTGATTACATCAAATCTATGGTTGATGTAGTGGTTTAGGATCTCCTTAAGGTTTAGTACCTTAGGTACATTGTTTACTAGAGCCAGAAGGATGATTCCAAAGGTATTTTGAAGATCCGTATACTTGTAAAGTTTATTAAGTAAAAGCTCCGGCTCCTCTCCCTTTTTAAGCTCGATTACAACCCTTATTCCCTGTCTTGCAGTTTCATCTCTAAGGTCTGTTATTCCTGTAATCTTCTTTTCCTTAACTAGGTCTGCTATCTTTTCAATAAGTCTTGCCTTATTTACCTGGTATGGTATCTCAGTAATTACAATATTTGACTTACCGTTTTTAAGCTCCTCTATCTCAACCTTACCTCTGACTCTTATTCTACCTCTACCAGTAGTATAAGCGTCGTAGATACCCTTCTTACCGTCGATTATTCCCCCTGTAGGGAAGTCTGGTCCCTGGATATACTGGATAAGATCTTTAGATGAAAATACCTTTACCTTATCTAGAGTTACCTTAGCTGCATTTCTTATATCCTCAAAAACTCCAAGGTTTATATCCTGCTCCCTGTTCTGCTCAAGAAGCTCAGATGAGGCCTTCTCTATTTTAGCTATCAGTCTGAGAGCTTCATCCTCAGTGAACTCCTCCTGAGTGATGTTCTTGATCTTTGCATATATCTTCTGGATATTCTCTATTCTATCCTTATTTTCCTCTGTTATTTCAGGAAGGGAAAGCTCTCCAGCAACAAGGCTTCTCATCTCCTCTACAGTTGTAAGGATAGTTTCACTCTTCTCCTTAAGCTCAACCTTGTGATCTATAAGGGCAAGGGTCCCATCAAGAAGTTCTCCCAGGTTGTGAGGAGGAATGTTTGTTGCCATTCCTACTGCGATACCTGTAGCTCCGTTTAGCAGAAGATTTGGAAGCTTTGCAGGAAGAACAACTGGCTCATCCAGTGAGTCATCGAAGTTCTTTCTGTAGTCGATTGTGTTCTTATCTATATCCTCAAGGAGTTCTCCTGAGATCTTAGCCATTCTTGCTTCCGTATATCTCATTGCTGCCGCTGAATCTCCGTCGATGGATCCGAAGTTTCCGTGTCCGTCGATAAGCTCATATCTGTATGCGAAATCCTGAGCCATTCTTACCATGGTGTTGTATACTGCCGAGTCTCCGTGGGGGTGGTACTTACCCAGTACTTCTCCGACGATTCTTGCAGACTTCTTAAATGGCTTGTCGTGGGTCATTCCCATATCATTCATAGCGTATAATATTCTTCTGTGTACAGGCTTTAGCCCGTCCTTTACATCTGGAAGTGCTCTGCTGACGATTACACTCATGGAGTAATCCAGGTAGGATTCCTTCAGTTCTTCTTCTATATATCTGTTCTCTATATTAGACATCTATTTCCTCCCGAAAAGTGATACTCATTGTTAACTCTATGCAGATAAGTCTCCGGAGCTAAGGAGGTTGCCTCAACTCCGAATCTTCTGATCTCATTAAATATCCAGGTTTTTTACAAACTCTGCATGCTCCTCGATAAACTTCTTTCTAGGGTCTACCTTGTCTCCCATAAGTTTATCAAACAGGATATCTGCTTCTCTTGCATCGTCGATACTTACCTGAAGAAGGGTTCTTGTATCTGGATCCATTGTTGTCTCCCACAGCTGCTCAGGGTTCATCTCTCCCAGACCCTTATATCTCTGAAGGGTGTATCTCTTGTTGTTAGAGTCCAGATCATCTGTGATCTCCTTCAGCTGCTTATCTGTATAAGCGTACTGGATAGATCTTCCAACAGAAACCTTGAATAGTGGCGGCTGTGCTATGTATACGTGCCCCTCGTGGATTAGATCGATCATATATCTGTAGAAGAATGTCAGGATAAGAGTTCTGATGTGAGCACCATCTACATCGGCGTCTGTCATTATGATTATCTTGTGGTATCTCAGCTTCTCAAGATCCATATCGTCTCCGATATTTGCTCCAAAGGCAGTTACCATAGATCTTATCTCTGTGTTCTCAAGGGCTCTGTGAAGTCCAGATTTCTCAACGTTTATGATCTTTCCTCTAAGTGGAAGGATTGCCTGGGTAGCTCTGTCTCTTCCCTGCTTTGCAGATCCACCTGCTGAATCTCCCTCTACTATATAAACTTCTGATTCCTCTGGTTTCTTAGATGAGCAGTCTGCCAGCTTACCAGGAAGTGATCCAACCTCTAGAGCTGATTTTCTCATTACAAGCTCCCTTGCCTTCTTAGCTGCTTCCCTTGCCTTTCTCGACATCATTATCTTGTCCACTACATTCTTAAACTCTGAAGGATTGTCCTCTAGGTGCATCTTCAGGTACTTTCCTACTATTGTAGAAACTACTCCTGTAACCTCTGAGTTACCCAGCTTAGTTTTTGTCTGTCCCTCAAACTGTGGCTCAGGAACCTTTACCGATACTATTGCAGTAAGTCCCTCTCTGATGTCGGATCCCTGGAAGTTTCCGTCCTTGTCCTTCAGGTGTCCCTGGGACTTGGCAACTTCATTTACTACCCTTGTAAGGGCTGTTCTGAATCCACTTACGTGAGTTCCTCCCTCGTGAGTATTGATGTTGTTTACGAAGGAATAGATTGTTTCTCTCTGCTTGATTGTATATAGCAGGGCAACCTCAGCTGTTACTCCGTCAACCTCTCCAGTCATGTAGATAGGCTCCTTTGTAAGCTTGATTGCTTCCTCCTCTACTTCCTTGATGAAGTCTACTATACCTCCGTCAAACTTAAAGACCTCCTGAACGATCTCTTCCTTTCTCAGGTCTGTAAGAACGATCTCCAGCCCCTTAGTAAGGTAAGCCATCTCCTTAAGTCTGTTCTTTAGAGTATCAAAGTCAAAAACAGTGGTTTCAAAGATTGTACCGTCTGCCTTAAATCTTGTTGTTGTTCCTCTCTTATCAGTTTTTCCTAGAGTCTTTACATCCTCATCTGGTTTTCCGATTTTATAACTTTGGTACCACTTCTTTCCCTCCTTGTGAACAGTTACATCCATCCACTCTGAAAGGGCATTTACTACTGAAGCTCCAACTCCGTGAAGTCCTCCAGAAACCTTATAGTTACCTCCGTCAAATTTTCCTCCAGCGTGAAGTACCGTATGAACTATTTCAAGGGCTGATTTCCCGTGCTTAGGGTGGATATCTACAGGAATTCCTCTTCCGTTATCCACAACCTCTATAACATTTTCCTTGTGAATATTAACCTCTATTTTTGTACAGTAACCGGCTAACGCCTCATCCACCGAGTTATCTACAACCTCCCATACCAGATGGTGTAAACCTCTTGCCGTTGTGGATCCTATATACATCCCCGGTCTCTTTCTTACAGCTTCCAAACCTTCCAGAACTGTAATATTTTCTGCTTGATAGTTACTATTACTCATTGCAACCCTCCACTGTTTCTTTTAAATTTCTTTTCCCCTTGTACTTCAACCTATTATATTCATTACCTCTGTCCTGAAAGGATCTTACTACATAGGAGGAAAGATAGAAAAATCTATCTGTTATGATAAGGCTCTTTACCTCTCTTTCTGAAAGGTCTATTACCTTATTCTTATTAACATTAATAAAATCTCTTCCCTCTGGAGATGATATGAACTTTTCATAATCAACTACAGATATTATCTCCTTTAAGGGAATAAAGTAGTTCTTTTCCAAATATATATACATAATCTATACCTCGGCTATCTTTTCCTTCATTACCAACACCAGATTACGGCTTTTGGTAGCTATCTCATATTCATTCCTGTTTCCTGTTTCCAGCCTAAAATAGTTGTAGAGACACTCCACTGCCGCTTCCTCTTTTTTGTCCACAACAAGAAAATAAGCTCTTCTGTATATCTTATCCAGCTTTTTATCTTTATACTTTTTATACTCATCTCTGGTCATTCCAGGGATGGTTTTTTCCATCTCTTCAAAGCTTGCATAGGGATCTTTACTGAAGATCTTAAATACCCTTTCCTCCCTATCCTTCACTTTCTTGTTTTCACATATCCTGCAGAGATCTCCCCTGCTTCTTTCGTGGGGCGTTCCGCAGACTACACACTTTTTGTACCCTCTTTTTAAGAGATACTTCTCCCTCTTCAGAGATTCCTCCTTTAGGTGGATTATCCTCTCCCTCACCTCTGGGTCTGGTATCTCCTCGGAGGATCTTCTGATCTCCTCCATCTCCTCTGGAGTTAGGGATACCTCAATATCTCCGTCCTCCACAACATTGTCCTCGTGGAAGTACTCCTCCAGGGCTATCCTTCCAACCTTAAACCTCATATCCTGCAGATACTCACCCTTTAGGACCTTGTTGGCCCTCTGAAGGTAGTTATTTTTGTTCATATTCATATGCTGTAAAAATACAGGACCCTCCACAAGGGAGTACAGTATTCCCTCTCTGATATAGAGGGGGGTGCTTTTTTTGGCCATCTCTCCCACAACCTCACTCCAACGAGCCTTCAGTATGGATTCCTTGAGCTTTCTGCTCTTAATAACGGCCTCTTCTATTGCATTTTTAACACTCTTTATCTCCATCATGGATATCACCTTTTTCAATAAAAAACTTTTTAGCTTTTATTCCCAGATCCGAAGTTGAACTTATAAATAACTGAATGTCCCTGTGGTTGAAGTAGTTCAGGATATTTTCCTTTCTTATGGAATCAAAGTAGGAGGAAATATCATCTATTATAAAGATAGGGGTATCTCTCTTCTCCTTGATTATCATATCTATCTCTGCCAGTTTCAGGGAAAATACTATGGACTTTTTCTCCCCCTGAGATGCATAGGACTTGGCTTCCCTCTCATTTAGAAGAAAGAGAAAATCATCCTTTTGAGGTCCCACTATTGAGTAGCCATACCTCTTCTCCCGAGAAAAGTTTTTCCTTATCTTCTCCCGGATACCTGATTCCAGCTCCTCTAGAGTAGCCTTCTTCACCTCTCCTAGAAAACAGCTGTATCTCAGGCTGAGCTCCTTTTTTTCATCAAAAAGCTTCCTGTAGTTGAGGTTTAAGAGGATTGAGATATTCTTTACATACTCCAGCCTCTTCTTTAATATTCTGGCCCCCAACCTTATGAACTCCTCCTGATATATCTCGAAGATGGGATCGGTATACTGCTTTTCCTTGAGGTACTTATTTCTAAGTTTTAAAATCTTTGTATAGTTTTTCAGGTCGCTGAAATAATCATAGTTGGACTGGGCAATCTCATAATCAAAAAAAGACCTCCTGATACCCGGGGCCCCAACTATAAGGCTTATATCTTCAGGAATAAAAGATACAGCATTGACCTTCCCGTGAAATCCATCATATTTCACTTTTTTCCTGTTATAGGAATATTCTTTTTTTCCACCAGCTAGTTTTACAGAGATGCTCTTCTCAGAAACTATATCTTCATAAGCTATAAAGGCACCTGTCTTCTGTAAGCCATATCTTATGAGCTCCGAATTCTTAGATGTTCTAAAGCTTTTTCCTGTAGCGGAAAAATATATAGCTTCCAGAATACTTGTTTTTCCCTGACCGTTTTTTCCTAAAAATAAATTAAATTTTCTGTGAAACTTCAGGTTGTTGTCCTTTAGGTTTCTGAAGTTGATGTAATTTATCTCTGAGATTCGCATTTTCTCACCTCAAACCTACTCTACTTTAAAAGTCTGGCCCAGTGCCTCTACTACATCTCCTGGATAAAGCTTTCTTCCTCTTCTTTCCTCTAACTCTCCATTAACCTTTACAATTCCGTCTAGAACCATGTGTTTTGCCATGACACCACTGTCAGCTACTCCAGCCCACTTCAGAAACTGATCTAACTTTATAAACTCACTGCTTATCTTGATAGTCTCCATTTTTACTCCTTTCAAAATACACATTCTATCCCCTAGATGATATCATAATTATAAGTAATTATCAATTTATATAAAATGTACATAGACAATAATAATACACAAAATGTATATAAAAAACTCCCCCTTAATTTAGGGGGAGTGTAGTTAGTCTTCCAGTGCCTGAACCAAATACTTCTTAATGGTATTCAAATATATTGTTTTTGATTTAGATTTCAGAGTAAGCAGAAAGTTTACATCTATACTTTCCCCTTCTGAACACAACTTTAAAGCCTTTTCTTCTATTTTCAGCTTCTGATAATCGTCAAACTTATCAAATTCCAGCAGTGGATCTTTTTGTCTCGCCGGAACTGGTGAATCCATTATATCCTTTACACTGCTTATTGTAGGTTTCTTTAAATTCTTTCTTGCATTCTTTATCTTCTTCTTACTTGTGAGAGGCTTCTCCTTTGCCCCGTGACTAAATAAAGTAAGGTTTTGCTTGGAAGATTTTATAAGTGTCCCTTCCTCTTTCTTTCTCATATTTTTCAATATTCCATTAATATATTGAACTAAAGTGGATTTTATCTCTGTATTAAGCCTCTTATAAAGGCTCTCTAGGATCTCAACAGCAAGTTCATCTCCGTCTTCCCTTGCTATCTTTCTGATCTTATTATCAACCCTCTTGTTCCAAGCTTTTGAAACATAGATATTTCTCTTGGCTTTAAATATCTTTTCTACAACCCCTTCAGAAAGATCATCATATGTATCCACATGCTTCATCTCCATCTTTCTCTTAGGTCTTCTCTTGGTCTCCTGGGGTTTCTTCATTGGTTCCTCTACTATCTCAGCTTCAAGGATTTCCTCTCTTGCAATATTTTTCTTAGTTTCAGACCTTTTCTTAGGCTGCTTATCAGCATCCTCATCCCATACCACTGCACTTGGAAGCGACTTCTTCTTAGTTTCAATAAATGTAGAGATGTGACATGTTCCGTCCTTTTCAGGGTTGAACTTATAGTGGATATAGTAGGTGTCTTCCCTCTTCTCCTCTACAGACTTATACCTCTCTATATAGCCAAGCTCCTTAAGGATATCAAAGGCCTTCTCTATCCTCTTTAACACCTGCTTCATTCTGCTTAAGACATAGATCTTAGATTCACCATTTTTATTCTTTCTTTCAGTGACCTGCTCTGTCTTTAAAGGGATTATCGCTGCAAGGGTTCTAAGGTTTATTACATCCTGACCCTTTTCATATCTTACCTTACTTATATACTTGTATATCCTTCCGGCAATGGGATCCTTGGCCAGTATCTCAAGAAGAGCCTTTGAGTTATATTTGATATATCTCTTATCCTTTATCTTAAGACGGATATTTTTATTTAGGGTTACTCTGTAGTAGACCTTCTTTCCCTTTTTCAGCTTCTGGTAGGTAAGAAGCTTAAACTCCTCATCCTCAAACTTATACTTTCCAAGTTTTGTGTGGTTTGAAACTACAAACTGATACTCTGTATTCTTAAGGTTCTTAAGAGCCTGCTCCACCTTGGAGTAGTAGTTTCTGTTCATCTTGTTTCCTAAGAAGTTAACTATAAAATCTGAAATTTCAAACTCAATATACTCATCTGTGTCATTGGTGTCGGACTTGATCTCATACATGGCAATAAGGTATGTATATATCTTTTCCTCAAAAATAGATGGCTGAAAAACCTTATCCTTTGCATCCTTTGCCACAAGAGTACAGTACATAGTTACTCCCAGATCTTCAAAGGAGTATTGAAAGTTAACCCTCTTGTTTTGCTTTTGCGGAGTAAAGAATGGAAATACTATCATCTCAATGGGAATATTTATTATATTCTCTCTGAGGTTTAGAAAGTTTCCCGTCTCCTTTATTACAACTTCCCTTACTTCTATTTCAGGAAGTTCACTCATCTTGATATCTACTTTTTTTATGTCTTCAAGGAGAGAGCCGCTGGTTGTTATATCGAATTTATCTAACATATCGTCTTTTTTCGCAGACATAGTTCCTCCTAAAATGTCCATTATCAAAAATAAAAAAATCCTTTAGGTTATCTATCATACCATGTTTTTTGTATATGCTCAATAATAAAAAAAGATTTTATTATTTTCTCAACTATGGAATTTTCCACTTTTTAGGGTAGCATTTAAATAAACCTTTGTAAATTGCTTGAGAAGATCAATCTTAGATATTTAACCTAAGAAATTATTATATAATTTTTTATCTAAAAATATGTCCACTATCAAAAATAAAAAATAATAAAGTGCTTCACTCTCTTTGATCTCTTTTTTAATTGTAATTCCTTACAGACTGGTAGATCTTATTTATAAAATTTTAGAGTGTTGCAAAAGTAATTCACAAAAAATTAAAAATCATATCCAATATAGAGTAATAATTGAGTTACCACACAAAATTCTACTCGAAAGGATATGACCAGTAATGTATATACCTCAAACTA
>NZ_BSDY01000042.1 GCF_027925155.1 Propionigenium maris DSM 9537 | reverse complement strand
TGATAATCATAGAGTTAGAGGGCTAAGCAGGAAGTTTTTTAATGTTAGTTTAAAGATATTATTATTTACAATAGAAAAGGCCATTGCAATATTGAAAATTATACAATACTTTTGCAACAGCCTATAAAATTTAATTAAAAGTAGTATCTATATATAGAAAAGCTTTAAAGCAATGAGTATTTCCTTCAATTAAATACACCAATGAAAACCTTCTATAATAATTTTACTGCCCTCAGATTTATAAAAGAGATTCTGAACTTTAAAACCTTATTGTAAAGGAAATAAAAAATAATTTTAATATCCTTTGACTCAGGGGAAGAGTATCAATGAAAATATTTTTTAGAAGTGAGATGATTTAAGGAGCTATGAAGTTTACTAAAAACAATAATTTATCTTTAACCTATATCCTTTCTGACTATGTCCAGCCCCAAACTACACAATCAAAGTCTTGGATAACCCTTTAATAATCTTAGATAAAATTGTTTCCAGCAAAAAAACTTGATATCTTTGGATCATCACTTATTAAAGCTGTTTATTCCTTAAAAAATTAGCTTCTATATATGTATATAGACAATAATAATTCTTTTTACTATAGCTTCTTTTCCAGCTCTGCTGATAGTAAGATAGAATATCTCTTTCACCTTTCTGGATCCATATAAGCTTTTAGTTTAGAAAACTCTTCCTGGATCTCAAATAGTTTTATTGATGTTCAATAAGTTTTCTTCTAAGTAATCGGTTAACATCAATTAAAATCCTACACCTCTCTACAAAAAACATCTCTAAAATCTATAGACATAATATGTATATAATCAAAAATAAAAATCTTCATAATTCAGATTAACTTGGTTGTAGTAATCTCTTAGTCTGAGATTTTTCTCAGGTAGTATCAGTTAGAGTATAGAGTCGCCTCCTTAATTTTAACAACAACCTTAACCTTCTAAATCTGGTAGTCGAATTTAGATTAACCATGAAGTAGATCCTAAACGATTTTAAAACTTTTTATTTGGTAACTTTACCATTTAACTTTATCTCTTCAATAAAGCTCCTATCTTTACCCTTTAATAGAACTTAATATCCAATAACTTTTTTTAATAACTCAAAAACCTATGAAATATAATGGTTTTAATGTGTCCATTAACAGTAATAAACTCTCTTAACTCAAACCCTTTGAATTATATAAGATTATTTAAAGATGTTTTATAAAAACCTTTAATATCCTACTCCTTCGTTGTGTACATGGACATTAATATACAAACAATAAAGCCTTTTATAGAAGCTCCTATTAATTTCAAGGGACAAAATGAAGTGTCTGTACTTCTCCAATATAAAAAACCTTTTAAAACAATGGATAGTCTATATGTACATAAACAATAATAGTTATAGGTTTCAAAAAACTATATTTAATTCCAGTATTATCAAAGGGTTGCATATAGCTATATAAACAATAAACCCTATAAAATAAAGGTTTCTTCTTTTGTACATAAACAGTAATATAGAAATCGGATTCAAAATAATACTTCATCCCTTTGATTTTAAAGGCTTTAGATATATTTGTTAAATTTAGATCTAGTAAAATCAAGGTATTTAGTTGTGTACATAGACAATAATAGTTTTTTATGATTAAACCCTATAAAATATAGGGCTTAAGAGATCTATATCTATTGCAACCCCTTTAAAAACAATGTTTTTTTCATTGTGTATATATACAGAAATAAAAAACATTGTTCTTACTTCATTGAATCATAGTAAAATCAATGCCTTGCTTTAATTATAAAAATCACTTTAGTCTGTACATAAGACATTTTAACAAAATATCTTTTTGGTTCTTTTAATTGATTTCTTTCAGAGAAACTTCTTAACCAGGTTTTTATGTTAAGAATAAATGCTTGACAAAAACACAATTATCCACTAGAATATTTATCTGTAATAAAGAATTTTTTAGGAGGTGACAAAATGGCATCTAAGAGAACTTACCAACCAAACGTAAGAAAGAGAAAGAAGAACCACGGATTCAGAGCTAGAATGAAGACTAAAGCTGGAAGAACTGTGCTTAAAAAGAGAAGAGCAAAAGGAAGATCAGCATTATCAGCATAAAACCCGGTGCTTACACTCACCGGGTTTTTAAAGATTATAGGGGAGTTTTTTATGCAAAATCTCAAAAAAAATGAGGAATTCCAAAAGATCTATAAGATAGGAAAAAAAGCCTTTGGGTACTATGCCCTTGTGTATATAATGAAAAATAACCTGGAATATAATAGATGTGGATATGTTGTCAGTAAGAAAACTGGAAATGCTGTATGTAGAAACAGGTTAAAAAGACTTTTTAGAGAATATTATAGAGGGAAAGACTCCTTAACAAAACAAGGGTATGATATTGTATTCATAGCCAAAAGAAATGCTGGTAACGAATTTAAAACTCTAAAATTAGAAAAACTTAGTAAAGACCTAGATAAAATCTTTAAGAGACTAGGGATATGTAGATGAAGTTTCTAATATTAGGGTTTATTAGTTTTTATCAGAAATTTTTATCTAGATTATTGGGGAGAAACTGCAGGTTCTATCCTACATGTTCTCACTATACTTATCAGGCAATCGAAGATCATGGTACTATTATTGGGCTGTATTTAGGAATAAAAAGGATATTAAAGTGTCATCCCTTTCATGAGGGAGGCTGGGATCCTGTGCCGCCTAAAAAGAAAAACAGCAAGGGGGACTTGAATTAATGAGTGGAATTTTGAAGCCAATAGAGACTATTTTAGAAGAATCAATAAAAATGATGTATGGAGTGCTAGGGAACTATGGACTAGCTATAATAGGGGTTACAATTTTAATAAAAGTTATACTTCTTCCTCTTACATTAAAACAAGATAAATCCATGAAAGGTATGAAGAAGGTTCAGCCTGAGTTGGAAAAGATCAAGGAACAATATAAAAATGATCCACAAACAATGAATCAGAAAACAATGGAATTATACCAAAAACATAAAGTAAACCCTGCAGGGGGATGTTTACCTTTATTACTTCAAATGCCAATACTTTTTGCACTATTTGGAGTATTAAGAAAAGCAGCTGAGGTAGGAGGGTTCCTGGAAAATAACCCGTCATTCCTATGGTTAAAACTTGGAGATCCAGATCCATTATACATCCTACCACTGCTAAATGGTCTAGTTGCCTTTATTCAGCAGAAGGTTATGGGATCTGACTCGAATCCTCAGACTAAGAATATGATGTACATATTCCCGGTAATGATGATATTTATTTCATACAGAATGCCAGCTGGACTACAGGTATACTGGTTAACATCAAGTGCGGCAGGACTATTACAACAGTATTTTATTATGAAAAGAGGAGATGAAGCGTAATGGGGAATATAGTAGAAATTAAAGCTATGACTCAAGACGAAGCATTACAAAGAGCTCTTAAGATATACGAAGCTGAGGAGAATCAGGTATTAAAGGTGGAGGAAGTATCTAAGCCAAGTTCATCATTTTTTGGACTATTTAAAAAAGAGGGTGTATACAAGATCGAGCTTAGAGAGGAATCTGAAGCAGAGTATCTAGTTGTTTCCAAAGCAAAGGAGCTACTTGATTACATGGGATTAAACCTTCAGATGGAGGTATTAAAGGCAAGTGATCACTTTGTACTACTAAACCTATATGGTGAAGACAACGGAATCATCATAGGGAAGAAGGGAAAGACTCTAAACTCATTTGAATATCTGCTAAACAGCCTTATTAAAAATGTTAAGGTTGAGATAGATGTAGAGGGATTCAAGGAGAAGAGAGCAAATACTCTAAGAGACCTGGCTAGAAAGATGGCTGAAAAAGCTCTTAAATCTGAGAGAGCAATAAAGCTAAACCCTATGCCACCTAGAGAGAGAAAGATAATTCACGAAATTGTAAATAAATATGAGGAACTCGACACTTATAGTGAGGGAAGAGATCCAAAGAGATATATTGTTATTAAGAGGAAGAAGGTAGGATAATATGTTTGATACAATTGCTGCTATCTCTACTCCCAGAGGAGAGGGAGGTATTGGTATTGTCAGAATGTCCGGTGATGAGGCTCTTGCCATCCTAGGAAAGATATTTAAACCAGTCTCCGGAAAAAATATAGAGGACCTTAGGAATTTTAGTATCAACTATGGACACATTTATGATGGTGATACCTTAATAGATGAGGTTATGGTCAGCATAATGAAGGGTCCTAAGACATATACCAAGGAAGATATAGTCGAGATAAACTGTCATGGTGGTTACCTCATAACAGAGAAGACACTGGAGCTTGTATTAAAGAGCGGAGCAAGGATTGCCGAGCAGGGAGAGTTTACTAGAAGAGCATTCCTAAATGGAAGACTTGACCTTACTCAAGCTGAGGCAGTTATGGATCTAATCCATGGAAAAACAGATACGAGTATATCTCTATCATTAAACCAGCTAAGGGGAGATCTGAAGAAGCAGATACTTCACCTAAAGAAGTTAATACTGGATGTTGCAGCTCACATAAATGTGGTTCTTGATTATCCAGAGGAGGGAATTGATGATCCCCTTCCAGAGAACCTTGTGGACAACCTGAAGGAAGTACTAGATACATCCAACGTTCTTATATCATCCTATGATAAAGGAAAGATGATCAAGGAGGGTGTAAAAACTGCAATAGTAGGAAAACCCAATGTTGGTAAATCAAGCCTTCTGAACTCAATCCTGAGAGAGGAAAGAGCTATCGTTACTCACATAGCTGGTACTACAAGGGATATGATCGAAGAGGTTGTAAACCTAAAGGGAATCCCACTGGTACTTGTGGATACAGCTGGAATAAGAAAGACAGAGGATCTTGTGGAGAATATAGGAGTAGAGAAGTCTAAGGAGATGATAGACAAAGCTGACCTTATACTATTCGTTGTAGATGGATCCAGAGAGCTTTCAGATGAAGATATAAAGATTCATGATCAGATAAATGCCGATAAGGTAATAGGTATCATGAATAAGATAGATATAGAGAAGAAGCTAGATACATCCAAGCTTACCAAGGTAGGAAAGTGGATAGAGATATCTGCTAAGGAAAACCTCGGAATAGACGATATGGAGGATGAGATCTACAGGTTTGTAGTAAGCGGACAGGTAGAGGACAGCTCTCAGAAGCTTATTATTACCAATGTTAGACATAAATCGGCACTTGAAAAAACCAATGATGCTGTAAGAAATATATTTGAAACAATAGATATGGGACTTCCAATGGACCTGATCGCTGTAGATCTAAAAGAAGCTACAGACGCACTGGGGGAAGTAACTGGTGAAATATCTACTGAAGACCTTCTAGATCACGTATTTAGTAACTTCTGTGTAGGTAAGTAACCCTATATGTGAAACCTTAGAAGAGTTGAGAGATCAACTCTTTTAATTTGTTTAAAAATCCCTGGATAGATATAGATACTATAAGCTTAAAACATGTATATATACAAAAATAAAAACTGCTTTTATTGGATTTAAAAGCCTTTTTCTCTGAGAAGGAAGAGTAAAACATCCAGCTAATATTTGCTTTGAAATAGAGTATTTACTGAGGTTTTAGATGAGAAGAGTTATATTATTAATGTTGATGTACATATGTAAGCGTTATATTTCCTTGAAGAGAGGTAAATGGAAAGTTATCCTGGAGATTTTGATGGAGTTGTGTTAGTAAGGAAGATGAGATCTATGTTATACTAGATTAAAAGTTTAAAGGTAAAAAGGGATCACTCCCATCTCTGGGCGGGTTCAGATATTGATGATAATTTTAAGGAGTAATAGGATGAATACAAATTATGATGTAGTAGTTGTAGGAGGGGGACATGCTGGATGTGAGGCAGCCCTGGCAGCAGCAAGACTTGGAAAAAAGACGGTAATGTTTACCCTTTACCTTGATAATATTGGGATGATGTCGTGTAACCCATCCATCGGAGGACCGGGAAAGAGTCACCTTGTGGCAGAGATAGATGTTCTTGGAGGAGAGATTGGAAGACATACAGATAAGCACAACCTTCAGCTGAAGCACCTAAATACCAGTAAGGGACCAGCTGCCAGAATAACAAGGGGTCAGGCAGATAAGTATCACTACAGGGTTAGCATGAAGGAGATCATAGAAAAAACAGAGAACCTGGACATTATTCAGGAGACTATAGATGAAATTATTACTGAGGATGGACATATAACAGGTGTAAGATCTTCCCTTGGAATTGAGTACAGAGCCAAGAGTGTGGTTCTTGCAACGGGAACATTCCTTCAGGGAAGAATAGTAATAGGAGATGTGAAGTATCCTGCTGGAAGACAGGGAGAGAGCTCGGCGGAGCACCTCTCTGAAAGTCTTAAGAAAAACGGAGTTCACATGGAGAGATACCAGACAGCAACTCCTCCGAGAATAGATGCCAGAAGTGTAGATTTCAGAAAGATGAAGGAGATGCACGGGGAGAAGCACCCTAACTACTTCTCTCTATTCACTGAGAAGAAGGAGAACTCTGTGGTACCTACTTGGCTTACCTACACAACTCCTAAAACGGTGGAGGTGGCAAGGGAACTCCTTCCTCACTCACCAATAGTCAGCGGAATAATAGAGACCCACGGTCCAAGACACTGTCCGTCACTGGATAGAAAGGTATTAAACTTCCCAGATAAAACGGATCACCAGATATTCCTGGAGCTGGAATCAAAGGAATCTAATGAACTCTATGTAAATGGACTTACAACAGCTATGCCTCCATTTGCTCAGGAGAAGATGATGAAAACTATAGCTGGTCTTGAGGATGCCAAGATCGTGAGATATGGTTATGCTGTGGAGTATGACTATGCACCGGCATACCAGCTTTATCCCAGTCTTGAAAATAAGAAGATTAAAAACCTTTACTTTGCAGGACAGATAAACGGAACAAGCGGATATGAGGAAGCAGCAGCTCAAGGATTTATAGCAGGGGTAAATGCAGCCAGAAAAGTTGATGGAAAGGAACCTGTTATCATCGACAGAAGTGAGGCTTATCTGGGAGTTCTTGTAGATGATATTATCCACAAGAAAACTCCAGAGCCATACAGAGTTCTTCCTTCTAGAGCAGAGTATAGATTAACTCTAAGATTTGATAATGCCTTTATGAGACTTATGGAAAAAGCTGAGGAGATAGGACTTGTTTCAGAGGAAAGAATCCAGTACCTAAAGAGTGCCAAGGAGGATATCTACTTAGAGGTTGAGAGACTTAAGGAAGAGAGCGTACCAATGGTAGAGGCCAATAAGGTTCTGGAAAAGGTAGGGGAAAAGCAGAGATTAAACAAGGGAGTAAAGGTTAGTGAAATTCTGAAGTTTAAGAAGGTATGTTACGATGACCTTGTGGATGTAATTGAGATAAATGAGTATCCAGACTTTGTAAAAAACCAGATAGAGACTATGGTGAAGTATGAGGTATTCATAGATAGAGAAAGAACTCAGATAGAGAAGTTTAAGAGGTTGGAGGGACTTAAGATATCTGAAGACTTTAACTACAGCAGTGTTAGAGGAATATCCAATATAGCAAGAGATGGACTGGAGGAGGTAAGACCCCTTTCCATAGGAGAAGCTACAAGAATAAGTGGAGTAACCGGCCACGATATAGCTCTTCTTATTGCAGCTGTAGAAAGAAATAAACATAATTAAAAGGGAGAAGCCAGTTGGCTTCTCCCTTTATCTTCTGTTGAATTAAGTTCTTAAAAGATTCTGGAAAGATTGAGCTGGATATGTATATAATCAAAAATAAAGAAGATAAAGACAGGATCTTAATAGGTTTTAGTGGTCTGAATGAAGGAAGAAGTAAGGAAGATATATTTTATTTATAAATATGGACATTAACATATAATATGTACATACTCAAAAATAAAGATAAAAAGCCAAGGCTGAGGAAATAAAGTTTGATAAAATAGCTTCAGGTGATTTATAATAAATTATGGAGAGTTTTTATTTTTGTGTATGGACACTTTAAGTCTAAGAATTTTGGGGGAGCTATGTTTGAGGATATTAAGTTTAACCATGAAAAGATATATAGAGGGGCTGTGCCCTTTTTTTTAAAGAATAGAGGAAAAAAGGTAATATATATAACCTCATCCAACAGAAATATAGAGGACTACTGCTTTACCCTGAAAGATTTCTACAGGGGAAGAGTATTAAAGATAGAGAACTTTAACTATTCCCAGGAGGAGTTTCAGACCCTGAACTATGACCTTATCGCGATGATGGAGGAAGAGGAAGAATGGATCCTCCTTACTTCCTTAGAGGGAGTTTTGAGAAACTACTTTAAAAAGGGTGACAGATTAACTCTTAAGAGGGGAGAGGAGATACCTGTAGGGGAGCTGGAAAGAAGTCTTGAGAGCAACGGTTTTACCAGAACCTATATGGTGGAAAAGAGACTCCAGTACAGCAGAAGGGGAGATATACTGGATATTTTTCCTCCCAGCGGGGAAACACCAGTAAGACTTGAGTTCTTCGGAGATGAGATAGAGAGGATATCCTATTTTAATCTGGAGGATCAGAAAACAATTGAAAACACAGACACCCTGGATATGTACATCAACAAAAATAAAAATGATGAAAACTCCTTTATGGATTTCCTGGAAGGATTTAATCTGGAGGAGATGGAGGTATATCTAGAAAACTCCGATCTCATGGATTATAAGCTGGAGGAGTATATTTTAAGGTTCAGAGATGATGAGGAACTTCTCAGGAGGAGATATGGAAGGATCCTTCACGAGAGTAGGAAGGTGGAGATAGAAAGATTTCAGAGTAAGGATATAGATGAGTATCAGGATCACTCCTATATAAAGAAGATGGCCAAGAACAATGAGATAATAATCTTCACCGAGGAGGAGATGAGATACAAAGAGATCTTCATGGGAACACCCCTTACCATCCAAAAGGAACCCCACTTTGAAGGATTTAGGGAGGGGAACCTCCTGGTGCTTACCGACAGGGAGCTCAAGGGGATAAAGGTAAGAAGAGCCGAGAAGGTAAGAAGCGGAGTCAACTATAGCAATATCAACCAGATAAGGGTGGGGGACTATATAATCCACCAGAACTACGGTGTAGGGGAGTATCTGGGAATAGAGGAGATAAATGGAAATGACTACCTGGCTGTAAGATATGCAGGGGAGGATAAGCTCTATGTACCGGTAACTGGTCTGGACAGGCTAGAGAAGTATATCTGTGAACCTGGTATTGTACCGGACATCTTTGGCCTTGGAAGAAAGGGATTCAGAAGAAGAAGGGAGAAGCTTCAGAAGGATATTATGAAGTTTGCCCAGGAGCTCATAAGGATACAGGCAAAGAGGGAAGCCCACAATGGGTATCCATTCAGCAAGGATACTGTATGGCAGGAGGAGTTTGAGGAGGGGTTCCCATTCAATGAGACCCAGGACCAGCTAAGAGCCATAGATGAGGTAAAGGCAGATATGGAATCACCTAAAATCATGGACAGGATCGTCTGCGGAGATGTGGGATATGGTAAGACAGAGGTGGCCATGAGAGCAGCCTTTAAGTGTATCATGTCTGGAAAGCAGGTAGTACTTTTGGCTCCCACCACGGTCCTTGCCAGTCAGCACTATGAAAGGTTTAAGGAGAGGTTCCAGAACTTCCCCATTGAGATAGAGCTTCTCTCCAGATTAAGTGTTGGAAGTGAGCAAAAATCAGTGGTAAAGGGAATAAGGGAAGGAGCAGTGGACCTTCTTATTGGAACCCACAGACTTCTTTCGGGAGATGTGGAGTTCAAGGACCTGGGACTTGTAATAATAGATGAGGAGCAGAAGTTTGGGGTAAAGGCCAAGGAGAAGCTGAAGCATTTGAGAACAAATGTGGATATGCTGACCCTTACAGCTACCCCTATCCCAAGAACCCTGAACCTGGGACTTCTAGGGATAAGAGATATCTCTATTATTCAGACGCCACCTGCAAACAGACTTCCTGTAAAAACAACATTTATAGAGAAGAAGCCTGAGGTAATAAAGGAAGCTATTATGAAGGAGATTGCAAGGGAGGGACAGGTCTTCTACCTCTACAACTCTGTAAAGGGGATGAAGAGTAAGTTAAAGGAAATAGAAAAACTTCTTCCCAACTATGTAAAGGCCACGTGTATCCATGGTCAGATGCCTTCAAGGGATATCAAGGAAAGGATAGGTGCCTTTGAAAATGGAGAAGCAGACCTCCTTCTCTCTACCACAATAATAGAAAATGGTATAGATATAGAGAATGCCAACACCATCCTCATAGAGAACTTTGAAAAACTGGGACTTTCTCAGATCTATCAGCTGAGGGGAAGAGTGGGAAGGGGAGGAAGAAAGGCCTACTGCCACCTGATAATGGATGAGGACAAGAAACTGACCAAGCAGGGAGAACAGAGAAGGGACTCCCTTAAGGAGATAGGAGATTTTGGAGCTGGTTTTCAGCTGTCCCTAGAGGATATGAGGATAAGAGGAGCAGGAGAGATTCTGGGAGAAAAGCAGCACGGAGCCCTGGAAACCCTGGGGTATGATCTCTACCTTAAGATGCTTACCGAGGAGGTAAAGAGGATCAAGGGAGAGGAGATCCTTCCAGAGGAACTGGATCTTGATCTGGGGATGGAAGCTTATATTCCCAATGACTATATTGAAGCCACAGAAAAGATATCCATCTATAAGAGGGTTCTTGTCCTTGAAAGCATAAAAGATATAGAGGAGCTGAAAGCAGAGATAAGGGACAGGTTTGGAAGGCTGCCCAAGGAGGTGGAAAACCTCTTCTACTATCTGGAGGTCAAGCTTATGGCAAGAAAGCTTTATGTGGAATCTCTGAAGAAAGTGAGGGACGGATATGAGATAAAGTTTACCAGGGACAGGATAGACTTCGAGAAGCTCCACGGGCTTATAATGGATGGAACTTTAAAATATCTGCCTAAAACTGAGTCGGTAGTCTACAAGGGAGATATATTGGAATTCCTTAAGGGGTTAAAGAATGGAGAAGGCGAGCAAGAATCGGAGCCAACTTCCTAGCCATAAATTAAAACTAATAAAGAATGATACAGGATAAACTATTTAGTATTTATTTTTAAAATGACCGAAGATAGTCGTGGAGCATCACAGAATATTTAACACCATTCCGTCAAACAAAATAGGTTCTATCTAGAGTCTGTAAAAGGAATGAAAAATTTGCATTACTAAAAAAGACTGTATCGAGGTCTTGATTTCTTGGTTACTTCTGTATCAAGACAGAAGTAACAACAACATTTTATTATTGACAATGTACATAAAGGAGTTAAAGTATGAAGGAGTTTCAGAGACTTTTAGATATAATGAAAAAATTGAGAGCACCAGGGGGATGCCCGTGGGACAGGGAGCAGACCATAGAGAGCCTAAAACCCTATCTTCTGGAGGAGACCTATGAAACCCTGGAAGCTATGGATATCGGCGGGGAAACCCTTAAGGGGGAGCTAGGAGACCTGCTCCTTCAGATAGTATTCCAGTCTCTAATTATGGAGGAGGAGGGGCACTTTGATATAGAGGATGTGTCCAAGGGAATAGCAGACAAGCTTGTTAGAAGACACCCCCATGTTTTCGGAGATGTGGATGTGGAGGACAGCGGCGAGGTCCTTGTAAACTGGGAGAAGATAAAGAGTGAGGAGAAGGAGCATGAGCACAGAAAGTCTGTCCTAGACGGGGTTCCTAAGACCTTCCCACCACTAATGAGAGCAGCAAAGCTCCAGTCCAAGGCGGCAAGAGTTGGATTTGACTGGAAGGAAGTAGATGGTGCCCTTGTAAAGATGGAGGAGGAGATAGAGGAGATGAGGGAAGCCTTTGCCAATGATGATATGGTCAACCTCAAGGAGGAGATGGGAGATGTAATGTTTTCCATGATAAATGTGGCGAGACTTGCAGGAATAGACATCAACGATGCCCTTAATCAGACAAACAATAAATTTGAGAAGAGATTCAGATATATAGAGGAAAGGTGCGATATAGAGAAGGCTGATCTGCAAACCATGGAAGATCTCTGGAATGAGGCAAAATCCAAGTCAAAAAAGTAGAAGTGAATTTTATTTTGAATGAAAAAAAAAATAAGGTAATATAAAATTATGGTACAAGGAGAAGACTGAATGAGACTAGATAAATTTTTAAAGGTAGCCAGAATAATAAAGAGAAGACCTGTAGCTAAGAAGGTAATAGACAACAAGAAAGCTAAGCTTAACGGTAAGCAGGCCAAGGCAGGAACAGCAGTTAAGGTTGGAGACTTCCTAGAGCTGGAGTACTACAACAGATACTATAAGGTTGAGATCCTTGAAGTACCCCAGGGAAATGTATCCAAGGACGCTGCCTCTGATCTTTACAGAATAGTGGAAACTAAGGAGATAGAAGTAGAGATGGGGGAAGCTGGTGAGCTATTTTAATGAAGAGGATAGAGGCCAATGCAAAGATAAATATAGGACTCAATATCCTGGAAAAACTTCCAAGCGGCTATCACTCCCTGGATATGGTAATGGCGCCTATAAGCCTTGCTGATGAGATAGAAGTGGAGTATACAGGAAGAAGAGGAGAGGGAGCGGACCTCATAATAACCACCAATAAATCAGATATTCCCACAGGTGAGGGAAACATCCTCTACAAGGTATACAGAGCCTATTATGAAAAAACAAACCTTCCAAGGGAGGAGATAAGGGTCCACCTTATAAAGAAGATACCCCATGAAGCGGGACTTGGGGGAGGAAGCTCAGACGGCGGAGCTTTCCTGAGGGAGTTAAATAAATATCACAACAACCTGTTGTCCTTAGAGGAGATGGTAGATCTTTCCAAGGGAATAGGGGCAGATATACCATTTTTTCTTATAAACAGATGCTGCAGAGCCAAGGGAATAGGGGAGAAGCTGGAGGTTGTGGAAAACAACCTAGAGTGTGAGGTTATCCTAGTAAAACCAAGGTTTGGAGTAAGTGCTGGAGAAGCCTATGCAAACTTTTCCAGGTTAAAGAAACCAAAGGCAGCGGGGATAGAAAAAATATTAACGGGATTAAAGGAAAATAATATTTCTAATGTATTATGTAGTATAGAAAACCATTTGGAGCAGGGACTGATTTTAACCAATGGGGATATTAATGAATTTAAGGATAGATTGCTAACAGTATCGGATATGAAATTTTTCATGTCAGGGAGTGGCAGCACTTATTTTACACTGGTGAAAAGGAATATTGCACAGGAAACATATAAAACTTTAAAAAATCTTTTTAAAGATTGCGAAGTATATCTTTGTAACTTTTTATAACACAACATAAGGAAAAGGATGGTGCTTAAGTACAATGAAGATTACTGATGTGAGATTAAGAACTGTAAAAAACGAGAATGAACTGAAACTGAAGGCCTATGCTGATATTACCTTTGATGAATGCTTTGTAATCCATGGATTAAAGGTTATTGACGGGCAAAAAGGGATGTTTGTAGCGATGCCTTCAAGAAAGATGCCAAATGGAGAGTATAAGGATATAGCTCATCCTATTACACCAGAACTAAGACAGGAAGTAACAGATGTTGTAATTGCAAAGTATAGTGAAGTTATGAATGAAGAGGTAGTTGCAGCAGAGGTGGAATAAAGATAAAAGATAAGCCCCATTGGGCTTGTTTTTTATTTTTTGAAAAATCTTTGACAAAGGCATCAATTTATGTTATCATTCTTTCTGTTGTTGGGGTATCGCCAAGCGGTAAGGCACCGGATTTTGATTCCGGCATGCGCTGGTTCGAATCCAGCTACCCCAGCCATACAATGAAGTTTAAACCTGTCTATGAGGCAGGTTTTTTTATTTTTTTGTTTAAATTTAAATCAGAGACTAAAAAATTGATCTAAAGGTGAATAAATATAGAGCTAAGGCTTTATTGATAAGGGAAAATTCTTGTGTTATACTTTTGAGAGATGATGACGAAAAAAGTGGTGATTTATTTATGAAAAGAATACTGGTAATATTTTTAATACTTTCTTCCACTATTTTTTCAGAGGTTAGTTTTAAAGATGTGAACAAGGAGCATTGGGCTTACAGATCTATAGATAATCTTATTGAGAAGGATATATGGATGGAAAATTCAGATATCTTTCAGGGAAAAAAAGAGGTTACCAGGTATGAGTTCGCCTACTACCTATCAAAGACATTAAATAAGCTGGACACAGAAAAGGCTAGCAGGGGAGATCTGGTAATACTGGAAAATCTAGTATATGAATTTGCCAAGGAGCTCAATAAATTTGGCTTTGATACGGATCTATACCTGTCCAAGGTAAAGGGGATGGAAGATACCCTGGAGATACTAAAGGGACAGGTTGAAGAAAATCAAAGGGTTATTCAAGAATTACAGAAAAGAATAGATAAGTTAGAAAAAAAATAGTATAGGAGTGATAGCATTGAGAAGACTTTCATTTGATTATTCAAATTCACTTAATTTTTTTGCAGAAACAGAAGTAGATCTTATTAAGGACTATGTTGAGACATCGGCAAAGGTATTAGAGGATAAGAGTGGAGCAGGAAACGACTTCCTAGGATGGTTAGACCTGCCGGTAAACTACGATAAGAGTGAGTTTGCAAGGATAAAGGATGCAGCGGAAAAGATCAAGAAGGACTCGGAGGTTCTGATTGTTATAGGAATAGGAGGATCTTACCTGGGAGCTAAGTCAGCGATAGATTTCCTATCTCATACATTCTACAATAACCTTCCTAAGGAAAAGAGAGACACTCCTGAGATCTACTTTGCAGGAACAAACATCTCAGGAACATATGTTAAGCACCTTATAGATGTAATTGGTGACAGAGATTTCTCTGTAAATATTATCTCTAAGTCTGGAACCACAACTGAGCCTGCTATAGCTTTCAGAATCTTCAAGAAGATGCTGGAGGAGAAGTATGGTAAGGAGGAAGCAAAGTCTAGAATATACGCTACAACAGATAAGGCCAGAGGAGCTCTTAAGCAGCTGGCTACTGGTGAAGGGTATGAGACATTTGTAGTACCTGATAATGTTGGAGGAAGATTCTCTGTATTAACAGCAGTGGGACTACTACCTATTGCAGCAGCAGGAATCAATATAGATGAGCTTATGCAGGGAGCAGAAGATGCTATGGAAGCTTATAAGGCACCATATGCAGAAAATGACTGCTATAAGTATGCTGCAGTTAGAAACATCCTTCACAGAAGGGGTAAGGACATTGAGCTTATGATAAACTATGAGCCGAGAGTACACTATATTGCTGAGTGGTGGAAGCAGCTGTTTGGAGAATCTGAAGGTAAGGATGGAAAGGGATTATACCCTGCATCAGCAGACTTTACAGCAGATCTTCACTCACTGGGACAGTATATTCAGGATGGAAAGAGACACCTTTTTGAAACTCTTATCAACATAGAGAGCCCAGAGCTTGACCTTGTAATAGAGGAAGATGAAGCTAACCTTGACGGTCTTAACTACCTAGCTGGAAAGAGCATGGATTATGTAAATAAGAAGGCTGCAGAGGGAACTATCCTAGCTCACACAGACGGAGGAGTACCTAACCTTGTAATAAATATTCCAGAGGCAACTCCATACCACCTGGGATATATGTACTACTTCTTTGAGAAGGCTTGTGCTGTAAGCGGATATTTACTTGGGGTAAACCCATTTGATCAGCCGGGAGTAGAGGCATATAAGAAGAATATGTTTGCTCTTCTAGAGAAGCCAGGTTTCGAGGAAGCAACAAAGGAAATAGCAGAGAGACTGAAAAAATAAGAGATAAATAGTAGAGATATAGACTGTGGGTAAAAACTCACAGTCTTTTTTTATAATCTGGACAAAATCTATTGCTTATTCTAAAAAATAAAACTAAAATAGCTGTGTAGATAACAAGTATAAAAGGGGGATACAATGAGATACACTAGAGAAAATGGTTGGAAGAGTGCAACTAAGGAAGCTAGAAAGGAGATCTTCGACTTTTCAGAGGGATACAAGCACTTTCTGAATATAGGTAAGACGGAGAGAGAATTTGTCAGAGAGAGTATCAAGCTGGCTGAACAAAATGGATTCAGTAATATAGAGGAGTTTGAAACTCTAAAAGCCGGGGACAAGGTATACTATATAAATAGAGAAAAAAATATAGTACTGGTAATAATAGGAAAGAAGGATATCTTAGAGGGAATAAACTTTGTGGTATCACACATCGATTGCCCGAGAATAGATCTAAAGCAAAATCCATTATATGAGGATTCAGAGTACGCAATGATGAAAACACACTACTATGGTGGAATAAAGAAGTATCAGTGGGTATCAACACCTCTGGCACTACACGGATCTGTAATCCTAAGCAATGGAGATAAGGTGGACATTATAATAGGAGAGGATGAGAACGATCCAGTATTCACAATTCCTGATATCCTACCTCACCTTGACTCAAAGGTACAGAGGGAGAGAAAGTCATCTGAAGTATTTAAGGGAGAGGAACTGAATATAATAGTAGGAAGTATCCCTAGTGAGATTAAGGATGAGGATGTAAAGGAAAGAGTTAAGTACACTGTTTTAGAGAAGCTGAATGAAACTTATGGAATGGAAGAGGAAGACTTTATGTCGGCTGAGCTTCAGTTAGTTCCAGCTCACAAAGCAAAGGATGTAGGATTTGACAGAGGGATAGTGGGATCATATGGTCACGATGATAGAATATGCGGTTACACATCTCTAAAAGCTATCCTAGACCTAGAGGAAGTACCAGAGAAGACTGCAGTATGCTTCCTAGCAGATAAGGAGGAGACTGGATCAGCTGGATCTACAGGTCTTCAGTCCTTCTATATAGAGTACTTTGTATCTGACATCATGTATAAGATGATGGGAGATAAGTACAACGACTATCTTATGAGAAAGTGTCTGTGGAACTCCAGAGCTCTTTCATCGGATGTAAGTGCAGGAATAAATCCTATATTTAAATCTGTACACGATGAGCAAAATGCTTCTAAGCTTGGTTACGGAATAGTTGTAACTAAGTACACAGGAGTAAGAGGAAAGGGTGGAACAAGTGACGCCGATGCAGAGTATGTAGGAGAGATCAGAAGACTATTTAATGAGAATGATATCAAGTGGCAGATGGCAATGCTTGGAAAGGTAGATGAAGGTGGAGGAGGTACAGTGGCAATGTATCTGGCTCACCACGGGATAAGAACTATAGATGCAGGACCAGCAGTAGTATCTATGCACTCACCATTTGAACTAGCTTCAAAGTATGATATCTATGAAACTTATAGAGCTTACAAGGTATTTTTTGAAAAATAAAAAAATTAATGGATAAATTAAAGAGGGAGAAGTTTAACTTTTCCCTCTTTAATTTGTTTTAATATTTAGCATTTTTAAATTTAAAAATGATTAAAAAATAAACAAAAAAAGTTTTTGTGAAAAAACTTTAAAAAAAACCACAAAAAGTGTTGACGAAAGGCTGTAATAGTGATATTATACTTCTTGTCCGCGAGGGAGACCGAAGCGAACGAGTCAAAGGACATTAGCAATTAAATAGAGAAGATAAGTCAGAAAGACGAAATGATTTTTTAATCAATTCGCAACCAATAATTAGGTGTATAATCACGAAAGTGATTTAAAATAT
>NZ_BSDY01000041.1 GCF_027925155.1 Propionigenium maris DSM 9537 | reverse complement strand
TAGTTTGAGGTATATACATTACTGGTCATATCCTTTCGAGTAGAATTTTGTGTGGTAACTCAATTATTACTCTATATTGGATATGATTTTTAATTTTTTGTGAATTACTTTTGCAACACTCTATTAAAAGAAGATAAACCTGTTGCACAAATTTTAGTTTGGGGAGTGGTTATGAAAAGAAAACTAGTATTAATAGCTCTGCTGTTTTTAATCTTAAAAAGCTTAAGCTTTGGTTCTATGGAAGAATTTACTATAAAATCCAAGGGTAAATATACCCTTGCTGACAGTCCTAAGATAAATATTGTGATGCCCAGGAATTACCTTACAGAAGGTGAGCTGAAGGTATTCATTGGGAAGGTGCAGAGGTCCTACTACAGAGTGATGAAGTTTCTGGACATAGAGGAGGTGGAGGAGAAGAGATATATCACCCTTGTAAAGGGAAGCTATATCTCCAACAAAGGTGGAAACACCATAGCCCTCTCCTATGTAAAGGTTAACAGATCTCCCTATACCGACGAGCTTGTTCATGCTATGACAAATATTGAGATCAGGAAAATGGAATCCCCAACTGGCTCTATGAGGGGATAGCCATCTATATAAATAATCTCTACAATAAAGATCTCTCAGCTCAAAACTATGGAGAGGATATTCATAGGATGGCAGGAAAGATGATAGACAGGAAGGAGTTCCAGGAGGTACTCTCCCTCCATGACAGGTATAAGTGGGCTAGTTCAGAGGCGGACTTAAGGAGAGCTTTCTATATCTTTTCAGGCTCCCTCTCTAGGTATATCCTTGGAGGAGACGGGAAGGATTACTTCATGGACCTATATAGAAATAAGGGAATGGAGTGGCTTCAAGCAGATGAAGGAAAAAAGATCTATGGAGAGTGGATCTCATTCATAAAAAGAGGCAGTTAATCAGATCCTCGGCCTCCTAATTAATAAGAGAGGAGTCTCTTTATGACTTCAAAGACACAGGTATAATAGTTATTATCTCGTTTCAGGGGCAATAAAGAAAAGACCTTCCTGAATTCATTAAAATTACTGAATTTTAGTAAGATCCATATAAAAAGTTTGACAATTACCAGGTAAACTGATATACTTATGTTCTGGATTAAAGGATTTATAAAGTTTCTAATTTTAGTAGATGTTATATTTTTTATAAAATATCATTGAGAGTTAGTTATGGATATTAAGAACTTCTATCCTGAAAAAAATATTTTATGGAGGTATAACAATGGCAAACGGAATAGTTAAGTGGTTCAATGGAGAAAAAGGATTCGGATTCATCACATCTGAGGAAGGAAAGGACGTATTCGTACACTTCTCTGAGATCAACAAGCCTGGATTCAAGACACTTGAAGAGAACGAAGAAGTAACTTTCGAAATTACTGAAGGTGCAAAAGGTCCTCAAGCTTCAAACGTAACACCTAGATAATTAACTTATCAGTAAAGCCTGCTAGTTTAGCAGGCTTTTTTAATACACTTTTTCTAGATAAAAACAAAAAAAGCTGCCCGAATGGCAGCTCTTCCTGTTTTATTTTATGGTATAACGTTAACGGAAATAATATTATATCACCTTTTATAAAAAATTTAAAGACATTTCCTTATATTTTCAATCAACTTTTTATTTATGGGGGCTACACCCTCTTTTCATCCTCATACAGCTCCTCTATATTTTCAAAGGTACCCTCAAAAATATCTATACTTTAAGATACCCCTCCTCAGAAGTATTTAACACCTTACTTGAAAAGCACCGGCTTTCCCCTTAATCTTCACAGGGGCTTCCTAGTTTCCTTGTAAACCAAACAAGCAAAAAACCTTCTCTGAATTCACTAAAATTACTGAAATCAAGTAAGCTATCTACAAAAAGTTTGACAAATCTCCCCATAGCTGATATACTTTAGTTCTGGATTAAAGGATTTATAAAGTTTCTAATTTTAGTGTATGTTATATTTTTTATAAAATATCATTGAGAGTTAGTTATGGATATTAAGAACTTCTATCCTGAAAAAAATATTTTATGGAGGTATAACAATGGCAAACGGAATAGTTAAGTGGTTCAATGGAGAAAAAGGATTCGGATTTATCACATCTGAGGAGGGGAAGGACATATTCGTACACTTCTCTGAGATCAACAAGCCTGGATTCAAGACTCTTGAGGAGAACGAAGAAGTAACTTTCGAAATCACTGAAGGTGCTAAAGGTCCTCAAGCTTCAAACGTAACACCTAGATAGTCAATAGACATCTTAAGCCTGCTAAGTTAGCAGGCTTTTTTAATACCTTATTTTGCACAAAACAAAAAAAGCTGTCCCAATGACAGCTCTTTTCCTTTTATTTTATGGTATAACGTTAACGGAAATAACATTATATCACCTTTTCTAAAAATTTAAAAGGTGTTTCCTTATATTTTTAATCAACTTTTTATTTATGGGGGTTCTAGTCCCTTTATAATCTCACAGATCCTCCTTCCCTTCTAAGGGATAGAAGAATATCTATAGCTCCAGATTTTCCTCCTCTGATATATTTCATACCCTATTCAAAACCAATGGCTTTCCCTAAACCTTCCCAAAGATTTACTGACCCCATTGCAGACTCAATAGATAAAAAGCACCCTCAATCTTCTAAAAATTCATGAAGTTAAGTAAGTTTATTTTAAAAAGTTTGACAATGACCCCAATAACTGATATAATTTAGTTCTGGATTAAAGGATTTATAAAGTTTCTAATTTTTGTGTATGTTATATTTTTATAAAATATCATTGAGAGTTAGATATGGATATTAAGAACTTCTATCCTGAAAAAAATATTTTATGGAGGTATAACAATGGTAAACGGAACAGTTAAATGGTTCAACGGAGAAAAAGGATTTGGATTCATCACATCTGAGGAAGGAAAGGACGTATTCGTACACTTCTCTGAGATCAACAAGCCTGGATTCAAGACTCTTGAGGAGAACGAAGAAGTAACTTTCGAAATCACTGAAGGTGCTAAAGGTCCTCAAGCTTCAAACGTAACACCTAGATAATTAACTTATCAGTAAAGCCTGCTAATTCAGCAGGCTTTTTTTATTTTTTATCTAAGAAAAGGAGCTTGCGCCCAGGCAGCTCCTTCTTAATTCTTTAAAATCCCCATACTTTAAAGGGCTATCCCTTAAACTCTACATCTATATGGGAACCGTCGCAGAAGGGCTTATTTTTAGATCTGCCACACCTGCAGAGGGCATAGTGGTTTGTAGTTACAAGGTTTTTATCTGACTCCAGGTCATCCTTTAACTCCACATCCCCCTGTACATGAAGGGGACCGTCCCTTGTAACGATTATCTTCTGCTCCTCGGTCCAGGAATCTTCATGTTTCCCCTCTAGGGTATAGCTCAAAGCTCCCGAGGGACACTTCTTTACTATAGCGATAATAGCTTCTATGTCATCGCTCCCGTCTGGGACTATCCATGGATCTGTATTTGAGAGGAATACCCCCTCCATATTACAGGTACCATGGCTGCTGCATATATGTCTGTTGTCGTGCACTGTAATCTTCTTTCCTATATAGTCCCTTGTTCCCTTCTTATCCTCGGACTCCCTCTCCCCAATAAAACCTATCTTTCCGTGAGTCCCGTCGCAAAATGGCTTATTTTCAGATTTTCCGCACCTGCAAAGAGATACTACCCTGGGAGTTTCAATCTTACCTCTATCCTCGTCTACTATCTCTGTATCCACCACTGTATAGGGACCATACTTGGTAAAAACTATCTCACCCTTATCCTTCTTCATAGAAACCTCCTCAGCATCTTCTTCAATTCTTTTCAAAAATATCTATAGTTCATTTCAATGGATGATGATTATTTCCTCTAAGGGGTAATACTTTTTAGGTCATAATTAAGTAAAATTTCACAAACAGAGATTTATTTTTATTAATTTGTATGGTAATTAACTAATAACTTAATTAAAAGGGGGACACTATGAAAAAAATCTTTGTTATTCTACTTACCTTATCTGTCTTTTTAACTGCTCTTGCTGACCGGGAGGAGTTTGTGGTTGGAATGGAGCTTGAATTTCCACCCTTTGAAACAATTGATAACCAGGGAAACCCTTCAGGTGTAAGCGTGGAACTTTCAAGACTCCTCAGCGAGGAACTAGGACAGGATCTTCGGATAGAAAATATCTCCTATTCTGGCCTTATTCCCGCCCTTCTCTCTGGAAAGATAGATGCCATAATCTCATCCATGGGGATAAATGAGAGCAGAGCCAGAAAGGTGGATTTCTCAGATCCCTATGCATTTTCACCCCTTGTACTCCTTGCATACAAGGATTCTTCTGTAAAATCTCCAGAGGATCTTAATAACTCAGATGTTAAGATTGCAGTGAGAACTGGAACTATCGGTTACCTGTGGGCTGCTAAAAATGCTCATAAAGCTGAGGTTAAACTCTTTGATAAGGAGAGTCAGGCTGTTATGGAGGTAGCTCAGGGAAAGGTGGATGTCTTTATCTATGATCCTCAGTCGGTGGTAAGAAGACACAAGAAGTATCCAGATACAACAAGGGTAATTATGGATCCCCTTCCTGGAGTAGGAGGATGGGGAGTGGCTGTTCAGAAGGGAAATACCCAGCTTCTGGAAAAGATAAATAACTTTATCCAGAGAGCCAAGGGCGATGGAACCTTTGACGAGATCAGGGAGAAATACCTAAAGGAGGAGGCTAAGGTCTTTGAGGAGGAAACTGGTTTAAACTACTTCTTCTAAGGTAGATCCTCTATACACTGCATCTAAAGAAGGAAAGAACAGGATGTGGTTGAATGATATATATAGCTGTTAATAAGGAGGTGTCCCATGAAAACTCTAGCTCCCCTCTACGATGTAGAAACTATAGTCCCTATTCTGAGTAAGATCTCCATCTTCGGAGGCCTAAACGACACTCAGCTCTATAAGATCTTCAGGCTTCTTCAGAGAGTGAGTTATAAAAACCTGGACTATGTCTTCAGGCAGGGAGATGCTCCTACCCATATCTATATAATAATCAAGGGGAATGTAAGGATGCTCCATGAGATAGAGGGAAATAACTATCAGCTCTTTGAGTTTGGTCCTGGAAACTGTATCGGTGAGGATTCAGTTATCGGTATCCAGCCCCATACCCTCTCGGCAGTGGCCATAGGGGATGTGGATCTGGCTGTAATTCCAAAGAAGTCGCTCCTGGACCTCTATAAGACGGACAGCAATATATTTACCCTGCTTATCCTGAATATCGCCAGGGAGCTCTCAAGACGTCTGAAGTCAACCGACAACCTCCTTCTCCACTATATCGACAAGAGATCTCACCCCTACTAATAGGTTAAGGGGTTAAGAATAACAATTTAATTTCCATAATAAATTAAAAAAGCCGGAGGTGTCCCTCCGGTTTTCTTGACTTTCTATAACACTCCTAAGTCTTTACTGAAAATTCATCTGTGCATGCCACTTCCCCTCCCTCACAGGTCCGGTGGCTGTTAGATATATACCCGAGATGGAACGACCATTTACCGAGATGGTTCCGTGGTAGAAGGTGAGATCTCCAGGCTTATATCTCTCGATATACACCTTATCCCCAGCATAGTGAACTATGATCTTCTCCTGACTTTCACAGTGGATAAACTTTTGATTGTCCTTGCCTCCCTCATCGTCCCTGTTCCATTGCTCATGGTGATTCCCCACAGTAACATCCCAGTTTTTAGAATTTTGCGGTTTCGTCATAGTTACTCCTCCTTTTATCCATTCTCTATCATATAAAAAGTATAGTTTACTCAAATCTTCGATCCCCACCAGATATGAACTTCCTCACCTGCACAACCTCCCCTTACCTTTAATTACCACAAATCAACTCTCACTCCTACATAAAATTTAAGTTTATCTTCCGACAAATATCCGCTATATGGTTTCTTGCCTGAGTGTCCCCATGCGCTTTTCAACTTGAAAACCCTAGGCTCCATTATCTTCTTCCCTGAAACCCTAAAGCCCCTCCATAGGCGAGATTAATTTTAAGGGCTCATATAAATACCTCAAAATAATTTAAAAAAAAGAAATTTCCTAAATGCTGGTATAGTTGTATTGTGGAGCACAGAACATTTGATAACTGAACAACACCTAAGAGATCCACTCTATTTCGTTCCATTGTTATAGCTGGTAAAGCTATAAGTGTATGGTAAGTACACACGGAAGATAAAAACACTATATTTGAAATTAAGGAGGGTATTTTATGGGTCAGTTTATTGGTTTTCTTAACAACCTTATCTGGAGCCCGGTGCTGGTTTATCTGCTTCTGGCAACGGGACTTTACTTTACCTTTGCCACGCGGTTTATGCAGGTCCGACACCTGAAGGACATGGTCAAACTTCTATTTGGTGGACAGGAATCGGAACAAGGGGTTTCCTCATTCCAAGCCTTTGCCCTTGCAGTTTCAGGGCGGGTAGGTACTGGTAATATTGCAGGAGTAGCAACAGCCATTGCTCTAGGTGGTCCTGGAGCTCTCTTCTGGATGTGGACCATTGCATTCCTGGGAGCAGGTTCAGCCTTTGTGGAAGCTGCTCTGGCTCAGATATACAAGGTAGAGATAGACAGTCTCTATCGTGGGGGACCATCCTACTACATTGAAAAGGGACTGGGGATGAAGTGGTACGCTGTACTCTTTGCTATCTCCTCGGTAGTGGCAATGGGATTCTTCCTTCCGGGAGTTCAGTCCAATAGTATTGCTACCAGTGTAAATACAGCCTTTGGTATCAGCCCGTATATTACAGGAGCTGTTATCGTTGTTCTTCTAGCTACCATTATCTTCGGTGGAGTTCACCGTATGGGTAAGGCGGCTGAGATCTTAGTTCCATTTATGGCAGGTGCCTATATTCTTCTTGCCCTTGTTATAATCGTCATCAATATTAACCAGCTTCCAGCTGTTATCGCTCTTATCTTCAAGAGTGCCTTTGGTGTAGATGCAGCCTTTGGTGGTATATTGGGTATGGCTATTTCATGGGGTGTTAAGCGTGGTATCTACTCCAACGAAGCTGGACAGGGTACTGGTCCAATGGCAGCCGGTGCTGCTGAGGTTTCTCATCCAGCTAAGCAGGGTCTGGTTCAGGCCTTCTCAGTATATGTGGACACCCTCTTTGTGTGTAGTGCTACAGGGTTTATGATCCTCCTTACAGGAGCATACAACGTTCAGGATAAGGCCGGTAACTTCATCGTTGAAAATATTCCAGGAGTAGAGTATGGACCTGCATACACTCAGATGGCAGTGGACTCCCTCATGCCTGGTTTTGGTAGTAAATTTGTGGCCATTGCCCTCTTCCTCTTTGCCTTTACAACCCTGATGGCTTACTACTACTATGCTGAGACATGTATCCTCTACCTGTTTAAAGCGGGGCACCACCATAAGATCGTTATCAACTTCATGAGGTTTGCCCTTCTAGGTGCTATCTACTACGGTGCTGTAAGAACAGCTTCCCTTGCATGGGCTATGGGTGACGTAGGAGTTGGACTCATGGCATGGTTGAATATCATAGCTATCATTCTCCTTCGAAAGCCGGCTCTCCAGAGCCTCAAGGACTATGAGGAACAGATGGACAAGGGTATCGATCCTCAGTACGATTCTACGAAACTCGGAGTAAAAAATGCAGACTTCTGGGCTGGAGGATATAAGCACCACCCAGATTACAAGAAGCACCATCACAACATATAAATATAAAGCTGCCGGCATCATGCCGGCACTTTTTTTGTCTGTAGAAGGTCAGCTTATTAAGAAAAAACTTACCTTGATCTCTCAGGCTATTTCACCTATAATCCACTTATAGTTATCATTGACACTGGGGGTTAATATACTGGGATAGGCCCTCAGAACCTTGAAAAGCTGTGAAGATAATTTATATTATAACAGAGCAAAGGTATTTAAATAGGGAGGATTAAGATGATAAGGGAAGCCTGTGTGGGGAGCTATATAGAAGCCAAGAGAGCAGAGGAGGCTGGGGCTGGGAGGATTGAGCTCTGTGATAACCTTTTCCAGGGAGGGACCACCCCCTCCTATGGAACAGTTAAAAAGGCACTGGAAGAGATAAGGATTCCTGTCCTGGTTATGGTAAGGCCCAGGGGAGGAGATTTCTGCTATTCCTCCCAGGAGGTGGAGATCATGATAGAGAATATCAGGCTCTTCAGGAGTATGGGAGTAGGGGGAGTTGTTTTGGGAGTTCTCACAAAAGATAAAAAGATCGACTATCCCCTCCTAAAAAGGCTCCTTGGAGAGTGCAGTGGGATGGAGGTGACCTTCCATAAGGCCATAGATGAGGTGGAGGCTCCAGTTGTAGAAGTGGAGAAACTGGCAGAGATGAAGGTTACAAGAATCCTCACCTCTGGGAAAGCACCCACAGCACTGGAGGGAGAGGCTATTCTCAATGAGATGCTTATAGCTGCTGGAGAGAGGATAGAGATCGTTGTTGCTGGAGGAGTAACAGAAGGAAATTTGGATCTTGTAAGATCTAGGATTCCTGCTACAGAGTTCCATGGAAGGCGGATAGTGGGGGACCTCACTATATAGGAGGATTTAGGAGCTCTTCCTCCTTCATAAAAGGAGTAAATTAAAAGAGAGTGCATAGGATGCACTCTCTTTTAACTTTTTATTGAACTTTATTAACATCTAAAACTATTTAATCTATAAACTCAACATACCAGTTAGTAGATTTTATCTCATCCACTACACTCTCATACTCCCTGCTCCTTGTAACTGGATTGGCATGCATCCCCACAATGAGGACATTCTTCAGCTCCAGTTCAGAGAAAGCTTCCTTAAATCCCGACATTGTATCTATCTGATTGTTGTCCAGCCTCAGTTCCTTCAGACTATGGGGAAACTTCACCCTCTCTAGGCTGGTTATCTTATTGTTATTGAAGTAAAGGTGGGTAAGGCTCTCCAGGTTACTGAAATCTATCCCCTCTAAGGTCTCTATCTCATTTTCAGTGAAATCAATCCTTCCCAGTTGATCCAGATACCTGAAGTCTGCGTCTATGAGGCTGCTTATCCTGTTGTTCTCAAGGTGCAGAACCGTAAGGTTGTCTGGAAACTTTATCCCCTCTAAACTCTCTATTCCATTCCCGCTGAGGTCCAGATGGGTCAGCCTCTTAAGGCTAATAAACTCCACTTCCTTCAGATCCTTGATCTCATTATCCCCAAGAACAAGGACCTCCAGCTTACCTAGCTTGGAAAGGTCTATCCCCTCTAGGGAATCTATTCTGTTTCCCTGAAGGTTTAGGGTGGTGAGGTTCACTAGTTCCTCTATACCCTCAAGGCTCTCTATCCCCCTCCCCTGGGCATCGAGGGAAACTATCTTTCTCATCTCATCTATCCTAAGATTATCTATAGTTGAAAACTGATAACCCGACTGCCGGTCTATCTCCTCCCAGATTACACTCCTGAGGTTTTTATCCTTAATTAATCCTCCATCCCTTACACCTTCTTCTGAAACACCATTGATCTCCCTTCCCGTAGCTGCTATCGTTCCAGCAAACATAAAAAATATCATTAAGATTATCCTTAAGGTAGCATTTTTCATTTTTTATCCCCCTCCCACCTATAACTGTTTCAGCTTTCGGTAGATGTAAAGTATCTTTTTAATTTCCTTGTCATCTGTAATGCCTCATATCTATAATATACACTTACTCTCTCATTTTCTTTCAAGAACAATGAATACTTTATAAGTTTTTTCACCTATGGACCTATATAGGAATAGACCCATCCGATTTTCAATAATTAAGAAAAAGTTAATTGGAAGAGATTATTATTTCTATAGGGAATTTAAGGGGTTATTTATAGAGGTGTGGAAGGAGGTGTAGAGAAAAGTGAAAATCTTTGATAAATATGAGAAGGTAGAGGGTTACAAGGCCCAGTGGCAGGAGGGAAAGGACACCTTTGAAATCTTCTATAGAGGAAACTTTTGTTTGGAGGGAGTAATCTTTCCTGGAGAAACCTTTGAGGAGAAGGCTGAGAGGGATATACTGACCCTCCTAGAGGCAAAGGATGCCGAGGATTAAAAATTTCCATCTATAGATGAGTAACTAAAAAACTTTAGAATAAAAAAAGCAGTGTAAACCTGCTTTTAACTTATTTCCCTCTAATCAGTTGCTACATCCACCGCCTTCCCGGCCACATCTGTTACTATATCCACCCCAGTAAGGGCAACATCTACCGCTGTAGTTGCTGCTTTTACTGGAAGCTTCACCAGGGCGCATCCGGATAAAATAAGCATCCCAAGGGACATTATTAAAACTCTCATTGTATACCTCCAACTTCTATTTAACCTTCAGATCCTACCACTTTTCTCTGAAAGGTTTGCGACATTTGACGCATTTAGTAAAATCTCCTTTACTGGCTTACCTTGGAGATATTGAAATAAAGAATGAGAAATATATCATGGAGAGAGAGAATGAATAAATTACAAGGGATAGATAAAAGCAGCGACACATTAAATAAGGTATTCTGTGCCCTGAAGGAAGTGGGCTTCGAAAAACTCATCATCCTGAGCAATAGAGGCTCCCATACCTACTCTAAGTGCAGGATACTAAGCATCGGAGAAAAAATTGTAATAGAAAGCGAGAGGGGAGAAGTTCTTATTTACCTTAAAGATATTAGATATGCAAGGCTCTCCTATAGAAACGCCGTATGTCTCTTTGAAGCATCTGAAAGAGGAGACCGGGAGTACAGGGCTGAGAACTGGTTTCTCATGAATGGAGATCAGTACAGGGAATTTTCTATAAGAATCGGTTAAAAACCTACCCTTCTGCAATTGTCCTTTAAAATGATTGGCTTGCTGAAATACTTTAAAGACTAGCATAAAATAGCCGGGATTTTGCCTGGCTATTTCTTATATTTAAATAGATTTTATAGGATTATTTTATTCACTATAGAACAATATAGATATAGTTACCTTTGTATGAATTGGAGGGAGATAGCCCATGAAAAAAACTTTAACTATTCTAGGAGGCTCAATCTTGTTACTGCTCCTGCTCTTTACCGGTATGAGAAGATTTTTTTACGGCGGATACAACTATTATGGAAACCCAATGATCAGGCCTGGATATTACAGGGGTCACATGATGGGGTATGGCCGCTACGGAGATGAATATATGCATATGGATATAACCTCTGAGGAGTGGAAGAACTATATTAAGGTCAGGGAAGAGAAGCTGAGATTGTATAGTAAATATGGACTGGATATAAGTAAAAAGCAGCTTGAATTAGATGCTGAACTACTAAAGGATGAGCCAGACTGGGAGAGGGTCCAAAAGATCAACGATGAGATCGCCCTGCTGGAATCTCAGATCAAAACAGAGATGCTGAAGAAAAGGTATGAAGGTTTTAAGGATCAGTAAGCTTTATTTCTGTTGGAATAAATATTGAGCTGCTACTTCACCACTGCACCTTTGCTCATTCAAGCAATTTTTTACTCCCTTCGATTATAGGGGATGAATTGTAGATATAATCCGTGCAGAAAAAAGAAGGGAATAGGGACGATGTTAGAAGTAAAAACAAGAGAATTTAAAAATCACCTTAAAGATTTTATTCATTTTTCAGACGTAATAGCCATTGAAGCAATTCTCAGGGGAGGCTCCAAGGGTCAGCTTTATATTAATAACTTAAAGAAACCAGAAGCTCTGGTTATTTGGAATGAATTTGATGGTTTCTATGTATCCCTTTCAAATGACCGGTTTTTAAAATACGTGCGTGACATTATAGTTGATGCACTTAAGAATAACACCCGCGGATCAACTGAATTTGTAATTTATATTGATAAAAAGTATGATAATCAAGTTGCTCAGATTATTCCTTCAGATGAATATAGTAAACTGAAGGTCCTCTTTTATACTACTGATAATTTTTTAAGAAGTGGACAATCCCTTGGAAATATTCCGGTAAAAGAAATCAAATATTTTACAGACATTAACTCATATATGGGATTTGAAAAACTCAGAGAAGTTATTGAATCAACTTGGACCTCCTATGAGGTATTCAAGGTATATGGAGAAGGCCTTGTTGCAATCAATGAAAATAATAAGCAAATAATAGGTTACTGCATATCGGAACATGCAACAAAAAGTTCCATTGAATTTAGTATTGAAGTAGAAGAATCATATCAGAGGCAGGGAATTGGCTTTGAGCTTGGACAGAGGATGGTGAAAATCTGCAAGAGTATTGATAAACGTCCTTGTTGGTATTGTACCGGTGACAATGTTGCTTCTATGAAGCTGGCTGAAAAGTTAGGTCTAGAGTTAAAATCAAGCTTTCATGTCTGGTATTTCGATTCAGGTAAGTAGCATAAAATACCTATCTTACAGATAACACCTGTAGGTAGCCAAACCGGAGAACTATCCCCTACCATTATATATTCTTAACAGCAATTTTTAATTAAAAAAAGAGGTGGGGGCACCTCTTTTTTACCTTCAATGAAGGATTTGGGGGGATTTACTTTAACTGTATAGTTGAACAGCTAGGAGTATACTATATTAAATATCAGGATATAACACAATAGTTAAATTAGTTAACTACTGTGAAAGCCTTCCATTACCTGCTTTAACTTCCCCGTCTCCTGTAAAAACTTAAAACTTGTACTCTGCAGACCCTTATCTTTCTTCAAAGTGTGAGTAGAGTTCTTCAGAGACTCTCTCTTCTATGATCAATGAGTAAATTTTTTCTTATACTCCTCTAATCCCTCTCTATCCTTCAATACCACGCATCCCTCCCTATACTCAATAAATCCCCCTTCATATAACTTCTTTAGAGCCCTTTGGAGGCTTCTCTGGTTTAAGTTTAATATTTCAGCCCTCTCCCTGCTGCTGTTAATATTTCTGATTTCATCCCGTTCCAGAGATCTTATTACAAACTCCTCCGTTGAACAGATACTCTTGGATAGAAAGTACTGGGACATCTTGTAGTGGCTCCTCAAACTTAAGTGAACTATCTTATCCAACACTTTAGCCTTTATACTGGACTCTAAGTTCAGCTCATCTACTCTCTCAAAGGGGAAGAACAGGATAATTGAATCTGTTTTTGCAACTATATCCATATCTATCTCAAGTACACTTCTCTCATACTCCTCATACTTTTTTATTAAAGACAGGTTGATCCCTGCAATATCTCCTCTTGTATGGTTGATATAAAACTCTCCCCCCTCCTTTGTATATATTATACGCTGAACACGCCCCTCAGCAATGTATATGGAACCGTTTCTCTTTATCTCATCGTTGAAGATTATATCTTCCCTCTCTAACCTATAGATCTTAACAAACCTTTCAAAGGAAGTTCCTATTAACTCCACCAAGCCAAGCTCCCTTAATGCCTCTCCAATCACTTCCAACTCCTCCTCTATTAAATATATCTGTCAAGATATAGACGTCAAGATCCTGTAAATGGTTTAAAAAATAAGAACTTTAATTTGATCATCTATATTCTTTTGATCGAAAGTTGAAGGATTACAGAATAAGTTCCTTCCTACCTTTACAATTTTCATACTTAAAGAGAGAGCTTCCTCTATCCTAAAGGGTGACAAACTTTTTCCACCACTAAAAGAGACACTCGTCAGAGTGCCTCTCTTAGAGATAACTGCCATAGCTTAGATCCCTTTCCTATTTGTTTTCAGAGCCCCTGTCCATATCATCCAGTTCCCTGTGGAAGTCTGAATATTTTTTTATATTTTCCTCCCTTTCACTTTCAAGCTTTTCCCTAGCTATGCTGTACTCCTCTGGGGTTAACTTGCTCATCCGTTCCTGATACTCTCTATTCTCCCTTCCTACTTCTTCCAGCTCCCTTCTTCCCCTGTACTCATAGTCCCTTCCCAGAGAGGCAACACTTACCAACAGTAATCCAGTTAAAATCAGGTTTTTCATAATCACAACCTCCTTTTTCATATAATAGATCAGTACTAAGATAGGCTCATTATACTCTTAGAGACTAGGATACGAAGGACACTTGTCGCCCTCAAGATCTTTTCTAAATCACACTTCGATAACCTAATAGAATCATCCTATGTCTGCACAAATTTTATCTCCTTTCAGTTGAAGGATTGATACAGTAAAGCCCCTTTCCATATACAACATCTTTAAAATAAAATACAATCGCGACACTTGTCCTTAGAAGTTGGCAATGAGAATTGCAAAATAAAAAAGAACTCGATGCCTTTCTTGAATTTTTTTGAGCAAAAGTAGGCCTACAAAGTTTCACTTCCTGGGTAAAACCATTAGATGATTATTGGTAGTTTTGACCAGCTATATATCCATTGAAGACCAAACCCCATTGAGATATTGCTAAATTTTAAAAGTTGCCTGCTATAAAGAGATTTATAAAATCTACCACTTTGCAGGTGGTAGGTTATACCAACATAGATCAAAAGGAGAGTATTATATGAGAAAAAAAGTAACACTACTAACAGTTATCCTATTAATAACAGGAAGTGCCACCTTTGCAGAAGAGGAAGGCTCAGCAGGGGATGAGAAAAGGTGGACCCTTAAGACAGGTATTCACCACCTGGAAAGGCAGCAGGGAAGACAGACTGGAAGAGTCTATAACGACGGATACCCTGGGGCAGATGACCTCTTTGAAGATGGGGATGTCACCTCCTTCTTTACAAGCATCGGTTACGCCTTCAATGAGAAGTGGGCCATGGACTATAAGTATTCATATGACTATATCAATAACAATGAAAGATATGGTAGGGGAAGCGATAAGGACAGCGGGCAGTATATCAATCATACAGCCAGACTCATAAGAACCTTTGAACAGTTTGCCCTGGGAGGTTATCGGTGGGATTCCAGTATATGGATCGGAGGAAGGAACTACAGGGAATCCAGTATAGAGAAGGACGGAGAATATCAATACCTGGGATTCTCATCAAATAGATTTTTAGCCAATGCCAACATGAATACCGACCTCTCCCACAAAACTCACCTAGATTTAAACTACTACTATCAGTTTAGAGATTATGACTATGATGACGGTATTCAGAGATCCAACCAGCACAGACACTATATCAGCACCAGGATAGATCATAGCTTCACCGATTCATGGTCTCTCTCTCTGGATAACACCCTCTACCTGAGGCAGGAGGTAGGAGAGTCAAGGAACTATGGAGAATGGGATTACTACTATACCCTAGAGCACAACTATACCCTTGCAGCTGGCTATAATCTAAACACAGAATTCACTGCCTGGGGTGAGGTTAGTCTCTGGGAGAAGGGTAGCAGACAGGTGGATGATCACAACCAGGCTGAATTAATCTTTATGCCCAAGATTCAGAGAACCTACAGGCTTGCAGACGATATGAATATCTCTGCTTATATTGGAGCTGGCTATGTATATGGCTACGATACCAGAACAAACAGAAAGATGTATTCTGGCTTTGAGGGAAGGCTTGGTGCAGTTTACAGCTACAACTTTTAAAAACATTTAATCCATATGGGCAACCTCTGCCTTAAGATCCTTCTCCTTGCTGATAGAAGCTATATATTAAAGGGCAGGAGGAGGATCATTTTATGGTTTCACCATAACTTCCCCTAGAGTAGGCACCCTAACTTTATCTTTTCCTAAATTTATAAAATATAAAGAAAGGTTAATAGTTTTTTAATGATCCCATGATATATTAGCCAATCATAATAGGAGTGGTTGTTTACCTAGGGGAAGAAAGGAGGATTATGGATATAAATTTACTGTTAAAACTGGAAAAACATGTATTTGATGAAGCTAAGGAGAGCAGGGGGCTCACGAGGAAGGATATAGTTATATTGTCCTATATAAAATCAAATAAGTTTGTTAAGCAGATGACTCTTAGAGATGAGTGTAGGTTAGACAGGGGAGTGGTCAGCAGAAGAGTTAATAGGCTAGTAGAAAAGGGGTATATAGAGGTGCAGGACAGGTTTCTACTCCTCACACCCCTTGCATTTTTAATTGTGTGCAGATATGAAAATATAATATCCGATATATTGGAGGGTTTATTATAGGCTGCTCTTCATAGAAAAAAGGGCTGCTGCACTATTGAGAGTACTCTCTGATTCTGCAGCAGCCCTTTCTGTAGAAATTCTGTTTTAAACTTAAAAAAATTCTTCTTAAGCCCTTACTATCTGTGACTTTTCCTCCCTGTTAAGGTTGCCTTTAGCCTTCCAAAAAATAACCCCAGTAAAGATAAGGGCTAAGAGATCTGCAACAACCTGGCTATAAATTACCCCGTAAAACCCAAGTAACCTTGGGAGGATTATAATGCAAGGGGCAAGAAATATCCCCTGCCTGGAAATAGAGAGAATAAAAGCCTCCCTCGCCCTTCCCAAAGCCTGAAAAAGTGTAGTTATAATAATTTGAAAGCTATTTGCTGCAAATACTATCATAACTCCCTTAAGTATTTTAACTCCTATACCAACTACCCCTGGATCGGTGCTGAAGACCTCCAAAATAGGTCGGGCAAATGAAATAAATAATACAGATAAACCCAGTGAAAAAAGATTAGCTATCTTTATGGTATAAAATAAAGCTTCCCTTACCCGGTGGTAATTCCTGGCACCGAAGTTATAGGCAACTATAGGCTGAAAGGCCTGGGCTATTCCAAAGAGTACAAATGTTCCCAGGGACAGCATCCTGCAAACAATGCCAAAGGCTGCTACTGCTTCATCTCCATAGGGGCTGCATGCCCCATTGATAAAAGCCAGGGCCACTCCACCCAGACACTGCCTGATAAATGAGGGTAATCCCACCTTCAAAATTTTACTGTATATCTCTCTATTAATGTAAAAATTCCACAGAGAAAAAACTAATTTACCCTTACAGCTCCAATAGTAATTAAATAGAAATACAGTGGAAAATATTTGAGAGATAAGAGTGGCTACTGCAGCCCCTGCAACTCCCATTTTAAAGACAAACATAAATAATGGGTCCAAAGCCATATTTATTGAAACTCCGAGAATTATTGCAATCATACTATACCTTGTGCTACCCTCGGCCCTTATAAAGTTATTCAGTGCCATGCCTGTGATGGCAAAGGGTGCCCCTATAACTATATATTTCATGTAGTTGGTCCCATGAGCCATTATAGTAGGTGAGGCTCCAAGAGCCCTTACAATATCCTCTAAAAAAACTGTCCCAGTAAAACTTAAAATTATCCCTATTATAATAGAAGTAACCGTTGCAACAACTAGAACCTTCTCTGCATACCTCTCCCTTCCTTCACCCAGTAGCCTGGAGATATATGCTCCTCCTCCAATACCAAATGTCTGCCCTATAGCAGCTACTATAAAAAATAATGGAAAGGATATCGTCACAGCTCCTATAGCCCCCGAATCCCCTAAAAGTCCCACAAAAAATGTGTCTACAATATTATATATGGCATTAACCAACATTGCTGTTATAGCAGGGATTGATAGTTTTTTTAGCAGTTTAGGAATAGGTATCTCTCCCAGAAGATCAGCACTTTTCATCCCTTAATCCTCCCAGTATTTCATTCTCATAAAATTTCTCTAACTTCTTTAGATCTCTGCTCTGAAGGATCTCCATCCCCCTCTCAATATCTTCCTCCTTCCAGTTCCACCAGGATACTCTTTGAAGGATAGAGACTTCCTCTAGAGTATATCTCTCCTTTATAACCTTAGCTGGATTTCCTCCCACAACGGTATATGGAGGTATATCCTTTGTAACAACACTTCTCGCTGCTACCACAGCACCATCTCCTATCTTAACTCCAGGCATTACCATAGCTTCCATACCTATCCATACATCATTACCTACTACAGTGTCTCCCTTGGATTCATATGCTTTTTTTGATGTCCCCTTAAAGGGATATACCGTTACCCAGTCCATTCTGTGGGTGTGGTTTCCTCCAAGGAGAAATACAGCTCCGCTTGCAATACTGCAGTACTTCCCTATCCTTAGTTTATCAGGTTCCCACAAAAGTGTTGCCAGTTCCCTATCCTCCTCTCTTCCATAGAGGTACCTAACGTTAAATTCCTCAAATTTTTTACCTCCCTGATAGTAGGCTGAGTAATAGGTCCCCTCTCCCACTTCAATATTTTCATTTGTTACCTCATCCTTGATGATCCTTGTATAAAACCAGTGATTTTTCTCCATCGATATCTCCTCCTAATCTTTTATATTTTCATTCTAAACTTTACCCTAGGTTAAAGTTGAAGAGTTTTTTTGAATTTTATGTTAAAATACCTTTAAGAGGTGATTTTATGAAAGATTTTATGAAGATAGGAGAGTTTGCCAAGATTTTAAATACTTCTACCAAGACCCTGAGACACTATGAATCCCTTGGGATCTTTAAGCCTGCCTACAAGGACCCCCTCACAGGATACAGATACTATAATAGAAGTCAGCTAAAGGAGGGATATGCCCTTCTGTCTCTAAAAAGTTCTGGCATACCACTGAAAGAAATGAGTAAAGCTCTCTCCAGGGAAAAGCTAATTAAACTATTTTCTGAAGCCTCCATGAAGTTAGAGGATGAAATTGTACGTTTAAATAAATTAAAAGAATCGGTAGATAGTAGGTTAAACTCTCTGAGGGAGGTTTCTCCTGAAAAGGAGGAGATGATAATAGAGATAAAGGAGCTACCAGAAAGAAGCTATCTTGTTCTTGAATTCCCCCCTATAACTGAAATAGGCAGTCCTAAACTTTATGAAAAAGCTCTGGAACTGGATAAGATAATTTACTATCACAAGCTGCCCTTTATATTTAAAGGGGCCCTTCTCTCCCTCCAGGCACTGAGGGAGGACAGCTATTCCTGCCATGCTCTTATATACCAGGTTAAAAAAACAAAAGGTATCTCTTCAAACCCTATCTATATCTCTGAGCCTGGAAGATATCTTTGTTTAAAGTATGCAGGAGATACCAAGTTAAAAAATGAAGCTGCTATGCAGGCTCTAAATAACTACATTATAGAAAAGTCCCTAGTCCCTACGGGGGAGGTAATAGGTTTCTCCCATCTGGGAGCCCACACCAGCTCCTATGAAGATGAGTATTACAGCGAGATCCAGGTAAAGATCAAATAGCCTTTAGAGGTTTAATTAAAGAATTGTACATAAAAAAGTCCAGGGAATCTCCCTGGACTTTTAAATTATTATCATTTTATTACCATTCACTTTTCTCTATCTTAGATTAAGCTAAGATTTTCCTCTGTTTTAAGTTCGAAGATATGACATTTCTCCATGTCGAACCAGAATCAATATTTTTTTTCATATCTTTGTATGTCTTTATTTATAGGCACTTTTAATTACCTTATATCCTTCATAGTGGTGTTTTTTATCGTTTTTTAATATTTTTATTGTCACTCAACCTGATTCAATACCTCTAGCAACTTCTCATTAGAAGAAGGGTAAAGATGAGAGTATGTGTTGAGCGTCATATCTACTTTAGCATGCCCTAGACGCTTTGATATTGCTAATGGGTTAACTTCTGCATTAATCAAGAGGCTGGTTACTCAGTATCTACTTTTGCCCTAACTTCTATCTTTTTCTATCACCACTACTCTTTTATACTACCCTTACTTACAGCTGTAAATGCTGTAGCTATATTAGCCACAGACTGAAGCTCCGATGGAATGATTATCTTGGTAGCCTTACCATCTGCTACCTTCTCAAAGGCTTCCATAGCCTTAAGAGACAATACTTCCTTACTTG
>NZ_BSDY01000040.1 GCF_027925155.1 Propionigenium maris DSM 9537 | reverse complement strand
CGACTTGCATGTGTTAAGCATTCTGTCAGCGTTCATCCTGAGCCAGGATCAAACTCTTCATTCAAATATATTTTAAATCACTTCCGTGATTATACACCTAATTATTGGTTGCGAATTGATTAAAAAAATCATTTCGTCTTTCTGACTTATCTTCTCTATTTAATTGCTAATGTCCTTTTCGTTTCACTCAGTCGGCCTGCTGCCTCCCTCGTGGACAAGAAGTATAATATCACTATTACAGCCTTCCGTCAACACTTTTTTTAAGTTTTTATTTTTTTATTTTCAAATTATTTTCAAATTAAGAGTTCAGTTGTATCTTATTGATGAAAAATGTAGTATATTACATAATAAAATATTTAGAACTTTTAAGGAGGGGATACATTGCAGATTATCTTATATCTTATTATTATGATTATTGGAGCTTTTATCGGATCTAGGGGATTTATTCCTAAAAAGGTGGACGATAAACTCTCGTCTCTTCAGACATTCTGTCTTCTTTTTCTTTTAGCAGTCATGGGCTATAAGATTGGAATAAACAATGATATCCTGTCCAACTTCCATAGGATTGGATTCAAGGCATTTTTTATCGCTGCTCTTTGTATAGCCTTCAGCATAATCTTTGTTAAGGTGAGCTACGGGATCTTAGGAGGTAGAGATGACAACTAAAATACTACTATCTGTAGGAGCTGGTATCCTAGGCGGTATCTTCTATAGAAACAATATAATAATAGATAACCTCAATGGTCTTATCGACCTTGGGCTCTGTATGCTCCTATTCTTTGTGGGGATGGACATAGGTAAAAACAAGGAGATCTTTAACGATCTAAAGAAGATGGGGTTCAAGGTATGTCTTCTTCCGTTAAGTATCGTAGCTGGAACCCTTGCAGGGGGAGTTGTTGCAAGCTTTTTTACAGACCTCTCCCTAATAGAATCTTCAGCAGTAAGTGCAGGTCTCGGTTGGTACTCCCTTTCAGCTATTGAACTGTCCAAACACAGTGCTGAGTTGGGGAGTGTGGCTTTTCTCTCCAATGTTTTCAGAGAGGTTCTGGCAATTATCCTTATACCCTTTATAGGAAGGCATATAGGACACCACGAAACTATTGCCGCTGCAGGAGCTACAAGTATGGATACTCTTCTTCCTATTATTACCAAGAGCACCAATTCCAGTATTGCAGTTATATCCTTCTTTACTGGAGTGGTTTTAAGTTCCCTGGTACCTATCCTGGTTCCACTTATTATGAGGTTACAATAATTTAAGTTAAGCCGCCCAAAGATTGGGCGACTTTTTTATTTCTTTATAACTTTAACTCCTGAAGGTTTGACCTACTCAACCTTTTCCCTCAAGAGATCCATATCCACTATCCTGTAGGTATTTCTTCCCTCTATCTTCTCTAGAATCCCCTCATCTACAAACTCACTTATAACCCTGGATAGGGACGGTCTTGCCACACTGAATAGGTTGGCAACTTCCTTTAGGGAAGGCTTAAAGGTTATCCTCTCTTCCATCTTATTCTTCAGTATATAGTTTACAAGTTTTTCCGGGATAGTCTTGTTACTGAAACTACTCCATACCTTCATAGATAAAAACTGAGCCTTGTTACTAACCTCATCCAGTATATTTGCCAGTATTCTCTTGTCTCTGGATATGAGGGTCAGCAACTCCTCCTTGCTTATAAAGAATAGTTTGCAAGTGCTCTTGCATACCAGGTCTACAGGGAAGTTATTTTTTCCTCCAAATATAAAGGCACTGGCTATTATCTGGTTCCCCTCTATATCCTCTATTTTCTTCACCTCTCCGCTGGCCTTCATCATCTCGGCTACCAGCTCTCCCCCTAGGTTTATATAGAGCCCCTTTATCTCATCTCCACGAAAGGCCACCGTTTCATCCTTGGAGTACTTCAGCACCCTGTACTCCACCTCTTCCAGATTGTCCTTTATCTCTTCCGGACTCATCCCCCTAAACAGAGTATTTTCCGTAAGTTTATTGTATATATCCATACTTCCCCCTCATTGTTTAATCCTAATAGAAATTCATACCTCTAGCAGGTATACTATGTAACAGAGATAAATTTTATCTTTGGTAACTTATGTTACCGTATTTTTTATAAAAGTCTAATATAATTATTTTGTAAAGTAAAGAGACAGGCAATTAAGGAGGCCGACTATGAAGTATTTAGATAAGAATATGACACTCAATGAAATAGTAGAAAAATACCCTGAAACAATAGATTTTTTCGCATCCAAGGGCTTTAAGGGGCTGGAAGATGAAAGTATAAGAAAAAAAGTAGGAATGTTAAAGCTTGGAATGGCTCTTTCCATGAAGAAAATGAATGTGGAATCCTTCCTGGAGATGCTGGAGGAGATCATCTCACAAAACAGAGATTCAGCAGATGTAAACCTAAATAAAACCGAGAAGTTTGAGGACGGGATCAGCGTAATGGGACTTCTCCCGTGTCCGGTAAAAAATCCCCTTCTTGAGGCTCTCCAGACATTCCAGAAGGATACAGGAGCAAGAATAAACCATGAACTAAAGGCAGCATCCAGCGGCCTGGACTGGCTCAAGGAGGATGTAATCAAAGCAAACCACCCGGAAAAGCTTGCTGATATGTTTATCTCAGCGGGATTCGATCTCTTCTTCGAGGATGAACTCATGGGTAAGTTTAAATCCAAGGGGATCTTTAAGGACATCACAGAGCTGAAGGAGTACAACTCAGACTTTAACAACGAGGAGATCTCTCTGAGAGATCCCGACGGCGACTACTCTATGCTGGCAGTTGTACCTGCTGTATTCCTTGTTAATACAGAGGCTCTCGGGGACAGACCATTTCCTAAATCCTGGAGCGATCTTCTGAAGCCAGAGTTTGAAAACTCAGTGAGTCTTCCTATATCCGACTTCGACCTGTTTAATGCTATCCTTATCAGCATCTACAAGAACTATGGAGAGAACGGAGTAAGAAAGTTGGGAAGAACACTGCTTCAGAATATGCACCCATCTCAGATGGTAAAATCGGATAAGCTGAAGGTTAATGTACCTGCAGTAACTATCATGCCATACTTCTTCACTAAGATGACTGGACAGGGTGGACCGATGGTTGCCCAGTGGCCAGAGGATGGAGCTGCACTGTCGCCTATCTTCATGCTTACAAAGGAAGAGAAGAGGGAGGAGCTACAGGAGCTGGCTAAGTTCTTCTCCTCTAAGGAAGTGGGAGAGATCCTTTCCCATCAGGGACTATTCCCAAGTATCCACCCGGAAGTAGACAACCACCTGGAAGGTAAAAAGTTTATGTGGGTAGGATGGGACTATATAAAGAATAATGATATTGGAAAACTGCTAAACTACTGTGAGGAACTTTTCTTCCAGGAAGCTAAGAAATAGACTAATTTTAGGATTAAAAGGAGATCAATATGAATCTGATTACTGTATCTGGTCCTCCCTCAAGTGGAAAGACCTCTCTAATTATAAAAACAATTGAAAACTTAAAATCAAGGGGAATAAAGGTGGGGGTAGTTAAGTTTGACTGTCTCTACACCGATGATGACATCCTATATGAGAAGATAGGGGTACCTGTAAAGAAGGGACTTTCTGCATCTCTTTGTCCCGACCACTACTTTGTTAGTAATATCGAGGAGGTTACCCAGTGGGGTATCAAGCAGGGCTTAGACCTTCTTATCACAGAGAGTGCGGGGCTTTGTAACAGATGTTCTCCCTACATCCAGGATATAAAGGCTATCTGTGTTATCGACAACCTCAGTGGAATCAACACGCCAAAGAAGATTGGACCTATGCTTAAGACCGCTGATATAGTTGTAATAACCAAGGGGGATATCGTGTCCCAGGCTGAAAGAGAGGTTTTCATGTCCAGGGTAACCTCTGTAAATCCAAGAGCTACAACTATGCATGTTAACGGATTAACTGGTCAGGGGGCTTATGAATTTTCTACCCTTATCTACGATGAGAAGAAGGTAGTTAAGACCCTCAAGGGAAGCAAGTTAAGATTCTCTATGCCATCGGCTCTCTGCTCCTACTGTCTAGGTGAGACAAGGATCGGAGATGAGCACCAGATGGGTAACGTCAGAAAAATAGATTTAGGTGATGAATAATGATGGATAAAAATATGATAAAAAATAATAAAGTAGGGGAGCTCCTTGAGAGATATCCCTTTATAGAGGAGTTCCTAAAGGACCACCTGGTAGATATCCAGGAGGCTTCAGACCTGACCCTGGGGGCATACTTAAACCTTATGGATCCAGAGGTGCTGGAGGAAAAAGCTATTATTCCCGATGATCTTATAGAGAGTCTTATCTCCTACACAAATCAGATGATAGATTTCCTTGGGCTGGAGGAAGAGAGCGGTGTTCACAGTATCACACTTCTTCCTGGGATCAACAAGCACAAGGTGGGAGAAACCTTTGGAGAGCTCCAGATCAACCGTGGAGAGATCATCTCCATCGTGGGACCTACTGGAAGTGGGAAGAGCAGACTCCTTGCTGATATCGAGTGGGGAGCAAATGGGGATACCCCTACCAAGAGAACAGTTCTTGTTAACGGAGAACCCATGGATATCGAGAGCAGGTTCTCCAGTGGAAGAAAGCTGGTAGCTCAGCTTTCCCAGAATATGAACTTCGTTATGGATCTTAGTGTAGAGGAGTTTATCGAGCTTCACGCCAAGAGCAGACTGGTGGAAAATGAAGGGGAAGTTATTCAGAAGATATTCAAGAAGGCCAATGAGCTGGCTGGAGAGCAGTTTGAACTAACAACTCCAATTACAAGCCTCAGCGGAGGACAATCGAGAGCACTTATGATTGCCGATACTGCTATCCTCAGTACATCACCAATTGTACTTATCGACGAGATAGAGAACGCCGGTATCGACAGAAAGAAAGCCCTGGATCTCCTTGTGGGAGAGGAAAAGATAGTTCTTATGGCTACCCACGATCCTATTCTGGCTCTAATGGGAGACAAAAGGATCATAATAAGCAACGGTGGTATAGACAAGGTCATGGATATCACCGAGAAGGAGAAATCAATCCTTCATAAGCTGGAAGCTCTGGACGATGTAATCCAGGATATGAGAACAAAGCTTAGATATGGTAAGGATCTGGAGGCAGGTTTCGAAATTAAAAAAGTATAACCCTATAGTCTAATAAAGTAAAAAGGAGAATTAATATGCACGACGGATGTAACGGAAAGTTTGACAATGGAAAGCAGATAGTTGATAAGATAAGGATGATGGGGTTTAACCAGCAGTATATGCCCATCCCCGCTGTATTTCAGTGTAAGGAGTGTGGAGAGATGATCACCATGACTACCTTTGAGTATAAGTGTCCCCACTGCGGTATGGTATATGGAGTAACTCCATGTCATGCCTTCGATCAGGAAAACATAATGCCTGCAGGAATCGACTATTAATTTTTAAAACACCCCTCTATTTGGAGGGGTGTTTTTTCTCTTGAAACTTCTGAAAAAAACGCCCTTTTTAGCCATTGTATCGCTACAATTCACGTTTCTAAAAATTGACTTTAGCCAAAAGATATTCAATAATCCTATTGTTAAAACAATTACGATTAAGGGGGATGTTAGAGTATGAAGGAAAACAGATATGTACTAAATAAAAATCTTGCACAGATGTTAAAGGGTGGAGTAATTATGGATGTTACAACTCCTGAGGAAGCTATAATTGCAGAACAGGCTGGAGCTTGTGCTGTTATGGCTCTTGAGAGAGTGCCAGCAGATATTAGAAAGGACGGGGGAGTAGCTAGAGCTTCCGACCCTGAGATGATCAAGGAGATCCAGGCTGCTGTATCGATTCCTGTTATGGCTAAGGTTAGAATCGGTCACTTTGTAGAGGCGCAGATTCTGGAGGCTTTAGAGGTTGACTATATCGATGAGAGTGAGGTACTTACACCTGCAGACCCTACTCTTCACATAAATAAAACAAACTTCAATGTACCATTTGTATGTGGAGCTAAAAACCTGGGAGAAGCTCTTAGAAGAATTGCTGAAGGAGCATCTATGATCAGAACTAAGGGGGAACCTGGAACTGGAGATGTTATAGAGGCTGTTAGACACATGCGTATGATGAATACTGAGATAAGCAGAATTCAGGGGCTTTCAAAGGATGAGCTCTATAATGCAGCAAAGGAACTGGGAGCACCTGTGAACCTGGTTGAGTACGTTCATGAAAACGGATCTCTTCCTGTTGTAAACTTTGCAGCTGGAGGTGTAGCTACTCCCGCTGACGCAGCTATGATGATGCAGCTTGGTTGCGACGGTGTATTTGTAGGTTCTGGAATCTTTAAATCTGGTGACCCTAGAAAGAGAGCAGCTGCAGTGGTTAAGGCTGTAACTCACTACAACGATCCTAAAGTGCTGGCTGAGATCTCGTGTAACCTTGGAGAAGCTATGGTGGGAATCAATGTTTACTCTATCGATGAAAACGAGTTAATGGCTCACAGAGGATATTAATATGGCACGTATAGGGGTACTGGCACTACAGGGTGCCTTCAGAGAGCATGTAGATATTGTACGTGGACTGGGGTATGAGTGCAGCGAGATCAGAAAGGCTGAGGAGCTGGATGAGATCCACGGTCTTATCATCCCAGGGGGAGAGAGCACAGCCATGGGGAAGCTTCTGGTTGATTTCGGAATAAAGGATATCTTAGCCGAAAAGATTAAAGGCGGGCTTCCTGTATGGGGAACTTGCGCTGGAATGATCCTTTTAGCCAAAGATATAGCCGACCAGGAAAATACCCATCTTTCTCTCATGGATATAAAGGTAAGGAGAAACGCCTATGGTAGGCAGTTGGGAAGCTTCTTCTGTGAAGCTCCAGTTACAGGGGTAGCCTCCGATGTGAAGATGCCCTTTATCAGAGCTCCATATATAGAGAAGGCTGGAGAGGGAGTGGATATTCTTTCAGTTGTAGATGATAATATCGTCGCTGCAAGAGAGGATAACCTTCTGGTTACCTCCTTCCACCCAGAGCTGACAGATGATACCAGACTCCACAGATACTTTATAGAAAATATGGTGGGATAACCTAAAAGGGTTCAGATTAATATCTGAACCCTTTCTTTTATTCAATCTATAATATTACTCCGTAGATCAGTGTAGATACAAAGGCAAGAGTAAATCCTACTGCCGACTCATAAGGGATAAGCTTAAATCTTTCCTCAAGGTGAGTGCTGGTAGCTCCTGCTGTAGCGTGGAAGAATGATCCATGAGGAAGGTGGTCCAGCACAGTTGCTCCTGCATGTACCATTGCCGCTCCATAAAGACCCTTTATTCCTGCTGCCATAATAGCTGTAGCAAATGTTGCAGATGCCACTGTGGTACCAGCTGTTGTAGATGCTGTAGCCGCCGACATAAGCGCTCCCGCTGCTGGTGCCAATACAAACTCTGGAAGTCCAGATTTATCCAGAAGGGACAGTGTTACATCCTTAAGAGTTGAGTTGGAGATAATTCCTGCCACAGTACCAGTACCCATAAGAAGTATTGCGACTCCAGTCATCTTAGATAGACCATACTGCATATATGTCTTCATGTGGTTTACCTTTCCCATAGCGATACATCCAATTATTCCTCCTACAGGAAGAGCGATCAGAGGGTCTACTGAGATACCTGCAAGGGGTCTCAGCGCAAGCAGAACTATTGTAACGATAGGTCCAAGGATAGCTGCCCAGAATGCAGGAAGTTCCTTTTCAATCTCATGCTCATCTGCCTCACTTACCTTTTCTCCCTTGTCCACAAGCATCTTAGCAAGGATACAAGTTACCACAAGTCCTACCAGTGCAGGGATGATGTTCGCTGCCATCAGTGAGGAAAGCTCAACTCCAAAGGCATCCGATGCTGCTATTGTATTTGGGTTAGGCGAGATTATATTTCCGCACTTACCTCCACCGATCATAGCAAGAAGTATAGATAGCTTAGAAAGGTTAAGCCTCTTTCCAATAGCCAGAGCTATAGATGATACTGTGATTACCGCTACATCTACAAATACTCCCACAGATGTAAGGATCATAGTAGCCAGTGCCAGTGCCAAAAGCGCTCTTTTCTCCCCCAGCTTCTCTATAATTGTTTCTGCAATCTTACCTGCCGCTCCAGATTCAATAAGTACTCCCGCTAAGATTCCCGCTGTAAGGATTCTCAGTACTGCCGGGGTGATTCCCTTAGCTCCATCTACCATCAGTGTAACTGTATCTGGAAGAGATGCTCCCCCTGCCAGTCCACCTACTAGTGCTCCAAGAATAAGGCTGTACGCCGGACTATTCTTCTTAATTATTAAAACTATTGCCAATACTAAACCGATTACTGCCCCCAATGCTGATACCTGCATAATAATACCTCCCTTATTTTATTAAAAATTTATAGTTAGCCAACTTTAACTGTACTTCCTCTCACATACCCTTATGAGTCTGAAGATCTCCTCTACATTCTTCTCCACAAATAACCTTGCCCTGTCGTGCTCCATGGCATCCTCTAAGGATACCGGATAGTTTATGGTAGAGAAGAGCGCCTCTATACCATAGTCGTGGGTTGCATCTGCATCATCTGCCACACACCCTGCTATGGCTATTACCGGGATCCCGTGCTCCTTACACAGCTTGGATACCCCTGTAGGCGCCTTTCCCATCACAGACTGGAAGTCTATCCTTCCCTCTCCAGTGATAACAAAGTCCGCTCCCTCTATCTCCTTAGCCATATCTACTTCCTTCAATACTATATCTATTCCAGGCTCCAGTCTTCCATCCAGGAAGGCTACGAATCCTCCTCCCAGACCTCCAGCTGCTCCAGCTCCTGGAAGCTCTGCTACATCTTTATTTAGCTCTTTTTTTAAGGTCTCAGCCAGTACCACAAGTCCCCTGTCCAGGGTTTCTACCATGGCATCGCTGGCCCCCTTCTGCCTTCCATATACATGAGCTGCCCCCCTGGGGCCGTGGAAGGGATTGTCCACATCACAGGCTATGAGAAACTCACACTCTGCAAGTTCAGGCAGGGCTCCGCTGCTATCTATGTGAGCTACCCTCTCCATTATCTCTCCGCCGTATCCAAGTTCATTCCCGTACTTGTCAAAGAACTTGTAACCCAACGCCTGCATCATCCCTAGTCCTGCATCATTGGTTGCACTTCCTCCTATACCCACAAGGAACTCTCTGCATCCTCTTCCTATGGCATCCCTTATCATCTCACCGGTACCGTAGGTAGTTGTCTTGGATGGATCTCTCTCCTCTGGGGCCACAAGGGGCAGTCCCGAAGCGGCAGCCATCTCCATAACAGCAGTTTTTCCGTTACCCATAATCCCGTATCTTGCAGTTACTGGTCTCATTAGAGGTCCCATCACCTCTATGTCGATGAACTCTCCTCCAGTTCCCTCTACCAGAGCTTCCACCGTTCCCTCTCCTCCGTCGGCTATTGGAACCTTGGTAACTTCTGCATCACCATATACCCTTTTTATTCCCCTTTCAATGGTCTCACCTAGCTCATATGAACTGAGACTTCCCTTAAAAGAATCTATCGCTACTACAACCTTCATTTGTCCGACCTCCTTGAAAACACTAAAATATCTAAAGTAAACTACAAGAACTGGAGTATTATCTCCAACTTAAATTTGTATGACCTAATCATTTAAATTCTATTCTATTTTTATAAAAAAATGTATTTTTACAACTTATTCTGTTTATTTGTATGACAATATATGTATAAAATATCCGTTTTCACCTTTTTTGTCAACACTTTTTTTGTCCATTCCCATCATTTTAAAAAGTTGTAATACATTTCCTTAGGTTTTTTGGTGGAAAGCTCCCCCACCCCCTGAAAAAATAAATGGTATTTTCCCTCTTTTTTTTATATACTCTATTAAACGTTGTTGATAAGAGGTGATTTTTTGAGAAAGTTCATATTGATTGGTGAAAAATTGGGACACAGCTACTCCCCTGAAATTCACCGGGCATCTATGAGAAAGATGGGGGTCCAGGGAGATTATTCCCTCCTAGAGGTCAGCTCCCAGGAGATTCCCGGAGTTATAGAGGATATAAGAGGTGGCAAGATAAGCGGAATGAATGTTACCATTCCCTATAAGGTAGAGGTGATGAACTATCTGGACCTTATAACTCCTGAAGCAAAGGAGATTGGTGCAGTTAATACCGTTGCCCTAGAGGACGGAAAACTGGTGGGATATAACACCGATTACTGGGGATTCAGATATACCCTGGAAAAGAATGAAGTGGATATAGAGGGGAAAAGGTGTGTTATTCTTGGGGGAGGAGGTTCTGCAAGGGCCGTTATTAAGGCACTCCAGGATATGGGGGGAATTGTATATCTTGTATCTAGGTCCCCTGAAAGGATCAGGGAGTCCTTCTCTAACTTCAAGGGACTCTCCATAATCTCCTACACCGAGCTTGAGGAGCTCCAGGGAGAACTCATAGTCAATACAACCCCTGTGGGAATGTATCCTAAAACCGACGCCTGTGTGGTAGATGCCCAGATCATCCAGAACTTCAGCCGGGCTGTGGACCTCATCTATAACCCGCAGGAAACTCTCTTCCTTTCCAGAGCTAAAGAAGGAGAGAATGGGCTCTATATGCTGGTGGGACAGGCTGTTAAAGCTCAGGAGATCTGGTGGAAGAGATCCCTGGACACCTTTGAGGATATCTATGCCCACATCGAAGGAATAGTCTACAAGAAATAAAATCTCCCATCTGGGGGATTTTTCTTTTATATATAGAGAAAATAAAGTATGATATAAAGAAAATTGCATGGAGGTTAATATGGGTAAGAGAGTTGATTATATTAACTGGGATGAATACTTTATGGGAATTGCTGTCCTTTCTGGCAAGAGAAGTAAGGACCCCAGCACTCAGGTGGGAGCCTGTATAGTAAATGATGAGAAGAAGATCGTTGGAGTAGGATACAACGGCTTTCCAGCTGGATGCTCCGATGAGGAGTTTCCATGGGAGAGGGAGGGAGAATTTCTTAAAACAAAGTACCCCTTCGTTATGCACGCTGAGCAAAACGCCATCTTAAACAGCATAAAGAGATTAAAGAACTGCTCCATCTACGTGGGACTCTTTCCCTGTCATGAGTGTGCCAAGGCTATTATCCAGAGCGGTATAAGGGAAGTGGTCTACCTTTCAGATAAGTATAGCGGAACCGATTCAAACACTGCGTCTAAGATGATGTTTGATGCTTCTGGGGTAAGATACAGACAGCTCCATCCAAAGAAGGAAAAGATAGAAATTTCTCTGAATATAGAAGATATTTAAAGAGTGGTAACATATGTTACCGCTTTTTATTTTTTTAAACCTTATAATCTTACTATAATAAGAACTAAGGAGGGGTACAATGTTAAATAAGATCAAAAATATCTTTAAAAAGGAAGAGGAAATGAATATGTTTTGTTTCCAGTGTCAGGAAGCTGCAGGAGGAGTAGGATGTTCTAAGATTGGTGTCTGTGGAAAAGCACCTGCTACTTCAAATCTTCAGGACCTTCTTATATTCACTGCAAAGGGTGTAGCTGCATGCAGCTCACAGGTAAGAAAAGCTAATATCCAGGGGATGCCTTGTGATAAATTAAATAGATACCTAATAAACTCACTGTTCATCACCATCACAAATGCTAACTTTGATGATGCTATGATTATCGATGAGATTAAAAAAGGTTTAGAAATAAGAGAAACTATTAAAGGAAAGATGGCTGAGATGGGAATTGTGATGGATCCTAAGTTTGAAGGAAGCCTAATGACTACTTGGAACTATGAGTCCGACTCCCATGCCCAGGCTGTAGCTGCAAAGGTTGGAGTAAAAAGAACCGAGAATGAGGATGTAAGATCCCTTAGAGAGCTTATCCTTTACGGATTAAAGGGGATGGCTGCCTATGCTGAGCACGCTATGAACCTTGAGAAGACAAACCCTGAGATCTTTGACTTCATCGAAAGAGCTCTTCTTGCTCTAGATGACGACACTCTTTCAGCAGATGACCTTGTAGCTCTTACACTGGAAACTGGTAAGTTCGGTGTAGATGTAATGGCCCTTCTAGATGAAGCTAACACATCTAGATATGGACACCCAGAGGTAACTAAGGTAAATATCGGAGCTGGAAAGAACCCTGGAATCCTTATCTCTGGTCACGACCTGAGAGATATGGAGGACCTTCTTGCTCAGACAGAGGGAACTGGAGTAGATGTATATACTCACTCGGAGATGCTTCCTGCCCACTACTACCCTGCATTCAAGAAGTACGACCACTTTGTAGGTAACTACGGAAATGCTTGGTGGAAGCAGAAGGAGGAGTTTGAAGCATTCAACGGTCCAATAGTATTTACTACCAACTGTATCGTACCTCCTAAGAAGGGAGCAAAGTATGCAGATAAAGTATTCACTACAAATGCTGCTGGATTCCCGGGCTGGGAGAGACTTCCACTTCTTGAGGACGGAAGCAAGGACTTCTCGGCTGTTATAGAGCTTGCTAAGAAGTGTGCAGCTCCTACAGAGATCGAAACTGGAGAGATCGTTGGTGGATTTGCTCACAACCAGGTATTTGCTGTAGCGGACAAGGTTGTAGAGGCTGTTAAGAGCGGAGCTATCAAAAAGTTCTTTGTAATGGCAGGTTGTGATGGTAGAATGAAGTCAAGAGACTACTACACAGAGTTTGCTGAAAAACTTCCTAAGGACACTGTAATTCTTACTGCTGGTTGCGCTAAGTATAAGTACAACAAGCTTCCACTGGGAGACATCGGTGGAATTCCTAGAGTATTGGATGCAGGGCAGTGTAACGATTCATACTCACTGGCTCTTATCGCTCTTAAACTAAAGGAAGTATTTGAGCTTAACGATATCAATGAGCTGCCAATCGCATACAACATTGCTTGGTATGAGCAGAAGGCTGTAATTGTATTACTTGCTCTTCTTCACCTCGGTGTAAAGAATATTCACCTTGGACCAACTCTGCCTGCGTTCCTTTCTCCAAATGTAGCTAATGTACTTGTGGACACATTCGGAATTGGTGGAATTACAAATGTAGACGATGATATCAAGATGTTCTTAGGTGAATAATCCCAAGTTACACAGGAGGTCACCATGGTAATGTCAAATTGCGACAAGAAGGGAACTCAAATCCTTATCGAGGAAAACGAGGATATGACTAACTTCAAGATCTATGAAAAAAAAGATAATCAGATGCTGCTTCTGGCTGAATTTTCTACCCCTGAGGAGGTAGAGGAGTACTTCAAAAAAATGGAGACTGAGAGACCAGATGAGGATATTGTACTGAGATTCATATAGTTATCTAAAGGATACTGCCTAGGGCAGTATCTTTTTTTTTATTTAAAAGGAAGATATAAAAAAGGTTGTATAAATTCTTTGTACGCTTTAATTTTTCTTATATTAAAAGGAGGGATTTTTTATGTCTATGTTTTGTTTCCAATGCCAAGAAGCTGCTGGTGGTAGAGGTTGTTCAGTTAGAGGAGTATGCGGTAAAACACCTGTAGAGGCAAAACTACAGGATCTTCTTATATATGCACTTAAGGGAATGGCTGTTTACACGTCTCTTTTAAGACCTAGCGGGAATGTTGAGGAAAGAATCGATTACTTTACACTGAACTCTCTTTTTATGACCATTACAAATTCTAACTTTGATGATGAAACTCTCTATGAACAAGTTAGAACTGCTGTGGAGATAAGAGATGAGCTTAAAGAAGTCTGTGATGAAAAGGGGCTTGTTCCCGATAAAAAGTATGACCACCTAATGGCATCAGCTAAAGACTTCAAGGATAAGGATGAGGTATTGGGAGCTCTTGCTGAAAAGGCCGGAGTAATGAGAAATAACAATGAGGATATAAGATCCCTCAAAGAGATGATAACCTATGGTCTTAAGGGAATGTCAGCTTATACGGAACATGCTTATCATCTGGGATATAAAAATCCTGAGATCTCTGCCTTTATCGAGAAAGCTCTCCTTGCTATAGAGGATTACTTCATTTCAGCAGAGGACCTTGTAGCTCTTACTCTGGAAGCTGGTAAGTTTGGAGCAGAGGCAATGGCTCTTCTGGATAAAGCCAACACCGAGACCTATGGTCACCCTGAGATTACAAAAGTAAATATCGGAGTAGGTAAAAACCCTGGTATTCTTATCTCTGGTCACGACCTGAGAGATATGGAGCAGCTCTTAGAGCAGACCCAGGGGACCGGAATAGATGTATATACCCATTCAGAGATGTTACCAGCCAATTCCTATCCAGCATTTAAAAAATATGATCACTTTATAGGGAACTATGGAAGCTCCTGGTGGCACCAGACAAAGGATTTTGTATCATTTAACGGTCCTATCCTCTTTACAAGTAACTGTATAGTTCCTTCCAGAGGAACTGATCTTCCATACAAGAGTAGAGTCTTCACCACCAATTCATGTGGTCTGGCGGGATGTACCCATATAGCTAAAGACCCTGAAGGCAAGAAAGACTTCTCAGCTGTTATTGAGGCCGCTAAAAAATGCAGTGCCCCTGTGGAGATAGAGTCGGGAGAGATCATCGGAGGTTTCGCCCACAACCAGGTACTTGCTCTGGCAGACAAGGTTGTTGATGCAGTTAAATCTGGAGCTATTAAAAAGTTTGTGGTAATGGCCGGATGTGATGCGAGAATGCAGGACAGAAAGTACTATGAGGAGTTTGCAAAGGCTCTTCCTAAGGATACCGTTATTCTTACTGCCGGTTGCGCAAAGTATAGATACAATAAACTGGACCTGGGAGATATCGGAGGTATTCCTAGAGTACTGGATGCTGGTCAGTGTAACGATTCATACTCCTTGGCTGTTATAGCAATGAAACTTCAGGAGGTATTTGGTTTAGATGATATAAACGACCTTCCTATCGCTTATAATATTGCTTGGTATGAGCAGAAAGCTGTAATTGTATTGCTGGCTCTCCTCTATCTTGGAGTTAAAAATATCCACCTTGGACCTACTCTACCGGCATTCCTGTCCCCTAATGTTGCAAGTGTTCTTGTGGACAAGTTTGGGATTGCAGGAATTACAGATGTAGAAAACGATATGAAGATATTTGGAATCAACTAATAAAAAAGGGTGAAGAAATTCTTCACCCTTTTTCTATCTATTTTTTAAGGTCTATTTATTTAAAGCATCCTTTACAGCCTCTATATACCCCTCACTTGTCCATGTAGCCCCTGCCACCATATCCACACCTGTGCTCTGACTGGAGATTATTGCCTCCTTCAGCTCCTCAAATGCAGGCTCTGCAATGGCCTTGGTGTCTCCGTGGTAAGTTACCCATATATTGGTTATCTTATCTCCGTCCTTCTCAACTTCAACTACGATATCGTCCAGGTAACCCTCTCCTCTACCCTCGATTCCTCTGCCTTTTTCCACACTCTTCTCTTCTACAACAACTTCAGTTATCTCCAGCTCAATACCAGCCTTGGCTGCAGCATCCTTCACCGCTTCCTTTATGGCATCTGAAGTATATGTTGCTCCAGCTACATTATCTACATCTAGGTGTTGCTCCTCTATTATTGCAGGTATTAACTCTGCAAAGGCTGGATCTGAGATCCCCTCAGTTTCAGAGTGTGATATTACATCGATCGAGTCTATTCTATCTCCGTCTATTGCCACAGAAAGCTTTACATCCCCCATGAATCCAGTTCCTACTCCCTCATGCTGAGGAAGAGCTGTAGCACTTTCATATACCCCTACCCCAATTCCAAAAGCTATAAAACCTATAACTGCTGCCTTTCTCACCTTATCTATCTTCTTCACGAGAAAACTCCCCCCATCCTTTTAATCTTTACTTTTTATTTATCAGTTTATATTTTAACATATTTCACACAATCAGTACATTTATTTGATTATTTCAAATCTTAAGCCTAACTTAAAAGTTTGATATAAATTTATCATGCTTCTGAATAACCTTCCGTAAATATCTAAAAAGGAGGGTCCAAAGACCCTCCCCACCTATTAATTTACAACCTTCATCCTTCCGTCTATCCTTGTCTGGGTAACTCCCTCTTCCTCCACATACTTTCTGAGAATCTCATCCAGTCCCTCAAAGTTTCCTACCTGAGGTCTATCCTTAAACATGAGGTAGTCGTCTCCCCCAGCTGCCATGAAGTCGTTGGTAGCCAGAACATATTCCCTAGCGGGATCTATCTTCTCACCTGAATTTGTTTCTATCTCTACAACTCTGCTTCCTGCAGGCTTGCTCTCATCAAAGGTCACCCTTATTCCACCCACATGTGGGAAAGCTCCCTTGGTAGCAGGGTAGTCACTTATACCGTGTTCTATGGCATCTATTATATCCTGACCGCTTACCCTCTTGGTGATCACATAGTTTCCAAATGGAAGCACCGATATTATATCTCCCACCTTTATAGTTCCCTTCTCTATAGAGGCTCTTATTCCTCCTCCATTTGTAATTGCTATGTCAGCTCCAGTCTCCCAGAGCATAGAGTCTGTAATAAGGTTTCCTAAGTTAGTTTCACCCCTTCTTACCTGCTCCCTCTCACCGTCAAGGGCCACAGGAGTAGTTCCTACCTCTACCTCGGTAATCTTCATCTGCTCCTGCTCTATCTCTCCTATGAGCTTTACAATCTCAGGGTCCTCTGGGATTCCCGGAATAACCCTGGTGCTACTCTCCTTCACTACATTTACTACTTCCCTCTCCACAGGGATCATTATCTCGTCGTTTACATAGATCCTATTGGGATCTCCTATACCTGCATTGGCTTCCAGGATTACCGACATAGGTACATCGTAGTTGGCTGCTATCTTAGTGAGGGTATCCCCTGGCTTTATGGAATACTTATCCACAGCGCTTATCCTCTGAGCTTCCTCTACTACTACCTCGCTCTTCTCAACCCTTCCCATGGCCTCAGCTTTGGTAATGAGTTTTGCCGCTACCTCCATTTTTCCGTCGCTTACCCTTACTCTTACTACACCAAAGTTCTTGTCATACTCTCCAGTCTGAACTATCATGGTGTCATTTACTACCATTCCGTTTTTAAGAGCTGTGTGGCTGTGACCATCCACAAGGATATCTATCCCGTCCACTGCCTCTACCACACCTATACTCTGATTTTCCCTTAATGTACTTTCATCTATTCCCAGATGACATACAGCTACGATGAGCTGTGCTCCCTCCTCCTTGAGCTTGGCTACAGCTTTTTCTGCATACTCAGCAGGTGTGCCAAAGGTTAACCCCTCTACATTTTTAGGGTTGGTCTTATACGCCGTTTCTGGAGTTGCTAATCCGAAGATACCTACCCTTACCCCCTCCATCTCCTTTATAACATAGGGATTGAAGAAGTAGTCTCCATCCTCATCGATTACATTGGCTGAAACTATATCAAACTCCGCCATCTCCTCCAGCTCCTTGAGCCTCTCCTTCCCGTAGTTGAAGTCATGGTTTCCAGGAGAAAGGGCATCCAGGTCCATGGCATTTAGCAGCCTTACAATGGACTCACCCTTGGAAAGAGTTGCAAATGTTGTCCCGTGGAAGGTGTCTCCAGCATCGAGGAACAATACATTTTCCTCATTGGCTTTGAGATCCTTTACCACTGTAGAGACTCTGGCAAATCCCATACCGTCATACTTTCCTTCCTTTACCCTTCCGTGGGTATCGTTCATATGAGCTATTATCACCTCATAGTTCATAGGAACCTCTGCTACAGCAGCATCCTGCTTCTTATCGGTGCTGCTGCATCCTGCCAGTGCCATAAGAAGTGCTGCTGTTCCCGTCAGTAGAAATATCTTTCTTTTTTTCATGAATTCCTCCTCACACTCTATTTTCCTTACTATAGTTCTACCTTCTAATCCCGGGAAATACAACTTTTATCAAAAAATAAAAAGACTGCACAAGGGTGCAGTCTAAATAATTATAGCTCTATCTCATTTTTGTTGATTGCTCTGATGTTCAGGCTTCTTCCGTCTTCAGACTTAGGGATTACTATCTCCCCTGCTCTGATCTTCTCGTAGATCGCCTCTGTTTCTGGATAGTCAAGGTTGATCCCTGTAAGCTTCCAGTTGTTGTCCACTCTTGGCTCAATAGTTCCGTTCTTCTCCTCAACTACATACTTTACAATGAGGTCTCTCATTCTACCTGCATCCTGCATAGTCTCATATGAGTCAAAGTACTTGTCCTCTTCAGTTACCCATCCGTTGTTTACAAGAGTTCCGAATCTGTAGTTGTTTACAGCCAGCTTATAGGTTCTATTTGGGTCGATAGCTTCACCATTGATAGTTGCATTCTTGATTCTGCTTCCAGATTCCTTGGAAAGATCGATCTCATAGTTCACTCCGTCAAAGATATCGTAGTTGTATCCTCTTACCTTTTCATTGAATGAAACTGTTACATCTCCCTCCTGCCAAGTATTGTAGTAGTTTGCTGACCACTCCATAAACTTAAGAAGGTTTTCTCCAGTGATATTTACACCCATTAGAGTGTTGGTGTACTTGTAGATGAATGCCACATCCTTCTTTCTGAACTCTCCCTCCTTCAGGTTTGAGTCGAAGTTAAAGATTGCCGCCGATGAAACCTCTGCATCTGCATAGTGCATCTGAACCTCATTGATTAGCTCGATTACAGCATTGTCCTCTAGCTGAGCTGTAGGCATAGTAGTGATCTTGTCCTCACCTGTAATATAATCCACGCCGTCGATAAATGTTCCAGTTACCTCTCCAACTACTGTGTTGGCATTGGCAATTGACTCTTCGTGGACAAACTTAAACTTGTCTAGAAGATCCTGATCTGCTTCAACTTCCTTAGTCTGAAGGTTGTCTGCTTTTACTTCCTCTACAGTCCACTCACCGTCTACCTTTGCTACCTTTATCTCTCCCACAGATACAGCCCATCCATATGCTCCAGGCTCCATTACAGGGGTACCATTTACATCAGTTATATGTCTTGCGTGTTCGTGGCCGTGGAAGATCAGGTCAAACTCAGGAAGCTCCTCAGCTATATCCATTACTCCAGTAAGTCCATACTCATCTCTTCTTGAAAGGTGGAATGCTCCTACCAGTACATCATACTGCCCGTCGATTGAGTCAATAGTCTTCTTTACAGATACGATAGGGTCCTCAAACTCAAGTCCCTTAAAGTGATCTGGTGCCGATGCTTCCCACATTGGTACGTGCGGAGGTACTGCTCCTATTACAGCTACTCTTACTCCCTCTACCTCAAAGATCTGGTATGGCTGAACAAAGTTGCTTCCATCCTTCTCATTGTATATATTTGCATTTACCACAGATCCCTCAAAGTTATTTATGTTTCTTGTGATAAACTCCTTCTCAAAGTTGAACTCATGGTTCCCCAGTACCCATACATCGTAGTCCATCTCATTCATAGCGTCTACCATCGGGTGTGTTTCTAGATTGTTGAACAGTTCAGCGCTGTTGTCCTGTACTGTATCTCCCACATCTATAAGGATCATGTTAGGATTTTCCTCTCTCAGTTCCTTTACTATCGTCTGAGTCTTTGCAAATCCTGCGTCCTTGTCCTCTGAATCGATTGCATACTCATACGGATAGATTCTTCCGTGAACGTCTGAAGTAGCTGCAAGAGTTATAGTTACTTCCTCTGCTCCAGCTTCTCCCTTCTCCACTACCTTGTGCTCCACCTTCATCGGCGATTCCACATAGTCCTTTACCTCTGTCCCCTGGTTTACACCTTTGTTACAGCCTGTAAGAGCTAGTGCAGCCAGAGCCCCTAATAAAATTAGGTTCGACTTTTTCATTCTTTTTCCTCCCTGTTGTCTCTTTTTATAAATAAAGTTGATACTAACGCTGTTAAGGGTACCGTAGCTATTATTCCGATACTTCCTGCAAGCCCCTGCATTATCTCTATGGATATTGCCGGGATATTTATAAACTGCTGATACTGCATATCATAGCCCCATATCATCATAATGGTAGGCAGTGAGCTTCCTGCAAAGGCAAGGATCAGGGTGTTAGTCATGGTTCCCATAACATCCCTTCCTATATTCATAAGGGATACAAATAGCTCTCCTCCCCCTATTTCAGGGTTTTTCTCATATATCTCATTGGCTGAGGAAGCTATGGACATAGCCACATCCATTATGGCTCCCAGGGAGGCTATGAGTATAGAGGCAAAGAGAAGCCCCTTTATCCTTATATTATAGTTTTCAGCTATGTAGAGGAGCTGCTCTCCTCCGCTCATATTTATTCCTGAAAGATTCATTATACTTCCAAAGGTCAGGGTCAGTACCCCTGCAAGGGTTATCCCTGCCACAGTTCCTATTATGGCTGAGTAGGTCTTCCTCTCAAATCCTCCTATGAGTATAAAGCTCACCAGGGTAACTATAACCATCACCACAACCGACCATATTACAGGGGAGTATCCTGCAAATATCATTGGGATCAGCACTCCGATAACCATTGTCCCTGTAAAAGTCAATGCCAGCAGGGATTTGATCCCCTTCAGCCTTCCAAATATGAGGAGACCAGCTGCAAAGATTCCTCCCAGGATATAGAGGTAGTTGTCCCTTTTGGGATTAAAGTACCAGGCTACCTTTTTTCCCTTGCTTTCCCTTATTGTAAAGATTCCCTTATCTCCAACCCTTACATAGTTATTACTAAGGCTTCCAAGAGAGTTATACACCTTGTATTCCCTTCCCCTCTCCTCCCCCTCTAACATCTTCACCATTACTTCCTGACTTCCCCTGTAACGGTCTTCTATTATGGGATCCTTCATTATGTTTTCCTCTACTATCTCTACTATCTCTCCCCTTACAAACTCCTGATTAAAGTATCCCCTGTTTTTAAATCCATGGGATAGCTTTGGAGAGACTATCATTATGCACACTATCGTAAATACAGTAAAGATAGAAAATATTCTATTCTTCATTCTTCTACTCTCATTTCCTTAATTTTATTGTTTTTAGAAGTATTATACTATATATCTACGACTTTTTATAGTGATCAGGGCTTTTTCTTTTAATTAATTTTAACTTAAAATAAACATTCTTTTAATGATATCAAACAGGTTTAAAAGATAATATGCTTTATTCTTCTTCTTTTTATTATTGACCGTATACACAAAAAGAGCCTTTCTACAATTAAGTAAAAAGGCTCTTTAAATAAAAAAAACTTGGCAAGTTCCTATCCTCCCAGGGGGCTGCCCCCCAAGTACTTTCAGCGTTTACGGGCTTAACTTCTGGGTTCGATATGTGACCAGGTGTACCT
>NZ_BSDY01000039.1:1453-21493 GCF_027925155.1 Propionigenium maris DSM 9537 | reverse complement strand
TGATAATCATAGAGTTAGAGGGCTAAGCAGGAAGTTTTTTAATGTTAGTTTAAAGATATTATTATTTACAATAGAAAAGGCCATTGCAATATTGAAAATTATACAATACTTTTGCAACAGCCTATAATAGTAAAATATATAATGTTTCAATTTTTTTCAAAAAGTATCTAAAGTTTTCAACAAAAATAATTCCAGCACTCCTCCGGCTATAAAGCTTTTCTCTGGTTATATTGCAAAGAAATATAGAAATGATAATGGAGATCCTTTATCTAAGAAATATGTTAAAGATTTATATAAGGATTATTTTGATGAAGATAAAGCAGAGTCAGAGATTAGCAAGTTAGAAGAAGATTATTCTAAGGAAATAATTACAAATTCACAAATTACACTTAATAAGTGTGCACTATTCAAGTCTTCTTTAATATTTTTAATAGTTTTTCTTTTTTATAAATGTAGCTGTTTCTAAATTGTTTTTTCAAAATGAAAGAGAAGTCATACAAAATAAATTAATTCTCAGAAATTTACCAGGTATTAACTTTGAAAATTAGGTGTTTTAAATAAAAAATAGCCGCTTAATCGCGGCTTTTTTTGTTCTTAAAAACTTCATATCATATAGGTATGACCTCTTGAAATAAACCTTTAAAAGAAATAATTTCCAGATACTTCTTTGCATACTGGCGAACTAATAATTATAAGTTTCCTAACTTTTTAAGGCATCATATTCTTAAAAATATTAACGCTTTTCTTGAATGTGGCGATCCTGATATAGGTTTTACTTCCTTCATATGCTTAAAATGTAAAACTATACATAAAACTCCCTTTTCATGCAAATCACGATTTTGTTCATCATGCGGTAAAATCTATGCTGAAAAATGGGCTAACAATGTTTCTGATAACTTAATCGACTGTCACCACAGGCATGCTGTCTTCTCACTTCCTAAGGGGTGGATAAGAAATTTTTTCTTCAAAAACAGACAGCTTCTAAAGAAATTAGCAGAAGCTTCGTACCTCGCGCTGAAATATTCATTTAAAAAGCTTGGTATTATCCATTTTGGTGCTATTGCTACTATCTATACATTCTCTAGAAAAATAAAGTGGAACCCTCATATCCATTGTTTAATTACCTTTGGTGGAGTGACTAAAAATAGTCATTGGAAAAATATAAACAACTTACCATGGCAGGTTTTAAGAAGGTCCTGGCAAAAGTGCGCCCTGGATATCATTGCTGAATATGCCAAAATAAATAATCTTCCTTATCTAAAAAATAAGATTTCTTTATCCTACAAAAGGTATCCTAAAGGTTTCTTTGTTAATGCTGAGTCTAGGGTTGGGAATTCTAAAAATATTGCTAAATATCTCGGAAGGTATTTAGCCCGGTCAGCTATAGCTGAGTATCGGATCATTTCTTTTAATGATAAAATCGTCAAATTTTGGTTTAAAGAAACTGATTCCAATAGAAGAAACCAACTTACCCTAACTATGGATATTTTTCTTGGCAGAATACTTTCCCATATTCCCCCTAAAAACTTCAAGATGGTAAGGCGGTTTGGACTATATTCAAGAAGGGCAAAAAATAAAATCCCCAGGAAGAAGAAGTTATTTAAAACTAAGCCTTCCTGGGGTGAGCGCTTCTTTAAAGCATTTGGTATTAACCCTTTAATTTGTCGTAAGTGCAGTTCTAAGCTGCACTTACTTGAAATCTATCATGTTAAGTACGGTACTATTCAGCACAACGATTACTCTCCATGATGCTACGCGCATATTAAAGTTACAAACCGTGCCCGCCAGTACGGTATTTTGTAATGCTTAAATATATGCGACAGATCTATTTTATACTATATTTGAAGCTTTTTCCAATTCTATGCCTAAAGAATATGAGTTTTTAATTATATACTTTCCTTAACAATAAAAAGAACCTCACAGCTGTGAGGCTCCTTTACAGTTGATCTATCTAATCTATAGGGTAAGATTTTACATGTTTCTTGTAGCTACTATGTCAACTCCTGTATCCAGGACGTTTTTAATGATTACATCTCCCATCTTTACTGGAGACTTTACCTCTACCTTGTTGATCTCATCCATACACTTAAAGATAAGTCCCTTTGGGATAGGGTCAGCAGTTTTTACTGTAAGCCTGTTGTAGATTCCACCCTCTATCTTTACACTGGATGTAACTATCCTTGTAGGGGCTGTCAGCTCCGCTTCAGCATATTTTTGACCTCTAGGACACTGGTTTCCAGTTGTCTTAAACTCATTATCAATATCTACTTCCATATGACATCCCATGGGACATGCGATACACACTAATTCCTTTATCATCTTACATTCCTCCCTCTACTACAACTACCTTTAGCTCCGATCCCTCTATCTTATCCAGGATCACCTTAGGTACGATTATCTTCTCCATCTCTCCAGGAGCCATGTGCTTCTTCTTCAGGGAGATAAGTGTATTGTCCCCGTCTCTTAGCTCCAGCCTTACATCTCTGTATACATTTCCCACCCTCATAAATATCTCCAGCTTATCCTCTATATTGTCGAGGTTAACCTTCTGAGGTACTGTATAGTTAACTCCGTAATCGGCCTTTATTCTCTTTTCCTCTCCCTCTTTTGTAACTTCCTTCTTCAGGAACCTTGCTGCAGCCTTACCTGCTCTTCTGGATTCAGCACTTACAAAGTCCACAAGATCGTGTACGTGTACTACGTTTCCGCAGGCAAATATTCCCTCTACGCTTGTTTCCATAAGTTCATTTACTATCGGTCCAGAAGTTCTCTGATCTATATCCAGCTCGGCTCCCCTTGAAAGCTCATTTTCAGGGATAAGTCCCACTGAAAGAAGAAGTGTGTCACAGTCATAGTGCTTCTCAGTTCCAGGAATAGGTTTTCTGTTCTCATCCACCTGGGCGATGGTGATTCCCTCTACTCTTCCCTTACCTCTTATCTCTGTTACTGTATGGCTTAGAAGCAGTGGGATATCGTAGTCATCTAGACACTGAACTATGTTTCTTGTAAGTCCTCCTGAGTATGGCATTAACTCCACCACAGCCTCTACCTTGGCACCCTCTAGGGTCATTCTTCTTGCCATGATAAGACCAATATCCCCAGATCCAAGGATTACAGCCTTCTTACCTACCATATATCCTTCCATGTTTATATATCTCTGAGCTGCCCCTGCAGTGAATACTCCTGCCGGTCTGTCTCCAGGGATAGATATAGCTCCTCTTGTTCTCTCTCTGCATCCCATAGCCATTATTATAGCCCCTGCATCTATCTCTACAAATCCGTCCACTGTATTTATCATCTGTATCTTTCTGTCTCTGCTTACATTCAGTACCATGGTATCCAGCTTATACTCTATTCCTCTTTCCATAAGCTGGTCTATGAATCTCTGAGCATACTCGGGACCTGTCAGCTCCTCCTTAAACTCATGCAGTCCGAATCCATTGTGGATACACTGCTGAAGGATTCCACCCATCTCCTTGTCCCTTTCTATAACTAATATATTTTCAATTCCGTTTTCTCTTGCTTCTATTGCTGCAGCAAGCCCTGCAGGCCCACCACCAATTACTACTAAATCATATTTCATAACTGCCTCCATTTAAATTTAATTATTCCCCTTTGGCTCTCCTAAATTGAACCGGTAAAAAGATCTATCTTAAATATTTTTATATTTTCCTCTATGTGAACCTCTATTAAATAGATGAATCTTCTTCTTCTAATCCTGACCTTTGCAGTCGTCCAACTTCACAGTAGTTATACTACTTCGATTCGTTATACTCTTAGGTTCAATCTTGAGCCCAGAAAAGAATCGGAATCCTTGTTCATACTCACCAAGACAATTGCAGAGGTCTTGATCTTCTTTGGTACCTTTCTTGTATCAAGACAAGAAAGGTACACCAATTATTTAGTTGTCCCAGTCAAAATATATGAATCCTTGGCATCTAGAACTACATCCTCTAAGGTCATATCTAGCTCTCTTGCTATGATCTCCTGTACTCTAGGTCCGCAGAAGCCTCCCTGACATCTTCCCATACCTGGTCTGCATCTCTTCTTTACACCGTCTACAGTTGTAGCTCCTACCTTCCTGTGAATGGAGTCCACTATCTCTCCTTCAGTTATATTTTCACATCTGCATATGATTCTTCCATAGTTTGGATCCCTCTTTATAATCTCTGCCTTCTCCTCAGGTGAAAGCTCCATAAATACTACCTGCTTTCTCTCTGGGTTAAACTCCTCGTTTACCTGGGCATCCAGCTTCTCAGCTACCATCTTAGCTACATCCACACCTATTGCCGGTGCAGAGGTAAGTCCTGGAGACTTTATTCCTCCCACATCTATAAATCCTGGAGCATCTGCAGCTTCCTCTACAATAAAGTCATCTCTGTCAGCTTGGGCTCTAAGTCCTGCAAAGTTTCTTATGGATTCTCTAAACTGTATTCCCTCTATGGATCTTGTTGCATTGTTTCTTACAAAAGCAAGCTGCTCTCCAGTTGTGGAGATATCCTCCTTATCCTCAAGGTCCTCAGCATCTGGTCCCAGAAGAAGGTTCCCGTGAACTGTAGGAGTTACCAGCACTCCCTTCCCCAGCTTACTTGGACATTGGAAGATTACCCTGTCCACAAGCTCTCCCTGAGTCTTATCCATTACAAAGTACTGTCCCCTTCTAGGTGTTATCTTGTATGTTGGTGCTGCTATCATATTGTGGATCTTATCTGCATAAACCCCTGCAGCATTGATTACTATCTTGGCATCAAAGTGCCCGCTCTTAGTAAGGACTCTGTAACCTCCCTCTATCTTCTCTATATCTACTACATCTTGATTTAGCTCAAGGTCTACACCATTTTCCACTGCATTTTCAAGCATAGCTGCAGTTAGCTCCCAAGGTCCAACAATCCCCGCTGTCTCAGCTAAAAGTGCCGCCACTACTTCATCGTTTACATTTGGCTCTATCCTCTTTATCTCATCCTTTTCTATGATCCTCATCTGAGGGATATTGTTCTTTCTTCCCCTCTCCATAAGGTCTGCCAGGTGCTCCCTCTCCTCCTCTGAAAAAGCCAGTACCAGCGATCCGCATCTTTTGAAGGGTACATCTAGCTCCTGAGAGAGTTTATCAAACATTGCGTTTCCAAGAGCATTGTACTTACCCATTAGAGTTCCTTCCTTGGCATCATACCCTGCATGGACTATAGCTGAGTTAGCCTTAGTTGAACCATTGGATACATCGTTTTCCCTTTCCAGTACCACAGCATCTAATTTAAATTTAGCCAGCTCCCTTGCCACTGAAGCTCCGCTTATTCCTGCTCCTATTACCACTACATCTCTCATCTAAATCTACCTCCGTAATCTTTTAAATTTCTTCCTGTAAAACTCCCTTTTAAGAAAAAAGCCAGGTAAACATGAGGTATCTAAAATACCTCTCAGTTTACCTGGCTCACTCTATTCTCATGCCAATATTTAATTTTTAATTACCCGACTCCAGTCCGTAAATCTGAATCCCGTAAAACATTAACTTTAGATCTTCCCATTAGCTCCAGAGAAGATTATAGGCCATCGTCATCTCTAGACCTATTTTTCACTAGGATATTACCACTTATCGAACAAAATGTCAACTTATATGGTTAAAGTTATTTTTTTCTTTTAATCTATAGATCTTTAAAAAAGCTATCTGGAAGTTAATCCAGATAGCTCCCTGATTTATTATTCAGTTTCCCACTTAAGAGATCTCTCTACAGCTTTTCTCCATCCACCGTAAAGCTTTTCCTTGTGATCCTCTTCAATAGCAGGGTTGAACTTTCTGTTTATCTTCCAGCTCTCAGCTATCTCACTCTTATCCTTCCAGAATCCCACAGCCAGACCAGCAAGGTACGCTGCTCCTAGAGCTGTTGTTTCAGTTATCTCAGGTCTCAGTACATCTGCTCCCAGGATATCCGACTGGAACTGCATTAGGAAGTTGTTCTTAACTGCTCCTCCATCTACTCTAAGGGCATTTAGCTCGATTCCAGAGTCGTCCTTCATTGCGTCCAGAAGGTCTCTCGACTGGTAAGCTATAGACTCTAGAGTAGCTCTGATTATGTGGTTTCTGTTAGCTCCCCTTGTAAGTCCTACAATAGTTCCTCTAGCATACATATCCCAGTATGGTGATCCCAGTCCTACAAATGCAGGTACCACATATACTCCGTTACTGTCCTCTACCTTGTTAGCAAAGTACTCTGTATCTGCAGCATCGTTGATAAGCTTAAGCTCATCTCTTAGCCACTGTATAGAAGCTCCTCCTACGAATACGGAACCTTCTAGAGCGTACTCTACCTTCCCGTTCATTCCAATAGCTATTGTTGTAAGCAGTCCGTTCTTCGATTCAACTGCCTTCTCCCCTGTATTCATAAGAAGGAAGCAACCTGTTCCATAGGTATTCTTAGCCTCTCCCGGAGCAAAACAAGCCTGACCAAATAGTGCTGCCTGCTGGTCCCCTGCAATACCAGAGATAGGAATTCTGTATCCTCCGCTACCTGCTACTCCTCCAAGGTTTGCCTCTCCGTAAACCTCACTTGAGTTTTTAACCTCTGGCAGCATAGATGCAGGAACCCCTAGCTCCTCCATCATTCTCTCATCCCACTTAAGTTCCTTTATGTTATAAAGCATTGTTCTTGAAGCATTTGTAGGATCGGTTACGTGTACCCTTCCATTTGTCAGCTTCCAGATGATCCATGTATCTACAGTTCCAAATAGAAGGTCTCCGTTGTCTGCCTTCTCCCTTGCTCCTGGTACATTGTCCAGTATCCACTTTATCTTAGTTCCAGAGAAGTATGCATCTACCACAAGTCCGGTGTTGGACTTTACATATGCTTCCAGTCCATCTCTTGTCTTCAGCTCATCACAGATCTCAGCTGTTCTTCTACACTGCCAAACAATTGCGTTGTATACAGGCTCTCCAGTATTCTTGTCCCATACTACAGTTGTCTCTCTCTGGTTAGTGATTCCCATAGCTGCTATCTCTTCATTCTTTATTCCAGTCTTAGCGATTACCTCAGTTAATACAGAACTCTGGCTTGACCAGATCTCAAATGGATCGTGCTCTACCCATCCTGCTTCAGGATATATCTGAGTAAACTCTTTTTGAGCCATCCCTATAGTTCTTCCGTCCTTATTAAATACAATCGCTCTCGAGCTTGTTGTTCCTTGGTCCAGTGCTATTACATACTTTTTTTCCATTATCAGATATCCTCCTTAGATTATTTCTATATTGTTAAACAGAAGTTTTAAATTATTGCCACATTGTCAGACAGAAGTTATAGAATAGTGCTCCTACTGTACCTCCTACTAATGGTGCCACAACAGGGACCCAAGCATATGACCAGTTAGAATGTCCCTTTCCTTTTATCGGTAGGATTGCGTGAACAATTCTTGGTCCAAGGTCTCTTGCAGGGTTGATAGCGTATCCAGTTGCTCCTCCTAATGAAAGTCCGATAGCCCACACTAAGATACCCACAAGTAGTGGTGACGCTGCTGGAGCCATAAGGTTATTTGCATTTCCTATACCTAATACTCCAAATACAAGCACAAATGTTCCTATAGCCTCTGAAACAAAGTTCCATTTGTAATCTTTAATTGCTGGTCCAGTTGAAAATACCCCTAACTTTGTTCCTGCATCTTCTTCCTGGTCCATATGATTTTTAAATGCTAAATAAGCTAATGTCGCTCCTGCCATTGCTCCTAACATCTGAGCTACAATATACCCTGGTACTAAAGCCCAGTCAAAAGCTCCTGTTATAGCTAATGCTACAGTTACCGCAGGGTTTATATGAGCTCCACTCACCCAACCAGTAGCATATACTGCCATAGCTACTCCAAATCCCCATCCAGCAGTTATTACTATCCAACCACTGCCTTTAGCATAACTGTCCTTTGTACTGGTGTTCATACATACACCTGCTCCAAACACAATAAGTATCATCGTTCCAACAAATTCCGCAAAATACATTCCCATTGCTGACATTTTTTTCCTCCCTTTTCTCTTTTTTATTTTTCACTTACAAAATTCTATTTCACTAAGAAAAACAAAAAACCCGCAAAACAATCCCCCCCTGGAATCTTTGCGTGGCCTCTCCTATTTTCTTAGCCAAATATGTATTTTCAATTTAAGTATATTTTGATTTTTCTAATTTGTCAAATTTTTGCCCTAAAAAATATTATTTTTTGTTCTATTTTAAGTACATTATTTCACAAAGCGTATTTTTTGAGATGTTTTGTCATATTTTCGAAAGAGAAGAGAGATTCCTTTTATAATGCTGTACACTTTAAAGGAAGATAAAAAAGAACCTCTAAAACACATACAATGTTTAGAATAGCCTTCCCATCTCTTAGTCTAACATGTTTTAACCCGACCGTTATATTACTTTTTCTCCATTCAATCAAGAATTGTAGACTCTTCCACACTCTTTTCATCTCCAGCACCCCTGCGATATTTTGACCTTAGCCACACAAAAGCTATCTCCCTCTACCTTAGCTTAAAACCACCTTTGAAAACTCTCAAAATTATCTCCTCCCTTTCAATAGGTATAAGATAAAAAAAGCAGTGCCCTTCCAGCACCACTTTTTATCTATTCTTTTAAGCTGTTTTTTTCTTTACGATTCCTGCATTCCATGCTGGGATAAGAAGTAGTATTGCCATCACTGCTGAACCTATCAGCATTATAAAGTAGACATTCCAGGAGTAGTTATCCAGTACATATCCCACACCGATCTCTGAACCTGTAGCTCCTATAAAGTATCCAAAGAGTCCCGTCCATCCAGCAGACATTCCTGCACTGTCATCCCTTGCATTATCCACAGCTGCTATTCCTATAGCTGCAACTGGGAAGTATATGAGAGCCCCTATGAGAGCAATAGCTAAGTTTATAACTAGCATACTGTCTGTTAACCAGTAAGCTAGTACTGAAACAATTGAAAGTACTAAACAGATTACAGTTAGAGGTGTTCTTCTTCCCTTGAACATCTTATCTGAAAGCCAACCCAGGAAGATAGTTCCAGGGATAGCTGCAAATTCAAACATAAAGAAAGCCCATCCGGCCTCATTCATGTTAATCCCCTTATATTGAACCAGGTAAACAGATATCCAGTCAAGGGTTCCATATCTTAAGAAGTAAACAAAGGCATTTGCCAGAGCCAGAGACCAGAGGGTTTTATTTCTTAAAATATCCTCCATAAATATCTCCTTGGAAGTTCTTCCTCCCCTTTTAGCTCCCTTATCCTCCCTTACAATCTCTCCGTGATACTCCTCCACCGATGGAAGTCCTAAGCTTTCTGGTTTATCCCTCAGGAATACCATTACAAGAACACCTGCTACTATCGAGATTACCCCCGGTAGGTAGAAGAGCCCCTGCCAGCTTCCGGAAAACATTCTTACACCCATTATAACTATAAATGGAATTATCATAGCCCCTACATTATGAGCTGTATTCCATATGGACATCCAGGTACCCCTCTCATCGTTGGAGAACCAGACCTTCATTGTTTTTCCACATGGAGGCCATCCCATAGACTGAACCCATCCGTTCAGAGTCCAGAGAACTGTAAAGGCCGCAATACTTTGAAAACTACCAAAGATAATATTTATAATCCCCGCCAGTATAAGTCCAAGTCCCATAAAGTATCTGGGGTTAGATTTATCCGATACTCCCCCCATTATAAACTTTCCAAATCCGTATGCCAGTGGCATTCCTGCTGCAATAGCACCTACCTGAAGCTTTGTATATCCTAGCTGCTCAATTAAATATGGTTTTGCAAAGGATAGATTTTTTCTCGTTATATAAAACACTGCATATGCTAAAAATATTGTGATAAAAACCTGCCACTTATACCTTCTGTACTCCTTATCTGCATCCTTTACCCTGACCCCAAGAACTTCTGCTGGTTTTAAAAATCCAATCATAACTCTTCTCCTTCATTCTGTAGATTTAATTTTGTATCATAGTCAGCTACCCTGCATCCCCTCTTCAGTGAGACTCATTGCTTTACTGCACTACCCATGCAAAAACAAAAAAGGCATTCTAAAACACCCCCCAGTGTTTAGAATGGCCTCATCTCAGTTCATCTCATAGCCGAATATGCTTTAATAAACATATTCTATTATACTTTTCTACTTTTGTCAACTTTTAGAACTTTATTTTTGAATTTAGAGCATTTAAAAACAATTCGTTTGATTTTTTATAGTTGTTTGACTTCAAGGTCACTCTTAGAGCCCACTAGTCTATTAGACATTCCATAACTTTTTCTGAGTTGTGGATACCCCTTGGGCTCCTGCTCTCAGAGCATTCATTATATCTTCCTTATCCCCTATAAGTCCCCCTGCAATAACAGGGACCCTTAGTTCCTTGGCAAGCCTTCTGATTATCTTAGGCATAAGCCCTGGAAGAACCTCCACTGCATGGGGGTTATTCTCCTTGGCATACTTTAATGTATTTTCAAAGGAGAGGGAATCCAAAAGGAAGAACCTCTGAATTACCATGACCTTCATCTTCTTTGCATTTTTTATCACACTGTGTTTCGTACTTATTATTCCATCTAAATCCGTATTTTTTACCAGGTATTCTAGAGCATAGGTCGAGTAGGACAGGCCGTCCACCAGATCTGCATGGACAAACACGATTTTTCCCGCTTCCTTCAGCTTTTCCACCATGGACTTAATGTTAAAAAGGTTTGAAGTAAGTATAAATACCAGTTCACTCTCACTTGCTATAACTTCTTCCACACCCTTTTCATCCTTTACAGCTGATATTATTGGATTTCTTTCTAAAATTTCCTTTATTCTTGACAACTTCATTCCCCCTAGACGATACTTTTCCCTAAAATATCCAAAACTAAAATAAAATATAATTCAATTGCTTAACTATATTATACACAATTTGTAATTATATTTAAAAATTTATCTTTCTCCTATCTCTGGATAATCTGAAAAGATACCGTCCAACCCTAGATTTTTCAGTTCCTCAAACCTCTCCCTGGAATTAACAGTATAGGAGTATATCCTGCACCCGGTACCTTTGAGGTGTTTTAAATAATCCTCATCCAGGTAGTCCTGAGAGGGGTGGATACTCCAGGGATCCAGCTCCTTGAATCCCCTATACTCATCTATCCCCAGAAGTTTTCCATAGAATAGTAGTCCTATCTTCATATCCCTGCTTCTTTTTCTTATCCCCTTTAAAAGCTTATGGTCGAAGGAGGAGATTATAACTCTCTCCACAATCCCATACCTTTCAACGGTTTCAACTACCATACCTGCTATATCCCTCTTATCCAGCATAAAGCTCTTTATCTCTATATTCAGAAGGGTACCCTCAGGAAGAAGCTCCACTACCTCCTCCAAGGTGGGAATCCTCTCCCCTGCATACTCCTCTCCAAACCAGCTTCCTGCATCCAGTTGCCTCAGCTCCTCCAGGGTCTTTCTCATTACATATCCTTTACCATCGGTAGTCCTGTCCACCCTGTAATCGTGGATTACCACCAGTTTGTTGTCCCTGCTCAGCTGTACATCAAACTCTACAGCCTTAACTCCCGCTTCCATAGCTTTCTTCATGGCAGCCAGCGTGTTTTCCGGTGCTTCTCCGCTGGCTCCCCTGTGAGCAAATACTACCATAAATCCTCCTTGTAGATTCCATACCCCTTCTCTGGTACCTGTAGTAGATCTTAATCTTTATAGTTAATTCCTCATGGTCTTTATATATGTATCTATCTCCACAGCTGCCTTCTTTCCCGCTTCCATAGCAAGGATTACAGTGGCAGCACCAGTTACTGCATCTCCCCCGGCAAAGACTCCCATCTTTGTTGTCATATGGTTGTCCTCTCCAGTGACTATGCAGTTCCACCTGTTTACTTCCAGTCCCTCTGTTTTATTTGGTATCAGTTCATTGGCCTTGGTACCGATGGCCATTATCACACTGCTTGTCTCCAGTATAAACTCCGATCCTGGAATCTCCACCGGCCTTCTTCTTCCGCTGGAATCAGCCTCTCCCAGCTCCATCTTAACACACCTTATGGCCTCTACCCAGCCAGCCTCATTGGCAATTATCTCCACTGGATTTGTGAGGATATCAAAGATTATCCCCTCCTCCTGGGCATGATGAACCTCCTCCAGCCTTGCCGGCAGCTCCTCCATACTTCTTCTGTATACCACATGGGTTTTACTCCCCAGTCTGGCAGCAGTTCTGGCTGCATCCATGGCTACATTTCCTCCACCGATAACCACAGTCTTCTCTCCCACCTTCACCGGTGTCATATGGTCATCCCTATGAGCCTTCATAAGATTTACCCTTGTAAGGAACTCATTGGCTGAGAATACTCCGTTGGAGTTTTCCCCTGGAATTCCCATGAAGTTAGGTAGTCCTGCTCCACTGGCTATAAATACAGCGCTGTATCCCTTCTCCTCCAAAAGTTCATCCACAGTAAATGTTCTTCCTATAAGGGCATTGGTAACTATCTCCACTCCCAGCCTCTTGATATTTTCTATCTCCTTCTCCACCACCGAGTGCTTAGGAAGCCTGAACTCTGGTATACCGTAGGTCAGTACTCCTCCTGGCTCATGGAGAGCCTCATATACCCTTACCTTATATCCCATCTTCGCCAGCTCACTTGCAGCAGCTAGTCCTGCAGGTCCGCTTCCTACCACAGCCACCTTTTCCTGCTTCTCCTCATCCTTTACAGCCTCTACTCCGTTCTTCAGGGCGTAGTCTCCCACATACTTCTCCAGCTTCCCAATGGCAATGGCATCCCCCCTTACTCCCATTACACACCTTTCTTCACACTGGGTCTCCTGGGGACATACCCTTCCACAGATTGCAGGGAAGCATGAAGCTTCAAATATTACCTCAGCTGCCTTATCAAACTTACCCCTCTTTATATTTCCTATAAATTCAGGGATATTTATTGACACGGGACAGCCCTCTATACACTTGGCGTTTTTACACTCCAGACACCTGTTGGCCTCCTCTATGGCCTCCTCCTCTGTGTATCCCAGGCATACCTCCTCAAAGTTTTTAACCCTGATCTCTGCATCTAAGGCAGCTATGGGAACCCTCTTAAATCTGTCCCCCTTCTCCTCTACAGGCTCCTCCTCGTGGCAGCCACAGCTGTGGGAGTGGTGGGTATCTCCCTCTATCTCAGCCAGGGTTCTTCTTCCCTCCTCGGTCTTGTACATCTGCTGCCTTCTCATGGCCTCATCAAAATCCACCAGGTGTCCGTCAAACTCGGGACCGTCCACACAGGCAAACCTTATATCCTCTCCTATACTTACCCTGCAGGCTCCGCACATTCCCGTCCCATCTATCATAAGAGGATTCAGGCTTACCACAGTTTTTATTCCATACTCCTTGGTAAGCTGAGCTACAAACTTCATCATTACAAGGGGACCTATGGCAACTATCTCATCATAACTCTTCCCCTCTTCTTCCACGAGATCCCTTATTACATCTGTAACCCTTCCGTGGATACCATAGGACCCGTCATCTGTACATACGTAGAGATTCTTTGCTTCCCTTCTCATCTCCTCCTCAAGTATGAGGGTGTCTTTGCTTCTTGTCCCGATTATTACATCTACATCTATTCCCTGTTCCTTCATCCACTTTACCTGGGGATATACTGGAGCTGTTCCCACTCCCCCTGCAACAAAGAGGTAGTTTTTATTCCTGTCCAGTTTAGCGAGATCAGTCAGCTCGCTTTCATGACCCAGTGGCCCTGCCACATCCAAAAAGGTGTCTCCAACCTCCTTCTCTCCCATGAGAACAGTACTCTCTCCAAGTACCTGGAAAACTATAGTGACCGTATTCTTCTCCCTGTCATAGTCACATACAGTTAGAGGTATCCTCTCCCCCTTCTCATGAGTTCTTACTATTAAAAAGTGTCCTGGAAGAGCTGACTGAGCTAAGTTGGGAGCATAGATATCCATAAGACATATCTCCCTGGTCAGCCACTCCTTCTTTAAAATTTCAAACATTCGTCCCCCCTAGAAATACAATAATTTGATATTAAGATACATTATAGCACATTAGCAAACTTTATTGGAAGTATATCCTTTAAACTATACTTTAATGCAAGAGATTCTTTCAGCATTCAAAAAAAAGACTGTAATCTACAGCCTTTTTTATCTAATCAAACTTCCTGTCCAGCTTGTCCGAGTAAAATAAAATTGCTTCCCTGTAACCCTTGATCTTTTCATCCTCTGAGCTATTAGCCACTACCTTCAATAATCTTTCCATAGACTCTCCATGCTTCTTTAAGTTATAGAGTGTCATTGCATAAAACACCTCGAACTCCAGGTTCTCTGGAAACACCTTCAGAGCTTCTGTAAATACTTCTGCCGATTTATCGTATTCTCCCAGACACCTATAGGTGCTTCCCAGCCCCAGATATGCTCCCTCCAGCTCCTCTCCCTTTAGACCATTCCTGATTGCTTTCACATAGTATTCTACAGCTTCTCCCTCCCTTTCCAGGACATCGCAGCACCATGCACACTGGTAGTTTCCCTGGGGATCCTCTGGTTCTTCTTCCAAATATGATTTTACAAGCTCCAGAGCTTCTTCCTTCAAACCACTACTTCTCAGTTCAGCTGCCTTTAATAGTCTTTCATCCATTCCCTTCCCCTTTATTTAAAAATCGATACCTTTGTCTTGATACAAATGTATCCGAAAAATCAAGACCTCCGGCAATTGTCTTCTTGGGTTATTCAGAGTTTCCGTTTCTTTTATAGGCTCTAGATAGAACCTAATGAGCTCAACGGAACGAAGCAAAATATTCTGTGATGTTCAACGACTGCCTACAGTCGCTTAAAATATATTAGCTTACTTTAGTATTTTCTATATGCTGTATGGTTTCACCTATTTTTTCTATGGTTTCTTGTATCCTTACTCTCCTAAGTCTCCCCTTATCTTTTTCAAATTGATCCTTAAAAAGAATTTTGATTTTTTCTAAATGTGGCACATCATTAACTCTAAATTCCCCAGCATTAGATATCTCTAGATATTCTCTCCTTAGTAGGCTATTGAAATAATACAAGCCGCAATTATTTAATCTCTTTACTTCCTCTTCAAGATTATATTCTATTATTTTTTCTATAAGATTGTATCCAAATATCCCATTTCCTAAACCTTCTTCATCTGAATAATAGCTATATTTATTACTATTTATTTCATTAAAGAAATTATAAATTACCTCCTTCTGAAACCTTTCATTGCATTCTCTTGTTTTTTTATCTAATAAGTCTTTTAACTTTTTCTTAAATTCATTTTGTTCTCCCCACACTGAAGACATTGTATCCGAAAATATCTTATATTCTTCTTGAGTGTATTCTTCTAAAAATTTATTAGCTCGCTCTAATATTTTTCTTTCAAGAGTTTCTTTATCTAATGATATTATATGACTCATATCAATTGAATAATTAATTAAATCATAACTGTCTATTAAATCTTTGTATAGCTCCACTTTGCTTTCTTCTAACTTCTCCATTAATTCATTCATTTTACTTTCTAATTCTTCTTCTTCATAAAAAGAGTATTTTTCTTGTATTTCATTTATCAGTTTTCGAATAGGATTCACATCAATTGAAGGATATATTCTTTCTATCTCTTTTTTTAATTTCTCTTCATCTAAAAATCCATCTTTTACAAATTCAATTATTGATTCTATGTAAACAAATCTATATTTCTCATACCTTTTTTTAAATTCCTTTAAATAATCCTTTGGCTCTTTCATAAATCCTAAACTAATAGAGGTCTGTAGCTTTTTTAGACTATCAATATTTGCTTTTGTTAACCCACCATTTTTGAACTCTATAGACATTATTAAAGTATTATAAAATAAGTTCCCTCTTGTTTCTTTTACTTCTTCGACTTCACATTTATAGATTTTATAAAAAACATCAATAAAAAAATCTAATGTTCTTAGATTTTCGGCTTTCAAACTACATATTAAAGATATTAGTTCTTCTTTTTTGCTTTCTATAGCCTCTCTATAGTCGCTATCTCCTATTTTCTCTAACTTTTTCTCTAAAAATTCTCCTATTAACTTTTTCATATCAGGAGTAAACTTTACAACCCTTCTAAATAGTTTTTCTTTAATCTCACCGTATTCATCACTTTTTACTTTTTCATCATTACCAACAATAATAATTTTTATCCCTGCTTCTACAAAATTATCTAATATATAGCCAAATACTTCCTCATATGAAACCTTTTTACTAACTCTTTCTAAATCATCCAATATCAAAATACAGCCATCTAGAGTAAAGCCTTCTAATCCATGAGTGAAAACCTTTTGAATATCTTCTCCCAGCTTTCCAATACCAAAGCTTTCTACTCCTTTTAATATATTTATTCCCTTTCCTAAGAATTTAACAGCCTTATTATCATGAATGTCTTGCTTCTTTAATATCTGTTCCGTCACAAACTTATCTTTAATTCTATCTACACTTTCTAAGCCATTCAAAGATATGTAGACTATATTTTTTTCTGGATCACTCTCTTTAATCTTTGGAATAAAATACTCTCTAATGAAATAAGTCTTTCCTTTTCCCCACTTTCCATCAAGCATATATGCGTAATCAACTTCACCACTATTACAGTAATCCATTAATATACTCTCTATCTTTTCATACATAAGATCTATGTCCCCTTTTCCCTATTTTTTTAACATCATAACACAGTTATTCAAAAAATAAAAAAAGACCTCGTTGTAGGTCTTATTACTGTCTATGTACATATTTAGCTTTTATATTCTAACTTTCATAAGCTACTAATCAATAATATTCATAACAGCTTATTTTCATAACTTTTCTTTAAAATATCCAAAAAATAAAAATGGCGCTTCCAGCTGGGCTCGAACCAGCGACAACGCGATTAACAGTCGCGCGCTCTACCAACTGAGCTATGGAAGCGCAAGTAGCTTGGCAAGTTCCTATCCTCCCAGGGGGCTGCCCCCCAAGTACTTTCAGCGTTTATAGGCTTAACTTCTGGGTTCGATATGTGACCAGGTGTATCCCTATAGCTATTCTCACCAAACTTCTTTATTGAGTTCTCATGGACACTCAAAACTATATAGTAGATTGTAGATCTTTCTATTGGTTAAGACTTCGACATATTAGTATTGGTCAGCTAAAGGTCTCACAACCCTTACACCCCCAACCTATCAACCTCCTAGTCTCGAAGGTGTCTTAGATCATAAAGATCAGAGTACTTATCTCCAAGTTGGCTTCCCGCTTAGATGCTTTCAGCGGTTATCCATTCCAAACGTGACTACCCTGCTGTGCCACTGGCGTGACAACAGGTACATCAGAGGTTTGTCCATCCCGGTCCTCTCGTACTAAGGACAGATCTTGTCAATACTCTTACGCCTACAGTGGATAGGGACCGAACTGTCTCACGACGTTCTGAACCCAGCTCACGTACCGCTTTAATGGGCGAACAGCCCAACCCTTGGGACCTTCTCCAGCCCCAGGATGCGATGAGCCGACATCGAGGTGCCAAACTTTGCCGTCGATATGGACTCTCGGGCAAAATCAGCCTGTTATCCCCGGGGTAGCTTTTATCCGTTGAGCGACGACCCTTCCATTCGGTATCGCCGGATCACTATGTCCTGCTTTCGCACCTGCTCGACCCGTCAGTCTCGCAGTCAAGCTCCCTTTTGCCATTGCACTCTGCGGTTGATTTCCATCCAACCTGAGGGAACCTTTGAACGCCTCCGTTACTCTTTCGGAGGCGACCGCCCCAGTCAAACTGCCCACCTAGCACTGTCTCCATGCGTACAAAGCACAGATTAGAATCCCGACATTACGTGGTTGGTATTCCACCAGCGACTCAACAACAGCTAGCGCCATTGCATCATAGTCTCCCAACTATCCTATACACGTAATGCCAAGACCCAATACCAAGCTACAGTAAAGCTCCACGGGGTCTTTCCGTCCTACTGCAGGTAACCGGTATCTTCACCGGTAATACAATTTCACCAGGCCTCCCGCCAAGACAGCTCTCAAGTCATTACACCATTCGTGCAGGTCGGAACTTACCCGACAAGGAATTTCGCTACCTTAGGACCGTTATAGTTACGGCCGCCGTTCACCGGGGCTTCAATTCGGATCTCTCAATCCTCCTCTTAACCTTCCGGCACTGGGCAGGTGTCAGCCCATATACATCGCCTTTCAGCTTAGCATAGACCTGTGTTTTTGCTAAACAGTTGCTTGAGACTCTTCACTGCGACCACCGAACGCTCAAGTACGCGTGTTACTATCACATTCAGCGGCACCCCTTCTCCCGAAGTTACGGGGCCATTTTGCAGAGTTCCTTAGCGAGAGTTAGCCTGTACGCCTTAGATTTCTCATCCTGAACACCTGTGTCGGTTTCGGGTACGGGCGGTTATAGCTTAACGTTAGAAGCTTTTCTCGGCAGCGTGGGATTTGCACCTTCGTCCTAAGACTCCGTATCACACCTCAGATCTAACCTGGCGGATTTTCCTACCAAGCCATCCTACATGCTTACACATGGACAACCGTCGCCATGCGCGCATACCCTTCTGCGTCCCTCCATCACAAACTATAACCGGCGCAGGAATATTAACCTGCTTTCCATTCGCCTACGCAATCTAGCCTCGGCTTAGGTCCCGGCTTACCCAGGGAAGACAAACTTTACCCTGGAACCCTTGTTCTTCCGGCGAGGGGGATTCTCGCCCCCTTTCTCGCTACTTATTCCTGCATTCTCACTTCCGATACCTCCAGAGTTCCTTATCAGTTCTCCTTCAACGGCCTACGGAACGCTCTCCTACCAATCATGCGCAAGCGCACAATTCCACAACTTCGGTTTATAGCTTAGCCCCGTTACATTGTCGGCGCAGAGACTCTCGACCAGTGAGCTATTACGCACTCTTTAAATGTATGGCTGCTTCTAAGCCAACATCCTGGTTGTTTCAGAATCTCCACCTCCTTTCCCACTTAGCTATAATTTGGGACCTTAGTTGGTGGTCTGGGCTGTTTCCCTTTTGACCATGGATCTTAGTACCCATAGTCTCACTCCTAATCTCTAAATCTACGGTATTCGGAGTTTGATTGACTTCGCTAAGCGGTACGCCCGCTAGGCCATTCAGTGCTCTACCCCCGCAGATAAACAATTAAGGCTGCACCTAAATGCATTTCGGAGAGAACGAGCTATCTCCTGGTTCGATTGGCTTTTCACCCCTAAACCTACCTCATCCCCCGGCTTTTCAACGACGGTGGGTTCGGACCTCCACTGTGTCTTACCACAGCTTCATCCTGGACAGGCTTAGATCACCAGGTTTCGCGTCTACAACCAACGACTGTATCGCCCTATTCAGACTCGGTTTCCCTACGGCTCCGTTATACTTAACCTCGCCATTGATCGTAACTCGCAGGATCATTCTCCAAAAGGCACGCCATCAGTCCGAAGACCTCTGACCGCTTGTAAGCACACGGTTTCAGGTTCTATTTCACTCCCCTCCCGGGGTTCTTTTCACCTTTCCCTCACGGTACTATACGCTATCGGTTAACAAGAGTATTTAGCCTTACGAGATATGGTCCTCGCAGATTCACACAAGATTTCACGTGTCCCGTGCTACTCGGGAGAGATCACACAACTTTAGTAGTTTACCAGTACGGGACTATCACCCTCTACGGTAGTGCTTTCCAACACTCTTCCTATTACCTACTAAACATTGCCGGATACCTTGCAGTTCTCCAGGCGATCTTCCCACAACCCCAGTGCAGCAACGGCTGCATCCTTGACACTACACTGGTTTAGGCTCTTCCCCGTTCGCTCGCCGCTACTTGGGGAATCGTTTTTACTTTCTTTTCCTCGGGTTACTTAGATGTTTCAGTTCACCCGCTTACCTCTTTCGCGCTAATGCTCCACATTAGCAGGTTGCCCCATTCAGAAATCTGCGGATCAATGTTCAATTGCAACTCCCCACAGCTTATCGCAGCTTATCACGTCTTTCATCGGCTCTTGTTACCAAGGCATCCTCCGTGTGCCCTTAATATCTTAACCTAATTTTTTA
>NZ_BSDY01000038.1 GCF_027925155.1 Propionigenium maris DSM 9537 | reverse complement strand
GTAGTTTGAGGTATATACATTACTGGTCATATCCTTTCGAGTAGAATTTTGTGTGGTAACTCAATTATTACTCTATATTGGATATGATTTTTAATTTTTTGTGAATTACTTTTGCAACACTCTATTATAACATACTTTCTTTAAAAAAGTGTCGCCGCGACACTTTAAAAGCTGTTGCCCATATATCAGCAAAAATTGTATAATGATCAAAGAGGCCTTTAAGGCTGAAAGTTAGGGGGAGGTTTTATATGGAAAGAATCGCACTTATTGCTCACGACAAGAAGAAGGATGATCTTGTTGATTTCGCAAAAAAACATAAAGAATTTTTTCAGAAGTATGAGTTAGTTGCTACAGGTACAACTGGAGGGAGAATTATTCAGGCTACAGACCTAGAGGTTAAAAGATATCTCTCAGGTCCCCTAGGAGGGGATCAGCAGATTGGGTCCGACATAGCCAACGAACTTATCAAGGCCGTGTTTTTCTTCAGAGATCCACTCACCAGTCAGCCTCACGAGCCAGATGTTCAGGCTCTTATCAGACTCTGTGACGTACATCAGATTCCAGTGGCTACCAATAAAGCAACTGCTGAATTGATAATTAAAAGTTTAAAGGAAGATATTTAATTAAAAGAGGGAGTGTCGCGGCGACACTCCCTCTTTTATTGATTTTTCTATATTTGACTTTAGCACTCTAGATGCTTCTCTAGAGCACCTCCTGTAAGTCTGTTATTAGAGTTTTAACAATCAACTCCCCCGACACATGTGTCAACTTCTATATTCTTTTCTTTTTCTTTTAAAACTCATATTACCGTTGAGAACAAATTATAATTATATGAAATAATTTAAGTCTCTTTGTAGAGATTTTAACCTACTTCTTTCCTCGCTAAATTTAGGGAGATGCCTTTCAACTAACTCCCAAAACTCTCTGGAGTGATTCATATGTATTAAGTGACACATCTCATGGACAATCACATACTCCACTATCTTTAAGTCCATCTGTATCAACTTTAAGTTTAAGGTTATACTTTTGTTTGAATAGCATATTCCCCATGCTGTTTTCATATTTTTAATTCTTAACTTTTGTGGGCTTACTCCTATCCTAGGAGCCCACTCCTCTATCAGCTTTCTGTAAACTCTCTCTGCCTCTGTGTGGAGTATCTCCTCCCTGTCTCTTCCTCCTCTAGGAATATCCCTTCCAAGAACTTTGATATATTCCCTCTCCTCCTTAGCTCTCTCTATGCCTCTGACCTCAGATACCTTAGGGTAAATAACTTCAAAGTTTTTCCTTATAAGCTCCTCCCCAATCCTATAGGCGGACCTTCTGGGGATGGAAATCTCAACCCTTCCCGAGGATGTTATCTTTAGAATTACATTTTTCTTACTTCTCTTGTAGACCCTGTACTGAATCTTATCCCTTCCCTGCTTTATAGTTCCTTCCTTCATCCTTCTCTCCTGTTTAAAAGTAAAAAGTGTCGCCGCGACACCTTTTAATAAAAATTCCCCTACAAAAGTAGGGGAATAAAATTATGATGTTTGACCCTTTATATCCTTTATAAGTCCATATTTTAAATCTGTTAACGCCTTTGAAAGATCTACCTTGTACTTGTGAGGGTTATCAAGCCTCTTTCTCTCAGGAGAGATCTTTTCCAGGTTTGACAGGTAGTAATCCCTCGACCCCTTTACATCCAGCAGGTCTTTGAAGTTTTCAGTTATCTCTCCTCCCTCTACATACTTTATCGTAAGGGGTTTTACTGTATACTCTCCCGCCTTTAACTTACTGGATTTAAACTCATAGCTTTCATCTGTAATAATTATATCCCTTCCCTGCAGAAGCCTTTCCTTGTCTTCATCTCCCTCCATAAGGGTTATAAGATCTGCATAGGCTATATTATTTTTATCATAGATCCTGTACACCTCTTTAAATCCAGGATTACTAATTTTAATGACATCCTCTGAAAGTTTAATTAGCGGCTCATTGTCCACCTGCACTATCTTGTACACTCCTCCAAAGCAGGGGTTTGATTTACTCACTGCAATGGCATCTCCTACTCCAAATATGTCAGCACAAGCCCCCTGCTCCTTCAGGGACCTTATAAGGTCCTCATTGAGGGCATTGGTTAAAAATATCTTAGCTTTCTTCAGCCCTGCATCATCCAATGCTTTTCTACATTTCTTAGATAGGTATGCCAGATCTCCAGAATCTATCCTGATTCCATATGCCCCATTATAGTCATCATCTATTCCATTTTCCTTAAAAGCAGCGATAGCATTCTTTATCCCTATCTCCAGGGTGTTATAGGTATCTATGAGAAGTACCAGGGTATTGCTCTCCCTCTCTCTCCTATGCTTTATAAATAAGTCAAAAGCTTTCCTTTCAGCTTCCCTTCCTACACCAAAGGTCTGAATATATGAGTGTGCCATTGTTCCCACACTTGGAATACCATACTTATATTCTGTAACCAGGTTGGAGTGGCTGCTGCACCCCCCTATATATGCCGCTTTATTTCCCGCTACAGCACTGTCAAAACCGTGGGCTCTTCTGCTACCAAAGGATGTTACTGCATGAGGATATGCTGCCCTGGTAACTCTCGAAGCCTTAGTTGCAATAGCCATATGCATATTCATAATATTTAAGATAGGTGTCTCTAGGATCTTTGCCTGGATTAGAGGAGCTTTAATTGTCACTATGGGTTCATTGGGATAAGCTATCTCCCCGTCCCTCATAGCATATATCTCTCCTGTAAACTTTAGATCTACAAGATAGTCTAATAGATGCTTCTCCTTAATTATCTCTGAAAAGTAGATCCTCTTCTCCTTAGCAGAAGTTGAATTTAATATATCGATTAGGGATATCACTTCCTGTATTCCACTTACTACAGCGAATCCTCCATCCTCAGTTTTTCTAAAATACATATCAAAGATTGCGACCTTCTCCTCCATACCCTCCATTAGGAATATGTCACTTTCTGTATATTGATAACGATCTGAATTTATTACTCTGGCAAAATCTGTTAATATTACATTTTTCTCCATGAAATGACCTCTCTCATAAATTATAGTACTCTTAGTATATCATTTGTATTTTTTTTTTACAACTTGCACTTGAATAATAGAGGTGTGTATACTAAAATCTACTTAATCAACAGATATTAAAGGAGATTTTTATGAAAAGTGTTATTCAGAGAGTAAGTCAGGCCAGTGTCACTATTGACAATGTGGTTGTAGGTGAGATCCAGAAGGGGTTTATGATTCTTCTTGGTATCACCCATACAGATACTGAAAAGGACGTTAAGTGGATGGTTGATAAGATCACAGGACTTAGAGTTTTTGAGGATGAAAATGGGAAGATGAACCTTTCCCTAGAAGATGTAGGAGGAGAACTCCTTATAGTATCTCAGTTTACCCTATATGGAGATGCCAGAAAGGGAAGAAGGCCTAGTTTTATAGATGCGGCTAGACCTGAAAAAGCAATTCCCCTCTATGAAAAGTTTGTGGAGATGGCAAGGGAAAAGGGAGTTAAGGTTGCCACTGGTGAGTTTGGTGCTGATATGAAGGTCAGCCTTATAAACGATGGACCGGTTACCCTTATTGTGGACTCCCCTGAAAAATAAAAAGGGAGCGTGACGCTCCACCCTTTTTATTCTTATTACAATGTCTTTTTATAATGGAGTTAATCTATAATTCTATACTTTCCTTTACAATTAAAAAGGAAAATAAACCTCCTCCTAAAATAATATTTTAGGAGGAGGTTTTTTATGAAGTATCTGCTTATATTTATAATGTTATTTAAAATCAGCTTTTCCCTTCCAGTAGAAGGGATCTCATGGAGGATGACCAAGGAAGAAGTAGAGAGTTCCTTCCCTGCTATGAAAAAACTCTCCTTCGATGAGGATGAGGAGGTCTATAGGGCAGAGGAGAGGGTCCACAGAGATATAGCCTTCTATGATTTTTTATTCTATAGGGGCAGACTGATCCAGGTAACTATCTCCAATAAGTATCTAAGGCAAAATGAAAGTCTCAGCCGCCACCTGCTAGATATAATCGATGAAGAGTATACATTTACAAGTATTCGGACTGATTTTATCAAGGAGGACGGAAGGATAAAGGAAGTTCAGGAGTATTATGGCATTTCAGAGGATGGAGAATCCCACCTGATCATAAAGGTAGATTTAATAAAGGGAAAACACATCAATACATTTATCTTTACAGATTACAGCTTTATAGTGGAGAATGGCGGTTAGCTAAATCTTTCCCTGCAATAAAAAAGTCTGACTCAACAGCCAGACTTTTTTATTATAGAGAAATCTTATCAGATAACTTCTTACCAGGTTTAAACTTAACAACTTTTTTAGCTTTAACTGTCATCTTTCTTCCTGTTTGAGGGTTTCTTACCTTTCTCTTAGCTCTTTCTACAACTTCCCACTTTCCCCAACCTATAAAATTGACCTCATCACCATCTACCAATACATCTTCAACTGTTTCTAGTAGAGTGTTTAGCTTTCTTTCCGCCTCAGCCTTAGATGAAAACTCCCCTGCCTCATAGAACTTTGCTATAAACTCTTTTTTAGTCATCTTGTTTCCCCCTTTTTTTATTTCAACAAACTTTAATCTTCCCGCTAAGTCCTATATTAAAGGACCCTTTATAATTAAGTTTATATAGGTAAAAAACATATTTCCTTTTTTTAAGTTAGAAATTTTTTTAATCTTCCTTTTGTTTTATGGTATCTAGACATCCTATATAAGATCCTTCCCGTAATATAAACATCATATAAACTCTCATGAAAGTTTGCATCATCAAAGGGAACTTTATAGTAGTTTGCACACTCGATAAGCTTAGGCCACTTATAGGAGTTTGTCTTAGAATTCCAGCTAACCCTTACTATATCAACATTTTCAATCATAGTATCAAATTTCTTTACTAACTTAAAGGGTATAAAGCTCTCATCAAACTTTATATTGTGAGCCACAAAGTGTTCTACTCCGCTGCAAAATTCCTCAAAAGACCTGATGTCCTCTAAAAAATGCTTGGGATAAACCTTAGCAGACCTTTTTTCTCTTATGACCTCGTCTGTAAGTCCATTAACATTAACAGCTCCGTAATTGATTTCCTCTCCCGGGTTTCTAAAGTAAAATCTGTTATATTCTCCTAGTTTTTCCCAGGTTTCAAGGTTATCATCTATCCTTAACTTTATAGCAGATATAGAGAGAACTGAGCTCCCCTTCATTCCATTGGTTTCAACATCAAAAATAACTATCTCTTTAGCCATAGAACCTCCATGCCTTCCCCTGCCTTAGTCCTCATCTCCAAAGTTTAATATTTCAACTGTTGCCTCATACCAAGGACCCTCTTCATCTTCTCCCAGTTCCACATGAAATACAAGCTGGACATCTTCTAGGGTTAACCCCACATAGGATTCTCCCTCCTCTCCTGCAAAGTACTCTATCTTCTTCATCTTATAGTTCAATATCTTTTGAGCTATATCCTCTCTCATCTCTGCCAGTTCAAAGACCTCATCTCTCAGATCGTATCCCAGCTCTGAAAATTTATCAGCAATTGCACTTAATCTTCTATTTAATTTTTCCTTATCCATATTCTTACTCCTTACTAAACTTCATTTTAGTAAAGTATACATTATTTTTGATTTTACTCCAAAGAAAAAAAGTGCCCTAGGGCACTTACTTATTCAATAAGAGAAATAAAGAAACGACAATATAGATAAATATAATTCCCTTAAGGATATTTAATTTTGATTTTTTAACACTGTTTATTTTTTTTAATACCCACAAAACAAGCTTTATTTTTTTCATTTCCATAGGAAGTTTTTTTATAGCTTCATTCATTTGCTTTTCTAATTCTTCATTCTGAATATCTATTTTAATCACCTTTTTCTTTTAATTGTATCAAAAGTATTGTTCAAAATCAAAAGAAAACAAAAATAATCTTTTAAAGGCTATTAATTGTTATCCAAATAAAGTTTTCAATATCTATATAGTCTCTAGGTTTTAATTCCTTTAGATCCTCCATAAGCTTTTGTGTATAAGTTAAAAAGGAGTTATAGGTCTGCCAGTTAGGTAGCATATTATAGTTTAAATCAAATCCAAAAACTTCTGCAGCTTTTTTAGATACCTTTGGCTTTAAGAATGGATATTTTTGAGGCTGGATCATATTCATAAAGTAGCTGAGAAGAGTCCACTTGTTACATGAGATCTTATTGAAAAACTCCTTGTATTCAAAGAAATCCTTCTCCTCAATTTTTTCCTTCTTATATAGGAAGTTATATAAAACTTTAATAAACTCTTCCTGATTCTCTTCTACACTTATAGCCTTTCTAAAGTTAGTCTTTTCAATACTATGAATTATCTTAGTTGCTGAAATTAACTTCTTAGATATTTCGCATATATCTTTATACTGACCTTCCTCTATCTTAGATAATAGGTTTTCCTCTGAAAAATGATTCATAAAATCATTACTTATTTGCTCCTTATTCTTTCTTTCTAGTTCTATATACTTTTCATCATAAAAACCTTCTGGGTAGGATTTATGGAAGATTTTTATCAGTTCCTCTAAAGAAAGACTTTCATCAAAAGTATTCTTTTTATTTTTCTTATTTGATAAGGAGGTTAATAACTTATCCTCTTTAAACTTACCTATTTCACCTTCATCTAAAACTTCTTCCAATAAAGCTATTTTAGAGTTTAAAAGCTTCACTCCACAATTTATAAAGTCTATCTCTATTTTGTGATCATTGATAGATAAAACCTTACCTATCCCCCACTCACTCTTCTTAAGATGTCTGACATATTTCATAATTTATCTCCCCTCCTTTAATAGTCCCCATATAATATTACCCCATAATACTCTTTTTTCAAAAAATAAAAACGAAACAGAACAAAACTTTATAGTATGTATATGTATTTATGTATTATGTATTATGTAGAGAAAATATAAAAAAAGCTTCCATCGTCTAGAAACCTTTATTATCAATGGATCTAAGAAGAGTGACAGAAAAAAAATATAAATTAAAAAGGATTATATATTTAACTCAATAAAAACAGTATCTAAAAATTATATCGTAGAAGGGATGGTAAAGTAGTCTAATAAAATCAATATATAAATTAAAGGCCATTTAAATTTATGTTATAACTTGTAGAGGATTAAAAAGAGATCCTTTATTTTTATGGGCTTAAAAATTATATCTAGAGAGGGATGATAATCTAAGCTATATTTTTCAATGTTTTTTTCAGACATAAAATATAACTTATAAGGGATAGTAAGGGAGAAGAGAGAAAGTTTTTCTTATTATTAATAAGTGATGATAAAGTAGGTCTTAAAATAATGGAAGATATTAAAAGGGACTATTAAAAATATTGATAAAATATCTTTATATTAAATAAGTGATGATAAAGTAGCCCTTATTTTTAGTTAATATTACTTATAATATATTAGGGATTATAAAAAAGGTTTTTATCTTTGGGGAGTCAGAGGTAACCAATCTTTTGAAATCCTATATAATAAGGGGTAGTTTATAATCCTTTATTTAATATAATTACCTTTAAAGGCTTATAACTAATAGATGATGATAAAGAACACCTTAAAATTAAAGGTTAGTTTAAATGTATAGATTAAATTATAGGGTATAATAAATAGATGATGATAAAAAGGAAAGGGTGGATTTTTTTATATTAAATAAGTGATGATAAAGAAGATTAGTTAATGCTTATCTTATTTACAATCCCTTATTAGTTATAAGAGATATAAGGAGAGTATAATTAATAGATGATTATAAAGGAAATGAGTAAAATCAAAGGACACTTAGAAGGTTAAGGTTATGAATTATAGATGATGATATCTTTATAGTGTTTCTCTATAAGAAGTGCCTAAAAAGTACATTATATTTTCTAAGGGATTATAAAAGAGCCTTTATATTTCTAAACTACTTGCATTTTTATGGAAAAATGATATAATAAATTCTAATTAATATTATAATTTGGATGGGATGATAACCAGGAGGAAAAGAGTGGCTATAAAATCAAAGGAAGCCCTGACGGAAGTGCTTCAAATTTCCGACGTAAAAGATTTTAGTGTAAATATAAGGGCTACAAAGCCTAAAAAGATACCAACTAAAACTGTATCTTTATACTTAGAGGATATGGAGATTAAAGATACCATAAACCAGCCATTTCTTTTTATAATTTTGCCGTTTTTTACATCAAAAAGACAGAGAAATGTAAATTTAGTTTATGAGATCGCCAATGCAGGGATTAAGTTTGGTGCCTCTTTGAGTACAGATGACTTTGAGGGAATAAAAAACCAACAGCCCTCGGACTTTGAAAAAAACGTATTCTACTTTGTACTCTATAAGTTTCAGGAACTTCTCATGGAGAAGGAAACAGAGGGAAAAAATTACATCGTATTTAATATAGAGGAAGTAATAGATTATTTAGGTCTTAAATTTTCTATGAAGTACTACAGAAAGATGGAGGAAACACTATACAACCTCCAGGCAACTACCTATAAGATTGTTATCAGAAATAGAAAGAAGGCTGGAAATATAATTAGAGAGGTATATAAGGAGCCCTTAAACCTTATAAAGTATGAGAAGATCAAGGAAAGAAATACTGAAACAAATAAGATGAAGGTTTATTATAGAGTTAAACTTGATGAAAGAATTATAGAGGAGCTTAAAAGGAAACACTACTCTATCTTTGACAGGCACCTCCTTAATGACCTTAGAAAGGCAGACAGAGCCTCTGAAAAGATCTATCAATATATAAGTATGAAGAGGTTTTCAGATGATGCCGGTGAGCAGAGAATAGAGACCCTGGCTACTATTGTCCCCCTTACAACTACCAGCAGGATAAAGAAAAAGCTGAAAAATGGTAAGGTAAAAGAGTATGAAGTAAGTAAGATGAAACAGGTACTCAGGAGAATAAAAAAATGTTTTGATGTTCTGGTTTCCAAAGGGTATTTGTTGGATTATCGTGTGGAGGAAATGAAGGATATCAAAAGCTATAAGTTTGTATATAGCTTTAACCCAGAAAAGGATAATAACTGTCACATCTCAAGTCTTGTTGAGAGTAAGAGCATAAAGCAGATAGCTGCCAATGCTGAAAAGCCTACAGCAGCTAAACCGGCAGCAAAGGGTGTTATTGGTATAACAGATGATATAAGGAAAGAGATACAGAGAGCAAAGAAGAATATCTTTGTGTCTAAAGCATGGAATAAAAGGGTGGACAATAAGATCTTAAAACTCCTCAAGGAAGAGGGGGAAGAATATACAAAGAATATTTTAAGGATCCTATATGAAAACCTGAATACAGATATAAACAAGACGCTGGTTTCCTACATAAGCGGTATAATGAAAAACCTTAAAAAGCAACAGAAGGAAGCACTTAAAACTGAAAAACCTGCTGTGGAGACAAGAGAAAAACTTGAAAGAGTAAAGATAGTAGAGGAGACCGAGGAGGCAATAACTCCAGAGATAGTAGAGGAGAGAAGAGACGTAAGGGAAGACTTAGAGGAGAAGAATACAGATGTATCAGATCCTATAAGCAAACTTCTTCTTGAACTCTATGATAAGATGTCTTCAGAGGAAAAGTCTGAAGTGAGGGAAAAGGCAAGGAAACAATATCTTAAAACTACAAATAGCAAGAGTTTTAATACTATACATGAAAAGATATTCTCTACAATGGAGAGGATATATGTCCTGGAGATCCTAAGAAAGGAAAAGGGACTGGCATAAGATAAAATTATAAATAATAAGTGATGAGGTGCAGTCTATCTGCACCTCTTTTCTTTAAAATATGATTTATAATTTATAGAGGATGATAAAAGAAACTAAAAAAACCTGTCTTCCGACAGGTTAAACTTCTAAAATGGCTGGGGTAGCTGGATTCGAACCAGCGCATGCCGGAATCAAAATCCGGTGCCTTACCGCTTGGCGATACCCCAACAAGATTATTTAAATGGTGGAGATAAGCGGAGTCGAACCGCTGACCTACGCAGTGCAAGTGCGTCGCTCTCCCAACTGAGCTATATCCCCTCAAGAGTACTTTGAAATAATATCATAAAATCAAATGTGTGTCAATAAAATATATAGTTTTTTTATAATCCCTTATAAAATATAATGGAGGCTTATAAAGAGGTGCCTAGGATAAGCTAAAAAAAGCTGTTAAACACTTAAAGTTAAAGTAAGCTTTTGAAAATATTCTTCTGAAAGACCACTAAATAAAGACTTAGATTATCATCCTTGATAGATTATAAGCAAAGAATATAATAAATAAATGATGAGTAGAAGGGAAGCATAAAGTTTGGAGATTGTGATATAATGTAAAAAAGGAGGTAGTAACATTGATTCTAGAATTTATAATTATATTCGGGATAAGCTACTTGGGAGAGATTTTGAGCAAGATCCTTTCTCTGCCGGTTCCCGGAACGGTAATAGGAATGTTTCTCCTATTTATAGCGCTATACTTTAAAGTGATAAAGGTAAAGCAGATAGAGAGGGGTGTGGATATACTTCTCATAAATATGGCAATATTCTTCATTCCCCCAGGAGTAAGGCTGATAAGCTCCTTAGATTATATGAAGGGAAACTGGATAAAGATAATAGTTCTTATGATATTAACTACTTTAATTACCATGGTGGTAACGGGAAGGGTAGTTCAGTATCTTGTGGAAAGGGGAGAAAAAAATGGAGATAACTAGTCATCCTTTATTTGGTATAATTTTAACCTTAGGCACTTTTGAAATTGGTAAAAGAATTTATAATAAGTTCAGGTTGCCTATACTTAATCCTATATTAATAGCCATCCTTCTAATAGTAGGGGTATTGATGATATTTAAAATACCGCTGGAATCCTATGAAAGCGGTAGTAAGATGCTTAGCCTCTTTCTAGGTCCCGTTACGGTAATCTTAGCAGTTCCTCTCTATAAGCAGCTGGACCTTTTAAGGAGTCACCTGTTTCCAATACTTATAGGGGTGACGGTAGGAGCGATAACCTCTATAGCCACTGTTATAATCCTGGGAAAGGTAATGGGACTAGAAAGGGTGCTTCTTCTTTCCATGGCTCCGAAATCTATAACTACTCCCATAGGGATGGAGCTGAGCAAGAATATAGGTGGGATACAGGCTATTACAATTGTGGGAATAATGATAACAGGGATAACTGGAGCAGTAGCAGCCCCTATTATATGTGAGGTATTTAGAATAAAAAATAGAGTAGCCAAGGGAATCGGAGTAGGGGTTTCAAGTCATGCAGTTGGAACTTCAAAGGCTATCGAGATGGGCGAGGTAGAGGGAGCTATGAGTGGCCTGGCAATTGGTCTAACAGGAGTAGCTACAATAATAGTTCTTCCAATGGTGCTAAAAGTTTTATATAAGTTCTTAATTTAATATCATCCCTTATTTATTATAAAGGATAGATAATAAGAAAACCGCCCAAGGGCGGTTTTTTATTCATACTTATCTTTTACTATCTTTCCCAGCATCTCCTTAATTCCAACGTCTACATTTTTGAAGTTTAATTGATACCTAATATCATCAAAGGAGTTTTTTTCCAGGAGTTTACCGATGCTCTCTTCAAGAAAATCATAGGGAAGAGATTCAACTGAGTGAAAATCAAGGGTTAGCTTCTTTCCCTTTAAAATATTAACATCTAGTTTCTCAAAGAGCACCTTAGCATCTCCCTCTATAAAATTAGAAATTTTTATAATCATATTTTATACCCCCTTACTAGAAAGGTACAATGAAAATTAGAATTTCCTTCAAATTTACTTTAAAATTATAGAAACCGGACAGTGGTCGGATCCCATAACTTCATCTAAAATCTTAACGTCCTTGACATTATCTAAGAAGCCTGAGTTAACACAGTGGTAATCGATTCTCCAGCCGATATTTTTACCTCTAGCTCCAAATCTATAGGACCACCAGGTATATTTTATCTCCTCTGGATAGAAGGTTCTAAAGACATCTACATATCCTTCAGTTAGGAAGGTAGTCATCCACTGTCTTTCCTCTGGAAGAAACCCAGGGTTCTGCTCATTTCTCTTTGGGTTTTTAAGATCAATCTCCTTGTGGGCAATATTATAATCTCCACAAAGAATTACATTTTCCCCAGAAGCAATAAGGGCGTTACAGTATTTAAGAAGGGAGTCACAAAACTCCAGCTTATAATCCAGCCTCTTTCCCTTTTCCTGACTGTTTGGGAAGTAGCAGTTGATTAGGGTAAAGCTATCAAACTTAGCCTCTATAAACCTTCCCTCTCCATCAAACTCTTCAATTCCCATATCCTTAATATGAAGAGGTTCTACCTTTGAGTAGATAGCTACCCCGCTATATCCCTTTTTTACAGTGGCTGACTGAAAGTAAGAGGTATAGACGCCGATGTTAAGGATATCCTCTCCCAGTTGTTCTTTGCTAGCTTTTGTTTCCTGGATACATAATATGTCAGGAGAATGGTTTAACAGAAGATTCTCTAGCTCCCCCTTTTTGTGGACAGCCCTGATACCATTGACATTCCATGAAATTATCTCCATTAAAGAACTCCTTTTTGCAGGTATCTCTTTAATTTAGCGATGATCATATTGATAGCAATCTTATTTTCTCCCCCTCTAGGAATGATTACATCAGCATATCTCTTGCTTGGCTCACAAAACTCAAGATACATAGGTTTTACAGTGTTAAGGTACTGATTTTTTACAGAGGCAAAGGTACGACCTCTCTCATTTATATCTCTTTCGATCCTTCTAAGAAGCATCTCATCAGCGTCGGTATCTACAAAGATCTTTACATCAAAGAGGTCTCTTATCTCTGGTACTGCAAAAAGAAGGATTCCCTCTACGATAACAATCTTGGATGGCTGAATAGAAACAGTCTCTTCTTTTCTAGAGTGAGTTTTGAAGTCGTATATAGGTCTTTCAATACTCTCACCTCTGCTTAACTTGAGAAGGTGCTCTCTTAAAAGTTCAAATTCTATGGAATTAGGGTGGTCAAAGTTAACCTTTGCCTTTTCTTCAATAGTTAAGTGGTTTAATTCCGTGTAGTAGGCATCCTGCTCTACCAGAACAGCATCCTCAGATTTAAAAGCCTTTACAAGATTATGAGCAATAGTGGTCTTACCACTTCCGCTTCCTCCTGCTACTCCAATAAAAATACAGTTTTTCATTTGTTAAATTGCCTCCTTTATCTAGCCATTACATAACATTTTATTATACTATATGGATAAAAATTTATCAATAAATGAAAAAAGGACAGCTGGTATGCTGTCCCTTGCTCTTATTTATTATTACTTTATTGAGTAGAAAGAACTTTCTACCAACCTCCGCCAGATGATCTTCTAGTAGATGGTGTAGCTTCAACAGCTTCCCAACCTCCGCCAGATGATCTTCTAGTAGATGGTGTAGCTTCAACAGCTTCCCAACCTCCGCCAGATGATCTTCTAGTAGATGGTGTAGCTTCAACAGCTTCCCAACCTCCACCAGATGACCTTCTAGTAGATGGTCTAGAGCCAGCTACAGCAGTACCTGCTAATGTAAGCATTAATAATCCAACAAGCAATAATCTTTTTTTCATAATACTTTCCTCCTTCTTTTACTTTCCCTTCCAGTTTAATAGAATTTTTTTATTTTCTTAAGAAATTCTTCTTGTTCACTTTTAAAATTTTCTCTAGAATAATAAGAAATAAATTCAAAACCAATACTTAAATTCTTTTCTCTTTTTAATAGAATAAAATAAAAATCCTCTAATTCTTTAACTTTTGCTAAATCTTTTTTAGTGAAGATATTTAATAAATTATTTATGGCTTGAAACTTAAAATCAATCTTTCTTTGACTTTTTTCATTACAAAGTTCAGAAAAATACACTTTAGCATCTTTTTTCTTTCCTAATTGAAGAGCAACTTCCCCTAAAGAAAAAAGAGCTTCTTCTATACCTATATCAGAATAATTGTGATTAGCTAATTGTTCTTTAACAAGGTTCTTACATTTACGGTAGTAAAATTTAATTTTTTCTTCATCATTTTTAAGTTTAAAAGTGTAGAGTAAATTGTCGTTAATAATTAACTTATGTATTGAAGATTTATATTTCAGCATTAAGCTTCTATATATAGAAATAGCTTCATTAAAATTTCCAAGATCTACAAAAGATAAAGCTTGTAAGTTTTTTACATCAAATAATTTTTCTTTATCCGTAATTAACTTTTCTACTTCTAAGAAGTATCCTAAAGCCTTATCACTAATTTTTAAACTATCGTAAACAAATCCAAAGTTAAATAAGATTATAACTTTTTCAGGCATATTAAAAGAATTAATTTCTGATTTTATAAGATTTTCAAGGTCTACAGCAGCCATGAAATTTTCATTGTTTATATAAATTCTTAAGAGACTAAGGCTTATTTTACCGAGTCTATCTAAATCTCTAATGATAATAAGATCATTAATAATTCTTAAATAAAAGCTAGCAGCTCTATGGTAGTTCTCTTTTTCATTAAAAAGATCTCCAATTTTCTGATAAAGGGAGATTTTGGTTTCCATATCGTATTCAGAGGCATAACTTTCTATTTCACTTACAGTTTCTTCTAAGTTTTCGCTGTTATCTAATTTTTCTAGAAAGTTATTTTTCAACCTTTCAACCTGCATTTCCTTGGTTTCCATAAGTTTTTCAAATTCTATGGTTTCATCGATACCCTTGTCCCTAAGTATCTTGTTGAAATTCTCCACAAGGATAGCAGCGATATGGTTGTTAAGAGAATTTTTACCAGTCTCAATCATTGCAAGGTGGCTTCTCGACATGCTCTCCCCTGCCAACTCTTTTTGACTAATCTTATATTTCTTTCTATAAAGTATCAGCTTTTCCACGGGACTTAAAACAGTCATAGTTCACCTCACTTTCATTTTAATTATAAAGCTTTATTATGAAAAATGTCAAACTAATTAATGACAAAAAAGAAATTTTTTTATATATTTTTTTGAAAAAATAAAAAAAGACAAACTCCAGTTAATAAAGCAAAAAAAACTTTAAAACTAAAAAAATCAAGGTAATATTTTATTATAAATATATAATGTCACTTAACTATGTGACAAAAATGCTTTTTAAGCATAAATAACCATCAAAAAAGGCTTGATTTTTTTCTGGGGAGAGGTTATATTATTAACATAGAGTAGAAATCATAAGATCAAAGCTTAATTTAAAAAGGAGGTAGGGTTATGAGTAGCTTGAATTTATTAAATTTAAAAAACAAGATAAACCTTATTCCTGGTAAGCTTATGAGAAGTGTTTCTACTGAGAAGGTAGATGTAGTTAATAGCTTTGAACTTGGAAGAAGAAAGAGGTTTGTTAGAGAACTTCTTGATCAGCTTCATGAAATGGATAGCGGAGAATCTTTACTTCACCTGGAGATGGTAGGAAAGGTTTCAGCTCATCTATCTAGAAAGCTTAGAATGGAAGAGGAAGCTGTAGAGGAGATAGAGTTATTTGCAAAACTTCACGATATAGGAAAGGTAGGAATTCCTCGTGAAGTATTAAATAAACCAGGAAGATTGACAGCAGAGGAGTTTCAGATAGTCAAGACTCATACGGAGATAGGATATCAGCTGTTAAATCAACTGGAAGTATCAAAATTAGGTGGAGATATTGTAAGATATCACCACGAAAAATGGAATGGTCAGGGATATAGAGGTCTCTCAGGGGAAGAGATACCTGTAGCAGCTAGAATAGTAGCTGTGGCAGATGTATATGATGCCCTAAGAATGGAAAGAGCCTATAAAACTGCCATGACCCATGAGGAAGCTATGGAGATTATTTTAAAGGACAGTGGAGAACATTTTGATCCGGCGATAGTCGACGTATTTTTAAAAAGCCACCAAGAGATAAGAAACATATATAATACTTTCCTAAACTAAAGTAAAAAGGAGCTTCTCACCGAGCTCCTTTTTGCTTTTCAAAAAATAAAAAGATGCAGGTGTCGCGGCGACACCTGCATCTTTAATTATATTTAAAAGAAATTTTTATAAAAACTTAACCTCATCCTTCTCCATAGTATCTAGGATAGCTAATGATTCAAGGTGTATACCTCTATCTCTTATAATCCTTCCTCCCTCTTGGAACCCCTTTTCTATGGCAATACCTACTCCACAAAGCTCAGCTCCAGCTTCTGCGACTATCTTTTCAAGACCTATTATAGCATTTCCCATGGCAAGAAAATCATCTACTACAAGAACCCTGTCTCCTGGCTTAAGAAACTCCTTTGAAAGACAGATATCGTAGTCGATCTTCTTGGTAAAGGAGTGTACTGTAGTGCAATACATATCCGACATAGTTGACGGCTTCTTTTTCTTGGCAAAAACCACAGGTACATCAAAGGCTAAGCCTGCCATGATCCCGATAGCGATACCAGAAGCTTCTATAGTAAGGATCTTATTTATTCCCTTTCCTTCAAATCTTTTTTTGAACTCCTTCCCCATCTCCAGCATAAGTTGAGGGTCTAACTGATGATTTAGAAAACTATCAACCTTCAGTGTTGTTGCATTTATCACCCTTCCCTCTTCCTTTATCTTACTTCTTAAAAACTCCATAACCTAAATCCTCCTAAAAAACCTAAAAAATTGTATAAAAAAAGATGTTTTTGTATATACAAAAACATCAATCTATTACAAAAAATAGAATTGTTTTTGCACATAGATAGCTGTTTATCGGCAGCTAGTAGAGACTTTCTTCCATATTAAGAAATTATATGAGCGTAGAACTTTCAAATTTAATATTTATAAAGGTATATCATAAAATAAACGATATTGTCAAATATTTGATAAAAAACATTATCTTATTGACACCCTAAAAAATCTGTGTTATGATTTCCCAAATTAAATATGTCATATAAGTTGCAGATAGGGTGCAGCGTCTCTACGACTAACCGTAAATTAGTCTCTATGAATTTTGTAAAGATACTTTATTTAGAAGGCCTAAGTATACACTTTTCAGATCATAGATTGAAGAAGGAAGAGTTTATATTTAGGTTTTTTTATATACAATTTTGGAGGTTTTAGGATGAAAAAGAACAGTATTGTTATTCTGGATTTTGGTTCTCAGTACAACCAATTAATAGCCAGAAGAGTAAGAGAAATGGGTGTATATGCAGAAGTAGTTCCTTACTTTGAAGATTTAGAGAAGATCAAAGCAAGGGAGCCTAAGGGAATTATCCTATCTGGTGGACCGGCATCGGTATACCTTGATGGATCTCCAACACTGGACAAAGAGATATATGATCTTGGAATCCCTATTCTAGGAATCTGCTACGGGATGCAGCTGACTCAGCACCTTCTAGGTGGAGAGGTAGCGAAAGCAGACAAGCAGGAGTTTGGAAAGGCAGAGGTTATGATCGATGACGCAAATTCACCGTTCTTCTTTGGAGTTCCAAATAATACACAGGTGTGGATGAGTCACGGAGATCACGTAACTAAGGTTGCTCCAGGATTTAAGCAGATAGCACACACAGATTCTTCTATAGCTACCCTTGTAAACGAGGAGAAGAAGATCTATAATGTACAGTTCCACCCAGAGGTAACTCACTCTGTAGACGGTCACCAGATGATAAGAAACTTTGTATTTGATGTCTGTGAGTGTGAGGAAAACTGGTCTATGGGGAACTACATAGAGACAGCTATAAAGCACATAAAGGAAACTGTAGGGGATAAGAAGGTTATTCTTGCACTATCTGGTGGAGTAGATTCATCGGTGGCGGCAGTTCTTATCCACAGAGCTATCGGAGATCAGCTTAATTGCTTCTTCGTAGATACTGGTCTTATGAGAAAGAATGAGGCTGAAAAGGTAATGGCTACTTACGGAGAGCACTTTAAGATGAATATCGAGTGTATAGATGCAGAGGCAAGATTCCTAACAAAACTTGCAGGGGTAACAGATCCTGAGAAGAAGAGAAAGATAATCGGTCATGAGTTTATAGAGATCTTTGATGAGCAGAAGAAGAGATTTAAGGATGCAGACTTCCTTGCTCAGGGTACAATCTACCCAGATGTAATCGAGTCTCAATCTGTAAAGGGACCATCAGCAACTATAAAATCTCACCACAATGTAGGAGGACTTCCTGAGGAGATGGAGTTTGAACTTCTAGAACCTCTAAGAGAGCTGTTTAAGGATGAGGTTAGAAAGGTTGGAAGAGAACTTGGAATTCCTGATCACATGGTAGACAGACACCCGTTCCCAGGACCAGGGCTTGGAATCAGAATCCTTGGAGAGGTAACTAAGGAGAAGGCAGACATCCTAAGGGAAGCTGACGACATATTCATTGAAGAGCTTAGAAATGAAGAGCTATATGATCAGGTAAGTCAGGCTTTTGTTGTACTACTTCCAGTTAAATCAGTTGGAGTAATGGGTGACGAGAGAACCTATGAGTATACAGCAGTGCTTAGATCGGCAAATACAACTGACTTTATGACAGCTACATGGTCACACCTTCCATATGAGTTTCTAGGAAGAGTATCCAACAGAATTATAAATGAAGTAACGGGAATTAATAGACTGGCCTACGATATTTCATCTAAGCCGCCTGCAACTATCGAGTGGGAGTAATTCATATTAATATAGTATACTTTATTTATCTTAGATGTTATTAAAGAGAAAACTATAATAAAAAAGCTACCTTAATTAAGGTAGCTTTTCTTTTGCAAAAAATAAAGATAGCTCCTTCTGGGGAAAGGAACTATCCATTATGACGCTCTATTAAAGAGAAGGTTAAGGGAAAACTATCTAAAATAAGATAGTTTCTGATATTAGTATACACCAAGGGATGAGGTTTCCTTTTTTTCTGGAAAAAAATTATTGATATAGTAATATTATTTAGAAGCAGGAGAAAGATACCTTTAAAGAGGTTATTATCTGTTGAAAAATTGAGCTTCCCTGAATTTTAAAAAATCCTGACTTATATGGTATAATAACTTTATTAATATAAGCATGGGGGGATAGGTTATGAGAGTAGAGGAAATCCTTAGAAAGAGTGAGTTAAACAGAGAAGATCTGGTATATCTAATGAAGATAGGTAGTGAGGAGGAGCTTGAAGCTCTCTATAAGAAGGCCTATGAAGTTAAGGAAGAAAATGTAGGGAAGAAGGTTTATTATAGAGGGCTCATAGAGTTTAGTAATATCTGTGTAAAGGATTGTAACTACTGTGGTATAAGAAAAAGCAATAAAAATACAGAGCACTTTATGATGACCAAGGAAGAGATAATGGAAAGTGCCAAGTGGATCTATGAAAACAACTATGGATCTCTTGTACTTCAGGCAGGGGAGAGACAAGACAAGGAGTTTGTAGATTTTGTAGAGGAAGTTGTAAGGGAGATAAAGGAGATGTCTCAGGGGAAACTGGGTATAACCCTGTCTCTGGGAGAACAGAGTAGGGAAACCTATGAAAGATGGTATAAGGCGGGAGCTCACAGGTATCTTCTTAGAATAGAAACAAGCAATGAGGAGATCTACAAGTCCCTTCATCCAGAAGACAGGTCCCACAACTTTGACACAAGGATAGAGTGCCTTGGATATCTAAGAGAGGCAGGTTATCAGGTTGGAACAGGGGTAATGATAGGACTTCCAGGTCAGAGAGAGGAAGATCTTGTGGATGACATTCTTTTCTACAAGGAAAATGATATAGATATGATAGGAATGGGTCCCTATATCATTCACGATGAAACTCCTATGGGAGAGGCCTATAAGGATAGGGTACTTCCTAAGGAAAAGAGGGTGGAACTGGGACTCAAGATGATAGCCATAGCCAGAATCTACCTAAAGGATGTAAATATAGCAGCAACCACTGCTCTCCAGGGCTTAGATCCCCTAGGAAGAGAGAAGGGGTTGAAGGCGGGAGCTAACATCCTGATGCCTGTAACCACAGCAGCGGAGCACAGAGCTAAGTATCAGCTGTATAACGATAAGCCTTGTATAGATGACACTGCAGAGCAGTGTAAGAAGTGTCTTGCAGGAAGAGTCGGAAGTGTTGGAGATGAGATAGCTTACGGAGAGTGGGGGGATTCACCTCACTACTTTAAGAGAAGTGAAGAGTAGTAAAAAGCAACGTGAGGTTGCATCCTAATAACCAGTTGGAACACCTATTATTTTACAAACTTTTTGTAAATTCGATATTTTGCTCAATAATAAAAAAGGGAGAAAAACCATATTGGTTTTTCTCCTTTTAGTTTTAATAAAATCTGACTATATAGTGAAGTTATCTTATTTAGTTAATCTAGTCTAAAAACAACTCAGCCAGGTATTTAGCAACCCCGTCCTCATCGTTGGTTTCAATAACCTCGTGATCTGGCAGGGCTTCCTGGAGCTTGTAGTTACAGTTTCCCATGATAAGTCCCTTTCCTACAGTAGAAAGCATATCCAGATCGTTAAGACCGTCTCCAAAAGCTACAGCCTCTCCTATGGAGATCCCTTCCTTAGCAAGGATCTCCTTGATAGCTGTTCCCTTGGAAACACCTCTCTGCATTAGTTCCAGGCAGTTTATCTGGGAAAGGGTAACGTTAAGCTTTCCCTTGAACCTCTCGATGACATTCTCCTCAAAGGTTCTCAATTTTTCACTGTCGTTGCAGATATAGAAAAACTTGGTAACCTCCTCTCCAGAAATTTCATTGAAGTCCTTCTTTGTATGGGTGAAGCCAGACTCCTTATGGAACTCCTCAGCTTCCTCTAACTCCTCCTCTACAAACCAGAGGTCATTTTGATAGATACTTCTGTGGAACTCTTCCCCCATAGGGAAGGAGATGATCTCACTGGCAAGGTCAGCAGGAATATTGTGAGAAAATATCTCATTGTCATGCTCATCGTGGATCTTAGCTCCATTTGAAGTGATAAGGAAGGAATCCAGCCCCAGCATCCTTTTGAATGCTACAGCGTCCCTGTGGTGCCTTCCTGTGGCGATGAAGACCTTAACTCCCTTAGCGTGAACCTTCGATATTATTGTCTTAGTGTACTCTGAAATAGTGTGTTTTGAATTTAGAAGTGTACCATCTAAATCACAGATTACAGCCTTATACATGTTGTGCACCCCTTTATAATTTATTAATCTTATCCTCTAACTCCCTCCAAAACTCAAAAAAATTTTCCTGGAAGAAGGAGTAGTTATCCCTTAGGTTATGAATGCTTTTATCCACATTGTTTTCTCTGGAGATCCGCCTGGAAATTCTGGATAAAGTTTTTTCTATGAACTCCAGATCTCCATAGTTTTCAAACCAATTTTCCTCTATCATGTGATCCACTACACTTCTTGATTTAGCAGGTATATACTCCACATTTTTTGAGATCTCAGAGTAGAGATACTCACAGTGGAGCTCAAGGGATTCTCCCTTGAGACGCTGCCAGTTTTTCGACAGAAAGTGATCGTAGTATATATCTACAATGATTCCTGAGTATAGACCATAGGCGGAAAGAGCTCTCTTAGCCTTTTCCACAGCAGAGGTGGAGTCGGTGAGGGAATCTAACCTTCTGTGAAATTTTATCCCCTCTATCATTTCCTCTGGAAGAGAGAGCGTGTGAGGAAGTCCCTTGTAGAAATCACCACAGACATTTCCCAGAAGAAAGAGGGAGGAACCCTCCTTAAAAAAGCTATGTCCCAAAAAATTCATATTAACTCCTTTCAGCATTAAACCTAACTAATTATACATTATTTAGGGTAAAGGTGCAGTTGATTTTACATTAAATTTAACTTTTGAGAGACAAATGTATAGAACTCCACTCCATTAAGAAGAAGCTCTTCATCAAATTGAACCTGGGGGGCTGTAAAGCCCTTCTCCTCATTATGAGTGCATAGGAAGATAAAGAGGCCGGAAACGGCATCCTGGTAGTTGGAAAACACTTCAGCTAACATAAGAGGTTCTATATCCGGTAGGTCGATAAGACACTCTACTCTGGAAAAGAGCTGAGAGTCTTTGATTACCGGGGGATATTGGATATTTATATGGTTGTCTATCCTTACCTTGTAGGATCTCTCAAAGCCTTCGTTGATCTCCTCTAGCCTCTCAAGGATAGTATTTAAAATCTGCCTTTGAAAATACTACGAAAAATATTTCAAAAATATTTGATGTTTTGGGGGAAGCCAGTGTTAATATAGATATGATAAGCCAGACCATTATGGTCGATGGAAGACTGAACTTATTTGGGCAGGGAGAAATCCATCTATGCTCTGGCAGAGGGATTTAACTTATAGAATACTTAGGAGGCAAGAATGAGATTTGAAAAATACCACGGTCTTGGAAATGACTTTATTATATTTAATATGAAGGATCTAGAAGGAAGGGGTCTGGTGGAACTAGCCAAAAGAGTGTGTCACAGAAACTTTGGAATCGGTGCCGACGGAATGATCGTATATGAAAAGGACGATCGTGGAATAGTGATGAACTTCTACAATGCCGACGGGACTACAGCTCCTATGTGCGGCAATGGAATAAGGTGTTTTACCCACTATATGAAGAATAACGGCCACTTTACTGGGGACAGGGTTAAGGTGCAGACGGGAGCCGGAGAGCTGGAGGTGGTTGCCAGTGAGGAGGTGGAGTTTATGGTAAGGGTTAATATGGGGAAACCAAGTTTCGGAGGAAGATCCATCCCAATAAACTTAGATACAGAGGAGTATATAGAGGAGGAGCTTGAGGTAGAGGGGGTGAAGATAAAGGTATCCTCCCTCTTTATGGGGACAACCCATACGGTGATTTTTGTGGAGAACCTGGAGGAGGTAGATATAGCAAGCCTAGGTCCTAAGATAGAGAAACATCCTATGTTTCCTGTGGGAACTAATGTAAACTTCTGTGAGGTAAAGTCAAGGGAGGAGATGCATGTGACAACCTGGGAGAGAGGAGCCGGGATGACCCTGGCTTGCGGAACGGGAGCCTGCGGAGCAGCAGTTATAGGAAGAAAGCTCGGGAAGATAGGGGAAGCTACCAAGGTGGTAGTCCCTGGAGGAGAGATGTATATAGAGGCAGGAGAAGAGGTCTTTATGAAGGGTCCAAGTGTAAAGATAGCAGAGGGAGAGTTTCTTCTATGATAGAGGTTTAATGTAAGATCGGTTAGAGGGGATAAAAGGGGCCAGAGTCTAATCGGTGGTCTGAACCTCTGGAGTGTAGTGGATAATATAAGGAGGGGGAGAAGTGAGAAGAGAGTTAAAATCACTTCTCTAATATTATAGAAGGGTTGTGTTTTGCATAGAACTTTTTATGAGGAATTAGAAGGAGAAAGGATGAGTATGAGGTGGAAGCGACAGAAGAAACTCTGTCATCCCTACCTTGAATTTAAAAAATATAAATGAAAGGATAGAGCCTCAAAGTATAATCAGGGCCAGGGAAAGAGATGGGATAAGAGAGTAAGTGATAACCTCTAAAACAAAGGCTGTTACCCTGAGCATTTCCTCTAACCACTGCGGGACGATCTTGTTAGCAAAGGAAACAGCACAGACTATCTAATTGATAATAATTTCCGCCTTATCTTTGATGAGATCTACGCTGAAGTGGTTTTTCATGGGAGCTTTCATATGTTTTTAAAGTACTCTAACTTTACTAAGGAGGATTTCCTCACCTTTGTAATGAGGCTTTTAGAGGAGACAGGGGTAGCAGTTGTACAGGAGAAAGCCTTTGGAATAGAGGGGTGTATAGGGATAGCCTGTACCCAGGGTTTGGAAATTTTGAGGGAGGGTGAAAAGAGGGTAAGAGTGTTTATAGATGGGAAAGGTGTGAAAAAAAAGTAAGGAAAAGGGTACAGAAATAGTGCTGTGCCCATTTTTTTTATGGTTTTTTTAAAAAAAAATAAAAAAAAGTTGACGAAAAATTAAAAGGATGGTATTATACTTCTTGTCCGCGAGAAACAGCGAGACGAAAACAAAACGGAGCATAGCGCAGCCCGGTAGCGCACCTGCCTTGGGAGCAGGGGGTCGCAGGTTCAAATCCTGCTGTTCCGACCATTGAAACTTTATATAACTTATGCGGGAATAGCTCAGTTGGTAGAGCGTCAGCCTTCCAAGCTGAATGTCGCGAGTTCGACCCTCGTTTCCCGCTCCATGTATGCGTCACTAGCTCAGTTGGTAGAGCACTCGACTTTTAATCGAGTTGTCACAGGTTCGATCCCTGTGTGACGCACCAAGATGCCCCGTTCGTCCAGTGGTTAGGATACCAGATTTTCACTCTGTAGAC
>NZ_BSDY01000037.1 GCF_027925155.1 Propionigenium maris DSM 9537 | reverse complement strand
TACTTATCTGCTTTCAAAAGAAGGTAGAAAAAGATATGCTAAGCGTTGGGAAATAGAAAGGTTGTTTGGAAATTTAAAAGAAAACTACTCTATTGATAATCATAGAGTTAGAGGGCTAAGCAGGAAGGTTTTTAATGTTAGTTTAAAGATATTATTATTTACAATAGAAAAGGCCATTGCAATATTGAAAATTATACAATACTTTTGCAACAGCCTATTAAAATTACATAAAGTGTCCCCCGGAAATAGTTAAATAGGGTGAAAAAATATGGTAAAATCTAAAAAACTTTATTATTCAAGAGTATTTAAGGAGTTGAAGTTAAAGATGAACATACACAGAATCATGTGCGGAGAGATAAAAAATAACAACTTCATAGTTGAAAAGGATGGGAGGTGTCTCGTTGTAGATCTTACAGACTTTGAGAGGATAGATGCCTTCATCCAGGAGAAGGGATTTGTGGTAGAGGGAATCCTTCTCACCCACTCCCACTGGGACCACCTCTTGGGGGTGGATGAATTTGTGAAGAGATACAAGGTCCCCGTGTATATGGGAAGCAGAAGGCCTAATTATGTGGATAAGAAGGAGTTTGGTTACACCATGGAAAAGTATGGACTGGAAACAAAGTTTGATGTGGAGGTTACCTTCTTAGATGAGGGGAGTCATAGTATCGCAGGCTTTAACTTTGATCTCATAGAGGTTCCCGGGCACACCTACTGCTCGGTAATCTACTACTTTAAAGAGACTCAGACTATGTTCACGGGGGATTTCCTCTTTAGGAAAGCTGTAGGGATAGTAAGTAGCCTGTACAGCAACAGGGAGCTCATGGCTGAGAGTATAGCCAAGATCAAAACCTATCCCGATGAGATCAAGATCTACCCCGGCCACGGTCCCCTGACTATACTTGGAAGGGAAAAGAGGGAAAATCCCTACCTTATTCAAGGATACAGGGAATAGAGTATGAATTTAGAGGAGCTCATAGTTAGAAGCAGGAAGAGGAAAGCTATAGATGAGTTTATCGGAATAGTGTATAAGAGGGATAGCAAGATTCACTTTAGATATAGAAAGGATTTTAATGAGCTCTTTGTTCCAGCCACTGAATACAGAGAGTTTACTAAGGGAAAGCCCTACGACGGGGTTATCATCTGGATAATAGAGAGTCCACACAAGTGGGAGTTCAAGATCGATATCCCTCTCTTCCCTTCAGGAAGGCACCATGCAAGACCTCTCAACAACCCGGCCACACAGGAGTTTGTAAAACCTGTCTATGAAGAGAGGATAAACTCCTTCTTTGGGGAAAGGCTAGAGGAGGGGCAGGTCTTTCTGGTTCTTCTGGTAAACGCGGTGCAGTACCAGTGTTCCCTGGGAGAAAAGACCTCCCTCTACAGGGATAAAGCCTTTGTGGGAAACTGGCTCAGAGGGGGAAGGGAGGATTTCCTGGAAAGGGTGAGATCCTATGATGGGGATATCTATATCAACTCGTGTACCAAGGGGAGCATAAACAGAAACTTTCTGGAGAGAAATTATAACCTTATAGAGAAGGGAGAGGGCCCATTTAAAGTAAAGGAGATCAACGGTACTCTGGGGCTCCATGGGATTGTAGAGGCTGAGCTAGAGGATGCCGGTCTCATAGGATGGGATAACTATATCAGGTATCCCCATCCCAGCTACTTTGTCTACCAGGAAGCCAAGGGTGGAAGGGTTCACTTCCCGGAACCAGAGACCCTGTCCCTGTCTCCGGTTATCCACATGGATTATAGGAAGGAACATATTCAGCTCACTATAAAAGCAAGGTAAGGTTGCACCCTAATCATCGTTTGGAAAACCAATTACTTTACCTTTTTTATAGATCCTATACCTTTTTTATATAAAAACAAATGGAGAGGCATCGGCCTCTCCATTTCTATTGAAATCCATACTTTGTTATATTCCAAAATATTCCTGCAACTATGGAAACAATACTCAAAACTCCATAGGTTATCATAAGAGATGTTGAACTCTTTAACTTTTCAGCTATGCTCTTCATATTAAAATCCCTCCTAATATCTAAATAACTAAATAACTAAACTATCAATCTGCTTCTTATCTGAGATAATTATATCCCATCCATGTTATAAATTCTGTTGCATTTACTACATTCTATTATTTATTGTTGTAAAAAACCTGTTATTTGGTTACAATATTAACCGTGTTCTCTTTATTAAACAAAATACATCTGAGAGAGGGCAGAATAATAGATAAAGGGTGAAGTAAAATGAAAAAGTTGTTAGGTATTTTAATTTTAATTCTGGGGATTAACTCCTATGGTGCCTATGAGCCATGGAACTATAACTTCGTCAGTATGAGTCTCTTTCAGGGGAATAATGCTGCTGAAGCCTATGGAGACAGTATCGATGACAGATATCTGGAGATAGAGGGATTCCACAGATACTATCTTCTGGATATGTACTGGTTCGTAGATTTCTTTGATGTGTTTGATTCAGGATCCAGTGATATGCATGGTAAGGATCCAAACCTCTATGGAGAGATAAATCCAAGGCTGTCATTAGACGGACTTCTTGGAAGGGATCTGTCCTTCTGGAGATTTAGCGAGTGGTTTCTTTCCTACCAGTATGATTTCGATGACAGCTCCTATGGAGGGGGATTAAAGAGGCATCAGATGGGTATAGGTAATAACTTTCATATAGAGGGGTTTGACTATATCAGGATGAACCTCCTTGCCAGATATCATAAGGATGCATATAACAGCAATATAGAGGGAAAGTGGGATGGTTACCTCTTCAATGTTGCTTATGGTAGAAGGATCTATACCTTTGAAAATGGTTGGAGCCTTTACTTCAACGGATGGGTAGACTATGTCTTTGCTGCAAAGGAATCTGAGAAGAAGACCGACTGGAGCGGAAACAGCATCGGTACAGATCACTCCCTTCAGTGGTTTAACCAGCTGAAGCTTCAGATAAAGAACTTCGGTGTGAGCTACTCCTACAAGATAAATGATAACTTTACAGAGGTTAAAAACTCCGATACAAACTCGGCCAACTCCAACCAACACATTATTGGTATCCACTATACATTTTAAAAAAGGGACAGCTCAGCTGTCCCTTTTTATCTAAGTAAATTTATTTATTGTTAGTTAACTTGTCTAAACCTTCCATGGAAAACACTGTAGTGTCCATATCCTTTAGGATACCATCCTTAAGATTATAGACTACCCCATGGATTGAAAGGTCCTTCCCTTCATTCCATGCATTTTGAACTATCGTTGTATTGGAAACATTTTTAACCTGCTCGATAACATTTAATTCACACAACCTATCAAACTTTTCCTCTTCTGTAAGGCCCTCTAGCTTGTGGGCATTAAAACGACTTACATCCTTAATGTGACGAAGCCAGTTGTCTATAAGACCGTGCTGCTCATCCTCCATTGCTGCCTTTACACCACCACATCCGTAGTGACCACATATGATTATATGCTTTACCTTTAGGACCTCTACTGCATACTGGATTACAGATAGACAGTTTAGATCTGTATGTACTACTATATTGGCTATATTTCTATGGACAAATACCTCACCTGGGGGAAGGTCCATTAACTGATTTGCAGGTACTCTACTATCGGAACACCCTATCCACAGGTAATCTGGTGTCTGCTGCTCAGCCAGCTGACTGAAAAACTCAGGGGAATTATCCCTTATCTCACTTGCCCATTTCTTGTTCTTCTCAAAGATGTTATTTAAAGTCTTCAAAGTCTTCCTCCTCTACATCTAGCATCATCCACAATCCTAACACAGGTCATGAAATAAATCAACATTTTCGTACACAAAACTTATTGATATTACATGTGTTTTTTCCAAAAGCAAACATTACTGACTTAATGTTACTTATTTTTTATGGTGACCTCAGCTACCTCCATAGCTCTTCCCTTAGAGGTTCCAACTCCCACTGTTGTCTTTTGACTGGTAGAAGGATATTTTACAGTGTCCCCGTTTGTAAATTGAATCTTTTGTCCACCTATACTCATAGAAAGACTCTTGCTTTCATTTCCTGTATTTTTAACATCAACACTTATAGGGACTTCATTTTTTTGCCATACACTGTTTGGAATAGGAGGTTTCAACTTCTTTAAATCAACCTTTTCTATAATTTCTTCCTTTCCACCATCAGTATTAGGAGATTTCCCCTTACCATCTCCTACATTTGCATATTCATTTACCTTTAAGAGATACATCTCCCCTCTAATAGGGTGAATTCTTAACATATATCCCGTAGGGTTAACTGCCGGAACACCACTTTCCGTTAGGGCACCCCCTGAATCTACATCCAGGAAGATCTCCATCCTTCCTCCACCGTTTATCTTAAAGGAAGTCTCAAAGGTAAACTCATCTAGGAAGTTCTCTGTAAACCACATGTGATTCTCTTTAAGGGAGATATTCTTAAAGTTCCTCTCGGCCTCTACTCCCTCCTTGAGCTCCTCATCGGATATCCATATATTTCCCTGACCATAAGCATTTCTCACAAGCCTGGCATACAACCTTCCTCTCTCCTCATCGTAGAGCCAGCCTCCCTTGAGCTGGTCATTTCCCCATTTATAAACTTTCTCCCTTTCGATTTTGTTCTTGCTCACATCGGTTCCCCCTGCTGGGGTCTCAGGCATCCTCCCCTTGGAGTAGTATTTTTCAAAGGTTTCACTGAAGGTATTCCCGTCCTCTCCTGCACCTATATCGTTACCATACTTAGGATAGTAACCCTCACCTACATTAAACATATCTATAGCCTCCTGTATATTATGAAGGTTACCGTGTACCTGAGCTGCCCTAGCGGCATCTGTAGAATCCCCGAACCTTGGAAGCACTATGCTGGCCAGAAGCCCTATCACTCCTATAACTACCATTAACTCTATCAAAGTAAATCCCTTTTTCATCTCTACCACCTAACTTTCGTCAATAATTTTTTTCTGTACATTATATCTTATCTAATATCCTATAAAGTTTCAATAATATTTTTGTCAACTTTAACAATAAGCCTATTGTCCTATGGGATATCATATATCCTAGGACTAAATAATCGTTCCTTTTTAATTTAAATAAAAGTAAGAGTTCGATCTTTTTTAAGATCGAAACTCCATTAAATCTTCCATCCATCTCTCAGATATTAAATTGTCCAAATAAATTGATTTTTCTGCTAAAACTACTTATAATTATATGCAAAATTATTTTTACAAGGGAGCAACTATGAAACTTTACCTTTTTATCTTCCTTCTTCTCTTTGAATCTATCTTCTCTCAGGAGATTCAGCCTACCTTCTCCTCTGCAGAAAGATATTGGATAGAGGCAAGAAGAGGAAGCCCCATAGAGATATATCTCACCAAGAACAATGGAATCCTAAACTATAGTACTAAGGATGGCAGTGGAGGCATCTTTCCCTCCCTTATAAAAATATTGGAGGAAAGAACTGGACTTACAATTAAAACAGTGGAAGTAGATGAGAAAAAACTTAAGGATATCACCCAGGCAGGAGTTCCAGATATTATATTTGGATTAAAGGACTACAAAAAAAATGAGGACACCTATTACTACCGTGACACCCCTATAGAGCTAAATGGGGTTCTTCTAACTAGAGAGGAGTCCCCTGTTATAGACTCGCAGACGAGCCTCTCTGGTAAGAGAGTGGTCATTGTAAGGGGGAATTCCATATTAAACAAGGCACACATAAGGTATGGGAGCAAAATGACGATTATTCTGAAAGATTCTGTGGAGGAGGCAGCCAAGACTCTCTTGAAGGGAGAAGCTGATATCTACATTGAAAATCTTCCTGAAACCCTTAACTATATCACCAACAATCCCAAGAGTGAGGTTAAAATAAATTATCTCTCCACCTCCCTGAGAACAAACTACCAAATTGGAGTTAAGAAGGAATACAAGCCCTTCCTGAGGATTATGGATAAGATCTTCCATGAGCTGGATGTGAACAAGGACTTCCTCTATGATGAGATGCTCCTCTATCTCAACGACGGCCTTAAGCTTTCAAGGATGGTGAGGGAGTATCTGGAGAAGACTACTTCTCTGGATGTCTATCTGCCAATAGACAGGGACCTCTATCCCCTCTTCTATACAGATGAGAACGGGGAGGAAGCCGGATTTCTCAGCTATTACTTCAAGGATATAGAGAAGATGCTGGGTGTTAAGATAAACTTTGGCAGGGGAACCTCCCCTGATGGCTTCAACATCAATCCCCTCATTGTTGAGGTCGGGGGAAGGGAGCTAAACAACCAAGGTTTTCTAACTACTGAACCCTACTATGAGGGTCTATTCTATATCTTTAACAGAAAAGAGGAGCCCTTTATACCTGATCCTACTTCTCTTGGAAACTACTCCCTGGCAGCAGTTAAAACTCCTGTTCTGATCAACTACTATAAAACCCTGGGAGTCAAGGAAAAAAACATTAAATTTTTTCCCACCCAGGAAAAAGCTATAGAGGGAGTAAGCAGGGGAGAAGCAGATCTTTTTATAAGTGACCTTAGGTGGGCAGACTACCTCATGAAAAAAATCGGAACAAAAAATCTAAAGGTAGCAGGTGTCCTTCCTGAAAGAGTGGCCTTTAAGTTTGGAATCTCTTCCAAGGATGAAATTCTTCACCTGATCATAAGCTCCTTTGAAAAGAAGCTCTCCTATGAGTTTATAGACAGAAAGAAGAGGCTCCTAAAGCAAGAGGTTCACCTTGCAGAGGACTATAAGCTATCCCTCTCCATAACACTTGTGGCATTTGCCGGATTTATCCTCCTCTACCTTCACCTTAAGAGGATAAAGAACGTCTATGGAAGGCTCAGGGGACTTACTATCGGTCTGGTAGGCACCCTTGAAAGTGCCAACAGCTATAAGGATGAGGATACAGGAACCCACGTTAAGAGGATAAACCACTACTCGGAGCTTCTGGCCCTTGAATTAAGGAGGGAGCTCAAGCTCTCAAAGAAGTTTATAGAGGATATCGGCCTCTACGCCTCCCTTCACGATATAGGAAAGATAGGTATTCCAGATTCCATCCTGAAGAAGCCCGGGAAATTAACCCAGGAGGAGTTTGATACCATGAAGAGGCACTCAGACATTGGATATAAGCTTATAGGAAGAGTAGATGTTAGCCCCGTGGCCTCAAACCTAATAAGGTTCCATCATGAGAGGTGGAATGGTAAGGGGTATCCATTGGGACTTTCTGGTGATGAGATTCCAATAGAGGCAAGGATAGTGGCACTGGCTGATGTATATGATGCCTTGAGACAGGAGCGGGTGTATAAGAGAGCCTTCTCCCATGAAAAAACAGTGGAGATAATCCTCAGCGAGGAGGGGAAACACTTCGATCCCCAGGTAGTAGAGGCCTTTAAGAGGGTTCACAAGGAGTTTAACTACATCTTTGAAAATAACTAAAAAGGAGCGTGACGTTACCCCTTCTAATCTTATGCAATGAATTTTTATCCTATGAATAATCTATAATTTTATATTTTCCTTAACAATAAAAAGTAACATGACGTTGCATCCTAATAATCAAAAAGCATACTGGTTATTTCAAGGAACTTTTTATGAATTTTATACTTTCCTTAGCAAATAAAAAAGCTGAATGATTTCTCATTCAGTTTTTTTTACTGGAATATATATTCTTACCCTTGTCACCTCACCCTTTCCCAGGTGAACACTTACACTCTTGAAAACTTCTATAGGATCCCCCACCATCTCATATCCCTCTCCCTCTAAGAAATCCACCATCTTCTCATAACTCTCCCCTATATTCATCCATAGATCCCTGTGTAGAAAAGTAGCATAGGTGCCTCCCCCTATTCTCCTCTCTCCCTCTATTTTTTCGAAGTTATCTGGAATAAAGAACCCCAGGTTTTTTATCCCCATATAGTCCTTCTCCTCCACACAATCCTTGGTTATCTCCTCCACATACTCATTCTCATCTACCCCCAACCTCTTCATCATGTCGTCCAGATAGTGGAAGGCCCTGTCATACTCTTCAAAACTAAAGGTTTCCCCTAGATCCACCATAAAAGCCCTCTTCCCCTGGAGCTCTATAAATTCCATTTTTCCACCCTCCTCCAGGGTGATGTTTCTTGCCTCACTTATCTTAGCTCTGATCATATCCCTTGATGCCTCTAGAGCTATTATCTTCTCAGTTACACTCCTCTCCTTCTCCTCTAAATATTCCAGACTCTCCTCTGGAGACCTGGTTTTAGTGTAATCTTTTATCTCACTTAGGGAAAACCCAGCCCTCTTCAATACCATTATAAATCTTAGCTGAAAAAACTGCTCCTCCACATAGTATCTGTAGGAGTTTTCTTCATCTATATACTTAGGTTTAAAGAGGCCTATCTTATCGTAGTAGATAAGGGTCTGCCTTGAAATATCAAATATTTTCGCCACCTCGGTAATCTTATACTTTTTTTTCATATCTCCTCCAAAATTTTTCTTGACTGTATAGTATACTATACACTTTATAATGTGTCCATAACTAGGAGGTCGAAAGAATATGAATAATGAATCTATAAAAAAAACTTTTTTTAAATTTGCAGTCCCCAGTATCGTGGGACTTCTCATCGTCTCTATGCAGACAATGATAGATGGAATTTTTGTAGGGAACTACGTTGGCCCCAGAGGCCTTGCTGCAATCAATATCTCCATGCCCTACGTGAATATTCTTATGAGTGTAGGAATGATGATAACTGCTGGTGGAGGGGTGATCTCAGCTATCTACCTGGGAAGGAAGGATAAAAGAAAGGCCGGAGAGGGGGCTGCCTTTACTCTCCTATCCTTGGTAGCTATCCTTGGTAGTATAACTATCCTGAGCCTTATATTTATAGATGAGCTCATCGTATTTTTAGGAGCAGATACCACACTATTTCCCATGGTAAAAGCATACCTTGCTCCCATGGTAACTCTGATAATCTTTTACTGTGCACCTATATATACCGAGACCTTTGCTAGGATAGGAGGAAGACCAAATGCAGTCTTCCTCAGTGGAATGGTATGCTGCCTCACAAATATTCTCCTTGACTATATCTTCATCGGAATACTGGGATGGGGGATCTCTGGTGCAGCCTATGCCACAGGAATAGCTAACCTTCTTGGAAGTCTGGCCCTAATAGGACTTTTCTTTAGAGAAAGGTCTGGAATACAACTCTATAGGCCCGTAGGGGACCTGAAGCTTCTAAATAATATCCTCTACAATGGAAGTTCAGAGATGCTTACAGTGGTCTCTACAGCTGTGGCTACATTTTTATTCAACAGAATTATCATGGAATATATAGGAGAGATGGGAGTATCAGCCCTGACAATTGTTTTCTACGTTAACAATATAGTAAATATCTCTCTATATGGCTTAGCTCAGGCCCTCCAGCCAATTGTTTCATATAATCTGGGAGCAAGAAGAGTGGATAGGATCTACGATGTCCTCAAGATCTCCCTCACCACAGGGGGAATCATCGGTTTAGCTTCATTTATCCTTATGAAGTTTTACAGTAAGTCCCTCATCCAGCTCTTTACAAAGGGAGACCTAGAGCTGACCAATCTGGCTCTTGAGGCTGCAGGATACTTTATCTTCGCTTACCTTATCTCCTTTATAAACATTATCTCCAGCTCCTTCCACACAGCTGTGGAAAAACCCCTGGAGTCTGCTGGAATCGCCCTTCTGAGATCTCTGATCTTTGTAGCTATCTTCCTCACTGTTCTTCCACATCTAGTGGGAGAAAAGGGAATCTGGATGGCTGTTCCTCTGGCAGAACTATCCTGCCTGGTAGTAAGCCTTCTAATGATGAATACATCCCTTAAAAAGATAGAAACTGCCTTCAATTACTCACCTGCTTAATGGGAGTAAAGAAACCTTTAAAATATATAAACAAATATTTAAATAAAAAAACAAGAGACCTTTGAGGTCTCTTGTTTTTTACCCTAATCTTAGTGAGATACCATAGATCACTATTCCTATTATTATACCCAGAAATGCCGCCATCATAAGCTCACTTCTGGCCTCCTTCTTACTTCTGTGCCTCTTGGAGAAGAACACTGAAACCATTTGTACTACTACTACCATTGCAGGAATCAATAATACTCTTTCAGTCATAGGATCACCTCACACCCTTAAGTTACTGAATTATACTTCGGTTTTTAAACTAAAACAAGTGTTTCAAATTTGAAAATTTAAACTTTTTTCTACTGCGAACACGGGGCACCTCTCGATTTTTTTATAGAACACTCTATTCCTTATCTAAGGCAGGTCTTCCACAATTTCCTACTTTGTCTCCCCCTCTACATTTTTTGTAGCCTACCCCTAAATTATAAGAGTAATAGAAATTTATATGATCTATCCCATCCTTTACCTACTTTTATTGTATCTTATTCTCTAAGTGTTTCCAGACCTAAAAAAGGGAGCCAGCAGGCTCCCTTCCCTCTATACCTTTTTCTTAATCTCCACCCGGTTTCTTCCCTTCTTCTTTGCCCTGTAAAGAAGACTATCCACTGAGGTAAGTAGATCGCTCAGTTCCTCCCCTCCTCCACAGCAGTGGGTCACTCCAAAACTAGCAGTGACCTGAATCTCATTTCTCCACTGAAGGTTCATTATCTTAGACCTTACCCTTTCAGCTGTAGCTCTTCCACCCTCTAACTCCGTATCTGGAAGAAGGATAAGGAACTCCTCCCCTCCATATCTTCCTATTACATCTGCCTTCTTAAGAGTTTCAGAAGCGGTTTTAGTCACCTCCTGAAGTACCTCATCTCCAAACTGGTGGCCATAGGTGTCATTTAAATTTTTAAAGTGATCCAGATCAAACATAATAAGGGAAAACTCGGTTCCAAAGGTGTTGGACCTCTGGAGCTCCATCTCTATCATATCCATTACAGCTCCCCTGTTAAATATCTTTGTAAGGGGATCCGTTTCAGAGATCATCTTCAGTCTGGCTTCCCTGTTCCTTATCTCCTCCTGCATCCTCTTTATTCCCTCTTTAACCAGATAGAGTTCACTGTTCACATCTATAAAGTCCGTCAGCTTCACAATATTTTTACTATAGTTCCCCCTGGCAATATTGTCGATTATATGGGAAAGCCTTGAGAGGGAGTTGGCAAACCTTCTTCCAAACACTAATGTAAGAATAGCTGAGATTGAGATTGTTAGAAGAACTATAAACAGCATAATCTTCTGTAGTCTTGCTACTGGTGCCATGAGCTCACTCTCTAGGATCCCTCCTATTATAGTGAGGTTCACACCGGGAACTGCGTGGGAGTGATAGAGCCTGTTCTGCCCCCTATACTCTATGATCAGATCCTCTTCTTCCATCAGTCCTATAAACTCCTCCTTATACTTCTCAAAATTTTCACGGGAGTCCCCTGTATTGATTACCAGATCCCCACGGCCATTTATTACAAAAAAATCAGTTAACTTTCCCCTTTTATTTTTTATTAGTGCCCTCTCTATATCCCCTATATTTATAAGAGCAGCCATCACTCCTTCCACTCTTCCACCTGACTCCACCCTCTTAGATATAGTAAGTGCAGGAGCTTCCGTCACTGCATGAACAAACACCTCCGACAGGAAATAACCATCTGTTTTTACCGCTCCCTCATACCAGGGTCTTGTCCTGGGATCATACTCCTCTGGAAAGGTGTCTGGTGATCCATCCCCCACATACATTCCTCCGTCGGAACTTCCAAAGGCAAAGTATTCCACCCCGTCACTCCTTTGGGAAAATATATCCATATACTCTTGCACCTCTTCAGCGTCGTGATCCAGATAGATATCCGACAACATCTCAAGTCTTGAATCAAGGTTGGTAAATATATCGTCCAGATACATCTCTCCTCTTGTGAAGACAAGGTCCAGCTTCTCCTCCTCCGACCTCCTGAGCTCATACTCAAGGGTAAAGAATGTCAGCAGAGCCAGCAGGACCAGCGGAATAATTGATGAAACAAAACTTATTAAATATACTTGATCTCTGATTTTCATAGTATCTCCCCCTAAAACCCTATTACTTAGGAGATATATTCTATTTTCTTTCCACCTTTCCTCTACACCAGTTTATTTTTCTAAATTAAAGAACCCTGTCCCTACTCCATACACTAAGACTTCTCAGGTTTAATTAAAGCCTTTCAATAGCTTAATACATTTAACTTTCATTTCTGGTTACCTTTATCTTAATTACCTCATCACTCTCCTCTAAAATCTCAAGAGATATTCCATCCATCATCTCAAAAAAGTTAGCACCGGGTATTGGCTCTCTATAAAAAAACTTCTTTCCCTCTTGAACAGCAACTTCCGGTTTGGGTTTACTTGAAAGTATCCTGCTTGCAACCTCATACTTCAAGTCATTAATGGGCTCTAACTCACCCCTGACAACTTCATAAGTTTTTACATTATTTGTTTCAATTATACTTACCAATGCTTCTGAGTCTTTATAATCCTCATTAATATACCAAATAACAAGGCCGCTAGGATAAGGAATATTCTTTCTGGTTCTTAAAAGTCCTTCATCAACAATGCCGTCCTGGGGCTTTCTATACTCTATCAAATAATATCTTTCCAAGCCTTCTTTTCCATCACTTTCAACAAAACCATCAAATATTATCTTATTTCTATCTATCTCTAAGTCAAATATCCTCTCCCCGTTAGAGGTAATTCTCAGATCAGATATATATACCCCCTTCCGCCACTCCTTTAATGAAGGAAGAAGAATACCTTTTATCTCTACAGTCTGACCACTATACTTATTTAAATCAAACTCAGAGGAAAGCCATCTTCTTGCCCCATCATTATTGTTAGTTTTTTTTGCATTTAAATTAGTTAGCTTCCTCCAGGTCTCACTATTTTCTGGTCTTATATATATCCTTGCGTTTTCCCTGTCTATATATGAATTGAACCATGCTTCTAAGTTTAATTTATTATCGGAATCTTCTGGCAAAAAGGTCGTAAAAGTAAAGCTACTCCCTCTGTTCAGATAGTTATTGGCATAATACATCTTATTGTTATTATGGGATACATTTAATTTTTTATTTGGAAGGTTTATTTTTATCACATTATCAGCTTTTTTTAAGTTACTGTTATATAGTGAAACAACAACTCCCCCCCTGTTAAGATAATCAAAGTTATATTCCTTGGTCTGCGCCCAAAAAGTCTGAATATTCTTTTGATTATATATATTTTGTAAATTATTCCTGTGATATGCTCCATAAGAGTTGATCTTACTTCCGATTATGTCCCCAGAATAAATTTCACTCATACTGGACCAATACCCAATAGTAGAGTTAGAGCCGTATAGATCTGAAATTCCTAAAATGTGGCCCATTTCATGAATATATAGATCTAATGGAAGGTCTTGTGGAAGCATTGCAAATCTATTTATCATCCACTTTTTACCATTATGATCTCTAAAATAAGCAAAGGGTCCCCTTGAAATATCGGAAAAACTATTTACATGGGGCCATATGGAGTTACTCCCCATAGCGTTTTTGAACTGTTCCCCCCTACCAGCAAAGATAATAACTATATCTTCTATTAGTCCGTCACCATTAGTGTCATACTTTGAAAAATCAACTTGTAGTTCTACTAGCTTGTCTATTGCTTCTCTTACCAAATTAGCAGCTCCTACCCTGTCTCCCTTTTCTCTCGTGTTTTTACCGTAATACTCCATAGGGTACTCCGCTGTAAACCACCCATAGATATCCTTTGTACTTCCCTTTAAACTAAAGCTTCCCCCAGATTCCAGTCGAAAAAACTTATTTGCGGACATAAACTTTTCACCATTAAATGCTGTATAGGTGTCCTCAGAAAAAAACATCTCTGCATAGAGCTCCTTTGTAAATTCTACTCCCCGCCTATTGTTAGTTAATTCCCTTTCCTTCTTTTCTAGATCCATATACCTGTAATCTGGGAAGTCCATCAATATTGTTAGCGGATCTATTGAATTACTAAATGTTGCTAGCGTGATAAAAATATATATAATAATTATTTTCATTCTGCCTCCTAACTTATTGCATCATTTATATTAATTTGAACCTTTTAACTCTGAAGCTTCTCCAATTAGACCCCCCTCAAAATTTATTAAGTAAAGCTTTCTTGAAAATTAATTATTTAATGGAATCCTTAATACTCTTTTACTTCACTAAGCACAGTAATCCTTGAATTTCTTATCCATTCTAAAATGAAAATAATATAAAAACCTCCAGATGATGTGGTTAATACCATATCATCTGGAGGTTTTCTATACTCATCTTAAAAATATCATTAGTCGATCAGTGCATTGATCAGGTGGTTGATCAGAAGGATCAGGTGTAACTGCTGCTCCCTCTCAATTAAATTTTTAAAGTTTTGTTCATTGGTGTGTGTCAGGGAAAATTTAGAAGCCCTGTTTATACTAGACCCCTTATAGGTAATAGACATAATATTTACATCCCTTTCCCTTACAATATCCACAACCTTCAGGGCAAACCTGTTCTCCCCTGAGTTGGATATAATTATCAAGTTGTAATCTCTCAACTCATAGAACAGCTCTATATCCATAATAAAGGAGGTATGGTACCCCAGCTTCAGAAGCTGTCTGAACAGATACTGCCCGCTCACTGAGCTGGCTCCCCTTCCAAAGATATATATGGGTTTCTTGCTCCTTATCTCCTGACAGAACTCCTTCAGCTCAGAGATGGTTCTGGCATCCAGCTTATTCTCATTGTAGCCCTTGATATATTTCTGCTCCAGCTTCAAAAGTACCTTTAGCTCTCCAAACCCGCTTACACCTATCTTCTTACAAAACCTGTTAATGGTAGCTGTTGAGCAGAAACACTCTGCAGCCAGATCATAGGATGTCAATGATGTAATATCATTTTCTGAAATATAATTAAAAATCAACCAGTCCTGCTCTGAAAAATCCTTTTTACTTATATTCTCTAATACATTCATAGTACACCCATCCTAACAAACTTAAATTTCCATGTCAAGTTCTTCCCTGATCAATACCTTATAGTCCTTGGCTTCTCCTCCATAGATGGACTGTATCTGCATTCCAGATTCCGTAACTCCCATTGCTCCAAGCTCAGAGGTAATTACCTCCTTCTTAACTATTGTCTTATCCTTTACATCTATACGCAGTCTTGTTATACAGGCATCCACATCTACGATATTATCCTTTCCTCCGTGAACCTCTATGAGCCTTGCTGCTCTTTCACTTTTAATTGCTCCCTTGTTTGGTGTCATAGAGGAGCTTTGAGTTTTTATTCCATACTTCTCACGAGCTTCCTTTTTAGAAGCCAGCCCTGTCATCTCCTCGGATCTTCCTGGAGTCTTATAATCATACTTTAATATCATAAACTTAAATATAAAGTAGTAAAGGATAAAGTATAGAGGTCCGATCCACAGAGTCCCCATCCAGCTTACCCTGCCACTGTTTAATACGTTATACAGAATAAAGTTTATAAGTCCTGCTCCCTGAATACCAAAGGCAACTGTACCTGTAATATACATTACAAAGAAGGCTGTACCTGCTAGGAATGCATGGATCAGGTATAGTGTTGGCGCTATAAATAGGAAGGTAAACTCCAGCGGTTCAGTGATTCCTGTTAATACCGATGCTATAGATGCTGCAATTAAGACTGAAGCTGTCTTCTTACGGTGCTGTAGATATGAGGTTTTATACATGGCAAATGCCGCCCCTGTCAGCCCGAAGATCTTAACTATAAACTGCCCTGCATAGAACTGGGTCATCTCCCTTGTGAAGACCTCTCCAGCTGTAGAAAGAGTTCCTGCAAATATATTTACAAATCCATAGTAGGTAGTCCCTCCCACAGTGGCAGTTCCTCCAAGCTCAGTAAACTTCATCATAGAGTTCAAGGCATGGTGGAGACCAAATGGGATAAGGAGTCTCTCAAGCATTCCATAGAAGAATGATCCAAATGCTCCCAGGGAAGTCAGGAAGATTGAAACCTTGGTAATGAGCCCGGCTATACCAGGCCAGATAACAGCTGCTCCAGCTCCGGCAACGATACTGTACATCATTACAACCAGGGGAACAAATCTAGGACCCTCAAAGAATGCAAAAGCTGGAGATAGTTTAATACCCATAAAGTGCTTTGTTGCATAGTATGCCAGTATAGAGATTATTATACCTCCAAATACATTGACATCATATACCTGAACTCCCAGCACCATTTTTTGTCCAGCAGCTTCCAGGTTACCATCTACTAGGAGTCCCCTAGCCCCCAGCACATAGTTCATAGTATAGAGGAAAACAAAGTATCCTAAGGTTGCCGAGAGTGCCGCTGTCCCCTTCTCCTTCTTACTCAGTCCAACAGCCAGTCCCACTGCAAAGATAAAGGGCAGGTTGCTGAAGACTGCTCTTCCCACAACCTTGAATATACCAAAGATAAAACTAATTAGAGGCACCTGTAGTAGCGGCAGTGCATTGACTATACCATCAGATGTAAACCCGTTACCAATCCCCAGAATTATCCCTGCAAATGGAAGGATTGAAACTGGAATTAGAAAAGCACGCCCGAATTTTTCCAACTTACTTATTATCAACTTCTTCATCTTATTCTCCTTTTATTATCCTTTAAATATTAATCTTCTTGTCTTTTTATCCAGCAGTTCCCCAGTTGATTCCAGGTTGTAGAGGGAGTTTCTCAGGTCACCAATACCTATAGATAACATATTGGCTCTGTAGAGTGCATCTACTCCAGCCTGACTATCCTCTATTCCCACAACCTCATCCGTCTTCAGTCCTATACCCCTTGCTGCATCTAGAAAGATATCTGGTTCCGGCTTTCCCCTTTCTATACTTCCAGGATCTGCAATGTAGTCGATATACTTTAAAAGCTCCAACTTTTCCAGTATATATGGAGCATTTTTACTGGCTGAAGCCACTGCTACCCTTTTATTGGACCTCTTCAGATCAATTAAAAACTCCTTAATCCCTGGAAGAATGGAATCCTCTCCGAGCTCCTCAAGGTAATTTATATACAGCTCATTTTTTTCCTTGAGTACACTTTTAAACTCCTCCTCTGGAAGTACTATGTTCTTTATACCAAGTATCTTTTCTAGGGATTCCCTACGGCTTACTCCCTTTAGGTTTTCATTAAATCCCTCACATAGTTCTATATCATACCTCTTGGCAACTTCCCTCCAGGCAAGGTAGTGATACTTAGCTGTATCTGCTATTACCCCGTCTAGATCGAAGAGGACTCCCTTTATATCAGCTATCTCTACCTCTACTGCTTCAAAGACATCCCCTATCTCAATGGCTCCCCTACCCTTTAGCTCCTCACGAAGCTCTGGAAGAGCATTCCTCATAATATATCCCTGATCGGCTAGGAGGATCATCTCCCTGTCATTGTGGCTGTCTCCAATGGCGATAACCTCACTATCGCTGAAGTGCTCCTTTATTGCATTCCCCTTGGATACATCCTTCCTCACAATCTCAATGGTTTTATTGTCGATACAGAAGTAGTTGTATCTTGCTGAGCAGGCCCCCTCTATAATTCCTTTGATTTCATCTAGAGGCCTCTCATTGAAGAGCTGTCTGATTACTATTTTTTTTATATCAAATTTCTCCAGCTCTCTTGTAACAAACATATTGGTTCCCAGGACCTTAGGGATGAAATCATGCTCCTCCTGGGATGAAAACACCCTGTTGCCCCCATCCTGTGCCTCAAACTCTATATTGTGTTTCAATAGTACATCCAATACCTCTTGATCAAGTTTACTTATAATTAGATCCTGATCCTTCTTTACAACCATGCCGTTAAGGCCTATTGTAAGGTTGGAAGTCAATCCGTGCTCCCTCTCTAGGTAATCGATCTCCACATGGGAACGGCCGCTGGCTATTCCAAACTTCGCTCCCCTTTCCTGGGCTTTTTTTAGAGCTTTTACATCGGTAGATGTAAAGTTATAATCTGGTTTCTTTAATAATGTTCCGTCTAAATCTATATAAAATATCTTCATAAGTTCCCCTCTACTATCACTTCATGGGACTGTATCTCATTCTTCATCCCTGCTTTACTTCTTAACAATATCCTATGGGCATCCCTCTTTATAACCTTATCCGAGTTATTAAAGGTTACCTCTATATACTCACTTCCATTAACTATCCTGTAGGTTATGAGATCTTCTGTGATCTCATAGGTGAGACCTCCATCCTCTATTACCTTTTGGTACTCCCTTCTTATCTCAATGCACCTTCTATAAAAATCAAGTACCTCAAGGTTCCTTTTAAGATCTATAGGTTGTCTTGCATTGTCCCGGGCCCACCTTTTAATATCGCTAAAGACCCTGTCCCTGTCCTCGGACTCTGTTCTCAGCCTATATATATTCTGGGAACGGACATCCGTGTACTCCTCTATGGTATCAAAGTTACAGTTCAGGGTTCCCTGCTCATCACCATTGTAGATGATGGGGGTTCCCCTTGAAACCAACGTGAATACTCCAAATACCTTGGCTGTATTTCCAGGATCACCATCAAAGTCATACCTGGAGGCCACCCTTGGAAGGTCGTGGGACCCCCAGAATATTGTGGGCCAGTACTCCCTGTCCCTCTGCCATTCCAGAAACCTTTTCATGATTTGGAAAAATTCGGTTTGAAAACTTCTGTACTCCTTTCCCCTACCCATATGGTTGGTGGAAAACTCCAGAACCAGATCCAGACTTCTCTGATATTTCTTTCCAAGCTCCAGATCGCTTCCCTCTGCCTGCCCCATGAGGATAATCTCTCTCTCATACTTTTGGGAGAGATTATCTCTCATCTCCTCTATATACTTAAAGGTTTCCGGCATATTCTGGTAGTAGATGGTGGCGTCCTCTGTATCTCGGTCCAGGTTGGTTTTAGCTATCTTATTGATTACATCCAGCCTGAAGCCATCCACTCCCATATCCAGCCACTTCTCCATGGCTCTATATATCTCCGACCTTACCTCCTCATTTTCCCAGTTTAGGTCCGGCTGCTCCTTGGAGTAGAGGTGGAGGTAGTACTCACTCCTCTTCTCAGAGTACTCCCATACAGATCCCGTATTCTTCTTACTGATCCAGTTGTTAGGCTCCCCTCCATCTCTGGGCTTTCTCCATATATAGAAGTCTTTATACCTTGGGTCACCCTCCTCCGATCTTATAAACCACTCGTGGAGATTGCTGGTATGGTTTGGTACAAAATCTAGGAGTATCTTTATTCCCAGCTTATGTGCCTTCTCTATGAGCTTTACCAGTATTTCCTCATTCCCATGAAGGGGATCAACTTCATAATAATTAGATACATCATATCCACTGTCCTTTTGAGGAGATTTAAAGATAGGAGTTATCCAGAGAGCATTTACTCCCAGCTGAGCCAGGTAGGGAAGCCTCTCAGTAATATCTATCAACTTCCCCTCTACCCTTTCAGAGAAGCATCCTGGAAACACCTCATATATTATTAGATCTTTATACATCCTGCCTCCTTTTCCTAAAAGGATCCTTCCCTTTAAATGGGCTTCTCCCCCTTAACTTCTCTACTATCTTATCCATAGTTACCTCTGTATCGTTATATCCGTTTATAACTGTCTTAATCATAGGGGCATCCCTGTCGTGAAATGGGCTGGAAAGGGAGATAAGCATGGTGTCCACCTCATTTACAAACCAGGGAGCATCCACTCCGTTAAAGGCGTTATACTCCATCCTTAGGGAGGTTCTGTTGGAGAGGACCTTTACATTTACCAGGTAGATCACCAGATCATACCGGTTAACAAACTCCTCTACAGACATCTTCAGGTCCTCCCCCTCGTCTGAGTCCTCATCCCTGTAGTTTTTTACAGTTACCTTGGCTCCCTCCTTCTTCAGCAGCTCACTAAAGTACTCAACTTCACTATCCCTGATATTCTTAGTCCTCGTTATGGGGATGACCAGCACCTTCTTTCCTTCAAGTTTAAGGGGGAGAAGCTTCTGCTCATCCTTGAAAAGAGTTATAGAGGCATCTGTTATCTTGGTAAAGGTCTTCCTTCCCTCCTCTGCCAGCTCCCTTCTATTAGAAGAAGCGGCCTCTTCTCTGTCTAAAATATTGTGCTTAACCTTTAAACTGATTATCCTTCTCACCTTCTCATCGATACTCTCTATAGAGATCTCTCCACTCCTGTATGCCTCCTCTATATACTTAAAGTCCTCATTAGGATCTCTGGAGAAGAGGATCATATCCACCCCTGCATTCAGAGAGGTAATTATTGCCTCCCTCCTGGAGTGAAAACTCGTATAACCAGCCATATGGGTTGAATCTGTAATAATTAGTCCCTCATATCCCAGCTCCTCCTTGAGAAGTTTTTTTATAACTACCTCTGAAAGGGAGGCAGGATAATTAGCCTTGCTGCTGTCAAACTCTGAGACATACCTTGGCAGGGAAATATGTCCTACCATAATAACCTCAGCTCCTGATGCTATGAGCTCCCTGTATATCCTTCCATAGGTAGTTCTCCACTCCTCAGGTTCTAAGTCATTTACAGCAGTTAGCAGGTGTTGGTCTGTAGAGGAAACTCCGTCCCCTGGAAAATGCTTCACCACAGGTATAACTTCATTTTTAAGGAACCCCTCAAACTCGCTTTTTCCATATTCAATGATTTCATCTGCCTCTGAACCAAATCCCCTTGTAGCCACCATGGGATTGTCTATATTTATATTTATATCCACTATAGGGGAAAAGGCCATATTGGCTCCAGCCCCTCTGGCAACACCTCCTGAGATCTCACCCAGCCTATAGGCATTTAGAGGGTCACCTGTTGCAGCCACCTGCAGAGGTGTTACTCCCTCAATGCTGTCTGAGATCATTCCCCTAGGGCCACTCTCCAGGTTTGCTGATATAAAGGGTTTTATCCCCATCTTATTGTTGTTGTCCCTTATCCTTCCTCTGAGCTTCTCCTCAGGCTGGGGACGAAACATAACTCCTCCCGGTGTAAAGGAGAACTCCTCTTCATCCTGTTTTAGAAATAGAAGCTGTCCTATCTTATCCTTTAGGCTCATCCTCCCGATGATCCCTTCAACTATCTTATTTTCTTCTCTGGAAATATTAAAAAATGTCTTCATATCTATCCTCCAAAGATATTATATCAACAACAGGATGTACGTGCTTCCAGATTAGATGTATGATGGTACAGCTAAATTATCATTAAACGAACACCTGAACCACAGTAGTGTTTTGTAATTATTTCCTTATGAAGGATTTACTTTAATTTTGAATCATAAATAGTTTAGACAAAAAAAGACACTCCTAAGAGTGCCTTAAACATTAAAAATTATATTTTTTTATAAACTATTACTATAACTTACCTATAAGGTCTTAACCTCTACTTCTTCAACTTCATCAAGAGTGTTCTCCATCCAGTTTTTCCCCTCAACTCTTTTTGCAATCATCATAGAGGCTACAGCATCTCCTGTTGCATTGATCATAGTAGCAATGGCATCTGTCAATAGACCTATTGTTACGATAATAGGAATAACCTCTGGATTAAATCCATAGAATCCTACAATAATAAGTGATCCCATCATTCCTCCACCTGGAATACCACTCATTACAACTCCACTCATGGCTGATATTGCAATAGCTGTAAGCCAAACACTCACTCCACTAAAGTTCATATCAAAGATTCCAAATAAAAATGCGATCTTCATAAGAGTAGTTAATGCAGTTCCGTCCATGTGTATAGTTGCTCCCAGTGGAAGAACAATACTACTTATATCCTCAGGTACTCCCATCTTTTTAGCACTTTCAAAGTTAGTTGGCAGAGTAGCAACTGAACTCTGAGTAGCCAGAGATGTTATAGCTACAGGAAATATGTTCTTGTAGAATACCACTATACCCTTTGTCCCACCAGCATACCAGGCATAAAGGGTAAAACAGGTTAGGAAGTAGACAATACAGATTGGGAAGAACATCAATACTGCCCTGGTATATGCTCCCAGTAATTCCGATCCATACTCTCCAATAAGAGCTGCAAAGTAAGCACCAAGACCAATAGGTGCATATAGCATTATAATATTTATCATTTTCATAAATGCTTCACTGCAAATATCTAAAGTTTCCACCAGAGGATTAACAGTTAGCCCTCTACTCTTAGTCACAGAGCTCACGCAGTAACCAAATGTCATTGCAAATATAATAAGTGGCAGCATCGCACTCTTTGAAAGAATTAAGTTAAAGTCTCCCACTGTTATTGCCTTTACAAATTGCTCCAATAGATTAGTTTGCTCTGGCCTTGTATATTCTCCAAACTCAATAACTACCCCTTTAGCTGGAGGGAATATAGTTACTATAATTATTATTATTATCGAAGCAATAATTCCTGTAATAAAAAATATGCCGACGGTATTTTTTAAAATCTTCCCAAGCCTTTTCATATTTGACATCTTAGCTATAGAACTGGAAAGACTAAAAAATACTAGTGGTACAACTGCTGTGAACATTAGATTCAGAAATATCTGTCCAAGTGGCTTTAAAACTTTAGCTTTTTCCTTTAATACCAAACCAAGAACACAACCAATAATTATTCCAATAAGAAGTCTTATCATAGGTTTATAAGACTCAATAACTGTAGCTTTTGTTATTTTTTGTGACATCTCTCTCCCCCCTTAAATACTATAAACTTTCTACTGCTTTACTTATCCTTCTCATTCCCTCTTCAAGCATCTGTCTAGGACAAGCTACGTTTATTCTCTCAAAGCCTTCACCTTCAACCCCAAACCAGAATCCGTCATCTAATGCAATCTTCCCCTTTTCCTGCATAAGTTTTGACAATTTTTCCTTACCGAGGCCGTAATCTTTAAAATCAAGCCATACAAGATATGTTGCTTCTGGCTTTTGCACCCTTACTCTAGGCAGATTTTTAGACACATACTCAACTAGATAATCCATATTCCCGTTGATATGCTCTACTAGCTGATCCACCCATGAGTGGCACTGTGTAAATGCTGCTTCAGCCGCAACTATTGCATACGGGTTATTTCTTTTTATATCTAAAATTCCAAGCTCTGTATCTAAAACTTCCCTCTCTTCTAACCTTGGGAAATGTAGGAATGCTGCCTGAAGCCCTGCTAAGTTAAATGTCTTAGCTGCTGAAAAACAAGTTATTGTAATATCCTCTATCTCCTTTGAAATAGATGCCATTGGTGTATGTGTGTGTCCTGGCATCACAAGATCTCTCCATATCTCATCTGAGATTATTCTTACATTATTTTCCAGACATATTTTACCAATCTTGGCAAGCTCCTCTCTCTTCCAAGATCTTCCTACTGGATTATGCGGATTACACAATATAAAAAATTTAACCTCTGGATCCTTAGCCTTTTTTTCAAAGTCCTCAAAATCCATCGTGTAGTGTCCATCCTTATCTCTGAGTAGAGAGCTTGTAACAAGCTTTCTTCCATTTTTCTTTACCACATTTGAAAATGGGTAGTATACAGGTGTCTGTATCATTACCTTGTCTCCAGGCTTAGTAAAAAGCCTTATCATAAGAGATATCCCTGGTACTACTCCTGGAGTATGAATGAGGTTTTCCACATCTATATCCCAAGAAAATCTGTCTTTACACCATTCCTTAGCACTCCTATAATAACCATCTGGCCTATAAACATAACCAAAGATTCCCTCTGAAGCTTTCCTCTCTATAGCTTTTGTAACTTCTGGAGCAGTTTTTAAGTCCATATCTGCTATCCACATTGGCCAGAGATCATTTGAGATAAAGTTTCTGTCCATCTCCGACCACTTAGCTGAATGGTTGTTTCTTCTGTCTATCTTTTCATTGAAGTTATACTGCATAGTTTCCTCCTAATAATTAATCTTAGCTAATCCCTCTTTAAGATCCTCTATGATATCCTCTGCGTTCTCTAGCCCCACTGAGATTCTAACAAGTCCGTCAGCTATTCCTGCAGCCAGTCTCTCCTCTCTAGTGTATGGAGAGTGAGTCATAGATGCTGGGTGCTGAATAAGTGTCTCAGTGTCTCCAAGGCTTACTGCTAATGTACAAAGCTCTAAGCTGTTTAATAGAGTCTTTCCTGCCTCTATTCCACCCTTAACTTCAAAGGCCATGATTCCACCAAAGCCGTTCATCTGCTCTTTTGCAATCTCATGTCCTGGATGAGCTTCCAGTCCAGGGTAGTGTACTACCTCCACTGCCTCGTGACCGTCAAGGAACTGAGCAACCTTCATTGCATTCTCACAGTGTCTCTGCATTCTAACCTCTAGAGTCTTCATACCTCTGATCATCATGTATGCATCGTTAGGGCTGATTACAGAACCAGTCAT
>NZ_BSDY01000036.1 GCF_027925155.1 Propionigenium maris DSM 9537 | reverse complement strand
TTCCCACCAATAGTATTAATAGAGGTGGTCCCCATACAAAGTTGTTTATCGATTGAAAAAAGTTTAGTGCATCCATTTTAGTGTCCTCCCCGCTTATTTAGCGAAATTTAATCATGATACTATAAAGCATATAATCAAATCCCTCTGTCCTTTTACCTGAGAGTTTTACCCCATGGGCTTGCACCTTCGGTGTCCATCATTTGGATCTCTCCAGAGGTTCGTCCAATATAGGTCCCGCTTTTGTTAGCAAAAGCACCTGAAAGATTTACTTCTTCGGCGACTACTGTCTTCTCCCTATACCTTCAACCGATATCTTTAATTAATACTTAATAAAATAGATTAGTTCACATAATAGCTCTGCAGGTACATCCTGTACCATATAAAAGACATTTCAATGGAATATCTCTACAATATTAATACATTTTTTTTCATATATCAATAGATAAGTGAATAAAATATCATTTTTTATACTTGACTTTATCAATATTAGCTATTTATAAAAGAACATTGTATCATTTATTTTATAAACCATTATTTATTGGTCTTTTAGATCTATTTCAGCCCCTCCTTCTCCTCATTTTTTACAGGGGTGTACATTTTTAGTTGACATTTTTTCACTTTGTTCATACAATGTAGAAAACAAAGTACGAGATCGTACTATTTATTCTAGGAGGATTTTTATATGAGATATAATGACGGATCTTATAGAAGTACTGGTATTGGATATGGTGGAGAGATAGAGGCTCTTGTTACTGTTGCAGAGGGAAAAATTCAGAAGATTGAATTTACCTCTCACAATGAGACCCCTGTAATTTCCGATCCTGCCTTTAACAATGTGCCGGCTAAGATCGTAGCTGAAAATACACTTCTTGTTCCCAATGTAAAGGGTTGCTCTATGTCATCCCGTGGAATCAGAGAGGCTGTTAAAAATGCCCTTATTGAAGCTGGGGCAGATGCTACTCTACTGGAAGATGAGATCGTAGAGGCTGAAAACCTTGAAAAGATAGTTGTAAACAAGAGAGTTATTAAGGATAGAGAGGAATTTGATGTGGCCATCGTAGGTGGAGGGGGAGCTGGTCTCTCTGCTGCAATCACCGCTGCCATGGGAGGAGCCAAGGTAGCTCTTCTGGAAAAGATGGCTGCTGTGGGAGGAAATACCCTAGTATCCATGGGAGGAGTTAATATTCCAGGAAACGATGCCCAGAAGGTAAAGAATATAGAGGACAGTTCAGAGCTGTACTTCAAGGACGCCCTTGCAGGGGGAGACGGAGAGAACGACCAGGAGCTCTTTAAGATACTTGCTGAAAATGCCCTTCCTACATATGAGTGGCTTAAGGATGAGATCGGAGTAGAGTTCAAGGAGGGAGAGCTTCTTCACTTTGGAGGACACACTGTTCCAAGAGCAGCTGTATTCAAGGGGAAGTATGCTGTGGAGCTTATCTCAAAGCTTAAAAAGAAGGCCCTTGAGCTGGGAGTGGAGATCAGAACTGGAGTAAAGGCCGACAAATTAATTATGGATGAAAATAGGGTTGCCGGTATAGAGGCCCTTGATTCAGGGAAAAAAGTTAAGTTCTACACTACAAGGGGAGTTATCTTCGCATCTGGTGGTTTCTCTGGAAACGTTGAGATGAGAAAAAAATACAACCCTGAGCTGGACGAGAGATACAAGACTACAAACCAGAGCGGAATTACTGGAGACGGACACGTTATGTGTGAGGAGATAGGGGCAGACTTCGTTCACATGTCATATATTCAGACCTTCCCAATTGCAGATCCTTCAAGTGGAGCCCTTTCCCATGTGGGAGGTTCAAGATTTGACGGAGCTATCCTTGTAAATAAGTCCGGTAGCAGATTTGTAGAGGAGCTAGAGAGAAGAGATGTGGTTTCCCAGGCTATCCTTTCCCAGGAGGGGGGAGTAGCTTACCTTGTATGGGCAGATGAGGTAGAGGCTGTAGCCAACAGAACTACTGCCAACAAAAATGAGGTAGAGAGATTAAAGAGAAACGGACTATTTACAGAGGGAACACTGGAGGAGTGTGCCACTGCAATGGAGATAGATACCCATGAGCTTAAGGCTACCCTTAATAGATACAATGACTTTGTAGCAAAGGGAGCAGATGAGGATTTTAACAGAAGGGGAGATCTTGTAAATATTGAAGAGGGGACATTCTACATACAGACTGTAGCTCCTGCTGTTCACCACACAATGGGTGGAGTAAAGGTGGACAATGAAAACAGAGTTCTCGATAGAGATGGAAAGATCATAGAGGGACTGTATGCCGCTGGAGAGATCGTAGGGGGAATCCACGGAACAAACAGACTAGGTGGAAATGCAATTACAGATATCCTTGTTTTCGGTAAGAGAACTGGTGAGAATATAATGAAATAAAGAAACAGCAGAGCTAAGCTCTGCTGTTTCTTTATTATTTAGGAAAATGTAGAATTCATAAAAAATAACGTAAAGCAATGAGTGATCCAATTGATTATCAGGATGCAACGTCACGTTGCTTTTATTAGAAACGTCCCTTGACTACCTCTTCCTCAGATATTATCCCTGCATCTACTAGAGCTGCCTGATAGGATGTATTCTCCCTGGACATACGTACAGTGGATCCTGCAATACTGTCAAAGGAATCCTGAACAGTTCTTGTAGCCCCTGCCCTGCTCTCAAGCCCAAAGGCATTATCCTCATTGATCCCCTTGGCGTATCTAGGCAAAGACCAGTCGATAAGGGAAGTTATTTCATTGGCATTCTTTCCCTGAAGGTACTCTGCTATTGAGTCGTAGTTACCCTTCCATCCTCCATTTGAGTGGAATCCGTGTGTAGCTTCCATCTGGCTTGGTACCCCATCTACAAACTCTACTCCAAGAGCTGTAAGCATCTCTCCCACAGTGGAACTCTCATCTACTCCCTCTAAAACCCCATAATCGGATATTACATGATTAAACATGTGCAGGTCAAAGAGATTCTTCCCCTCTAGCTCGCTCCAGTCCTCTGGCTTCAAGAGTCCGCTTCCAGAGGTTCTTACAGTTGGTACCATCCCGTTATTTATAGTCAGTTCCCCTACCTGAGTGTCAAAGTCAAAACCAGGCTCAAACTTTGCCTCCAGCTTGTAACGGATAACAGCATCCACAATTGCCAGGGCAACGGTACCGTCCTCATCTACTCCAAGAGCATAGAGACTCATCATATCATTGGTTTTTATATCAAACATAGATACACCCTTCTCATACTCAGCTCCTGGAACTGCAGCCTGTGGATCTATGGTGAAGTCTATGGAAACCTCTGCTTCAGGGTTGTTTCTCGCTACCCATTCGCCATTTTTAAAGGAAAGGAAGTCCATCCTTACCTCCTTTATGATCCCCTCATCATCAAGGGTAAGGGTAGTCTCTATCTTTTGGTCCGTATCCTCAAGCTTTACTCCCTTGGCTTCCCCCTTCCAGGAAACCCCCTTATATGTTGAGGTGTTCCCTTGAACTACCTCATCTCTCCCTGTAGTGTCTGCTCCCCCACATGCAGTCAGCAAAGAGATAAGTACCGCACTCCCTAAGATTAATCTTCCTTTTCTCATCTTCTCCTCCTCAAACTATATATAATTACTTCACTTTGTCTTAAAATTATACACATGATGAAGGGAATTAAAAAATTAATCTTCCTTAAAGTATTTTAATTGTTCTTTTAGTCTTCCTTTTATAAAATTCTATACAACAACCTCTACACTGCTTCCTCTGACTGTCTTCACTACCCTTATCTGGCTGGTTATCGTCTGTTTCAGTTCATTTACGTGAGATATGATCCCCACTGTTCTTCCACTGCTCTTAAGCTCTACCAGTATATCCATAGCTACCGATAGGGATTCTTCATCCAAGGTTCCAAATCCCTCATCTATAAATACTGAATCCAGTTTTATTCCGCCATTTTGAGATTGAACCACATCTGAAAGCCCCAAAGCTAAGGCCATGGAAGCTTTGAAGGTCTCTCCACCAGAAAGTGTTTTTATACTCCTTTCCTTACCTGTATGGGAGTCAAATACATTTACTTCCAGTCCCGATCCGGCGTTTCCCTTCTTAGCAGAATCAAGCATCATCCTGTATTGGTTGTTTGTCATGGTCAACAGCCTGTCATTTGCTCTGTCCAGCACATCTTGGAAGTATACAGCCAGCACATAGTTTTGGAAGGTAATATTATTTTTCTTATCCCCGTATTTTCCCACAGATAGGTCATATAACTTACTGTATACCCTGTACTCCTTCTCTTTTTCCTCTAGGAATCCTCTGCTTGCCTTCAGCTCCTCCTCGGGCTTTGCGAAGGTATTTAACCTGGACTTATTTTTATTTATAACTCTGTCCAGCTCCTCTATCTTTTGGGAAATTTCCCTCTTTTTCTCCTCCAGTACCTCCATCTCAACCCTTTCTGCCTTCTCATACTTAGAGTTGTCCTTTATTATAGTCTGAACCTCCGTTAGCCTTCTCACATGCTCATCTATCTCCACCTTCAATCTTCTGACATCTATGGCCAGGGCTTCTCTATAATCCTTCATATCTGCAAAGGAGTTCTCTGTCAGCCTCTTATTCCACTTGGTTCCCTGTTCCTTAAGGACCTCCTTCAACCTATCTATATCCACCTTTAAGGATGATAGCTGAGTAGTTTTTTTAGTTATTTCATCCCTCATCCTCACTATCCTCTGGATAGTTTCCACTGTCTCCTTTACCTGGCCTTGAACTCTGGATAACTCCTCCTCATAACCCTCTATGGAGATATTATTCTCTGCAAACTTTTTTTGAGTATCTTCTATTGCCTTCTTAGAGTTCACAAGCTGGGATCTCAGTACCTCAATATTAGTTACCAGCCTTCCCCTTTCTGCCTCTAACCTCTTTTGTTCATCGGTCTCTCTCCCTATCCGATCCTGAATATCTATTAGATCCTTCTCTGTAGAGAGCCCCTCTAATCTTTTCTGGGATGCTCCTATTCCCTCCTTTATCTCTCCATCAAATTTGACTAAGGCTTCCCAATCCTCTGGAAATTTATTTTCCACTGCCTGAGCTGTTACCTTTTCCTTCAGAGCACCAATACTGTTTCTCAGGTTTTCCAGTTCACCCTTGGAGGTATTGAAAAGGTCGTTACACCTCTCATACTCAGCCTTACTTCTGTTTAGTTCCTCTTCTGTAGGTGCTCCCTCTGGCTTCTCCGCTTTTTTAGGATGCTCCATAGACCCACATACTGGACACGGCTCTCCCTCTACTAACTTTACAGACAGCTTGTATGCTTCCCCCTGAAACCACATGTTATATAGATTCCTGTAAAGGGAAAGTTTTTCCTGGGTTTCCTCCATAAAACTGTGTAACTTCTTTTCCTTTTTCTCAGCCTCCTCTTCTCTAGCCGCAATATTTTTTATCTCGGTTAATATGGGTTTCAGTTGCAGCTGTTTCTTTTCTAAATCATCCCTTCTCTTGGATTCCTTTTGCCTCTCATCCAGTTCACCCTTGATCCTCTCCTGGGATTTTTTTAGAACTTCTATCCTCTCCTCTGTATTTTTAAACCTATCTCTGTTTTTATCCAGCTCCCCTTCATCTGCCTCTATTTTATTCCCGTTTATTTCCAGAGCTCTTTTATTTTCCCTATAGATCTCTATATCCCCCTTAAGGGTTTCCATCCTGCTGATACTGCTCTTTAATCCGCTTACCCTTTCTTCATACTCCTCTAACCTGGATATCTCCTCCCTGTTTGCCTCCTTCAAAGCCTTCAGCTTTTCATCTTCTGCCTCATACTGAGCTGTCCTTTCAGTTAAGGTTTTTCCTGTCCCCTCATAAACCTTATACTCTCCACTTATCTCCATGGCCCTGTCATATCTTTTTATCTTTTCTTTTTTCTCCTCAAAGGTCTTTTCTTCCCTTAGCAGTTCCTCCTGCTTTACCTTGGCAAGGTTAAGCTTATCAATATTGCCGTTGATCAATCTTCCTGTGGCTATCCTTTCAGTGACAGCCTCTATATTGTGCTGCTTTTTCTCAGCTTCCCCCTTCTCTATGAGGTTATTGATGCTTTCCTTTTCACCCTCTATAATTTCAGACAACCTATCATAGTCCAGGTTTTCCTTAACCACCATCTCCTTCCACACAGGATCTTCTATCTCCAGGGTTCCCAGCCTGGCAAATATATTTCTTTTTTTAGTGGAGATATCTCCCCTGATACCTTCGCTCTTTAGCTTTAATCTTTCGCTTACCCTCTCATAGATATCCGTGTCGAATATCTGTCTCAGTATTTTTGACTTATCGGTGGAGTTTGATTTTATAAACTCACTAAATGACCCCTGAGCCAGCATTATTATCTTTTTGAATTGAGAGTATTCTAGTTTAATTACATCCTTTTCGATGAACTTATCCACTTCGCTTTTTTTTGTTTTTATCTTATCTCCATACTCTATCTCAGCACTTTCACTCTTCTTTGAGAGTTTTCCATTTCTATTTATATACTCATATGCAGGAGTTCTCCTTACCCTGTACTCCACACCATCCAGCTCAAACTCATACTCCACATAGGCTTTGGACTTTTCCCCTTCAGTTATATAATCACATATGATTCCGTTCTTCTTTTCAGTGTCATCAAAGTTTGTTTTTCCAAATAGGGCATATGTAATACCATCGAATATAGAGGTCTTTCCGGCTCCCGTTGCCCCGGTAATGAGAAATAATCCCTCCTCATTTAGCCTTGTAAAATCAATATCCACCTCAGTGGCATAGGGTCCAATCCCCAGCATCTTCAATCTTTTTGGTCTCATCTACCCTTCCCCCTTTATTATCTCATTTACTATCTCTCTTACCTTCTCTACCTCTTCCTCATCCAACTCAACTCCCACGCTGGCAGCCAGATCTTTAAAGAGTTCATCTGTTGGCACCTTATCTATATTAGCTGATCTGTGGTCCTTTCTTACAGCATCACTTGTAGCTATCTCTATTCCCAGTTCCATTACCTGGGAGTACTTGGTTCTCAGCTTATTCATGGCATCCAGCACGGTCTCAGTGAGGGTCACCTTCAGATAGGCATCGCTGTCTATATCTGCTTCCATCACCTCATCAAAGGTCCCCTTGATCTCTACCATGGGATACTTATCCACTATCTCTATATTTTCCACCTCAAACCTATCCCTATCTATATCGATTACAGTGAGAGATTTTTTTTGGTTTCTTTCTGAAAATGAATACTTTATGGGAGATCCCGAGTATCTCACCCTTTCACTCTTTACCCTTCTGTTTCCGTGGAGGTGCCCAAGAGCTGTATAATCAAAATCTAAGAAGTATTTTTCAGCTACAGATTCCTTGCCTCCCACTGCTAGAGGTTTTACAGATTCCTCCCTCTCTATATCCTCCTCCTTCTCACCGCTTCCTATTACAAATCCGTGGTAGAGGGCTATATTCACCCTGTCCCTGTCCAGCTGTGCCACAGCCTCCCCTGTAATAAACTTCATTGTATCGTCATATGTAGATACTGTAAGTTCCCTCTCCTCAATTACCTCACCGAACTTTTTTCTTATTGTTGCAGGAGTGACAAAGGGCATCAAATAAAAATCAAAATTATCCACGCTTACCTTATTTACCAACTTATTGTATTCCCCCACTATATGAAGCCCCTGCTTAGCCAGTATCCCCCTTGAAAATTCAAGTCTGGCAGGACTGTCATGGTTACCGCTTATGGCTATTACCCTTACCTGCAAGGTGTTTATCAGGTGGGATAAGAATTCGTCCAGTGTTTCCGTTGCCTCCTCAGAAGGAACACTCCTGTCATATATATCCCCAGCAATAAGTACAGTTTCCACCTTCTTTTCCTCTATCACTCTATATATCTGTTCAAAAACATCCCTTTGATTTTCTATCATAGAATATCCATTTACCTTCTTTCCAATATGAAGGTCGCCTAGATGTAGTATCTTCACTTCTTCCTCCCTCTGATCCCCCTGGATCACCGCTCTTTAAGGTTATTCTAACAGAGCTTCATAGATTTTAAAATAACTTCTTTCCCTCCCTGGCTTCTTCCAATACTAAACTATACAGCTATAAGAAAACAAAATTACTTCTTTATTCTCAATAACTTCTTGACTTTCCAAGGGGAGTGTTGTATTAAAATAATCGAACATTTCTTTTTAAATTGTTGAATCATAGGAGGTCCCATGAATTTTTTAATCTACCTTATCTCTTCTGCTACATCTTTAATTGGTTCTCAGATGCAGTCTATTATTATTCCCATCTATATATTAAATATTACTAACTCCGGCATGCAAATGAGCAAAGCTGCCACTTCCTTTCTGGTAATCCGGTTATTGGTTACTCCCTTTAGCGGGATTCTGGCAGACAGATTCAACAGAAAACATATTATGATCATCTCGGATATCTGTAGCTTCCTGGTAGTGGGAGGCTTTGTTTCATTTATCTCCCTTACTCCAGATACTATCATCTTTATGCAGTGTATCCTTGTTGCTATCTCTGCTGTTTTTTCCAGTGCCTCCTCTGCTATTTTTAGCGAACTTACATTTAAAGGTTCTATCGAAAGGTGTAACAGTGTCTACGGGAGTATGATCAACTTTACCTATATATTTACTCCCGTTGTTGCTCTGTCTCTCTACAACTTTACCAGCCTGAAGTTTATATTTACCCTCAATGCCGTCACCTTTCTACTATCAGCCTGCTTAGAGTCTCTGCTGGCCTACACATTTCAGGAAAGGAAGTTATCAAGATCTAATTTTTCCCTTAAGGAGCTGACCACCTCCTATACTCCTGTTATCAATTACCTCATGGCAAAAAGAGAAATTTTAGGGGTATTTTCCTTTGCTGTTCTTCTAAATTTTTTCTACAACCCTGTTCTGGTAATCTTTATCCCCTACTTTATTCTTAAGGTGTTAAACCTTGAAAATACATATGTAGGATACTTTGAGAGTCTTTGGGGAGGAGGCCTTCTTCTAGGGAGTCTCCTTCTGGTAAAATATATCAAGAGGTACAACTTCAGAAGTAAGATCGCTCTCTTTCTCATTGGGCAGCTCACTATCTTCGTGTTTTTCTTTACTGGTAATAACTTAATGCCACTCAATATCTACCTGGTAGCCGCAGGGCTTCTCACTGTTATCTGTGCCTTGCTAAATACATTTGTCAACACTCCATTGTTTTCATACCTGCATATTGTTGTTGATTCTCATATCAAGGGAAGGTTTTTCTCCTTCCTCCAGATCTTCCTCCAGGGAATTACACCCCTGAGCTATATGTTGCTGGGACTGATTCTAGACAGGTTCACTAATATCTCCATTGCTATATCCCTTACCTCCATTGTCTATATCATCGCTATCTTCCTCTACTTTCATAGGTCCCCCATTGGTAGGAGCTATCTCCTCTCCAATGAGACTTAGTCTAAGAATTCTTTAGTTATAGAGACCTTAATCTTTCCCAATGAAAAACCTCCCTAATTACTAGAGTAGGTCTAGTGATTAAGGAGGTTATATTGATTTTTTAAGCTTTACTATCTAGACTTCAAGGACAGGAATCTTCCTGCTTCTCCTGAAAGGATCAAAGTTTATATTGGGAAGGATGCTGGCTAGTATTATCAGGAGGATTCCCAGGATCTTTATTGGTCCAAGAGCCTCTGAGAAGTAGATCTTCGCCACTAGTGTAGCCACAACAACCTCCATCACACACAGGATGCTGGCTATTCCAGGCTCTATAAACTTTAAGCCCCTGTTATACAGGGTGAAGGAAAGTATCGTTGGAAATACTGCCAGAATCATCCCATAAAATAATATCTCCATATTAAACTTCAGCAGATACCCACCTGCATCGATAAAAAACAGCTGGATTATTCCTCCAAAGAGAAAGCTGTAAAACAATATCTGAAGGAGGCTGGCTCTTGCTCCTAACTTCTTTGAAAAGATAGGGGTTATACCAAAGGAAAAGCCTGAAAGGAGCCCCGATAATATCCCTAAAAAACTCAGGCTAATTGTGAAAACTCCCCCTGTTACTGCAAGAAAACATCCCGCAATTGCAAGAATTACCGATATCCCCTTACTGATAGTCAGCCTCTCCCTGTAGATGAGAAAGGATAGTAAGTTTGCAAAAACCGGGGAGGTATATAGCAGAACAACAGCTATCCCCAATCCCAGTTGGCTAATTGCTATAAAGTACCCTATATTCAATCCAGCCTGACTGGCTGCCCCCACCCCAATCAGTAACGGCACCAACTTCAAATCCACCTTAAAGAATCTTATATCATAAAAAACCATAAATGCTCCCATTAAAGCTGCTCCAAAAAACGATCTCGTTACCCCTACTTCATAGGAGTTCAGTCCCGCCTCCTTCAGTGCATCCACTGGGATCCCAAGGGTTCCCCAGAGAACTGCTGCCAATATAACCAAAATATATCCCATTTTTTTCATGCTCCTCTACCCACTCCCCCTAATATTTTAAGATTCTGTCCCGAAACTGCTCTATCTTCCATTATTTAAAGTTTTTAGTTGCCCTTCATCTCTTGAATCTCCATAAAAAATCACCATATAGAACACCTTCCATAATACACCCCCAGAAAGACAGAAGTAAAATATAAAGTTTTTATGCTTAAATCCCTATCCATTTAACTATAAAAATCTCCCTGTAAACCTTAAATTCACAATGGAAGCTACCTGAATCTTTCAGTAAAATTTAAAACTTCAAGAAAAGATTTCATGATATATTTTAAGGTTAAAACAAAATGACCTATTAGGTTTGACAAGGTAAGAAAAAAACAGTTATACTTGTAGATATTGGGAGAAGTTTCATTGAAAAAATTTAAACTAGGGCTATCAAGGGGTATTCTATGGGGAAAAAAATGGCGACAAATGAAATCTATAATATTCTAAAAAATAGAATTATCAAGATCGAATATGAACCGGGGATAATTCTTAATGAGGTTGATATTGGGAACGAGTTCCAGATAAGCAGAACACCAATAAGAGAGATATTTCAGAAGTTGAGCAACGACAAGCTGCTTAAGATTATCCCGAGATATGGTGCTCAGGTTGCACACATTGATTTTAAATATATGAAGTCCGTCTTTGAGCTCACAAGGGACCTGGACAGTCTGGCTACCAAGCTGTGTATAGATAATATCTCCCAGGAGGAGATTGAAAAACTTGAAGTAATTATGGAGAAGCTCCATAACTACAATATTCAGGAGGACTACCAGGAAGCTATCCTGGAGGATGAAAAGTTCCACCAAATAATTCTGAAAAACAGCGGAAATATATGTTTAGAGGAGATCCTCTCCAACCTTCACGTTCACACTGAAAGATTGTGGCACTACTGTGAGGAGCACATAGATACTATGGAGATCTTCACAGAAACACTGGGAAAGGTACTAGATGCCATCAAGGAGAAGGACAAGGAAAAAGCGGAAAAATATACCAGGGAACACATCGATTATTTTGTGGAAAAGGTAAAAAAAGAGATGCTATAGGATAAAATCAGCTGCCTAAAGGGCAGCTTTTTTTATTTCATAAACTTCATCTAAACCTTAATAAATAAGGGTCAGGAAGATTCCTCCTGGCTCTTTTTATATTTTTTTAAAATTTTTTTTAAAAAAAGAAGGAAACTTCAAAAGTACTTGTATACCTTACGCAAAATTAAAAAATACAATAAGTATACAACAAGTATGAAAAAAGTTTTTAGAAGGGAGAGATGGAAGTGGAATATCTAATAGTCACCAACAACCCACTGGTTAAGGAAGGTTTTGACGATATTTATTTTGTGGAGGGAACATCCAGAGAGCTCCTAGAGAAGGTGAGGGATCTGGTGCATGCAGGCCATGAACTTGTAACCCACCCCTTGGGAGCCAGCTTAAGGATGATGTTTTCACCGTGTTTTTCAGTGGTTTTAAGAAGTGAAAAAAAAGATTTGAATTATTTTCATACTGAGATCATTGAAAGTAGCCTTGAAAAATATAAGCTTAATATGGAGGTGAGAGGGGAGGACACTAAAAATTCCAGAGATTACGCAATGATTGACTATTCACTTTTAAGATCGGCTTTTGTGGAGATAGGAAATAATCAAATGTCTTTTTAAAAAATAGGAGGTATTATTTTGAAGTTAGAGCATGCAAAAATTAAAATCAAGGATATTCAGTATGGAGAAAAAACTTTTGTTCAAAATGGAATCTTATTTGTCAACAGGGAGGAGGTAATCTCTACCCTAATGAAAAACTCCAAGATCAAGGATATAAGGATTGATATTGCAAGGCCGGGAGAAAAAGTAAGAATAATTCCTGTAAAAGATGTAATTGAACCAAGGGTAAAGGTAGAGGGTCCAGGAGAGGACTTTCCAGGTGTACTGTCAAAGGTAACCCAGGCTGGAGAGGGAAGGGTAAACATCCTAGATGGTGTGGCAGTGGTGACCATAGGTGATATCGTTGGGTTCCAGGAGGGAGTTATCGATATGTGGGGAGAGGGAGCTAAGTGGACTCCATTTTCCAAGACCCTTAACCTGGTAGTGGATATCACTCCAGTAGAGGGACTGGAACCCCATGTTCATGAGGATACCGTAAGGATGGCAGGATTAGAAGCTGCCGCTCTCATAGGAAAAGCTGGTAGAGACGCTGAAATAAGTGAAATTATTACCTACGAAACTGGAAGTACAACTGAGGAGAATGCCAAGTATCCAGACCTCCCTAAGGTACTATATGTGGAGATGCTCATATCCCAGGGACTTCTCCACGACGGTTATATCTACGGTGTCAACTCCCAGAAGATACTTCCTACCCTGATCCATCCAAACGAGGAGTTAGACGGAGCGGTAATCAGCGGTAACTGCGTGGCAGCCTGCGACAAGATAACTACATATCAGCACCAGAATAATCCTGTGATAAAGGATCTTTATGCTAAGCACGGGAAGGAGCTAAACTTCCTTGGGGTTATCTTGACACCGGAACTGACAACCCTTGATGGAAAGCTGAGAACCTCTGACTATACAGCAAAGCTGTGCAAGATGATGGGGGCTGACGGAGTCATCGTATCCGAGGAGGGATATGGAAACCCAGATACAGACCTCCTCATGATCTGTAAACGACTTGAAAATTCAGGAATAAAGACAGTACTCATAACCGATGAGTGTGCAGGAAGAGACGGAATGTCCCAGTCCCTGGCTGATACAGCTAAGGAAGCTATAGCTGTAGTTTCAGGAGGAAATGTAAGCCACCTGGTTACCCTGCCACCAGCAGATGTAATTTTAGGAAACCCAGAGGCAATCTCTACCCTGGCTGGAGGCTGGGAAGGTTCACTCCTAGAGGACGGAAGCTTAATGTGTGAATTGAACGCTATAATCGGATCCACATCTGAGATAGGATATCACAACTGTACATCGAGACTATATTAAAAAAATAATAAGTGGAGGGAGGATAGAATGGCAAAAAAAATTAGAGTGGCATATTACCTGAATCAGTTTTTCGGTCAAATAGGTGGAGAGGACAAAGCTGGAATAGAACCTCAGCTGGTAGAGGGAGGGGTAGGACCTGCAATGGCCTTTGAGAAGCTTCTCAAGGGAGAAGGAGAGGTAGTGGGAACCATAATCTGTGGGGACAACTACTTCAATGAAAAAAAAGACAGTGCAATGGTGACTATAGGTCAGATGATAGAGGATATGAGCCCGGACATCGTTGTTACAGGACCGGCCTTCAATGCTGGAAGATATGGGATGGCCTGCGGAGCGGTAGCTAAGCATGTTGTGGAAGAGCTTGGTATCCCTGCAGTAACGGGAATGTACATTGAAAACCCTGCAGTGGACATGTGCAGAGACAAGGTTGCAATCGCCGATGTGGGGGCTTCTGCAGCAACTATGCGTAAGGCCATCGACAGAATTGCCAACATAGCATCTAAACTGAGCAGGGGAGAGGAGCTTGCAAGACCTGAAGAGGACGGATACATCCCTCAGGGGAAGAGAAAGACGATCTTTGTGGATAAAAACGGATCCACAAGAGCTGTGGATATGCTTTTAGACAGATTAAATGGAAGAGAGTTTAAAACGGAACTTCCTATGCCTGTATTTGATACTGTGGAACCTGCAGAAGCTATCGACATAAGCAAGGCAACTATAGCTCTGGTTACCTCTGGAGGAATCGTACCAACTGGAAACCCAGACAGAATCCAGTCAGCAAGTGCTCAAATATGGGGGAGATATGATATCAGCAACCTTAAGAGCCTCAAAGAGGGAGAGTACTGCACAATCCACGGAGGATATGACCCTGTCTATGCCAATGAAGATCCAGACAGAGTTGCCCCTCTGGAGATGCTTAAAAAGTTGGAAGAAGATGGATATATCGGAAGTGTCCACAACTACTTCTATACTACAACTGGTACAGGAACTTCCGTAGGAAATGCTATTAAATTCGGAAGAGAGATGGGAGAGCTCCTCAAAGAAGCTGGAGTGGATGGAGTGATCCTTACCTCCACATGAGGAACTTGTACTCGTTGCGGTGCAACGATCTTAAAGGAAATTGAAAGATTTGGAATAGCTGTAGTCCACATGGCTACAATAACTACCATATCTAAATCTGTAGGAGCTAACAGAATCGTTCCAACTGTAGCAATCCCACATCCAGTGGGGAACCCTAGCCTTTCTTCTTCAGAAGAGTATAGCCTAAAGCATACCCTTGTTAAGAAAGCTGTAGATGCTCTGGCTACAAAGATTTCAGGAGTGACTGAATTCGAGTAGGAAGACGGAGTAAATATCTTTTGAGGAAGGAGAGTCAATTATGGAGAAAGAGATTAATCTTAAAACAGTTATAATGTTTGCTGGGGCTATAATCGCCTTTCTGATAGGTTCAGGATTTGCAACTGGTCAAGAGGTTTTGCAGTACTTTGCAGCTTATGGTTATTGGGGAATAGCGGGATCTCTTCTCACTCTTTTACTTCTAATATATGTTTGTTCCAGTTTTCTGGTAGTTGGACACAGGGAAAAATTTGAAAAGGGCAATGATATCTACAAATACTACTGCGGAGAAAAATTAGGACTTTGCTTCGATTATTTTTCAACAATATTTTGCTTTATGTCCTTTATAGTCATGGTAGCAGGAGCCGCTGCTACCATGAAACAACACTACAATACGCCCCTGATTCTTGGAGGGCTTATAATTGCACTTCTGTCTCTGGTTACTGTTCTCACAGGACTGTCCAAAATAGTTGAGATTGTGGGGAGGGTCGGGCCCACTATAGTTATAATTTCAATAGTTGTAGGAGTTATGTCCATCTTAAAGAACTACGTAAATCTAGGCCCAGAAACAGTGATACCATCCCTGGAATCACTGGAATCCTCTGAAAAGCTGGTAAAGGCATCTTCATCCTGGTATTTAGCTGCCTTTTCATATGTGGGGTTCTGTATGCTTTGGCTGGCTGGGTTCCTGGCTTCTCTGGGAGCTAAGGCCCAGAGCTCTCTGGAAGCTAAATCAGGGGGAATCCTTGGAGGAATTATGTTTTCTCTGGCAGTTGTTGTTGTGACTCTGGGGCTGCTATCCTCTATAAATACAACAGCAGGGACACAGATTCCGATGCTCTATCTGGCTAACAACGTACATCCACTCTTTTCCAGTGTATTTGCTCTGATAATTCTAGCGGGGATCTACTCTACAGCGGTTCCTCTTCTCTGGAGTGTTTCAGCAAGATTCACCAAGGAAAATACCAGCTCCTTTAACCTCCTCACACTGTCACTGGCAGTTGTAGGTTTCTTTATCGGGGTGTGGCTCCCCTTTGACAGGCTGGTAAATATAGTCTATGTTATCAATGGATACTTTGGAGGTATCCTCCTGATAATAATGTTCTATAGGTCTATAAATAAAAGGCTGGGAGCAAAGGAGGAGGTTTCTACCTCCCTTCCCACAGAGGACAGATAAGAAGCAACGTGACGTTAAACCCTTATTATCATTTGGGATATCCATTATTTCATTTAGTTCTTTTAAGAGAACTATACTTTCTATAACAATAAAAATGGCAGAGATAATTCTCTGCCATTTTTTGCCTTTTATTCTTCTTTTAAGAGTCGTGTTACCCTCTCAATATCTTCAGTATCTCCCTCTTGTACTCCATGCACCTTTCCTCTAAAAGGATCTCCCTTCTTCTGGGTCTCTCCTCCTCTACCTCTATCTCCAGCTCTATCCTTCCCGGCCTTCCAGTCATAACATACACCCTGTCCGATAGAAAAAGAGCCTCATCTATATCGTGGGTTATAAAGAGAATAGAGTGGTTGTGCTTCTGCCATACCTCCAGGAGCCACTCCTGCATCTCCATCCTGGTTATGGCATCCAGTGCACCAAAGGGTTCATCCAGCAGCATGAGATCCGACTCTATAAGAAAGGTTCTCAGAAGGGCTCCCCTCTGTCTCATCCCTCCAGAGAGCTCATGGGGGTAGGCATTCTCAAAGCCAGCCAGTCCAAACTCCTCTATTAGTGGAAGTATCCTCCCACTGTGTTCTCCCTTGGGCTTCTTAGACACCTCCAGGGGTATCCTGGCATTCTCATAGAGGGTTCTCCAGGGCAGGAGGAGGTCCTTCTGGGGCATGTAGGAGATGGGCTGGGTATAATCCCTGCTCTCTGCCCCCTCTATCCTTACCTCTCCCCTATACTCCCTGATAAGTCCCGTTATTATCTTAAAGAGGGTGCTCTTTCCGCATCCGCTGGGCCCCACTATGGATATAAACTCTCCCCTCTCTATATGGAGCTCTATATCCTCTAGCACCTGAATTGTATCAAACCTTTTCTCTAATTTTTTTATATCAAGAACCTTCATGGCTTCCTCTTTCCTTCAAATTTAATCCTCTACAAACTCATTGGTAAAGGCTTTCTTCATATCTGATTTCTTCTCTATAAGTCCATTGTTAAATAGCCACTCCTGGTAGTTTACCCACACCGACTCCTTTTGTCTTCCCCAGTATGGTGCATCCTCCTGATACTTTCCAGCAAGGAACTTCTGACTCTCCCTTACAAGGTTTTTATCCAGCTCTGGCACCGCTGCAACTAAGATATCCGCTGCTGCCTCTGGATTTTTCATGGCATACTCATATCCCCTCCTCACCGCTCTCATAAACTTCTTCACGCTCTCCCTGTCTCTGGTTATCTTTCTTTCATTTGTAGTGATAACCGGTGTATAGTAGTCCAGAGCTTCCGAGTATTTATTTAGTGGAATATAGTTGATCTCATGTCCCTTTAGTCTGGCCTCTATATTGGTCCATCCCTCAAATACCCATGCAAAGTCCACGTGATTCTTGCTGGCCTGGAAGAAGTCCATATCCCCCGTTGTGAGAACATTTACCTTACTGAAATCTCCCCCGTCTCTTGTCATGAGCTCCTTAAGGGTTGCTGTTTCCACTGGAGAACCCCATCCCCCGTAGTTTTTACCCTCAAAGTCCTTGGGACTCTCTATCCCCTTGGATTTTACCGAAGCAAACCCAGAGGTATTGTGTTGGATTATCGCAGCAAGGGATACAATGGGAACTCCTTCAAGCCTTGCAAAGGTAATAGATTCCTGATAACTTATACCAAAATCTGCCCTTCCGCTGGCTACCAGCTGATCCGCTGTCCCGTTGGCAGGCTGAATTATCTTAACATCCAGTCCCTCCTCCTTGAAGTATCCCAGTGCATCTGCCACATATAGTCCTGTGTGGTTGGTATTTGGAGTCCAGTCCAGTACCGCTGTTATCTTCTTCTCTGCCCCCATTACCACACTTGCCACAACCATAAATAATAGTAATAACCTTTTCATTCTTCTTCTCTCCTTTTCCATGATCTTCCTATTTTTTCTTCCAGGGCATGAGCAGTTTTTCTATCCCTTCCACTGCCTTAAACAGTGATATGCTCAGAGCTACCACCACTATTATTGCCCCAAATAAATTATCTGTTCTAAATGAGCTTATGGCTCTGGTCATATATATTCCCAGCCCCCTCTCTGCCCCCAGCCACTCACCGATTACAGCTCCCATCACTGCATAGGTAGCCGCTATCTTAAGTCCTGCAAAAAAGTTTGGCAGACTTCCCGGGAGGATTCCCTTAAAGAAAATTGTATTTCTGTCTGCCCTCATAACCCTCATAAGGTCTATAAGCTCCCTGTCCACCTGATCCAGCCCCTCTAGAAAACTTACCAGAATGGGAAAGGTGCAGATAAGCACCACTATAACTATCTTTGGGAACACCCCAAACCCCATCCATATGAGGATAATGGGAGCTATTGCAATCAGAGGTATAGTCTGGGAGATGAGGAGAAAGGGATAGAGTATCTCCTTCACCCTCTTAAAGGGGTAGATTAGCCCTCCAAGTATCAGAGCTAAAATTATAGCCACCCCAAAGCCTATAAGGGACTCTGCCACAGTTACCCCACTATGACTCAGAAGTATCTCCCTCTGCTCCATCATGGCTCCTATCACCCTGGTGGGAGCTGGAAGTATGTACGTAGGTATATCCCTGTACCTCACAAGGAGTTCTGTAAGAACTACCATCCCTGTGAGTATTCCCATAAACAACAGGTTATTTTCTAAACTTTGCCACTTTTTCATCTATAGTGATTCCCTCTTTCTTGTGATCAAATTTTGCCACAGTACATACCCTGTCTGCTCCATAGGTAAAGCAGATCTCCTGGGATTTCTTCAGTACCTCTAATAGTTCCTCAAACTCTCCCTCTACAGCAGTTCCAAGGGCTCCCACCTCATACTTAAGTCCCGTCCCCTGAATATACTCTATTACAGCGTCTATCACCCTGTACTTATCCTTCTCCGTTCCTCCCTCTAAACTTGGTAGTATCTGAATATCTAAGTTTGCCAGTGCCATCCTTCTCTCCTTTTATCTCTTTATTTTTATAAATTTATCTGCTTTTGAATCCTTTCTACTCCCCTGCCCTAAGATATTTCAGGGTATTTTCCCCTGCTATCCTTAGCAGCTTTTCTACTTCTATCCCGTGGTACTCAGCCAGACTCTCAGCCACCTGAAATATCATTGTAGGAACTCCCCTCTCCTCCCCATATGGACAGGGAGCGTCGCTTTCCAGGAGAAGCCGTTCCAGGGGGATCCCCTTTACAAAATCAAAGTAGTGCTGATTTGTCACTATCTCCGGGCTCACAGATATAAAATGTCCTGCATCTACCAACCTTTTCAGGTGTTCATCCCCTCCCTCATACCAGTGAAAGAGAGCTCCTCTGATTCCGTATCCTTCAAGGATGGGAAGGACTATCCCTACATCATCCCCTACCACATGAAGGTTCAGGGGAAGATCATACCTTGCAGCTGTTTCAACAAACCTCTCAAGGAGCTCTGCCCCCCTCTTCTTTATGGCCTTTCTCTCCTCAGAGCTCTTCCCCTCCATATAGAAGTAGGGTATCCCTACCTCCCCTATACCGTCTAGGAGGTCTCTTCTCTTTTCTATGAGGTTCAGCATCTCCTCTGCCTCCTCCTGGCTGCCCTCCACCTCGGGATGGATTCCCAGAAAGACCCTTATATTTTCAGGGTATCTCTCCTTTAACCGGAGCATCTTTCGGGCACTCTCCATATCCATGGCCACAGCCCCTACTACTACCTTCCTTTTTACAGCTTCCTCCATCTCATCCTCTGTGAGACGATCAGCATGACAGTGTATATCCCAGTACATACTTCCCCCATAATTTTTCAAAAAAAAATCAGACTCTTTACAGTCTGATTAATGATAACTACATTTCCCTTCCCCAGTGGGTCCAGTCAGACGGTCGAGATCGAATCTCCTCTCAGCAAAAGCTCCCGGTTTCTTATATTTCTTTAATTGCATTATAAACAATTCTAAGGGGAGCTGTCAACATAACTTCCCCATAAATATTTTCAAACCTTCCTCCCCCTTCTAACTTCCCTTTCTAACCCCCTCTATCTCTTTCGTTCCATTCAAATAGCAGTAGCTTAAAAATAAAAATTTAATAAATTTTGATGACTAAAAAGACAAGTGTCGTGGATTTATTATTTTTTTCTATGTATAAATAAACTATCATGCCTCCAAGGTTTAATTTTCAGAGATTTATTGTGGTGTGATCTACAGAGAAAGTTTCAAACTATCTCCGGTGAAAGCTAAAGACTTTAAATAAATTAAGATAAGGGTGATGAAGATGAAAAAGTTATTATGTGTTGCGGCTATAGCTGTATTGGGAGTGGCCCTGTCTAGCAGAGTCACAGTTGCTGAAAGGGAGCCTGTAAGGGCTATGAAGGAGTCCTACTCAGCTAAAATGGTAGACAGCAGAGATATCCAGGTAGTCCACAAAGAAAACCTGGGAAACTGGTCTCTCTATGTCACTGAGAGCAACTAGGAAGCTACTGCAAGTTTATGGCTTCCAGGTGCCTTACTCTAGGACTTCCCCCTTGGGAAGTCCTTTTCATTTGCTTCCCCTTCTCTCTCCACAAATCCTCCCCTAGAGTAACCCTTTGTGTGAAAAAGCAGATACTTTGTGCAACCTCCCTGGCTATAGATTATTATTTCTGATATAAGCTATTAGTGGAACGCTCCTTTCACGGGACCTTCCTTGAATAGTACAATAACTTCCCTCTCCCTCACTTATGGTAAGAGTGAAAAGATGATATAATGTACTTTAGAATCCACAAACCAATTAAACTAAAAGTAATGGAGGTTTAAATGAACATAAAAAAGCTTTGGAGCCTTCTGGCTCTTCCCCTTATCTATCTGATATTTCTCCTTTATCCGGTTACTCCCCAGGACTACCTGAAGATCGAAGTGGGTCTGGAAAAGCTCCCCGAGATCTATAGCCTTGTGGATATTGAGGTCTATAATCAGGAGGGGCAGGAGATGGAAATCGATACCTTTGATCTCCTGGAGGACATCTATATATTTGATTTAGAGGAGGGAGACTACACCCTTCAGCTGAGATATAACAATGAAGTTAGATTCATTCCCTTTAAAAGAAGGGAGGGATACCAGGAGCTACCAAAAGTTTTCTTCACAGCTTCTGCCTTTGATAAGAAGCAGTCTGTATTTCTTTACTCCATGCTCTTTATAACCTCTCTTCTGATACTATCCACATCTAAGGTGATAAACAAGCACAGAAACAAGCTTCTGGAAGTGGCTACCTACTCCCTTTTGGCAATTATCTCCCTGAGATTTGTTATTCTGGGATTAAAGTTCTACGATCTTCACTGGTGGAAGTATGTATTCAAGCTTTCCCTCTTCTTTGAGGTATTTTTGGGATTTGCCCTCCTCTACTGGGTTATGGATAGGGTAAAACTTCCCCTTGCCGACCTTGTGAAAAGGGGAGTAGGTCTGCTTCTTATACTGCAGATCATCTTTACGGGATTTCTTCTATTCTTTGATTTTCAGAGGATAATAGACCTCCTCTTTTACACCAAGGGAAGCAATGCCCTTATCTTCATGTGTGATATCCTCTTTGCTGTAAGGGAGTTTCTCTTCCCCACAATAGCCACCATTATATTTTTAAGCAGCATCTACCCCCTTGTAAGAAATACATCAAGGGTAAAGTGGAGAAAGGAGTTCAGCTTCACCCTGGTAGCTGCTGTTCTCACTGTTTTTAGCTGGTACTATACCTTCCATGAGTTTGAAAATGGACGCCTGGACAGCGTAGTGGAGATCTATACATTTTTATCTGTATTTATTCTGGTCCTCTTCAAGGCCTATATCTTTTCCGACTCCCGGGAGTACAACCTCTTAAGGTACAGCTTCTGGTGGTCTGTGAGGTTAAACTATATAACATTTTTAGCCTACATCTACCTCATATATACTAGGAACTTCAACTACACCCTCACAGTCCTCGGGGTGATCCTTATGACCGATATCTTCTACTTGAACCTGAGAAATTCAGTGGAGTCCCAGCACTTCTCCATGAGCAGGATCCTCTTCAAGGAGGGGGAGGTTGCTACCCTGTCCCAGCTAAAATCCCTCGTTGAGGGGGAGGTAGGAAAAGTTATACCTGTGTCCCATATCTCACTGGATGTGGACTTTAACGGAGTAACTCCTGAGAAGGATGAAGAAGGGACACTCTTCTTCACCGGAACCCTCAATAAAAGAGCTATTCTTTCCCTAAGGCTTTCCCCCCTCTATCCCCTGAAGATCTTTGAAAGAAGAGCTCTGGAGGAGCTGGTAGAGGAGCTTCCAGGAGTAGCCCTCAGGATCCACTACAGGGAGAGTCTCCTAGAAGGTCCCTCCATGGACAGCTTTACCATGGGTACCAGGCTTATGGAGCTCAGGGAGCTGATCCTTCTGGGATCCTCCATGGAGGAAGGGAAGGTCAAGGATTCCATCAAGGAGAGTGTCTTGAAAGAGATAGATTCCCTTATAGAAGAGGTGGATAGCCATGTTTAAGATCGGGCTGTGGGTGAGTAATCCCACCTACCTTCTCATCTGCAATACTATAGAGGGCAATTTTCTAGATGTCAGGAACTCTCCGAGGCTTCTGGAGGAGTGCTCCCTGGTTATCCTGGATGAGACCTTTACACCTGAAAGCAGTACCGAATACCTTTCCCTTATAGAAAAGGCTGTTGTTCTAATGGGTAACTCCACCACTTCTGTGGCCAGGGAGCTTTTAAAAGCCGGCTCCCTCTTTGATATGATCTCCAAGAGAGACTTTATTCTCCTGGAAGGCATCCTCCGAGAGTTTTACAGGGAGGAGGTAGAGTATATCAGAATAGAGACTGCCACCTCCGTCTCCCTTATTAAAAGGGAGGAGATCGCCTACATCTCCTACGACCGTCTTCTCAGAAGATCTGTTTTTACCCTGGTAGACGGAGAAACCTACCTCTCCAAGGTATCCCTGGGAGAGGTGGAAGAGATTCTCACAGGGGAGTTTTTAAGAGTGGAGAGGGGCTGTATAATCAACAAAGCCAGACTTAAATCCATCAACTTCAGGGATGAGCTTCTTCTCTTTACCGGGGGAGTCACCCTCTCCTTGGGAAGACGGATCCTGAAAAAGATGGAGGGATCGGTCTTTAAGGATAAGCTCACCTTAAATATCTAGATTCTCAATTAAAGGGCTCGGATTTTCCGAGCCCTTTTTCTGTACCTTCATGGATTTAGCAGTTTTGTGTATATTTTACTGCCTTTTGTGAGGGAGCCCTTATATTTAAATCCTATTCTGATATCATATCTCCATAGTAAACAAAAGTGCAATTCGTACACTAAAGGAGATTCAATATGAGAAACATACTTTTTTATTTAAAACTTATGTCCCAGGGAAGCAAGAAGGGGCAGCTCAATACAGGAAAGAAGAAGATGAGGTTTGCCCTGAGAACTCTTCTCTACTACCCATGGGTGAATAACCTTACAGACTTCATACTGGAACACGACTTCCTTTCAACAACAGTCTTTACCTACCCCATCCTGGTGAGCAAGCTTCACAGACCCTATATGAGCAGCTCCACCAGCATGGAAGAAAAACTCCAAACTATAAAGGACAGCTATGGATATCTCGACAAGGTCTTCCCCGCAGATATCAGAGAGGAACTCTATACCCAGGGAAGAGTTCAGGTTGGCAGCATAACAGGAAATAACCAGGAGGAGTTCAAGGTAGTTTTCGCCCTCTACCCCCGTTTCGACAAGGAGGGGGAGTTCAACCTCATCATCACAGACTCAGAGGACCTCACCCTTGCAACCCTCACATACAGCATACAAAGGGATGGCAGCAGCTTCAGAACCTTTATCGGGGGACTCCAGGGAGGTCACAGAGATACCGATCACAACCTGATAAAAGCAGCTACTAAAAACCTCTACGGTATCTTTCCAAAGAAAGCCCTTATGGAATCCCTCTACTTCTTGGAGGAAGCCCTAAACCTCTCCACAGAGAAGATATGCGTAGGAAACGATCATCACGTATATACTGCTGAGAGATACAAGAGAAAGAGAAGTATCCACTCCAGCTACGACGCCTTCTGGGAATCTCTAAATGGATGGAGGACCGATTCTGGACTATGGAAGCTTCCTGAGACCTTGGAGAGAAAGGATATCCTCAGTGTTCCCAGCAAGAAGAGGGGGCAGTATAGAAAAAGATATACCCTTCTAAATGAACTGGAAGATTCCATCTTGAAGACCTTTGGAAGAGTTAAAGAAGTAGAGGAGATTCCTGCATAACCTTTAAAACCCCTGACTTTTCCTTCGTGGGGTAGATGAATTTATTTCTGAAAAACAAAAGAGCGCCTGCAGCTGCAGGCGCCCTTCTAATTATAAGGGTGTTATATGACTAATTAATCGTCCTTTATCTCACTGAGATTTTCTGCCCTCAACATCTTTATAAGAGCTATCATACAGAAGATCATTACAAAGGCAAATGGGAACGCCCCTGCTATGGAGATAGTCTGAAGCATCTTCAGTCCATTGGCACTTCCTAGCATTAGAGCCAGCGCAAGAAGGGACTGGATAGTTCCCCAGATAACCTTTCTCTTAGTAGACGGGTTCAGATCTCCATTGGAACTCATCATTCCAAGAACGAAGGTAGCCGAGTCTGCTGAAGTTACAAAGAATGTACAGATAAGAGCCAGGGTTACCATGGAGATTAGACCTCCCATAGGATAGCTGCTCATTACCACAAAGAATGCTGTAGATGTTGACTTGATTGCTTCCCCTGCTACTTCTACTCCCTGATTGATACCCATAGATCCGAATACTGCAAACCAGATAAATGATGCTAGTGTTGGAGCTAGTAGCACTCCAGAGATAAACTCTCTTATAGTTCTTCCCTTGGATATTCTAGCTATAAAGGCTCCTGTAAATGGTGCCCATGCAATCCACCATGCCCAGTAGAAGATAGTCCACCAACCATACCAAGGCTCATCGTTGAAGGCACCTATCTGGAAGCTCTCACGTGGAAGAGCAGCAAGGTAGGCTCCAAGGTTATCCACAAAAGCATTTAGTATCAGAAGTGTAGGTCCTAAGATGAAGGAGATGAGTACCAGTACCCCTGCTATTCCCACATTTAAGTTGGACAGGAACTTGATTCCCTTGTCCAGCCCAGTAACTGCAGACAGCATAAAGGCAACTGTTACCACCACTACTATTATTACCTGTACAGTACCATTTTCAGGTACTCCAAAGAGGTAGTTAAGACCACTGTTTATCTGATATGTTCCAAGTCCAAGGGATGTAGCTACCCCTGCAACTGTAGCAAATATAGCAAGTATATCCACTGTTTTACCTATTGGTCCCTGGGCTCCCTTCTCACCAATGAGAGGAATAAAGATACTACTGATAAGCCCCGGCTTATTCTTTCTAAACTGCATATA
>NZ_BSDY01000035.1 GCF_027925155.1 Propionigenium maris DSM 9537 | reverse complement strand
CAATAGATAGCTTGGTGAGAATAGCTACGGAGGTACACCTGGTCACATATCGAACCCAGAAGTTAAGCCCGTAAACGCTGAAAGTACTTGGGGGGCAGCCCCCTGGGAGGATAGGAACTTGCCAAGCAAAGACGCTTCCATAGCTCAGTTGGTAGAGCGCGCGACTGTTAATCGCGTTGTCGCAGGTTCGAGCCCCGCTGGAAGCGCCATTTTTATTTTTTGGAGAAATTAAAGGTATAGGTATATGAGGCCTGTTTAAAATTTTTATGAATTTTAAAGGGTCTTTTTTAGTTATAGATTAAAGTTGTGTTATAATTATTGTGAGTAAATTATAAAGGTTGGTGATGGAGTGAAGGTAGAAAAGCAAAGTATATACTATGAAAAGCTATCTATAGAAAATAAATTAGATTATGACCGGATACAGAGGGGAGGAAAGCTCCAAAGAGGGGCTGTACTGTGCTCGGTTTTTATATTAATGATATTCAGTATAGCTAATATGATCAGTACTACCTTTTACAGGGTAGTAACATCTGGAAAGGATATATTTTTATCCATGGGAGATCCTCTAAAGCACATTATCTGGCTGAGTGTAGGAGCGGGAGCCCTTCTTACAACTATGTGTATTCCCTATGACTTCTATCAGAGAAAGAAGGTAAGGAACTCATTATTTATAGTCTCTGTAACAATTTTAATAGGGATACTTATAGGATCAAAGGTTATGCCTAGTTTAGTTCCACATATAAACGGAGCAATAGGGTGGGTAAGGGTAGGTCCCTTTACCCTTCAGCCATCGGAGTTTTTCAAAGTGGCCTATGTTATTATTCTGGCTCACTTCCTAGAGGTATCCTACAGAAAGAAGCTTAAAACTCTGGGGATATTTATAGCTCTGGCTCCAGTGGTATTTATATTTTGTCTCCTTGTATTTCTTCAGGGGGATCTGGGAACAACGATACACTATCTGGCAATAACAGCCTGTATGCTGCTGGTATCTCCCATAAGTAAAAAGCTTATTGTGGGAGTGTTGACCCTGGCACCTACTTTTTTTGCTGGAGTAATATCCATCTTCTACTTCGGAGATATAGATGGAGGGTACAGGATGCAGAGGATTACCAGCTATGTAAACATACTCCTTAAAGGAAATGAAAGGGATATGGGGGTAGGATATCAGGTAATACAGTCCCTAATTGCCATGGGAAATGGGGGAATTGTAGGAAGGGGATATGGAAATGGTATTCAGAAGTACAACTACCTTCCTGAGATCCATACAGATTTTATCTCATCATCTCTGGCAGAGGAGTGGGGGTTTATGATGATGCTCTCTGTAATTCTTATATTTCTATTTATATTGAAGATAGGTATAAATACAGCTACAATGGCCAAGGACTACTTTGGTAAGTATCTGGTAGTGGGGTTAATAGGGCTCATCTTCACTCAGATGCTTATGAATCTTTATGTAGCTACAGGATTAATGCCTGTAACTGGATTACCACTTCCCATCTTTAGCTATGGAGGAAGCTCAACACTCACGGTATTTGTATCCCTTGGAATAATCTTAAATGTGAATAAAAAAACGATAAAGGATAAATACAGTTAATAGTTGACAATTGGAACCTGTAATGATAATCTAAAGATAATGAAAATTCTTTTTTGAGGGGGAGTTATGCAAGTAAAAAAGGAAGAGGTTAGGAAGAAGATACTTAAGGCCGCTATAAAGGAGTTTAAGAACAGCGGCTACAAGAATGCTACGATGAGAAAGATATCAAATTCATCTGGAATTCCAATTGGGAATCTTTACAGATACTATCAAAACAAGGAAACACTGTTTAATAGTATAGTAGCAGATGTATATGATGAGCTGAAGGATCTATTTAAAAGGGGCATGGAGAAGGATGAGCATACAGTAGAGGGCAGAAGCTTATTCTTTTTCAATAAACTAATAGATATCTATACAGCTAACTATGACAAGACTTATATTCTTTTACACAGAAATGTAGGAACAAAGTATGAAAATGTACAGAGGGAACTTGGAAACTACTTCCAGGACAAGATAACTACAAATGTAAGGGAAAATAATCCAAATATAGAAGAGGAAGATCTGGAGTTCATAAGGTTTATATGCAGACTATACCTAATAGGTATAGGAGAGCTTATAACTTCATATGATAAGGATATTGCTAAACTGAAGAAGATGGGAAGAAGGTTTGTAACATTCTACTTCCAGCAGATAGCAGAAAGAATTTAGTTGGGTTTTGAAACAAAATACTCTTAACTCTTAAACTGGAAGGGAGAATGTGATATAATCCCTTAAGAGGTGAATAGATTTGGTGAAGAAAAGTATTATAAGTTTAATGGTGTTTCTTATTTTTTCCAGCGCATCCTTTGCATTTTTTGGAAAAGAGAAAAAAGAAAAAACCCTAAGGGTAGGGGTTACGCCTGTTCCTCAGGGAGAAATACTTAAGTTTATACAGGAAACCTTCAAAAATGAGGGGTTTAAGATAGATATAGTGGAGTATTCCGACTATAATCAGCCAAACTTTGATTTAGAGGAGGGAAGGATAGACGTCAACTATTTTCAGCACAAGGACTTTTTAGATGTCTTCAACATCGAAAAGAGAACTAAACTGGTGTCTGTAGGAAGGATTCATTTTGAAAGGATGGGAATCTACTCCAACAGGGTGAAGAGCATAAAGGCCATCGAGGGAAGGATAGCTATTCCCAATGATGAAAGTAATAAGATAAGGGCTCTGAAACTGCTGGAAAGAACAGGTCTCATAACACTGGATGAAAACAATGCAATACTGGAGAATCCCAGAAACCTTGAGATTACAGAGATAAGCTCCAACTACCTGTATAAGATCATAGATGAGGTAGATGCCATAGTGGTAAATGCCAACTATATGCTTGAAAACGGCTACATGCCTTCAAAGGATTCACTCTATCTAGAGGAGTACAATGAGGAGTATGCCAACCTTCTTGTATGCCGGTCAAAAAGCAAGGATTTGAAGGAGATAGAGAAGCTGAAGGCGCTCCTAAAGAGCCCTGAAGTAAAGAGGTTTGTAAGAACACACTATAAGGAAAGTGTAGTCTTAGTGGACTAGGAGTATCTTCAGTTTGACAAAATCTAAAATAAGATGTATAATAATTAAAAATAAATAGATACCTTGTAAAAGCCATGAAGAGGAGAGTAGTTAAGGGAAGTAGTTTTAAGCGAGCTGGTTATGGTGTGAGTCCAGTAATGAAGCCCTAAATGAAGAACACCTTGGAGCTGCCATTCGAAAACGAAAGTGAGTAGATGTGGACGTAGTTGCTGCGTTAAAGCAAAGGGTATCGAGTACTCTTTTAGAGACTCCGTACTTTCTTTAACCTAAGGATAGGTTTATTATGAAAGCTAGGACTCTTTACGTTTACTCGTAAAGAGTTTTTTTATTGTTTTGGATTAGGAGGTAACACCCAGTGGAAATGAAGGATATTATTGAAAAGGTAAACTACTATGCAGGAGAAGCTAAGAAGAGAGAGCTGACAGCAGAGGAGCAAGGTGAAAGACAAAAATACAGAAAGCTGTATCTGGAAAAGTTCAGAGCTCAGGTAAGAGGTCACCTTGAAAATATTAAGATAGTAGACGAGAATGATCCAAGCGTTAGAAATTAATTGAAGTACAAAACATAAATTATAAAATAACCATAAAATCAGAATAACAGGGGGAAGTAAGAATGGAAAAAGCACTAGTAAAAAGTCTTTACAGAAACACAGAAGACTTCATCGGTAAAGAAGTTATCCTTTCAGGTTGGCTAAAAAAGATAAGAGCACAAAAAAACTTTGGATTTATCGAACTAAATGACGGGTCTTTCTTCAAGGGGGTTCAGGTAGTATTTGATACTAACCTAGAGAACTTCGAAGAGATCTCAAAAGCATCTATCTCCTCATCTCTAATAGTAAAGGGAAAGGTTGTAGAATCTCAGGGAAAGGGACAGACATTTGAGATCCAGGCAACTGATGTAGAGATATATCAGAAAGCAGACCTTGCTTACCCGCTACAAAATAAGAGACACACATTTGAGTATCTTAGAGAGATCGCACACTTAAGACCAAGAACAAATACATTCAATGCAGTATTCAGAGTAAGATCGGTACTGGCTTATGCTATTCATAAATTTTTCCAGGAAAATGGATTTGTATATGTACACACTCCAATTATAACTGGTTCAGACTGTGAAGGTGCAGGAGAGATGTTCAGAGTAACAACTCTTGATATGAATGATCTTCCAAGAACTGATAAGGGAGAGATTGATACAAAGCAGGACTTCTTTGGTAAGGAAACTAACCTTACAGTAAGTGGTCAGCTAAATGTTGAGACTTATTGTGCAGCATTTAGAAATGTTTATACATTTGGACCAACATTCAGAGCAGAAAACTCAAACACATCTAGACACGCAAATGAGTTCTGGATGATAGAACCTGAGATTGCATTTGGAGACCTAGAGGCAAATATGGAGCTAGGAGAGGACATGATAAAGTTCATCATTAAGCATGTAATGGATGAATGTCCAGAGGAGATAGAGTTCTTCAACCAGTTTATCGAGAAGGGGCTTATCGATAAGCTAAACAACGTATTAAACAATGAGTTTGGAAGAGTAACTTATACAGAGGCTATTGAGATTCTTGAAAACTGTGGTAAGAAGTTTGAATTCCCAGTTAAGTGGGGAATAGACCTTCAGTCGGAGCATGAGAGATACCTTTCTGAGGAGCACTTTAAGAAGCCGGTATTTGTAACTGATTATCCAAAGGAGATCAAGGCATTCTACATGAAGCTCAACGAGGATGGGAAAACTGTAAGAGCTATGGACCTTCTTGCACCAGGAATCGGAGAGATTATCGGTGGATCTCAGAGAGAGGACAACCTTGAAATCTTAGAGGATAAGATAAAGAAGGAAGGTATGGATCTAGAGGACTACGACTTCTACCTAGACCTTAGAAAGTACGGAAGCTTCCCGCACTCAGGTTACGGTCTTGGATTTGAAAGAATGATGATGTATATCACAGGAATGACAAACATCAGAGACGTAATTCCATTCCCAAGAACACCTAAAAATGCACAATACTAATACTTATGCTGCCAGCACAAGCTGGCAGTTTTTTAATTGCAAGGATTTTACTTTTTAACTCTATTTTGCTATAATTCAATATGCTAGTAAAAAAAGGCGGATGATTATATTGATGTATATTTTGGCAGGGGTGTTTGCAGTACTTATCTTCTATATACTTACAAATACCAGTGATAAAAAGATTAACAAAAAGATAAAGAGAATACTGAGCTACCAGGAGGTTTCCTACAGGGAAAAGCTTTTAAAGGGGGTAGATGAAGGATCGGTTCCCTACAGCAGCGACTTAAATGTAAGAACCTGCCATATAGAGAGTGAATATGCCCATGAAAGGATGAGGTATATTGTAATATCTCCCAAGAAGCTTGAGGGTAAAAAGTATCCCTGTTTATTTTTCCTTCACGGAATAAGAGATGTGGCAGATGACTGGATCTCCAAGGGAAGAATAATAGAAAACTATGAGATGGCCCTGGCTAAGGGAAAGATAAAGGAGATGGTAATGGTTATACCAGATTCCGGTTATGATGGGGAAAGCTGGTATGCTAACTTTACAAAGAACAAGGAGAGGAAGTATGAATCCTACTTTATTAAGGAGTTGATTCCTCAAATAAAATCCGAGTATCCTATATCGGAGGTTGGAATTGCTGGGTTTTCCATGGGAGGACACGGAGCTTTTAAGCTTGGCCTGAGAAATATTGAGATATTTAAGGTTATGGGAAGCTTTGCAGGAGCCATAAGTCTTATAAGACTGTCGGTAAACAGAAGGGTCATGAGGATTATTAAGATACTCTATGTACCTCCCTTTGTATTTGGAAGCAAGGATAAGAAGCACTTCTTAGATGTATTTGGATCCTTCGGGCACCAGATAATAAAGCAGGATCCCTACTCACTTATAAAGCTATTACACTATAAATCCCCTGAAAAACTTTTGGATAGGCACTTCTACCTAAGTGTAGGGGATGAGGACAGGGCTCCCTACCTAATGCTTCAGCAGTGGATCGATGTTGTGGGAAGGCTTAAAAAGTACAGGGTTAGCTTTAGCGGAAGTCTTTATAGGGGAGAAGCTCATACCTGGGAGTATGTGTCCAAGGACCTTCCAAACCTGCTGGAATATTTTTCCGATCGTTTAGATTAAACTCTTCTTAAAGGAAGAGTTTTTTTTATTATTAAGGAAAGAATAAAATTTATAAAAAATTGCATGAAGTAACCAGTATTTTGACTAATTATCAGGATACAACGTCACGTTGCTTTTATTTATTAAAAAAAATAAAAAAACCTTTGACACAGGCCACTACTTATGATATTATATATCTTGTCCGAGGGGGAACGCCTCAAAGAGAGAAGCGTGATAAACCAAGGATAGAGGTTCTTGAAAAAAGAACAATATGCCGCCTTAGCTCATCTGGTAGAGCAGCTGACTTGTAATCAGCAGGTGATTGGTTCGACTCCGATAGGCGGCACCATTTACAACTTAATATCATATATGGTCGCATAGCTCAGTTGGGAGAGCACCTGCCTTACAAGCAGGGGGTCACTGGTTCAAGTCCAGTTGTGACCACCATATGCCCCGTTCGTCCAGTGGTTAGGATACCAGATTTTCACTCTGTAGACAGGAGTTCAATTCTCCTACGGGGTACCACTACAATGGTGAGGTTCCCGAGTGGCCAAAGGGAGCAGACTGTAAATCTGCCGGCTCCGCCTTCGAAGGTTCGAATCCTTCCCTCACCACCACTGCCTAGATAGCTCAGTTGGCTAGAGCACTCGGTTCATACCCGAGCGGTCGATGGTTCGAATCCATTTCTAGGCACCATTTGACCTTAAAGCATTCGTAAGAATGCTTTTTTTATTTTTTGAAGTATTTATAGGGTAAGAGAGGCTCACTGAGCAGATAGACAGGGCTATATAGTTAACTATCAATTTATAGCAAGATACTTCAACACTAAAAACAAAAACGATAGATTTCTTTTAACTTAAGAAAACTTAAGCTGGTTAAGCTTAACGTAATTAATAAATTTTGAGATGATATTGTATCCTATACCTAAGACAATATACGGTATATGGAGGATTATAGGTTATGAAAAAAAATGAATTTATTGACTTGTATAGGAAGAGAGGAAACTTCAACTGTAAGGAGAGTACTACTAGAGCTGTAGAAGCTTTTTTAGAGATCTTAGAGGAGTGCGTGAGCAAGGGGGAAGATGTAAAGCTTGTAGGTTGGGGTAAATGGGAGTTTCAGGAGAGAAATGCCATAAAGATCAGAAACCCTAAAACAGGAAAGGTAATGGATATACCAAAACGTAGGATATTAAAGTTTAGAGAGGGAAAACTTTTAAACTCTTCGATAAACGGTGGAAAAAAATATTATAATAGTTTTAGATAGAAAGAAGATATGCAGGTCCTAGGACCTGCATATTTTTACTTATAGGAAAAGGAATGTATGGAGACTCAGAGTATTATATTAGGGAGCAGAATTAAAAGTTAACTGCTGTATGCAGTGCAAAGATAGTTCCCTTCAATATAGACAACTATGGATCCGGGATTTAGAGGATCATACTTAATTGTAGCCTTGGATCCTACCTGAGATTTTAAAGCTGAGTTTTTATAGAGGTTATTCTTAAACCTAATTCCATACTCCTGAATATACCTTTGAGACTCTTCAAGTAGGATATCTAAACTTTCCTCTAAGGGAGACCTTGTAGATGAGATCCTGCAGCTTCCACGATACTCCTTAGCAGACATATATATATATGAAAAGATCAGCTTATCCAGTGAGTCTAGGTCTACACTTTGACCTGAATGGAGAAGGATCTTCAGGATGTCTTCCCTAAGGAAGGAGATAAACCTCTCTATTTCATCCACTGTTTTTACAGAGTTATAGGTAGCGATTCCAGTTTGTTCTTTGACTTCCTGGATTCTCTTTTGATCCTTTACCTTAAAGGAATCGATGATAAAGCTCTCTATTAAGATATCTGTATCGGTGTTGTCCTGAACCTTTAGGATGGTATCCCTTAAAAGGAAGAGAGATTCCTTCAGTGTAAATTCTTGAAATGATAGTTTGTAGTTAAGTATGTCAAGGGTAGCAGTATCGTAGCAGATATAGAGAAGGGGTTTGGAGTAACTTCCTGTTGTAGGATCTAAAACTTCTATATCCAATAGGGTGTGGGTCATTCTGTAGGCTTGGTTTTTGCGTTTGACTCTTTCTATGTGAAGCTCAGCATGGGACTGTATATATTTATCCAGGTTGTTTACAATTCTATATACGGTGTTGTAACTGATACTGTCCTCATTTATATCCTTTAGAAAGGTGCAGCACTTCTTATAGAGAGAGGAGATCTTGATATTTGGATTGGCTTCATAGGTTTTTTTGATGAAATCCATAGTGCGGTCACTGATGCTTCTGTGCTGGCTTTTATCCTTACGAACCTTTTTTTCGAGGCCGGAGATGCCAGTCTCCTTATATGATTTTACCCACCTCTTTAAGGTAGCGTAGGAGATGCCGGATTCATTTTCAATTTCTTTGAGCTTTTTTTCTCCCTTGAGAAAGGGTTCAATTACTTGGTATCTCTTTTCATTAGTTTTTTTCTTAGACATTTGATATATCACCTGTTTTTTATTTTAAACTTATATGATTGATAATACTATACTTTCAGAAAATAAGTCAAGTTAATATAAAATATTGAAAAAAAGGCTCATTTTTTTTGATAAATTCTTGACAAAAGGAAACAAAGGGGTTAATATATTGGAGTAAAAGTTACAAAAAAATACACTACTATACATAAAGCAAACACTTGAACGTGGAAATTTGAAGGAGGATAAGATATGGGACTTTTTGATTTTTTCAAAAAGAAGAAAGATACTAAGGAAGATTGGATAGAGATATACTCACCACTAAATGGAAGGGTAATTGACCTTTCAGAAGTACCTGATGAAGCTTTTGCAGGAAAGATGATCGGAGATGGTTGTGGAATAGAGCCTACAGCTGGTTCTGTACATTCTCCTGTAGTTGGTGAGATTGATATATTTGAAACAAACCACGCTGTAAGTTTTGAAACTGAAGATGGTCTTGAGATGATCGTTCACTTTGGTATCGACACTGTAAAACTAAACGGGGAAGGATTTACAAGAGTAGCTGAGCCAGGAAGCGAAGTTAAACCAGGGGATGAACTTGTAAAGTATGACTTAGAGTATATCAGAGAAAACGCTAAGTCGATCAGAACTCCAGTTATCATCAACAACATGGATGAGGTAGAGGAGCTTAAAGTTGTAGCTTCTGGAGATGTAAAAGTTGGAGAACTTTTAATGAAGGTTAAAATTAAGAAATAAACTATAAAGTAAAATGGAGGGATAAAGTATGAAATTTTTTGCAAAGTTATCTACTATAGGTAAGGCACTTATGACACCAATCGCAATACTACCTGCAGCCGGTATCTTCCTAGCAGTAGGAGCACACTCAGGAATTGGTCTGATGACAGACGCAGGAGGAGTAATCTTCTCTAACTTACCACTACTATTTGCTGTTGGAGCAGCTATTGGTCTAGCAGGAGGAGACGGAGTAGCAGGTCTTGCTGGTATCGTGGCAATGCTTGTAATGAACGTTACAATGGGTAACCTTACAGATGCAGCAGCAGGTTTAGCAGCTGGAAATCCAGCTTATGCAAGTGTATTAGGTACACCAACTCTTCAAACAGGAGTATTTGGTGGTCTAATTGCAGGTATTATTGGTGCAACTATGTATAACAAGTTCCACAAGACAGAGCTTCCAGCTTACCTAGGATTCTTTGCAGGAAAGAGACTAGTACCAATCATGTCAGCTCTAGTAGGATTTATCGTAGGTCTTGCAATGCCAACAATCTGGCAGCCAATCCAGGGTGGTCTTGCAGCACTATCTCAGATAGCTAACGACCCTAATGCAACTAACCTATCGACATTTATCTTTGGTCTTATTGAGAGAGCATTAATTCCATTTGGACTACACCACATCTTCTATTCACCATTCTGGTTCCAGTTTGGAGAGTACACAAGTGCAGCTGGTGAGGTAGTAAATGGAGATAACAGAATCTGGTTCCAGATGCTTGCAGACGGAGTTAAGTCATTCTCATCTGACAGCTACTTTGGAGCAGGTAAGTTTATGACTGGTAAATTCCCATTCATGATGTTTGGTCTTCCAGCAGCAGCGCTAGCTATGTACCATGAAGCTAAGGCTGACAAGAAGAAGCTTGCTGGAGGTATCTTATTCTCAGCAGCTCTTACATCATTCCTAACAGGAATCACAGAGCCAATTGAATTTGCATTCCTATTTGTGGCACCAGTACTTTACGGAATCCACTGTATCTTTGCAGCAACTTCATTCATGCTAATGAACATCTTAAATGTAAGAATAGGTATGACATTCTCAGGAGGAGTTATCGACTATATAATGTTTGGTGTTCTTCCAGGAACAAAGGGATTCCAGACTAACTACCTAATGGTAGTAGTTGTAGGACTAGCATTTGCTGTTATCTACTACTTCGGATTTAGATTTTTCATCAGAAAGTTTGACCTTAAGACTCCAGGAAGAGAAGAGGATGAGGTTGAGGAAACTGTACACCTTGAAGGACATGAGTTAGCAGTATTAGCTATCGATGCTCTTGGAGGAAAGGAAAACCTTGTAACTGTAGATGCTTGTATTACTAGACTTAGAGTAGAGGTTAAGGATACAAGTAAGGTAAATGACGCAGAGCTTAAGAAGCTTGGGGCATCAGGAGTTCTAAAAGTAGGACAGAATGGAGTTCAGGCTATCTTCGGAGCTAAGGCTCAGTTCATTTCAAATGACATCAAGAAGATGATCTAATTTAAAAGATTAAGGACCGCTTTTTAGCGGTCTTTTTTTTTATCCAAATTATGACTAGAAAAAGAGACTCCTTTAAGTAAAATGTTTCCTATATTAAGGTAGTAAAAAAGCCAGAAGGTAAACATCCTTCTGGCTTTTAATATCTTCATAGATTTTACTTGTGGTAGTTTGGTGCTTCCTTAGTTATACTGATATCGTGTGGGTGAGACTCGCTTAGTCCTGCTCCAGTGATCTTTACAAATTTACCGTCTTTCTTAAGGTCGGATATAGTAGGAGTACCACAGTATCCCATACCTGCTCTAAGTCCACCGCACAGCTGGAATGTTACATCCTCTAACTTTCCTTTGTAAGCTACTCTTCCCTCTATTCCCTCAGGAACCAGCTTCTTAGCTGCAGATTTCCCCTGGAAGTATCTGTCACTTGATCCTCTCTTCATCGCTGCAAGGGATCCCATTCCAACATATACCTTAAATCTTCTTCCCTCGAAGATAATCTCCTCTCCAGGAGCCTCCTCAGTACCTGCAAGAAGACCTCCAAGCATTACACAATCTGCTCCAGCAGCAATGGCCTTTACAATATCTCCAGAGAGCTTGATACCACCATCGGCGATTACTCCTATACCTCTCTCCTTACACACCTCATATACATCGTTTACAGCAGAGATCTGAGGTACTCCTACCCCTGCAACTACTCTTGTAGTACAGATAGAACCAGGACCTACTCCAACCTTTACAGCATCTGCTCCAGCGTCTGTAAGGTCTACAGCAGCCTGAGCTGTAACAATATTTCCACCGATTACATCTAGTTTAGGGAACTTCTCCTTGATAGCTCTTACAGTGTCTATAACCCCCTGAGAGTGCCCGTGAGCTGAGTCTACAGTGATGATATCCACTCCAGCCTCTACAAGTGCTGTAACTCTCTCCAGGGTATCTGCCCCTACTCCGACAGCCCCTCCTACTCTAAGTCTTCCCTGGCTATCCTTACATGCATTTGGATACTCTACAATATTATCTATATCCTTTATAGTGATAAGCCCCTTAAGCTTAAACTCTTTATCAACAATTGGAAGCTTCTCGATTCTGTTTTCTAAAAGGATATCTGTAGCTTCCTCTAGAGTTGTATCTACAGGTGCAGTAACCAGATCCTCCTTGGTCATAATCTCTTCTACCTTTATATCCAGATCCTTTCTATATTTAAGATCTCTGTTTGTGATGATCCCCACAAGAGTTCCATCCTCCTCAACAACTGGAAGACCTGATATCTTATATCTTCCCATGATCTCATCTGCATCAGCTAGAGTCGAGTCTCTGTTAAGAGTGATTGGATCCTTGATCATTCCGCTTTCATTTCTCTTAACCTTATCTACCTCTGAAGCCTGCTCCTCTATAGACATGTTTTTGTGGATGAAACCAAGCCCTCCCTGTCTGGCGATGGCAATAGCCAGCTTAGATTCAGTAACTGTATCCATAGCAGCACTTAATATAGGCATATTTAATGTGATGTTTTTAGTAAGATTTGTTTTTAGTGATACTGAGCTAGGTAGCACTTCCGATTTTTGAGGTACCAGTAGTACATCGTCAAAAGTAATAGCTTCCTTGATAATTTTTCCGTTAAGCATTGAGAATTCCCCCTCTGAAATATAGTTGATAATTAAAAAACCTAAGTACATACTCCACCCATATATGGTGAAAGTATATACTTAGGCCTTTAAGCTTTTAAGTATATTAAAACTTCCACTCATAGAGGTTGATTTGAGGTCAACCGTAGAAACACTGCACCCTATTAGCAGCTTATATGAGATAAATCGCTTCCAAAATTTTATATTTTAATGATATTAACATTTTTTAGTAGCCTTGTCAAACCCTTTAATGAAAAGTATTCTCCCTATGTGTAAAGTAATAGTTTACACCCATTAAATATATCTACAAAAAAGTGATGATTTTTTCAGAAAAGTGTAATATAAGCAAACCAAAAATTTGATTTTAATATATTTTTTTTCATTTTTTTGAAAAAAACCTTGGATTTTTTCAGAAAAAGTGGTAAACTACTCGAGTGATGTGAAAAACATTACAGAAAAAACATTTTATTCAACTTGGGAACAAGAATTTGTTTTACAGAATAATGAAAACATACATATTGACAAATTCTTAAACAATTTTCAAAAATTTAGGAGGAGAAATGGAAATATTAAAAGGAGTAGTATTACTTTTCGTTGTTTTAGCAGGATTTTCACTATTTAGTTTAAAGATGCCTAAGGGATCAAAGGCAATGGGTGCACTGGCAGGAGCAGCAACAGCTAGTTTCCTTGTAGAGGCATTCCACTATTTCGTAGGTGGAGATCTATTTGGAATAGAGTTTTTAAAGGGACTTGGAGCAGCTTCAGGATCTATGGGTGGTGTAGCAGCAGCAGCACTTGTACCTATCGCACTTGGAGTTAACCCAACATATGCAGTACTAGTTGGAGCATCAGTTGCAGGATTTGGAATTATTCCAGGATTCCTAGCTGGTTATGTACTATCATTCGTTGTACCTAAGATCGAGGAGAAGGTACCTCAGGGAGCGGACCTTATTGCAGTTATCGTACTTGCAGCACCGCTAGCTAGATTTGTAGCTACAATTTCAGACCCAGTGGTAAACGCAACTCTTCTTAACATTGGAAAGATCATTGAAAACGCAGCAAATACAAGCCCAATAATCATGGGAATCGTACTTGGTGGAGTAATTACAATGGTAGCAACAGCACCACTTTCATCTATGGCACTTACAGCTATGCTTGGTCTAACTGGAGTACCAATGGCAATTGGAGCACTTTCTGTAATGGGATCATCATTCATGAACGGTGTACTTTTCCACAAGCTGTTTAAGGACAGATCAACTACTATCGCAGTAGCTATCGAGCCACTTACTCAGGCAGACCTTATCTCAGCAAACCCAATTCCTGTATATGTAACTAACTTCATCGGTGGAGCTATGACTGGAGTTATAATTGCAAAGGTAGGACTAATCAACAACGCTATCGGAACAGCAACTCCAATCGCAGGTCTGATGGTAATGTACGGATTTAACGACGCTAAGACAGTAACTATCGTTGCAGTAGCATGTGCAATAACTGGTCTAATAGCTGGAACAATTGGAGGAATGGTCTTCAAGAACTTCAAGCTTAAGTCTGTAGCAGAAGTAAGAGGAGCTAACTAATAACTATTCAGAGGCTAACATTTAGTTAGCCTCTTTTTTTATTTATAGAATACATTGTTTCCTTTAGAGCCTTGAGCTATAATTGAAGGATTATACTTGGCAGGGGGAGGATCTATGGAAGGGATCAGAGTAAGAGGGATAGAAGCAGGGGATGCAGAGGCTGTTTCAGAGATCATATGCAGAAACCTTATAGAGGTCAACTCAAGGAACTATACTCCTCAGGAGATCAATAGCTATGTTGAACACTTTACTCCAGAGACCATTATGAGGCTAGCAGGAGAGAGGAATATGCTGGTAGCAGAAGGTACAGAGGGAGTAGTGGGAACAGCCAGTCTGGGGACCTTTGGAAAGGCCAGAGACAATAACTGGACGGTCTTTACTGTGTTTGTAAAAACTGATTGTCATGGAAGGGGGATAGGAAGGATACTGATGGATGAGGTAGAGGAGCTGGCGAAAGGCAAGGGGATCTCTGAGCTCACAGTTCCCTCAGGTATAACAGCCTGTGATTTTTATAAGAAATTAGGCTACAACGAAGTAGAATATCTAGAGGACAAGAAGATACATATCATGAGGAAGAGAATACTCTGAAAATTTAACAAATTCTATAAAAACTTAAGTAATAAAAAAATGCTATCCATAGGATAGCATTTTTATTTGATCTTACTTCTTGTCATCTAACTTTAACTTATGTCCAAGCTTTTCCCTCTTGGTTTCAAGATACCTCTTATTTTCCTTGTTGTGGGGCACCTCTATTCCCTTTCTCTGCTTAACATCAACTCCATAGGCTCTCAGACCATCCACCTTTCTGAAGTTGTTGGTCATAAGCCTTACAGATTTTACTCCCAGCGCCTTTAGCATCTGAGAAGCTACAGCGTAGTCTCTGAGGTCAGCCTCAAATCCAAGCTGTTCATTGGCTTCAACAGTGTCGTAGCCTTTATCCTGAAGATCGTAGGCTCTTATCTTGTTGAGAAGTCCGATCCCTCTTCCCTCCTGTCTCAGGTAGAGGATAATTCCCTCTCCCTCGTCTTCGATCCTCTTCATAGCTGTCTGAAGCTGAAGTCCGCAGTCACACCTCTTAGATCCAAGGATATCCCCTGTAAAGCACTCAGAGTGTATTCTGATAAGAACATCCTCCTTATCTTTTACCTCTCCCTTTACCAAGGCAATGTGCTCCTTGTGGTCCAGTTGGTTATCGAAGGCTACGATATCAAAGTCTCCCGACTGGGTAGGCATCTTAGCTCTTGCCTCCTCCTTGATAAGGATATCGTGCTCCTTTCTGTACTTAATGAGGTCCTCGATGGAAACCAGCTTTAAGTTGTGCTCCTTGGCAAAGATCTTCAGATCAGGAAGTCTGGCCATAGTTCCGTCATCCTTTAAGATCTCACAGATAACTCCCACTGGAGCTAGCCCAGCTAATCTGGCAAAGTCTACAGCAGCCTCTGTATGACCGTCTCTGACAAGAACGCCACCCTCCTTTGCTACAAGGGGAAAGATGTGTCCCGGTCTCTGGAAATCCCATGCTCTCTTATTGTGGTCAGCAAGGTCTACAATTGTCTTTAGCCTGTCAGCCACTGAGATACCTGTTGTAGTCCCCTCTACAGAATCTACCGATACTGTAAATGCCGTTCCCTTTGGATCTGTGTTTTTTCCAACCATCTGAGTCAGGTTAAGAAACTCCGCTCTCTCCTGGGTCATAGGTACACAAGTTAAACCTCTGGCATAGGTTGCCATAAAGTTTACAGCCTCATAGGTAGCATTTTCAGCGGACATGAGGATATCTCCTTCATTCTCCCTATTTTCATCATCTACAACTATGATTGGTTTACCATTTCTTATATCTTCAATTGCATCTTCTATTCTATCTAACATTGTATCATCTCCTAATTTAAAAGAAGCCGTTCTCCATAAGGAAGTTTTCATCTATCTTGCTCTTGGATTTCTTGGGCTCCTTGAAGGAAAGCATCCTCTCCACGTATTTTCCTATCAGGTCCATCTCTACATTGACATAGCTTCCCACACTCTTATATCCCAGAGTAATCATCTCCTGGGTATGGGGAATAAGGGATACACTTAGGGTATCCTGGGTGAAGTCAACTATTGTCAGGCTGGCTCCATCTAGGGTAACCCTTCCCTTTTCAACAATATACTTCATAAGCCTCGCCTCTACCTTTATCTCATAGATCTTGGCGATACCCTCCCTTGTGATGGAAACCAGCTGTCCCTCGCAGTCCACATCTCCAGTTACCAGGTGGCCTCCCAGGGGAGTGGCAAGGGTAAGGGACTTCTCAAGGTTTACTCTGTCCCCGCTCTTTAGTCTGCTGAGGTTGGTTCTCTTCACCGTCTCATACATACAGTCGGCGGTAAAGTAGTTCTTTCCTATCTCAGTGGCAGTAAGGCATGTACCATTGGTTGCAATACTATCTCCAAGCTTTGCTCCCTCAAGAACCTTGCTGCACTCTATCTTTAGTTTGATGGATTTTTCTCCCGGTGTTACCGAGATTACTCTACCCATCTCCTCTACTAATCCTGTAAAAATGAGGGTCACCCCCTTAATTATTATAAAATTCCACAGAGATATTGTCTCCGTAGGTGTTAAACTTTGTGTTTTTCAGCTCTATTCCATCGCTTATATTTTGGATATTAAATCCATCTATAAAGGAGATTGCATTGCTGTCCCCTAATATCTTTGGAGCTATAAAGATCTCGCCCCCATCTATGGCTTCTTCTTTAAAGGCTTTAGATATAAGGTATCTTCCCCCCTCTAGCATAATGGAATCTATCTTTAACCTACCTAGCTCCACAAGGATATCCTCTAACTTAAATTCCTTGCCTTCTAGCTCTACAAACCTTACTCCCATCTCCTTATATTCAGATGTTTTATAGGAGTTTTCACAGGAGGTTACAATAATACTCTTCCCGTCTGTGGCCTGTACAAACTTTGAATCCATAGGTGTCTTAAGCTCAGGATCGATAACTATCCTGTAGGGGTCTATTCCCCCCTCTATCCTTGCTGTAAGGCTTGGATTATCGGCAATTAAGGTATTTACCCCTATCATGATTCCCATGAGGTTGTGTCTTAACTGCTGTACCCTCTCCCTGGAAGTGGCATTTGTGATCCACTTGGAGCTTCCTGTTTCAGTGGCAATCTTTCCGTCTAGAGTGATGGCACACTTTAAAAACAGGTATGGTTTTTTGCTGGTAATGTACTTCATAAAGATCCTGTTGAGCTTATCTGCTTCCTCAGCCAGGATGCCCGTCTCTACCTCTATGCCGGCATCCAGCATCATCTGTATTCCCTTCCCTGCAACCAGGGGATTGGGGTCCAGTGAGGCCACAACACATCTTTTTATTCCCATCTCTATGATCTTTTCGGCACATGGGGGTGTCTTCCCATAATGTGAACAAGGCTCCAGTGTAACATAGATTGTAGCTCCCTTAGTCTGGGAACCGGCCTCCTCCAGAGCATATACCTCAGCATGGGGCCCTCCATAATATCTATGGTACCCTCTGCCTATGATCTTATCATCCTTCACCACCACAGCACCAACCATAGGATTTGGATTTACACTTCCAGCCCCTTTGGCAGCCAGCTCAAGAGCCAGCTTCATATATTTTAAGTGGTCCATACTACATACCCTTTAACAGGTTAACCATCTCAATAGCTGTCATACCAGCATCGAATCCCTTGTTTCCAGCCTTTGTTCCGGCTCTTTCAATAGCTTCCTCGATAGTGTTTGTAGTAAGTACTCCGAATACCACAGGAACTCCAGTCTCTAGAGATACAGATGCTACTCCCTTGGATACCTCAGCACACACGTAGTCGAAGTGAGGCGTAGATCCCTTGATTACAGCTCCTAATGTGATTACAGCGTCGTACTTTCCAGATCTAGCCATCTTCTGTGCAACAAGTGGCATCTCATAGGCACCTGGTGTCCAAGCAAGCTCTATCTCCTCTACTCCGTGTCTCTTAAGAGCATCCTCTGCTCCTCCCACAAGCTTTGAAGAGATAAACTCATTAAATCTTCCTGCAATTATTCCTACTTTTAATCCTTTTCCGTCAAAGTTACCCTCTAATACCTTCATATATCCTCCTTAAATTTTGTCAGGACAATAAAAAACCCAGAATCAAATTCTGGGCATAGTTTAAAAAGAATAAAGCAAAACAGAGTATCCCCCTGTGCTGCCTATTGATCTTCTTTCATCCAGACTATACTGTCGGTTTTGGAATCTCACCAAATCAAGACCTGAAGGAGGTCTTCGCGGACTATACCGCCGGTCGGGAATTTCACCCTGCCCTGAAGATAATATCTACCGTAATTATATACTTACTTGGAACATTGTGTCAAGATTAAATATGAAAACTTACTGGACTTTTGAGGGTTTCCTTAAAATCTTATATTTTGCTAAAGTTTAATAAAAAATTTAATGAAATATTGTATAATTTAAAAAAATCAAAGGTGGGGTATAGATCATGAGGGACAGCTTAAGGATTTCCATAATTACAGCGGTATCGATATTTTTAACTCTTTTTATAGGAAGGTTACTTGGAATAAATTCATTGTTCTATGCGGGAATAGCAGCAGCAGTAGTATCTCAGACTTGTTATAAGGAGGTCTTCAGATTGGGAATTAAGAGGGTATACGGGACCATAGTTGGGGCAGGGATGGGAATTCTCTTCTACAACCACCTTCCTCAGTCCATAACCTCCTTTGCAGTAGGGATCTTCATTATAGTATATATATGTTCAGAGATATTAAAGGCACCTGCAAACATGGCCTGTATAGTATTTTTGGCCATCTCAACCAACCTGGACAATATTTCAAGTGAGTTCTACGCCATCCACAGGGTTTTGGATACAAGCCTTGGAGTTATCTCGGCCCTTGTGGTGGCCTTTGTATTTAGAACCCTTGAAGATAAGATAAAGGGTACCCAGTAAGGGCACCCTTTATCTTAAAACATATAATTATAGATCATAGCCATAGATATAAACCCATTGCATAAGATTAGAAAGGGTTATACAAAGTTCATATAGTCCGTTCTTGTGTGTGCTATATCTTCGTTACTTACCTCTACCTCATCCAGCTTCTCACCGTCGGCTCCCACAGTTTCTATTATATATCTACCTATAGTTTCATTGTAGTACTTAAATGTAAAGCTCTTGTTGCTGTGGCTGAGGACCCATACTCCCTCGCAGAGCTTCTCCTCGCCCCTGTAGAGGGACCAGATATCATAGTCTGTGGTAACAGCATAGTCACCATTGCTGAATACCTCTATCTCCTTCCCCTTGTGAAGTACCTCATTATCCTTCATAAGGTAGTGTGTTCCAAACTTATCGGAGTAGGTAAAGAACCCCTCGTAGTTGGGAACAGGTTCCAGTGTTTGCTTCTCCTCTTCAGTGAGGTTTATCATCCAATCTTCCATTATGTGCCCTCCTTAATAATTTTATTCCAAGTATCCCCCCGTCTCTTAAGAGTTCTTTACCATAAATGGAGGAAAATCCTTCTTTTGGGCAGTGTAAAATAAAAAAAAGCAGCCCCTGGGGACTACTTTTCATCTAATCTGATAAGCTTCTTTTTAATGAGAAGCCTTATAAACATAATGATTCTCTGTTCCATTGATTCATAGGTATCGTCCTCCATTGTAAGGAGGAGATTTATGATATCGTAGACGGTGTTTTGACCGTCAAATGCCTTCCAGGCGTTGCTTCCCAGTTTATCAAGTTCAAGGGTGCTTGTTCTTCCCTTCTTCACCATCCATCTTAGGAATTTCTCAACTAGCTTATCGTGGGTGAAGATGAGGTGGACCACCCCATCTACCTCCCTGTAGTTGTCATGAAGTCGCACAGGAACCATATCAAGAAAATTAACTTCTTTACTCATATCTCCTCCTTAAGGTTACACCTACTTCTTTTCAACCTTTCCAGAAACTACCTGAACATAGATCCAAGTAGCCAGTGCCACAAAGATAGCAAATGCCACAGTTGAGTTAGTAGAGATAGCACCAAGCTTTGCTCCTACTACAGTCAGGTCCTTTCCAAGGGTAATGAATACAGCAATTAGGATACCAATTAGTGCGTCTCCAGCTACCAGACCAGAGCATAGAAGGATACCCTTTTCAACTCTCTTTTCCGATTCAGCCTTATCCTTAGCGTACTTAGTATCAACGATCTTTCTAACAATTGCTCCAGTAAGGATAGCAGCTGAAAGAGAGATTGGAAGGTACAGTCCAAGAGCAATTGGAAGTATAGGAAGACCTAGAAGCTCTATGAAGATACCTATGATAGCTCCGATAATAACAAGTGTCCAAGGGATGTTACCAGTCATAACACCTTCAGACAGCATCTGCATAAGTCCCGCCTGAGGAGCAGGTACAGCACTTGAACCAAGACCAAAGGCGTTGTGTAGCATAAGTACTACTCCACCAGCAGCAAATGCAGAGAACACAAGTCCAGCATACATAGTCCACTCGATCTTCTTAGGTGTACCACCAATTAGGTAAGTGTGCTTAAGTGACTGAGCCACTCCACCACTTGTGGCGATAGATACACATACAATACCAGCAGCTATAATAGCCACTACCTTACCAAGCTCAGGGTTGATTCCAGACATCTTGATTACAGATGCAATTACAAGAAGAGATGCAATTGTCATACCTGATACAGGGTTGTTGGAAGCTCCCATGATACCACACATTCTTGCAGATACAACACCGAAGAAGAATGCAAAGAATACAACAAGGATAGCTACAGCAAGTCCTATCTTAGGTACTCCAGAAGCAAGTGGTACAAGCCATGTAATAAGGAATACAGCTATAGCTCCAGCTCCTACCCAAGTAAGTGGAGTGTCCATGTGCTGTCTCTCAACGTGGTGAGCAGCCTTCTCCGCCTGTAATCCCTTCATAGCCTCTCTAAATGAGCTTACGATAGCAGGTGCAGACTTTGCAAGGGAGATAAATCCACCTACAGCAACGGCACCAGCACCAATATATCTGATATAGTATGACCAGATCTCAATAGGAGCCATCTCACTGATAAGCTTTGTAGCAGGGAAGATAGGAGTATCGATTCCCATACCTATAAACTTGATAAGTGGGATGAAACCAAACCATGCAAGAAGAGCTCCTGCAAACATAAGGATAGCTACTCCAGTACCAACGATGAATCCAACTCCAAGAAGAGATGCAACAGCGTTGAATCCGAAGGCAGTTCCAAGCTTAGCGATTATCCAAGTTGGACCCTCAGTCCACAGTCCGAATCCTCCAGAAAGGAACTTGAAGGCTCCTCCCATTCCAAGACCCTTTAATACAGTCTTAAATCCTTCTCCACCCTTGTTGGCATTAACAAGGATCTCATAGGCAGCAACAGACTCAGGGAACATAAGCTTCCCGTGCTCCTCAACAATAAGGTACTCTCTAAATGGAACTACAAATAGCATTCCCACAAGACCACCTAGCATAGTGATAACAGCAATAGATACAACCCCAAGATCCTTCCCCCATATAATGATAGCAGGAAGTGTAAAGATAATACCACCGGCAATTGATTCTCCCACAGCAGCTGTGGCAGCTACAAGGTTAGCCTCCAGGATCGAGTTTCTTCTGAACAGACCCTTTAGGATACTTGTTCCAAGAATCGATGCAGGAAGTGCAGCGGCGATAGTCAGTCCAGTTTTTAGTCCAAGATATACATTTGCAGCAGCAAAGACCATTGCAAAAATTATTCCAAGGATAATAGCGACAATACTTGTTTCAGGGATTACAGTGTCCATGGAAACAAACGGTTTAAAACCTACTTTACTTTGTGTTTCGTTCATAATTTTAGTTGCTCCTTTTTTCTAATTTGTATTAATAAAATAGTTATCTGTTTGGTAATGATACCATTTTTATAGATTTAAGTCAATTTTAAGTTTTTAACGAACACAATATTTTGACAAGTTATAAGCGAACTTTTGTTGCTCTGATCCCCTGAAAAGCTTAATAAATAAGGAGAATAGAGGTACCCTTATATTTGAAAAACTCAATAAAAAAATATGAAATTCTTTCCATTGTCTATTTTGGGTTGAAAATTTATTATTATGAATTTAAAAGTGTGATTTTTTCAATAAAGTATAAAAAAGACGGGGTCAATCCCGTCTTGGCTTTTGAGTAAAGTTTTTTTGAATTTTGAAAACTTGCTTTTTAATAATTGTTAGTCTGAGTTCTATTTTTTTTAGTAACATAGCTTTATTTATATAAATGTACTTTCTTTGCTTGCCCAAAGAAAGTACCCAAGAAAGGGCGCCTCTTTCAAATCCTTCAACAGTTAGATGGTTCCTCTATAGCCTTTTCGAGCTACAGTCCTCGTTCTGGAAGTTTAAAATGATGCAAAACACTGCGGAACTTATACTGTATAACGGCTTAGCTAATATTTTCCGATAAAGCTCTATCAGGTTGAAAGGGGATTCTGTCTGAAGTTTAATAAATTAATCGTAACCATTTTATGAAGCTTGATTTTAAAAAATTGAGTTCATAGTTGCTAAGCTTCACAGTAGAAAACTACTTTGTTCATAGTTTCAAGATTTCAAAAACTATACATTATATATAATAGTGTAGACTAATAAAAAAGAGCCTTAAAAATTAAAGCTCTTACGTAATATTTTTATCTATATGTTTTAGTTATTTTAAGTAAATGATACGGAGGGGGAGACTTGAAATTTTACCTATACTTCCTATTAAAATTCCTGTAAGAAGCATAGAAATTGATAAAGCTTTGAACTTTCCATCTCCATCTATATCCAATAGTTTGATAGAAAAAACAGCTTGAATTATTCCTGAGAAAATTTGAGCTATCCCCATTAAAACTAAGGCAAAAGTTGAAGGTAATATAAAGTAAAATAATTTAGCTACTAAAATAGCAACTACATAAATATCGATTAAAGTATTAATCTTAAAAAATTTAAATTTTAAATTTATTAGTTCTTTAAAAGATAAAAAAATATATGCTATAAGCCCTGCTGATATTGCAGAAAGAATAAAAGCTGTAGATTTACTAGTCAAATCATCATACCCCAAAATTTCATCAATAATTGTTGAAAAAGGAATAAGTAGGATAGAATAAGTAATACATAGCCATCCTACCTGATTATACCTTTTTAGTCGTCTCATAAACTTCTCCTTTTTAAAATGAACATTATATTAGTATTTTAGCTGAATTATAAATATTCCTTCAAATTCCTAAAGAATTTTAAATTAATTCGAACTATTATGATTCAAAAAATAAAAAAGAACAGAATTGACTGTTCTTTAAGGTCATCAAAAAATTTTAGTGCAGAGAGAAAGCCTTTGAAATTACACTGACCTGAAAAGTTCTAGAATATATTTGATCTTTTACAGCAAAATCTTAAATATTAGATTATCTCTTTAATTTCTTTCACTGCAAAAGATAGCTTATTTCCGCTATCTATATTATTCTTTATAAATTCCTCAGAAAACCCTAATTCTAAAAGTATTAAACAATGTAAAACATAAATTAAATATATTTCAATATAGAACATATCATGGAAAGATAAAATTTTACTTCTTAGACCTTCATTAAAATGTGTATAATAGTTTCTAGTTTGGGTAATCTTATAAGCCATAGAATTAATAATTTTACTATTGAAGCTAGATAAAAACCTTGTTCTTTGAAGGAGGTTTTTAAATCTATTTACTTGCGATGGTTCTGAAACATTTATTAAAATATCACTTAACCATTCTTTATCATCTTGATTATTTATCATTTTCAATACTTTATTGATTCGAACTTCTGATTCTTGTTTTTCCCTTTCCCATTTTTTTACCGTTCGTCTTGAAAATGCTTCTAAAGCTTGTGTTATCTTTAGAAATGAGATCTGGCTATGGACACCTTCAGTATGAGCATCTACAAAATAATGGATAACAGGTTCTAACAATTCATACTTAACTTTCCAATTTTTTAAGAAAGTATTAAAATCTTCGATATCTTGAAAAGAGAATAATAGCTTACGTAACTGAATAGATTTCTTGCAATTTTGATCATTAAATGGTCTGTACAATAATTTAATTTTTTTATCATATAGATCTAATCCTTCTAGATTTTTTTCAGATACTTCTTTAGCACAAGCAATTGTTAATAAAGATTTAAATTCACCTATTATTTGATAGACTTCTTCTAAAGAATAATTATTAAGGGAGGTAAAAGTGAGATAAGAATTTTGAACTATCGAACGATCTTTTATTCTGTCTCCTGAAAGTGCAGCACCAGAATGAAAGCTTAACTTACTATTAACATATTTATATTCCATAGATTCGGCTAAATTGTATTTTACGGATATTGAATTGGTTCTGTTTTTATTTCCTTTTTCAAATTCAATTTCTTCACTAAATAACCTCATATTTAACCAGTATTCTAAATAGTCATAAGAAATATTTATAGATTTAAATTTTATCTCTTCCAAGTCAGAATAATGATTTCCTACAATAATCTCTCTAGGAGAAAAGCTTTCAGTAATAGTACCTGGAAAACTCATTTGAAATCCTTTGCTAGAACAATTTAATAAAGAAATATTTTTTCCACATGTAGAATATCCTAAAATTAAATCGATTCTTTCAGAAGTAACTGAAATTGAAGAAAAAGCTTGTTTTAGTTGCTTAAAGCTACCTATCAACTTTAAGTCAAAATCATCATCAGTTATAGTCAGTACTCCACTAACCTTATTTTCTGGATCACTAGATATCCACCATTCTCCTAAATATTCTTTTTTAACAGTCATTTTTATTCCTTTCCTAAAAAATATGCTCCTAAGTTATTTTTACTTTTATCTAAAGTTTATAAGGGTTTATAGATAAAAAAGTGGTGCTATGATATAAGGGTAGCACCACCAAAAACTCTAGTCAATATTTTATTTTAAAATCTCTCTACGATAGTCTGTTAAATAGTCAGAGAAGGTTCTCAAATCCAAAATACCGTCTTTTATACTTTGTTGGGAGAAGATCACCTTACTGTTGAGGTGTATTTTTTCATAAGGCTTATTTAATAAAAGGTATTTTAATGTTTTTATTTTAGCTTTAGATAGACTCTTTTATATCGACCGTTTGAAAATATCGTAGATGAAATATAAGAAAAGAAGTCTAGAAAAGGCCGTTGCCCATCACAAAAGAGTGGCATTCGATTGATTTTTTCAGACGTCTTTTTATATGAAATACATTTCAACTGTATTAAGTGAGAAGCAACGGTAAGGTATTAAAAAAACCAGTCTTATGACTGGTTTAAAATCAAAATATGGTGCGGAGGGGGAGACTTGAACTCCCACGTCAAAGACACTAGATCCTAAGTCTAGCGCGTCTGCCAATTCCGCCACCCCCGCAAAGAACTTGACAAATTTTCTGGCGAATGATGTGAAATCATTCTTGAAAATTTCGTCAGTTAGAAAAGATTAAAATCTTTTCTAGTGGCTTAAGCTTTCGCTTATTAAGTTATAAATGGTGCCGCCTATCGGAGTCGAACCAATCACCTGCTGATTACAAGTCAGCTGCTCTACCAGATGAGCTAAGGCGGCGTCTTAACAATTCTTCTAGCGACCGGAATAAATCCACTCTGGAAGAATTAGTTATTCCAAAAGTCAAAGGACTTCAGATTATTAGTGGGCTTACTTATTAATAGTCAAGATTAAACTTGATTTAATCGCCAGACTTTTAATAAAGTAACTGGCGGGAGTGACGAGATTCGAACTCGCGACATCCTGCGTGACAGGCAGGCACTCTAACCAACTGAGCTACACCCCCATACCTATGTACATGTCTAAAACTTAAAATGGTGGTTGGGGAAGGATTCGAACCTTCGAAGGCGGAGCCGGCAGATTTACAGTCTGCTCCCTTTGGCCACTCGGGAACCCAACCATATTAAGTTTTAAGTGGTACCCCGTAGGA
>NZ_BSDY01000034.1 GCF_027925155.1 Propionigenium maris DSM 9537 | reverse complement strand
TACGGTATTTTGTAATGCTTAAATATATGCATCAGATCTATTTTATACTATATCTGAAGTTTTTTCCAATCCTAAGCCTAAAAAATCTAGGTTTTTAATTCTATACTTTCCTTAACAATAAAAAAAGAGCTGCAAAATGCAGCCCTCTTTTAGTTATATTTAACTGTCTGAGTGGAGAGGTTTAGTGCATATACACTTTCTCCATCATAAACGAATTCCTGGTAACGCCCAAAGTTTTCAAGCTTCTTCTCCAGTAGAGTTTCAGCTGGTAGATAGAACACCCTTCCCTCCTTAAGGAGCATCTCCTTCTCCTCTTTTTGGGTGTAGATATCCTTAAATTTAACGATATCCTCCTTGCTCTGTCCCAGATACCCTCCATAGACCATCTTTACCATATCTGCTGCTCCTAAAAATACAGATAAGCTTAAAAATATCCCTAATATTAAAAACTTACTTTTCATCTCTTTCCTCCTTTTAAAAATCAGATCCCAATGAAACACTTCATTTCATCCAGGTGCCCTTCAAGTCATAGCACACCTCCTTTTAGATCTATAATAATCTTCTTAGATTTAAAGTTTTTTGAATTCATTCACTCATTTCCCTGAAATTCTAATTATGTATACAACACATGGACATTTGCGTCAATATGTATTAAAAACTTATATCTTTAACCGTATAAACTTTGATTTTATTAATAAATGGACTATCTCACATTTAAGAGAGAGGGGAAGCTGTCAACTTAGATCTACTGCCACACCAGTTACTTTAAGTTCGGGCAGATTTATGTTAAACATTTTAATCTATGGTTGCTCATTAATCTATGAACTTCCCCTCCTTGCTAGGAGAAAAAAGAATGGTTCACCTAGGTTCTTTTGCTAGATTCTCTCTAGAACCCAGAGGTGTTTTAAAAATTAAAAATCCAAGGGAATCTGCCACTAATTTCCACAAATACAACAGTGTGTTATGAAGAAAATATCCATCAATAAGAAAAGAGCCGCTTGAGTGAAGCGGCTCTTTTAGAAGGTATTTTTTAATTTGTTTTGCCTTCCATTTTATGGTGTAGGAACTCACTATAATCCCGGGGTTCAATTTTCCTTATGGCTATCTTATCATCGACAACAGATTCAACAACCATATAATTATCGCTAATATCATCGATAGTCCAAATAATTCCCTTTGTATCCATCCATTTTTCTCCTTGGATAAAATTGTCTCTTAAATAATAATGATGGCTTTTGTGGACATTATCTCTTAACATGACAACACCCCCTTTTGCTACTTGACTGGTTACTTACTACAATATTTAATACTTTACTTTTATTAAATATCGCTTACTCTCTCTTAAAGCAGTTACTATTTAATTTACTGTATCTATTTTATATAAATCTCGAATTCTATATATACAATAAAAAAAGCCGGGAATCCCGGCTCCTTTAATTATTTTCCTACCACCACTGCTGTGGTTGTCTTAAACTGCAGAATCTCACCTGCTCTTATTGCTATTGCTCCGCTGTTTGTCAGAAGTCCCGCACCTGCTCCCAGAGCACCTCCAACCTTTAGACCCTTAGATCCACTCGACCCTCTTGCTTTATTAAAGAGTCCACCAATTGCCGCTGCACCAGTTGCTTTTTTAGCAGTATCCACAGCCTGATTTGCTCCCTCAAAACCTATAGCTGTTGTATTGATTCCATAGTTAAAACCGTCTACCTGAAGCTCCGTAATAGTTATTGCCAGTCTGGAACTTCCAGAGATATTCCCCGCTGAGTTGGAAGAGATTACCCTTCCAAAAACCTTTGATCCTGCACGAACTACTCCTCCATCCTGAAGTGTAACATTACTCTGAAGAGTACCTGTAAATATCTGACCATCAAATGCTGAATTGGAGTCCAGGGTAGAATCCATCTTTACCATAAGATTGGAGTTCTGTGGCAGCACTGGTGAACCAAAAGCCGTTATCGTAAATAATAAAAATAAAACACCTAATAATTTTTTCATCTCAACCTCCCGAATGAAACAATTGATATTTCGTAAAAACCTTCTATTTCTTTAATGTGAATGAATTATAACACATATATTTTATTAGGAGAATACGTGTTTGCGATAATTAATGTACATTTAATTTTCTTAAGAATGGCCCCCTCTCAACTGTAATGTTTTCCTGGGGGAGTTTACCTTGATGACTTCCTTCAGATGTTCCCTAAAGGATTTTTAAGTTTCTTCCTTCTTTCAAAAATATACTAAAATCATTGTTTTTATTCATAATCTATTTTTTTTGAGATATTTTTTCTTTAAAAGAAGTAATTCAGATTATTTTATATATTTTTGTCAAAAGCCTAACCCTTTTTAGAAAAGTATTTTTTTCACTATAAATGCCGAAATTTAAAAGTATGCATTCCCTTTACAGATATTGATATACCCTCTTAACCTTTAATTTTAGTCTCTAAAGAGATCTTTCTAAAAAAAAGAAAATCTTTCCCTTCTCTCCATCGAAACTTAACTTCTTTTTTAGTTAAATTTATAACATATATAGATCATATTCATTTTAAATATTTGCTTTTGCAATCTTTGAGGGTAAACTAATTGTGAACACCATATGTTAATCACGTATGAAAAATTCATTTTATGAAATATATGTTATGTATAAATTTTATTAATGACCTTCCGGGAGGTGAATAGGTGGAAGATATTTTTGTTACCGGATACTCCAAGGTTCCAAAGGGAATTACCATCTCTGAGATGTATTCCGTCATAGTGGTGAGTATGGTTGTAGAGCCTGCTACCAACAAGATCGTCGCTGCAGACTGTTCCCTCGTTACCGACCTCTCCCGAAAGTATGTAAAGGATATACTGGTGGGTGAAGACCTCAAAGACTTCAAGGTTATTGAAGATAAGTTTAAAAGAAAGTATTTTGGCTCTGCCAAGAAAGCTCTTATTACTGCATCTCGAATATGTCACGACCGATATATGAATACCTTAGAAAATTGTATAAATTTTGATTAGTGGTTTTACTGAAGGAGTAGAGCAACCCTTTACTCCAATATTAGTAGATTAAAGCTGATTTATCCTGTGAAAGCAGTGCCTATTTTATAGTGCTGATTTCAGGGTAGGTCAGCTTTTTTATTTTCCAAATATTAAAGTACCTTCCCCTGTAAATCCGGAGTTGCAGAGTGAGGGAACCTGAAGATAGGAGGAAATTTTAAAGGGTAACATCACTTTTATTAAGGAGGCGAGTATGAATTTTGATTTTATTAAATGGGCTATGAACCCGTTTATGCTTATGTTTTTGGCTGTCTTCACAGGTATGCTCCTGGGTAAACTCCTGAAAATAGGTACCTCTGGTGCCCTGTTCACAGGCCTTGGAATCGGCTGGGCAATTATGAAAGCTGCCAACAAAGTCGTAGAGAGCGGCCAGGGAAATGTTGGTGCCGCTGAAAAGCTTTTAAAGGTCAGCGTTGTAGATAAGGGTTTCTTCAGCTTATTTCTTATTCTTTTCGTTGCAGCTGTAGGCCTTCTTGCTGCAGATAAGATAGCTGTCATCATAAAAAAGTATGGTCCTAAGTTTATTATCTTAGGTTTTATCATCACCTTCCTGGGAGCTGGAACTACCTATGTACTGACCGTTCTCAGCAATGGGGCCAACCCATATGAGGTTTCCGGAGTATATACCGGTGCCCTCACAAGTTCCCCTGGACTGGCTGCTGCCCTTGAAACTGCAAGGGATCATGCCAAGGAGTGGTCTGGAGATTATGCAAACCTCACAGAACACGACAAGAACAGGATACTGAGCATCTTAAATCCCGGCACAGTCCCAGATGCATCTATGGTTACCTCCCTTCCCCCAGAGGCTATGGATTCCTTTCTGGTAAATGCTGAAGCTGGGGTGGGGGTAGGTCATGCTATAGGTTATCCCTTTGGAGTTCTTATTGTTATCCTGGCTATGAGGCTTATCCCCAAGATCTTTGGCTTAAATATGGAGAAGGAGTATGAAACATTCAGGGCCGAGATGAAGGAAGCCGAGGAAGCAGGAGGGGTAAAGCATATAGAACCTGTTTCCTTTGACCTTATCGCCTTTGCCCTGGCCTGTGCAGGGGGATATACCTTCGGAATGCTCAAGATAAACCTTGGCCCTCTGGGGTACTTCAGCCTGGGGTCAACTGGTGGAGTTCTCATCATATCACTGATACTTGGATACATTGGAAAGATTGGTTTCCTTAACTTTAGAATGGACAAAAAGATCCTCGGAACAATAAGAGAAGTTGGACTTGCTTTCTTCCTGGGAATTGTTGGTCTCAGATATGGATTTGCAGTGGTGGACTCCCTCACTGGTTCAGGACTATACCTTGCCTTTGTCTCAACAGCAGTAGGAATCGTATCTATGATCGTTGGATTTGTTATAGGAAAATATGTCTTTAAGATCAACTGGATTATGCTATCTGGGGCTATATGTGGCGGTATGACCTCAACTCCTGGTCTGGGAGTTGCAATAGACGCTGTTGGATCAGATGACCCAGCTGCCGGTTATGGAGCAACTTATCCATTTGCCCTTTTTGGGATGGTACTATTCACCATAATACTTCATAAACTACCTATGTAAAGGAGGAGCACATGTTAAAGAATAGAATTAGAAGGGATGATCTGCTAAATAGAGTAATGAGTGCCGATGAAGCTGCCAAGGTTATACATCCAGATATGGTTATTGCAACAAGTGGTTTTACTCCCTCTGGATACCCCAAGGAAGTACCCTTAGCCATAGCCAGAAGAGTTGAGGAAACTGGAGAAAAGCTTAACCTTACACTTATCACCGGAGCCTCTGTGGGAGATGAACTAGATGGAGCCCTCTCAAGGGTGGGAGCCATCGCCAAACGTTTCCCCTACCAGACGAACAAGGATCTCAGAAAGGGAATAAACAGCGGGGATATCAAATACCAGGATCTTCACCTCTCCCATGTGCCCCAAATGATCAACTACGGCTTCTTTGGGAAAGTAAATGTGGCTATAGTTGAGGCTATTGCCATTACCGAGGAGGGAGGAATAGTTCCATCTACATCTGTAGGGATCTCCCCTCAGGCTGTAAAAAATGCCGACATGGTTATTGTAGAGATAAACACCTCTCAGCCCCTGGCTCTGGAAGGAGTTCACGATATCTATATGACTGAAAATCCTCCCCTCAGGGATCCCATCCCCATAAAGAACCCGGGAGACAGGATAGGAAAACCTTATATCCAGTGTGATCCCGACAAGATCGTGGCAATAGTCCACTCTGAGATTACAGATAAGGTAAGACCCCTGGGAGCCATCGACGATAACTCCCGAATGATCTCCAAGCACATTATAAACTTCCTGGAAACCGAAGTGAAGTGCGGCAGACTTCCTGAAAACCTTCTGCCACTCCAGTCTGGTGTGGGATCTGTAGCCAATGCAGTTCTTGGAGGACTTGTGGATTCTAACTTTGAAGACCTTACCTGCTATACAGAAGTTATCCAAGATTCCATGTTTGACCTTATCGATGCCGGCAAGGTAAAGGTAGCATCGGGAACATCCTTCACTCCCTCTGAGGCGGGTCTGCAAAAACTTATGAATAATATAGAGCACTACAGCAAGTATTGTATCTTAAGGCCCATGGAGATCTCCAACAACCCTTCCATAGCAAGACAGCTTGGGGTTATAGCAACGAACACTGCCATAGAGGTGGATATCTATGGCCACGTTAACTCCACCAATGTTATGGGGAGTAAGATGATGAATGGTCTCGGAGGCTCTGGGGACTTCACCAGAAATGCCTACATCTCTATCTACACTACAGTATCCACAGCTAAAAAGGGACTTGTTTCATCCATCGTACCAATGGTATCCCATGTGGATCATACCGAGCACGATGTTCAGGTTATCGTTACTGAGCAGGGCTTAGCTGACCTCAGAGGACTTACTCCTCGGGAAAGGGCCAGAGCCATCATAGATAACTGTGCTCATCCCGAGTACAAGGAGATGCTACATGAGTATCTGGACAGAGCCGAGAGGGAGGTAGGAGGACACCAGCCCCACATCATAGGGGAAGCTCTTTCCTGGCACGACAGATTCCTGAAAACAGGAAGTATGAAATTTTAAATTAATATAAACCTTAATCTCAAGGAGGAAGATATGTTTAACAAGGAAAAACTGCAGGAGATACAAGATAACTACCAGCAATACCATGAAAAAACAGAAAAGTCTTTGGAAAAGAGACCTGAAAGGAATGATACCTTCTTTACCGGGTCTGGAGATGAGATCAACAGACTCTATACCCCTGGAGATGTAAATACCGTTGACTATCAGGAGAAGATAGGATTCCCGGGGCAGTTCCCATATACAAGGGGGGTACAGCCTACAATGTATAGAGGTAGGCTCTGGACCATGAGAATGTATGCTGGTTTTGCCACAGCTGAAGAGTCCAACAACAGATATAAATACCTTATCGAACAGGGGTCCAAGGGGCTTTCAGTAGCCTTTGACCTCCCAACTCAGATAGGATACGATTCCGACCACGCCCTTTCCGAGGGAGAGGTAGGTAAGGTGGGAGTAGCCATCGACTCCCTTGCAGATATGGAGATCCTCTTTGACGGCATCCCTCTGGACAAGGTAAGTACATCTATGACAATCAACGCCCCTGCATCTGTTCTCCTTGCTATGTATATAGCTGTAGCTGAAAAGCAGGGAGTTTCCCCAGATAAGCTGAGGGGGACAATTCAAAATGATATCCTCAAGGAGTATGTTGCAAGGGGAACATATATCTTCCCACCAGATCCTTCAATGAGGCTTATTACAAATATCTTCGAGTATTGTTCAAAGGATGTTCCCCTGTGGAATACCATCAGTATCTCCGGATACCATATTAGAGAAGCAGGATCCACAGCTGCCCAGGAAGTAGGATTTACCCTGGCTGACGGTATTGCATATGTTGAGGCTGCAATAAAAGCGGGACTGGATGTAGACTCCTTTGCTCCTAGACTTTCATTCTTCTTCAATGCCCACAACGACCTTCTTGAAGAGGTTGCAAAATACAGAGCTGCAAGAAGATTATGGGCTAAGATCATGAAGGACAGATTTGGAGCTAAAAATCCTAAATCCATGGCCCTTAAGTTCCACACTCAGACTGGTGGTTCTACACTGACTGCTCAGCAGCCTGAAAACAATATTGTAAGGGTAGCTATCCAGACCCTTGCTGCAGTAATGGGAGGAACTCAGTCCCTTCACACAAACTCCAAGGATGAGGCTCTTGCCCTTCCTACAGAGGACTCAGTAAGAGTAGCACTGAGAACCCAGCAGATAGTGGCTCATGAAAGCGGAGTAACAAACACAATAGACCCTCTGGGAGGATCATACTATATAGAAGCTAAGACAGACGAGATAGAGAAAAGAGCTATGGAGTATATCAAGAAAATCGATGACCTTGGCGGGGCTCCGGCAGCTATAGAGAAGGGGTATATCCAGGAGGAGATCATGGATGCCGCTTACTACTACCAGAGAGAGGTAGAGGATGAGAAGAGAATAATCGTAGGTATGAACCAGTTTAAGGTAGAGGAGGAAGCTCCTAAAGACCTTCTGAAGGTTGACCCTATTGTTGGTAAGATGCAGAGAGAAAAACTGGCTAAACTTAGATCTGAAAGAGATAACGCTCAGGTAGAGGCTAACCTTAGCAGCCTGAGAAAAGCTTGTAAGGGACAGGAAAATGTAATGCCTTATATCCTTGAAGCTGTAAGGTCCTATGCTACTCTGGGAGAAATTTGCGGAGTAATGCGTGAGGTGTTTGGAGAGTATCAGCAAAGTGTAAATCTATAAAATCTGAGGAGGAACAATGATGGAAAAGATAGACAGACCTATAAGAGTATTGGTCGCTAAACCTGGCCTGGATGGTCATGACAGAGGTGCCAAGATAATCGCAAGAGCCCTTAGGGATGCAGGGATGGAGGTAATCTACACGGGACTCAGACAGACTCCCGAACAGATTGTAAACGCAGCTATACAGGAGGATGCAGATTGTATAGCTGCGAGTATCCTTTCCGGTGCCCACAATACACTTCTTCCAAAGATCAGCCAGCTTCTTGCTGAAAATGATGCTGAGGATATCCTCTTTGTAGGGGGAGGAGTTATTCCTGATTCCGATATTCCACTCCTGAAGGAAAGCGGAGTTGCTGAAATCTTTACTCCTGGAACACCTACAAATGTAACTATTGATTTTATCAGAAATAACATCAACAGATAGGAAGAGAGCCCATGGAGAATATAAAGGATAAACTCTTAAATGGAAGTAAAAGAGCTGCTGCAAGACTTATTACCATGGCTGAAAATGGTGACTCTAAAGCTGCCAATATAATAAAAGAACTCTACACCAAAACCGGTAATGCCTATGTTATAGGCATTACCGGTCCTCCAGGGGCAGGGAAGAGCACCCTCACCGATAAACTGGTTAAATCCATCAGGAGGGAGGGAAAGAAGGTAGGAATTATTGCCATAGATCCCACAAGTCCCTTCACAGGGGGAGCCATCTTGGGAGACAGAGTTAGGATGTCCGATCTAAACAGTGATCCCGGAGTATTCATAAGATCTATGGGAGCCAGGGGAAGCCTTGGAGGAATCTCCGAAGCCACTGGTATAGCTACCGATATTCTGGATATCTTTGGTTGTGAGTATATCTTTATAGAGACAGTAGGAGTCGGTCAGTCGGAAGTGGATATTGTAAAATCCTGCGACACCACAGTAATGGTTATGGTTCCTGGACTGGGAGATGACATCCAGGCTATAAAAGCCGGTGTCATGGAGATAGGAGATGTCTTTGTTATCAATAAAGCCGATAGAGACGGGGCAAAGAAAACTGCCCGGGAGATAAAAACAATGCTCGGTTATAAGTCCGACGGCTGGGTTCCCACCGTTAATATGGCAGTGGCTGTAAATAACGAGGGGATCGAGGAGATTACAGGATCTATCCTGGAGCACAAGGACTTCATGAAAAACAGCGGTGACGGAGCTGCAAGAAGGGTTGAAAATAAGAGGAGTGAACTTTTAAATATAGTAAAGGAAAGAATGCTGCAAAAGCTTTTGGAAAAAACCTATGACGGGAAGCTCTTAGAGGAGCTGTCCATAGAGGTCGCAGAGAGAAAAAACAATCCATACTCTGCCACAGAAACCATTCTTAAAAAAATAAATATGAATTGATGAGGGGGAATATCATGAAAGCAATGAAGATTGATCATATAGGAATCGCTGTTAAAAACTTAGATGAGGTAGCTGATTTCTACCAGAATGTAATGGGAATAAAGCTTCATGGAACTGAGGTTGTGGAGGATCAGAAGGTAAAGGTGGCTTTTCTTCCCGTTGGAGATACTGAATTAGAGCTCCTTGAATCAACCCATCCAGATGGTCCCATTGCAAAGTATATCGATAAAAAGGGAGAGGGAGTGCAGCACATAGCCTTCAGAGTAGATGATATAGACTATGCAATAAACTATATGATGGATAAGGGATACAGGATGATCGATGAGAGCCCTAGGTATGGTGCTGGTGGAGCCAAAATAGCATTCATGCATCCAAAGGGAACTAAGGGAGTTTTAGTGGAACTATGTGAAAGAAACCATATCTAAGGAGGGAATTTACCTATGCCTATTGCTAAAATCAATGATCTGATCAAGAAGAAAGAAGCGATATCTCTTGGTGGAGGTATCAAAAGAATAGAGAAGCAGCACGCCAAGGGAAAGCTCACTGCAAGGGAGAGACTTGAAAAACTATTTGATCCGGGAACCTTCATAGAGATGGACGCCTTTGTAAAACTTCGTTGTACAAGCTTTGGTCTGGATAAGGCCAATATGGAGAGCGAGTCTGTAGTGACTGGTTACGGATCTATTAATGGAAGACTTGTATATGCCTTCTCCCAGGATTTCACCATTACAGGGGGAGCTCTCGGAGAGATGCATGCAAAAAAAGTAGTTAAGGTTATGGATAACGCTGCCAAGGTAGGAGCTCCTGTAATAGGACTAAATGACTCTGGAGGGGCCAGAATACAGGAAGCTGTAGATGCCCTCTCTGGATATGGAGATATCTTCTACAGAAACTCCATCTACTCTGGTGTAGTTCCTCAGATATCGGCTATTATGGGTCCTTGTGCCGGTGGAGCTGTTTATTCTCCAGCCCTTACAGACTTTATCTTCATGGTGGACTCCACTTCCCAAATGTTTATAACAGGTCCCCAGGTAATAAAAACAGTTACCGGAGAGATGGTTTCAGCAGAGTCCCTGGGAGGAGCTATGACCCACAACAGTGTCAGCGGAAATGTACATTTTATCTCCCAGACAGATGAAGAGTGTATAGCAGAGATCAGAAGGCTGGTTGACTTCCTTCCCTCAAACAACATGGAGAAGGCTCCAAGGCTAGAGATACAGGATGACATCAACAGACAGGTAGAGGAGTTCACAAGCATCATTCCTGCCAACCCCAACAAACCATACAGCATGTTTGAACTGATCTCTCATCTGGTGGATGACGGTGACTTCATGGAGTATCAGCCATATTTTGCCAAGAATATAGTTACCTGCTTTGCCAGAATAAACGGACAGTCTGTAGGAATTATTGCCAATCAGCCTCAGGTAATGGCAGGATGCCTGGACATAAATGCCGGAGATAAAACTGCCAGATTCATAAGAACCTGCGACTCCTTTAATATCCCACTTCTTACAATAGTGGATGTTCCCGGCTTCCTTCCTGGTACCAACCAGGAGTATGGAGGAATTATAAGGCACGGTGCCAAGATTCTCTATGCTTACAGTGAGGCTACTGTACCTAAGGTGACTCTTATTACAAGAAAAGCCTATGGGGGAGCTTATGTAGCAATGTGTTCAAAGTCCCTGGGAGCTGACATGGTCTTTGCGTGGCCAACTGCCGAGATTGCAGTAATGGGACCACAGGGAGCTGTAAATATAATATTTAAGAACGACATCAAAAATGCAGAGGATAAGGAAGCCATGAGAAAGCAGAGGCTGGAGGAGTATACAAATGAATTTGCCACTCCATATAAGGCCGCTGAAAGAGGCTTTGTTGATGATGTAATAGAACCTAAAACCACCAGACAGAGGATAATAGATGCCTTCAATATGCTGGAGGGAAAAAGAGAAAAGATGCCTAGTAAGAAACATGGAAATATACCGCTGTAGAAAGGAAGTGATTACCTGTGACAATTAATGAAATTATGGAGATATTTTCCAATCCTGAAACAATCCACTCCCTTTCCTTCGGTGAAAAACTTTTAGGTGTGGGATTTACAATGGTTCTCGGAATGGGAATAACCTTTATTTCCCTGGTTATCTTGAAGGGTGTTATGGAGGTGATGACCAGGGTTCTTGTAGAGAAGAAGAAACCTGTGGCAGTTGCCGAGACCGCAGCGACTCCTCCTCAGACTGAGGTTCAAGAGGTAGAGGAACCCCACAATGATGAAGCTGTTATTGCAGCAATAACAGTGGCCCTCTCTGCAAAGCTTAAAACACCCATGAGTAATATTGTAATCAGAAACATAAGGAAGGTAGGGGGTTCCAAAAACTCTTGGAATCATGTGGGAATAATTGAACAGATGAATAGCAGATTATAGACTAGGAGGTCGTTATGAAGAATTTTAGAGTAGTTGTAAATGGTACTGAATATGAGGTGGGAATTGAAGAGATAGTGGGAGATCAGGTGAGCACTCCCGTGGTAAAGGAGCCTATAAAAGCAGCTCCGCCTAAACCTGCTCCGGTAAAAGCAGCGCCCCCTAAGGCTACTGCAGCTCCTATGATAGAAGGTGAAGGATCGGTTGCGGCTCCTATGCCTGGAACTGTAATCAACGTTCACAAAACCAAGGGAGACAAGGTAAGCAAGGGAGAGGTTCTCTTGGTACTGGAAGCAATGAAGATGGAAAACGAAATTATGGCACCATGTGATGGTACTGTTGCCGATATCAATGTAAGCTCTGGAGCTTCTGTAAATGCAGGGGATCTGCTAGTTGTTATATCATAATCTTGTAGAGGAGGAGAATTTATGTTAAGTGCTATATTTGACTTTATTCAAAATACAGGATTCTATGGTATGACCCTTAGCACCATTATTATGATTCTTGTAGCATGCCTTCTGGTTTATCTAGCTGTTGTAAAGGGATTTGAACCTCTACTCTTGGTTCCCATCGCCTTTGGAATGCTCCTTACAAACCTTCCCATGGCTGGGCTCATGGCAAAACCTGTAATGGAGATAAAAGACAACCTTGTTACTACAGTACAACCAGGAGGACTTATATACTATCTGTTTCAGGGAAACCATCTGGGAATCTTCCCTCCGCTGATCTTCCTAGGGGTAGGAGCTATGACAGACTTTGGTCCCCTTATTGCTAACCCCAGATCTCTTCTTCTTGGGGCAGCAGCTCAGTTTGGTATCTTTATGACCTTTGCAGGAGCTATTCTTTCTGGGCTATTTACAGCTCAGGAAGCAGCTTCCATAGGAATTATCGGAGGAGCAGATGGACCTACAGCTATCTTCCTTTCATCTAAGCTGTCACCGCATCTATTAGGACCTATTGCTGTTGCGGCATACTCCTATATGGCTCTGGTACCAATCATACAACCCCCTATTATGAAGTTTCTTACTACAAAGGAGGAGAGAGCAATAAAGATGGAGCAGCTTAGAAATGTCTCCAAGAAGGAAAAGATAATCTTCCCTATTATTGTAACAATCGTTGTTTCCCTCATCGTTCCCCCTGCAGCCACTCTTGTGGGAATGCTCATGCTTGGAAACCTCTTTAGAGAGTGTGGTGTTGTTGGCAGACTGGAAGACACTGCTAAAAATGCCCTCATCAACATCATCACAATCTTCCTGGGAATATCTGTAGGAGCAAAGGCTACTGGAGAGGAATTCTTAAGAGTAGAGACCCTGGCAATATTGGGACTTGGAATTGTTGCCTTTGGTGTGGGAACTGCAGCTGGAATCCTTCTTGCTAAGCTTATGAACAAGCTTACAAACCTTGATATCAACCCCCTTATAGGATCGGCTGGTGTTTCTGCTGTTCCAATGGCTGCAAGGGTATCACAGGTGGTAGGACAAAAAGAAAATCCATCCAACTTCCTTCTGATGCACGCTATGGGACCAAATGTTTCTGGAGTAATCGGCTCTGCTGTATCAGCTGGTGTATTACTGTCATTATTCGGCTAAAGAAAAAAGAGCAGATTAGATCTGCTCTTTTTTTAATTATTGAATATTTACTTTATTTTCTTCAACAGATAAAATGATTTTTAAAGATCTATCCATTATTTCATAAGTTTCTATTGCGTTTTAAATGATGCAGCGGTTCGTGCTTTCTGTTTTACCTCCACTTTATAATTTAATCTTTTAAATTTATTAATTAATAAAAAAATGGACTGAATCTACTTCAGTCCTAAAGTTTTTTATTAAATTAATGGTGCGGAGGGGGAGACTTGAACTCCCACGTCAAAGACACTAGATCCTAAGTCTAGCGCGTCTGCCAATTCCGCCACCCCCGCAAAGTAAATTATAAGTTTTTCTGCAAATGAATCAAGTTCATTCTTGAAAACCTTGTAATTCAGGAAAATCTTTAAAAGATATTTCCTGTGGCAAATGCTTTCAGCACTTTTTGAAACAAAACAGGTTTTGTTTCAAAACTCATAAATTTTGTAAAATGAATTTATTTCATTTTCAAAGAAATCTATAGAGTTATTGGTGGTACCCCGTAGGAGAATTGAACTCCTGTCTACAGAGTGAAAATCTGGTATCCTAACCACTGGACGAACGGGGCACTCTTGGTGCGTCACACAGGGATCGAACCTGTGACAACTCGATTAAAAGTCGAGTGCTCTACCAACTGAGCTAGTGACGCATATTTATTTTAAATTTTAAATGGCGAGCCTGAAGGGATTCGAACCCCTGACCCACGCCTTAGAAGGGCGTTGCTCTATCCAGCTGAGCTACAGGCTCATTTAAAACTATGGAGCGGGAAACGAGGGTCGAACTCGCGACATTCAGCTTGGAAGGCTGACGCTCTACCAACTGAGCTATTCCCGCATCTGTTGGCTGCCCTGATGGACAAGAACTATAATACTATACATTTTAGATAATGTCAATACTTTTTTATAAAAAACTTCATTTTTTCCATAATTACCACAACTTTTAACAACTTTGCCCTTGGCTATCTAAATAATAATGTATAATTTTTGATTATCTACTTCTGCACTTACTTAATAAAAGTAGAAGCAGTTCTTTCTTTAGCATCGACCATTTAAAAGTATCGTGGCTGGAATATTAAAAAAGATGTCCAGAAAACGTCGGAGACTATCACGAAGTATATCTCCCAATACGATTTTCCAAGCTTATTTTTATACGAAATACACTTTGACAACTCTCGATCCCTTGGTTACTTCTATATCAAAGTAAAAACAATATTACAACAATAAAAAAACCAGTCAAAAGACTGGTTAAAAATCAAATGGTGCGGAGGGGGAGACTTGAACTCCCACGTCAAAGACACTAGATCCTAAGTCTAGCGCGTCTGCCAATTCCGCCACCCCCGCATAGAACTTGACAAATTTTCTGGCAAATGATGTAAAATCATTCTTGAAAATTTCGTCAGTTAGAAAAGACTAAAATCTCTTCTAGTGGCTTAAGCTTTCGCTTATTAAGTTATAAATGGTGCCGCCTATCGGAGTCGAACCAATCACCTGCTGATTACAAGTCAGCTGCTCTACCAGATGAGCTAAGGCGGCAAAGTTAATGGCGGGAGTGACGAGATTCGAACTCGCGACATCCTGCGTGACAGGCAGGCACTCTAACCAACTGAGCTACACCCCCATAAACTTACCTTTTGAACGCTCAAGTATCTTAACATCCTGAACATTTTTTGTCAACAACTTTTTTTAGAAGTTTAAATGGTGGTCACAACTGGACTTGAACCAGTGACCCCCTGCTTGTAAGGCAGGTGCTCTCCCAACTGAGCTATGCGACCATTTAGTGGTACCCCGTAGGAGAATTGAACTCCTGTCTACAGAGTGAAAATCTGGTATCCTAACCACTGGACGAACGGGGCATTTGGGGTGAATGACGGGATTTGAACCCGCGACAACTTGAACCACAATCAAGCGCTCTACCAACTGAACTACACTCACCATCTATGGAGCGGGAAACGAGGGTCGAACTCGCGACATTCAGCTTGGAAGGCTGACGCTCTACCAACTGAGCTATTCCCGCAGACAGGAATAATAATAACACACCTACAAATATCTGTCAATATTTTTTCTGAAGTTTTTTATTTTTTTATGAATTAACCATATAGTAATGTTTTAGGTGGTTGCACTCGAAACACCTATAAATCCCTTTACCTATAAGGCCTAATAAAAAAGCCCCTACCTATTGACTTTTTACTTTTTTGGAAATATCATTGTGGTGTAATGTTTTATTTTAAACTAACTGTTTATTTGTATTAAATACATTGTCTCAATACTGTTTTCTATAGCTTTCTTCACTACTCCTTCTTGAGACAAGTTCGTAAACCAAGTTTCAATTTCAACTTTAGGACTTTCAGAGTATAGGTTTTCGACCTATGTGCAACAATGAAATACACTAACAGTACACTAATCATTATGCTACTTAGGCACACTTTCATTACTGGGGATAGGAGGGTGTGTTTTTATATTCTGGGGAATGATTTATCTTTGTTTAAGGAGAGGAGTTGTTTATGATTGAAGTAGAATTGGTTAAAAAGGCACAGGAAGGTGACCAGGAAGCTGTTACTCAAATATTTGATAAGTATCGGGGATTTGTAATGATGAAGAGCCGTAATTACTTTTTAAATGGAGCCGATAGGGAAGACCTACTCCAAGAGGGAATGATTGGCCTTCTGAAGGCTATCAGAGCCTATGACGACGGTAAAAATGCTTCCTTTAATACCTTTGCTTCTCTTTGTATTAAACGACAGATTATTACAGCTATCAAAAATTCTAATTCTGGAAAAAATAGAATGTTGAATATAGCTGTAAATGGATTTTATGAGGGTGAGGAATCAAACGTCTCCTATAATAAAAAGTCCTTTAACTTTTACAACCCCGAGGAGATCTTCCTGGGCAAGGAGAAGATAGAGGGGCTTAAGGAGTATCTCTCTGGTAACCTTAGTAAGATGGAGAATGAAATATTCGACTATATGCTCCTAGGAAACAACTATATTGAAATTGCTAAGAAGACTGGAAGAAGTGTGAAGTCTGTTGACAATGCCATCCAGAGAATAAAAAAGAAGGTAAAGGGATTTTTAGAAGACTATGAAATTTTTAGAAAAAACAACGGGAGCTGTTAATCAGCTCCCGTTACTTTTTATTTCTCTACCCATTCCTTTATTCTATCTCTGGTCTTCTCTACAACTTCCTCATAGCTCATGTTTTCAGGAAGGATCCTGTCAAAGAACTTTATCTCAACTCTACCAGACTTTGGCAGCTTTGTTCCAGTTGGAAAAGCCTCATAAGCCCCTCTGATACCAAATGGAACTACAGGTACATTCAGCTCCTTAGATAAGATAGCAAAGGACTTTTTAAACTCTCCCATCCTTCCCTCTCTACTCCTTACTCCCTCTGGAAATATCACAACATTCTTTCCGCTGTTAAGTACGTGAGCAAGAGTTTGAAGTGTCTCAGCTAGATTTTTATTTATATCCACCACTAAAACATTGGTGTTATCAGCTATCCTCTTCATCTTAGGGGAATCAAAGTGCTTAACCTTAGCCATATAATAGCTATTTTTCAATACATCATTTGGTAGAGCTTCATTTAATATAGCTCCATCAGCAACACTTTGGTGGTTTCCAGCAAAGATAACCGGTGAATCAGATACATGCTCTACTCCTGATTTGCTATGCTTCAGATAAAGTTTAAATACCGGCTTTAATAGTACCTTAGCCAGAATTCCAAGCTTATTTGATTTAGGCAGCTCTACCTCTATCTCCTTGTGAAGGATCTCCCCCCAATTTACCCCTGTATCCACTATCTCATTGGAATGCTCCTCCAGGTATCTGGCAAGCTTTTCAACTGTAGAGTGCTCCAGAAGAAGTTCCTCATTTGCATCTACTCCAAAGGTACTCTCCAGGTAGGATAGAAGTTCCACAAGCTCCAGAGAATCCAGTCCTAAGTCCAGCTCTAGGTGAGCATTGGGAGCTACTCCCCTTCCCTTTACACTCTTCAGGTAATCTGAAAGTACTCTGTACTCCTCAAACTCAGGTTCCTCTATCTCCACTTCCTCTCTATTCATTCCATCCAAGAAGTCTGGAAGCATAAATCTTCTTACCTTTCCAAGCTTAGTCTTAGGGAGCTCCTCTCCCACTACCTCTATAGCCAGGATCTTTCTGTAGGCCGGGGCTCCGTTGTTGTACTTATCCACTACTCCCCACTTAAGGGTCTCCCTTATGTTGGTTACTCCCTCATCCTTTACAGCCTGGAAGTTAGGGTATACTACTGCTGTCAGAAGATTGTTGTACTCGGTAACTGCCATCTCCTGAATCAGGTTGGTATTTTTCATAATAAATGCCTCTATCTCAAGAGGGTTAATATTCTTACCGTTGGAGAGTACTATCATCTCCTTCTTTCTACCAGTTACAAAGAGCTTTCCATTTCTCAGCTCTCCCAGGTCTCCCGTATGGATCCATCCATCCCTTACAGTTTCCGCTGTCGCTTCAGGCCTCTTGAAGTATCCCTTCATTACATGTCTTCCCTTGGACAGGATCTCCCCGTCATCTGCTATCTTCAGCTCAGTTCCAGGAAGAACTATCCCTGCTGATCCAGGTAAGACCTCCCCTCCAGGGGTAAATGTCATCATAGGGGCTGTTTCCGTCATCCCATAACCTTCCAGCACCTCTATTCCAAGAGTAAGAAAGTCCTTTGCCACCTGGGGCTCCAGCTTGGAGCCCCCCGATACAAAGTACCTTATATTCCCTCCAAACCCTTCATGGACCTTTTTAAATATCTTTCTGCTCAGGGAAAGGTTCTGGAACCTCTCACACAGACTAAACAGGGTTCTTGCCACCTTATTTGAGTTTATCTTATCCATTATTCCCTTGTGGAACATCTCATATAACCTAGGTACCCCTATTATCATAGTTATCCCATTGTTCTTAAGGCACTCCCCTATAGCAGCCTTGGACATCTCCTTCAAAAATACCACCGTTGCCCCCTTGGAAAGAGGAATTATCCCTGCTCCCAGTAGTGGGAAGATATGGTGCATAGGCAGAATTGCTAGAATCGAGTCTGTAGACTTGTACACATCGTACTTATCCAGCCCCTCTACATTTACCAGGATATTGTCATATGTCAGCATTACTCCCTTAGGGTCTCCAGTAGTTCCAGATGTATAGAGCATAAGAGCTACAGCATCCCTTTCAGGGTGCTCTAGGTAATCTACCTCTCCCTCATAGGTATCTTCTATGTCATCTGCCACAACTACCTCTAGAGACACTCCTGTGTCCTCTATGGCCCTTCTAGTGACCTCCTCATTCTTTCTCGATGTAAGTATATACTTTGCATCTGCATCCCTTAAGTAATATTCCAGGGACTCACTGTCAAAACTCTCATCTAAGCATACACAAGTTCCCTTTTTATCCCATACAGCTAGGAACGAGTAAAGGAGTTCTGGTCTGTTTTCCATAAAGATTATTACTCTATCTTCCCTTTCAAGATCAAGCTTTTCCCCAAAGGACTTAGACCACTTTATCGTATCCTTGTATGATATATCGCTCCCATCATACTTTATTGCTGTTTTCCTAAAGTCTGTTACAAACTTCATTATTCCTCCCATTTTGTAATACACCTGTTATATTAACCTCAAAAGTTATTATAACATAAATAACAGGATAAAACAATTTTGTGAAGTTTTTGCATGTTTTATTATAATGCATTTTGAACCGTTCATTACAGCTTTTAAAGCCCTATTTTACAGGGATTCAAGATTACATACCTCAAACCACAATAATATTACAAGTGTTATCTAACCTTAATTATTTCTTAAATTATTTTTTCTCCAGCCACTCCTTGATCCGGTCTCTGACCTCCCTGTTAAAATCCTCTGTACTTCTCTCGCCGCAGAGGGTCTCCTCGAAGAACTCTATATCCACAGGTCCCCTCTTTGGAACTCTGCTTCCATATGGCATCAGATCATAGGCTCCCCTTATTCCAAAGGTTACAACTGGCACCTCCAGCTCCCTTGCAAGGATTGCAAAGGTCTTCTTAAACTCTCCGATCCTTCCGTCTCTGGTCCTTGCTCCCTCAGGAAATATTACAAGGTTTCCCCCACTTTGGAGGATCTCAGCTGCTTTCTGGAGGCTTTCCTTTATATTCTTATTTAGATTTACCAGAATTATATTTCCGTTTTCAGCTGCAAACCTCTTTATACGGCCCTCGAAGTGTATATTTATAGCCATATAGTAGGTTTCCCCTCTCACATGAGGAGGAAGGATGGAGTTCAGCATAAAGCCGTCCAGGAAACTCTGATGATTTCCTGCCAGTATACACGGCTTATCTGGGATATTTTCAATCCCTTTTAACCTTAGGTCTACATAGTACTTTAGAGGCAGCCAGGTAAGGAACTTCACCAGCCCTCCTCTTATTAGTGGTGTAGGAAGTTCTCCTCCCTTGGTCTTAGTCAGTATCTCCCTCCAGTTTATCTCCTCATAGGTGATCTCCTTCCTGTTAGCTGCCAGATACTCTGCAAGGCTCTCCACTGTTGAGTGCTCCAACAGAAGGTTCTCAGCTACCGGTATCTTAAAGGTATGCTCCAAGAAGGACAGAAGCTCCACTAGCTCCAGGGAATCCAGTCCAAGATCCAGTTCCAGATGTGCTCCGGGAACCACTCCCCTGCTCTTTACCTTCTTCAGATAATCGGCAAGAACTCTGTACTCCTCAAAATCAGGTTCCTCTACCTCTACCTCCTCCCTCTTCATACCATCCAGGAAGTCCTTCAGCATAAACCTTCTTACCTTACCCAGCTTTGTCTTGGGCAGCTCCTCTCCTACTACCTCTACACCCAGGATCTTTCTGTAGGTTGGGGCTTCATTGTTATACTCATCTATTGCTCCCCACTTGAGGGTCTCCCTTATATTGGTTATCCCCTCATCCTTCATCGCCTGAAAGTTGGGATATATCACCGCTGTGAGAAGGTTGTTGTACTCGGTAACTGCTATCTCCTGAATTAGGTTACTCTTTTTAAGTATGGAAGCTTCTATCTCCAGTGGATTGATATTCTTCCCTGTGGAGAGAACTATCATCTCCTTCTTCCTTCCGGTTACATAGAGCTTTCCGTCCCTCAGCTCCCCCAGGTCTCCCGTATGGATCCATCCGTCCACCACTGTCTCTGCAGTGGCTTCTGGCTTATTGAAGTACCCCTTCATTATATGTCTTCCCCTGGATAGTATCTCCCCGTCCTCTCCTATCTTCAGCTCAGTTCCAGGAAGGACTATTCCTGCTGAACCGGGAACAACCTGTCCCCTAGGTGTAAATGAGATCATGGGAGCCGTCTCCGTCATTCCATACCCCTCTATTACCTCCAGTCCAAGGGTAAGAAAGTCCTTGGCTATCTGCGGTTCCAGCTTAGATCCCCCAGACACAAAAAACTTTATCCTTCCTCCAAATCCCTCGTGGACCTTCTTAAATATCTTTTTGCTAAAATTTAAGCTTCCTGCTCTCTCGCATACCTTAAAGAGGATCTTGGCTACTCTGTTCCCCTCTATCTTCTCCATTATCCCCCTGTGAAACATCTCATAGAGCCTGGGAACCCCTATTATCATAGTTATTCCGTTCTTCTGTAGGCACTCTCCAATGGCAGCTTTGGACATCTCCTTTAAAAAGACCACAGTCCCCCCCTTGAAAAGGGGCACTATTCCCGACCCCAGCAGGGGAAAGATATGGTGCATGGGAAGTATCGCCAGCACTACATCCGTCTTCTCATACATCTTATATGGTTCCAGTCCCTCTAGGTTTGCCAGGATATTATCATATGTGAGCATTACCCCCTTGGGATCCCCTGTAGTACCTGAGGTATAGAGCATAAGGGCCACTGCTTCCCTATCTGGATGCTCCAGCCAGAGCTCTTCTGCTTCCAGTCTCTTTTCTCCTTCATTTAGCTCATCCACCACCAGCACCTTCAGCTTCACTCCGGTAGCCGCTATTGCTTCCCTGGTGGTCTCCAGGTTTTTATTAGAGGTGAAGATATACCTGGCATCTGCATCCCTCAGGTAGTACTCCAGCTCCTTAGCGTCAAACCCCTCATCCAGACACACGCAGGCTCCCTTCCTGTCCCATACTGCTAGAAAGGCATAGAGAAGCTCTGGCCTGTTCTCCATAAATATGATTACCCTGTCCTCCCTCTCTATCTCAAGGTGTTCTCCATAGGACTTAGCTCCCTCTATCATCTCCCTGTAGGAGATATCCCTTCCCTCATATTTTATAGCTGTTTTATTATAATCTGTTATAAACTTCATCCCATCCTCCTAAAATTAAAAGATGCCATAATATAAATCTACAACATTAATCCCCACTTCCTCTATAATTCCACTAAAAAGGATCGTGACCCTCCATTCTTTTTAACCTTATGTAATAACTTATTATAATAGGGTTAATCCATAATTCTATACTTTTACCTCACTAATAAAAAAGCTCCCCTCAGGGAGCTCTATCTCGGGGTAATTGAATTCCCCTTTATATCTATTAGGTTTGGATCTTCCTCAATAACCCATACAAACCAGTTATTACTCGACCACATTATAGTTCCAGATGTTCCGCCGTCTCCTCCGTCTATATCCCTGTCCAGTGCCTTAGCCAGCTCCCTGTCCTTGGAATAGATCTCTATGACAAAGACATTACGCCCTGCGTAATCCCAGTAGTCCAGCTGATACTCATTTTCTATTCCACCGTCCAGAGCACCTGCTCTTAGAGGATTCTTAGGCCACTTATTCAGGTAGGGCCCCTTCCATCCAGGAAGACCTCCAGAGTTCTCAAAGAAAGAGGATTTATTTTCAGAGGAGCCCCAGCTTCCGCTGTCAAAGGGAGGCCACTGCTCCGTATCAGCCCTGTGCATACGTGCTGCTGTGTCTATAGCCCTTAGATCTCCCTCTACCTTAGCTATCTTTCCGCTGTCTACCACCCCTGTAAATTTTGGCAGTGCTATAGCTGCTAAGAAGCCTATAACTGCCACTACTACCATGAGCTCTATTAAAGTAAATCCGTTTTTTTTCATCTATCAATTTCTCCTCTAACTACAAAGATATAATTGTTCATTATATCTTATCTGTCACTTGTTTTCAAGATCAAAAAACTTAACTGATTGTCAATTAAAAAGCTGCCGGCTTTTAACCGGCAGCTTTGATTCTTACTACTTATTTTCCATTAACCACTTCTCTATGACATCTCTTGTCTCAGCCACTGTCTCATTTACTTCCTTTTCCTCTCCTCCAATGGCTTTGAAGAACTCTATCTTAACCTCTCCCTTATTTGGCATGCTTGCACCATAAGGCATAGCCTCATATGCACCCTCTATACCAAATGGTACAACTGGGATATTCAGCTCACGGGAAAGTATTCCAAAGGTCTTTTTAAACTGCTGTAGATCTCCATCCCTTGTTCTGGCTCCCTCTGGGAATATTACAAGGTTTTTACCCTCTCTCAGTACCTTTGCCGCTATCTGAAGAGTTTCCTTAAGGTTTTTATCTACATCCACAAGGATTATATTTCCCCTGTTGGCTATAAACTTTCTGAATCCGCTCTCAAAGTGCGATGAAATTGCCAGATAGAAGGTCTTATCCCTTACCTTCTCTGGAAGAAGATAGTTCAGAATAAACCCGTCCAGGAAGCTCTGGTGATTTCCTGCAAAAATACAAGGGGAATCCACAAGGTTCTCTAGTCCCTCGACACTCATACTTAAACGACTCTTTAATATAGGAGTTGTTGCAAGCCTCACTACTTTCCCCACTAGGGTAGACTTTGCCATATCCACTGGAACATCCTCAGTAAGTATCTGCTTCCAGTTAATATCTCCCTGGCTGTACTCTCCACCCTTCTCTCTGATAAGGACGCAGAGCTCCCCTACATTGCTTATTCTGGCGATGTCCTCCTCGTGTATTGAAGCTCCAAAGTTAGCCTCTATGAAGGAAAGTACCTCAACTATATCCAGAGAATCCAGTCCCAGATCTAGCTCCAGGTGAGATTCTGGAGTCACTTCAAGGTCATGGGTATCCTTGAGATACTTCTTCAGCTTAAGATACTCAACTGTCTCCTCCTCTGGAGACCTCTCCCTTACCTTTTCCTCCTCCTGCTTCTTAGCTACAGGCTCATCTAATAGTTCCTTTAGTTTAAATCTTCTAAGCTTTCCTAGCTTCGTTTTAGGCAGCTCATCCTTTACTATCTTTATCTCCAGGATCTTCCTGTATTTAGGAGCCGTTACATTATACTTGTCGATTATCTCCCACTTAAGCTTCTCCTTGATATTGGCTATCTTAGCTTCCTTTACAGCTTTAAAGTCGGGATGTACCAGAGCCATCAGGTGGTTGTGGTACTCCACCACAGCCATCTCCTTTATAAGGTCTGTATTTCTCATTATCTCATCCTCTATATCAGCTGGATTTATATTTTTACCGTTGGAGAGGACTATCATCTCCTTCTTTCTTCCAAGGATATAGAGGTGTCCGTCCTCTAATCTTCCCAAGTCTCCAGTATGGAACCATCCATCTCCGTCTATTACCTGGGATGTGGCTTCTTCATTTTTAAAGTAACCCTTCATGACATTTGGTCCCTTAGCCAGCACCTCTCCATCCTCGGCTATCATTACATCTACCCCAGGAATGGCCTCTCCTGCAGAGCCGGCTACAGCGTCCTCTGGTCTGTTAAATGTGATTATTGGGGAGGTCTCTGTAAGTCCATACCCCTCAAGCATCATAAATCCGAGAGTTGAGAAATCCTCCATTATCTTGGCATCCAGTTTTGCTCCACCACTTGCCATTACTCTCAGGTGTCCTCCGAATCCCTCATGGACCTTCTTAAAGAGGAACTTACTCAGCTTTTTATTCTCCATCTTCTCACACAGCTTAAAGAGTTTTAGAGCTAGCTTATTGGCTCTTATCTTGCCCATAAGCCCCTTGTGGAGCATCTCCCACAGTCTAGGCACTCCTACCATTATAGTTATCTTGTACTTCTGCAGAGCTCCTCTTATCGCCTCAGAGGATAACTCCTCCACCATTACAATAGTTGCTCCCTTGTACATTGGTCCCAGCAGGTTGGTCACAAGGGGCAGGATATGGTGTAGAGGAAGAAGCGCTATAAACCTGTCCTCCTTACTGTATAACTTTATCTTTTCCAGAGGGTTTATATTGGACATTATATTGTCTGTTGTCAGCATAACTCCCTTTGGATTTCCAGTTGTACCAGATGTGTATAGTATTATTGCTGTGGCATCCCCCTCGGGAGCCTCTACCACATAGTTGTCAGGGGTATATCCCTGCGGTATCTCTACATCCTCAAACTTTATAATCTTCACAGTTGATCCTGTGGTTTCCTTGGCTCTCACTGCTGTCTCATAGTTTTTCTCAGATGTGAATATATACTTAGGCTCTGCATCCCTTAATACATAGGCCAGCTCCTCCTCACTGTACTCGCCGTCTAAGTTTACAGATGTTCCCTTCCTCTCCCATACTGCAAATATTGAAAAAGCAATCTCCGGCCTATTTTCTGTGAAGACAACTACCCTGTCTTCTTTCTCTATATCTAAAAGGGTAGAGTAGTATTTTATCCCTTCAATTACCTCTTTATATTGGTACTCCTTCTCCTTATAAACTATGGCTAACTTCCCATAATCTTCAATAAACTTCATTGTTTCCTCCTAGTAATAGTTTCTGTTTCTCCTAGAGGTTGTCTATCAGTTCCTCTAGTTCCTTTCTGTCCTTTGCAGTGAGATCATATCCCGCCTTGAGCTTCTTCAGTACATTGGAGTCCTCTGCAGACATAGATCTCTCCAATACCTTTATTATCATCCTTACGTAAAAATCCATTCTTCCTCCTAAATCTCTTTCTTCTTCTGTAGGCTCTCCCTACCTTTTTTCCTATAAAACTACCTCTAATACTCCTCCAGGGTCTCATTTAATATCCTTACTCCAGCCTCTATCTCCTCCTCCGTTGCATTGGCAAAACTCACCCTCACAAAGGGATTGGAGGATCCCTTCTGGAAAAACCTGTTCCCTGAAAACAGAAGAAGTCCCTTCTCATAGGCCTTCCTGGAAAACTTCTCTCCATCCATCCATTCTGGAAGAGCCAGCCAGAAAAATAACCCTCCATAGGTAGGGTAGTAGATCCTTATCCGCTCATTTTCTCCCAGAAGCTTCTTCATATACCTATATCGCCTCTTAAATATCCTTCTTATTTTTTTAAGGTGTACATCTATATTACCACACTCCAGGTACTCATGGAATGCCCTTTGGGTAAGCCCCGAACTGGATATATCCGCCATATACTTTATCTTGGCTGCACTCTCTGCCAGTTCCTGTGGCAGAAGCATAAAGGCAAACCTTAGTCCCGGCATAAGTATCTTAGAAAAACTCTTTATATAAATTACCTGGTTGTTCCTGTCATATGCCTTTAAACTCTTAGGCTTCTTGGGAGAGTAGTAGATCTCAGACATACAATCATCCTCAACCACCCTTACCCTATATCTTTCAACCAGCTCCAGAAGCTTAAGCTTCTTCTTTTCACTCCAGAAGATCCCAGTTGGATTCTGAAAATTAATTATGGTATATATAAACTTAATTCCCTTTTCCTTTTCCAGGATATATCTTAACTTCTTTAAATTCATCCCGTCCTTTTCCACAGGAACGGATATGATATGGGCTCCTGCCCTCTTAAAGGATGATATTGCCCCTGGATATGTAGGTTCCTCCACTATGACTTTGTCTCCGGGCTTTATAAGCATCCTTCCAGCTATATCTATGGCCTGCTGTGAACCGGAAACTATCTGAATATTTTCGCTCACAGCCTCTATACCGTCCCTCTTCAGTATCTCTACCATCTTCTCCCTGAGGGGTTCATATCCCCTGGCATCCTCATAGGAAAATGCCTCTCCCCCCTCCCTGTCAAGGACGGTATTGATAGCTCTTCTGAAGTCCTCCACTGGAAAGAGGTCGGAGGAGGGACTTGCTCCTGCAAAGTTTATCTTATCCTTATCCTCTGGCTTGATATCCCACAGCTCCTCCATGGCTTCCTTCTCCTCGGAGCTTACCTTGGCTGTCTTTACCTCTCCTACATAGCTTCCACTTCCCACTATCTTATAGAGATATCCCTCCCTCTCTAGGAGGTCATAGGCCTTTACAATGGTGGAAGTATTTACCTCCAACCTCTTAGCAGCAGTTCTTATAGCTGGAAGCCTGTCATCCTTCTTTAGCCTGCCATCCTCTATGGCTTCTCTTATTTCTTCAAATACCTTTATATATAACTTCTTACTTTTATCTTTTTTCACTGAAAAATCAAACATACGATCACCTACCATATATTGTATCGATACACTGTTGTTGAGTCAAGGGAATCTCTTTAAATATACACCTGAATACAGTAAAAAGCCCCCCTATACAGAAGATTTCCATATAAGAAGACTTTTTACTTTACAAAAAATAAAAAAACTTGGCAAGTTCCTATCCTCCCAGGGGGCTGCCCCCCAAGTACTTTCAGCGTTTACGGGCTTAACTTCTGGGTTCGATATGTGACCAGGTGTACCTCCGTAGCTATTCTCACCAAGCTAT
>NZ_BSDY01000033.1 GCF_027925155.1 Propionigenium maris DSM 9537 | reverse complement strand
AAGGTAGAAAAAGATATGCTAAGCGTTGGGAAATAGAAAGGTTGTTTGGAAATTTAAAAGAAAACTACTCTATTGATAATCATAGAGTTAGAGGGCTAAGCAGGAAGTTTTTTAATGTTAGTTTAAAAATATTATTATTTACAATAGAAAAGGCCATTGCAATATTGAAAATTATACAATACTTTTGCAACAGCCTAGTATATAAATATTTTAAATATGAGGGTTTCCAAATTTAGTGAAAATTCGATATGCCTTCCTAATCAATAGAATGGATCTAATGACTAGGAAGGTTTTTTGGTATGAGTAGAAAGTTAAAAATATTAATCCTTTGGCTAAAAAGGACTTTTCAGAAAAAGATATCCAAAATATTGCCAACACCCAATCTTCAATAAAGGATATAATATCCCTTCGGCTGGAAGCTGAAGTGGATGAGAGCCTCGGATATTCAAAATATAAAAGGGGGAGTGCTGAAAAATGCTTATAATAATAATAAAGTTAAAACAAGTATGGGAGAAGTCGAACTTGATATCCTGTTTGACAGTGTGGGAATCCTTGAATATCAAGTTCTGTGACATCTCAGATCTGGAAGATAAGGTGACATCTATGTGTTGGCGTGGTCTGTTCATAATAGATATCAATAATTACCTTTTATGAGGAGGAGTCACTTCAAGGCTGCATTTACAAAAGGTGGCTCTCTTCAGAAGGTCCCCTATTTAGTATCCCAAAACATATTTGAAAAGTGTACCCAGAAGGTTAGAGTCCGGAAAAAAGGTTATAAAAGTTAGTGGTAGTTTATCCTAAAAGATGAATAATGAAATTTAAAAGGAGCTCCTGCTGGAGCTCCCGTTAATGGCTAAGAATCTAATTTACACGTAATTTTGAAAGTGCCTGATCTTCTAATGGTTGATCTGATGTTTTTATTCAGGTTTATTTTCTTCTCTATTCCTTTTTTAACTCACTGTCCTAGATATTAAAAAAATATCTATAGATAGTTGACCGTTCTCACTGATTTCTCTTTTGCCCTCTCTCTAGAATAGAAAGCTCTCTGTGAAAATCAGAATAATTCATCTCTTTCTTCTATTTATTTTCATGACCTCTGTCCATTGTAGCGAGCTCCCTGTGGAACTCATGGTAATTCTTCATATTGATTTCCCTCTTCTTTTTCTCTTCTTTTATTAAGAGTTTATAATCCTCAGGAGTTATCCTGCTGAGCTTCTCCATATTTTCACTATACTCTTTATGCATCTCGTCTAGTTCTTTTCCGCTTCTATACTCATGATCCCTTCCGTAAGAAACTGTTCCTAATACTGCTAACACTCCAATTAATAATATTTTTTTCATCCTTCCTCCTTTTTCATCAACGATATTTATCTTTGTATGGAAACACGGCGTTTCCAATATCTTTAAAAATTCAATCTTTGTATTGAAGAAAGTAATTATTGCCTTCTCATTAATTACTCTCTTTATTTGTTCTTAGTATAACCTCCCCTCCTTAAATCAACCTTAGCTGTAAAAAGATTTTTATAAAAACTTTATAATTATATCCAAAATAATGGACTACTTGATAAAAACTATTGATAAAACAACTATATAAGATGCAGAGTGGAAAGAGATTCCAAGGCAATAGGCGTGACAATAAAATGACAATAAAAAGAAAACTAGGAAGTATTTCCTAGTTTTTTTATGTTGTATTTTTTTAAAATGGAATTAAAGAAATTTGAGTATAAGTAATTATATTTTTTATTGAAAAGTAATAGAAAAATAGCTATATAAGTCAGTCACCTTGACCTAGTCTATTATTTTTCTATAAAACGGTGACACAAAGCTGACATAAAGAAATGATAGAGTATAGCGAGGGGGATACTATGGAAACTAAAGATAAATACAGTAGAATAGCAAAATTCTATGACAAGATGGAAGAAATGATGATGTTCAACAACTATAGAAAAGAAGTTGTAGAAAAAGCCCAGGGAAATATCCTTGAAGTAGGAATAGGAACTGGAGAAAATTTAAAATGCTATAAAAAAGTTCAAAAGGTTACAGGGGTAGATTTTAGTCCCGGAATGCTTAAGATTGCTAAAGAGAAGGCAAAAGTTATGGATATTGATGTAGAACTTCAAGAGATGGATATTCAAAAGATGACCTTTCCTAAAAACTCCTTTGATACTATAGTTTCTACCTGTGTTTTTTGTACTGTACCTGATCCTATAGCAGGTCTAAGGGAGGTTTTCAGAGTACTTAAGCCTGGAGGAAGGGCTATCTTCTTAGAGCATATGAAAAGCAGGAATATAGTATTAAATATCCTATTATATACTATGAACATATTTTCAAGATTAATCCTGGGGACCTCTATGGTAAGGAGAACCCAAGAAAATATAGAAAGTGTAGGATTTAAGGTGGTAGAAAGAAGAGATATCCTCTTTGATGTGGTGAGAATTATAGTAGCTGAGAAGGAGGAGTAATTATGTGTCCAATTTGTGTAGTGTTATTTATATTGCTATACCCATTTTATAGGGTATATCTATTTATAAAGAGGTTGTGGGACAAGATAAATTCCTCCTACATATCAATATAAAAGCAACTTTGAAATTTGACTCTTAATTGGAATAGGCGGTGGAATAAAATGGCGAAAAAGATATTGCTTGTGGAAGATGATTGGAAGCTTAGAAGGATTGCAGGAGATTTTTTAAAGGCACACGGGTATGAGGTACTGGAGGCAGAGGATGGAGAGAGAGCTTTGGAGGTATATTACTCTGAAAAAGTGGATCTGGCTATCTTGGATATAATGCTTCCCAAGATGGATGGCTGGGAGGTGTGCCGTGAAATTAGGATTGAAAACACCGAGCTTCCTGTAATAATGCTCACAGCCAAGGGAGAGGAAGAGGATGTCCTCAAGGGATATGAACTGGAAGCTGATGAATATATAACCAAGCCTGTGAGCCTAAAGGTTCTTATGGCCAAGGTAAAAGCTCTTTTAAGAAGAAATGGAGCAGTTGAGGTAATGACCTTTGAAGACCTTACTATAGATAATACCAGCCACAGTGTAAGATTAAATGAGGTGGAGATAGAGTTGTCTTCAAAGGAGTATGAGCTTCTCTACTATATGGCCAGTAATAAGGGAATAGCTCTGAGCAGAGAAAAGATTATCACAGCTCTCTGGGGTTATGATTATGACGGCGATGTAAGAGCTGTAGACTCCCAGATAAAAAGGATTAGAAAGAAGCTTGAGGGAAGGTTTATCCACACAGTAAGAGGAGTGGGGTATAAGTTTGAGGTACAGTCATGAAGGTAAAAAATAAACTCTTTCTCTTAATTGGAATGATAATGGGAGTTATAATACTATTTACACATATTTTCAATGAGCTCTATCTAGAAAGTTATTATTTTAATGTGAAAAAGAAGGAACTTTTTGAACTGGCTGAACTTATAAAGGATAGTCAAAGAGAAGTGGAGCTAGGAAAGTTAGAGGAAGAAAATAATATTTCTATAAACCTTATTCCCTTTGAAATCATAGAGGAGGGAGCAATAGACCTACCTCTGTATAGAGGAAAGGAGATCTTAGCTCTCAGAGAGAAGATGAAAGGTGTGATCTATAAAAAAGACAAGGGAGAGTTCTTTAACGATGAGAACCTTATCCTTTTAACGGCTTTTGACAGTAGCAGGCTCTTGACGATAAGTACACCAATGCGATCTATTCGTGAGCCTATGGCGATAATAACAGCTTTTCATGTAAAGATAATTCTTCTGGCGGCACTTATAGGGCTTATTATATCAAAGTTTGTTTCTGTTCTCATAACCAGGCCACTTGTTCAGATAGAGGAGGTGGCAGAGAGGGTAGCTCATCTTGATTTCACTAAAAAAATCAACAGAGGCAGTAAGGATGAGATAGGAAACCTTGGAAGAAGTATAAATGAGATGTCCAGGCAGCTGGAAGAAAATATACAGGAGCTTAATAAAGCAAAGACACAGCTGGAGGCTGCCAACAAAAAACTTCAGGAGGATATAGAGAAGGAGAGAAGGATCGAGGAGATGAGAAGGGAGTTCATCTCCAGCGTAAGCCATGAGCTCAAAACTCCCATAGCTGTTATCAATAACTATGCTGAAGCACTTATAGATGGAATAGCAGCAGATGAAGATACCAGAGATTTTTATTTGAAGGTGATACACGAGGAAACAGAGGGGATGGACAAACTGGTTAAGAGTTTGCTTCTTCTTTCCAAGCTTGAAAGAGGATATGAGCAGATCAAGCAGGAAGAGGTTTCCCTAAAAAAAGTAATTGAAAAGGAGCTGCAAAAGACCGCCCCTATTTTTGAAAAAAACGGTTTAAGGCTCAGGCAAGAGATGAAGGATCTTGTATTTATAGGGGATCCTGATAAACTTACGATGGTTATAAGAAACTTTATAAGCAATAGCCTTAAGTATACACCTAGGGGAGGGGAGGTAGCTATAAATTTAGAGGAGCGAGAGGGCAGAGGTAGGTTTGAGATATACAATACTGCATCTGTAGCCGAGGACGTTCTGGAAAGGCTTTGGGATCCCTTCTATAGAGAGGATAAAGTAAGAAAGAGGGAGGAGGGAACAGGTCTTGGACTCACCATTGTAAGGGAGATCCTGGAGAAGCATGGGTTTAATCTGGGGATTGAAAGACATGGAGAGGGGATAATGTTTTGGTTTGAAGAGGGGAAATAATTGCAGCAGTATTGTTTTAGCCCTTTTACTGATACGATAGAAAAACAGCATGGGAACTACAGAAGTGAAATATGAGATACCTTAAGTGTTGTATAGTAAATCTATATTACACTTAAGGTGTTTTTATGGAGGAAGGATAGCGCTTTACCTCTATGAAACTCAGGATGAGGTTGCTGCTTGCAAGGTTAAGCTGGGAAAGAGGCCTCTTAATGGACTTGGGGTCTATATGAGGGAAGCTTTCGACGATAATTAATATAAAGGTATTCAGTCTGACGTTGGATTTAAAGAAAGGGATAATTTGTGATAGAGAAAATATTTAATGGTATAGAGCGTGAAGTTATACAAGAAAGGTATGCAGGGAGCTACAATAAAATCGAGTATGATTCTAGAAGGATACAGGAAGGAGATATCTTTGTGGCACTGGTTGGTGAGATGAATGACGGCCATGACTACATCGATTATGCTATACGAAATGGAGCCAAACTTATAGTTGTCTCTAAAGAGGCGGCCGTAAGGAATGAAGAGATCAACATACTCAGAGTGGAAAACACAAGAAAGGTATTGGGACGAATAGCCAGCAATTTTTATGACGGTCCTGAGAAAAAACTGAAAATACTTGGAGTGACAGGAACAAATGGAAAAACCACAACAGCTTATATTCTACATACACTTCTTGAAGATTCTGCATTTATAGGATCCATAGGAATAGAAACAGGGGGAGGGATATATCCACCTGTGAATACCACCCCTGAAAGCCTGGATATTATAAGGTATGCAAAGGAAGCCTTAGAGAATGGGAAAAAATATCTGGTTTTAGAGGTTTCATCTCAGGGGATAGATAACTTCAGAGTAGAGGGCCTTGAATTTGCAGGGGGGATCTTTACAAACCTGACAAGGGAGCACCTGGATTATCATAAGGGCATGGAGGAGTACTACTCAGTAAAGGAAGGAATGTTCAGGCAGTTAAAGGATGACGGAATAATAGTAACCTCCATAGAGGACGAGTATGGAAGAAGGATCAAGGAGAGGTATAGGGATGCACTCACCTATGGGTATAATAGTGGGGATTACAGAGGGAAGGTATTGAAGTTAGATCTTAACTTGATGAAGGTAAGGGTAGACGGACCAAAGGGGAGCTTCACACTGGAAACGTCACTGATAGGAGAATACAACCTCCTAAATATCATGGCTGCCATTGCTATGGTAGAGGGATTGTGTGGAGAGGGTGAGGCACTGCCAGAGAGATTAAGAAAAATAAGTTTTGTAGAGGGGCGGATGCAGATAGTGGAAGAGGAGGGCATAAGAGTTATAGTTGACTATGCTCACACTGAGGATGCCCTGGAAAAAGTTTTAAAAACTTTAGTAAAGTGCAGGGGTAGAAAGCTGTACACGCTCATCTCTGGAACTGGAGAAAGGTATGCTGAGAAGAGGCCAGGTTTAGCTGAAATTGCAGAAAGATATTCGGATCATGTAATGGTAAGCTCAAACTCGCCAAGGCATGAAGATCCTATGAAGATTGCTTTAGAGGTAGCAAAGGGTTTTAAAGGATTAATGAGTTGTAGCTATGAAATCGAAATAGAGAGAGCTAGTGCAGTAAAGAAGCTGATTCATAGGGCGCAGGAGGGCGATATAATTTTGCTTACTGGAAAGGGACATGAAAGCTATCAGGAGATTAGGGGAGTAAAGAATAAATATAAAGAGATTGAAGTGGTAAAGGAAGCTTTAATGGAGCTAAAAATAGTAAGAGGTATAGATTTTAGCGGGAAGCTATTCAATAAAAAATAAGTTTGCCACTGTACTGACACATATTTAAACTATAATTTATTTAGAAAGAGTTTTTAGGAGGTAGAATTATGAAGAAATATCTTCTGAATTTTATGCTTGCACTGTTGATATCATTTCCTCTTAGGGCGGAGGATATGAGCAGTTTTATGAGTGAAATGAATCATCACAATATAGCTGCTGAGGAACAGGATAGGATGCTCCTTGAGTGTAGAGGGGAATATATAAAAAAAGAGATGGTGATATCTCAAAAAATCAGAGAATTACGTAGAAAGATGAATAGATGTATGAGGGAAGAAAAGCCAGATCACAGTGATTACTATAAAAATAGAGAATTATTGGAAAATTTAAAGGTTTTAAGAGAAAGGACCAGGGCTGATCACATGGAGAAAATGATATCTATTCGAAGTCACTAACGAACATAAGTATGACACCTAATAGTTTACTGAAAGGGACAATTACATAAAACTCCTTAACTGAAATGGGCCTCCTTTTAGGGGGCTGTTTCAGTTTTTTGGATGGAGGAGAAAAAACTTTAGGGGAGGTTTTTCTCTGAGGTATGAGTATATCTTTTATATCAACCTCAGGTAAAAAGGGACGGAAGACGTTCAAGTTAAAACCTTAAATTAAAACTATGGCTGCTGAAGATATTTTAAATTATATACATAGCCTTCTGATTTTTTAGGTCCACCAGCATGGCAGGTGAATTTCTTTTTATTCACTGAAAAAGACGAGCAGATTAAGCTCGTCTTTTGAGGGAGGTTAAAAGTTATTTTTTCTTTTCTTTTTCCTTTTTTCCAAGATTGCAGCAGTCCATCCTTCCAGATCCAAAGCTCTTCTTGTTTGAATCTTCAATTTTCCCCAAAAGTCTTCTGAAGAAACCTTTTTTCTCCTCAGGATGACTAACTCCTTCTACTTCCTGGATGGAGATAACCTCATATCCCTCTGACTCAATAGACGATTTTAAAACTTCCTCACTCACTTCACCAGACACATATGCTTCCTTTTTATCTAGAAGAACCTTAACTTCTTCCACCCCATCTAGGGAGGAGATTTTTTTCTCTATTTTCTCTGCACATTTACTACATGCCATTCCCTCAATCACTACCTTCTTCATATTGCACCTCCCTGTATTTATTAGTCTTTAACCTTGGATCTCCAACGCTTCATAAGAAGTGAATTACTCACCACTGAAACGGAACTGAAAGCCATGGCACCTCCTGCAATTATTGGGCTTAAGAGGAAGCCTGTAAGAGGATATAGTGCTCCTGCAGCAAGGGGAAGCCCCAGTGAATTATAGAAGAATGCCCAAAAGAGGTTTTGCTTGATCTTCTTCATAGTATATCTGGAAAGCTCCATGGCTACGACCACATCTCTCAGGTCCTCCTTAATAAGAACAATGTCTCCTGACTCTATTGCAACATCTGTCCCGCTTCCTATGGCTATCCCTATATCTGCCTGGGTGAGAGCAGGAGCATCATTTATACCGTCTCCAACCATGGCAACTTTTCTTCCCTCTAGCTGTAGCCTCTTTATATTGTCGGATTTATCCTGGGGAAGTACCTCAGCCAAAACTCTTTTTATTCCCACCTGTCTGGCTATCGCTTCAGCAGTTCGCTTGTTGTCCCCTGTTATCATTATCGATTCAACTCCTATATTATCTAGAGCCTGAATAGCCTTGGCTGAGTGCTCCTTCAGTGTATCGGCCACAGCTATGATACCGGATATCTTTTTGTCTACGGCTATAAGCATTGCAGTTTTTCCCTCTTCCTCAAGCTTTTCTAAGCTCACCAAGGCTATTTTATAATCTATCTGCATCTCCTCCAGAAGCCTCTTATTTCCCAGATGAATAAGGTTATTTTTATATTTAACCTCAATTCCCTTTCCAGTTATGGAATTAAACCTATCTGGATCTACAATTTTTAACTTTTTTTCCTTTGCATGGTTTACTATAGCTTCTCCAAGGGGGTGCTCCGAGTTCTTTTCTGCTATTGCTGCAAATAACAGTAAATCATCCTGAGGGAGGTCTGAGAGAGGGACTATGTCGGTTACCTGGGGTTCTCCTCTGGTAAGGGTTCCCGTTTTATCAAATACGACTGTGTCGATCTTCTGGGCCATCTGCAGACTCTCGGCATTTTTAAATAATATCCCATTTTCTGCCCCCTTACCTGTGCCTACCATGATAGCAGTGGGAGTTGCCAGCCCCAAAGCACATGGACAGGCGATGATCAGTACAGCCACAAAGATTGTCAAGGCAAAGGCTACTCCCCCGAAAAAGTACCAGGCTGTGCTGGCCACTATAGCTATTCCCACAACCACAGGAACAAAGAAGGAGGAGATTATATCTGCGAGTTTCTGAATGGGCGCCTTACTTCCCTGGGCTTCCTCTACCAGCTTGATGATCTGGGCCAGAGCTGTATCTGCTCCTACCTTTGTAGCTTTAAATTTGAAGCTGCCAGTTTTATTGATAGTAGCTCCTATCACCAATGCACCCACACTTTTTTCAATAGGAATACTTTCTCCTGTAATCATGCTTTCATCTACGCTTGAGTGCCCCTCTATGATCTCCCCGTCAACGGGAACCTTCTGTCCGGGTTTTACCAGGACAATGTCGTCAACTACAACCTCTTCCACAGGTATCTCCATCTCTCTATCCTCTCTAACTACCAGAGCTGTTTTAGCTGAAAGACCCATGAGTTTTTTGATAGCTTCACTGGTTTTCCCCTTGGCTTTTGCCTCTAAAAACCTCCCCAGAAGAATGAAGGCAACAAGAATACCGGCGACCTCAAAATAAAGCTCGTCATGCCTTCTCTGAATCATGGTCCATATGCTGTATAAAAATGCCGATCCGGTCCCTATAGCAACCAGGGTATCCATATTGGCCGTCCTAGCCTTTATAACCGACCTTATCCCCTTAGTATAGAACTCATAACCTACAAGCATTATAGGAAGGGTTATCAACAGCTGAATTACTCCCAGATTATCCTCTACAAACCTATTTACAGGCAACCCCATATGGGGACCCATTGCAAAGTACAGGAGTGGAAGGGAGAGAACCATGGCAACAGTCGTCCTGTGTTTCAATGACCTAATCTCCCTCTCTCTGGCTTCCTTCTCCAGATCCTTACTTTCGGTATCTAAAAAGTTTTCATAGCCTACATCCTCTATGATCTTTCTTATCCTCCTGGAGTCAAGAGTTTCGGGATCATACTTAATCTGAGCTTTTTCCGTAGGAAGCAGATTTTTTTCTTTTATCCCAGGAAGCTTCTCCAGAGCCGATCCTACAATACCTATACAATGGGGGTTGTCCATGCCAAGCACCCTGAGGTTTAAGGTAGACAACTTCTCAGATTTTTTTATACTATAGCCGGAGTCCTCTATCACCCTCTCAAGCTCCCTCTCATCGATCTCTTCTATATGGTATTCTATTGTCGCCCTGCCAGTTGCCAGGTTGACGTTGGCACTCTCTACTCCTTTTTGGTTGTTTAAGTTCCTCTCTATCTTAGCAGCACAGGATGCACAGCTCATTCCCTCAATGGGAATGGTACACCTCTCTAGTCTGTTACCGACTAAACTCTTCCCTTGATTTTTATATGAACCATTACTTTTAAAGGTTTCATAGCAGTGTTTACTGCAGAAGTAATAGGTTTTGCCCTCTTTTTCCAGTGTAAATTTAGTTTTTTCTGGATCGACCTCCATTCCGCAAATAGGATCCTTTGCCATAGTATAACCCCCTCTCAAATATATGAAATTTACGTTACTCACCTACTATATCAATTCAACTTTAATCTACAAGGGTACCACTTTTTTTCCTACAAAAAACACCGGTTTAGAGGAGAGAAGTCAGTAAAAAAGAAGAGGAAAGAAAAGAGAACAGGATAGAACTATAGGAGAGGTGGTTTAGAGGAGAATCTGTGGAGTCTCTGCTTCCAGGTATGGTGCAGCGGGATATTGATGATATGTATCAGAATGTTATATAGGTTAAACAAATACTTATAGAGAAAAAATAGAGAGTATAAAGTATAAATAGGGCTCAACTTTCATGAGCCCTATTTATATAGAAATTATTCTGCTAATATGACATCATCTGGTTGTGGTATCTACCTCTCTGCATCATCATGGATCCTCCCATAGGTCCCATCATATCTACTCCTAATTTCTCCTTTATCTCCATTCTGTTTCTGAGCATGTTTTTATACATATCTGAGTGGAGTTTGGACCTCTTATCTATAAGGTTGTCTATATTTTTTTTATTTGGTTTATCTTTGAGCATCTCTCTCTCAATCTCAAGGTCAATAGACTTCATCTCCAGCATAAGCTTATGGTTCTCCCTCATATGGGCGTTCATCATCTCCTGGAATTCATTCTGTTGTTCAGGGGTAAGGTTGTGCATACGCCCTGCCTCTCCAGTTATAGGCATTCCTCTACTCTCCCCCATCATATGGTTTTCTGCCACCACATTTAGGGACACGACTACCATACATACTGCTAAAAGTTTTTTCACTGCAAACACCTCCTAAGAATAAAAATGTCTAAAAGTTAATACAGTTTTTAATCAAAAAATCCTCCTTGAAGATCAGTGGTCTAAGAGGTTGGCTTTATCTTTTATATCTTTAGTCGATCTTTAATAGAGGAGAAGTGAAGGAGGCGGGGTAAAATTTTGTATAAGAGAAATTACAGGTAACTATGAGAGCTATATCTTTAGCGAGGTGAATCTATATGAAAAAAGTTTTCTTTATAATTATTTCTATAGTCATAATTTTTACAGGATACTATCTCTATACCAAAGAATTTTGGGAGCCTAAGTCCTCCTACACGGGAGGAGAGGTTGCAAGTGTGGCAGAGCTTCAGGAGAAGGTGGAAGATGTAAAGGAGGAACTGAGAGAGAAGGGAGAATACAGATGCTGTATCCCAAATGACTGTGCTTGGTGTGCCATCTACATGGGGCACTGTGTGTGTGCTGATCTGGTTGAAGTGGAGGGAAGGGAACAATCTTGTCCAGAGTGTGCAGCAGCCTGGGACAGGAAGAGGGGGAAGATCCCGGGAGTTGACCCAGATGCAGTAGAGGTAATTACCTTTGGAGTGTATGGCTTTGAAAATGAGGGAAAACACTACCACCCGCCATTAAAGGGGGAGGGGGAAGGGAGCGTTGAGAACCACCACCACGGCGAGGAGGTTCACCATAACACCATACCTGAAGAAGGTCACGCAGAGAATCACCACCATGATAACGATGCCCACCACAGTAGCGAAGAGACGGAGTTAGAGAAAAAACCTCTTTCCCATGATGAGATCCATAAAAGTGGGACAGAGCACAGCCATTAAAGGGGGAGGTAGTATGAAAAAGATCTTTTTAACTTTATATATGGTCCTATCAATTGTCGCTTTAGGAAGAGTCGTTGAATATGAGATAGATATAGCCTATACAGAGGTAAATTTCACAGGAACCCCTGTAATGGCCATGACACTAAACGGAGGAATCCCGGGACCTACCTTAGAGTTTACAGAAGGGGATATTTTAAGGGTAACCTTCAACAATCATATGGAAGTAGAATCATCTATACACTGGCACGGTCTGCTTCTACCAAACGATCAGGATGGAGTCCCCTATCTCACTACACCTCCCATAAAGCCGGGAACGAGCTTTACCTACGAGTTCCCCCTCATACAATCGGGGACATACTGGTATCACTCCCATACAGGGCTACAGGAGCAGAGAGGAGTTTATGGAAGCATTGTAATCCACCCGAGGGAAAAACAGGAGATGGAGGAGTATGTAGTGGTTATATCCGACTGGATAGATGAGGACCCTGTTCAGGTTCTCAAAAACCTAAAGAAGGATGGAGACTACTATGCCCTTAAACGAGAAAGGGTACAGTCCTGGGAGAGATTTATAAGGGAGGACAGGGTAGGAGAAAGAATCATGGGAGCTTTAATGAGGATGGGACCTATGGATCTTTCTGATGTAGGTTATGATGCTTATCTCATAAATGGAAGGGAACACATCTCCCTTGATGGAATACCAGAGGGAACCCCCGTTAAACTTAGAATAATCAATGCAGCAGCATCTTCCTATTTCTTTCTTTCTTATTCCAATGGAAATATGAAAGTCGTTGCGGCGGATGGAAAAGATGTGAATCCCATAGAGATGGATGAGATTCTTATGGGAGTAGCAGAGACCTATGATGTAATCGTAGAAGCAGGAGGAGCCTTTACTGCTACAGCTCAGGATCATACAGGTAAAGCAATGCTTCATATATCACAGGTTAACGACTCTGAGGAAACCATGGATCACTCGATGCATATGATGAAAGAAGAGAAGGAGGATATAATCCATGATGAGCACCAGATGATGGGGCATAATGAAGATACTATGGATTCAGCTATGGATGAACCTAAATCTGCTCCTTCTATGGACATGGCCCACGATATGCATAGTATGACAGATGGAGTCTACTATGACTTTCTCAGAGCTGTAGAGCCAGCTTCCTATGTAGTGGGAACAAAGGAGCGGGAAGTCACCCTGCGTCTTACAGGAGATATGGAAAACTATGTATGGACCTTTGATAACAGGACCCTTATAGAGAGTGATAAGATATTAATTAAAAGGGGAGAAAGGGTGAGGTTTATCCTGAGAAATGAAACTATGATGCACCATCCTCTGCACCTTCACGGTCACTTTTTCAGGGTAATAAACAAGCACGGAAGCTATTCGCCCCTGAAGCATACTGTAGATGTGCCTCCTATGGGGACTATAACCATAGAGTTTGAAGCAGACGAAGAGAAAGACTGGTTCTTCCACTGCCACAACCTCTACCATATGAAGACTGGTATGTCCAGAGTAGTAAGCTATGAAGGCAGTGAACCTGATAAAGATATAGCCAAGAAGCTGTCCTGGGACAAAAAATGGTTCTCAAAGGGGGAGATTACAGGAGCAAGTAACTACTCAGGAACTGATGTAGCTGTATTTAATACCAGAAATAAAGTAGGTTTCTCTGGAATGGCTTCCTATGAGGGGGAACACGATGCCGATCTTTACTACAGCAGGTATATAAACAGGTTCCTCTCTCTAGTCGTGGGATTTAATATGGAGGAAGATGATGATGGAGAGGTTGATAACAGGGGATTCCTTGCAGTGGAATATCTTCTGCCCCTTCTCATAGAAACTGAGCTGAGGCTCTATGATGACGGAGATCTGGAAGCTGAATTTTTCAGTGAGTTACAGCTAACTGACAGGGTTCAATTTAACTGGGAGATCGATACAGAGGGGGAATACTTTCTAGAGCTTGAGTACAGGTATAGAAAGTGGCTTTCCTTTACAGCAAACTCTCACTCTGAGTACGATGAGGGAGTAGGAATAAAGGTAAGATTCTAAAAGGACCTCCCTAGGGAGGTCCTTCTAATTTGGGGAAGATCTATCCATAAATTAGCTTTTTATCTCACCCCTCCTCCCCTGAGATCTCTCCCCTGACATACCTTTCCTTTAACAGGTCAAAGGGTGTCTTCCTCGGGAGTGACCCCGGGAGTTGTCTCTACCAGTGAAAGGCAGAGGAATGAATATGAATAACACGGCTACTCAGGGATAATCGTAGTAGTATAAATTGAAAAAAGCTTCTCTTAGGTTTTTTTCCCAGATATAGAGGAAATTCCATATGCCCTTCTTAGTCATTAGAACTCCAATCTATTGATTGGGGAAGTTTTTTTATGAATAGAAAAGTAAAAGTACTGATCCTTAAAAGAGGGATAATGTAATTTAAAAGGAGCTCCAGCTGGAGCTCCTATAATGGTTAGAAATCTAATTTATATGTAATTTTGGAAAGCCCTTAATTCTTTAAAGGTATGATATTATTTAGAGGTTTTTCATAACCTCGTCAATCAACCACTCATACACCTCTTTTTCCTCATTACTAACATTGTATTCATGTAGCCTCATAGCCAGAACTTCTTCGACTGTTCTAATTTCTATATGTAGCAGGATTTCTCTGATATTTACAGAGAGATTCGTGTCCATGGCATCGGTATACAGAATTATATCTTCTATCCTTCCCCTGTCTACTTCTATTCCAATGTCTACTCTTCCCCACTGAAACTGGTGTTCCAGCTGAAGCTGCCATTCTGGACTGTCCCCATATCTCCAGTTCCATTGGGAGTATTTTTCATAGAGAGATTTCATATCTGTATCCATGGTAATACCGTCTGTTTCTACAATCTCCTGAACCTCCCCGTACTCTTTTTCAAACTGATCAATTAGAGCATGCCTATAGATGCCTATATCATTTCTTCCTGTTATCTCACTGAGGTTTACCACTCTAGAACGTACCGATTCAATTCCCTTGGATTTCATCTTACCCTTGGATACAGTAAGGTAATCCTGGAGTCTGCTAAAGTCTGTATCGATTAATATGGTTCCATGGTGATATGCTTTTTCCTCTGAAAAAAAGAAAGCATTCCCAGAAAACTTTTTTCCCTCTACTACCAGGTCATTTCTTCCTGTAAAGGTAGCAGCTATCCCTAAAGACTGTACCGCCTTCAGTATTACTTCTACCTGACGATCAAAATCATAGTTTTCCCTTTTCATTAGGAAGGTAAAGTTCAGGTTGCCAAGATCATGGTAAACAGCTCCTCCTCCAGAAAGCCTTCTTGCTACCTTCCCCCCATTACCTTCCAAGTCCCTGCGCCTGCATTCCTTCCAAGGGTTCTGGTTTCTTCCTATAACTACGGTATGATCATTTTGCCATAGATAAAGAATAATCTCGTCCTCTCTAAGTTCCTTCAACAAAAACTCCTCATATGCCAAGTTGAACCATGGATCATGAGAATTGGACACTACAAGTTTAGGATTCATCTTATTCAAAATGCAGTGCACCTCCATTTAGCCCCAATGCCGCTTCATGAATTGCCTCTGCTGTAGTTGGATGGGCGTGTATAGTCTTAATGATCTCACGGGATCCCAGGCCGTTTCTGATGCATAATGCCGCTTCAGTTATCATATCAGAGGCATGAGGGCCTACAATAACAGCTCCTACAAGCTTCTTTTCATCGATATCTTCTATAAGCTTTACAAATCCCATTGAATCTCCCAGGGCAAGTGCTTTTCCATTTGCCTCGAAAGGAAATTTAGATACCTTTATATTTCTTCCTTCTAGTTCACTTTCGCTATATCCTGCTGTAGCTATCTCAGGCATTGTAAATACTACGTTTGGCACTACAGAGTAGTTCATTGCTTCCTCTTCTCCGGCTATATGTTTTACTGCTACGACTCCCTGGTGGGAAGCCACGTGGGCTAAAAGCATCTTTCTGGTCACATCACCTATAGCATAGATATTAGGAATATTGGTCTGCATAAACTCATTTACTTCTATCCCGTTACCGTATTCATTGAGAACTAACCCAACTTTTTCATGGTCTATCCCTTCAAAACAGGTATCTCTTCCCACTGCAATAAGAACCTTGTCTGCAGAAAAGTATCTCTTTTCTTCTCCGATCTTCACTTTCACTATGGATTCATTATCCTCTCCGTCCAGTATCTCTGTCACTGCTCCATTGGAGATGACACGAATTCCCTTTTCCTTTGCCGACTGAAGAATAACCTCAACAACATCCTCATCTATTGTATTTAAAATAGAGTCTGCATATTCTACTACGGTTACCTGAACTCCAAAGGAAGCGTATATAAAGGCAAATTCCATTCCTATTATTCCGCCTCCAATTATGATCATCTTCCCGGGCATCTCCTTCAGCTCCAGAGCCTCCTTGCTAGTAATTATATTTTTAGAGTTGCTTCCTGGAATATTAAGTTGAGAGACTTTTCCCCCTGTGGCAATAATAATATTTTCTGCATGGATAGTGGTTTCATTCAACCCTTCCTTTACCATAACTATATTTTTATCTATGAGGTCTCCCATACCCTTAACTACTTTAACATTACGTTTTTTAAGGAGAAAGTCTATCCCGGAAACCAGCTGGCCCACAATTTCATTCTTTCTCTTCATAACGCCTTTGAGATCAACTGCTGCATTTTCAACACCGATTCCCATCTTTTCTGCTTCCCTTACAAGGTGAAATACTTCAGCTGAACGTACTAAGGTTTTAGTAGGGATACATCCCTCATTTAGGCACGTTCCTCCCAGCTTATTTTTTTCGATGAGAACGACTTTTTTACCTAGTAGGCCAGCCTGGAGAGCAGCCACATAGCCTCCTGGCCCTCCTCCTATTATGGCGATATCGGCCTCTATCTTCTCCTTCTTTGGCTTCAGCATATTCCCAAAATAACTGGAGGCACTTCCAGTCTTTGCCTTACCTGCTTTCTTTTTTTCTTTAACTTTCTCTGCACCTGCCGGAATCTTAAATAGAGGCTCGCCGATGGATATTGAAGCCCCCACCTCTACCAGCACATCTTTTATCTCACACTGAAAACCTGCCGTAGTAGAAACACTTCCCTTTTTAGATTCAATATCCAGCAGTTTATCTCCTTTTTTTACTGTATCCCCCGGATTGACATAAATTCTTGTGATCTTACCGCTGTCGGAATGCCCTGTAAGCTTTTCAAGCTTTATCACTCCCATTACTCTTCCCCCTTTTTATGTTAAGCATCAACAAAAGGCAGTATTAACTGCCTTTTGTAAAAAAGAACTATTTAATTATTAAAAATCATTTTCAAACTCATTGATAGCGTCTCTAAGGATTGTAACACTATAAGCCACAGTAGGTCCTCCACCAAATGCAGCAGCTACCATTGCAGCCTCCATAAGTTCCTCTCTTGTCGCTCCAGCTTCCATAGCTTTATATGTATGGAAAACAATACAGTATTCACATCTGTTATATACCCCGATAGCTACACTGATTAATTCCTTGAATTTTATATCCAGCTCTCCTGCTGCATATGAAGTTCCCATAAGGTTCATAAATGCTCCCATATGCTCCTCATTGGTTTTAGATACCTCTTCTAAACCTCCAATAAATGAATTAAGTACCTCTCTTGGATTTTTCATAAATATTCCCCCTCTTTAATTAAGTGCTATACTAGTAGTTAGTATAGCACTTAATTTTTTAAAAAACAATACCACGATTTATCTGGAAGATAAATCGCAGTATTAAACATTCTTTACCATTTTAGAGAGAACTTCCTTAAATATATCTAAATCCTTCTCTGAAATACCTTTCTTCAAATCCCTGTTAAAAGCCTCACCTATAGGAAGAGTCTTTTCTCTCAGCTCCATCCCTTTTTTCGTGAGATCTATAGAAGATACTCTTCTATCGGTTGCAGTTTTTTTTCTGACAATATATCCATCTTTTTCCATTCTGTCCATGAGACGAACTACTGTGGAACTTTTAATATTCATTTTTTTCCCAAGCTCAAGCTGACTTATACTGCCAAACTTTCCTAGATAAAAAAGTGCTATCCATTGAACCCTTGTGACTCCTTCCTTTAGCAATCTTTCATTGAAGCTATCTGTTATTTTCTTGCTGGCATTGCTGGCAAACCATGCAGCACAATCATCGATATCAAACATTCTTATCTCCCTTTCATTTTTATCTGATTACTATTTAGTATATCAGATAATCCCCTTTAAAACCAAAGAAAGGAAGGGAAAAATTTAAAAGTAGTAGAAAAAACAAGAGTTAAAAGAAAGAGAGCCCCCATGGGAGCTCTCTCTTTTGGTATTGATTATTCTTCCTTAAGGTATGAATTTACTGCCACAGCAAGAAGGGCTCCTGCCACCGGGGCAATAATATATATCCAAAGGTGGGTTAGGTCCCCTGCAGCAAGAGCAGGGGCAATGGACCTGGCTGGATTCATGGAAGCTCCAGTAACGGGACCAGCAAACATTGCTTCCAAACATACTGTTCCCCCTATGGCCACCCCGGCCATGAACCCCTTCTCCTTGGCTCCGGTGGCTACGTGGAGGATTACAAACATGAGGATGAATGTAAGAAGAACCTCGAAGATAAAGGCTCCACCAGGTGAGATGGAGGGAAGGGTCATACCCAGGGAGGTATTTTCAGGGAAGATGGTCTTCAGCAAAAAACTTGATGAAACTCCACCTAGAACCTGAAAGATTATGTACCCCAGGGAGTCTCTTGGAGAGATCTCTTTCCTTGATAAAAATGCAATGGTCACAGCAGGATTTAGGTGAGCTCCTGAAAGGTCTCCCAGGGAATAGATCATAGCCATAACAACAAGACCAAAAACTATTGCTATTCCAGGATGGGTAATGGCTCCACCGCTGAAATCATTGATGACAATGGCTCCGGTTCCTGCAAAAACAAGGATAAAGGTACCGATAAACTCAGAAATATACTTTTTCATAACATCTCCTTGAAAATTTTTTTAATAGTGGCTTGAGGTCGCCATTCCTAGTCATATCTTTTCGAGTAGAATTTTATGGGGTTATTTAATTATTACTATATACCGGATAGGATTTTTAATTTCTGTGAATTACTTTTACAACACTCAAATACAGACTTAAATTCTACGCTTTCCTTAATGATTAAATGGACCTCTCTAGATGAATTATATTGTGCAGCTTCCATTTTTTTCTGTGTTTCCTTCCTGTACTTTTTTCTGCAGCAGCCCCCCACCCCAAAGGTTCTCATTACAAGGTGGAATCCAAGCATAATTATTAAATATCTTGAAAGTTTTCACTTCCAGAGCATGTGAATAAAATCTGAAATGATCACCTTTTAGTGTTTATTTTATAGGGCGAAAACTTATATTCTAAGTTTAATATACTTATGTGTCAGAAGTATGGCAAGGGTAGCTTATAGAAACTATGTGCAACTTTCAAAGGAAAAAGGCTAAAGGATGAATCATAAAAAGTTGAAAAAAGGGGGTTCTGAAATCTTTAAAGGGCCGGTGCAAAAAAATCTGTAAATATGTTTAATCAATCAGCGTCCTACATCTAAAAATGAAAGCAGCTTTAAGATATAACACTTAATTGGAATAGGTGATGGAATAGAATGGTGAAAAAGATATTGATCGAGGAATATAACTGGAAGCTCAGGAGGATCAAATGAGGTTTTTTAAAGGCATATGGATATTAGGTGCTGGAGGCAACAATATGGAGCGTAGCTTGCACAGTATGGAGAAGGATTCTAACTACTATGATTTTTCAATGAGCAGGAAGCCCAAAGAGTACGGTAAGGATCTGAAGGAGAGGATAGAAAGTGGGTCTCCTTTACGGTGAACTCCTACCCTGAGTATGACGAGGGAGTTGGAATAAAGTTAGGATTTTAAAAGGACCTCCTTGGGAGAGGTCCTTTTAATTGAGGGAAAATATCTATCCATAAATTAGCTTTTTATCTCATCCTTCATCCTCTGAAACTCCTCCCTTGATATCTCTCCCTTAACATACCTTTCCTTTAACAGGTCTAAGGGTGTATTTCTCGGAGTATGCCCTGAGAAGTGGTTTTGAGAGTTATCTCTGCCGGTGAAAAGCCTAAAAAGAATAAATATAAATATAATAGGGAAGGCAAGGTGCATGATACTCATCAACCATCCCAAGATTCCATTGTTATAATACATATGATGCATAGTGTTACCTCCTAAGGTTTTTAAGATATTTAATGTCTTAAACTCTTGCAGAGATCAAAGACTTTACATAGTAAAACTGATCCGTAGAGATGATATTGTCCTCAAGCTTGAACTCAAGAAGGTTGTAGGGTCTCTTAACATCTTTTTTGGAATATGTAAGTAGCAGGAGTTCACCCTCTCCCTGAATCATAACAATATTCTTGCCAGACTTGTCATCCAAAAGAAGGATTCCCAGCTCCTCATTCTCTGAAAGAACCTCTAACCTGTCGCTTCCTCTACTGGTATTAAGGAGCTTTGAGGTGTCCACCTTATCTTCAGCCATCCATGAGAGAGTTGCTTTTTCAGACTCCACTGTAGAGATCCTTTCATATCTTTTTATGGATGGAGAATCATCCTTGTGATCTGCAAATGTTATATCCTTAAGAAAAACTGATAGGCTCAGTAGAAATAAACTTAATAATAACTTCCTTTTCATCTTACTACCTCCTAAATTCTATTATGCAATTATTATAATTAACTTTTATGTCAGAAGTGTGGCAAGATAAGGAATTTAAAGTAAATCTATCTTCCCCTGGTAAACCGGGCACAGATATAAAGGATAATAGAAGGGAGAGCAAGCCACTGGACAATGGGAACTATCCCTATATGTGTCCCCGGTATCATGGGCATGAGCTCAGAGTATGCCCAGGATCTCCTGACGACGACATTGAGTATCTCGCTGTAGGCGGTATAAGCAGTTCCCATAATGGTCACAGCCAGGTAGTCCCTTCCCCTGGGAGCAAAGAACCAGGTATTGCTTCTTTTAATGAGAGACCAGAAAAGAATTGAGAATCCCATTATCATTATGTCCCCTATGGTACAGTGGACCCTATACCACACAATAATATTTATCTCATCTGTTATATCGGTGAAGAAGGGGGTCTGAATCCACTCCCACATGCCAAAGATAAGAAAACCGAAGAAAAAGAAAGTTATGAAATACTTCATTCTTTTAATCATATATACCTCCTGAGTATTTTAATTGAGATGATTCTACCATATCTATACAGAAAAAGACGAAAATTCTTTTTTCATATAGGTGACACAAATCTGACACAAAAGATGAGTACAATGACTTTGTAAATAAAAAAAGCAACAACAAATCAGGAGGAATAAGAATGAAAAAAATAGTAGCAGTTTTAGCAGTAGTAGTATCAGCAGGAGCATTTGCACAGACGATGGATCACTCAGCGCACGGAAAGATGGATAATTCAGGACAGATGGACCACTCGGCACACCAGAATCACGGCGGAATGATGCAGCAGATGAACAACCTTACACCGGAGCAGCAGGCTGAGTACAATGAGCTTCACGGGAAGCACAGAGCAGCTATGCAGAAGTCTATGCTTGAGATGAAGGAGATCAACCTAAAAATACAAAAAGAGATGCTAGCTGAAAAGCCAAACCAGAGAAACATCGATAGACTTGTGGATCAAAAATCAAAGCTTCAGGCTCAGAAGCAGAAGGATATGCTGAAGTTCAGACTTGAGATGAAGGAGAAGTTTGGTATGGAGATGATGGGCGGAATGATGAATGGCGATAAGAAGTGCGGAATGATGGGGAAGATGGACTCCAAGGGAATGAAAAATAAAAAGGGAATGATGTCGAACAGATCGATGTCTGCATAGTAAAGGGAGCTCCAGTAGGGGCTCTTTTTTTGTGTTAATAACTTTCATAATTCTGTCACACATTTGCCTTATTGGTAGGGTAAATTTCTAGTGTAAAGTCAGAATACCATAAGGGAGGAAGGAATATGAAAAAAATAATAGCAGTTTTAGCACTGGTAGTATCAGCAGGAGCTCTAGCCCAAGGGGGAACAGGAAATGGTATGACCAGGGGAGGGCATATGCATAATAACAGGGGCGGAATGATGATGCACTACGAAAATCTTACCCCTGAGCAGCAGGCGGAGTTCAATGAACTACATGCAAAGCACAGGAATGACATGCAGAAATCTATGCTGGACATAAGGGAGATAAACCTTAAAATTCAGAAGGAGATGTTAGCAGATAAACCCAACCAGAAGAATATCGATAAGCTTGTAGATCAAAAATCTAAACTTCAGGCGCAGCATCAGAAGGAGATGCTTAAGTTTAGACTCGAGATGAAGGAGAAGTTTGGTATGGAGATGATGGGGGGAATGAACGGAAATATGATGGGAATGTAAGAAGATTTTAACAGGTAAAATCTAAAAGTTAAAGTATTTCGGGCTCTTGAAGAGAATTCAAGAGCCCGTTTTATGGTGGTTATTTAATTATTTTTTCTATGGTTTTTATGAATTCATCGATAATCTCAGGGTCGTCATTTTTAATCTTATTGGCAACACAGCTTCCCAGATGTTTTTTTAAGATTATCTTACTGACTCCATTTAACGCGGATTTTGAGGAATTGATCTGATTTAAGATATCATCACAGTAGGTGTCATTTTCAATAAGTTTCTTTATTCCCCTTATCTGTCCCTCGATTCTATTAAGTCTATTAATTAATTTTTTTTTATCCTGACTGTATGAAGCGGTATTATTTTTATCGTTTTTATCCATAACTACCTCCCTTTAACATTACATATACTCCCTATACCTATTATAAATTAAAATTTGATTAAAGTCAAAATCGATTTATATCGTTGACAAAGCGTTAAAAAGAAGTTAAAATCAAAATATAGGGTAGGGGGGTATTCTATATAAAAGAGATGGTGCATGGTTAAAATAATTCTTACAATTATTTTATTATTAAATTCTTACCTTTGTCTTAATAAAGGTCAAAAAATTACATCAAATATAAAAAGGAGGCTAAGGATTGAGGAAGGTGACCATTAAATTTAAAAACCTATTTTGTGATTTTTGTACATACGATATAGAGATAATATTGGATGAGTTTTCAGAGATAGGGGAATATAAAATTTACAGACACTCCAATACTGTGGAGATGTTTTTAAAGGAGCATGAGGACGGCCTTATTGAAAGGATCAAAGAGGATTTTAACAGAGAGGGACTGGAAGTTGTAGAGGTTATAGGAGGTTAAGTATGAAGATGAATTACAGATTAAGGGGCATGAGTTGTGCAAGTTGTGCCGCCAAAATAGAGAAAGCAGTTGGCAGGGTAGCCGGTATAGAGCAGGCAGCAGTAAATTTTGCCACGGAGACTCTCACAGTCAGCGGAGAGATAGGTGCAGGAGTTATTGAAAATACAATAAAGGAACTGGGGTACGAGGCAGAAAAAAAATCCTCATTAAAAACCATAAACCTAAAACTCCTGGGTATGAGCTGTGCAAGCTGTGCAGGAAAGATTGAAAAGGCAATAGGTGGTTTAGGTGGAGTAGAGAGCTGTGTGGTTAATTTTGCCACGGAAAAAGCAACGGTAGCCTACGACCCTAAGGTTTTAAAGTTAAGAGATATAAGGGAGAGTATTGAAGGAGCTGGATATGAGAGCAGAGTTTCAGAGGATGTAGATGAAAATAGTGAAGCAGAGGAAAAAGCCAAAGCTTTAATGAGGCACAGAAACTCCATAGCAGTTATGGGGATGTTCACACTTCCAGTATTGTATCTGGCTATGGCCGAGATGTTTATACCAGGTATTATCCCTAATTTTATAAAGCCAGATGCAAATCCTAAGCTGTTTGCAGGGGTTCAGCTGATCTTCACTATTCCCGTGATATATCTGGGAAGGGGATACTTTAGCAGAGGGTTTAAAAACTTATTAAACAGGAGTCCTAACATGGACACCCTAATAGGGGTGGGGACATCTGCGGCATTTATCTACAGCTTCTACAACACCTTTATGCTTTTTACTACCCTCAATACAGCTTATGTGATGCAGCTTTACTATGAGGCCGGGGTAGTGATCCTTACCCTTATAAGCTTTGGAAAGTATCTAGAGGAGGTAAGCAAGGGGAAAACAAACGAGGCTATAAGGAAGCTGGCCGGGCTTCAGCCTAAAACTGCCAATCTGGTAACCCAAGGGGGAGAGATCAAGGCAATAGAGATCGATGAGGTAGAGGTAGAAGATATACTACTGGTCAAGCCCGGGGAGAGCGTTCCGGTAGATGGTACTGTTATAGAGGGAAGTACTGCAATAGATGAATCCATGCTTACCGGGGAGAGCCTTCCTGTGAAGAAGTCCAGGGGCAGCAGGGTAGTAGGAGCGTCGATCAACAAGACAGGTTCTATAAAGTTTAGAGCAGAAGCTATAGGGAGCGATACAGCTCTTTCCCAAATTATAAAGCTTGTAGAGGATGCCCAGGGTTCAAAAGCTCCAATTGCCAGAATGGCAGACATAATTTCAAGTTATTTTGTACCAATAGTTATTTCCATTGCTGTGGTTTCAGGAGTAGCCTGGTATTTTACAGCTACGGCCCATCCTGAAATTATTCCCACAATATTTAACGGCAGCCCTCTAGGATTTGCCCTTACAATCTTTATTTCGGTTCTTGTAATTGCATGTCCGTGTGCCCTTGGTCTTGCCACACCAACTTCCATAATGGTAGGTACAGGTAAAGGGGCTGAGAACGGGATACTTATAAAGGGTGGGGAGGCCCTGGAAACTGCTCATAAGGTTAAGAAGATAATATTTGATAAGACAGGAACAATAACTCTGGGAGAACCTAAGGTAACAGATATAGTAGCTGTAAAGGGTATATCCAAGGAGGAGATCCTTCAAAAGGTTGCCAGTGCAGAGGTTCATTCCGAGCACCCTCTGGGAGAGGCTATAGTAAGTGGGGCTAGGGAGAGGGGGCTTAAGCTTTCAGAGGTTACAGAGTTTAAATCCATTACCGGAAAGGGAATTAGAGGATATGTAGATGGAGTTTTTGTAGCCATTGGAAATAGGAAGCTCCTAGATGAGTATAATATCCATCCGAAGCTAGAGGATGACATAGACAGATTAGCTGGTGAGGGAAAGACACCTATGTATATTATCCTGGGAGAAGGATTGGGAGGAGTAATTGCAGTGGCTGACCCAGTGAAGGAAACATCTAAAAAGGCCATTGCAAAGCTTCATGAAATAGGTATAGAGGTGGCCATGGTAACGGGAGATAATCGGAAGACGGCTCATGCCATAGCAAGGCAGGTAGGTATAGATGTGGTGCTGGCAGAGGTGCTTCCCAAGGATAAATCGGCAGAGGTTAAAAAGCTTCAGGAAGATGGCAGTGTAGTAGCAATGGTGGGAGACGGTATCAACGATGCTCCGGCACTGGCTCAGGCAGATATCGGGATAGCCATCGGAAGCGGGACAGATGTGGCTATAGAATCAGCTGATATAGTTCTTATGAAGGACGATTTAGCTGATGTCCCGCTGGCTCTCAGCCTTTCAAAGGCAACTATAAAGAATATTAAGCAGAATCTTTTCTGGGCTTTTTTCTATAATACAATAGGAATCCCTGTGGCTATGGGACTACTATTTGGGATCTACTACTTTACTGGGGGAAGAGTAAATGGAATGCTGCTTTTAAGCCCGGCTTTGGCAGGGGCAGCAATGGCTTTTTCATCGGTATCGGTTGTATCAAATGCACTGAGACTTAAAAAATTCAAGGGATAGAATCAGGAGGAAAAGTATGAAAAAAATAACTGTAGTGGGTATGAGTTGCAGCAGGTGTACAGGTAAGATCGAGGAAACTTTAAAGGCTTTAAGGGGTATCGAGATGGTTACGACCTCCCTGGAGAAGGGGGAAGTGTATATTACAGGAAGCTTGGATGACAGTGTGATAAGGGAGTCTATAGAAGCCCAAGGATATAAGGTAGTATCGGTGATAGAAGTTGAAATTCAGAAAAATCCTGAGAATAAGAAAAAGGGGTTCTTTGCCAGGCTGCTTGATAAGATAGAGTCTTCAAACAGCAAAAGCTTTGGTGATAAGAGGTTGGACTGCTGCAACCTGCAGGATAAGGATAAAAAATAGCATGAGGGTAGAGTGATATGGAGGGATAGATGAAGATATTGTTTACAGTATGGGGAGTAAGGATACCCTTCTTTGGGTTTATGATAGCTTTGGGAGTGATGGCTGCTATGTGGGTTCTATCCTTTGATGCAAAGAGAAAGGGGATCGATTCTGAAAAGGCAACCGATATGGGGGCCTGGGCTGTTATAGGGGGAATATTAGGGGCACGTTTAGGTTATATCTTGTTTTATAGTTTAGATTTTTATCTGCAAAACCCTGTGGAGATCCTAAAGATGCATGAGGGAGGAATGTCGATTCACGGGGGGATAGCAGGAGGAATGGCTGCCTCCCTGTTATTTCTCAAAGGAAATAAGGATTTAAAATTAATGGAGATGGCCGACCTGGCAGCACCACCATTAATTCTTGCTCAGGCCATAGGTCGAATAGGCTGTGATGTTTATGGAAGTGTAATGAGTAACCCAAAGCTTTGGGGCATTGCAGTAGAGGGAAGAAGCCTTCACCCTGCACAACTATATGAATTTACCCTAGATTATCTACTGTTCTTTTACCTCTGGAGAAAGAGAAGGAATAAAAGATATGAGGGACAGTTGTTCGGGATATATCTTATAGGATTTGCACTGATAAGAAGTATCGTGGAGTTATTCAGAGGAAATCCCAGAGTGTTGGGGATAATCAGTGTATCCCATCTTCTCAGCTTAAGTTTAATATTAGCAGGGCTACTATGGATTAGAGTAGCTTCAAAGAGAGAGAGGGGTAAAGTTCAGAATAAATTAAAGTGTTTTTCATTAAGGTATGAGGCATTGGCATTAACTGTAGTATTAATAGCATCCGTAGGCGTATTCTACGGAGTTCAGGTAAATTTCTAGCTTATAGAGTGTAATCTTTGATCTCAAAATTTTATGATTTCAAGGGTTACACTTTTTATTTATCTTTATTTAAATTGCCACACTTCTGACATATAGATAGATTAAACTTAGAATATAGGCTACCCCCCTATAAAAGAAAAGTTGAGAGGAGTGATTGTTTTGGAGTTTATAAGAGAATTTTTACAGATGGATTTTATTCAGAGGCTCTGGGAGTCGGAATTTTCAAGATATTTAATAATTATGCTTGGATTTCACCTTGTTATGGGAATGTTTGGGGTGGGGTGTTGCAGTAGAAGAAAGCATAGGAAGGGAACAAAGAAAAATGGAAGCTGTCACTAAGAACCCAAAGGGAGAGGAGTTCATTTTGAAGAAAAAGATAGAAGTTAATATGGATTTAAAGTTTAATTAAAAAATGGAGGTTTATGATGGATATTTTAAAAAATAAGAGAATGATTTTAACATTTTTACTAATAATTTCAGTAGTGGCAGGGGTTCAGGCTGTAGATACAAAAAATAAAAGGGAGATACAGCCACAGGTGATGCATATTGTGGATGAGAGTTCTGCTGGAAGCAATATAAGTTTAAACATTGAATTTAAAAACTATCAGGAGAGCAACCCAGAATTCTTAATATTCCAGGTGTTTATAAATACTCACTCGGAGGATCTCTCTGTATATGATGATCTAGGTAGTTATCTGGCAGTAAAAGTGGATGAGGTACCTGTAAAGCCTGAAATCATATTTGAGAAGAGGGGAGGAGGGCACCATATCTCCAATATTTTAAAGGTAAAAAATAACTACCAGGGAAAAAGACTAATGGATGAAGGTACAAAGGATATAAAGCTGGTATTCAAAAATATAGGAGAAGTAGAGGAAAGGGTGCATTCCTTTAAATTTTAGTAGATTTTTCTAGAGTATTATCTACGCTCAAGGAGGTAGAAGATGAAAGCGATAAAAACCTTTTTACTTATGGCAACGATGACACTGATTCTTATGTTCTTCGGAAATTTGTTGGGAGGAAGAAACGGGGTAGGGATAGCCCTTTTATTTTCGGTGGGAATGAATTTCTTTTCCTACTGGTATAGCCACAAGATTATTCTTTCCATGTACAGAGCCCAACCAGTTGAAGAGGGTAGCAGGGTATATGAGATAACACAAAGGGTAGCGCGGAGAGCAGACCTTCCCATGCCGAAGGTATATATGATAAATGAGTCTCAGCCAAATGCCTTTGCAACAGGAAGAAATCCTGAAAACTCTGCAGTGGCTGTTACCAGGGGACTTGTGGAAATTTTAGATGAGAATGAACTGGCTGGTGTGATAGGACATGAGCTGGGACACATAAATAACAGGGATATATTAATAGGAACTATGGCAGCTTCCCTGGCAGGGGCAATCACCTACCTTGCTCATATGGCCAGATGGTCTGCTATATTTGGCGGAAGAAGAAGCAGGGAGGGAAGCCCCTTTGCTCTAATTGCAACAATGATTTTGGCACCATTGGCTGCAATGATAGTTCAGATGGCAATATCAAGAACCAGAGAATATAAAGCTGATGAATATGGAGCTAGGGTAAGCGGCCACCCACTATATCTGGCAAGAGCCCTGAGAAAGCTATCTAACTATAGAAGGGAGCCAAATATGAAGCTGAATCCTGCTACTTCACACCTTTTCATTGTGGCTCCCCTTAAGGGAAAAGACATTTCCTCCCTTTTCAGCACTCACCCCAGAATAGAAGTAAGAATAAAAAAGTTGGAGGAGATGGCTGAAGGAGGATATTAGAGGATTGAGGTCCGAGGAGGAACTATGACAAATAGAGGATTGGTAAGGGAAGTAAATGGTGAGGTTTTGAAGGTTCAGCTATACAAGGAAAGTGCATGCAGCCACTGCTCGGGATGTGATAAAAAGGAAAAGCCAGGGAGTGTCTATAATTTCAGGTGCAGCGAAGGGGTTGAAGTGGGGGACACCATAACCTTTGAGATAAGGGACAACTCCCTGTTGAAAATAGTGGCTCTGATCTATCTGACCCCTGTTTTTTCAATGATAGGAGGATACTTTGTGGGAGAAGCGATGGGACTTTCGGAGGTGGTAAAGGTTGTTCTGAGCTTTAGCGGATTTTTAGGAGCCTTTTTGTTTATCCATCTCTATGACAGGTATAGAGGCCATGAAATAATAGAGAGGGAAATAAGGATAAAAGGGAGTGAAAAAATATCGGAGTATAAGCTGTGTAGATCATAAATAATTTAAAGGGAGTGATGATATGTTTTTTGTATTTCCACTGCTACTGCTAGCTGTAGTAATAGTAGTAACTAACATAAAGATTGTACCCCAGTCTCAGGCATATGTAATTGAGAGGCTGGGAGCGTATCTCAGCACATGGAAGGTGGGACTTAACATTACAATCCCATTTATCGACAGAGTAGCTAAGAGGGTGTCCCTGAAGGAGCAGGTAGTGG
>NZ_BSDY01000032.1 GCF_027925155.1 Propionigenium maris DSM 9537 | reverse complement strand
TTGATAATCATAGAGTTAGAGGGCTAAGCAGGAAGTTTTTTAATGTTAGTTTAAAGATATTATTATTTACAATAGAAAAGGCCATTGCAATATTGAAAATTATACAATACTTTTGCAACAGCCTATTCTTTTAAAATAAATATTTCCTCCCTAAAAAGGTGATTATTTAAGTTAAATAATCAATTTACAGAATCAACTATTGTTGTATTTTTTCACAAAACATTATTGAGATGTTTGGGAAATCAACTTTTTTAGCCTTAGATATTAAAAAAATGCTAAAACAACAAAAAAATAAAAATAATATAACACCTTTAAATTATCTGTATGAAAAGCTTTTAAAATCAAAAAACCAATAAAATCAATGGTTATCTATGCTATTAAAGCTAGTTTTTTAGTGCGGATTTAAACAGTATACAGGAAGTTTTATGGAATATTTAAAATAAATTCTGTCTGTTATATTGACACAATGTGTTGTGGTGGGCTAATAAATGAGTACAATTTTTCCAGAGATTAAAGAAAAAAATTAAAGAATGATTTTCATGGAGAGGCATCCATTAAATTTTTTTGGTCAATTTGTTAAAAAAATAACAATATTTCTGAAGGGATATTTTATGAGAGGAGGTGAAGGCCTGTAGCTTTGACAATTAGAGATACAGGCTGAGGAGATGAAGTACAGTTACTATCCAGGATGTACCTTAAAAACAAAGGCACGGGAACTTGAGAGGTTTGCTTTGGATTCAGCGGAAAAGATGGGGATCACCCTGGAGGAACAGAATGAGTGGCAGTGTTGCGGCGCAGTCTATCCCATGGGGAGGGATGAGATTGCTACCAAGCTGTCCTCTGTGAGAAGCCTTGCAGAAGCAAGGGACAAGGGGGAGAAGCTGGTAACCCTGTGTTCCGCCTGCCACCATGTGATCAAGAGGGTCAATGAAGATATGAGAAGAAAAACAGATATCAGAGAAAAGGTCAACAACTACCTCCAGCTGGATAACTATTACAGCGGCGAGGGAGAGGTAGTTCACCTCCTGGAGGTATTGAGGGATGAAATTGGTTTTGAAGAGCTTTCAAGAAGGGTGGAAAAACCTCTCAAGGGAAGGAAGATAGGGGCTTACTATGGCTGTCTGCTCCTCAGACCTGGAGGGGAGATGAACTTTGATGATCCGGAAGATCCGTCGATTATAGAGGATTTTATAGAAGCACTGGGAGGAGAGGCAGTGAGATACCCATACAGAACCGAGTGCTGTGGAGGTTACCTCATAACGGATAACAGGGAAGTCACAGAGGAGATGACTGGCAATATTATGAGATCTGCAGAGGCTATGGGGGTAGAGGAGATAGTAACAGCCTGTCCATTGTGTAAGTACAACCTGGAGGAGAGGGGAAGGGCTAAGGATATGTCGGTTGTGTACTTTACCGAGCTTATGGCAGAGGCACTGGGAGTTGGATAGTAAAGAGGAGGTAGGAAGGTGGGGAGATCAAAGATAATTCCAGATAGATATGGCAAGGAGATAGAGAGGATCAAGGAGGTCAGCGCTGAGATGATCGGTGACTGCATGCAGTGCGGGAAGTGTAGTGCCGCCTGTCCTGCAACTGGGGGGATGGACATACTTCCCAACCAGATAATCAGGTATCTTCAACTGGGAAGGGTGGATAAAGTAATTGAGAGCAAAACCCTCTGGAACTGTGCATCGTGCTTTACCTGTGCCTCCCGTTGTCCGAGAAATGTGGACCTTGCAAGACTTATGGAAGCTGTACGGCTTATCGTTGTAAGGAAGAGAGAGGCCTCTAAGCTAAAGGCAGAGAGGGTACCTGAGATAATGGCAGACAAGAGGATGCCCCAGCAGGCAGTTGTAAGTGCATTTCGTAAGTATAGCAAGTAGTACTTCAAAGATGTTGTTCAGTGAGGAGGTATAGCGTTGCAGAGGATTGGAGTTTTTGTATGTTGGTGTGGTTCAAATATAGCTGCCACTGTTGATGTGGAGAGGGTAGCTCAGGCAGCAGGTGAAATGCCTGGAGTCAAGTATGCAGTGGAGTATCAATATATGTGCTCAGAGGTTGGACAGAAGATGATGAAGAGGGCAATAGAGGAGCACAAGCTGGACAGAGTTGTAGTGGCTGCCTGCTCCCCCAGGATGCACGAAGCAACCTTTCGTAGAGCTGGTGAGGATGCAGGTATAAATCCATATCTGGTAGAGGTAGCCAATATCAGGGAGCAGTGCTCCTGGGTGCATAAAGATAGGGAGGCGGCAACTGAAAAGGCCATAGCCCTTACAAGGGCTGCAGTAGCCAAGGTAGCCCTCAATAGCGAGCTCATACCAGGAGAGGTAGGGGTGGAGAAGAAGGCCCTTGTAATAGGGGGAGGAATAGCTGGGATACAGACTGCTCTGGATATAGCCGATGCCGGTTACAGGGTGGATATCGTGGAGAAGAGCCCAAGTATAGGTGGAAAGATGGCCCAGATAGACAAGACCTTTCCTACCCTGGACTGCTCAGCCTGCATTCTTACTCCAAAGATGGTAGAGGCTGCCAGGCATCCAAATATAAACCTCTATACCTACAGCGAGGTTGAGAGGGTCAGCGGATATGTGGGTAACTTTCAGGCTGAGATAAGGAAAAAAGCTCGTTTTGTGGATATGGATAAGTGTACAGGCTGCGGAGTATGCATGGAAAAGTGTCCTTCAAAGAAGGCAAAGAGTGAATTTGAGGAGGGACTTACCACCAGGGGAGCCATCTACACTCCCTTTCCTCAGGCTGTTCCCAATGTGCCTGTAATCGATGAAGAGGGCTGTATAAAGATGAAGACAGGTAAGTGCGGTGTGTGTGAAAAGGTATGCCCTGCAGGAGCCATAGAGTTTGATCAGAAGGATGAGGTTATCTCGGAGAAGTATGGGGCCATAGTGGTGGCCACTGGTTACGATATTATAGACCTGGATAAGTTCGGAGAGTATCAGTACAGCAACCATCAAGATGTGGTTACCTCCCTGGAGTTTGAGAGGATAACCAATGCAGCGGGGCCTACAGGAGGGAAGTTTGTGAGACCATCCGACGGGAAGAAGCCAAAGAAAGTAGTGTTTATTCAGTGTGTGGGATCCAGGGACAGGAGTGAGAGGGGGAAATCCTACTGCTCTAAGATCTGCTGTATGTATACTGCAAAGCATGCGATGCTCATAAGGGAAAAGTATCCGGATATAGAGGCCTATGTGTTTTACATAGATGTGCGTACTCCAGGAAAGAACTTCGATGAGTTTCAGAGAAGGGCTGTAGAGGAGTATGGAGTCAACTATATCAAGGGAATGGTTGGAAAGGTATTTCCAGAGGGGGATAAGCTCATGGTTCACGGGGCAGATGCCCTTACTGGGGAGACTCTGGTAATAGACGCTGACATGGTGGTTCTGGCTGCAGCTACAAAGGCCAAGAATGATGCTGTGAACCTCAAGAGAAAGCTAAATATAAGTACCGATACAAATAACTTCTTCACAGAAGCCCACCCTAAGCTCAGACCAGTGGAGACAGCTTCTGCAGGGATATATCTGGCTGGGGCCTGTCAGGGACCCAAGGATATCCCAGAAACTGTGGCTCAGGCAAGTGCAGCAGCTGCTAAAACCATAGGACTGCTGAATAAATCAAAGCTTGTGAACAATCCATGTGTCTCCAAGGTAGATGAGGAAGTCTGCAGCGGATGTCTGGCATGCAGCAAGATGTGTCCCTACGACGCCATCTCCTCCAAGGCTATAGAGGATAGCAGAGGTAAAAGGGTGGTAGCAGAGGTGAATGAGGCTCTCTGTCAGGGGTGTGGAGGATGTACAGTTACATGCCGTCCAGGAGCTGTGGACCTCAAGGGATTCACAAATAAACAGATTTTAGCGGAGGTAGATGCCATATGTCAATAGAAGCCTGTGGGAACACAGCCCAAAGAGATAAGGAGTTCAATCCCCTGATAGTGGCCTTTTGCTGTAACTGGTGCAGCTATGCCGGGGCGGATTTGGCAGGGACAAGCAGGCTGAACTATCCTGCAAATGTAAAAATTATAAGGGTTCCCTGTTCATGCAGGGTGGATGTGAGCTTTATCCTCCGGGCATTTCAGCGGGGTGCAGATGGTGTTGTGGTAGCGGGATGCCATCCTGGAGACTGCCACTACTCCACTGGAAACTACTATACAAGGCGGCGTCTCTCCCTTGCAACCAATCTTATGGAGTTCATGGGGATAGAGAGGGAGAGGCTGAAGGTGGACTGGATCTCTGCTGCAGAGGCCAACAAATTTTCGGATGTGATGAATGGTGTCTTGGAGGGGGTTCATAAACTCGGTCCAAACAGAAAGTTGAGGGATGCTAGATGGAAAAGATAACTGAGAGGATGAGGGCCCTTGCTAAGAAGGCTCTTGAAGATAGAGAGGTAGACAGGATACTTGGCTGGGAGAGGGGAGACATCTGGTGGGAATCATATCCGGTTTTTATAGATAACCCCCAGGAAGCAGGTTCCCTGGTGTGGGATTCCTTCTGTGTGAATAATTTAAGCAAATATCTCATAGAGGATCTCAAGAAGAGCGGAAGGGTTGGAGTATTTTTAAAGGGGTGTGACACCACCTCCTTCAACCAGCTTCTGAAGGATAACAGGGTAGAGAGGGAAAGGGTTGTTATCTATGGGATACCCTGTAGTGGAATGATTGATCCTGAAAAGGTAAGGGAGGAAGGGATAAAAGGCATAAGAGAGGTCAAAAGAGCGGGAGAAGTGGTCACCCTTACCACCAAGGATGGAGAGAAGAAACTTCCTGCAGACAGGGTGAAGTATGATAAGTGCCACACCTGTCTATATCCCAATCCAGTAGTTGCTGATACAGTACTGGGAGATGAGGTAGAGGGAAAAGCCGATAGAGATAAAAGGTTCAGGGGAGTAGAGGAGATCGAGGGTATGTCTCCCGATGAAAGGTATGATTTCTGGGCAGATAACCTGAAGAGGTGTATAAGGTGCAATGCCTGCCGGAATATCTGTCCTGCCTGCAGCTGTACAAGGTGTGTCTTCGAGGATACAGATGTTGCTGGTAAGGGGAAAACTGAGAGCGAGGACAACTTCTTTCACATTACAAGGGCATATCACGTGGCTGGTCGGTGTGTGGACTGTGGCGAGTGTTCCAGAGTCTGTCCCCAGGGGATTCCCCTGGACAGGTTAAATCGTAAAATAATAAAGGATATAGATGAGATCTATGGGGAGTTTCATGCAGGAGCAGATTCTACCACCCCTGCTCCCCTTGTAACATATAGACTGGATGACAGGGAAACATTTTCAGGGAGGGGAGGAAAGTGATGAAGAGGATATCTAAGGAGAGACTGCCAGAGGTGTGGCAGAGGATAAGCGGCATCTTTGATCTGTTCCTTCCCATAAAAAAGGAGAGGACAGTTAACTTTTCCCTGTGGAGGGAGGGAGAGGATGTGGATCTGAAAAACCTCAGAACTGCAGTCTCACCCAAGGAGCTTGTCTTTCCCCAGACGGAGACCTACCTTAAGTTTAAGAGGGAGGGAAAGAGATTAAACCTTCAGTCGGTAGGGGTTCAGGGAGACCCATATGTGATCTTTGGGGTAAGACCCTGTGATCTTAAGGGGATTAAGCTCCTGGACAATATATTTTTATCTGAGCCGGTGGATACCTACTACAGGGAGCACAGGGAGAGGGGAACTATAATCTCCCTAGGATGCTTCGATCCAGAGGAGACCTGTTTCTGCACCTCCTTTGGAGTGGATTCAGGGCAATACTCCACAGGAGCAGATATAGCCCTTTGGGATATAGGGGAGACCCTTCTGTGGGAGGTTCAGAGCCCTAAAGGGGATGAGCTTACCCAAAGCTTATCAGACCTTTTAGAGGAGGTTTCCAGTAGGGATGTTGAGAGGCTGGAGGAACTCAGAGGAGAGCTTAAGAGTAAGGTTGAGGAGCTTCCCCTTGCAAAGATTGACCCTAGAAAGATAGAGGGAACTCAGCAGGAGATATTTGACAAAGAGGAGCTGTGGAACGAGATAAGCAGGAGATGCCTGGCTTGTGGTACCTGCTCCTATGGGTGTCCTACCTGTCACTGCTACGATGTTCAGGACTATAAGTTCGGGGAGCAGGGGGAGAGGTTCCGTTGCTGGGACTCATGTATGTCCTCGGACTTTACCCTCATGGCCCATGGAAACCCAAGGACCACTCAGATGCAGAGGGTGAGGCAGAGGTTTATGCACAAACTTGTATACTATCCTAAAAACAATGGGGGAGAGTACTCCTGTGTGGGGTGTGGAAGATGTGTAGAGAGGTGCCCAGCCCACTTGGATATAGGAAAGGTTATAAAAAAATTAGGAGGTGAGGGATAATGAGCTGCACTTGTCATCAAGATGACCCATTGATGCCCAAGGTAGGGGTTATAGAGGGAATCAGAGAGGATACCCATGATGTAACTACCTTTAAGATAGTAGCACCAGAGGGAGGACAGCCCTTTAACTTCCTCCCGGGACAGTGTGCCATGATATCTGTACCTCCAATAGGGGAAGCTATCTTTTCAATAACCTCCTCTCCAACTGAGGAAGAATATATAGAGTGCAGCATTAAAAGGTGTGGTGCTGTAACAGATTACCTCCACCAGATGGAGGAGGGAGCAGAGGTAGGAATCAGGGGACCCTATGGAAGCAACTTTCCTGTGGAGGAGCTCAAGGGGAATAACCTTCTCTTTATAGGAGGAGGAATTGGTCTGGCTCCCCTGCGTTCTGTAATCAACTATGTAATGGACAGAAGGGAGGAATACGGGAAGGTAGATATCGTCTATGGAGCCCGTACACCAGATGACCTGGTTCATCCAGGGGATATATTTGAGGTCTGGCCGGAAGAAAAGGATACTGAGGTCCATCTCACTGTGGACAGGGAGTGGGATAGCTGGAAGGGACATGTAGGTTTTGTTCCCAGCTATGTAGAGGAGCTAAACTTCAACCGCGACAGAGTGGCTCTGGTCTGCGGACCACCTATTATGATAAAGTACACTATCCAGACCCTTGAGAAGATGGGGTTCAGTAGGGAGCAGATCTATACCACCCTGGAACTTAAGATGAAGTGCGGAGTGGGTAAGTGTGGAAGGTGTAATATCGGGGATAAATATGTATGTAAGGATGGTCCGGTATTCAGAGTGGACGAGATCACGGAACTTCCAGATGAGTATTAGACTGTTATCAACTTAACTTATGATAAAAGTAAGATCGAAGTTTTTTAATAGATTACTTGGACAATAAAGGGAGATTAAGGAGGCATAGGATGTCTAAGAGAGAAATGGTGGATGTATATATATTGGGTAAGAAGTACAGTGTGCCCTCAAGCCTGACAATTATGGATTCCATGGAATATGCAGGATACCGGCTTACAAAGGGGTGCGGGTGCAGATCAGGGTTTTGCGGTGCATGTGCAACCATCTACAGAAGTAAGGGAGAGAAGGAATTAAAGGTGGCCCTGGCCTGTCAGACCACGGTGGAGGAGGGAATGTACTTTACCCAACTTCCCTTCTTTCCAGGGGAGAAATCCTCCTATAATATAGAGGAGCTGGAACCAAGTGCTGATGTAATGGGAGAACTCTATCCAGAGATCTACAGCTGTATCGGATGTAACTCTTGCACCAAAGGGTGTTCCCAGGACCTCAATGTAATGCAGTATATTGCATATGCCCAGAGGGGAGACCTGGAAAGATGCTCCCACGAATCCTTTGACTGTGTAGCCTGCGGGATATGTGCATCTAGGTGCCCTGCCAATATAACCCATTACAATGTGGGACTTCTGGCACGGAGGCTTACTGGAAAGTATATTGCCCCGGAAACTGAGCACCTTAAGGTGAGAGTGGAGGAGGTAGAAGCTGGGGAACACGATGAGGCCCTGATGGAGATGAAAGACAGAAGTATAGAGGAGCTCAAGGAGCTATATAACAACAGGGATATAAGCAGATAGTTTTAGAAGCTATTTTATGCAAGGGTTCAACCTTATATTAGAGAGGAGGGGTTTTGATGTATAGGGAAGAGGAGAGGGAGCTCATAAAGAGGGTGGAAGCAACACGTCCCCAGAGAGTGGGGATAGATTTTCCCAGGATGAGTCCAGAGGAGAAGATAGATGTATTAAATGAAAATCATCCAGACTATAGCGATAAGGGTTTCAGAACTTTGAGGTGTGGAGTAAACAGGGGAGAGAGGGTTCCCCAGGAGCTGGCAGACCTTATAGAGGCCAGAAGCAGGATTGATGCAGAAAATGTCGACCTGGAAATGATAGATTATGATGTGGATGTTCTCATTATTGGAGGGGGAGGAGCGGGAGCAGCTGCTGCTTTGGAAGCCAATGAAAGAGGGGCAAAGGTTCTAATCACTACCAAGCTACGTTTTGGGGATGCTAATACAATAATGGCAGAGGGAGGTATCCAGGCAGCGGATAAGTCGGATGATTCTCCAGCCAGGCACTATCTCGATGTAATGGGGGGAGGACACTATACAAATGTTCCTGAGCTGGCAGCTGCCCTTGTAAAGGACGCTCCTGGAGCAATTAAGTGGCTCAATGATCTGGGGGTTATGTTTGACAAGGAAGATGACGGAACCATGGTGACCACCCACGGGGGAGGAACCTCGAGAAAGAGGATGCATGCAGCTGCAGACTATAGCGGAGCTGAGATCATGAGGGTAATAAGGGATGAGGTTAGAAATAAGGGAATCGAGGTGGTAGAGTTTTCTCCAGCAGTGGAGATCCTCCTGGATACCGAGGGAAAGGCAGCGGGAGCTGTTCTCTGCGATATTGAAACTGGAAGATACCTTGTGGCAAGGGCTAAAACAGTAATCATGGCAACGGGCGGAGCTGGAAGATTGCACTATCAGGGGTTTCCTACCTCCAACCACTACGGGGCTACCGCTGATGGTCTTATAATGGGTTACAGGGTAGGGGCTGAGCTTGCCTTTGCTGATACAATACAGTATCACCCCACAGGGGTGGCATATCCAGCTCAGATTTTTGGTGCCCTCGTTACAGAGAAGGTACGTAGTCTGGGGGCGACTCCTCTGAATATAGATGGGGAGCAGTTTGTATATCACCTGGAAACAAGGGATGTAGAGGCCTCGGCTATTATAAGGGAGTGTAAGGTAAAGGAGAAGGGAGTACCAACCCCTACTGGAGGACACGGGGTATGGCTGGACACCCCCCTTATTGAAATCCTTAACGGCGAGGGAACCATCGAAAAGAGGTTACCGGCTATGCTGAGGATGTATCTGAAATTTGGAATAGATATGAGAAAGGAGCCCATCCTTGTATATCCGACCCTTCACTATCAGAACGGGGGCCTTCTCATCGATGAGAACGGGAGGACTAAGATAGAAAACCTCTATGTAGCTGGAGAGTGTGCTGGGGGAATTCACGGAAAGAACAGGCTTATGGGGAACTCCCTTCTGGATATAATTGTTTTTGGTAGGAGAGCGGGGATCCATGCTGGGAGCAGGTACAGGGATATAGAGGTGAAGGAGCTTACTCTGGATCATATAGAGAGCTATCACAAGGAGCTTGCAGAAAATAAAGTTGAAACAGAGAGAGTTTCTCCCCTACTTCTTCCCAGCTATACCCACGAATCTTAAAATTCAGGAAATAAAAAGGCTCAGATTTATATCTGAGCCTTTTTTCCTTTAAATATATTCAGTAATTATCCTTCAGGATTTAAAACCTACTATAGATTCTGGCAGCTTCCATAAAGTGTTTAACATTTTCAGGGGAGGCATTGATAGGGATATCACACCCTGTAGCCAGAACAAACCCCTTGGAATTGTTATAGGCCTTATCGATACATTCCTTTACAGCTCTGTGGATACTTTCCCTTGAACCATTTAGAATAACCCCTACAGGATCCACATTTCCTATGATACAGAACTTATCCCCCAGAACCTCACAGGCCTCTCCGATGTCATCGATATTGTCCAGGCTCAGGGCTGATAGGTTTAGTTTTTTTATCTCCTCCCAGTGTTTCCTTGTTGTACCGCAGATGTGAAGGGCAGGGCCTCTTCCCATCCTTTCCCTTATGTGTTCCACGCATACCTCCAGGTAGGGCAGTGCAAACTCCCTGAAGGTCTTGGTGCTGATAAGGGTCCCCGAAGCCACTGGGTCTGGCATGCTGGGAACTATACCCATATCCATAACAGCATCCATATAAGCTAGAACACTCTTTGTTACATGGGCTAGGAGCTTATGAATCCCCTCTGGATTTTTACGTATATCCTTTAAAAACCTTTCCGTTCCCACAACGGTGGCGGCAGTACTGAAAGGCCCTGCCACGCTGCTTCCGACCCCTACTTCATCCCCTACTTCATCTATAAGTATTTGTACTCCCTCGAGGAAGAGGGGTAAACGCCCGTCCCTTTTGGGATCGATTACTGGCAGATCCTCCACATTGTCATAATCCATCTCTACACACTTAGTTACATAGGGATAGCTTGTTTCAGGCAGGTCGAGAACCACTCCCATAGCTTCTGGTACCCCATAGAGCCCTGGTCCTACACTGACCCCGTCGTGGCCATATAACTTGTAGGCCTCTATCTCCAGGTCAGCCATGAGTTTTCCTGAGAGGTTGACCTCCCTTATATTCTTACCTATGAGCTGAGCTCCAAACATATCTATAAAGGGACAGCATAGGATCCTGTCTGCCCTTCCCGTCTCCTGGAGAGCTCTCTCTCTTTCTACTGGTTTCATATTTTCTCCTTTGGTCTGCTCTATATTAAACCTTAAGCTGTAAAATAATATAGTGCCCCATTCTTATTTTTTATGCAGCTTCCACCTACTACCCTGAAGCCCTCTTCCCTCAAGAAGGCCTCCTGATACCTTTCAACCCTTGCACTATGCATCTCCAGTCTTTCCTTTAAAGTTTTGAATAATATGGGGCATATATGGATCGCTATATCCAGGTGGGAAAGTCTATTTAAAAGGTTTACAAATCGCTTCACTATCCATCCATCAAAGTGTTTTCCCAGTATTTCAGGCATAGCAGAGGGGTCAGCGTAGGAAAAACGGTTTATTCCCTTATCAGCTAGGGTCTCTACAAATAAAATAAAGTTTTTCTCTACCTTTTCAAAGGCAGCTTCCAGCTTCTCCCTATCCCTTCTCATATGTTTTAATACCTTGGTCATATCCACTAAGGAGGTCAGGGTGGTGAATATGCCGTCCAGGGAGTAGACCTTAGCCTCTGAAAGAAGATCAAAATCAATTCTTTCAGCCCTCAAATCCTCAGATTTTAAGAATTCATCGATATCGGCAAACTTTATCTTTTTTACCTTGTTGTACTCTGTTGCTCCTCCCATTGCAGCAAAGAGTGTGTTGGAAAAAACAGGGGCAAAGCCCTCCTTTACCTCTAAGATATAACTCAGCCTGTCCTCTGGACTCTTTAAATCATATCTGTCCATTACCTCTTTAGATACTTCCACATCATCTTGTCTTATACACTTCATACTCTTCTCCTAAAACTGCAGTTCCTTCACAAAAACTTCCTGAAACTCTGCACTCTTTGATAGCTCAATAACATCTATTTTTGTAGTTTTAATCTTCTTTTTTATCTTTTCGTTAGTCATATATCCTATACATCCATTTAATGAAGTATTCCCTGCAAAGGTAATACTTCCCTGGTACTCTGGAATAATCCCGATTCCCAGGATACTCTGGGCATTTAGATGATATCCAAAGGAACCGGCGATGATCACCTTCTCTATATCCGATATATCCCTATCTGCTTTTGATAGAAGAAGTCTTACCCCCGCAGCTATAGCCCCCTTTGCCAGTTGTATCTGTCTGATATCCCCTTGGCTAATATAGATATCCTCTGTGATATAGAACCTCTTATCTTTGAGCCTCTCCTTGAACTCAGGCTTCATTCGGGGGTTAAACTTTCCGCTTCTTAAGACGATCTTGTGTTTAACGAATTCAGACATGATGTCCATCAGCCCGCTTCCGCATATTCCCTTAGGGTTTTCCCCTATTGTTTTTATCTTAAACTCATCCCCTATCTCAAATCCTTCGATGGCCCCCTCTCCGGCTCTCATCCCCCACTCTATATTCATACCTTCAAAGGCAGGGCCCGCAGCAGTGGAGGTACCGTAGAGTTTTCCATCTATGGAAAGGACCATCTCTCCGTTTGTACCTATATCTATAAAGAGGGTATTGTTTTTCTCCTCCAGTCCTGTAGCTACAACACCTGAAACTATATCAGCTCCCACGTAGCTTGAAGCATTGGGAAGGAGGATAGTTTCTATACCGTCTATATGAAGGGATTTCTCCTCTATAAATACAGGGGTATAGGGGGAAACTGCCAGGGGTTTGGGGTTTTCACCGTAGATCAGATGCTGCATAGTGGTATTTCCAGCAATGGCTATTCTGTCTGCCCCGCCGACTTCTTGCACTATGTCTCTGATCTGCTTCTGGATAGCCTCCTGAAGATCAAATACATCATTTTGAATACAGTATGTAATCCTGGACAGCACATCAGCTCCATATTCACTCTGGTAGTTTAGACCTGAATACCTTCCGGTTACCTTCCCTTCCTTCAGGTCGATCAACCTTGCTGAAACCCCTGTGGTACCCACATCTATAGCAAGCACCCTTCCCTCCTTCTGGGTATCTATATCAAGGGCGGTATCCTCCTCGGAGATCTTTAATTCAGAGTCCGCCACCCTTGAAACTTCCACATCTCCCACTACCCTGGTTATACATGCAAGTCTCATCCCGTGGGGAAGGTCCCTTTCTGCTTCCTCCCTTTCCGACAGCTCTCCCGAAACTTCTACTATACATTTTTTGCAGATACCCATACAGTTACATGGAGTTTCAATCCTTTCCTCCATAAGTCTTATTGCATCGCTCAGTATGCTGCCCCTTTCAACCAATACTTCTTTATTCCCATAGCTAACTCTTACCATTGTTCACTCCCTTAACTGCATCGGTCATGGCTTTCAGGTTTTTAACAGGGGTACTCATGGCAAGACCACAGGCTGGAGAAACGATGCTGGTGCCGTTTTTTATAACCCCTTCAGTATGAATCTTTATGGTATCCTCCACTCCCTGGTCTAGAAGCTGTGTGCTTACATTTCCCATTATAGGAGCATCCAGCACTTCTCTGGCCTGCTGTATTCCCACAACAGAATCAAAGCTCAGGGAATCTGCCCCAGATTCATTTAAGCTTTCCAGGATAGCCCTGCTCTTACCGCAGATATGGATGATTATCTTTTTTCCCTTGCTGTGCACTGCTTCTGAGATCCTTTTATAGAGGGGGATCATAAATTCTTCAAAGTTTTTCCTCCCGAGGATCTCTCCGGTGGCGCTGGGGTCGGACATAGCTATAAGGTCTGCTCCCCTGTCGATCATCTCCATGGCAAACTTGATCAGATAGTCGGTAACTACCTCCAGGAACTTCATAGCCCTCTCTCTGTCCTTTCTCATCATCTTATAGTAGTCTATGGGTTCGATGATAGAGGTCACCACACTCATGGGTCCTGTGATATTACCTATAACAGGGACTTCATCATTTTTCAGCCTTTCTATTGCCTCCAGCACGGTATGGGCTCTTTCAGAGTGTCCTACCTCTATCTCATCTAAGTGGTTCAGTATATCTTCGTTGTACCTGGTTATTCTGGGTTCAACCAGCTTACCTCCAAGGTCCACCTCTACATCAAAGGGTTCACTCTCTATTGTCATGCAAAATGGCACTCCGTAGTTTTCAAATCCCGTTATCTCATGTACCTTTATCGCTGCTTCCACCATGGCATCCACATCGCTATTGTGATTATCTTTTATTTCTTCCACTACCTCTGTTACAGCAGCATTCATCATTCCTCCCGGGCAGATAACAGGGGGTCTGTCCACAGGCATTCCATTTAATATATCTATAAGTCTCTGTTTTTCCGTCATATTCTCTCCCACTTCAAAAAACAAGGTGTAAGACCCAAAGGGTCTTACAGGCAATGTTTAGATTTCTTTTTTATAGTCGTAAGCTCCGTAACTTCTTGCTGCATCCATCATGGCATCTATATTTTCAAAGGGAACCTTCTTAGGAATTTCACATCCAGAGGACAGGATGAATCCCCCCTCATATCCCTTCATCTCATCCATAACCTTTTTGCACACATCTACTACTTCTTCCCTTGTTCCAAACAGCAGCTCATTTGCTGGGGTTATATTCCCAAGGATGACAGATCTTCCTGCCACCTTCTCCCTTGCAAGACTTAAGTCACAGATATCTATACTTAAAATATCTGCCTTGCTTTCAGCCATAAGATCAATAATTTTATGGGTTTTCCCGCAGATATGAAGAGCGATAAGGGAACTCATATGGTGAGCCAAATCAACAAGTCTTCTTGTAAAGGGCAGGGAAAACTTTTTATATAATCTTGGACTCAGCAGGCTTCCAGAGGAAACAGGCTCCAGTATTATAGGTAGTGCCCCGTGTTCTATACAGGCTTTCATAAAGTTTTCACAGGTTTCAGTTGTCATCTCCATAAGCTCATTGCAGAACTCAGGATCGTTGTACATATCCTTTACAAAATCCTCGGTTCCTCTTAGAGTAGCTGCCGTAGAAAGAGGCCCTGAGAAACATACAGCCAGTACTACCTCATCTCCAATTCTTTCACGCAGTATCTCTAAAGCTTCAAAAAATACAGGAAACTTACCGTCTCTTTTATCTGCTACCTTGATTTTAGAAAGATCCTCTCTGGAACCTATTACAGGATTATGGGTGCATGCGGGCTCATCCTCGTAGTATACCAGCTCCTGACCCATAGCTTCTGCCACATAGGAGGTATTTGAGAATAGATATGTAAGGTCATATCTATACCTTTCATATGCAGCAATATATGACTCTGCCATTACCTGAGGATCCCTCTGAAAATCACCTATTGTTTTACCTATAAGGTGAGATGAATTAGCTGTTACAATTGGCATACATGGGATCCTGTCAATGGGCTTCCCTTGGATAAAATTCATAACCCTTTCCTTGGATGTTAATACATCCTTTCTTATCACCATACTACGCTGTCCTCGCCAGAGACATCTCTTTTATAGACTTTACACACTCATTGGCATCCTTGGTGTATAGATCCGCTCCGATCTCAGTGGCAAACCTCTGGGAGATAGGTCCTCCTCCTACAGCTACCTTTACAGACTCTCTGATTCCCTCAGCCTTTAGCTTTTCAATAACGGTTTTCATCCCTTCCATGGTGGTTGTCATCAGGGTAGACATGATGACAAAGTCAGCTTCTACCTCCTTAACCTTACCTACAAAGTCGTCTAGGGGAACGTCTCTCCCCAGGTCGTGGACCTCTACACCACCGGCTTCTAGCATGATCTTAACCAGGTTCTTTCCTATATCGTGGGTATCTCCCTCTACTACACCGATAACAGCCCTTATCTTTTCAGCAGAGGTGTCCCCCTTTAGATGGGGCTTTAATACATCTATCCCTCCGTTCATGGCATCTGAGCAGATAAGGACTTCTGGAAGGAAGTACTCCTCCTCCTCATACAGCCTTCCCACTTCCTCCATTCCTGCAATGAGTCCCTCTTGAATAGTCTCCTCTGGGGTTATGCCCATTTCCAGAGACTTCTCACAAAGTTCAACGACAATCTCCTCCTCCATCTCAATCAAGTTGTTTTTAATATCCTCAAATAATTCATTCTTAGTCATTTCTATCCCCCTATTAATTCTCTTATTTTTTCTTTATCTAAATTACCTATCAAGGTCAGTTTATTCTCTCTTTCTTCTCTCGTAGCCAATTCATATTCATCATTTACAATGTTAAATGTATGATTACCTAAAAACCCCTTCCCCCTCAATATCCTGCCGTATCTTCCAGAAACCAGTGAATCCAGTACTTCCTTCAGTCTGTCAGGGCTCATTTGATAACCTATAAATGAAATTGCAGATATGCCGCTCATATCCTCTATAACAGCGGTGCTATTTAACTGGGTTATGGATCTCCTTACTTCAGACAGTGTTTCTTCATCTACCCTATCCATCTTACTCAGGTATATATCCCTGGCATTTGTAATCTGATCTGTAAAGAAGCCCCCGAAGGTCTCCATCTGATCCAGGAAGTTTTTTGCATCTACAATGGTTATTATGGAATTTATTTGGCATCTGGCTGAGATCTTTTGGGTAAAGGAAGAGAGTATCTGACTGAGGGTGCTGATTCCAGTTGGCTCTATGATGATCCTGTCTATATCGTGTTCTATCAGCTCCTCCAGGGTGGTGGTAAAGTTTTCCTTTAGCACACAGCATATGCAGCCGCTGGATATCTCCTCTATTCTTACCCCCTTTATCAGATCGGCATCTATGGATACATCTCCGAATTCATTTTCTATTAAAACTATCTTCTCGTCCCTTAATTCCTTAAGCATATTATTGATATATGTGGTCTTTCCAGCACCTAAAAAGCCTGAAACTATATCTATCTTTATCATCTTATCCACCTGTTTTAAAAATTATTTTTATTTTACTTTTTAAGGTACCCCTCTATCCTTTCATAGCTGGCTCTTCCCCATTTAGAGACAGCCTCTAGATTTTCTAAGGGAGCAGCATTGCTGCAGGAACATCCAAATCCCATAAGGTAGTTGTTGTACCTGTCCATCCTCTTGTGGAGGGTGGCGGTTTCAAGGACTACCTCCTCTGCACTGCTCCTCCCAAGGAGATAGACGGGATCCAGATTTCCGATCACTACCTTGTCCTCAGGAAAGTTTTCCATGACCCTCTCCAGGTTCATTATCTGATCAAAGCTGAAGGCATCTATGGGAGCTTCCAGGATATATGGATATATCTTGGTAGTATCCCCGCATATGTGGACACACCTCCAGCACTCCAGCCCGTCAAAGATCCTCTCTAAATTTCTCACCACCATCTCTGGAAAGAACCTTGGAGCTATCATAACGGTAGAGGGCTCAGCCACAGATATCATCTTCACCCCTGCCTCAACTACAGATTTGGCATATGTAGCCACCACCCTTCCAGTAAACTCCAGGAGCTCCCTTACAAATTCCGGATCCTTTATGGTGGCCTTGAGGAGTCTTGTGGCTCCTGTAAGCTGTACCGCCAGGGTAAAGGGCCCCTGGAGGGAGATATATATAGGCTTATCTATAGTTTCTGCAATAAGTCTTAGTGACTCCAGGTTTCTGGCCATCCTCTCCTCCCTATAGGGATCTGGCACCTTTAATTTTTTCAGGTCCTCTCCATTCTTTACAGGATGATCCACTACCATGGAAAAATCGTAGTCTGGCTTCTTCAGGGGAACCCCCAGCACATCGCAGAAGATATTCCCCTCATCCAGGGCATAGATAAAGTCTCCTGGAAACCTCCTGTCCATCTCCAGGGCAAGTTCAAGTTGCTCCTGGGGAGAGCTGTAGATCTCCTCCATGGTTTTACCTGTCATAAGAGGCCCGTTTGCTCCCATGAAGGGGAGGAGGTATCCTCTATCCTCCTGATTTATATATTCCATTAAAGTCACTGGCTATCCTCCCTCAATATATCTATGATTCTGTCTCTTATGAACATATACTCCTCATATTCAGTTGAGTAGGTGAGCTCCACAGAAAACTCTCCTGTAGTTCTCATATTCTCTCTTCTTCCAAGGACCTCTTCAAGCATCTCATGGACCCTCTGGGAGCCTGCCGCTTCCTCTGCCATCTTCAGCAGGATGTTATCCTGAAGGCCAAACCTCAGGTTTTCCCACCTGATTGACCTCACAGGCTTCATATCCCTTCCTGGATACACAAAGAACATATCTCCAGCCTTCCATCTTGGATACTTATAGCTGATATCTTCATAGGGCTTCTCCGTCCATAGGGCATAGTCCCACCTCAGGAATCCATCCATCCCCATATAGTGGGAGTACCATCCTGTAAGCCTGCTCTCTATGAGGGGGGAACTTATAAAGTGGTTTAACTGATCTGGAAACCAGCACACATACCACGTGAGCTTCCCTTCCACAGCCTCCCTGATCTCCTTCAGCTTATCCTTAGATTTTAGAAGGAGGGGGAGGGAGAGACAGAGGTCTGAAGTATCTCCAATCCTTTCTATAAAACTTTCCTCATGGAGGGCTGTTTTTATTTTGATCTCCTCCCCAGCTGAAGCCCTCAGAAACTCCGACCACCTGGCAAAGGCCTGAGGATCCTTAGGCATATCACTGATCACCCTCACCCTGTCCAAGAGTTTTTTCCCCCTGAAGAATGCAAAAACCTGTTTAATATACTCTCCCAGGTCCTCCCTGTTATCTATATATCCATGACTCCCATCCATCTCTGAAAAGTAAGCTATCCTTATATAGTCGTCGTAGTCTCTCAGAGGATTGCCGAAATCAGTTCTCTGCCAGCTTGCCAGCAGACCAAAGATATCGATCTCCTCTTCCATCCCATGTTTAAAACAGATATCCAGATATCTTTCAAGGGCGGTAAAGTCACACTCTATTCTCCCGGAAAGGTTTCTCTTCACTGAAACTATATTGTGCTCAAAGAGGTTGGAGGCATTCTTCTCCACCTGGAAGCAGCCCTGCCCCTCCCAGGTAAAGTCCGAGGCCACCACTGTGATGACCTTCTCTCCCATAGAAGCCAGCTCCTCTATATAGTTATCGATTATCCTAAAGTGCTCCTCTCCCCAGAAGGGAACCCTGTAGTGTCTTGCCCATGAGGAGAGATGCTGCCACAGGTCCAGGTGAAAATCGGTGTCCTTTAACTCTGGAAGAACCACATCTACCACTTCTATATCCACTGTGATGGATTCCTCTATGGATTCCTTATCATATCTCTCCTGAGTATAGAGGTTTATGGTGACTTCTGCTTTTTCTTCCATATATTCTCTGCAGATCTCCCCCTCTACCCAGATTATTGTATCTCCTTCAGAGTAGAGGTACTCCTCCCTGAGGATGGGATCTGCTGTGAGGGTAGTGCCGTCATCATCTGCCACATACCCAAGGAAGGCGGTCTTTAGCTCCACTCCCTCTGCCTCTTCCGGAGCAACTCTGATCCTCCTTCCAAGGCCTCTGTAACCAATGTGGTTAAAGTCTCCCAAAGAAATTAGTGTTCCCTCCTCCTTGGTGAGGGCTATCTGAAAGGCAAACCTCTCCCCCTTTAACACCATTAATCTTAGCTTCTCTTCAGGGGGAAGCTTATCTCCTCTTCTATGTTTATATGCTGAATTGTATAGTTTATATCTATTCATATTTTACTCCTATTGGTAGTTTAGGTTTTCCGTCCAGGGGAAGGGAAGGGGAAACACCATATCCAGAAATTTATTCATCTTCCCGCCGGTACTTCCAGTGTTGCTTTTTTCAAAGATTACCTTCAGCAGTTCATCATGGGATGAGATCTTTAGAACCTCATTCTCCAGGGTGAGTCTGTAACCCTCTCCTGCTTCTATGATGTTAAAGGAGTCTGCCTCCTTCCCAGCACATTGCCTGAAGTAGGGCCTCAGATCCTCCACGAATCCTGCAGCATCTATGATCTTTAGGGTTCCCTGGAGATACTCCTCCTCTCCCATATATCCAGCTGGAACCCTTTCCTCCGAAGGAAGGATGTAGTTGATCTCCTCTATCTTAAGTTCATGAGCCAAATAGGATAAAGACTTGAAGATCTCTACCCTCTTCCCGCCAGCTTCCTTGACTATTACTCCCTCTGGAGTCCTCTTGAGGATAATGTATCCCCTCACTCCTTCTTGATCCTCCATTACACACCTGTAGTAGGAGGTATCTCCAAAGGGGAAGGTCCCAGAATCTATAAGGAGTTCAAAATCTCTTTCTTCTCTTATATATCTGGTACTTTGAGAGTTATAGATTCTCTTAAGGCTTGGTAGATCCTCTCTTCTATACTCCCTTATCCTCCATGGTAGCTTTTTTCCTTTTGAGGGGACCCTATATCTCATGGAATTCTTAACTCTGCCAGCTCCCCATCTTGTGTAGAGGCTCCTTGTGCCGGATATTAGGCAGATCCTCACTCCCATCTCCCTCATCCTATCCTCTGCATCTTTAAGTATAAGAGAGGAGTAGCCCCTCCCCCTGTAGTCAGGATGGGTACATACAGCCCCTATGGAAGCTGTTAAGATGGAAGTCCCCTCTATAGCTATAATCTTGGGAAGAAAGTTTATCACAGAGCATATCTCTTCTTCTTCCTCAATAATTCTCATATTATCCCTGTTACCTTCACAGAGGAGGAGGGGGAACTCCCTCTCCATTGTATGGGGAAGGTCTCCCCTCTCTCCTCTGAATACTTTATTTATAAGGGTAATAACCCTCTCAACTTCATCTTTTCTTGTGCCCCTTACCTCTATCCCTTTAGTCCCGATAATGCCACCCCCTCTTCAAACTGCTTCTGAAGGAGGATATAGAATATAAAGGAGGGAAGGAAGGTGAGTGTAGCCCCAGCCATTACCAGGCCATAGTTTACTGTGTACTGGGCATTCATACTTGCCATCCCCACTGTAAGTGTTCTCATGGAATCGGAGGTTGTGGCAATGAGGGGCCAGAGAAACTCATTCCATGCCCCTATAAAGGTAAAGATGGAAAGAGCTATTATAGCCGGCTTAATAAGGGGAAGAACTATCTCAAAGAAGATCCTTCCTTCGGAACATCCGTCGATTCTGGCACAGTCGATCAGGTCTCTGGGGACCTTGAGGATGCTCTGCCTCATAATGAATACCCCCATAGCCGTAGGTAGGGGAAGTATCAGAGCCATATAGGTGTTCAGCCATCCCAGCTTCCTCATAATTACATAGAGGGGAAGGAGGGTGACCTGTGAGGGAATAATGAGAGTGAGGAGCATAAAGAAGAATATCCTCTCCCTTCCCCTGAACTCCATCTTGGCAAAAGCGTATCCAGCCAGGGAACTAAATACCACATTTAATACAACCCCGCTCATGGAGATAAAGAGGCTGTTGAAAAAGTAGATGATAAAGTTGGTGTTTTTAAAGATCTCCCTGTAGTTGTTCAGTGTAAGCTCATCCAGGGTGAACTTAAAGTTGTAGGCTGTATAGCTTACCCTGAGAGATGTCATAAACATATATATAAAGGGAATTACCATAAAGCCTGCAATTGTTATAAGCAGCACTCTGCCGATATTTCTTGTCATTCTGTCCTCCTAATATACCTCCGACCTTTCCCTCTTGAGCAGTCCCCTTTGGAGGATAGCTGCTACAGCTGAGAATAAGAGAAGTATGTTTGCCATGGTCATGGCGTATCCTGCATTAAAGTTCTTAAAAGCGTTGTTGTAGATATGAAGCACCAGGGTCATAGATGCATTCCCCGGCCCTCCCCCAGTGAGGGTGTAGATGAGGTCAAAGGTCTGAAGGGACCACACTATACCTAGAAAAACTACCATTATGGTAGTAGGGGCCAGAAGGGGAAGGGTGATATGGTAGAAAACCCTAAGCCTTCCTGCACCGTCAACCCTGGCTGCTTCCATATAGTTCTGGGGGATCTCCATAAGGCCTGCTATATAGAGGACCATAAAGTAGCCTGTATTCTTCCACACTGTTATTCCCATAAGAACAAATAACACTATAGAGGAATCTCCAAGCCAGTTGGGCTGGGTAATGTTTAACAGCTCAAAGATCATATTGAGGGGAGAGCCCTCTCCATTTAAGAGTATCCTCCACACTATGCTTACCAGCACCATAGAGGAGATCACAGGGATAAACATAGCTCCCTTTACAAACTCTGTGAGTCTGCTCTTGCCCCTGCTCACAATCCATGTGGCCATAACAAGGGATATGATAGTCTGAGCCGGCACAACTCCCAGGGTAAAGATGAAGGTGTTTTTCAGAGATACTCTGAAAACCTTGTCCTCCAAGAGGGATCTGTAGTTGGATATCCCTATAAAATTGGGATCCTTTATTATGTTGTAATCAGTGAAACTAAAGTAGAGAGAAAGTAATATGGGAACTACATAAAAAGTAAATAGGATAAGGCTGAGAGGCCCTATGAATCCATAGGGCTTTCCCCTCCCTGCCAGTCTTTTTATGCAGAACATTCTCCTTGGTTTTTCAATTTTTAAAAGTATTTCTCCATTCTGCATATGCTTCTCCTCTTATTTAGCAAGTAATCTGTTGGAGTAGTCAGCTGCTTCATCCAGAGCTTCCTGGGCACTCTTCTCTCCAGTAATCATCATCTGAAGCTGCTTCCATAGATACTCATAGATCTCTACTCCATGAGGCCCTACTACAAGTGGTCTGTAGATTCCCTCTTTTGTTTCCACGATCTTCTTCATCCTTGGGTCACCCTGGTATGGCTCCCCCTTGGCAATTGGAGCTCTCGGGTGGTGTTTGTGGAACTTAGTCATAGATTCAGTGCTCAGCATATGCTGAATTAATTCAAAGGCAAGATCCTTGTCCTTAGCTCCCGACATAAGTACCAGCTGATCTACCGACGCAAATGTACCCATATCCACATCCTTAAGAGAAAGGATCATACCATAGTCAAGATCTGGGAATGACTTATCCAGTATCTCCCCTGCTGCAGATGAAAGCCAGATTGAAAATAGTGATTTTCCTGGACCAAAGGTAGTCTGAAGCATCTCCTTGTTTGTCTGAGCCATGTGGTATGGAGGCAGTACATCGTATTTAAATTTAAGGTCGTGAAGGAACTGAGCTGTCTTAACTCCAGCCTCATTGTTAAACTTTACACTCTTAAGGTCATCGTTGAAGATATCTCCTCCAGCCTGCCAGAGGAAACCATACCAGTTCCAGTTAAGATCTCCAAAGAATGGTGCTCCCCACCCCTGTGAGAATCCCCACTGATCTGTCTTACCATCTCCATTGGTATCCTTAGTTGCCTTAACTGCACATCTGATAAAGTCCTCCCATGTAACTGGAACATCTTCACCAATGGAAGCTAGGATCTCCTTGTTGTAGTAGATAACAGCAGGGTTAGCAGCCTCTATTCCAAGTCCATACATTCCCCCCATCATCTCTCCGTGCTTGATATAGATGAACTTCTCATAGTCCTCTTTTGTAAGGTATGGAGTAAGGTCCTCTACAGCTCCCATCTCGATAAACTGTGGGAACATCTCAGCATACATATATCCAACATCTGGGCCCTGTCCAGAAGCGATTCCCGCAGCATACTTCTCCGGGTAGTTCTCCCAAGGGATAATCTCAAGTTCAATATCTACGTTGTGGGTTTCCTCAAACTCCTTTAGAATAGGCTCCCATACAGCTCTGTCATTTTCCCCGATAGGAGGCAGCCACACTACTACCTTTTCCTTATTGCTTTTCTTCCCAAAGAAGGCCAGTGCCTCCCTGCTTCCTGCTGATAGAACAACAACCATCGTTAAAATTAATGCTAATACTCTTTTCATCTCATCTCCTTATATCTTATTTATTTTCAGGTATTCCTACCCCTATCTCATTTTCTGGGTGCTGAACCCACTCATAGAATCCCCCGTCGTAAACGGTAATATCCTTCCACCCCATGAGGTGGGCATCAAATAGCGCCAGGCCTGCTCTCCATCCTGTAGAGCAGTAGAAGGCCACCCTGTTTTCCGAGGCGATATCCCAGTCTCTCCACATCTTCTCTATTTCCGTATAGCTTCTCATGGTTCCGTCGGGGTCTACAAAGTCCTCGGAATGGTATGCATCCCTTCCCCCGTGGCCGAATACAGCTCCGGGAATTCTTCCCTTCTCGCTGAAGTAGGTGTACCCCCCGTTGTTTCTTCCGATATACTCATCCCAGGATATGACAGCAGCCAGTCTCCCATTGGAATCCTCCACCAGGGTCTTTGCCTCCTCCATATCTATTGTGTAGTGGGGATTCAGAGGGATTTCAGCTCCAAAATCTTCCCCCTCTACCCAAGGATTTTCTTTGGTTTCAGACTCATAGCCTGCTCTCCTCCACGCTGTAAATCCACCGTTTAATACACGGATATCCTCTACTCCTGCATACATGAGCACCTCAGCAAACCTTCCTGCTGCCATGGGTTCCTCGCTGTAGATAACTATCATGGTATCCTTGGTTATTCCCGTATTCTTAAAGAGCTTTGTGAGCTTCTCATCTGAAACTATATTCCACAGGGGAAGGGACTCGATCTCGTTGGTATCTATGTAGATAGCTCCAGGAATGTGACCCTCAAGGTAGTTATCATGGGTTTCATAGTTCACATTCACCACTACATAGTCCCTGCCGTCATAGTTGCCTGGTGTTCCACCGCTTATAAGTTCAGAGAGCCACTCTGGATAAACCAGCTGGGAGTAGTTTGGCATCTTTGCAGTTTCATAGCCCTTCATACTCCACTCTTTCATACCACCCTCATAGTTTCTGACCTTCTCATATCCAAGAGATGTGAGGGTTTGGTATAGCTCCAGGCTTTCCTTCCCGTAATCTGAGTAGATAATTACCTCGCTGCCTCTGGCTATTCCCTTCTCCTCTAGAAGCTGGATTTTTTGGTTATCGGTGAGCTCAGAGAGCCACCCTGTGGAAAAGCTTACAGCTCCCGGAATATGTCCCCCCTCTACGTCTTTCTTGAGTTCCCAGCCGTTGTAGGCCTCATCAGGCCTTACATCCACTATGACGGTTCCCTCTGTGTGAATCTTCGACCTTACATAATCTGCCCCCAGATCAGCTTCCTGCTTCTCAATACCTGTGCAGGCACCAAGGGAAGCTATTAGGGCTATGAACAATAACTTCTTCATCTTCTACCTCCTAAAGGATCTCAACAAAGGCCTCTACCCTTGTCTTTATCTGACCCTCATCGGATTTTGAGTAGTTTGTCTCAAGCATCATATATGGAGTCTTCTTCTCCCCCACAAGGATGTTTTTAACATTGTGGCTCTCGATGCTGTAGGTATGGCAGGCCTGAAGGGTCATATCTATTACCCCGTCCACCTGATACTCGTCTATCATATCCTTTAGAAGCTCTATCCTCTTATCGTTTGGAGTCATAACCGAGCATGGGATGTTCAGGTATTTTTTTGCAATGGCCTCTACTGGATCGATACTCTCATCTACGTCCTCGTGAAGCTCCTTGTACCCCTGGCAGTTTTCCAGAGCAACAACGATAGCTCCTGTATTTTCTATGGCATTTATCACCTTGTCTGCCACTCCCCCTATTGGACAGCCGGTAACCAGAATCCTAGGCCCCTCTGGAAGGAATTCTCCCTTTTCATACTTAGCCCTTACTTCGGAGATAGTGTTTCTTACCTTTTCCCTCATCTCCACTTTATCAAAGGTATAGTTTGCACCATTTAATACATTGAAGATGTCGAATCCCTTGATAACCGATGGCTTTAACCTTCCTAGTTCGTGGAACTCTCTTAGAAGCTTTCTGTCCTCATTGCAGCTTTTAATGGCTCCTCTGAGGGACTCGCTTGTCACCTGGGTAGCAAACTTATCCTCTAGCTTCTCTATAAGTCTGTACATCTCATTTTTCCAAAGCTCCAGACCATCTGCACTCTGATTTTGAGGCAGCTGCATCACATGGGTATCCTTTAACTCCCCCAGAAGCTCATACATCTTCTTCTTTCCGTCACATGTGGTCTCCCCCACAACCATGTCTGCAAAGTACATGTATGGACACTTGTCTGTAAGGGCAAATCCGTAGCTTGCCTTAATCAGTGGACAAAGGTTCTTTGGAAGGTGCTTCTCTGCCTCTGGAATAGTCTCCTCGCTCACAGAGCAAAGGGAGATTGGATGTGCTCCCGCTGCATAAATGATCTCCTTGGGAGTATAGGTACAGAAGGTACCTACAACATTTTCATCCCTGTCCTTAAATTCCTTAACCTTTAAAAATCCATTTCTTCTTGCTTCTCCAAAACTTTCAAAAATCTCTGGTAGTTTATTCATCTCTCTCCCCCTATTTTTAATCTATCTCTTTATTTTTTCTGCTAGGATGGCTGCCCCAATGGCCCCTGTATATCTTCCCTCATCGTGGGATACGACCCTGGCTCCCAGCTCATCCTCCAGCTGCTTGAGCATATTTTTGTTTCCTGAAAAGCCTCCGCTGAGGAAGTAGGTATCTGCCCTTCCGTGCCTCGTACAAAGGGACTTGACCTTCTTTATCACCGAGTTGACTATTCCATGGGCGATATCCTCCTTCTTGGTACCGCTCCCTACAAGGCTTATAACCTCTGATTCTGCAAAGACCGTGCACATGGAGGTAATCTCAGTATCCTTTCCCTTGGTAGAAAGCTCTATAAGCTCCTCTATGGTAAGGCCCAGGCTGTTTGCCATTACCTCTATAAACCTTCCAGTACCAGCGGAGCACTTATCGTTCATGGTAAAGTCAGCTACCACTCCCCCCTCTATAGAGATAACCTTAGTATCCTGCCCCCCGATATCCACCACGGTACAGTCTCCATCCACAAAGTGGGAAGCCCCTTTTCCGTGACATGTAATCTCAGTAACTACCTTGTTGGCATAGGGAACGGAGATCCTTCCGTAACCAGTGGCTACGATCTTGGCATTTTTTTCACTAATTCCCTCAGCAGAAAGTTTTTCATAGATCTCCTTGGCTGTATCCCTGCTGTTCCAGCCGCTGGGCATGACAAACTTGGATATAACCTTGGAATCCTTGGATACGGCTACCTTAGCTGCAGTGGAGCCGATGTCTATTCCTACTCCGTACATAGTATCCTCCTTATTTTTTTGTATTATAAAAAGAGCCTCAGGCCTCTTTAGCCTAAAAACTGTTTTTCTGTCCTTTAAGTACGACAAAAAGCCATATATGACTATGGGTATTCCGATGCCATTAGCACCCTATTTAAAAAGTAAAATAATTGAAAATTAAAAAAAGAATTAGAATTGAAGTGAAACTAAAATGGAATTTCTCTTAAGAAGGGATAAAAACACTTATCTATCGCTGTTCTTCTAGGTCTACAACTCTAATGGGTGTTTACTTCTTCCAGAAGTAAGATTTATTGATCAAAGTCAAACTCTGTAATGCATATTTCCTCCATTCTTTCAGTTTAAATTTTGTACATTTCATCTATTAACGTAACATATGTAAACAAAAAAAGTCAATAGATTTTTTGTTGATTTTTTTAATGGTTGTCCTGTATCCAAGGAAGAATAAGCTTTTGGAGGAGGAGTGGTATCAAAAAAATAAAAAGAGGCCCCAAGGCCTCTAGATCCTATACTTTATTTTCTTTCAGTAGCTTGGTCAGCAGAAAGTTAAACTTATCAAGTCTCTTCTTGAGAACCTCTTCCTGGGTTGAATCCTTAGTTTCCCCACAAATCTCAAGCTCCTTTTCCACAGCTTTCACTGCATACCTCAGTGCCATCTCCAAATCCTTAATATAAGCATACTCAAGCTCCATAAAGCATCCCTCCTTTAATATTATTCTTCAACTAACGAAAAAATTTCCTTTTTTCCTAATAAAAAAATTGGGCAAATAAAAAAGAGACCTGAAAGTCTCTAAAGCTATAATTTCGTGTACTTAATCTTCAATCTCAGTACCCTCTTTAATATAGATACCAAAATCCTCACCTCCAAGTATCCCTTACATATAAATACAGAACATTATAGCATTAAATACGTTGTTGTTCAATAAAATTTAACAAAAATTAAATGGTGATAAAATCACCTTTCCATAAAAGGGAGCCTGATATTCCACCTCTTCCGGCCTTATGCAAAAGAACTTTCCATTGGAATAATTTATAACCTCATACTTTTCTAAACAATAAAAAGGAGAGAACCCATAGGTTCTCCCCTGTAAATTACTGTGCACACTCCATAAGTTTTGCAACAAACTCACCCAGGTTTACATAGGCTGTCCCAGAACCATTTACATAGATGGATACATCCATCTTCTGGCAGAACTCAAGGGCATCCTCATCTGGAATATCCAGTCCCTCAGCTACAAGCTCAAGCTTCTGGATGTGAAGGAATGTCTCCTTATCCCTTCCTTTAAGATCTATAACAAACTTAGGCTTAAACTTAAGGTTTATAGTGTTTAGAAGGTCTGTAAGGTAGATATCCTCTACCTCAGTATAGGAAAATGTCTCTATCCCTGCCATCTTAAGGGTCTTGTTATCTGCACATATCTTAATATGTACCAGGGTATCACCATCCCAGTAGATAACGATCCCATCCTTACCTGCATACTCCTCTATCTTCTCCATGGGCATCTTCTCTAAAGAATAGAATCCTTCAAGAAGCTCTGCACACCTCTCCTCATACTTCTTACTTGCCTCTATAGTCTGGTTAAATATCTCTCTTGATTCCTCGTTGTCAAAGGAAAAATTATACTCATTCATGGCTGTCCTCCTGTAATCATTATATCCCGTTAATTATATCATAAAAACCATCCTGTGTGAGATAAAATCTTTCCATCTAGGGAGTTATCCCTTAACCTGGTTAAATATGATTTCACTTAATGAGCCCTATAATAATATTGAATACCTTTCTTTTCTCTTTAAGATAAAGGTCCCCAGGGCGTTTGGCTGCTATACTTGACTAGGTAAATTGACAGCGCACCGGGGGAGGAGTATAGTTTAAGCATCTATAGGTAATTGTGCCTTGCAGGTTTAAACAATAAATTTTAGGAGATGAGGAAGATGAGGGGATATATACATGTCTATACGGGAAATGGTAAGGGGAAGACAACAGCAGCTCTGGGACTTACTGTTAGAGCTCTTGGGAATGATTTGAAGGTATATATAGGGCAGTTTATGAAGGGGCAGAGGTACGGGGAGCTGAACACCCTTGAGAGACTAGGAGTTCCCGTGGAGCGGTTTGGAACGGAGAGCTGCATAATAGGTCCGGGAGATGTCAGAGAGATAGACAGGATAAAGGCAAGGGAGGGGTATGAAAGGGTTAAAGAGATCCTTCTAGGAGAAGAGTTCGATCTTGTTATTCTGGATGAGATCTGTGTCTCCACCTACTTCAACCTCATCACCCAAGAGGAGATCCTCCACCTTATGGATATAAAGCCAGAGGGCACTGAGCTGGTTCTCACTGGAAGGTATGCCCCGAAGGAAGTTATAGAGGCAGCAGATCTTGTAACTGAGATGAGGGAGGTAAAGCACTACTACAACAGTGGAGTCATGGCAAGGGATGGAATTGAAAGGTAGAGAGGAAAACAAAATCACGCAACCCTCTGTGGTACCAACCACTAGCCTACAGTCGCTAATTAAATTTCTAAGTAATAAAAAGCAACGTGACGTTGCATCCAAATAATCAGTTAATATACTCATTACTTTAATCTAAGTTGTTACTTAAGAAATAATCACTAAAAAATTTCAAAACCTAAGTTTTTTAGCCACGAATTTACTAAATGAAAGTCCTTTAGCCTATTGAGCAAAATTAAAAAGAACTTATTTGTGCAAATGCTTCCCACTTGTTTTACATTCTAATTTGTGTCATTAGTGGCAAATTTTTTGAATTTCACCTAAAGGTAGCAACTTAAGTTACTTTATGTAGTTTTTTATAAATTCTATACTTTCCTTAATTAGGCTGTTGCAAAAGTATTGTATAATTTTCAATATTGCAATGGCCTTTTCTATTGTAAATAATAATATCTTTAAACTAACATTAAAAAACTTCCTGCTTAGCCCTC
>NZ_BSDY01000031.1 GCF_027925155.1 Propionigenium maris DSM 9537 | reverse complement strand
ATAATCATAGAGTTAGAGGGCTAAGCAGGAAGTTTTTTAATGTTAGTTTAAAGATATTATTATTTACAATAGAAAAGGCCATTGCAATATTGAAAATTATACAATACTTTTGCAACAGCCTAATTAAAAAAAGTATAAAATTTATGAAAACTTTACTTAAAGTAATTAGTTTTCCCAGTGCTTATTCGGATGCAACGTCACGTTGCTTTTTATGATTTCAAGTAAGCTATAAGCAGTTTAGCTGTATTTTCTAATCCCTTCATATGGGTTCTCTCATAAGCATGGGATGCATCTACCCCGGGACCTATAAGTCCGTGTCTTAACTGCCCCCCAGCTCTTAAAGCTGCGCTGGCATCGGAACCATAGTAGTTGTAGATATCCAGCTTATAATCGATGTCATTCTCCCTGCCAAGTTTAACCAGTTTTCTCTTGAGCTCAAGATCATATGGCCCAGAGCTGTCCTTGGCACATATTGTTACTCCCTGTTCAGTGGACTGCTGCCCTATTCCTGGGGAAGCCATATCCACAGCTACAAGTTCCCTTACGTTATCCCCAAGTACTCCCGATGCTCCGTGTCCAACCTCCTCATAGTTGGAGATAAAGAAGTGAGTTGTTTTAGATGGAGTAGCCTTACTCTCTACCAGGTTTCTTGCTGCTTCCAGTAGTACAGCTACACAAGCTTTATCATCTAAGTGTCTCGACTTGATAAACCCGCTTTCAGTTACCTCTGTTCTAGGATCTAGGTATACAAAATCTCCTACCTCTATCCCCAGCTTAGCAGTGTCCTCCTTTGTAGAAACCAGCTCGTCTATCCTAACCTCTATATTATTTTCATTCCTTACGTCCTCCTTGGGAATGCTTCCATAGTTGTGAGCCGATGTCTTTTCATGGAGGATGGTTCCTCTATACTTCTTCCCCTCTAAGCTTGCTATGGTACAATACTCCCCATCAACAGTTACCCAAGGGTATCCCCCTATCTGAGTTAACTTAAGCCTTCCATTGGGTTTTATCTCCTTTACCATAGCTCCCAGGGTGTCCACATGGGCCGATACCGCCACGTGCTCCTCTGTATTCTTCCCCTCTAGAGTAGCTATTAGTGCTCCCTTTACAGTGACCCTTGTGGAGAGCCCCAGGTCTTCAAAAGCCTTCTTTACATAGTCGATGGCCTCTACAGTATCCCCTGAAGGACTGTTTATAGCCAGCAGTTCCTTTAATCTGTATAACATGTAATCTGAATTAATGTTCATTTCATCCCCCTTTTTATTCTCTACCTACTTATATACATTATCCCCCAGCTTTTTTCAACAACTTATTTTTTAAAGCTTTACTTTAAACATTCTCTCTTAAAAGATGCTCAGAGACAGTTCCTGGGAGAGGTCCTTTAAAAGGGAGTATCCCCCTATGGAGTTCCCCTTCTTGTCAAGGCTCGGACCAAAGATACCTACCCCCATCCTTCCTGGAACAACGGAGCAGATTCCTCCTCCTACACCTGACTTACTTGGAACTCCCACCATGAGGGCAAACTCCCCCGAGCCGTCATACATACCGCAGGTAACCATTAGTGTCTTGGCTATCTTGGCAACGTGCTCACTTACAACCCTCTCGCCATTACTTAGTATTCCTCCCCTAGCCAGGAAGAGTCCAAGCCTTGCCATATCCTCAGCTGTAACCAGGATAGAACACTGCTTAAAATACACGTCCAGAGCATCCTCTAGATCTCCGTCGATATACCCCTCTCCCTTCATAAAGTACCCCATGGCTCTGTTCTTGTTTCCCGTCTCCTTCTCTCCCCTGTAGATCTCCTCATCTATATCCAGGGTATCATTTTCACATATCTTTCTGAAGAACTCCAGTAACCTTCTGAACTTATCCTGGGCATCCCTTCCCTTTACAAGGGCTGTTGTTGCAATAGCTCCTGCATTTATCATTGGGTTAAAGGGCTTGTGGGTATCGCATGTTTCCAGCTTCTTTATGGAGTTAAAGGCGTCTCCAGTGGGCTCCATCCCCACCTTGGAAAATACGTGGTCCACCCCGTTATCCAGGATAGCCAGCATAAGGGTTACAGGCTTGGACACACTCTGTATGGTGAACTTTACATCATAGTCCCCCACCCTCTGTACCGTACCATCTGTCCTCATAATACAAAGCCCCAGATTATTTTTGTCTGCTCTGTCTAGTCCTGGGATGTAGTCTGCCACATCTCCAAACTGGCACTTGGCTCTGTTTTTCTCTAGCATTTTATTTAAAAAATGTTCCATTTAAAGACCTCCGCTATTTTTTCTGAACTTTACCTATAATAAATATAACATACTAAACCATAAAATCAACTGAATTTTTACTATGGTATCCAATGTCTTTTCTTGATGAAAAGAGGGATTTTTTAGGGTTCAGGAGGTTCATAGTGCCCTTCCTTGAGGATTAAAAACCTATTATCCCTTTGAATTTCAAGGGATAAATAAATCATTTATTAAATAAATGATTATCATCTCAAAACTTTTTTTACCACAACCAAAAATAAACAAAATATATAAAATTCGACTATTGTATTCAAAATAAACATACTATCGTTTAAAAATACAAAGAACTATTGACAAAGTTAATGTTAGTATATAAACTGATTAATAGTTTACTTTATATCAAGGATAAGTTTTTGTTTACTTTTCTTGAAAAAATATTTAAGGGGGAATAGTTTAATGGAAGTTTTAGGAAACATCATAGGCTCTATAAATCATGTCCTATGGTCGTATGTATTGATTGTCATGTTGATAGGTTTAGGAGGGTACTTTACGTTTAAAACAGACTTTGTGCAGTTTAGGTTCTTCATAGAGATGTTCAGAACTTTTAGTGATAAGAGCGATAACAAGGACGCTGTTTCGCCATTTCAGGCTTTCTGTATCAGTGCTGCATCCAGAGTTGGAACGGGTAACCTTGCCGGGGTGGCTCTGGCCATCTCACTGGGAGGACCTGGTGCAATATTCTGGATGTGGATCATTACTCTTATAGGAGCTGCATCCAGCTTTGTTGAAAGTACCATAGCTCAGGTCTACAAGGTCAGAGACAAAAAAGGGTACCGTGGAGGACCAGCTTACTATATGGAAAAAGCTCTGAACCAGAGAGGGATGGGAATACTCTTCTCCTTCCTGATAATAGTTGCCTTTGGACTTGTATTTAACTCTGTACAGGCCAACACTATTACATATGCCTTTGAGGAGGCCTTTGGAATGGGAAGATTCCATACTGGAATTATCCTCACAGTCTTTACAGGAATAGTAATATTTGGAGGGGTTCACAGGGTAGCTAAGGTATCTGAGACCATCGTACCTATAATGGGGATCGCCTATATCCTGGTTTCCCTCTATGTGGTTGTGATCAACTTCAGACACATCCCTGAGATGTTCTCAATTATATTGAAGGGAGCCTTCAATATGGACGGAGTTGTAGGAGGAGGGCTTGGAGCCGCTCTTATGCAGGGGATAAAGAGGGGATTATTCTCCAATGAGGCCGGAATGGGATCTGCTCCCAATGCCGCTGCTGCTGCATCTACAAGCCATCCGGTAAAACAGGGATTTATCCAGACCCTGGGAGTATTCACTGCAACTATCTTAATCTGTAGTGCAACTGCCTTTATTATCCTTCTCTCTGGAAAGTATGGTGTACAGGGAGTGGAGGGTATCAAGCTGACTCAGCTGGCACTGGCATCCCAGGTTGGACAGTGGGCGTATACCTTTATCGCTGTATGTATCCTGCTCTTTGCATTCAGTTCAATTGTAGGAAACTACTACTATGGAGAAACGAATATAGAGTTCATAGGGGAATCCAAGGAGATGCTCTATATCTATAGAATACTTGTTTTAGGAATGGTTATGTTTGGAGCAGTGGCCAAGGTAGAGGTTGTATGGAGTCTGGCAGACCTCTTCATGGGCAGTATGGCTATCATCAACCTGATCGCAATAACTCTTCTGTCTAAGATCGCTGTAGTTGCCCTTAAGGACTACGCTCAGCAGAAGAAAGAAGGAAAAAATCCTGTATTCAATGTTGAGGTTCTTGATTCCACAGAGGGGATAGAGTGTTGGGACAAGGATGGAGAGATACAGTTTGAAGAGGAGAAGGCAGAGGAACCTGTTGTATCCTATACATAAAAATTAAACTTTAGCGGGTCTGTAGGACCCGCTTTTCTTATGATAAATTCCTTCCACTTTAAAATCCACCTTAATTTTTTCATGGATTTATTATACTATATCCTCATATGGTCTTTAAATTTAAAGGATTAATTGTGAAGGAGGAAAGGCTTGGATATAAAACTTCATAGGATATGTGAAAGGAATAGAAAGTATGCGGTGATCATAGCATCCGAGGAGGGAGAACTTCTTCTGGTGAGACATGCTGACAGGAGCACCTGGGAGGTCCCAGGAGGACACCACGAGGAGGGTGAAACTATACTGGAAACTGCTGAGAGGGAACTCTATGAGGAAACTGGAGCTCTTGAATACAAGTTAAAGCATCTCTGCGACTACTCTGTGGGTATAGGCTCGGAAGTGAATTTTGGAGGTCTTTTCAGAGCTGAGATTACCAAGAGGGGACCCCTTCCTGCCTCTGAGATTACCGAGGTCCAAAGGTTCAGTGAACTCCCTCCCATAGAGGAGATGACCTATGGAAGGATACAACACCAGCTAATGAAACTTATAGAGGAGGAGAAGGAATGGATAGCAGAGAAATAAAAGAGAGGTTTTTACAGGAGCACAGGATACATCCCTCCTACTACGACTTCTTCACCGAGGGAAGGGTGAAGGAGGTAGAGGATATCTTACAAAATATAGGGGATGACTACTCTCCTAAAAAGGAGAATATCTTCAGGGTCTTCAGGTATGATCTTCATGAGAAAAAGGTTCTTCTCCTGGGAATGGATCCCTATCCCCAGGAGGGTATAGCCACAGGATTTTCCTTTGAGGTGCCCTATACCTCCTGGGGAGACAAGAGGATAAATACCTCCCTTAAAAATATGCTGAAACTTCTCTATAAGAGCTACTATGGAGAGATGCTGGATATAAAGTCTCTGAGAGAAAGGATAGAGGAGGGAAACTTTCCCATCCTTCCCCCAAACGAAGCATTTAAGGACTGGAATGATAAGGGGGTAATCTTCCTTAATTCCGCCCTTACAGTAAAGGTGGGAAAGGCTGGAAGTCACCTAAAACTTTGGGAGAAGTTTACCAGGGACCTCTTCCTTCACCTGGGAAGGGTTAAACCCAACTTGACCTACCTCATATGGGGAGGGAAGGCTGAGAAGTTTATAAAGTATATCTCCTCTGGAAGGATCATCTGCCATAACCACCCTGCAATATGCGGGAACCTCTCCAACCCAAAGGACTTTTTAAATGGTACCTCCTTTACTGAAACCATGGAGGATATTCAGTGGCTGGGATAAAATATAAATTATAGAGGATTATAAGATCTTAAACTTTTTTAAAGTAATTTTCCTTGAAAGCTGGTATACCTCATATAGACTATTAATAAAGAGGTGATATTATGTGGAGGTTTATCGGTATCTTTTTATTGTTGTTTAAGTTGACCCTGGGAAGTTACACCCATACATGGGATGAGCTGTTAAAGGAGTATACCATTCAGGGAAGTAGGGAAGGTATTGAAGCTGTTCTCGTGGACTATGAGGGAATCGGTGGAGATAAGAGGTGGAAGATACTTTTAGATGAGGTCAGGGCTGAAGAACCTGAAAAGCTAACTTTTGAGGAGAAGAAGGCCTTCTGGATAAACATCTATAATATAGGGGCTGTGAAGATGGTTATAGATAATCATCCCTTAAAAAGTATAAGAGATGCTGGTAGCCTCATAAAGCCAGTGTGGAAGCGTGATATTATCCAGGTAGGAGATGCCGCCTACTCCCTTGGATATATAGAGCACGATATCCTCAGAAAAACCGAGGATCCCCTTATTCACTATGCTATTGTCTGCGCCTCCCTCTCCTGCCCCGACCTCAGAAGAGCTCCCTATACCCCTGAAAATCTGAGAGAAGAGATGCTGGAGCAGAGGGAGATCTTCCTGGCAAATACAGAAAAGGGAAAACGCCTGGAGGGAGACACCTACTATGTTTCAAAAATCTATAGGTGGTACAGGGATGAGTTCGAAGATCTGCACACCTACCTGGAGATTCCGAAGGAGAAAAAAATAAAGTATATGGACTATAACTGGTCTCTCAACAGCAAGTAAAAACTATATTATTCACTAACAGAGTGTACACTTTTTCATTTTTGAAATAGTCACTCTGTTTTTAAATGCCTTTTTTTATAGTTTAAAAATATATTGACAAAAAAATAACTAAGTGTTATTTTGTTATTAACTTCACATAAAAGTTTCAAGGGGGATTTAATATGAGTTATAAATTTTTTATGCCACCACAGTCACTGATGGGTCCAGGATGTCTTAATGACGCAGGAGCAGAGATTAAGTCTTTAGGATTTAAAAAGGCTCTTATTGTTACAGACAAGGTACTGTGTGACATAAAGCTAGTAGATAAATTAACGGATGTACTTAAGGTAAATGATATCCAGTATGTAATATATAATAAAACTAAGCCCAATCCTACAGTTATAAATGTCAATGAGGGACTGGAGCTTCTTAAAAATGAGGAGTGCGACTTTGTTATCTCCTTTGGTGGAGGATCACCCCACGACTGTGGAAAGGGAATAGCTCTTCTTGCTACAAACGGAGGGGACATAAAGGACTACGAGGGTGTTAATATGTCTTCTAAACCTCAGCTGCCACTTGTTGCTATAAATACAACTGCTGGTACTGCATCTGAGATGACTATCTTCTCTATCATCACAGATGAGGAGAGACACATAAAGATGGCTTTAGTTGATAAGCACCTAAATCCTATTATGGCAGTAAATGATCCTATTCTTATGACAGCTATGCCAAAAAGTCTGACTGCTGCTACAGGGATGGATGCCCTGACTCACGCAGTAGAGGCATATGTTTCTACAGCAGCAACTCCAATTACAGATGCCTGCGCTCTTATGGCTATGAAGCTTATTTCCAACCACCTGAGAGATGCAGTGGCTGATGGTAGCAATGAGGACGCTAGAGACAAGATGGCTTATGCTGAATATCTTGCAGGGATGGCCTTCAACAACGCTGTTTTAGGATATGTACACGCCATGGCTCACCAGCTTGGAGGATTCTATGACCTGCCTCACGGAGTATGTAATGCTGTTCTTCTACCACACGTACAGGAGTACAACGCTCAGGTTGTTCCTGGAAGACTAAAGGAAGTTGCTGAAGCTATGGGAGTAGATGTCAGCAAGATGAACGATGAGGAGGGAGCTGAGGCAGCAATCTCTGCTATCAAGGAACTTTCAAAAGATATCGATATCCCTCAGGGACTTACTACCCTTGGAGTAAAGGAAGAGGACATAACTATTCTTGCAGAAAATGCTCTTAAGGATGCCTGCGGATTTACCAACCCTAAACAGGCTACTTTAAAGGAGATAAAAACTATCTTTAAAAATGCAATGTAATTAACTCATCCAGAAAATTGTAAAAGTGCCCCTATAATGATATAATTTATATCGTTAAAAATATAAGTTATCAGTTGGAGGACAGATGAAAGTTAAAGATATGACTCCCCTAATGAGGGAAACTTTAATCAAAAAGCACCCTACTCTTGAGTGCCCCTTTGCCGACGGTGAATTTTTTGAGGCAAGCCTCTACCTATCGATCAGATGTTCTGCTGTAGATGGTTCTTGCACATACAGAGTTAGCGGTAAGGATGAATACAAATCATGTAAAATATTAAAAGACAGAGGCTAAATACCTCTGTCTTTTTTTATGGGCTTCTATCTAAGTGCCTCTACTATCCTAGAGACTACCTCCTCTACCTTCCTTCTGGTTCCTCCTAGGTTTACCCTTATGAATCCCTCTCCCTCTAATCCGTAGACGGCTCCCTGACTCACGAGTATCTTTCCCCTCTCTAGGAGTCTTTCCTCTATCTCCTTAGCCGGAAGCCCCAGTCCTCTCAGATCCACCCATGCAAGGAATCCTCCCTCTGCAGGGCTTACCCTTACATGGGGGAACTTCTCCTTGATCTTCTCCGTAAAGAAGGCATGATTTTCACCTATATATCTCATTACAGAGTCCACCCACTCTTCAGAACTTCTGTAGGCTACCTCTCCTCCATAGAGTCCTCCGAGATTCAGATGCCCGTGACCAGTGGCAAGGATCTTCCTCTGTATCCTCTCCCTCTTATCTCTGTCTGCAGCTACAAGGTTGGCTATGTTAAAGGCCATTATATTAAATGTCTTACTCGGAGAGGAAAGTGCTACAGTAATCTCTCCTACCTCCTTGGATATTGATGCCATGGGAGTATACTTCTTTACAGTAAGGTCACTGTACATCTCATCTGCTATTATAGTTATATCATTTTTCAGGCAGATCTCCCCTACCCTTGTGAGTTCCTCTCTGGTCCATACCCTTCCCACTGGGTTGTGGGGGTTGCAGATGATTAAGAACTTATTTTCCTCCATGGCAGCCAGCTCCTCCAGCTGAGAGAAGTTAATGGTATATCTTCCCTCCTCATAGAGAAGAGGGTTTTTTACCACCTTCATTCCTCTGGTCTCTGTTATATTGAAGAAGGGATCATAGACTGGGGACTGGATTATCACTCCCTCCCCTGCTTCCCCGAGGGCTTCAAGGGCTGAGTTTATACCTACCTTCACTCCTGGAATAAGGAGTAGGTTTTCCTCCTCTATCTTAAATCCATGTCTTCTCTCTACCCAGCCTATATACGATCTCTTATAGTCCCTGTGGCCTCCTGCATATCCAAGGTAGCCTGTAGCTATCCTTTTTGTGAGCTCCTCCACCACTACAGGATCCGACGGAAAATCCATATCTGCCACCCATGCAGGGAGTATTTCATCGTTGGGTTTCCCACACTTCTCCTCTATACAGTCCCACATCACTGAATGAGTCCCTCTTCTGCTCTCTACTTCATTAAAGTTATACATCTGACTCCCCCTCTATAATAATTTTTTGATTTAAGCTACTCTGTTTTCAATGCTTCCCTTTAAGTACCCCTCCAGGTTATCCACCGCTATATTGAGAAGCCTCTCCCTGGCTTCCTTTGGAGCCCAGGCTATATGAGGAGTAATAATGCAGTTATGAGCCTTTAAGAGGGGGTTGTCCTCCCTCGCTGGCTCCTCTGCCAGTACATCAAGAGCTGCACCTCCCACAGCCCTCCTGTTAAGAGCTTCTGCCAGGTCTCCCTCATCTATTAAAGGTCCTCTGGAGGTATTGATGAGCAGCACTCCCCTCTTCATCTTGCCCATGCTCTCACTGTTTATCATCCACAAATTATCCTCGGTCAGGGGACAGTGAAGACTTACTACATCGGATCTTTTGTAGAGGGTCTCAATGTCCACAAACTCCACTCCCTCACCCTCTGTTTTTTTCAGGTCATATACCAAAACCTCCATCCCAAAGGCTTTGGCTATCCTTGCTGTAGCCTGACCTATCCTTCCATAACCTATTAGTCCCATGGTTTTTCCTGCGAGCTCCATAAGGGGATAGTCCCAGAAACAGAAATCCTTGGCACTGCTCCATGCTCCCTCCTTCACCCTTCTGTCGTGATGAGCTACCCTGTGACATAGCTCCAGAAGAAGGGCAAAAACATACTGAGCCACTGCTTCCGTTCCATAGGTAGGTATATTGGTCACCACTACACCATTGTCTCTGGCTGCTTCTATATCAACTACATTATATCCAGTTGCCAGGACTCCCACATACTTTATTCCAGGCTTCCTTTCTAGGAGCTCCCTTGTAATAGGGGTCTTATTTGTGATCACTATCTCACAATCACCTACCCTCTCCTCTATCTGATCCTCCTGGGTTCTGTCATATATCTCTACACTTCCTAACTCCTTCAGCCTCTCCCAGCTTAGATCACCGGGATTTAAGGTGTATCCATCCAATACCACTATCTTCTTCATACTGCCTCCTCTATAGGTCCCCTACTTCAATAGTTTTTCATGCCCTTCAACTCTCTCATTGAGGGAATTATAACATTTATTTACAGGTCAATTAAAAGGTTTTTTATTCACTTTTTAGTAGTACTATAATGATTATTTTTTAGGAGGTTTAAAATGGAATTTAATAATGTAATTAACGAAAGAAGGGCTGCAACCTTTTTTGATCCAAAAAAAGATCTGGATATCACCCTCTTGGAGGAAATTATCAATGAAGCTACCCTGGCCCCCTCCTGCTTTAATACCCAGCCATGGGGAGTGGTGGTAATAAAATCCCAGGAAGCCCGGGAGGAGCTCTTTGAGAAGGCATGTCAGCAGCCAAAGGTAAAGGAAGCTCCAGTTACCCTGGCTATAATCGGAAAGCGGACTGGGTATGAGAGGGAAAATTCTATCTGGGATGAAAAGATAAAAAATGGTTACTTAGATGAGGAGAAGCTTAAGGGAATCCTTTCCTTTTGTAACTCCTCCCTCTTTGCCACACTGGACCAGAAAACTGCCTATGCAGCTAGAAACTCCTCCCTTCTTGCTATGTCTATTATGTATGTTGCTCAAAACAGAGGGGTAGCTACCCATCCCATGATCGGATTTGATGAGGGAGCTGTGAAGAAGCTCTATGATATTGAGGAGGAGGATATCGTTACCATGCTTATCTCCATGGGATATCCCGATGAGAGCAGGGAACTCTATCCAAGGGAAAAGAGGTTTACCTTCAAGGAGATCTCCAAGATCTATTGATTTTTTCTACTTTAAGATATATCTCTATGTCAAAAACTAGCTCTTCAAAACTTTAAAAGAAATTTTTAAGAATTAAAAAAGAGAGGTTTAAACAACCTCTCTTTCTTCTATCCTATTTCCTTTACCTTCTTTTCATCCTTCTGCCAGAACTTCATTCTGTCCCAGAAACCTTTATTTGTCTCATCTAGATCATCCAGTGATTCTATCTCCCCTAGATCATCTGTTGCAGGCTCTACCTCCACCTTGTCTGGAGAATCTGTAATCTCTGCTGCCTCCTCTACCTCTGGAAGCTCAGTTGCTGCAGGTACTTCCTCCACTTGAGGAGCCTCCTCTGGAGCCGTTACCTCTTCTACCTCTGTCGGCTGAACAGGTTCTTGAACCTCAGTCCCCTCCATCTCCATTAGCTGCATTGGAGCTGGTGCTGGTGCCACCTCTGTTGTTGCTTCTGTAGTAACCTCCGTTACCTCTGCTCCTGCTTTGGCTGCCTTTCTGGCTTTTATCTTCTGTTCTATACCTCTTATAGTTCTTGGAATAAAGTATTCCTTTCTTGTTTCCTTGTCCTTCTCCTGAGGGGTATATATTCTTTCCAGCTCCTCTCTGTATTGAAGAACCTGCTCTCCAAACTCCTCTGGATCCCTTATCTCATACTTTTTTAGTTCCGGGAACTTCTCATCCAGCACTGCATTCCACTGCTCTATCTGGTCCTTGTGTAGTGAAAGGAAGAAGTCTGCCGGTCCGCTGAACTTAACCTCTCTTATTACGTCTCCCACTTCCAGCTTTCTTATTGTATTGAAGTCAGCATCGGATACAACCTCTCCAAATACAGTGTGCTTCTTATTCAGCCAGTCTGCTGGATACATAGTAAAGAAATATTGAGATCCCCCTGTACCAGGTCCTGCATTTGCCATGGCAAGCATACCCTGCTGATAGAAGTCCAGCCAGTCCACTATCTCATCTGGGATTCTATATCCTGGTCCACCCTCACCTGTTTCCGTAGGGTCTCCCGCCTGAACAATAAAGCCGTCTACAGCTCTGTGAATCTTATTTTCATTGTAAAACCCTCTCTTACCAAGGTTTATAAAGTTAGCAACTGTAATAGGTGCTGCCTCTGGATACAGGAAGAAGTTTACCTCACCCTGGGTTGTTACAAAGGTTACTCTTATGTCATTTAGCTTAGCAGCATTTTTACGAGCCTCTGCCTTCTTTAAATAGGAACATCCTGTGAACATTCCCAAGATCATCGTAGCAATAATTATTGTAAAAATTTTCCTCATAATTAATCCCTTTTCCTCCAACTTTTCTTTTATTATACTATATTTGCCCCTAAATTTAAATATACTATCTAAAAGCGCATCTATTTTGACACTGATTTCCCTAAAAAAGTTTAATATTTCTCATTTTCCTTCACAGGAACCTGTATTTCAGTTACAAATTCATTTTCATCCTCTGTTTCATAGATATCTATCTTGTAGAGTTCTAAGATATCTCCTGCCACCTTGAGGTCTTTCTCTCTAATATATTCCTTGAGCACCTCATAGTACTCCTCGGACCGACTGTAGGGTCCCTTAAATATGAGGGAAAGGTAGCTTCCTCCTGCGAGGATTTCATCCCCGCCTCCCTCTAAGAGAAAGGTCCCGCTATACTGGGTATACTTCCCCTCTGCATAACCCTTCCTGCTTAAAACTGCTCCCACCTTACTCTCTGCAAAGTGCTCATCCTCAGTGGAATCTGCTCCATTCTTTAATCTTTTTAACTCCAGATCTATGTCCCAGTCGGTAACCACACTGTTGTGTCTTCTATAGCACCTTCTTTCTGGAAGATCTATCTCCTGGATCTCTCCATAGTTTTCCTCCCTCTTTATCCTGTTAAGATACTCCTTCTTATGTTTCAGCTGTTTTTTCAGGTCCTGAAGCTCGGCCAACCTCTCCTCTATTACTTCCAGCTGAAAATCTATGAGCTGGGAACTCTTGCTTATACTTCTGTTGTCCAGGTGCTTCTTTATCTCACCAAGACCTACTCCCAGATTTCTCAGTGCCCGTATAGTTCCTATCTTCCATATCTGCCTGTTACTGTAGTATCTGTAGCCATTCTCTCCTTTTTTTTGAGGGATCAGGAGTCCCTCCCTCTCATAGTGCCTCAGTATATCGTTACTTACCTTAAAAAGCTTGCTTATCTCCCCAATCTTATACAGCTTCATCCTATCCCTCCCTCCTACCAAGGTAACACCCCTGTTTTTATTAGTCAATGAATTTATTTTATCCAGCCCCTTGACCCTGGAACTGTTCCAGACATTATAATTATAGTAGATAAAACAATTAAAAAGGAGTTGTTACTATGGGTATCAATAAGTTTATAGAAAAAAGAGGTGTAAGGAATACCCTATTCAGATATGCAGGTCTTTCCATTGTCTCCATGTGGATCTTCTCTCTCTACACTATGGTAGACGGTATGTTTGTGGGAAGGGGAGTAGGTCCTGAAGCCCTGGCTGCGGTAAACCTCTCCATGCCCTTTATAAACCTCACCTTTGCTCTCTCCATCATGACCTCCATTGGAGCCTCAACTGTAATAAGCAGATCTCTTGGAGAGAAGAGGATCCTTGAAGCAAGAAAAATATTTACACATACCATTGTATTTTTAGGAGGTATCGGGGCTGTCATCTGTACAGCAGGAATAGTGTTCAGGTATGAACTGGCACACCTTCTGGGAGCCAGGGGAGATGTGGTTCCAATGGTGGTAGAGTACCTCTCCACTGTATTATTCTTCAATACCTTCTATCTCATTGCCTATGCTCTGGAGGTCCTTATGAGGGTAGAGGGAAAACCAAGCATAGCACTGGTTACAGTAATCATCGCTGCTCTTACCAATATCATCTTAGATTACCTCCTGGTAATTGTATTTCCCATGGGGCTTAGGGGAGCTGCTATCGCCACTGGAAGTGCCCAGCTCATCCAGGGGATCATCCTTCTCAGCTTTTTTCTGAAAAAGAACTCTGTTCTGAGGTTTTCACCCATTAAATTTTCCTTCAGAGAAGTTTTCAACCTCGTAAGAATAGGTGCCCCCGACTCTATTACAGAGCTTTCCGTGGGAGTTGTTGTCTTTCTCTTTAACAGAACCATCCTCCTCTCCTATGGAGGTATCGGTCTCACTGCCTTTGGGATCATAGGGTATATCAACAACTTTATTCTTATGACGATGATAGGCCTCACCCAGGGGATGCAGCCCATCATCAGCTTCCTGAGCAGCAGGAAGGAGTATAGGAAGAGGAACAAGGTCTTCTACCTCACCCTGAGATCTGCTCTAATCTTGGGCTTTGGATTTTTCCTTCTGACCCTTATATTCAGGGAAACAATCATTGGATTTTTTACCTCAGATCAGGAAGCCTTCAACTTCACATTGGTTCCCCTTACCCTCTTTGCCCCGGCCTTTATCTTTGGGGGGATCAATATAGTTTTTTCAGGCTTCTTTACAGCTCTAGAAAAACCTAGGGAAGCTGGAGCAATCGCTATTTTCAGGGGACCTATCTTCATTCCGATGCTCCTTATCCTGCTACCTGTTTTCTTCAATGATGGAGGGATCTGGATAACTTCCCTTGTATCGGAGATCTTAACCCTTGCTATATCTCTCCTTCTCTACGGTATCTACCGGGAGAGAGTATCTTTCTTTCAGGAGTTTTTATCCAGGATTAACCACAGGTTTGCCCCTTTAAAAAATAAATAATTTTTAAAGGAAAAATTTTATCTGCACAGAATAGTTTAGTCAGATAGATGAGAGTCTAAGATCTTTAGATTCTCCCCTAACCCCCCTTTAAAAAGGCTGATGTCCCCTAACATCAGCCTTTTCAATTTATTGACACAAGTTATATTTTTATATAAAATAGGGGGAACTATTAATTATTTTAGGAAGAAGGTAGATTATGAAGAAAGTAACTCTAATTGCTTCTGCTTCTATGGGACTTGAAAGTATCGTAGCTAGCGAAGTAAAGGATCTTGGTTTTAAAAATGTACAGACCTACAATGGAAGAGTTGAATTTGAAGCTCTTATTACTGATATACCTAGGCTGAATATTTGGCTTAGATGTGCCGACAGGTTATTTGTTAAGATGGGTGAGTTTAAGGCTACAACATTTGAGGAGATGTTCCAGAAGGTAAAGAAAATCGACTGGCCTGCTTTTATACCGATAGACGGGGAGTTCCCTGTGAGTTGGGTAAGTGCTGTTAAGTGTAAGCTCTTCTCAAAGTCGGATATACAGAGTATCTCTAAGAAGGCTATAGTTGAATCTATGAAGAAAAAGTATAAGATAGACTACTTCTCGGAAAAGGGTGGCCTCTACAGAATAAAGATCCAGGGAAATAAGGATAACTTTATTATTATGATAGACACCAGTGGTGACGGACTACACAAGAGAGGATACAGAGCAGACCTCAATGAAGCTCCAATGAAGGAGACACTGGCTGCTGCCCTTGTAAAACTATCCAAATGGACTGGAGAAGAGAGACCCCTTGTAGACCCAATGTGTGGTACTGGAACTATTGCCATAGAGGGAGCTATGATTGCCAGAAATATCGCCCCTGGTTCCGACAGAAAGTTTGCTTCTGAATCCTGGGAGGTTATCCCTGAGTCTGCATGGCTGGACACAAGGGACGATGCATACTCCCACGAAGATCATGAGAAGGAAGTAAGGATCTATGCTTCCGACATGAATCCAGATACCATTGAGATTGCTAAGAAAAACGCTGTTCTTGCTGGAGTAGAGGACGATATCCTCTTTGAAACAAGACACCTCCTTGAGTGTGAAGCTCCTTCAGAGTATGGTTGCCTTATCACAAACCCTCCATATGGAGACAGACTGCTAGATGATGAGAAGGTAGAGAGACTCTACTCTACATTGGGAGATATCTGTAGAATGAGATTTCCTAAGTGGTCCTACTATGTGATCACTTCCTATGAGGAATTTGAAGCTGCATTTGAAAAGAAAGCTACTAAAAATAGAAAGCTATATAATGGTGGAATCAAGTGTTACTTCTACCAGTACTTTGGTATGAGACCGCCTAGAAAGAAAGATTAGTCTTTTTATAGAACATTAAATTAAAAAATTGACTTTTTCATGTCATTTTGATATAATAGGGATGTCTTAAAAAAGGGGAGTTATAATATTGTGGATATGAATTTAATTCATATCCACATTTGTTTTTAAAGAGCTTTTTAGCTCTTTTTTTATTTTTGGGATATCTCTTTTCCTTTGAAATCACTCTGTTTTGTGATAATATATAGAGTGAAAAGTATATAAAAAATGGCAGGTGAAAAACACTTATGAAGGTAATCTCTATACTGAACCAAAAAGGAGGGGTGGCTAAGACTACCTCTGCACAAAATATCAGTTATGGCCTTAATAAACTGGGAAAAAAAGTCCTTCTTATCGACTTTGATCCTCAAGGTAACCTTACTTCAGGGGTTGGAATAGACAAAAGGTCTCTTCCTGCTACTATCTATGACCTGATGAAGGACAGGGCTTTTGGGCAGCAGAAGCTCAGCATCGACGAAGTTATTATAAACAGAGATGGAGTAGACATCCTCCCTACAAACATTAAGATGTCTAAAGTAAACCTAGAGCTTGCTGGAATTCCAGGAAAGGAAAATATCCTTAAAGAGATTCTTAAGGAGGTATATGGTTACGACTATGTGATCATCGACTGTCCTCCTAGTCTTGATAACCTTACTTTCAACGCTCTTATTGCTACACACAAGGTATACATTCCAGTTCAGACTGAGTTCTATGCCCTTGAGGGAATTGTAGAGCTTATGGATACTGTGGATCTTATTAATACGAGGATGAATCCTGATCTTGAGATCGGTGGAGTCTTTGCTACCATGGTAGACGGAAGGATAAAGCTTCACACAGAGGTAATCGGACAGCTTAGGGAATTTTTTGGTGAAAAGATGTTTGATACTTCTGTAAGAAGAAACGTAAAGGTAACGGAAGCTTCATCCCATGGAAGCAACATCTTCGAGTATGCTTCTAGAAGTAATGGAGCTAAAGATTATATGGGATTGTGTAAGGAGATCCTTGAAAGAGAGGAAAACTAAGTATGGTAGGTAAATTGGGAAACAATCCCCTTCTTAACAGAGGAAACAAAAAAAAGGAATTTGAGATAAAAAAAGAAAAGGTAGTAAAGCAGTATGGAAGACTGGTACACATGCAAGTGAAACTCCTTGAAGATATCGATTTTTCAGATGTTACCTTTATTAACAGACTTTCCCTTGATTCTGGTTCCCTGGAACTGGAGGAACTAAAGGAAAGTATCTCTAAAGTAGGTCTATTAAATATTATCTATCTACAGGAAAGAGATGATTCTACCTACAGAATTGTCAGCGGCCTGAGAAGATCTTCTGCTATAAAGGAATTATATGAGGACGGAAGGGATGTAAAGGGGAAGGACAGAGTAGTCATCTTTGACAAGAATACTCCCTATGAACTCCTGGATTCTATCTCTGTAGATGAAAATATTCAGAGAAAAAACCTGAGTATCATCGAGCAGTCCTTTAAGTTTAACAGAGAGGCTGCAAAGAAGCATAAGAAGATAGAGGATATCCTTACAGAGTATAATATCAGTAAGAAGACCTTTTATAGAATAAAGAATGCTATTAACTATCCAGAGGAGATCAGGGATATTATCGAGGAGCTGGGAGCCGACAAGGCTGAGCTTCTAAATAAAATCATCGTTATTTCAAAGGATAGCTTTACAGCTAAGGAGATCGTTGATAGGTATAAGGACTTTAACAGAGAGGAACTCAGAGAGGTTCTTAAAGAACTTCAGAAGAATACCAAGTCTCCAAAGGTAGTTTTAAAGTATACCTCTAAGGGACTTAATCTTTCAGTAAAAAAGAAGCTCCCTGGGGAAGTTAATGAATATTTTGAAAAATTAAGAGATCTTATTGAAGAGGGAGATTACTCATTTATTAAATAGGAGTGGTGCCCATGACAGTTCTAAAATTTTCTCCGCGGGGAGACATCCTTCCTGTACTTGGAGTAAGACTTTGTCCTATATTAACTAAGTTGATAGAGGGTTTAGATGATAAAAGGTCCGAAGAATATCTGAAAAAACTTTTAAAGATTAAGAAGGATAGGGCTATTAAGTTCAAGGCTTATACAGATAACCGTGACAGAAGGGGTATACTGGTAATCATCTACGACTACTTTCATGGAAGCCACAGTCCCAGACTTCTCGTTCCAGAAACAGAAGATGGATATTTTAACTTTAAGATCTATGATGTAGACTTCAATACCGAAGTGGATTTAGAAAAACTCATAGAGAGAATTAAAAAGCTAAGTGTTTAAGGTGCCGGTCCATGGGATCGGCATTTATATTTATAGTCATTGAATTAATTATTAACAAATTCTTTTGTGGATAATTTATATCACGACGAGTTTATTCATTTTGACATCTATTAAAAGATAAACTATAAGTAAAAGTATAATTAATAGAGGATGTTTCATATCATCCCTGTTTAAGTATAAAGGAGTAAATAATGCTATATGATTTAATAGTTGTGGGGGGAGGTCCTGCGGGTATCTTCGGAGCTATCTATGCTTCCCAGAGAGGTCTCAAAGTAGCTATTCTTGAGAAGAAAAACAGGATGGGAAAGAAGCTCCTGGCTGCAGGAGCCGGAAAGTGTAACCTCACCCATAGTGGAGAGCCAAAGGATTTTTTAAACCACTTTGGAGATAACGGAAAGTTTTTAAAATCATCCCTATATAGTTATAAACCTGAGGATCTGAAAAAATTCTTTTCCGACAACAAACTCCCACTGGTTCTAGTGGAGGAGAGCGGTAAGTACTTCCCAGAAACCTTCAGTTCTGTAGATGTAGTGAACCTTCTCTACACAGTTTGTAAAAAAAATAAGGTAGATATCTTTGAAAATACCAGGGTGGAAAAATTATTATCTATAGAGGATGATAACTTTTTAATTGAAACCTCTGGGGAAAAGTTTATGGCTAAAAATATCCTCCTTGCCACAGGGGGAAAGTCCTACCCTGCCACAGGAAGCGAGGGAGACGGATATCCCCTTGCAAAGAAACTGGGACATCTTGTTTTAGAACCAAAGCCTGCCCTGACACCGATATTTGTAAGGGATTATCCCTTCACCGACCTCTCTGGAATCAGCTTTAAGAATGCTGGTCTGGAGCTCTACAGGGATAATAAAAAGGTGGGAGAAACAAGGGGAGATCTTCTATTTACCCATAAAAACTTTAGTGGTCCCCTTATCCTTGATTTTTCAAGGTATATCCACAAGGGAGATCAGGTCAAGATAAACTACCTGGGAGTGAAGAGATCACAGCTGGAGGAGACCTTCCTGGAAAAGGCATCCCTAAGCGGGAAGCAGGGGATCAAGAGGTTCCTCTCTGAACTTGGAGCACCAGAGAGATTTATAAAGAAGTTTTTAAAGTTATTAAATATAAGTGATGATAAAAAGCTCAGTGAGATCAGCAAAAAGGAAAGAAACTCAATCCTTACAGGTCTCTGTGAGATGCCCTTTGAGGTCAGCAAGCTGGGAGATTACAGCATTGCCATGGTTACCACTGGTGGGATTTCCTTAAAGGAGATAAATCCTAAAACCATGGAATCAAAGATCGTAAAGGGACTTTACTTTGCCGGTGAAGTTGTTGATATTGATGGAGATACAGGGGGATTCAATATTCAGGCTGCATGCTCTATGGGTGTATTGGCAGCCAAGAGTATAAAGTTATAATCCCTTTAAAGTTATAAAAATATTATTAGGAGGTAGATCGTGGAGTTTAACGAGTTTAAGGATTTTGGATTGGAGATTATCCTTAAGGTATTAAAGAAAACAGATGATGAGATAAAGAGGTACAGGGAGATAGAGGATCTTGAAGGGGTTAAAACCCTTGAAACCGAGGTTCTTACCAAGTATGAAAAACTATATGAGGGATTCATATCTGAAAAATTAAAGGATATCGACGGGGAGCAGCTAAAAGTACTATACACCTCCCTTATGGATATTATGAAACAGAATAAGATGGATGTCGCTTTTATCGAGGGAGAGATGGAAAAGAGGGAGAAGCTCGCTGGTAACTCTGGAGCTGAAGCTGTAAGAAACCTCTACAACTATCAGATAGAGGAATTAGAGAAAAAGAAAGCTCTTCTTCTGAAGGATGCTGAGGTAATATTAGACAAGGAAGCGGCCCTGGAAGCGGCCCTGAGCGAGGCTATTCAAGAGGATGAGCAGATGGAGATCATTGAAAAAATGCCAGAGGTAAGAAGAGCCTATGGTGAGATCTCACAGAAGATAATGACACTTCAGAAGAAGATAGGTCACCTCAAGGAGAAGGTTGAGAAGGGATGGCCTTGTGATATCTATGGAACCATTTCAAAAGATGAACTTATGAGTATCTTTAACGAAACTATCAGCTAATAAACTATAATTTTTAACATAGATATGTTACTATATATATGTTAAAATAAGGAGGATTAAAATGTTGCGTATAGTTTTAACCATATTACTAGTAGCTTTTATTATATTTAACCTAAAAAATAAAAATAGAGGCGGGAAACAACTACAACTAAATCAGGAGGTAATATTTGTGAACGATATCAAATTACAAGCACACATAAAGACATCTAAGGGAGATATTAATATCGACCTATTCCCAGAGGTGGCTCCAGTTACTGTAGCTAACTTTGTAAACCTATCTAGAAGAGGATACTACAACAACCTTAAGTTCCACAGAGTTATTGCAGACTTTATGATTCAAGGAGGATGCCCTCTAGGAACTGGTACAGGTGGACCTGGATACAACTTCCAAGATGAGTTCCCTGCAGCACCAGATGCAAAGTATCAATTTAACAGACCTGGACTACTAGCTATGGCTAACGCAGGACCTGGTACAAACGGGTCTCAGTTCTTTGTTACACACGTTCCTACAGATTGGCTTAACAACAAGCACACTATCTTTGGAGAAGTAGTTTCTGAAGAGGATCAAAATGTAGTAAACTCTGTAGCACAGGGAGATACTATCGAGGCTATCACTGTTACTGGAGATGTAGAGAAGTTTGTTGAAGCTAATGAAAGCCTTTTCATTCAGCTTGATGATGCTCTAAAAAATGATTTCCCTAACCTTGTAAAGTAATCTATTATTAAGACGTCCATAGGGCGTCTTTTTTTATTTTTAATGGAAGTATAGAATAAAATTTATAAAAAATCTGTAAAGTAATGAATCTTTCAACTGATTATTAGGATGCAACGTCACGTTACTTTTTATTTGTAAGACATCTACCTCTACTTCCATGTTGACAAAAAAATCTTAATCTCTTATCATCCCATCAAAGTTATAATTTTTTTAAACATTTAATTTGAAAGCCGTGCTACCTCTCTGCATTTTAAATCATTCTTAAAGTAGTTAATTTCCTTTTATACAATAAAAAAAAGCTGACTTACATCAGCTTAATAATTATCTTTTATATTTTTTAATTTTAATTATTACATTATGAAGGCACTTGCAAGGACTTTACCCTCAGAATCATATAGAACTACTCCCTGGCCCGGTGTGATAGCCCTTACTTCATCCTCAGTGAATTTAACCTTAATCTTATCATCCTTAATAATTTCTACCTCACATGGGTGAAGAGTATCCCTTGATCTGGTTTTGGCAAAACACTTTAATCCATCCAGTGAAGTAATATCATCAAATGCTAAAACATTTACCTGGTTAGCAACAAGCTCCTTTTTAAAGAGATCCTTATCGTCTCCCACAATGACCCTGTTTCTCTTACCATCCAGTTTTATAACATATAGAGGTGTTGGGTGCTGAAGTCCCAGCCCCTTTCTCTGACCTATAGTATAGAAAGCCAGTCCATTATGCCTTCCCATAACTGTACCATCCTTCTTAACTATATCTCCCTCTTTGTTTACTCTTCCATCGGACATCTCAACTAAAAACTCCTTTAGTTTACCATCCTCTATAAAACATACCTCCTGTGAATCCCTCTTAGCATATACCCTTACTCCTAGGTGCTTTGCCAGAGCTCTTACTTGAGGTTTTTCCAGATCTCCCACCGGGAACATCAGGTGCTTTAAATACTCCTTCTTTGCCTGAGACAGGAAGTATACCTGGTCCTTCTTGGGATCATCTCCCATATATAGGTTTCCATCTACTATCTTAGCATAGTGACCAGTTGCTATAAAGTCAGCCCCTATCTTTTTTCCATACTCTATCAGCTTTCCAAGCTTTATATGTCTGTTACAAACCATACACGGGTTTGGAGTTCTTCCCTTCTCATACTCCTCCACAAAGTAATCTACAACCATCTCTTTAAATGGTTCCTTTAGATTTACCACATAGTGGGGAACTTCAATATCATCACACACTCTCTTAGCGTCGTAGATATCATCTAAACTACAACATGTTTTCGAGTTGGCATCTTCAGCAAACTCATCCATAGCACTCCAGTGCTTCATTGTAATCCCTATTACATTATAACCCTGTTTCTTCAGAAGATAAGCTACTGCAGAACTGTCAACTCCGCCACTCATCCCCACTGCTACAGTTATACCTTCATTTTCCTTCTTGTACTCAAGGTACTTTGAAAGTTCCTTTAAATTTTCTACCATTTCTCTACCTCATCTTATTTTATTTGAAAGATAATAGGAAAAAGCTATTCTTTCATGATCCTCTTATTATATCATTAAACTCATAATTGTCAAAACACCAAATCCCAAAATAATAAGTCCGCAGCTCTTGGTTATCTTGGCCAAAGTTCTTACACCAATAACCTTTCTCCAATGGTATAATATATAAGTGATGATAAACCACATTGTAGCTCCACCGGCAAATATTCCTATTCCCAACTTTTGAGGGATATGACTCGTGGGATCATCAACAATCCCCAGAGCTGCAAATATCGCCACAAAGGAGAATAGGGTAGCTGGATTAGCCAGAGTTACTAAAAAACATGTAAAATAATTTTTTATTATCCCCTCTCCCTCATTTTCTATCTTTCTTATGTTTACCTTTGATTTATATTTTTTATATCCCAGTCCTATTAAAGCTACTCCCAAAATAAGCCTTAGGAGAACTTCATACTTTACTACAATACCTTCCACCCTGCTCAGTCCCATATATGCTATGAGTCCATAGATCACATCTACAGTGACCATTCCCAAGGCTGAAAAATATCCCTCCTTCTCACCTTCCACCAGAGTTTTTTCCATACAATATATTCCAATAGGTCCAAATGGAAGGGAAAGAAGAAAGCCTGTTAGCATTCCTTTTAAGATTATAATATCCATCTTTCCCACCTGACTTTCTTATAAAATTGACATCTCTCTTTCTATTCTCACTACATCCTCTAGAACCTCTATGAAGTAATCTATATCCTCCCTGGAGGTATATCTTCCTAGAGATACCCTTATGGTTCCCTTAGCCTGGGGCTTAGTTAGTCCTATAGCCTCCAAGACATGGGATGGGGTCAGGGTACTGGAAGCACATGCTGATCCTGCACTCACTGCTATCCCCCTCATATCCAGACTTAGAAGGAGTGATTCTGCCTCTACTCCCTTTATTGTTATACTTGAAGTATTTGCCAGTCTTTCCACCTCTGCTCCGTTAAAGTGTACTCCCTCTATTCTGGATTCAACCTCTCTCTCCATGTAGTCTCTCAGTTCCCTCTCCTTAGCCATCTCCTCATACATATTTCCAAGGGCTATCTCCAGGGCTTTGGCCATACCAAATATCCCTGCTACATTTTCCGTTCCACCCCTTCTGTTTCTCTCCTGCTGTCCTCCAGTTATGAGCTTATCCAACTTGGTACCGCTCTTTACATAGAGGGCTCCCACTCCCTTTGGTCCGTAGAACTTGTGGCTGGCAAGGGTAAGGGTATCTATATTGGCTAGATCTATTCTCACCTTTCCCATACTCTGCACTGCATCCACATGGAAGGGAATCTCCCTCTCCTTAGCTATCTCACCTATAGCCTCCACCGGTTGCAGGGTCCCAATCTCATTGTTGGAGTGCATTATAGTTATAAGAACTGTCTCAGGCCTTATGGCCTCCCTTAACTCCTCTATATCTACCACTCCCTTGGAATCTACCTTCAGGTAGGTTACTTCCCACCCCTTGTCCTCTAAGTCCTTAAGGGTATTCTTTACAGAGGAGTGCTCGATATTACTGGTGATTATGTGTTTTCCCTTGTTTATCATTGCCTGGGTTATTCCCCTTATGGCAAAGTTATTGGCCTCGGTTCCTCCAGAGGTAAACACAAGCTCCCTTGTCTTTATCCCCAGAAGGCCGCACATAAGCTCCCTGGCTTCCTCTATAACTCTCTTGCTTTTCTGTCCCACCTGGTAGACACTAGAGGGATTTCCATAGCTTCCCCTCATTATCTCTATCATAGGCTCCAGTACTCTCTCATCTATTTTAGTTGTGGCATTATTATCTAAATAAACTTGTCTCTTTTCTCTCATACCTCTACCTTTCCATCCTAAAGCTTGTGGCCGCAATTTGGGCAGTACTCATACTTCTCCCTGATCTCCCTGCCACACTTAGGACATACCTCTCTTTGATAGATAACCTCTTTTATATCATCATAGGAGACTCTCTCACTCTTCAATATCTCATCTATATTTTCATCTTTCAGCCAGTATAAACTCTCACATTTTTTGCATCTAAGGAAATACTTCCTCTTAAACTTATATACAGGTATAAAAAATATCTCAAAGGAGCTGTAGTTTTCAATAACTTCTCCCCTGGTATTCATACATCCCGTACACTTAAAATCAACTTCCTTCTTTACCTTACTTCTATTATTTACTCCAAATACTCCTATAAAAAACATCTATGTTCCTTTCTAGATAAACAAATTATAACAAGCTAAAAGTGTCTTCTTATTGATCTTCTATCTTCCCTCTGCCTCTGCTAACTTGGATTTTACAAGGTCTATAAAATACCTTCTATCCTCTGGGTTCTCCTTTATATCCAGGTCGTCCACATTTATAGTCAATATTTCCGAGATATTGTAGTTCTCAAAGTATTCTCTATAATTTTCATTCAGGGTCTCCCAGTACTTCACAGGTACGATCTGCTCATAATCTCTTCCCCTTCTCTTTATCTTCTCCATAGCCTTCTCTACGCTGTTTTCCAGGTAGATCATCAGACGAGGTCTCTTTATGTGCTCAAGCATATTGTGCAGAAGCTCCTCATACACGTCAAACTCCTCTGGAGTCATGTCCTCGTCCTCCATAAGCATCTTGGCAAAGATAACATCTCCATAGATACTTCTGTCCATAACGCATCCATTTAACTTTTCAGCGTCCTTGATCATCTTAAACCTCTTATTTAAGAAGAAGACCTGTAGAGGGAAGGAGTATCTCTTCTTATCGTAATAAAATTTATCCAGAAGAGGATTATCCAAAACTGGTTCCCTGAAGAATTCGATCCCTAACTCCTGTGCCAGGATCTCTCCCAGTGTACTCTTTCCTGCTCCTACTACTCCGTCTATACAAATAGTTCCCTTCATTCTCTCTTCTCCCATTATCAGTTTTTCAAAAAAATCTCTATAATACATTCTTGCTCCTTTTTATGACTCCCACAGCAACCCCCAGCAAGTTTACATCCTGCTCATTTATGTATATCTCCTCATATTCTGGATTTTCTGGAAGTAATATTATGGAATTCCTCATCTTCATAAGCCTTTTGAGGGTAGCTTCATCTTCAAGAGCTGCAGCTACTATATCTCCGCTATTAGCTGATATATCCTGCCTCAGTATTACATAGTCACCGTCATCTATATCTGCCCCTGTCATGCTGTCTCCCTTTACCTTTAGTGCAAAGCAGTCCTCCGTCTTTAGGAGTTCCAGGGGAAGGCTTATTTCCTCCTCCAAGTCGTTATTCATGAAAATTGGTATCCCTGCAGATATTTTACCATAAATAGGTATTTTTTTTTGCTCTTCCTTTGAATAATTTTCTATAATATCTCCATAATCTACCTTTAATTCACCACTGCCATTGTCATCCCTTACAAGTGATAATTTTCTATCCCTTCTAAGATCCAGGTATAGCGTCTCCTCTGCCTCTGTAGCCATCATCTCAAGAGTAAACTCAGGTATATCTTTTACCTCTATACCCTCCCTGTTAATTATAAAGAGCTCCCTACCATTGGTTGCCACTCCATACTCTGCTTGTGGTGTTACAGCCATATAACTTTTCAGTTGTTCCAGGGCAGATCCCATATCACTATCTCCCGCCTTTACCTCTATAAGTATAAATGAAATCCTTTTACTTCCCTCATACCTAAATACTGCAATATCTGTAAATCCCTTCTTGGAACCAAGCTGCACGGGATACTCTATCTCCAGGTTTTCCTCGGGATATCCATAGGTTTTTATCAGCTCTCCAAGTACCCACTGCCTTATCTTCTCCTCTGAGGAATACTTATTCAATAACTTATCTGAAAAGATATAGTCCTCTATGGAGATATTTGAATAGGTCCTGCACCTGGTCTCCCTTCTCAGCCTCAGGTAATCGCTATCTATCTCCCCTATAAACTGGGATGGAGTACCATTGGAGAGAATGTACAGCTGCTCTGTGGCTCTTGTCATCCCCACATAGAGAAGCTTCTTCTCCATGACCTCCTCCAGCTCCCTTACAGTTTCATCAGTGGAGGAGTAGTAGGGAAGTACCCCGTCATTTATATTTATAAGGAGTACCAGCTTGCTCTCTATCCCCTTTACAGAGTGCATAGTCATAAGCCTCACTGCATCACTTTCAAAATCATCGTTGTCCCTGTCCAGGATCGATGCAGAGATATTATTTTCCTCCAGATACTTCTTAGCTATCTCCAGCTGATTTCTGGACCTGGCAACAACCAGTATCTCATTTTTATTATACCTTCTCCCCTCTCTTACCAGGGTTTCCCTCAGATACTCCAGTTCCTCCCTTTCATTGGAAAAGTTTCTGTAGACTGGATACTCTCCCTGCTTATCCACAAGAAATGGTTTTACATAGTTCTCATCCCTCACCACTTCTGTGGATTTCTTGAGCAAACTATAGGCTGCCTGGGATATCTGTGTAGTGGTTCTAAAGTTCTTGCTGAGGCTCTTACTCTTTCCCACCATGTTATAGCCAATACTTGTAAAGTTTCTTCCATTTCCCAGCCAGGACTGGGAGTATATACTCTGTGAACTGTCGAAGAGGAAGGTCAGACTGGAGTAGGATTTCTCATCGTTGTACAGCTCCTTTATGAATTCCAGCTGCAGCTTAGAAAGATCCTGGCTCTCATCTATAATTATATGGGTGTACCTCTTACTGCACTCTCTCCTTACCTCCTCTAGAGCCATGCTCCTTATATCATTGAAGTCAACCTTTCCCCTCTCATTTATCTCCAGGGTGTAGTACTCCATCAGCTGATATATTGCCGCTCTTGTGGAGGAATTTTTAGGGATCCTCTGAATATGCTCCTCGTGTCTTCCTATCCCTATTCTGTCAGCACTCTGATACTCCTCCTCCAGGTAGTTACATGACTTTATCCAGTTTATCTCGTCATATAGAAACTTAGCATTTTCATCCCTTAGAAGGGTAACATCCTTAAAATCCTTAGCTAACTTCTCTATATACTCCTTGACTATCCCCATCTTCTCTCCATTACCTATATTGGTTGTATAGGTCTTATCGCTCCTTTTTGCTCCTCTGAGAAAATATGGATATAGTAAACTATCAACTGTGGTTATCTTAACCCTCTGCTTGGGCAGTTCAAAGAGAGAGGGATAGGCTTCCCTGTACTCCCTTGCAATCTTTGAATATATATAGTTCATGTAGTTTACCAGTGTTTTATTGTAGGTTACCAGCAATATGGAATCATCTGATTCTCCACAATAGTTATTTAATAGAAAGGGAATTCTGTATATCCCCACTGTTGTTTTTCCGCTTCCTGCTATTCCCTTAATAAGGGCATGTCCCGAGGGTTTCATATAGGATATCTTCTCTTGTTCCTTGTTTAACCTCATCTCATTACCAACTCCCATAAGCTCCCTTAATTTGGTTTTTATTATGATTTAAATTATATCTTTATTCCCAGATAATAACAATCCTTTAATTTCCCACAAACTAAAAAAGTGTCGCGGCGACACTTTTTTTCAAATAAAAAGGGAGCGTGATGCTCCACCCTTTTTTAACCTATGAGACAGTCTTGTGATTGAATTAATTCATAACTCTATACTTCCCTTAATAATTAAAAAGCTACCCCTTCCGGAGTAGCACTTTCTAAATGATCCTATCTCAGGATGAAGTCTACATCATCCTCTCTTCCCTTACCAACTATCTTGACTACAGCTCTGTCGGGGATACCAATAAGAGTATCTCCAGGGTACTTGGCCCATCCCTGCTTAACAATCAGTTTTAGCGGAGAGTTGGATGTAACCACCCTTACCTGGTTGTCCTTTAGCTCTAGTTTTATCCCCCCTAAGTTTGTATCTACATCTATAAACCTCTGATCCATTTGGAGGTTATAGACGTGTTTTAGGTCTCCGTCTACGTAAACCTCTACCTTAGAGGCCTGCTGTACTTCCATACCTATTATATTCCACCCCAAGGTCAAAAATACCCCCAGTATTCCCAAATAGATTAAAGGGTCCAACCTTCTAAAATATCTGCTTTTCATCTCAATACCTCTTTAATATTTATTAATGAAGTATATCATACCTGCGGCTTTTTTTCTATTATCAATATATCAAAAGAGGCGGGGATTATTCCCCGCCTCTTCCATCTAGGAGTTTCACATGAAGAAACATAAAATTTTCTTTCACACTAAAATAATACCATATAATTCAATTTTGTCAATTGTTTTCTGAATTTTTTGTTCCAATTCAGTTTTTTAAGTTTATAATAATTACTGTTTATTTAAGAATTGCTATCCTTTCTCCCATATAAACCTTTGTTTCAATACCTTTTTTGGTATTTTTTAAAAGATCCTCATCCAACTTGATCCTGTCCTTCTGGAAGAGCAGTATGCAGGAAGATCCTCCAAAGTAGAAGTAACCCTTCTCCTCACCCTTACCGACCCTTGTACCGGCTCTGTATGTCTGCTCTATTCCTCCTACCATTGTTGCACCTATTTCACTGAGGATTACATCTCCAAACTTTTCATTTTTAAGTTCAGCATACTCCCTCTTGTTTTCACAGTAGATCCTAAAGTTTCTTCTTATAGCGTGAGGAGATACCGAGTAGTAATCTCCCTCTATTAGTTTGCTGCTTCCAACTACTCCGTCTATTGGAAAGTGAAACCTGTGATAGTCCACTGGAGCGAGCCTGACAATTAGAAACACTCCCCCCTCATACTTCTGAGCTAGTTCTCTATCTCCAAGGAACTCCTCCAGACTAAACTTGTCTCCCTTTAAAAAGAACTCATCCTTAACCTTGATGTCCTCATAGGCCAGCACCTTTCCATCAGCAGGAGAAGCTACCTCATCTTCTCCCTGAGCTATCTTCCTGCTCCCCTCCTTCAGCTTTCTCACAAAGAAATCATTGAAGGAGGTAAAATCATCTACACCCTTTACCGACTCCTCCATATTTATTCCATGCTCCTCCACAAAGGGAAGTATCTTCCCTTTAGATTTAGAGGAGTCCATAGATCTCCCATAGATCTCAGACAGGAACTTTTTCTTTACCACCAGGTTTAATGGCAGTTCTCCAAGGGGGTTATAGTAAAGGAACTTTAGAAACCCTTCTCCAGGTACATTCTCGATTTTTATTTCCCCTGTACTTCTCTCTATATACTTTATCTTACTGAATTTCATCCTTCTCACCCTTCGTTTTTTTATATATTATAACATACTTTTAGGCTGTTGCAAAAGTATTGTATAATTTTCAATATTGCAATGGCCTTTTCTATTGTAAATAATAATATCTTTAAACTAACATTAAAAAACTTCCTGCTTAGCCCTCTAACTCTATGATTATCAA
>NZ_BSDY01000030.1 GCF_027925155.1 Propionigenium maris DSM 9537 | reverse complement strand
CTGTTGATCTAATCCACCCAATCGCAATGGAAGAGGGACTTAGATTCGCAATCAGAGAAGGTGGAAGAACTGTAGCTTCTGGAGTAGTTGCTACTATCACTAAGTAATTAACTTACTTATAATTTCATTTTTCTTAGATGTTTCTTTGGAAACCTAATAGAAATTCAAGGAGGACTCGTAAGAGTCCTCTTTTTTATTGGAAAAAAACGAAGCTCTGAGTATATTTTTCAGTACTCAGATGACCAAAGGGAATTCTGAGTTTCCTTATTTTTGATTATACTTTAAATCACCAGATACTCTGAAAGAGATCTGGGTTACCCTATTAATGTATGATTTTCAACCCTTAGTTTCTCAGACAAACTATAAATTTTTATTATAAAAATTATAAAAAACCATTATTTAACTTATGGTTTATATAATGATAAAATATTTTCATAGGATAAATAAGGAGGGAATAATGGAATTAGTTAGATCGTATTTGGGTTCTTTAACAAATAGAAGGTTGATATCTGAAGGGGGGCTCTTTGTATTTTTCATAGCTACGGCTCTTGTTTGCAGCAAACTGAGCGGGTACAGCATGTTTTTAAGCAGTACTCTGCTGTGTATAGTGGTTGGGATGGCAGCAGGAAATACATTTTTAAAGGATGCAGAGGCTTCTGCAGTTCAGAGATTTGTAGGGAAAACCTGTCTTGATCTGGGAGTAATACTTCTAGGGGCAAAACTAAACTTCATTGAAATTCTGGGGTTTGGGAGCAGTGTAATACTCTTTGTAATATTAATCGGACTTACCAACGTAGTAATAAGTATGGTAACAGGGAAAATAATGGGATTATCTAAAACTCAGTCGGCTATTTTAGGTGTGGGAGGGATGTCGTGTATAGTTCCTGCAGGAGAGGCGGTAGGTTCTACCAAGGAAGAGGTAGGAACAGCAATAGGGGCAATAAATTTTTCTGAAACAATCTTTCTATTTATTCTTCCTACAGTGGCAGCTGCCATGAACTTCACTCATATGGAAAGTGCAGGGATCTTTACAGGTGTCTTTCATATAATGGGTTATCTGGTAGCCTCTTCATCTTCTATATCTCAGGAAGTGTTAAATTATGCAGTGGTAATAAAGATGGCAAGACTTCTTACATTTGCACCTATAGTTATGGTGCTGGGGATGGTATTTAAAAAGAATAGTGGTGAAATGGCATCGGCTAAGACGAAGGTTCCACCCTTTATAAAGGGATTTATAATAACTTCTGTGGTTTTTACAGGAATTAGCTGGCTTTCTCCAGGAAACCCAGTAGTTTTAGACACGATAAATCATTCGTCGACCACCTCTACATTTTTAATAAATGCAGCCATGGTAGCTATTGGAATGAAAATTAATATAAAAAGCCTCTTAAAGAAGGCTCCCAAAGTTATAATATGTGTAGGGGTGACTGCTCTTATTCAGATGATGATAGCTCTTGGTGCGGTTAAGGTATTATTTTAATCTACTCCCCTCTTTCTCTTTGCGTAAGGCAGAGAAAGAGGGGAGTGTTTTATATCTGTTAAAAACCTGATGTGCAGAATTCAATAAACTCATCAATAAAGTCGTCTGCATGAAGCCCCTTGCAATAGACAAAGTTAAACTCTCTTTCCAGCTTTAGGTTCTCAATGGGTATATGGATAAGGGTTCCCTCTGCAAGCTCCTTCTTGACAGCTTCCTTTGAGATGATGGAGATTCCTGCATCTGATAGAACAAGTTCCTTTATGGCGGTGAGGCTTCCCACCTCCATGGAAATATTAAAGTCACTGAGGTCGACTCCCATGGAGTGGAGCTTCTGGGAAAGAAAATCTCTGGAACCGGACCCTGGTTCCCTTAAGATGAGACCCTCCTCTGAGAGCTTGGAGATGGAGATCTTTTGGATTTCTGAAAGGCGATTTTTAGGAGAGGCGACAAGGATGAGCTCATCTACCTTAAGAAGTTTGTAGTCAAATTTGTCTTTTGGAAACTCTCCCTCAATAAGGGCTAAGTCGATTGCTTCTCTCTGGAGATCGTTCAGAGTATCGGTGGTATTTTTAACTGTGAGAGAAAGCCCTGTAAGGGGCTTCTTTTTTTTATATACAGCAAGGAATTCCGGCAGGAGGTATCCGCCGATGGTGAGGGTAGCCCCTAAACGGTATTTTTTAGGTATTCCCCCTGTTCCGCTAAGGAGGCGGTGAGTCTTATCTGAAAGAGAATACATCTTCTGAGCATATTCCAAGAGGATCTCCCCCTCCTGAGTAATGAGGTATTCTTTTTCATGCTTGTAGAAGAGCTTAATATTATAGTAGTTTTCTAAAAATTTAATATGCTGAGTAACTGCCGGCTGACTCATATGAAGCACCTCTGCAGTCCTGGTATAGTTTTTTAATCTGGCAAGATTTATAAAGGTTAAAAGTCTTGTATCGATCATTGGTCCTCCAAGGGTAAAAATTATTTATATAAATATTATAAGGGATAAAATTATATTTTGTATTTTTTATTTTAGTTGACCGGAGATAGCCGTTTAGCTTCACTATAAACCCGTAGCTTTGTTCCGTCAAACAGGATAGGTTCAATCTTGAGCCCATAAAAGGAACGAGAACTTTGTGATAGCCCGAAAAGATAATTATCGGAGGTCTTGAACTCTTGGTTACTTCTGTTTCAAGACAGAAGTAACGAATAGGCTCTGGGTAATAAAAGAAAAAAGTCTTGGAGCTCTTTTCTTTTTTATATCTAAGTAAAAGCTCATGCCCATCTAAGCCCCCTCTAAGGTAGAGAGGCTAAACTTATGGTGTAGAAAGAAAACCAAGGAGGGAATAAAATGATGAATAACTTAAAGAAGGCAGTGGCAGGGATATTTATCTTAGCAGGCTCAAGCATGGCAATGGCAGATGATGGGGAAGACAGGTTTGAAAGGTACAGTGAGCTCTTGAATAAACAGTATAGGGAGAGCTTCGAGTCTATAGATGGCATAAGGGAGGCTGAAGTGGAGGTAGAGGGAGCCGGAGACCTAATAGTGGTGGAGGTGGAAACAGAGGCAAAAAAAGATATGACCGATCAGGTGCTTTTAGATGCAATTGACCCTATAGTGGATAGGGTTCTGGCTCAAATCAAAGAAGACTACGACACTAAGGTAAGGCTGGTGGTAGAAAGAGACGACAGGATTATTAGGTCGGAGAGCATCTAAAGAAACATCTTCAGATAAATGGTAAAAGAGCAACTTCCAGTGGACCTTTAAGAATAATCTAAGTTTAAGGGAGTAGAATCTAAATATGACAGACCTCTATAAAAACTCTCGCAAAGTTGGAGGCTGTGGAATGAATCCTTTTCAAAAGAGCCGTCTCCCCAAATTGCGGCTCTTTTTTCACGAAAGGAATCCTTCTATATTATAGTAAGGAGAAGCAACATCCTGACCTGTATCAATGACAACTCTAGAGATCCTCATGCTGTGAAAACATATTTTCTATTACCATATCTATCCCTCACAAAACTACAATTAAGCAGATAACTTATAACCCCTTTAATATTCAGTTGTCTAATACAGTTTATTATATATTTTTTACTCAATTAGCAAGGAGAGTTTACTTCTTATCAGAATAATGTATCAGGACAACAAAATCAGGAGGGGAAGATATGTCGTTTGTTAGAGTGGTAGTGGCCTTGGCAGTAGTATATGCCCTCTATACCATATATACAGGAGGCGGTAACGGAGGGGAGATTAAGGTGAAGAAGATCCAAAAGGTCTATAGGGAATCTTTGGAAAGTCTGGGATTCAGCCAGGAAAAGCTCAAGGAGAACTATAAAAAATATGATGAGGTAGACTAAGGGGAGCCGGAAGGCTCTTTTTATTGTGTTCAGGGAATGAATTTTGCTTTTGATCGGCTGAAGTCGGTCGTCGGGCACCACAGGGTGGCTTGCTTCGACTAGTCAAGCCGAAGAGGTTCTATCTTGAGCCTGTAAAAAGATTCGCGGACTTTGTTTTAGATGTAAATAATGAAAAACTTTTAACCTTAATAATGAAATATAGATAAGTTAAAGATCCTTTGGGATCCTTTTCTATATATAATAGATGACAAAAAACTACTCCTCCCTTATAATATTCCCTGAAGAGAATACTATATAGGAGAGTAAAATATGAATAAGATAATAAAGAGAGATCAGCTCAGGGGGCTTTTTGTCTGCCTGATCCTGGCATTGGTAGCAAAAAATGCAGTGGTGCTGGCGCCCAGCCTGGGGAGCACGAGTTTTGCCATAATACTGGGGATAATAGCGGGAAACACCATAGCCACAGATAAAAGGCTTGCCCCGGGGGTAGTCTATGCAGAGAAGAAGCTTCTTCCCCTGGCAATTATGTTTCTGGGGGTAACCCTGAATATAGGAGATGTCCTGGCTGTGGGAGGTAGGGGAATTATCTATATCCTTATAGTGATGTCTGTGGTTATAGGGAGCTCTATAAAGCTTGGAAGGATGCTTGGGTTTACCAGGGAGTTCTCTCTCCTCCTGGGAGCGGGAAACGCAGTGTGCGGATCCTCAGCCATAGCAGCAGCCTCTCCCATAGTGGGAGCCAAGGAGGATGAGGTGGGAATATCGGTAGCTGTGGTAAACCTCATGGGAACCATCTTCATGTTTATCCTGCCGGTAGTAGCTGTGAAGGTGCTTCACATGAACGATGTAGATGCAGGAGCCCTCATAGGGGGGACCCTTCAGTCGGTGGGGCAGGTGGCAGCCAGCGGAGGGATGATAGATACCAGGGTTCAGACCTATGCAACCCTCTTTAAGATGCTGAGGGTTGTTATGCTCGGGGGAGTGATACTTCTCTACTCCTACATGCTCAAGAGGGAGGAGAAGATGCACCAGAAAGGTGTTAGGGGGAAGATGGGGATACCGCCATTCATAGTGGGATTCTTCCTTCTATGTGTCCTCACAAGCCTGAATCTGATACCCCAGGGGGGAATAGGAGCAATAAAGATAGCCAGCAAGTGGCTAATGCTTGTGGCCATGGCGGGGATAGGTATGAGGATAAGGGTTTCGGAGCTGCTAAAGGAGGGCCCTAAAGCCCTCCTTGCAGGAACTGTTCTCACCCTGGTCCAGATTACGGTGGCAGTGGTGCTCATAGGTGTCTTACTCTAGGAGATAATACCATTTTTACGGAATATCAGTCGGTCTGAAGTTAAGGAAGGGGGAGCAGATAATTCTGCTCCCTTTTTTAGTGTGGAGAGGGGCTGGAGGGACCGAGAAAAGGAGGATTCCATTTTACTGGAAAAAAAATAAGAATTATCCTAAAAAAAAGAAACTCAGCAAAAACAGTATCTAGAGAAGATTGTCTTTTTTTAAGCCTTTATTTACAGGGGCTAGAGAGGGACAAAAACTTTGTAAAATAGTAAAAAAAAGCTTTGTATTTTATAGAATGTGTGCTATAATCTTTGAAGTGTATGAGTAATGACGTTTCAAACGTCGATACTAAATTTGTTAATAGGAGGTGCAAGAGGAGATGGCTTCAAATAAGTTAAGAATATACTTAAAAGCTTACGATCACACTCTTCTAGATCAGTCAGCAAAGAAGATCGCTGATGTTGCAAAAAAATCTGGAGCAGAGATCGCAGGACCTATGCCACTACCAACTAAGATCAAGAAGTACACTGTACTTAGATCTGTACACGTAAACAAGGACGCTAGAGAGCAGTTCGAGATGAGAGTACACAGAAGAATGGTAGAGATCAACAACTCTAGCCAAAAGACGATTTCGTCTTTAACAGCGGTAAACTTACCAGCTGGTGTTGGAATCGAGATTAAGCAAGCTTAATTGCGGATTAATCGATCGTGAGAAGCGTAAAGCTGATTGTTGGATAATCGAGGGATACGGAGAACCTTATACCGGAATTATCCTTACAGAATAATACACGTTGGCCGATTTTTTTTAAAGTCGAAATGTGGAACCACGAGGCGAAGTTGCCAACCAATATATTATTTGATGGAGGTAGAAACATGGCAGGAATTTTAGCTAAGAAAGTTGGAATGACTCAAATCTTTGAAGATGGAAAGTTCGTTCCAGTAACTGTAGTAGAAGCAGGACCTAACTTCGTTCTTCAGAAGAAGACTGAAGAGAACGATGGTTACACATCAGTTCAGTTAGGTTTTGACGAGAAGAAGGAAAAGAACACTACTAAGCCACTAATGGGAATCTTTAACAAAGCTGGTGTTAAGCCAATGAGATTCGTTAGAGAGCTTAAAGTTGATTCAGTAGAAGGATACGAGCTTGGACAAGAGATCAAAGTTGATACTCTTGGAGACGTAGAATTCGTAGACATCACAGGTACTTCTAAAGGTAAAGGTACTTCAGGTGTAATGAAGAGACACAACTTCTCTGGAAACAGAGCTACACACGGTGTATCTAGAAACCACAGACTTGGTGGATCTATCGGTATGTCGGCTTACCCTTCAAAAGTAATGAAAGGTAAAAAGATGGCTGGTCAGTACGGAAACGCTACTGTAACAGTTCAAAACTTAAAAGTTGTAAAAGTTGACGTTGAGAACAACTTACTACTTATTAAAGGTGCTGTTCCAGGACCAAAGAACGGATACATTGTTGTTAAGCCAGCTATTAAAAAGTAGTCGGTTAGTAGATTTGAGGAAGGAGGATAACAATGGCAGTTTTAAACATATATAACTTAGCAGGAGAAGCTACTGGAACTGTTGAAGTTAAGGATTCAGTTTTCGCAATTGAGCCTAACAAGACAGTACTTCACGAAGTTCTTACTGCAGAATTAGCAGCAGCTAGACAAGGTACAGCTTCTACTAAGACAAGATCCATGGTTAGAGGTGGAGGAAGAAAGCCTTTCAGACAGAAAGGAACTGGTAGAGCTAGACAGGGTACTATCAGAGCCCCTCACATGGTAGGTGGAGGAGTAGTATTTGGACCTCAGCCTAGAGATTATGATAAGAAAGTAAACAAGAAAGTTAGAAGACTAGCGCTTAAATCAGCACTATCTGCAAAGGTTGCTGAAGGAAACGTTATCGTTCTTGATGGTGCACTAGAGGCTCCAAAGACAAAGGCGATTGTTTCTCTAACTAACGAAGTTAAAGCAGTAACTAAGCAGATGTTCGTTGTAAACGACCTTGCTAACGAAGCTGACTTCAACCTTTACTTATCAGCTAGAAACCTTGAGAACGCAGTAGTTCTTCAGCCAAATGAGCTTGGAGTATACTGGCTTCTAAAGCAAAACAAGGTAATGATCACTAAAGAAGCACTAGCTACTATCGAGGAGGTGCTTGGATAATGACAGCTTACGATATCGTAAAGAAGCCAATCATTACTGAGAAGACTGAAATACTTAGAAGAGAATTCAATAAGTATACTTTCGAAGTAAACAAGAAGGCTAACAAAATCGAAATCAAAAAAGCAGTAGAGACTATCTTCAACGTTAAAGTTGTAGACATCGCTACTCTAAACATCAAGCCAGTGACTAAGAGACACGGTATGAAGCTTTACAAAACTTCTGCTAAGAAGAAGGCAATTGTTAAGCTTGCTGAAGGAAATACAATCACTTATTTCCAGAACGTATAATAAAAAACGGTAAAGATATATATAGGTCGGAGGTAAAATCAGATGGCAATCAAAAAGATGAAAGCTATGACTAACGGTACTAGACACATGTCAAAGATCGTTAACAAAGAGTTAGACAATGTTAGACCTGAAAAGTCTTTAACTGTACCTTTAAAATCTGCATACGGTAGAGATAACTACGGTCACAGAACTGCTAGAAATAGACAGAAAGGTCACAAGAGACTTTACAGAATCATTGATTTCAAGAGAAATAAACTAGATGTACCAGCGAAAGTTGCTACAATCGAGTACGATCCAAACAGAACTGCAAATATCGCACTTCTTCACTATGTAGATGGAGAAAAGAGATACATCCTAGCGCCTAAGGGACTTAAGAAGGGAGATACAGTAGTAGCAGGAGCTGCAGCTGATATCAAGCCTGGAAACGCTCTTAAGCTAAAGGATATGCCAGTAGGATCACAGATCCACAACATCGAGCTTCAAATCGGTAGAGGTGGACAGCTAGTAAGATCTGCAGGAGCTTCTGCAAGACTTATGGCAAAAGAAGGAACTTACTGTCACGTTGAGCTTCCTTCAGGAGAGCTTAGACTAATCCACGGTGACTGTATGGCTACTATCGGAGAAGTTGGAAACTCTGAGCACCAGCTAGTGTCAATCGGTAAAGCTGGAAGAAACAGACACATGGGAAGAAGACCTCACGTAAGAGGATCTGCAATGAACCCTTGTGATCACCCTCACGGTGGTGGAGAAGGTAAGTCACCAGTTGGAAGAAAATCTCCTGTAACTCCTTGGGGTAAACCAGCACTTGGATATAAGACAAGAGGAAAGAAAGCTTCTGACAAGTTTATTGTAAGAAGAAGAAAATCTAAGTAATTTAAGAGGAGGATAACTCAATGGCTAGATCATTAAAGAAAGGTCCTTTTTGTGACCACCACTTAATGAAAAAAGTAGAAGAAGCAGTAGCTTCTGAAAATACAAAAGCAGTTATAAAGACTTGGTCTAGAAGATCAACTATCTTCCCTAACTTCATCGGACTAACTTTCGGTGTATATAACGGGAAGAAGCACATTCCAGTGCACGTAACTGAGCACATGGTAGGACACAAGATGGGTGAATTCGCACCTACAAGAACTTACTATGGACACGGTGTAGATAAGAAGAAGAAAAAGAAATAATCTATATTATAGAGAGATAAAAGGAGGTTGGACTAGTGGAAGCTAGAGCAATAACTAAATTCGTAAGATTGTCTCCAAGAAAAGCTAGACTAGTAGCTGACTTAGTTAGAGGTAAATCAGCTTTAGAAGCATTAGATATACTTGCATTCACAAACAAGAAAGCAGCTGTAATCATCAAGAAGACACTTGCATCTGCAATCGCAAACGCAACTAACAACTTTGACATGGATGAGGAGAAATTAGTTGTATCTACTATTATGGTAAACGAAGGACCAGTTCTTAAGAGAATCATGCCAAGAGCAATGGGAAGAGCTGACATCATCAGAAAACCAACAGCACACATTGTTGTAGCAGTATCAGAAAAGTAGAAGTAAGGAGGTAGAACTGTGGGACAAAAGGTAGACCCTAGAGGACTGAGACTTGGAATTACAAGAACTTGGGATTCTAATTGGTATGCAGACAAAAAAGAATACGCGAAGTACTTCCATGAGGATATGGAAATCAGAAGAGTAGTAAAGAAAAAGTACTACCACGCTGGAATCGCGAAGATAAACATAGAGAGAACTTCACCATCGCACGTTGTAGTTCTTGTACACACAGCTAAGGCGGGAATCGTTATCGGAAGAAAAGGTTCTGAGATCGAGGCAATGAAGAAGACTTTAGAAAAGTTAACTAAGAAGAGAGTTACAATCAAGGTATTAGAGGTTAAGAACTTCAACACTGATGCAACTCTAGTAGCTGAGAACATTGCAACTGGAATCGAAAGAAGAGTAGCTTACAAGAGAGCTATGAACCAGGCTATGATGAGAGCAATGAGAGCAGGAGCAAAAGGTATCAAGATCATGGTATCTGGAAGACTTAATGGTGCAGAGATCGCAAGATCTGAGTGGGCAGTAGAAGGAAAAGTACCTCTACACACTCTTAGAGCTGACATCGACTACGCAACAGCAACAGCTCACACTACATACGGAGCACTTGGAATCAAAGTATGGGTATTCCATGGCGAAGTTCTTCCAACTAAGAGGGAAGGAGGCGACAAGTAATTATGTTAATGCCTAAGAGAACCAAGCACAGAAAAAGCTTTAGAGGTAGAATGAAAGGATCTGCGCAAAGAGGAAACACTGTAGCGTTCGGAGAGTACGGACTAGCTGCAATGGAGCCAAAGTGGATCACAAACAGACAAATAGAATCTGTCAGAGTAGCAATGAACAGAGTATTCAAAAGAGAAGGTAAGATCTTTATCAGAATATTCCCAGACAAGCCAATTACTGCAAGACCTGCAGGAGTTAGAATGGGTAAGGGTAAAGGTAACGTTGAAGGTTACGTAGCAGTTGTTAAGCCAGGAAGAGTTATGTTCGAGGTATCAGGTGTATCTGAAGAGCTAGCACTTAAGGCACTTAGAAAAGCAACTATGAAACTACCTATCGCGTGTAAAGTAATCAAAAGAGAGAATGGTGGTGAAAACTAATGGGAGCTAACGAAATTAGAGAAATGTCTACTGAAGATCTAGTAGTTAAGTGTAAAGAGCTAAAGGAAGAGCTTTTCAACCTAAAGTTTCAACTTTCATTAGGACAGCTTACAAACACTGCTCAGATCAAGAAAGTTAGAAGAGAAATCGCAAGAATTAAAACTATCTTAAACGAGAGATAATAACAATTAATTCATAGTATAGAGAGTTATTCTTAAGAAGGAGGTCAATATCTTGAGAAACGAGAGAAAGCTAAGAGAAGGAATCGTTGTTTCAGACAAGATGGACAAAACAATTGTTGTTCTTGAAGAAACAATGGTATTACACCCAATCTATAAAAAAAGAATGAAAAAATCAAACAAGTTAAAAGCTCACGATGAGAATAATGTAGCTCAAGCTGGAGATAAAGTTAGAATTATGGAAACTAGACCATTATCTAAAGATAAGAGATGGAGACTAGTTGAAATCATCGAAAAAGCTAAGTAATCCAATTATTGTGAGAGGAGGATAATCATGGTACAACAACAAACTATCCTTAATGTTGCTGACAACTCTGGAGCTAAAAAGCTAATGGTAATCAGAGTACTTGGTGGATCTAAGAGAAGATTCGGTAAGATCGGTGACATTGTAGTAGCATCAGTTAAAGAAGCAAACCCTGGCGGAAACGTTAAAAAGGGAGAGGTAGTAAGAGCGGTAATCGTTAGAACTAAGAAGGAACTTAGAAGAGAAGACGGATCTTACATTAAGTTTGATGACAACGCAGCAGTTGTAATCAACACAAACAATGAAGCAAGAGCGACAAGAATATTCGGACCTGTAGCTAGAGAGCTAAGAGCGAAGAACTTCATGAGAATCGTATCTCTTGCACCAGAAGTATTATAATAAGAGAGGAGGCTGTTCAGCATGGCTAAACCTAAGGTAAAATTTGTTCCTGCAAAGTTACATGTAAAGACTGGAGATACAGTTTATGTAATTTCAGGTAAAGATAAAGGTAAAACTGGTAAAGTTACAAAGGTTTTCACTAAGAAGGGTAAAATCGTTGTAGAAGGAATCAATGTTGTTACTAAGCACATGAAACCATCTCAGATGAACCCACAAGGTGGAGTTGTTACTAAGCCAGCTCCAATCTTCTCTTCAAAGGTTATGATCTTTGATGAAAAGGCTGGAAGACCAACAAGAGTTGGATTCAAAATGGTTGACGGTAAAAAAGTAAGATACTCTAAAGTATCTGGAGAAGTTTTATAAGAAGGGAGGATACTTAAGTGTCTAAATACGTTTCTAGATATCATAAATTATATAATGACGAAATCAAGGCTAACTTAATGAAGGAGTTAGGACTTGCTAACGTAATGGAGTGCCCTAAGCTAGAGAAGATCGTAGTTAACATGGGTGTTGGAGAAGCAACTCAAAACTCTAAACTAATAGATGCTGCTGTGAACGATCTAACAATCATCGCAGGACAGAAGCCAGTAATAAGAAAGGCTAAGAAATCTGAAGCAGGATTCAAACTAAGAGAAGAGATGCCAATCGGTACAAAAGTAACTCTTAGAAAAGAAAAAATGTACGATTTCCTAGACAGACTTGTAAACGTGGTACTTCCAAGAGTAAGAGACTTCGAAGGAGTTTCTGCTAAAGCATTCGACGGAAGAGGAAACTACTCACTTGGTCTTAGAGATCAGCTAGTATTCCCTGAGATCGAATTCGATAAAGTTGATAAACTACTTGGAATGTCTATCACTATCGTTTCTTCGGCAAAGAATGACGAAGAAGGAAGAGCTTTACTTAAGGCATTTGGAATGCCTTTCAAAAAGTAATTAGTGAGGAGGTAAGATTTAATGGCTAAGAAGTCAATGATCGCAAGAGACGTTAAGAGAGCTGAACTTGTGGATAAATATGCTGCTAAAAGAGCAGAGCTTAAGGAAAGAGTTAAGCAAGGTGACATGGAAGCTATGTTCGAGCTTGGAAAGTTACCAAACAACTCTTCTCCTGTAAGAAAGAGAAACAGATGTCAATTAGACGGAAGACCTAGAGGATACATGAGAGAATTCGGTATCTCAAGAGTAAAATTCAGACAACTTGCTGGAGCTGGACTTATTCCAGGTGTAAAGAAGTCGTCTTGGTAAATTGTTGTAGAAAGGAGGATTTTCGCAAATGTATTTAACAGATCCAATTGCTGATATGCTAACAAGAATAAGAAACGCTAACTCTGCGACGCACGAGAAAGTGGATATTCCTCACTCTAAGATCAAAGAAAGAATTGCTGAGATCTTAAAGGAAGAAGGATTTATTTCAAACTATAAGGTAATCACTGATGGGAACAACAAGAACATCAGAGTTTACTTAAAATATGCTGGAAGAGAAAGAGTAATCAAGGGAATCAAGAGAATCTCTAAGCCTGGAAGAAGAGTATATTCTTCTGTAGAGGATATGCCAAGAGTTCTTTCTGGTCTAGGAATCGCTATCGTATCAACTTCTAAAGGTGTAGTTGTAGATAGAGTTGCTAGAAGAGAGAACATGGGTGGAGAAGTACTTGCATTCGTTTGGTAAGAATATTAGGAGGTTACACTAATGTCAAGAATAGGTAAAAGACCTGTAGTTGTACCTGCTGGTGTTGAAGTTACTTTAAACGGAAACGTAGTAACTGTAAAAGGACCAAAGGGAACGCTAACTAAGACGTTTAACGATGAGTTAACTATAAAGATGGAAGATAACCAGATCGTTGTAGAGAGATCTAACGATGAGCCTAAGATGAGAGCACTTCACGGTACTACATCTGCACTTATCAACAACATGGTAATCGGAGTTACTTCTGGATTCAGAAAAACTCTAAACCTAGTGGGAGTAGGATACAGAGCTGCTGCAAAAGGAAAGGGACTAGAGCTATCTCTTGGATACTCTCACCCAGTTCTTATTAATGAAGTTGCTGGAATCGCATTCACTGTAGAGAAGAACACTACTATACATGTAGATGGAATTGAAAAAGAATTAGTAGGACAGGTAGCTGCTGAGATCAGATCTAAGAGAGCTCCTGAGCCATACAAAGGAAAAGGTGTTAAGTACGCTGACGAAGTTATCAGAAGAAAAGAAGGTAAAAAAGCGTAATTAACTAGATAATAAGGAGGTAAGTCGGTTGTTTAAGAAAGTAGACAGACAAGCTGTTAGAAAAAGAAAACAATTATCTATCAGAAACAAGATTTCTGGTACTGCTGAGAGACCAAGACTTTCTGTATATAGATCAAACTCAAACATCTTTGCTCAGATTATTGATGATGTAAACGGTGTAACTCTAGTGTCGGCTTCGACTATTGACAAAGAGCTTAAGGCTAATGTCGCTAACGGAGGAAACCTAGAGGCTGCCAAGATGGTAGGAAAGGCTATAGCAGAGAGAGCTGCAGCTAAAGGAATAAAAACTATCGTATTTGATAGATCAGGATACACATATACTGGAAGAGTTTCTGCTCTTGCCGAAGCTGCAAGAGAAGCAGGACTACAGTTCTAATTCTTGTAGAGAGGAGGATTTCACTTGTCTAAGTTTGTAAAAAGAGAAGAAAAGCAATTTGAAGAAAAGATCCTAAAAATATCAAGAGTATCAAAGACAACTAAAGGTGGAAGAACAATTTCGTTCTCAGTACTAGCAGCTGTTGGAGATCAGAATGGTAAAGTAGGAATCGGGCTAGGGAAGGCTAACGGTGTTCCTGACGCTATAAAGAAGGCTATCGCAGCCGCTCAGAAAAACATGGTTACAGTATCTCTTAAGGGGACTACTATCCCACACGAGATTATTGGAAACTGGGGAGGATCATCTGTATGGATGAAGCCTGCATACGAGGGTACTGGAGTAATCGCTGGTTCTGCTTGTAGAGAGATTCTTGAGCTAGTAGGAGTACACAACATCCTAACTAAGATCAGAGGATCAAGAACTAAAGCTAACGTTGCTAGAGCAACTATCGAAGCTTTAAAAACTCTTAGAACTGCTGAAGAAGTAGCTGCACTAAGAGGTAAAGAAGTAAAGGATATCTTAAGCTAAAAGGAGGTAAGAGAGAAAATGGCAAAGCTTAAACTAACTCTTGTAAAGAGTATGAATGGAAGAAAGCAAAACCACATCGCTACTGTAAAGTCTCTTGGTCTTAAGAAGATCAACCAGACTGTAGAGCATGCGGCAACTGCTGACATCAAAGGTAAAGTACATTTAGTATCTTACCTACTTAAGGTAGAGGAGGTGCAAGGATAATGCAATTAAACGAACTAAAGCCTTCTGTACCAAGAAAAGCTAGAAAGAGAATCGGAAGAGGAGAATCTTCTGGACAAGGTAAGACTGCTGGTAAGGGACACAACGGTCAGAAGTCTAGATCTGGTGGTGGAGTACACGCTGGATTCGAAGGTGGACAGATGCCTATCATCAGAAGAGTACCTAAGAGAGGATTCAAGAACTTCGCGTTCAAGAAGAACTACTCTCTAGTAAACCTTGAGACTCTTAACAGATTCGAAGAGGGAGCTGTAGTAACTCCTGAGGCTCTATTAGAAGCTGGAATCGTTAAAAAGATGATCGATGGAATCAAGATTCTTGGAAAAGGAAACCTTGAGAAGAAGCTTACAGTTAAAGCTCACAAAGTTTCAGCTACTGCAAAGGAAGCTATTGAAGCTAAAGGTGGATCTGTAGAGATCATCGAAGTAAAGACTTTCGCTGACGTTGCTGGAAACGCTAAAAAGTAATACTTCTTTTTCTTAAAAGACCAACTCTTTAGTTGGTCTTTTAATGCATACATGTTAGAGATGAAGGGGGAGCGGTTTTGACACTATTTGAAAGATTTAATGAGAAGTTAGCAGCTATTGGAAGGGTTCCAGAGCTGAAACAGAAAATAATCTTTACGCTGCTTATGTTCCTTGTAGCCAGAGTGGGGACACATATCCCTGCACCAGGTGTGGACATCGGCAGACTTGCTAGTATGACAGCTCAGAATGACCTGCTGGGGTACATCAATATGTTCTCTGGAGGTGCTTTCCAAAGAGTTTCAATCTTCGCACTGGGAGTAATGCCATACATCAATGCATCCATCGTGATGAGTTTGCTGGCGGTTATCATTCCTAAGCTAGAGGAGATTCAAAAAGAAGGGGAATCTGGAAGAAACAAGATCACTCAGTGGACCAGGTACTTAACTATCGTAATTGCCCTTATTCAGGGATTCGGTGTTTGTATGTGGCTTCAGTCAATGGGACTTGTAATGACTCCAGGGTTTGGATTTATAATGACTACAGTTACTACACTAACTGCTGGTACTGTCTTCCTTATGTGGGTAGGAGAGCAGATATCCGTTAAGGGTATTGGTAACGGAGTATCACTATTAATCTTCTTGAATGTTATTTCGAGAATGCCTTCGTCTGTCGTTCAGACAGTTCAAAATATGAGAGGAAATAAGTTCCTTCTTCCACTACTTGTAATCGTAGCTTTAGCTGCCCTTGCAACTGTAGCCGGAATAGTTCTCTTCCAACTTGGACAGAGAAAGATCCCTATCCACTATGTAGGAAGAGGATTTGGAGGAAAGAGCGGAGTTGCAGACAGTACATACCTACCACTGAAGCTTAACACTTCTGGGGTAATGCCTGTTATCTTTGCATCTGTACTTATGACTATCCCATCACTAATAGTGAATTCACTTCCAGCTGAGATGCCAGGAAGAATAATGCTTAGCAGAATATTTACTCAGACACACCCTGTGTATCTGACAATATTTGCTGGAATCATAATATTCTTTGCATTCTTCTACACGGCTATCATGTTTGATCCTGAGAAGGTTGCAGACAACCTGAGACAGAGTGGAGGAACTATTCCTGGAATCAGACCAGGACAGGAAACTGTAGAATACCTTGAAAAGGTAGTTACAAGAATTACGTGGGGAGGAGCTCTCTTCCTTGCAGCAATATCGGTACTTCCGATTGCTATCTTCAACGCAATGGGGCTTCCTGTTTTCTTCGGGGGAACTGGAATCATCATCGTAGTAGGAGTAGCTCTTGATACGGTACAGCAGATAAATGCACACCTTGTAATGAGAGAATATAAAGGTTTTGTATAGATTCTAGAGACACGAACTATTTAGTTCGTGTCTTTTTTATTGCTGGCAATTAATGAATGCGCCTATGAATGTAATTGCCAGTACACAGATTCCTAAAAGGAATTCTGTGTTTCATTATAAAAACTAGTACCTTTAAAACTTCATGAGTATATTTACAAATATCCAGATTTCCAACGGGAAATCTGAGTTACTTTATAAAAGCTCGAACCTTTTTCTTTTTAATCTCTCTATATTTTTAAAACTCATATCTTCCTAAGGTAAAAAAATCTCATTTCACTCTCCAAGGAGAGCGAGGTACTTTCTTACCATGATGCAAGAAAGTACCCAAAGAAGATCTAGGAGTTCATAATTGTCTTCTTGGGTACTGCAAATTTTTCGTTCCTTTGCTGGGCTCTCTACAGAGCCTAAAGAAGTTTAACGGAACGGAGGAGGTTTTTATTGTGAAGATCAACGACTATGAATCCCACTTTTATTTTTAAAATCTTAATTAATAAAACCCTCCAATCTTTCTAAGATGTTTACGTCAAAGGTAATCTAACTCTCTTAATTTTATAAGGCAGATGTGAGCTAAATGGCAGCAACAGGGAAATTGACAATAACTTTCAAGGATGATAGTATGTTTTAACATTATAAAGGTTATTTATGGAGGCTGCTGGGTGATACTAAGAGGGAAGTTATTGAGAATAGTGTTGTTTTGGATTATAATGAACCTTACTTTTATAGACACTTTTTCCCAGGAGAGTGTGGGACTTGAATATGAGAACCTGAATATAGGTTTCAATAGTTATGATGCCACCCTTTCCAATTCTGAAAAGGTGACTCCCATATACACTGAGCTGAAATACTCCTTCAACAAGGAAGGGCGAGTAAGTCCCTTTATAAAGGGAGATTTTGGTTTTAACTATGTCAGCGATGAAATTGACGAGAGTGATAGTGCCCAGGAGGAGAAGTTACTGAGTATGACTGAAAACAGCTATTCAAGTATCGGTGTAGGTGCAGATATAGGAGAACAACTCTCAATGGAAGCTGCCTATACAAACTATCAGATAGCCGTTGAAGAAAGGGAGGATAAATTCTCTGAAAACAGAGTAATGCTAAAGCTGAAATACAGATACTAAGATTTTTAAGCTGCTTAAGGCAGCTTTTTTTATTGTTAAAGAGTTACTTTACTACCAGATGTATAAAGGATGGTTAAATTTTTTAGATTCTTAATAGCTTACGAACCTTATAGCTGTTTTGATATATTTCTAATCAAGGAAGTAGCTGAAAGTGTAAGAAGGACAGGAGTTTTTTATAGAAAAGGTAGCAAGATTCTCTTAATTTTTTAAAGAAGTTGTAAGTTGATGAGGGACCTTTGGGGTGGTATCTTGAGGTAATACTTTCCCCAAGGAGCAGACCATGAAAAAGATATTTATTCCCCTCCTGCTAGTAATAAATATAGAGGTATTTTCAGAGGAGCTCACTGCCATGAACTATAAAAGCCTCAGCTTTAAGGTGGACTTCCATGAACTGACCCTCTCCAATGAGGAGAGGATCATCCCAGTGTACACCGAGATGAAGTATCAGTTTCCCACAAATAAAAACTATAAGCCCTTTATAAAGGGGGAGGTAGGTTTCAACTATGTGGATGAAAGGGATGATGTGGATGAGGCGGAGGATCTCTTTGAAAACAACTACTACAGTATAGGGGGAGGAGTAGCTCTAAGAGATCTCATAGTAGAGCTTGCCCTTGCCAACTACAATGTAAGGTATCGCACAAACAGAGATGAAGTATCAGAAAACAGGATACTCCTTAAGATAGAGTATAGATATTAAAGGAGAAGTTTTACCCTTTCTTAAGCTGACTGAAAGTTGACAAAGGGTGTAAAGAATGATACTATACTTTAATGGAATGAATTCTTTTTATTGGACGTAGCAAAGGAGGATATCGTGAGAAGATTGTTATTTGTTTTGATGATATGTCTTACCTTTACAAGTATCTTCGCCCAGGATACCACTGGGATGGAGTATAAAAACTTCAATATAAGCCTCAACACCCATGATGCCACCCTCTCCAACTCTGAGAAGGTAATGCCAATATATACCGAGTTAAAGTACTCCTTCAATAAGGAGAGCAGGGTAAGTCCCTTTATAAAGGGAGACTTTGGATTCTCCTATATAGATGAAAGCGAGGAAACTGGTGGAATGAGGGATATGGCCAGCAACAACTACTCCAGTATGGGAATGGGGGTAGATGTGGGACACCTCTCGGTGGAAGCTGCCTATGCAAACTACCAGATAGGTGCCGAGGAGAAGAAGGATGAGTTCAATGAGAACAGGGTAATGCTGAAGCTGAAGTATAGATATTAAGAGAGCTATGCACTTAAGTGCATAGCTCTCTTTTTTTATTGATATTTATAACTTTTGATTTACTTCTTCTTTCCCAGTAAAAGAGGAGAATAATTTTTATTTTCACTCTCTCAAGAGAGCGAGGTACCTTTGCTGTTCATTTCTTTTGTCGCAAAAGAAACGAACCAAAGAAAATGTGCCCTCTTTATAATTCCTTATGAGTATAATTATAAATCTACGGCCTTTATGAGCTACAGTCCTCGCTCCTATTGGAAAATGAATTAGTTTATCGCTGCGGAACTTAATTTGTGGGGCGGTCTAGCTTATAATCAAGTAGAGAGCTAAATCGATATAAAGATGGGATTATCTGTGCTAATTCGTGGTAAGGGGCTTTTAAAGCTTTTTATTCCATGAAGGCAGGTAAATTTGAGGTGGAATTGGGGAGGAAAAGATGATATGATGGTTCAAAAAATAAGGGGGAATAGAATGAAATTGAAAGCTGGAGATACAATAGGTATGTTTTCGCCGTCAACTCCTATAACAAAGTTTTGCCCCAAGAGGTTTAAGAGGGGAAAGGAGTTCTTAGAGAGTAAGGGATTCAAGGTCTTAGAGGGGAGGTTGACCGGGAAAGCCGACTACTACAGATCGGGAAGCATCAAAGAGAGGGCCGAGGAGCTCAATGAACTCATAAGAAACCCAGAGGTAAGGTGTATCATGTCGGCTATAGGAGGGATGAACTCCAACTCCCTTCTTCCATACATAGATTACGAGGCCTTCAAGAGAGACCCCAAGATTGTAATAGGTTACTCAGATGTGACGGCTATCCTCATGGGAATATATGCCCAGACGGGGATATCCACCTACTACGGTCCCGCCCTTGTGGCATCCTTTGGGGAGCTGGAGCCCTACAACGAGATGACCTACAGATACTTTGAGGATATCCTTGTAAAACCTACAGCAAAGGAGTATGAGTATGAGATGCCGGAGTTCTGGACGGAGGAGTTCATCGACTGGGAGACCCAGGAGAGGGAGAAGGACAGAAGGAAAAATGAGTGGATTACCCTTAAAGAGGGAAAAGTCGAGGGAAGGCTAATCATAGGTAACCTCAATACCATGGGAGGAATCTGGGGAAGCAAGTATATGCCGGAGATAAAGGAGGGAGATATATTATTTATTGAGGACTCCCTCTGCGATATAGCCACTGTGGAGAGAAGCTTCTCCCACCTGAAGGTAAGTGGTTACCTTGAAAGGATAGGGGGACTTATCATCGGAAAGCACGAACTGTTCAAGGACGGAGGTACCGGAAGAAAATCCTATGAGGTCCTCCAGGAGGTACTTGGGAGCGACTACGACTTCCCATTCCTAGCTGAGGTGGACTGCTGCCACACCCACCCAATGTTCACCATGCCAATAGGAGCAAGGGTGAGATTGGATGCTACCAACAAAAAAGTTGTACTTCTAAAGGGCTAGCAACCCTCATCCCTTTTTAACGGTTTCTCCCTAGCTAAGGAGAAACCTAAAGTCATAGATAATGGGAAAGAGAAATAAAATAGAGGTGAAGCTAGATTGAAGAGAGTGGTATTTGATTTAAAGAGGGATTATATTGATTTTAGGAAAAAAGAAATGAAGCTCCTAGGGGTAGAGAATATCAGTGAATTAAAGACAGATAATGAAATACTTTACAAGTATTTTAATATTATAAGGAGAAGTATACCTATAAAGAGATATAGCTGCTTCATTTCAAGGGAACTAAAAGAAAAATTAGAGCTAAAAGAAGTGGATGTAGAAGCAATATTAGGTATTAAAAGGTCCTTTGAACAGGGAAAAAATATAAATCCATATTTAAGTACAGGAATAAAAAGATTATATGTAATGAATGAACGAAGGAAAAAGAAGAAATCTAAAAAAGAAATAGAGAGAGAAGAAAAGGTTCAAAGAGAAGATAACATGTTTTATCAATATGGAATATATCATTTTCATTTAGGAACTTTAAATGAAGGAGAAAGGTATGCAGGAAGGACAGGACCTTTATTGTTTGCTTACATAGATATTGAAAAAAGTAATGTATATTTTTTAGATGTTCAAAATCATGGAAATTGGCTAAAGGAAGAAAAATTGTCTATTTTCTATAAAAATTGGGAGGCTGCATTTAGAGAGTACTTTATTTCTATTGGTAAGATAGTTGAAAAACAGCGTCCTGAGAAAGAAAGAGAGAAACTACGAAAAAATTATATAAATGTTCCTATTACGATTGAAGGAGAAAAATTTATAGCACCTAGAGCTGTTGCTACTAATTCTTTAGAAAATTATTCTATTTGTGATACTTATGCCATGCTCACTTTATTGGAAAAGAAGCAATGTGAGATTTCAGAAAAGTTTTGGAGCCTCCTAGAAGGAGAAATAGAAAAAGAATTATTGATAGAATGGCAAAATGAGGGATTAGTTTTAAAAGCAATAAATTTTAAAATTGATTATGAGAAAAACATATTTTCCTGTACTTTAGAAGATATAGACAGAAAAAAACTTAGGTTAATAATTTAATACTGAAACATGTCTGCTCTTCTGAAATATAAACAATGACAGAGTGGCATTTTGAAAATTTTGTAAATGGAATATGAAAAAGAGGTCTAGAAAAATATTCGTCGACTACCCTTAGCATCTGGCAATCGATACGATTTTTTCAGACGTCTTTGATTATGGAATATAAATTTTCAATGAGCCTTGAACTTTTGGTTACTTTTCTTTCAAGAGAAAAGTAACGGATAAGCTTTAAAGAAACCCCAAAATTTAACTATTAGAAAGAGGAGAGGTGGGATAAAATCCACCTCTCCTCTTTTACTCCCATCCCTAGCAAAATCCACTTTTTTATTGTATAATATACTTTGTGTATTAAAAAATTAACGAGGAGTTGAGGTATTGATGAACTTAATGTTATTCGGTGCTCCTGGAGCAGGAAAGGGTACTCAGGCTAAATTCTTAATCGAGAAGTATGGTATCCCTCAGATCTCTACTGGAGACATACTAAGAGCAGCTATCTCTGAAGGAACAGAGATGGGAATGGAAGCTAAGAAATTTATCGAGGCGGGACAGCTTGTACCTGATTCTACAATCATCGGAATCATCAAGGACAGACTAGCTATGGAAGACTGTAAGAAGGGATTCATCCTAGACGGTTTCCCAAGAACTCTAGCCCAGGCAGAGGCTCTAGAAGTACTTATGAAGGATATGGGAATTGCCCTAGATAAGGTAATCTCTCTAAATGTTCCAGATGAGCTAATCACAGATAGAATCACTGGTAGAAGAATGTGTAAGGATTGTGGAGCATCATTCCACGTAGAGTTCAACCCATCGAAGGTAGAGGGGAAGTGTGACTACTGTGGCGGAGAGCTTTACATCAGAAAGGATGATACAGCTGAAACTGTAGCTAACAGACTGGAAGCATACCATGCACAGACAGCACCACTTTTCGCGTTCTACTCGGAAAGAGGAGTAATGGCAGAGGTAGACGGAACACAGGACGTATCTAAGGTAACTGAGGATATGTTTGCACTTCTTGGATAATAAATCTGGGGATAGAAAGGATGTATAGATGGCAATCTACAATTTAGAGGAAATAGAAAAGATAAGGGAGGCCAACCAGATAATCGCAAGGTTATATGAGGAGGTACTTCCGCCACACATCAAACCGGGAATCTCAACTATGGAGTTAAACAACATCATAGAGGAGTATGTAAGAAGTCAGGGGGCAGTCCCTGCCACTATTGGTGTAGGGGGACCTGAAAACCCATATCCTGCAGCTTCATGTATATCTGTGAACAACGAGGTAGTTCACGGGATTCCAAGGGAGGATAAGATACTTAAGGAGGGAGACCTTGTAAGTATAGATGTGGTAACCAACCTGAACGGATACTTTGGGGATTCAGCTATTACCTTCCCAGTAGGAGAGGTAAGCGATGAGGCAAAGCGTCTTATAGAGGTAACTAGAAATGCCAGAGATATTGGTGTTGAACACATGATCGTAGGGAACAGACTGGGAGATGTGGGAAATGCCGTTCAAAAATATGTTGAAAAACATGGCTTCACTGTAGTGAGGGATTTCTGTGGTCATGGAGTAGGTAAATCGATGCACGAGGAACCTGCACTACCTAACTTCGGAAGAAAGGGTAGGGGTCTTAAGATCGAGAACGGAATGGTTCTAGCCCTTGAGCCAATGGTCAACGCCGGATCGTACAAAGTATATGTAACTAACGATGGATGGACAGCTGTAACGAAGGACGGAAAACTTTCTGCTCACTTTGAGCATTCAGTGGCTATAATCGATGGAAAACCAGTAGTTTTGAGTAAGCTAAACGGTTAAAAAAAAGTCAAAAAACAGTAGACTTTTTGTGGTAAAGATGTTACAATAATATGAATTTCTGTTCGGTAGGAGGAACTATGGCGAAGAAAGATGTTATCGAATTAGAAGGTACTATTCTTGAGTCACTACCAAACGCTACGTTTAAGGTAGAGTTAGAGAATGGTCACGTAATTTTAGGACACATCTCAGGAAAGATGAGAATGCACTACATTAAGATATTACCTGGAGACAAGGTTACTGTACAGGTTTCACCTTACGACCTTTCAAAGGGAAGAATAACTTACAGAAAGAAGGGATAATCCCCTTTTAGTGTTTTGACTTGATCCATAAGAGATGGAAGAATCAATGGGAGGTAATCAGGTGAAAGTAAGAGCGTCTGTAAAACCAATCTGCGACAAGTGCAAGGTTATCAAGAGACACGGTAAGATCAGAGTAATCTGTGAAAATCCTAAGCACAAGCAGGTACAAGGATAATTAATTATCCGAAGCAACAAAATATAGTACTGATATCAGGTACTGTAAAGGCATGTGAACCGTAGGGTCACTCCTATTCGTTACGAATGGGGCATGCCGAAGAAAGTGTTCGTCGGTTAATATACCGGCAAATATATAAATTTTCGTGAAGAGGAGGAATAGCATTGGCTAGAATCGCAGGAGTAGATATCCCTAGAAATAAGAGAGTTGAGATTTCACTTACTTATATCTTTGGAATCGGACACACAACTTCAAAAAAAGTACTTACTGAAGCTGGAGTAGACTTTAACACTAGAGTTAAGGATCTTACAGAAGAAGAAGTAAACAAGATCAGATCTATCATTGATGGAATCAAGGTAGAGGGAGATCTGAGAAAAGAAGTTAGACTTGACATCAAGAGACTTCAGGACATCAGATGTTACAGAGGACTTAGACACAGAATGAACCTACCAGCAAGAGGTCAGAAGTCTAAGACAAACGCAAGAACTGTAAAGGGTCCTAAGAGACCAGTAAGAAAATAATAGCCGCACAAATTTAGAGGTGCAGATCATAGTAAGGAGGTAACTCAAGTTGGCAAAGAAGAAAGTCGTTAAGACTAAAAAGAAATTAAAAAATATTCCTACTGGAATAGCTCACATACACTCAAACTTCAATAACACGATTATTGCAATCACTGATACTGAGGGAAGAGTTATCACTTGGAAATCTGGTGGTACATCAGGATTCAAGGGAACTAAGAAAAGTACTCCATTTGCAGCACAGATCGCAGCTGAGCAAGCAGCACAGGTAGCTATGGAAAATGGAATGAAAAAAGTAGAAGTAAAGGTGAAAGGACCTGGATCAGGTAGAGAGGCATCAATCAGATCGCTTCAGGCTGCTGGGCTAGAGGTTACTAGAATAACTGACGCAACTCCAGTTCCGCACAATGGTTGTAGACCACCAAAAAGAAGAAGAGTGTAGTTCACCTACTTATTGAATTTAACTCGTAGAAGTTAAGCGCTCATTTTTGAAAGTAAATTCTATAAAGGAGGAGTATAAGACAAATGGCAATTAATAGACAGCCCGTTTTAAAGAAATGTAGAGCTCTTGGTATCGATCCATCTGTTTTAGGAGTAAACAAATCTTCTAAGAGAGGACCAAGACCTAACGCAAACAGAAAACCAACTGAATATGCTATTCAGTTAAAAGAAAAGCAAAAAGCAAAGTTTATATACAATGTAATGGAGAAGCAGTTCAGAAAGTTATACGCTGAGGCAACAAGAAAAGATGGTGTAACTGGTCTTAACCTTATCCAGTACCTTGAGAGAAGACTTGACAACGTAGTATACAGACTAGGACTAGCTAAGACTAGAAGACAAGCTAGACAGGTTGTATCACACGGACACGTTGCAGTAAACGGAAGAAAAGTTAACATCGCTTCATACAGAGTAAAGGCTGGAGACGTAATCACTGTAATCGAGAACTCAAAGAACATTGAGATCATCAAGAACGCAGTAGAAGATGCTAACACACCTGCATGGTTAGAGCTAGACAAGGCTGGATTCTCTGGAAAAGTTCTTCAGAACCCAACTAAAGACGACCTAGACTTCGAATTAAACGAAGACATGATCGTTGAGTTCTACTCTAGATAATAAACCCTTTTCGTAGGAGTTGATTAGATGTTAAAAATTGAAAAACATGCAAGAAGTATTAACATATCTGAAGTTAAGGAAAACGATTTCAGAGGTCAATACATTGTAGAGCCTCTATATAGAGGATATGGACACACATTAGGTAACGCCCTAAGAAGAGTATTACTTTCTTCAATTCCTGGAGCAGCTATAAAAGGTGTTAGGATAGAGGGAGTACTAAATGAGTTCTCTACTATGGAAGGTGTTAAGGAATCTGTAACTGATCTAGTACTTAACGTTAAAGAGATAGTTATAGCTACTGAGACTCCTGGTGAAAAGAGAATGACTCTTTCTGTGAAAGGTCCAAGAGTAATTACAGCTGCAGACATCATCCCTGATGCTGAGATTAGAATTGTTAATCCTGAGCAGGTTATCTGTACTGTAACAACAGATAGAGAAGTAAATATGGAGTTCCTAGTAGATACTGGTGAAAGCTTCGTAGTTGCTGACGAAATCGAAAAGAAAGACTGGCCAGTAGATTACATCGCTGTAGATGCAATCTATACTCCAATCAAGAAGGTATCTTACCATGTGGAAGATACAATGGTTGGAAGAATGACCGATTTTGATAAATTAACTCTTAATGTTGAAACTGACGGAAGTGTTGAGATAAGAGACTGTATCTCTTATGCTGTAGAGCTTCTAAAGTTCCACTTCGATCCATTCCTAGAGATTGGAAACAAGATGGAAAGCTTAAGAGGAGATCTTGAAGAAGAAGAAGAGGAAGAGGAAGGTCAAGATCAAGGTGAAGATGTTCTACACCTTAAGATCGAAGAGTTAGATCTTACTGTAAGATCATTTAACTGTTTAAAGAAGGCTGGAATCGAGGAAGTTGGACAGTTAGCGAGACTATCGCTAAACGAGCTTCTTAAAATCAAAAACCTAGGAAGAAAGTCTCTTGATGAAATACTTGAGAAGATGAAGGAACTAGGATTTGATCTTGCTTCTAACGGATCTGTTGAATAATAAAAGTAAGGAGGATCCTGAGTAATGAACCATAACAAGAACTATAGAAAACTTGGTAGAAGATCAGACCACAGAAAAGCTATGCTTATGAACTTAACTATCTCTATCTTAAGAGAAGAGAGAATAGAAACTACTGTTACTAGAGCTAAGGAATTAAGAAAGTTTGCTGAGAGAATGATTACTCTTGGTAAAAAGGGAGATCTTGCTGCTAGAAGAAGAGCATTCGCATTCCTTAGAGACGATGCAGTTGTAGCTAAGCTATTCAACGAAATCGCTCCTAAGTACGCTGAGAGAAACGGTGGATACACTAGAATCATAAGAACTACTGTAAGAAGAGGAGATTCTTCTGAAATGGCTATTATCGAGCTAGTATAATCGCTTAATATATTAGAGACGACATAATGTCGTCTCTTTTTTTATTTTATGAATAATAGAGGAGGGCATGGTAAGTTCCCTGTAATTTAGGGGATATGGGATTTAAAGGATGTTTTTAAGCTGTGTGCTATCTGAAATTGACAATCATTGTGAAATAGAGTACTATATTTTTTAGAATAAAATTAAAATCACCGAGGGGGAATATATTAATGGATCCATTTTCTATAAGTGACGTTTATTTAGGGGCCAATAACATGAGGTGTATAAACATAAATCCGCTTCCTGAAAATTATTGTAGTTTTGACTGTATTTTCTGTCCATTGGGAAGAACTAAAGTTAAAACTGAAGAGAGATTTTATTTTGAAGAAACAAAAAGATTCTTAGTAGAAGTGGAAAAAGTTATAAAAAAAGAAAGGATCGAATATGTTTTCATCGATCCTGATGGAGAAGCCCTTGCAAATAGTGAAATTCTAGATATAATAAGATTGCTAAAAGATAATAACATTGTTGTAAAGTTATTATGTAATGGATACTTAGTAAACAGAGAAGGATATATAGACGTTTTGAATGAGTGTGATGAAATAATAGGAGAATTGATGGTTACCACCGAGGAAAAGTTCCAGAAGATTCTCAGACCTCTGGAGGGTTATACTTTAGAAGAGCATATTTCAAACATGGCTAGCTTTAACAAACAGTACTCTGGAAAATTCATTTTAGATATTACACTTCTAAAAGATATTTCAGACTCAGATATAGATATAGAGAAGCTTAAAGAATATATAGATATAATTAAACCAGATGAGTTCTTTCTTGAGACACCTAGGGGAAAATTTGAAAAAGCTTTAGGAGTATCTGAAAAAAAGATTAATGAACTTAGGAAGAGATTATCAAAATAGTATTCTCATAATAGAAAAAATTTAAAAAATTCTCTTTTATTGGATGGAGAGAAATACCTATGTCATAAATTTTGATAAATTAATAAAAAGCTAAAGATTTAATATCTGATTTTCTTACTTTAGACTAGGTGCGAGATAGAACCTAATCTGTGGAACTAAGAAGGTAGAGATATTCTGTGGAGTCCGACATCTGTATACGGTCGTAAATAAAAGATTAATTATAAAATTGATTTTTATGAATAATAGTGTTAACCTTCTAAATCATAGAGTTTGGAGGTTATCCTATATGAAAACGAAAATAAGTTTAGTTACTATCTGGACCGATGAAATTGGAGTAATGAAAGAGTTTTATAGAGAGGTCCTGGGATTTAAAGTAAAGACCGACCTGGGAGAGTATGTTGAGTTTGTAAGTGAGGGAGTAAGGTTTGCAATCTGTGAGAGGAAGGTTATGCATGACTACAGCAGGGAGTTCAAGGAGAGGGGCTCTGGACAAAAATTTGAGTTAGCTTTTCCATGCACCGATAAGAAAGATGTGGATAGTACCTATGAAAAACTGATATTAAAGGGAGCCAAACCTATAAAGCCTCCCTTTGATACACCATGGAATCAGAGGTGTGCACTCTTTGCAGACCCAGATGGAAATATCCACGAGGTATTCTGTGAGTTGGATGGTTAATAATTTTTTTGATAAAAATGATATTTCACTCTCCGAAAGAGAGCGAGGTACTTTCTTACCATGATGCAAGAAAGTACCCAAAGAAGATCTAGGGGTTCATAATTGTCTTCTTGAGTAAATCGTATTTTTCGTTTCTTTGTTGGGTTCTCTACAGAGCCTAAAGGATTTTAACGAAACGACGTAGCAGTCTAACGACTATGAACCCCATTCTTTAAATAAAAAGATGGCCTTTTGAAAATATCTTAGATAAACAGAAAAAAGAGCTGAAAGGTGAGAGGGTTACAGGGGAGTACTATAAAATCTGGGCTTCTTCAGCTCTTTTTTATTTGAACTTTATTTGGATTTTGATAGTCGTTTAACTTCACAGTAAAGAAATACCTCGTTCCGTCTGACTATTTAGGTTCTATCTAGAGCCTTGAAAAGGAACGAAAACTTTGGAATTACCCGAAAAGACAATTATCAGAGTCTTGAACTCTTGGTTACTTCTTTTTCAAGTGAGAAGTAACGAATGTTTAAAAGGAAAATGGCACCTCGGTTCCTCCATAGAAGGATTCCTTGATCTTCATGGAAACATAGGAATCCTCGGTGAAGAGGTTGAGGAAGTATCCAGCTATTCCTGTAAAGATGTTACCCTTGCTGACCCTTATATAGTATCCCCTGTAGGAGTCCTTCCTACTGGGAAATTTCAGACCATGCTTTGAAAGAGCTGCTGAGACCCTGTTAGTGTCCACATCCTTTACAGAGATAATCTCCTCCAGCTTATAACCGTTTTTATAACAATATCTCTTGAGAGATCCGCCCTTCTTGATAATTGCATATATATTTTCCATAGTTATCAGTCTCCTTCCTATATTAAAAAGTGTTGTAACTGTTCTTAATTCTTTTATTACACTTATTATAAATTTCCTGGGTAAAGATACGGTAAAGAAGGGGATTTTTTTAAAAAAATTAAAGGGAAGCATGAAACTTTATGGTATAATATTCTTGATAAAACAAGTAAAGAAAATGGGAGGAGAATATGAAGCCAGTATTGTCTATTGAGTTTTGTGTATCGTGAGGATATGGTCAAAGAGCAGTGAGTGCTCTGGGAGTCTTGGTAAGACTCTATAAGAAGGAAGTTTCAGAATTTAAATTAATCCCTTCATCTGGTGGGGCTTTCGAGGTAAAGTGGGATGAAAAGCTAATCTTTTCCAAGAAGGCAGAGGGAAGATTCCCTGAACTGGATGAATTAACTGAATTAGTAGAAAAGGAGATCTAAATAAAACCACCCTGTAAGTGTGCAGGGTGGTTTTTTTGTTGTTAAATTTTTTTGAATTATTTAAAAACGGCCTCTTAAGTCGATGAAGCTTTAACAGAAGAAATTTACCAGACCGTTAATCAAATTAAGTTTATCATAATGTTTTGCCAAACTATTACCTGACAGAATTATGATTGTAGCTAATAAAGGTCGTATATGAATAATATAGCTCAAAAGACATTTGAGAGGTCTTGATTTTTTGGATACTTATTGCATCAAGGCAAAAGTATCGGTTTTAATTAAAACTCTCCCTCTATAAAGAAGGTCCAGTAGTTGGATCCACCGTCCACTCCACTCACATAACCGAAGATCCCCGATCTGTGGGAGAGACCTCCTCCTATATAGTAGTTTTCCAGCTGCTCCCACCTGGTGATATCCCTCAGGTTGAAGGAAATATGGAGATCCAGGTAGTTTAGGATATGGGCATCACTCTTTTCATCCTCATTGTTGGTATTCTGAATCTCTATATCCAGCCTCTCCCTCACCAGGGAGATACCCTCACCCAGACCGATCCTGGTTCTCACATATCTACTCCAGGGAAAGGTCTTCCAGTAGACCTTGATACCACCATTTAGCTGGTAGGTATCCTTTCCAGAAAGCTCCTTGGGTTCCGTATACTTACCATCCTCTACCTTGATATCCTGCCTGTGGTAGATAAAGCTGGAGAAGTAGGTGAGGTCTCCAGAACCATTCCATATATCTCTAGCCAGGTAGTTTTCAAACTGGATACCTATGAGGGTTCCCCTCTGCTCATCTCTGGTGGATTCCTGAAAGGAAACCAGATCTCTGAGACTGGAATAGGATGCCTTACCATAGAGGACACGGATAAGGTATTTATTGTCTTCATTCTCTTCCATTCCAAAAATAAGTGTGGCTGTAAGAAGGAACATAAAAAATATTTTCATGGGTACTACCTCCTATAGTTATTATATTTTGTATGCCAGATATTCCCTTTATTTTTTACAGGTGAATTTTATGATTAATCGAGTATAGTTTTGTAAAGGAATTAAAACCACAAGGAATAGATGTTTTAAGTATAGGAATGGTTAAAACTTTCTGAAACTCTGTATCCTTATTTGATTTTTTAATGAAATACAATATAGGCTGTTGCAAAAGTATTGTATAATTTTCAATATTGCAATGGCCTTTTCTATTGTAAATAATAATATCTTTAAACTAACATTAAAAAACTTCCTGCTTAGCCCTCTAACTCTATGATTATCA
>NZ_BSDY01000029.1 GCF_027925155.1 Propionigenium maris DSM 9537 | reverse complement strand
TTGATAATCATAGAGTTAGAGGGCTAAGCAGGAAGTTTTTTAATGTTAGTTTAAAGATATTATTATTTACAATAGAAAAGGCCATTGCAATATTGAAAATTATACAATACTTTTGCAACAGCCTAATAAAAATAAAAGATAAAAATGCTATACTAATTAGGTTTGATTTCTTGCTAAGATGAAAAACATATTAGGGATATTAAGAAAAAAGCAGATAGGGTTATCCTATCTGCTTAATTTAACCGATACTCAAAGCGGAAGTTTTTTAGGGAGGGGGGAAGATTAATCGTAAAAGAAATCTTTAATATGATAATTAAACTTTTAATAAGGTTAAACTTGCTTATTTATATTAGGAGGGGCAAAGCCGTAGAACCAAGTCTCCATTATTATTGTTGAATATATTAGATAGGTACAATGTATCTGGCAGTTCAGGAAGGTTATTATCGATTAATCTTTGTAAACATGCTTTGAGTTTCGGTTTCAGTTGCTTCTCTACGCTTTCATCAATTTTACCTTCAACAAAACCTTCGAATACACCAAACCATAAGCTATCGAGATACCATGGAAGATCAATATCTGTTTGAACGTCAAAACCCTGTAAGTAAACAATAGCAAGTCCCTTTGGATGATCGTGATCCGGTTGAATAATGGAAAAAGAAAAACGTAAATCAATATCTATATCGACATGATCAATAGGGCCATTATCAATTGGAATAATAAGTTTAACCTGAACCGAAAGTTCTCTTCGGCCTACACCTCGACCAAAGTCAATGGTTGCTGGACTTCGTTGAATGAAGTCACCATCCTTTGGAAACATTGATTCAAGTTCATTCTGGATTGCCTGTCGAATGTCATCAGCCTTTTCAACAACAATATCTTGACAAAGCTCATGAGTAATACCTATTATAAGCTCCTTCAACACGATAGAAACCTCATCCATAGTAGCCGTTATTGTGTACTTTCCAGGAGAAACTAAAAGACTTCCAGCTTCACTTATGACTCTATCATTAAGTTTTAATATCGGTTGGGGAGTTCCCTTAGGAATTCTAACACGCCAAGTAATATTTGAGTACTCAAACCATCTCACTACGCTGGGATCAGCCTGGAACAACTCAACAACTATCTTCTGTAGATTGTTAATTGCCCCTTCAATAACTTCTTGATTTGCAGGCATAACACACCTCCCTGTTTTTATAATATTATTCTATAAAAGAATATTTATCAAAACCCCAAAAAGCCCTCTCTTAAAGAGAAAGGACTAATGGGCTAAAAGTTTATCCAAACTATATTATTTTTTTCAAAATTACATTTAAAATGTATTGTTTTACTATTAAAGAGTTCGATGCATCTTATTGCTTCATCGACTAGGTTATAATCATAACCTTGAAATTTAAGCTGAAGTTTATTTTTTTTAGTGAATTCATATCCGATTTCATTTGCCTTCAAGTCATTATACCCTTTAATTAGTTTAATACCCATATTCTCAAAAATACTTTTGAGTTCAGATATCAACATTTGTCTCATAAAAATCTTCTCCTTTTTATTGTATTTACTTAAGAGAAATTATACTATCTTAGGAAGTCCTTTAATAATTAGGAAATGAATTTTAAAAGACATAAATTTAGTCTAGTTCCTTAAACAGAGGATGTCCTTCGATAAATTTATAAAATTTTATTTCATCAGTGATTGTTGTGAGGGCATATATTTTTTTATATACTCCCTCTATAGTTCTTAAGAGCCTTCTGTTTTTTTCTGTTTCTTTTTTTCCAAATCTTTCCGAAAGAATGTGATTTAATTCAAAATCTTCATTAAAATCAACGTTTGAAACTTCTGACATTGATCCTCCCTCTATAGAATTAAGTTCAAGTTATATTTGATTTAAGATAAGTTATGAATATTTAAGGATTCGTTACCTCATCTTGTATTCTTCTTCCACAACTTCTTTAAACTTATCAAGCCTTTTTTGAAGAGTACTCTTATCAAATCCTGTAAGCCAACGATGAATAAGAGTTCCTTCTACTATGGTTCCTGTTTCATTGAGAAGAGTTTTAGAATACTCATCGTCTGTCAATGTGTATTCAAGCTGTATTTTTTCCTTTTTATCTCCCAGATCTATCTTTAAATACTCTCCTTCTCTGCACTCTATAACCTTTCCTTCATAATGCCAAGTGTGTCCATGAATCACTATACTTTGTTTTATCTCAGTTCCAACCATTCCTCCTTCAGGAGGAGTTATATCTTCCTCCTTTAATCTATCCACCCATTTTACATTATTATCAAAATCTGTCAGAAAATTAAATACAAATTCTCGAGGTGCTGCTATCACTATATTTCCTGAAAAAAAAGTTTTCTTTCTCATAATTCTCCTCCTTTTCTTTGATTAAAGACCTATCTAATTAAAATCTTCTTTAAGATTTAATTTTTCCTTTAAAAACTTCTGCTTGGTTAGTATCTAAAATCATAGTCCTCAGATATAATTAAATAACAGAATAGCTCACTTAGTTTGAAACAACTAGATATTTATTTTTGCAGGGGAGGAATTTATGAAAGATTTGATTCCGTTTTTTGAGTTTGAAGAGATTATTCCTCTTTTGACTAAGATCTCCATTTTTGGAGGATTAAATCCGACACAACTCTATAAAATCTTTAAAATATTAAATAAAGGAGATTATAAAGATGGGGAATATATATTTAAGCAAGGAAGTAAACCAACTCATATTTATATTATATTAAAGGGAAAAGTTAAGATGGTTGAGGAGATCAATTCCAATTTCTATCAACTTTTTGAATTTGAAGAAGGAAAGTGTATCGGTGAGGATTCAATAATAGGGATTTATCCTCATACTCTTTCAGCTCTGGCAGTAGGTGAGGTGGAGCTTATAGTCATTCCAAGAAAAGCTCTTTTAAATTTTTACGAAACTGACAAAGATCTTTTTAGCCTTCTTGTTTTAAATATAGCAAGAGAAATCTCACGAAGGTTAAAAATGACCGACAACCTATTACTTCACTATATAGATGATCCTTCTCAGTCTAAATAATTCAATTTTGACAATCAATAATAATATTATTTGGATATTAAATGGAGTATTTAATTTGCATTAATTAGACTTAAAATGAGGTGATCTTATGATTTATGAATACGAGATTTTATTTACTTATGAACCTGAAGGTGATGAAGGAAGTTTTCTTGAAGCCCTTAATAAATTTGCAGCAGAGGGTTGGAGAGTTGTTTCTTCAAGTAAACAAATTCAAATGGTTGAAATGGGACCAATAGAATACCCTTTTATTTTGCTTGAAAGAGAAATTGAAAAATAGTTTTTAGTGAAACAAGCAGTATTTTGTTTAAGTCTTCAAGGCTTGGTTTATTTTTTCGCCTAGATTTTAAATTTAAATGCAAAACTCCAAAATAAAAAAACTAAATATAATTCTCATTAGACTTAACCAAAAAAAGATCTAAGTAGAAATCCTTAGATCTTTTACTATATCAAAACTACAAATCTTGCAGTCGTGGATTTCATTGTAGAAATGAAGGAAGCCGAACCCCTACCCAACTATATTAAAGATACTCTTAATTTTTCCGATCCCACTCCATTAAAAATAACCTGCCAGGTATCTTTAAAGGTAAAATTAGGTTAATTCTTCCTCCACCTCTTTAAATTTCACTGGTATTATCTAGGGGTTGCTCTTCATAGGTTAACTCCTCCTTACCACTCCCCTTCAATTCAATCATCAGTATTGTCGCTAAAAGTTAATAGCAAATATTCACGACAACGCAAAGAAAGGGAAACAAAAAGGCAGGCAGAAAATAAACTTCTATCCATGCCTAGAAAAGCTGAGATTAAATGGAGCCTTTATGATTAACTTTTAATCACAGAGAATAAGCCATCTCATACCATACAGCTCCTCCGTGAGTAGATGCTGATATTCCTCTTTTTTCATACCCCATTCCTTCATACACCCCTATAAGGTTTTCCTTACATAGAAGCAGGATATTTTTCTTTTTTAGTTTTTTTGAAACCTCTATAAACTCTCTCATCATCTTAGATGCTATTCCCTGTCTCTGATATTCCGGGTCAACTGCCACAGAGAATATCACTATATTCCTTCCATTGCTGTCGTGGCCAATAAGGCTCTTAAACTCTTCATCTGTAATATCATCTTTATCGGTTGCCCCACTATTTATGTGGGCTACTATCTTACCATCAACCTCTCCAACTATAAATCCCTCAGGAAACTCAGAAAGCCTTATCCTGATATTTTCCTTTGAGGCAGCCTCACTCTCTGGAAAGGTCTTACCCTCCAATATAAAACACTCCTCTAAATCTTCCATCCTTCCATTTCTTATCTTTAGTTCCATGCTATTACCTCCTACAGTTCTTTAGATAATCCAGTCGGTCCATCAGTCGGTATACAAAATAATTCTTAGCTATTTTATCATAGATAGGGCTAACTATCATCCTGCAATGGGAATAACCTAGCTCTTTTATTTGAAAGCTAAGGATTCCTCCTGCAATCTTCCTAGGTCTGTTTTTTCACCTTTTTGCATCTTTCAAATAACTTATTCCTTCATGCTTCAATATAACGTTTAAGTAAAACTTCCACAAGAAGAGGAGATATAATCCTAGATGACAACGTAGAGGAGCAGCAGATAAGGGACAGGATCGAACTTATGGGCTTCAAGGTCTTCCATGTGCTCAAATAGATTAAAGAAAAAGGAGGGACCTAATTTTTAGGTAGAATACACCTTTTAGGACCAGCTGTATAACACATATTACATCTCACACACCTTGCTTTTTCCTGTCCATTTTTCAGCTTTGTTATTAAATCTCCCTGACAAATCAAAGCTCTTGATAGCGCTACCATATCCATACCAGAGTTTATAGCTTCTTCCATGGCATTGAAGTTGTCAATTCCTCCAACTAATATAGTCTTAACATCGGTGCTGCCCTTTGCCCTTAGAGCATCTTCCAAGTTATAGTTACATCTCTCTTTATCCTGCTCACTAACCTTATATCCACTAAACTCCACAGCTTCTATCCCCAGTTCTCCTAAACTTTTAACTAAGTCTTTCAAATCCTCTTGATACTCTTTGTTATTCTTTTTGACATTGGAATTAACCTTTATAAATACTGGAAATTCCTCTCCACACTTTTTCTTTATTCCGGCTAAAATCTCTTCTACTATCAATCTTCTTCCCTCTGCTGATCTTCCATACTTATCCTTCCTTTTATTGTACTCAGGAGTTAGGAATTCACATAACAAATAGTCGTGTGCTGCGTGTATTTGTACCCCATGAAGCCCTGCATGCTTTGCTCTATAAGCTGAATTAATAAAGGCTTCCTTTAAAGCTTCTATCTCCTCTACAGTTATTTCTCTTGCTTTTCTACCATCGCCTATTTTTATTGCTGAAGGGGCAAAACATTCTTCACTATTATAGGCTTGTGCCCCTGCATGATTTAATTGAGCAATTATCTTAGTATCGTATTTTTTTACCCTCTCGACAATTGCAGCAGCCTTGTCTATAAATAAATCATCTGATAACAAGTTAGAGGCAGGTGCAACGATTCCTCCCTCAGTCACAAAAAACTGACCAGCTATAATTAGACCGATATCGTTGGCAGCTAATTCTTCAAACATATCTAGTTCTTTCTCACTTATGGAACCATCTAGGCTACCTAACATGCTATGAGTTGCAGAACGTACTATACGATTTTTAATACTTAAGTTTCTTAATTTGACCTCTTCAAATAATTTCATATAAAACCCTCCTGAATATTAATTTACATCAATTGTTCTTTAATGTATAATAATATGGAAGTTAGTTTTTTGTAAGTACTAACATTTTTGTTACCACTATTTTTTTAAGGAGAATATGAAATGAAACCAGCAAATTCAAAGAAGGAATGCCCTGTAAAATATACTATAAATATTTTATCAGGAAAGTGGAAATTAAAGACCCTTTGGGAGCTACAGGGAAATGAGTGTATTAGATTTAACGAGTTAAGAAGAAGGATAGAAGGAATTTCCAATGTAGCTTTAAAAAGAGCTCTATTAGAGCTTGAAGAAGACGGAATAATAAAGAGAGTACAGTATGATGAAGTTCCACCAAAGGTCGAGTACTCTTTGACAGAAAAAGGAAGATCATTAAATAGTGCTTTTTTAGAGATGATTAAGTGGGCCAATACTTATGACTCCAACACTTATTCGCTGGAAGAAATATTAGAGGTAAAGAAGTTTCTATAAATTTAGGATAATTGAACTATAAGGATGATATAACTCCCTTTTGTGTATTCTCCAAAACTTAACTGATGAACAAACCAACAGGTTCTTTAGAATAATATCTGAGAGCCTGTTTTCATATTTAATAGCAACTAAAACAAAAAGACATCAGAATGGATCCCCTACCTTCTGACGTCTTTATCAAGTTTAGATCTCGCTGGTATTATCTAGGGCTTGCTCCTCATAGGATGGCTCCTCCTTCCTGCTTCCCTTTAATTCAATAATCAGTATTGCCGCCAGGATCGATCCACACCCCAATACCATCTTGAAGGTAAAGACCTCTCCAAGAAGAAAAAGTGCCAGCACACTTCCAAATACCGCCTCCAGGCTCAGGATGATGGCAGTATGTGTAGACAAAGCATACTTCTGGCCAATGGTCTGGAGAAAGTAGGCTATACCAGTACACAGAATACCCAGATATAGTACTGCGAAAATTCCATTAGATGCTACCCTTGTGGGAAAGGGTTCAAAGATCAGAGCGGATAGTGTAGAGAGTACCGCAACTATCCCAAACTGAGTAATCGTAAGCTTCACCGGACCTATATCATCCACATAGTGACCATTAGAGATTATGTGCCCTGCAAAAAACAATGAACTAAACAGGGTTAAGCCGTCTCCAAACCCTATTGTTAGGGACTCATTCAGGGTCAGAAGACCAATCCCCATAAAGCAGATAAAGGCCCCCACAAAGGAACTTGTTTCCGGCCTCTTCCTCTTAAGCCGCCATGAAATAAAGGGAACCATGACCACATATGTCCCTGCCAGGAAGGCCTGCTTCCCCGCTTCAGTATATTGAAGTGCCACCAGTTGCGTTGCAAAGGCAATAAATAATATGGTTCCTACCACAGCGCCGCCCCTTATGTCCCTCTTGGTCAATGTCATAAAATCCTTTCTGAAAGCCACCGCCATCATGAAAAAGGCCATAATGAAACGTATAGCGATGATATATAGGGGTGTAAAGTAGTTTAACGCATACTTCCCCCCTACAAATGTTGTCCCCCACAAAAATGCAACCACCAGTAATATTAAATCTGCATAGATCCTTTTCTTTTTCATCTTCTCCTCCCCCTTGCTTATAACTTTATTATACAAAATAGAGTATACCCACTTCATCGTAGATTACGAAAAATAAAAGCACCTCTCTTTGTAGAAAACTAAAAGAGAGGTGCCTTTATTCTATACACTCTAAATGCCAGTGATAGGTGCTCAAAGAAGGTGCCCTCCCTTTCCTCAAACCCCAGAAGCTGCTTTATTTTATTTATTCGGTATCTTATGGTATTGCTGTGCTGACAAAGAGCTTTGGCGGCCTGTACAATCTGTCCGTCATATTGAATAAACACCTCAGCTGTTTGGAACAACTCCGTTCCATGGTCTGCATCGTAAACCTTCAACGGCATCAACATTTCTTCAATGTATTGATCCGCTAATGGCAGGTGGATGATGGGTTCCAACAACTTATAGACACCAATATCCTCATAGGCCATCACACCTTTCCTTTCAGCCATGGCAACTTTGGCACTCCAGATAGATTGCTTGCAGGCGTCCTTGAATTGCTTAGATTCCTCACTGTATCCGCTTATACCCACAATGTAATCATCAAAAACCAGCCCTATGTAATAACAGTCATTAACAAGATTCGTCAGTTTAAATGACTCCCCTTTATAGACAACAATAATTCCCCTGTGATAGAGGGTCACCGATAAAATAGTCGAGACCTTTCTGTGACGAAATCCCTCTATAATTTTCATATTATCTATATGGCTGATATCCTTTTTGTTCATTAGGTGGGTAACTATATACCCTTGGTCGGTATAGTTTGATAACTCATTATACAGCTTTTCACACTCTTTTTCAGACAGATCTCCCTCCATTAAAGAATCCAGTTTCCTTTCTCGGTCCCTGTTTCTTTCTATGTCTCTTAAAACATCCCGGACATCTGTAATCAAATCTTCAAAAAAAACACTGTTATCAAAGAGAAATATGGGAAATTCATGCTCGTCGGCATACTCAATCACTTCTTCCGGCAGCTCATCATAATAGATATTTTTAATAGCCAATCCACTGACACCACTTTCAAAGAGATATTTCACCGACATCAAGATCAATTCAGGATTATTCTTTGCTCCCAGCAGACTTGATAGAGAAAATTCATAGGGTAAAAACTGAGATTCCAGGGGTTTTACAATTTCATAATCCAATAAACTGATCTTCTCGACCCTACGCTTAAAACCACCCCTACCAGCAATACATTTAAAGGTTTTAAATCTTTCAAGTTCAAGCATTTCTCCAACTGTTATATACATCTTTCACCTACTTTTCAAAAGTATCACTCCAATAATCAAGGAATAATACGAGTATACCACATCTAAAATATGGAACCTATTCTGAAATACCAAAACGAAAAAAGCTAAGTTTTTCCTTAGCTTTTTCTATTGTGACTCTAATTTCTACAGTCGTAGGTTTCATAGTAGAGGGAAAACACCACCTGCCTCATTCACAGTTAGAATATTTTAAAATTCAACCCTGTTTCTTCCACTAACTTTAGCCCTGTAGAGCAGCCTGTCCACCTCATCCACTAGTTCCTCTACCTTATTAAATGACCTTTTGGAATCTATCTCAGTAACTCCCCCACTAAAGGTGACGGTAAGTTCCTTCTCCTCCCACTCCAGCTGACCTACTATTAACCTTAGTCTTTCTATTACCTCCAGAGCCCTAGATAACTTCGTATTGGGGAGCACAATAAGAAACTCCTCTCCCCCATACCTTCCCACATGATCCCCATCCCTGAGATTTTCCTGAAGAGTCTTGGCTACCCTTTTTAGGACCTCATCTCCAACCATATGACCAAAGGTATCGTTTATCTTTTTAAAGTGGTCGATATCGATCATTGAAATCGACAGAGAAACTCCCCTTGCCCTGGATCTTTCAAGCTCCGATTTCATCTTTTTAAAGATATACCTTCTATTATAGAGCTGGGTCAGGCCATCCCTTCTGGAAAGCTCCTTCAAGTACCTCTCCATTCTTTTTCTCTTTGTTATATCCCTTAAAAAGGTGATCTGCCTCTTCTCCCTCTCTATTTCCAGGGGTGAAGTATTTATTTCAGCAGTGAGCAGGGTGCCGTTCTTCTTCCTGAAGATAAGTTCCCTGTAGTTCCCTCCCACACTGCTGCATCCCATAGTTAAAGGGTCCTTACCTGGCTCCTTTAATACAAGATCGTCCAGAGACAGACTTAACAGCTCCTCCCTTGTATAACCAAGCATCTGGGGAATATTTTTATTGCAGTCCAGTATCTTCCCCTGGCTATTTCTCAGGTAGATCCCCTCCATTGAAAGGTTCAGAAGGGTTTCGTATATATTTTCCTCATATCTGATAAGGGCTTTTACTCTTTTTAAGATATAAAACTCTATCAACACCACCATGGCACTTAAAAAAAACATAATAACTATAATTTTTTCTATGTTTTTTACCGATTCCCTCATAAGGGCTTTCCTCTTGGCAGCAATTGTGTCATTTATATCATCCATATATAAGCCTGTTCCTACCAGCCACTTCCACTCCTGAATACCCTTCACAAAGGTCATCTTATCTACCGCCATGTTTTTACTGGGTTTAAGCCACTTATAGTATACAAACCCTCCCTCTTTTTCTTCTGCCACTCTTCTCATCCTCTGAATAAACTTTACTCCATTTAGATCCTCAAGTTCCCAGTCGCTCTTAAGTACCCTCTGCTTCTGATTTTCATCACCGATGGCCAGATTTATGCCGTTAAAATCCAAGACAAAAAAGTAACCGTCCCTTCCATAGCTCTTTAAGGATATCTCCTCCAGGAGCTCTGCCTGCTGCTCCCGCTGAAAATCTTCGTAATACTCTCCCGATCCCAGCCAAAGGTTCAGGGGTTCAAAGTACTTAACAAAGGATATCTTTCGATGGTCATTTCCAGCCATCCCCGGGTGTGCCCACATATATTCATAGAAACCCTCACCTCTTGTTCTCACTAGCTCTACGAAATCTCTAAAAACATGCTTCCCCTCAGGACTCCTGTAGTTGTGCATCTGTTTCCCTTCAAACTCCGATCTGTCGGCAAATAGTAGTGTCTGGTCATCCACTCTTCCCCAAAAGTAATATCCCCTGCCATTATTATAGGTGACTCCTGAAAAGGTTTTGGCAATGAGCTCCTCTATCTCCCTGTTGCTTTTCACCTCTTTATTCTGATCATATATATTCATGGCAATATTGTATGCTTCATATACCCTTTCCCGAATAACCTCCCTGAGCTTCTCCTCCGTCTTGGATTTATGAAACTCTATCTCCTCTATAACTTTCTCCACTTCTTTTTGAACCAACTCCCTCTGAGAGGCTATATAATCGGTTTTTAATTGTTCCGCTTCCCTTTTAAAGTTCAGGTAGCTGGTAAATATCCACAATCCTCCCATTATTGTTATAGTTATAAAGAGCATAACTAGGGTGGTTACCCGAAAAATTTTACCTATCTTCTTTAAGTTCTGCATAAGTAGACTCCTTAGATATCAGTTTAGTTCCCTCCAGATAATAAAATTTCTTTCTTCAAAACTACTTCAATTACTAAGTAAAAAATTAAAACTGCTTATTACATAACACTACTTCCAAACTGCGCTTTTCAAGGATTAGATCGCTTCCCGCCTGATCAAAGGCTCCCCTCCTTTTCATATATGGAATTCATACTCTTAAAAAGACAAAATCCTTCTCCCGGTGAGATACCAAAGTTTTTTTAGCTAACAGGTTATAACTATAGCTCCTCAGATAAATACATTTAGAAAAAAAGGGGAGGGGCAAGGATTCAGTATAGGGAGTAAGGAGTTCTCGGAGCAAAAAGAAGAGGAAACCTCCATTAAAAGAAGTAAAAATTATCTAAAAAGCTGAATGAAGGTACAAAGTGATTGATTTAAAAAAACTACACTTATTTTAATGATATGCCATAACTAACAACAGCTTTAGAGGAGGGGGTACTATGAAAAAAAATTATATATTGTTGGGAGTAGGTATGTTAATTCTTTCTCTGATAACATACACTTCTTTAGATGAAAAGGATTATAGGGGGACATATAGGGGAGTATACTGGAAGGGGCACTCCAAGGGCATAAGCCTACAGGAGGCCAAGCAAAAGATCGAAACAGTTTTAACATTGGAGAAGGATGGAGCAATTTCAGATGCAAAGATTGAGTTTTGGGTATTGAAAAATGAAGGATGGGTAGCCAGAAACAATCCCGAAGCTGAGGTATCGGTGGATTTCTCCGTAGATCCTGTGGCAGCTACTCCTGGTTCCAACTACAAAAAAGGTATCTCTATGTTTCATATAAAAACCATTGATATGATGGGGTTTTATGCTGTAGCAGTAGCTGAAGATGGAACAGTGGCTTTTACAATAACAGATGCCTGCATTCGTTATCAGATGGAAGCTAAGTTGAAACCAGGTTTTAACTTCAATTCTAAGTTTGGAGATATGACAATTAACAATGGCTTAGTTCCAACAGTAAGAACTTCAAAAAGCGGACTTCTAAAACCTGAGGAGTGGTCCCAGTTAGAAGGAAAAAATTTATACACCCTTCATCAGTATAACAATGTAATTAAAAAGCGGGGTATTTTAAAGGGAATCGATGAAGATTCAACAGTCCTGGAGATGCTAACCGCTTTAGGGGTAGAATTTAAGGATGGTACCCCTGAGAAGATGGATGTAAGATACGGTTTCCATTCCAATGGAGGCTGGAAGGGGAACTATGATGCCATTGCAGAATATCTTATTGGTAAAAAGGCCACTGAAATCAAGTCATTGATCGATTGGTCTCCTCAAAAATATTCAAGGGCTGTAAATGAAAACAATTACTTTGGAATAGACATACCTGCCGGGGCAACTAAATCCGTCCAGAATTCATCCGACGGGATAGCAGGAGCTACAATACGTATGTCCCGGGAAAATACTTCCTATATGTATGCCTTGGTGGAGGCTGGCATTCTCAAGGAAGAGGAAGTTATTAAAGGGCGTTTTTAGAAGGGGATTATCTTGATAAAAAATGTTATTTATATTAAGGGCTTACTAAAAAAAGAAGAGATAAAAAGTCTCTTCTTTTTCTGTTAAAACTCTTGATTTTATAGTCATTAATACCATAGCGGGAGCGATTCAGCTCCCCTACTCCTCTACTATAACTCCTCTCCTTCATCCCCTTTTTTACTTTAATCTTAAATTTCACTCTATAAATCCCATTAGTCTCTTGACATCATCTGTATTTTCCTTTGATGTAAGAAGCTCTAAAAGAGTAAAAGCTACATCAAAAGCTGTAGAGGGATTATATGAGGTAATTATATTGTCGTCGATAACGATAGGCTGATCCATAACCTTTACACCATACTCTGCTAACTCTCTCTGCCTTATTCTCTCTTTTCTGTTGTATGTGGTTGCATTTCTTCCCCTTAATACCCCACTTCTTCCAATTGTCAGGGCAGCAACACATATGGAGGCTATTATCTTCCTTCTTTTATCAAACTCCCTGATTACATTTAAAAACTTTTCACTGTAACCATCACTATAAAAATCATACTCTGCAAAGCCTCCAGGAATAGCAAGGGCATCATAATCCTCAAAATCTACTTCATCTATAGTATAGTCAACTGTGGTTTTTTGATCGAATGTAGTATTAACCTCCTTTGTTACTCCACAGGTATAGAGTTTAGTTGTTTTATCTCCATCGATATAATTCCACCCGATAACATCAATAAAAACACTTGCTTCCAATACTTCATAACCATTTGCCAATAACAACAACACCTTCTTCATTGGACCCTCTCCCTCTATTAAAATATATTTCCTAAAAACAGCAATTTATATTATGATAGTAACATTAAATTAAGATCCAATAAAATCAAAAGAATCGACATTTATGTTCGGTAAACCCGAATCAAAAGATGAAGGGAGATAAAAAGATGGAAATTCGTCAGTTCCAAACCTTTAAAAAAGTAGCTGAGCTTAAAAGTTTTTCTAAAGCAGCTGAAGCCTTATATTACGGTAAATCCACTGTTAGCGAACACATACAGTCCCTTGAAAGAGAAGTGGGATCACCACTTTTTGACCGTCTTGGGAAAACAATAAGTGTAACAGCTACAGGAAGGGAGCTATACAGGTATGTAGTTGAATTGCTAAATACCTATGATATGATTAGAAATATTTCAGTAGACAAGATAGATGTAAGGGGAGAGCTGAATATCGGTGTTTCTGAATCACTGGTCATATATCGTTTAAATTCAGCATTATCACAGTTTAAACAAGGCTATCCAAATGTTAATTTAAAGCTTATAAGCGATAACTGCCATAAGCTCAGAGAAAGATTATATGCAGGTGAGCTCGATCTAATTATTACATTGGAGCCTCAATGCAATTTTGAAGATCTGATAACTCATAGGATCAGCGAAGAGGAACTTGTATTTATTAGTGGCAAGGAATTTAATATTAGAAGTATTAGCAGGGAAAGTAAGGATGAGCTAGAGAAAGAATGTTTTATCTTCACAGAAAGGGAGTGCTCCTTAAGAAAGTTTTTTCAAAACTACCTTTATAATATGGATATTTCACCCACAAGAACGTTGGAATTTTCAAGTATTGAAGCTGTAAAACAGTGTGTAGTAGGTAATCTTGGAGTAAGCTTGCTGCCTCGGTTTTGTGTGGAAGATTTAATAGAGGCTAAAAAAGTCAGGGTTATAGAGGGAAGTGGTGATAAAGTCAAGTTTCTAACCCAGGTATCACATCATAAAAACAAGTGGATCTCCCCACTACTGAGTGAGTTTATGAAGTATATTGAGATCAGCTAGAGGATATCTTTATCCCTCCAGCAAAAAAACTTTCACAGAGTTAGTAAGGGAGCGACCAATATAATCATCTCTCTCCCAGGTATTTGATTTTTCTTCCACTTGTACTATAATCTTAATAGCCATCAGTTAAACGAAGGATATACCGCACTTTTTTCTTTTTTTAGACATATTCCAATACTGAAGATATCTCTCTGGAGATAGCAAGATCAAGGAGAAAACTATGAAGCTAGATTCCATGAAAACAAAAACCTTAAAGATAGTAATAGATTACCTGAGGCTGGAGAGGACCTCCAGACAGAGGTTTAGAAGCCAGTGGGGAGAGGTCCACACCTCCTACAGGGGAGACCTTCTCTGGGTGGAGCTTCTGGGGAATAAGGTAGCCCTTTCCTTAGAGGAGAGGGAGGATCTCAGGGAGTATATAGAGGATACCGTGAGTCAGCTCATCCCCTACGATATTCTAAGGGAGGGGATCCAGTATAAGATCTTTTAACTGGATCTTCTCCTGAACTCCTCCCTGCCTATGGAAAATATATAATGGGGCATCCTCTTGCCCTCATACTCCCTTACCCACTTACCCCTGCAGATCATTCCAAGCTTCCTAGCCACCCCTATGGACCCTTCATTGTCATGCTTTATCTGAGCCACTACCTCCTCTGCCCCTCCTTCATTGAAGAGGTAGGTCATACATGCCCCTGCTCCCTCTGCTGCATACCCCTTCTTCCAGTACTCCTTTTTTATTATATAGGCTATCCCCGGATACTCCGTTCCCTCTACCCTCTCAACCAGTGGACCTATCAACCCGATGCACTCTCCCCCGGATTTTTCATGGGCTATGAGATAGCTGTAGCCGTCCCTCTCATATTTTTCAAGATTTTTTTCTATCCACTCTGCTGTTTCCTCTCTGGAAAAGGCCTTCTCCCAGGCGTACATAACCTCTATATCTCCAAGGATAGGAGCTACTTCATCTATATCCTCCCTCCTGAGTTTCCTTAAAATCAGTCTTTCACTCTCCAATCTCATTTTTCCACCACTCCCTATACTGTTTAAACCTGCTAAAAAGAAGCGAGACGTTGCATTCTAATAAGCAGTTGTTATACTCATTACTTTAGTCTAAGCGGCTACTTAAGAGATAACCACTAAAAATTCTTAAAACAAAAATCTTTTTTAGCCACGAATTTACACGAATTTTCTAAATAAAAGTACTTTATCCTATTGAGCAAAATTAAAAAGACCCCATTTGTGAAAATGCTTCCCACTTGCTTTACATTCTAATTTGTGTCATTGGTGACAAATGTTTTGAATTTCACCTAAAGGTAGCAACTTAAGTTACTTTATGGAGTTTTTTATAAATCCTATACTTTACCTTAAATAGTAAAAGGGGGATATCTCCCCCTTAAAAAACCTTTATTACTATATGTTGTTTATTACAGTAACTCCGGCCCCCTCATAGCTGCTCTTTACCTCAGAGGAGATATTGGAGTCGGTCACCAGAAGCTCCATATCTGCAATATCCCTTACCTTGATAAGAGATGTGGACTCCAGCTTGCTGCTGTCTGCAAGGATTATGGATTTTTGGCTGATATTTAGGAGTTTCTTCTGTACCTGAACCTCCTCCAGGGGATAATCTGTTATCCCGCTTCTCAGGGAGAGACTGCTCACACTGATGAAGGCCTTGTCCACCCTGAAATCATCCAGGATCCTCTCAGTTATCTCACCGAAAAATGCCTGCTCCTTTACATTTAATATTCCCCCTGCCAGGATAGTGGTAAACCCCTCCACATTGGAGAGCTCATTGATTATGAGCAGGGAGTTGGAGATAATGGTAAGCTTCTTGAAGTTCTGCCTTATCTTCCTCGCCAGAGCTATATTGGTGGTACTGTCATTTAGAGCTATGGAGTCCCCTTCCTCTATAAGCTTTACGGCAATCTCCGCTATCTCCTCCTTCTCCTCTAGGGACTGCTTCTCCCTGGTAGAGTGGGAAAAATCCTGAAACTTCTCCCTGTTCAGGATAGCTCCCCCGTAAACCTTTTTTATGAGGCCCTCCGTCTCCAGAGTCTCCAGATCTCTTCTTATTGTCTGCAGTGAAACATTAAATAGCTTAGTGAGATAGGAGACCTTTATTTGACCATCTTCCTTAAGTATCTGCAGAATCCTATCTTTACGTTCTTCGGCTAACAAACAAACTCCTCCTTTATCTTATGGAATATATCTTTCCTTTGAATATGTATCTCTTTGATAGTTTGTAAAAAAATCTATAGTTAAATCCCTTACTACGGGACTCAATAGAATTATACCAAGAATATTGGGAATAATTAATAGCCCCAGAAAAATATCCTGAATATACCACACCAGATCCAGGGTAAAGAATGGACCTGTGAAGATCAGGAAGAGAAAGAGGTATTTGTAGAGGTTACCCTTCTTTTCTCCTGCCAGAAAGTTCAGGGTAGCTGTCCCGAAGTACCACTGGGCAAGAACCGAGGAGAATCCAAAGAGGACCATACTTATCCCCACCACATACTTAAGGGACCAGTGTATTCCTGAAAAGGCTGTACTTATCATAATGGCCGGGGATATATCCAACCGATCCACTCCGGATATGAGGATAACCAGACCGGTAACCGAGCATATGAGGATGGTATCCACAAGAACCTCGATTATACCAAAGAGCCCCTGCCTTGCCGGGTGATCTGTAATAGCTGTGGCGTGGATTACCGCCGCTGTTCCCTCTCCCGCTTCATTGGAGTATAGTCCCCTCGCCACCCCATACCTCATGGCTCTCTTTATGGAGTATCCCGCCACTCCCGCTACCCCTGCCTGGGGAGTAAGGGCCGATGAGATAATAAGCTTCAGGGTGGGAAGGATGTATTCAGCGTTGACTGCTATGATGATAAGCCCCCCCAGAAGGTAGAAGCCGGTCATAAATGGTATGAGCCTCTCTGTAACACTTCCAAGTCTCTTTATTCCCCCATTTATAATAAGGAAGGTGGGAATAAACAGAAGGAGGGAAGCCACTATGGGTTTCAGACCGAATAGGTTAACTATAACCTCCCTTACAGCATTGGACTGTATGAGAGTTCCTCCTGCATTCTGAAGAAAGAGAAGGCCTGCATAGATAAATCCCAGTAGGGGAAGGTTTAGCCCCTTGGAGATATAGTACATAGGTCCCCCGGTATAGCTTCCCTCTGCCCCCTTCTCCCTGAAGTGTACCCCCAGTACTATCTCAGCATACTTAGTTGCCATTCCCAGAACTCCCGCAGTCCACATCCAGAAGAGGGCTCCCGGTCCCCCTCCCACAATAGCAGTGGCAACTCCCACGATATTACCATTTCCCACACAGCTTCCAAGGGCTGTTGTCAGAGCCTGAAAGGGAGAGATACTTCCCTCTCCGGCAATCTCCCTCTTCCTTATAAGGGGCTCTATTACAGTTTCCCTGATGGCGGTGGAGAAGTGTCTCAGCTGAATAAATTTCAGTATTACTGTGAAAAATATTCCCACCATAAAGAGGGTGACGATCAGCCAGTTGCCCCATATTATATTGGATAAATTTTTAAAATAAGCTTCCAAAGAATACATAGTTCCTCCCTTCAATCCCTAAAGAATATAAGCTCTATAAAACTTTAGTATAAATTAATTATCTTTTTTTTGCAATAAAAGCCTGTGGAGACACCACAGGCCTTAAAGTTAGTTTGCAACAGCTACCTTTTCCTTGCTAATTATTTTCACAAGAGCACTACTTACAACAAATCCCATGAAGGCAAATCCTGCCATAAGAAGGAATACTATTCTGTACCCTGTAAATCCTGGGAACTTGTCCAGGATACTTCCATAGAGAGAGTAGCAGAACATTGCAGGAGCATATCCTACAAAGCTTCCAAGGGCCATTGCTGATCCTGAAATATCGCTTGAGATATTGATCTCTCCCATTGGAGCAAAGAAGATAGCTCTCTGAGAGAAGATAATAGCACCAAACCCAAGGGTAAAGAACATTCCAAGGTATACATTCATAGACTTATGTGGCAGCAGGGTAAAGATTATCATCCCTGCAATGGAAAGCAGGAAGGAGAATCTCAGGTACTTACTTGGTGATTTAAATTTCTTGTCTGCGAGGAAACCTCCAACTGGACCCCCGATCATCTTAAGACCATACTGATTTATTATTCCATAAGCACCTATAAGGGTTACAGGCAGTCCGTAGATATCCTTCAGGAATGGGATAAAGTATGTAAGTCCGCAGTATACTGCATAAACAGAGAAGATTGTAAAGGAAACTACCCAGATCTCCTTACTCTTAAGGGCTTTACTTACTCCCTCAAACTCTCCCTTGATTCCTCCAGAGGACTTCTTAGCAGGCTCATCGTGCTCCAGGCAGAAGTAGGAAATGATTCCTATTACGATTACAGCTATTGAGAAGAATAATATTGCTCCCCTTAAACCAAAGGCTCCCTTTCCTAACCATGCAAATATTGCAAGAGCTGTAAAGGCAATAACTGTGTCCACTACACCTCTTCCTGCTTCTAAGAAACCGAATAGTCTTCCCTGCTCCTCCTTAGATCCCAGAGACTTTACCGACTTCAGAAGTATAGGCCAGAACATCATGTCACATGTAATACCAAATAGCGCCCAAACTAGAAGAATTCCGTGGTATCCCGGGAAGCTTGCAAGGTATATCCCTAGAAGTCCGGTTGCAATTAGGGATACTGGAAGGGCTATCTTCTTTGAAAACTTATCTGCAAAGTAAACTGCAAAAAGAAAACCTACCGTTGCCACAATTGAATATACCGACATTGCATTTCCTATCTGGGTATGAGTCAGATGAAAGTGCTCCTGCATAGGGATGTAGAATGCATCCTTAAGGGAGGACAGTTTATATATAGACCCACCTCCTAGAATTAAAACGATAAAAGTAAACCATTTTTTAAAATTACTCTTTTTTTCCATTATTAACCTCCTGAAACTTTTTTAAAACATTTTGTATGAATCATAACTGTTTTTGTTGCTTTTGTAAAGCTTTTTGTTATTTTTTGTTGTTTTAAGTTGCAGAAAGAGCTATCATATTGTTGTAGTTTGCCGTTAAAAACACTGAATTCAAGGAGGAAAGATGAAAAGCAAAAGTTTTTTTAAAAGTTATTTTACCGTTTATTTGGGGTGCTTTCTGCAGGCCTTTGCAGTTAATGTCATCCTGAAGCCCAACAACCTTACGGTGGGAGGGTTCACAGGCCTGTCTTTGGCCCTGGGAAGTATTGTAGGAGTAAGATTCAGCATAATCTATTATATCCTGTGCCTCACCACACTTATAATGGCCTTTAGATTTTTGGGAAGGGAGGCGGGGCTGAAGATAATCATCCTCTCCCTCACCTATCCCCTGATCCTTCTGGTCTTTGATTTCCTTAACTTCTTTACCATCCTACTGGATGATAAGCTCCTGGCATGTATCTGCTACGGGGTATGTGCAGGAATCGGTATGGGACTGGTGCTCAGGGAGGGATTCTCCCAGGGAAGCTCGGATACTATAGCAAGGATTGTAAAGAAACTTCTCCTGCCCCACATGAGCCTGGGGAATGTTCTTCTGGGAATAGATATCCTTGTTCTTCTTATCTCAGGAGCTGTTTTTGGTATGGAGGCTGTCCTCTACGCCCTGGTTATGCAGGTAGTCTACGCCAAGGTGGTGGATTCTATCCTCCTCTGGTCGGGGGATCCCCTGGTAAAGGTTACCGTAATAACCTCCAAGACCGATGAGGTAAAGGTGTATATCAAGGAGGTTCTTCAGAGGGGGGTTAGCATAGGAAACAATACCGACGACTTCAACAGCCTTCAGCTGAAGCTCATTTCCATCTGCTCTGCAAAGGAAGCCCATGCCATAAAGGAGCACGTAGCCAGGCTGGACAATGAAGCTTTTATAAATATGGTTCCCGTTACCTCCGTATGGGGAAAGGGTTCTGGATTTCAGCCCCTAAACCAAACAAAAAACAACATAAAGTAACAAAAAGAAACAAAAAAAGCTTGAATTATACAATTTTATATGTTATTTTGTTTTTGTAAGCAAATATTAACAGGAGGAATAAAATGAAGATAGGTATCGAAACTGAAAGTTTTCATCTGTACTTCCAGTATGGAAAGATGGATATTTTTGACTTTATAAGAAAGGCAGCAGAGCTTGGATTTGAAGGGGTAGAACTTAACATTATCCCTGGATGGGGACTTCACCCAGAGCTGGGACAGATGGGTCCAGACAACAAGGAACACCTGGACAAGGTAAGAGACGAGATAAAGAAGTACAACCTATATGCAGAGATCGACTGCAACGGAACAAGCTATGCTGAGCTTAGCAAAGCTGTAAGAGTGGCACACCACATAGGAGCAGATGTAATCAGAACATACATCAAGTTCGATGAGTTTGATGAGACACTTTATGAGCAGACTAGAAGGGATCTGAAGGAGATCGTACCTCTTCTTGAGAAGTACAGAATCAAACTGGGACTGGAGAACCACGAGTATGAGGTATCTGATGAGATTATCGACATCGTAAAGGAGGTCGACTCTTACTGGGTAGGACTTCACTACGACTTCGGAAATGCAATGATGGCATGGGAGGATCCTATTGAAGCAGCTGAAAAGATGGCTCCATACACATATACAACTCACTTCAAGGATCACATCATCCTTGAGGATGCAGATGCCAAGTATGGATACCTTGTTTGCGGAGTTCCTGCTGGAACAGGAAATATAGACCTGGACAGAGCCTTCCAGATAATGGTAGAGAAGTCTCCTCTTAAGAGGATCAACATGGAGATGTGCTTCCCTTACTGTACAGACTTCAAGAGAGAGCCTGGAGCAGGGGGAGTTCACAAGGTTGGAGAGGGAGCATTCAAGCTTGGTGAATCACCATACGACAGAAATATTATCAAACCTCTGGACTACTACTTCCCACACAAGGCAGTGGACGAAGCCTTCATAGAAAAGATGATGGCAGATCAGTTTGAGGGAGCAAAAAAGGGAGCAGAGTACCTGAAGTCCCTTAGAGATAAGTACTGTAGAGGGGAGTTCTAAAACTCTTTAAAACTGATTTTTTTTAACAGAAGGAGATAAGATGAAAGTTATTAATACAGAAAAAGCACCTGCTGCTCTGGGACCATACTCCCAGGCAATTGAGGTAAATGGAACACTCTATGTTTCTGGTCAGATCCCTTTTATCCCAGAGATTATGACATGTGTTTCAGATGATGTACAGGAGCAGACTAAGCAGTCCCTGGAAAATGTAAAAGCTATCTTGGTGGAAGCTGGATACACACTAAATGATGTGGTAAAGGCTGGGGTCTTCATCAAGGATATGAATGATTTCCCTCTAATCAACGAGATCTATGCACAGTATTTCTCTGAGAATAAGCCGGCAAGAGCCTGTGTAGAAGTAGCCAGACTGCCTAAGGATGTAAAGGTAGAGATAGAAGTTATTGCAGTTAAGTAATAGACTATAGAGCAAAGATCTAGAATCAACTAAAGCCTCTTTACACTAAGTTAAGACCTATGCGGTAATACCTTAATGTAGAGGGGTGTTTTTTATGGAAAAATATAGGGCTGGCAGGTGTGCACAGCACCTAATACTAAATATCGAAGGGAGAGGAATTTTATGAAGCTTTCAAGCTACCTGGACCCAAAGCTGATCTTCACAGATCTGGAGGGACGGAATAAGGAAGAAGTTATTGCAGATATGATAGAGAGGGTGGCCCTCCACGACAGGGGAGTTGCTGCCATGAAGAAAGAGATAGAAAGGGGAGTCATAGAGAGGGAGAGGGAGATCTCCACTGCCATGGGAATGGGAATAGCTATGCCCCATGCAAGGATAGAGGGATTCAACGATTTTGTCATCGCCCTTGGTTTAGTCAGGGAGCCTGTCAGGTGTCAGGTAGCTGCCCTTCACAGGGATGAGGATGTTAAGCTCTTTGTCCTCATCGTCTCGGAGGTCCTGAAAAACAAGAGGATGCTCAAGATGATATCGGGAATAATGAAGGTAGCAGTGAAGAATCCTATGGTTCTCGAGAAAATAAAACTATCTAAAGATCCCCACGAGATATTTGAGCTCATAGAGGGTGCTGAGATAGAGATAGACGGAAGGATTACAGCTGAGGATGTTCTGAGCCCCGATCTCATACCTGTAACTCCTCAGGACACCCTTGAAAGGGTAGCAAGAAGACTCATTGTAGAGGAGAGAAGCGGCCTTCCTGTAGTGGATGAGGGAAGGCGCTTCCTGGGAGAGATCACCGAGAGGGAGCTCATAGAGTTTGGAATGCCTAAGTATACCTCGGTGATGCAGGACCTGAGCTTTCTCACTGTGGGGGAACCCTTTGAGGAGTACCTTGTAAATGAAAGGGTGGCAACTATCGAGGAGCTCTACAGAAGAGAGGATCTCCTCATAGTGGACAGGAAGGCTCCCATTATGGAGATCTGCTTCCTCATGGTAAATAAGGGGAAGACCAGGATCTATGTGGTAGAGGATGGAAGATACTACGGGATGATTCAGAGAAGTGACATTATTAAGAAAGTTCTGCATATATAGAGGGAGGTTTACACTATGGAGTTAATTTTATCGTTATTTATATTTATACTTGTATTCTATCTCATAATTACAGAGAAGGTTCCCGGTGCTCTTGCTACAATGGCCGGGGGACTGGCCATGGCCATGACTGGGATAATCCACGAGGAGCATGCCCTGGAAGCTATAGCAGGAAGGCTGGAGATAATCTTCTTGCTGGTGGGTATGATGATAGTAGTTCACCTTATATCTGAAACAGGGGTGTTCCAGTGGTTTGCAGTAAAGGTAGCCCAGCTGGTCAGGGGAGATCCCTTTGCCCTGATAGTTCTTCTGTCTATAATAACCGCTGTATGCTCTGCATTCCTGGATAATGTAACCACCATACTGCTCATGGCTCCGGTATCCATCCTTCTGGCAAACCAGCTGAAGCTCGATCCCTTTCCCTTTATCATGACGGAGATAATGGCGGCCAATATAGGGGGGGCGGCAACCCTTATTGGAGACCCCACTCAGCTGATAATTGGAAATGAGGGGGGACTGGGATTCAATGATTTCCTCGTAAATACAGCTCCCCTGTCTATCCTGGCCCTGGCTATGCTAATCGGGAGCGTATATCTCCTCTATGGAAGGAAATTAGAGGTGTCCAGAGACCTAAAGGCCAGGATAATGGAGCTGGATGCCAGCAGATCCCTAAAGAATATGACCCTCCTCAAGCAGTCGGGAACCATCTTCACCCTGATCATATTAGGATTTCTTCTGAACAACTTTATCCACAAGGGACTTATGGTGATCTCCCTTACAGGAGCCATCTACCTCTGTATAATAGCTAAGAAGAAACCCGAGGAGATCTTCAAACATGTGGAGTGGGATACCCTCTTCTTCTTTATAGGGTTATTTATGATGGTAAAGGGGGTAGAGGAGGTGCACTTTATCGATATGATCGGTAGAAAACTCATCCAGGCTACCGCCGGAAACTTCAATCTTGCAGTAATGCTCATTACCTGGGTGTCGGCCCTCCTTACCTCGGTAATTGGAAATGTTGCCAATGCAGCCACAGTATCCAAGATTATCCATGTAATGACCCCGGCCTTTGAGGGGATGAATACCCAGGCCTTCTGGTGGGCTCTTTCACTGGGATCTTGCCTGGGAGGAAACCTTACTGTCCTGGCATCTGCAACTAATGTAGTAGCTGTAGGTGCTGCAACCAAAGCAGGGTGCAGGATAAGCTTTGTAGATTTTCTGAAGTTTGGAGTAGTCATAGGTATTCAGAGCCTGATAGTTGCAAGTGCCTATCTGTGGCTGAGATACCTTTAAAGAAGGTAACTTTTAAATAAAAAAAGCAGGGCTTGAAGCCCTGCTTTTCTATTCCTTGGATTTTTCCCTGTAAATTTTTCCATAGTGGTAGCCTCCGGTAAATACCAGCGCTCCCACAAAGATAGCACTTCCTCCCCCGTGAAGAAGGTAGTATATTCCTGAAAGTATTATAGTAGAAACAAGCAGTATAAGGATGAATCTTTTTTCTATAAAACTATTCAAATTCCCTTCCTCCATATCTTCCACTAAAGACAGTTCTCTATCCTACTTCTCCGTAAATCTTCCTGTAAAGAATCTCAGGCAAGATGGCTCATACTCCCACTGAAGTCCCTTGATAGTCTCCCTCTTCTCATATAACTCTATGATAGAGTCAGCTACATAGTCCAGGTGGGCATAGGTATAAACTCTTCTTGGAATAGTCAGTCTAACTGTTTCCAGTTTAGGCTTATGGTTTTCACCAGTTTTTACGTCTCTTCCAGCTGAAACTATTCCCCTCTCCATAGTTCTTACTCCAGACTCCCTGTAGATTGCCGAGGACAGTGCCTGTGCTGGGAACTCCTCCTGCTCAAGGTGTGAAAGGAATCCTCTTGCATCTAGGAATATTGCATGGCCTCCAAATGGTTTTACCATAGGTACTCCAGCTGCCTCCAGTTTCTCTCCCAGGTATCTTATCTGATTTACCCTGTGGCTGATATAGTCGTAGTCCATAGCTTCTCTTATTCCAATGGCCATAGCTTCCATATCTCTTCCAGCCAGTCCTCCGTAACTTGGCATTCCCTCAAACTGAACTACCATAGCGGTAGCCTGAGTATAGAGATCCTTGTCATTTACACACAGGAACCCTCCTATATTTGTAATACAGTCCTTCTTACCACTCATTGTACACCCGTCACCATAGGAGAACATCTCTCTTACGATATCCTTTATGCTGACATCCTCATATCCTTCCTCTCTTGTCTTTATAAAGTAAGCATTTTCAACGCATCTGGTAGCATCATACATCACCTTGATACCGTGCTTATGTGCCAGCTCACTTACCGCTTTTATATTTCCCATAGATACAGGCTGCCCACCAGCTAGGTTTACTGTCACTGCAAGACAGATATATGGGATCTTCTCTGCCCCTACATCATCTATAAGAGCCTGGAACTTATTAATGTCCACATTTCCCTTAAATGGAACGTCGTCTCTATTTGGATCATGAGCTTCATCACAGATTACATCTCTGAAGTTGGCCCCGTTTCTCTCCTGGTGGAATCTTGTAGTTGTAAAATACATATTTCCAGGTACATAGTCTCCAGGTTTTATAGTCAGAGAGGATAGGATATTCTCAGCTCCCCTTCCCTGGTGAGTAGGGATAACATACTCAAATCCAAAGTACTCCCTTACAGTCTCCTCTAGGTTATAGAAGTTACGGCTTCCTGCATATGCCTCATCCCCTGTCATAAGCCCTGCCCACTGTCTATCACTCATTGCGTTAGTTCCCGAATCTGTTAAGAGGTCGATATAGCACTCATTTGATCTTAAAAGAAAAGTGTTGAATCCAGCTTTTTTTATAGCTTCCTCCCTCTCCTCTCTTCCTAATAGATACATTGGCTCCACAGCTTTGATTTTAAATGGTTCTGGCATAAACTTTTTTTTCATAAACTCATAGCCTCCTCTTATCTTTTTAATTATATTTTAATATCATTATATCCTTTCAAGATCGTTTAATAGGATAATACTCTATTTTTTTTATTTGTCAACACCAACTTAAAATTTATTATTTTGATAAAAATATCAATAAATTCTAGAAAAAATAAAGGAAAATATCAAATTATTAACAATATCAACTATGAATATTTGACTTATGAAAGATAATATGGAATCTTTATATAAGGAATTTATTTTTAATATCATAATCATTTTTCAATATCGTTTTGCTGGTTGTTATTGGTCCTGTGGTCGTTTCTTTCGAGTGATTTTTCATTACTTTTAAGGGGAGAGATTGTAAATTATGATGGATTTTTTAGAAAATATCGTAAATTTTGTAAATGGCGTTTTTTGGGGTAAAAATATTCTGGCTGTAATGCTGCTGGGAGCCGGGGTATACTTTACCATTAGAACACGTTTTCTTCCAATAAGAATGTTTCCAGAGATCATCAAAGTTGTCACTGAAAAAACCGAGGGTAGGAGGGAGGAGGATATGACATCCTTCCAGGCCTTCTGTGTTTCCACCGCTTCCAGGATAGGGGCAGGAAATCTGGCTGGAGTAGTTGCCGCTGTATCCATTGGGGGACCGGGAGCTTTATTCTGGATGTGGGTAGTTGCCCTTGTGGGGTCCTCATCGGCCTTTATAGAGTGTACCCTGGCCCAGATCTACAAGGAAAAGGATCCAGAGGGAGGTTATAGGGGAGGTCCCGCCTACTTCATGGAAAAAGCTCTCAATAAAAGGTGGATGGGAGTTCTCTTTGCCATCTCCGGTCTTATATGCTGGGCTGGTATCAGCCAGATAGTTGCAAACTCAGTCACTGAATCCTTCGACAATGCTTTCGGCATTCCAAAACTCTACTCAGCCACAGGAATGGCTCTTCTTGCTGCAATGATCATTTTTGGTAAAAAAAATAAGATAGCCAGAGTTCTAGATAAACTGGTACCTGTTATGGCAGGGCTCTATGCCCTTGTTGTTCTCTTTATTATGGTAAAAAATTTCACCCTTCTTCCCTCAGTATTCCTGAGCATCTTTAAGAATGCCTTTGGTATCGAGCAGGTAATGGGAGGAGGAATAGGTGTTGTGATTATCTCTGGTATCAAGAGAGGTCTCTTCTCCAATGAAGCAGGTAGCGGAAGTGCCCCATGTGCTGCAGCTGCAGCTGCTGTTGCCCATCCTGTAAAGCAGGGGCTCATCCAGGCACTGGGAGTTTTCATCGACACCCTTATAATATGCAGTGCTACAGCCTTTGTTATCCTCCTGGCTGATAAGGGAGCCACAGATGGGCTTGTGGGAATGAGTCTTCTTCAGGCAGCTATGGTAAACCATATAGGAAGTTTTGGTACTACCTTCATAGCCATTATACTCTTCCTCTTCAGTTTCAGCACCTTCCTGGGAATACTCTTCTATGCCAAGTCCAATGTGGCATTCCTCATGGAGGGACAGCTTCCTCAGAACCTCTACAAGGCCTTTGCCATCACCATGATCTTTGCAGGGGGAATGAATCAGTACCTCTTTGTTTGGGGACTGGCTGATATGGGAGTAGGGCTCATGACCTTCATAAATATCTTTGCCATAATTCCTCTCTGCGGAGTGGCCCTGGATTCCCTCAAGGACTATGAGAGTAAGTATATGAATAAAAAGGCTACCGAAGCAGAGTCTGAAACCACCCTTTAAAGGATAGAGTCTGAAAGTAAAAAACTTCGGCAGCAACAGAGTAGTAATAGAATTAACTGCTCCAATGTAAATAAGAAAATTTAATTCTCCAATAAAAAAAGTCCTTCGGGACTTTTTTTATTGAAACCTTCTATAACTATGTTTTGTTTCTGTAGTAGTTTTTAATGTGATCCTTATACTTGCCTGAACACTCTATCCTCAATTCATCGATTATTGTAAAAAGGATCAATCCCACTAGAACTACCTCTCCTATATAGATTCCCATCTTCTCAAGGTATTTATGACCAATAATAGCTGTTGTTAAAAATTTAATAAAAATAATAAGTATCCAGGATCTTTTCACCTGTATGTCCAGACTGTCATTTTTTACATAGTGAGCTATTGTTTTAATCATACTTCCCCCCCTATTATTTTTTAATATCCATCCTTCTGTGACGTCATCTCAAAAATAAAAGTTTAATTTTTTCTGCCTTCATTAAGGGAAGAAATTAGGTTTTTTAATTAACAATAGCCTCTTGAACGATATACCAAAAATTTTAACTCAAGGACTAAACTTTCTTGAACAATAAAAGCCCGGAGAATAATCTCCAGGCTTTTATTAACTGTTGATTTTTTCAATTTTTTTAGAGGATTTAGCCAGAGACAGGATCACCAGATCCTCCCCCTCCTCTGTAAGAGCAGGCTCCTTTACTTTGAGAACCTCTCCATTGGGATCCCTCTCATAGAACTCTATAATATCAAAGGCCTTTGTTGTTCCTATGGAGATGGTGGTAAGCTCATCCACAAACTCCTTAAAGAGCCACTGCCTGAACTCTGTAAAGTCCTCAAACCTATACTTCCCCCTTATGATATCGTTATAGAAGACTATAAGAGGTCTTATGGTTCTGGAGCTCCTGCTTCCATCTGTTATAAATATCCTCTTCTCAAAGAGGGTCAGCAGCTTTGTGGCTACCTCCAGAGTAATCCCGTTCTTTCCGTTTTCAAAGTTACAGATACTGGCCTGACCCATTCCCAGAAGACTGGCTACCTCCCTCTGGCTGTATCCCGATCTCTGCCTGTAATCTCTCAGCAGTCTTCTAAAAAGATTATTTAGATCCTGCTCCCCTATATTCCTAAGCAAACAACTTCCCCCTCTACTGCTTTTGTTCCCACTCCCATGCAGTTCTGATTATCTCCTCTACACTTGTGTATCTAGGTTTCCATCCAAGGATACTCTCGGCCCTCTCACTGGCTGCCACAACACATGCAGGGTCTCCTGCTCTTGCAGGTACTACCTTAGATGGTATCTCTCTCTTAGTTACCCTCTTGGCTGCCTCCAGCATCTCCAATACAGAGAATCCATTTCCATTTCCCAGGTTATAGATTCCGCTCACTCCCTCCTTGAGGGTATCCAGTGACAGGATATGGGCATCTACCAGATCCACCACGTGGATATAGTCCCTTACTCCCGTTCCGTCTGGGGTATCATAGTTGTCTCCAAAGATTCCCAGTTCAGCTCTCTCTCCCTTGGCTACCTGAAGGATGATAGGTACAAGGGCTGTGATCCCCTCACCCTTCTGACCAATCTCGTAATCCTCGTGGGCTCCTGCCACATTGAAGTATCTGAAGATGGAGTAGTTTAATCCGTAGGCCTTAGCTGCATCGGCAATTACCCTTTCAGCCATGAGCTTACTCATCCCATATGGGTTTATAGGATCTGTAGGAAACTCCTCATCCACAAGTTTGTCTCCTTTTACCTCACCGTAAACTGCCGCTGTGGATGAAAATACAATATTTTTCACCCCGTACTCCACCATTATATCTATAAGGTTCATAACCCCATATGTATTGTTCTCATAGTACATAGTAGGGTTTTCCACACTCTCCCCTACCTTTATATAAGCTGCAAAGTTCATCACTGCATCTATCTTCTCAGCCTCAAATACTCTTCTCAGGCTATTTTTGTCCCTCAGGTCAGCCAGGTAGAACTTTGCTCTCCTATCCACAAGCTCACTGTATCCATTCTCCAGGTTATCCAGCACCACTACTTCATATCCTCTGTCCAGCAGCTGTACAACAGCATGACTTCCTATATATCCTGCTCCCCCTGTTACCAGTACTCTCTTCATATGTCCTCCCTTTTCCAAACCTTAATTATTCATTTTATTCTAACATTAAAAAAGCTTCAAAATCAATGACATTAATGTGGCATTTTTGTACTATTTCAAAGAATGGGGACCCCTGAACTGCTTCAGGGGTCCCCAACTTAGATATCAAATTTAATTTTATGCTTCCTCAACTGTGAGATCCACATCTGAGTTATAGACCTCTGTATCCATCTGTCCCAGTAACTTTCCAGTTACCACACCAGTTGTCATAGCTCCAGATACATTTACAGCTGTTCTTCCCATATCGATTAGCGGTTCTATGGAGATAAGAAGTCCCACAAGTCCCACTGGAAGTCCAAGAGATGAAAGTACGATAAGAGCTGCAAAGGTTGCTCCCCCTCCTACTCCCGCTACTCCAAAGGAACTCACTGCAGTTACCACCACAAGAGATACAACAAATGATAGGTTTATCTCAATTCCAGATCCTGGAGTTGCTGCAATCATAATAGCAAGCATTGCAGGGTAGATTCCCGCACAACCATTTTGACCGATTGTTGCACCCAGAGATGCTGACAGGTTAGCAACCCCCTCGGAGATTCCCAGCTTTCTTCTCTGAGTCTCTACATTCAGAGGGATGGTTCCCGCACTACTTCTCGAGGAGAAGGCAAATGTAAGTACCGGCAGGGTCTTCTTTACGAAGGTCATAGGGTTAAGGCCAGCCATAGCTACCAGTATCATATGCATAATAAACACCGCGATAAGAGCCACATAGGAAGCTCCTACAAACTTAATAAGGTTTAGTATATCCTCTACATTACTTCCAGCCACTACCTTAGTCATAAGAGCCAGTACTCCAAATGGAGTCAGTCTCAGTACCATAGTCACCATTCTCATTACCACATCATGGGCTGAGTTTATCATAGCTCTGAAGAGTTCAAAGCTGTCTGGTCTCTTCTTTCTAAGCCCTAAAGCTGATACTCCTATAAAGGCTGAGAAAAGTACCACTGAAAGGGTAGCATTGGATCCCTGACCTGTGATTGCATAAAATGGATTTCTAGGAATTACACTTATAATTGTAGATGTAATGTGCTGTCTGGATGCTGCCATATCCTGAAGCTTTGCTGTTCTCGCTGCTTCCGCTGCTCCAGAAGCAAGTCCCTCAGCTGATAGACCAAATCCCAGGGAAGCTAGTACTCCGAATAGAGCTGCCACTGCTGTGGTTCCCACAAGGATACTGATTATCATTCCACCCATCTTCCCCACAGAATCACCAGATTTTAGGTTGATGATTGCCGATGTGATAGATACCATGATTAGCGGCATTACTATCATCTGAAGAAGGTTTACATATCCTCCCCCTATAAGGTTAAACCATCTGATTGATTCTCCTACCACCTGAGAATCTGAACCATAGATCATCTGGAGAATAGCCCCAAAGACCACACCCATTCCAAGAGCGGCAAATACCCTCTTGGTAAACTTTACATACTTTTTCTGCATAGTGTACAAAAACGTAGCCAGAAGTGCCATGACTACAACATTGATTAAAACCTGAATTACCATATTAGTAGTTCCTCCTAAATTTAATTTTCCTTAGTATATCACTAAAGAATATATTTGTCAAAAGTGTTTTATCAAGTGTTTTACTTTTTTTCTATTTATTAATGAAATCCTTTAAAAACCTGAACTTTTAACCGATCTATACGATTTTTTTAATCCTTCCTTGAAGATATTTAAATAAATACCTTTTCATACTCCCTTCAATAAAATCTTTAGCTAAAGTATCAGTGTCATAAAATTTATTTCTATAACTTTTTCTAATCTATATCTACAAAATAAAAAAACGGCTTTTTCCAGCCGTTTTTTTCTCTGATATCCCATTTGTCTTTCTGCACCGCTAAACTGTTTTTGCCTCTTTTTCCTTCTCTTTTAACTCTTCGAAATACTCTCTTGTCTCGCTTATTATTACTCCACTGAGGGCAATTAGCCCAATCAGGTTTGGTATTGCCATAAGTCCGTTAACTATATCTGCAATAATCCAGATAAGCTCAAGTCTTATAAATGGACCTATAGCAATTAAGAATATAAATATCCCCTTAAAGTACTTTATTCCCTTTACACCCCAAAGATATACCGTACACCTTTCTCCGTAGTAGTTCCAACCAAGAATCGTAGTAAAAGCAAAGAAGATAATACCGATATTAACAATCAGACCACCTATTCCTCCAAAGGTAAGAAGACTGCTGAAGGCTGCGTTTGTTACTTCAGCCCCTGCAAGGTTAGGATCATTCCAGTATCCAGAGGAGATAAGTACAAGACCAGTCATAGTACAAACTACAATTGTGTCAAAGAACGTTCCAGTCATGGAAACAAGTCCCTGTCTTACGCAGGACTTTG
>NZ_BSDY01000028.1 GCF_027925155.1 Propionigenium maris DSM 9537 | reverse complement strand
TTGATAATCATAGAGTTAGAGGGCTAAGCAGGAAGTTTTTTAATGTTAGTTTAAAGATATTATTATTTACAATAGAAAAGGCCATTGCAATATTGAAAATTATACAATACTTTTGCAACAGCCTATTTCTTGATAATAAAAAAAGTCCGGGAGTTTTTAGGATCAAACCCTTCCAGACTTAATTATAATTTTTACATCTCTTCGATCATAAGGATAGAATCTGAATTTATCTGATTCTTCTTTCCTCTGATATCTTCATACTCATAGAACCCAGTTCTCTTATTGTACTTGACCTCATCCCTTGCCTCTATAACTGTATTGTCTTTAAGGGTGATTCTCTGCGGACTTGAACATCCCACAAGAACTCCAGCAAGAAAGACTACAGCTGCAATACTCTTTAATCTCATTTTAAACCTCCTACCTTATAACACTCTACATAAAATAGTACCAGAATTCCCCGGAATTTTTAACTTAAATTTTTTTAAAAATAGATGTCTCTTCTTAAAAGAACCTAACCTCATAATAGAATTCACATTCTCTTTCCAGGAGCTAGACTAAACTTATCAATACCTGCTTGACTAACCACCCCAAAGGTCATTTCCCGGTGGATATCTGTAAACTTAACAAAAAAGAGAGACTCTTCATCTCTCTGTAAGTTTATTATGGCGATGAGGGAGGGATTTGAACCCTCGAAGCTTTTACGCTCTACACGCGTTCCAGGCGTGCTCCTTAGCCACTCGGTCACCCCACCATATCTTTCCTGGTACCTAGGACGAGACTTGAACCCATATAGACGGAAGTCCGGCGGATTTTGAGAAATTCTTCTTATTGGTCTTTCATCCCTTGCTTTATGGTACCTGCTGGTGATTTCATCATCACAATAACGCCAGATTACTCGTTTGTAAATATTATAACATATTTATTAAAGAGATGGAAATAGAACATTGACTTTTTAAACTAAATATCGTCTCCTGCGACCAATAATACAGGGAAAAGTAATTACACTTAACAGCTCATGTACCATTAACTTACCATAGGGCAACAGAATTGAGATGATAACCTCACACCATTCATAGTTTATTTCTTACTTTGTAGCTCTTCTCTAATCTCTTTTAAATCCATGGCTATTCCCCTCTGAGTTTTTATGTATGTCACTAACTAAATATACCTTATTTCTTAAGTCAATGTTACTAAAATGATGGTAAATAGCTACTTATTTTATTCATAATAATTCCAAACTTACCAATACTAAAAATAAATACATGTTATTACTTAAGAAGGAAACTAGTAACTAAAATGCTATATTCTTTTAAAGAATTAAGGAGGCATTTTATGAAAATAATCAGTAATAATAATACATTAGAAACCCTTTTACTTAAGCTTATAAAAAAGCATAGTGAAATAAGAATCTCGGTTGCTTGGGCCTCTGCAAAAACCAAAATTTTTGAAACCCTCATTGCTAATAAACATAAATTAAAAACCTCTACCATAGGAATTCATTTCTATCAGACTGATCCCGAATTTTTAGAAGCTTTTGTTGAGAGTAAAGACATTAAAATGCACCCTTGGACAGATGGAGTTTTCCACCCCAAGGTATATTTTTTTTCCACAGATGAAAAGTGGGATGCTATTATTGGAAGTGCCAATCTAACAAATGCAGCTTTTACAAAAAATAGTGAACTAAATATTCATATATCTCACGAATCAGACACAGACAATCACTTAGTTAAAAAACTTTTAGAAAATATAGAGGGTTACTTCAAACAAGGTGAAACAATAACCTCAGATTACCTTACTGGTTATAAAGGTCTATGGCGTAAAAATAAATCTCATAGGGATAAGCTTTCTGGCAACTATGGGTCTTCTCAAGTAAAAAAACCTGTATTAAAAAGTGAAATTATGAAAACTCATTGGAAAGATTATGTTGAAAGAGTAAAAATAGACCCCTATCATAGCATAGATGAACGTTTATACTTACTCAGAATAATGAGAGAGAGCTTCTTAAAATATAAAAAGTTTTCTGATATACCTACTAATATAAGAAAGTTAATTGCAGGGCTTCCAGATGGTGTGCACGATAATTGGGGATGGTTTGGTAGTATGATAGGAGCTGGACGTTTTAAAAATAGAATTCATAACAATAATAAATTCATATCTGAAGCGTTAGATTATATTCCTTTAGAAGGTGATATTTCTAAAAGTAATTATTTAGACTTTATTACTGTATATAAAAAAGCTTTTCCTGAAGGAGGAGACGGCATAGCAACTGTCACTAGATTGCTCGCTATGAAAAGACCAGATATCTTTGTATGTATTGATACACGGAACAGAGTCTCTATGTGTAAAGACTTTGGAATAAAATCCTCATTATCTTATAATGAGTACTGGGATGAACTTATTACTAGGATTCAAGATTCATTGTGGTGGTCTGCCAAGGAAAGAGTTAAAGATAAAGATAAAAGAATCTGGAATAATCGAGCTGCACTTTTGGACTGTATATTCTATGACGAAGATGCATAAATCAATTAAAATTTAAAAGACTGGTAAATCCAGTCTTTTTTACATTAAGTTTTATGAAATAAATCGACCTCTCCACCTTTGGTTCAAGAACTCAATTGAAAAGATCTATCTTATGATGTAGCAAGTTAACAAGTCAAATATAAAGAACATCCTTTCAGGTGTCGTTTAAGAAACTTATCTATACTTCCTATCCTTCTGTGGTGGCTTTATTTGAAGTAGTTCTATATGATTAAGGTTCATCTCTTTTACTCTGTCTTTAGCAGCTTTCACGAATTCATCATCTAAAGCCTCTGGGGAATGGGCATCTGAATTTACGATTACCTCTATATCCCTGTAGTTATCCGATACATACTTCCAGAAATTATCATTGGGATAGTCTCTAGTGTTGTCATATCTCAGACCATTGGCATTATATTCTATGGGCATGTTGTGTTTTCTACACGAGGCCAGTATGTCCTCTGTTACTATTTCACAGTGCTCGTCCCACTGTGGATAGCTGGCCATAAATAAATCAGGATGGGCTAGGAAGTCGAATATACCGCTTTCTATACCCTTTACCACACGGTCTCTGTACAGGAATAGCTCTTCCTCGTGGAGTAAGGAAAGGGAACCAACTATCTCTCCCTCCTCTTTAAAAAGATAGTGGTGGCCTAATATGAGATAGTCTGTTTTCTCTTTTAACTTCAGATAGTAATCGTGGGAGTCTTCAAAGTATTCGCACTCTAAGCCCTTCAATAGTTTTATATCCTTGAAAGTTTCCCTTACCTGGTCTACCTCTTGGAAGTATTCTGGAAGATCTGAATAATCCATCCTGTCCCAGGATAATCTGCCATCTTTATAAGGTACATGGCAGCTCATTCCCAGTTCGCTCATCCCTCTTTCCACAGCAAATCTCACATAATCTGCTATTTTTCCCTCTGCGTGCTTACACCTATAATGGTGGGTATGATAATTTGTTTTCTTCAATGATTCTCCTCCTTAGCTCTCGGGCAAAGTTACTACCCCACTATATTTTGTTTCTCTTAGGGTTCTTTCTTACACTTATTCTAATTTTATTTGTGGCAAGTTAACGATTCATATATAGATGACCCTTAAGAGATCACTTCAAAAACTTATCTATACTCCCAACCCTTCTATGGTGTCTCTAAGGCTCTTGTTCTCCATATTAACATATCTCTTTAATCATTTCCATGGTTGAGTGCCCTATTATCCTCGCAACAAGGTACGAACTGATTAAATCTACGTCGATATTCCCCCTCCAGACTTGACCAGTATTGCGTTGTTCTTTTAGGGTCTGAGACGCAAATATTAAAAAAAGGAATCCTAAGATTCCTTGTACGTTCATTATGGCGATGAGGGAGGGATTTGAACCCTCGAAGCTTTTACGCTCTACACGCGTTCCAGGCGTGCTCCTTAGCCACTCGGTCACCCCACCATATTTTTTTCCTGGTACCTAGGATGGGACTTGAACCCATATAGACCGAAGTCCGGCGGATTTTGAGTCCGCTGCGTCTACCAATTCCGCCACCCAGGCTTTCGTTACCTTAATAATATAGCTTATTCCAGAAGTTTTGTCAACAAAAAAATAAATAATCTCCAAGGTTTGTGCCACAACTTTTTTTATGTTAAAATATGCAACAGATATTAAAATAAAAATAATGAGGTTGAAGTAATGAAAATAACTTTAAAAAAAGCTTTAAAATACCTGTCTATGCTGGTATTGTTAGTGGTTTTAGCTGGAGGGGCGGGCACAGGCTTTTTAATTCACAAAGCCTATCAGAGCCTGCCAGACGTAGAGAGGCTGGTGGAGGACTACAATGCTTCGGTACCTACAGTTATCTACGACAGTAACGGTGAGGTAATTGACTTGATCTACAGAGAGATAAGGGAGGAAGCCGGTGCAGAGGAGATTCCTGCCCATGTAAAGAATGCTTTTGTTGCCATAGAGGACAGAAGATTCTACTCCCACTATGGTCTGGATCCCATAAGACTTCTTAAGGCGGCCATGGTAAATATCAGTCAGGGAAGATCGGCCCAGGGTGGAAGTACTCTTACCCAGCAGCTGGCTAAAAACGCCTTCTTATCCCATGAAAAGAGGCTTATGAGAAAGGTTAAGGAAGCTCTTATAACTATTGAGATAGAGAGAAAGTATACCAAGGAGGAGATCCTGCAGAAGTACCTAAATGAGATATACTTCGGTTCAGGAGCCTATGGGATTAAAACTGCAGCCCAGTCCTTCTTCGGAAAGGACGTTAGTGAGTTAAACCTTGCTGAAGCAGCTATGCTTGCAGGAATTCCAAACAGGCCTAACCTCTATAATCCCAGAACAAGGCTTAATAATGCTATAAAGAGGGAGACGCTTATATTAAATCAAATGTATAAGTTTGGATTTATAGGGAAGGAGGAGCTGGATAAAGCTCTTGCCCATAACTTTATAAATGAAAAGGATCTTCCAGAGGACTATATCTCAGACCTAGGAACAAGTGTGGTGCTCAATCAAAGAAGCCAGAGAAAGCTCAGAACCCCAGACTTTACAGATATAGTTCAGAAGCAGATCTTTAGTATGTATGATGAGAACCTTGTATATGAAGGAGGACTAAAGGTATATACCACTCTGGATCTTCAGATGCAGAAGGCTGCCCAGGAGACCTTCAGGGAGTACAAGGCATTTAAGGACAATAAGGACCTAGAGGGAGCTATGATCACCATGGATTCCAGCAATGGTCATATAAAGAGTATCATCGGAGGAAGGGACTTCAAGGAGGGAAACTTCAACAGAGCTATAATGGCCAAGAGACAGCCGGGATCGGCCTTTAAGCCCTTTGTATACTTTACTGCTCTGCAGATGGGGTATCCTATGAACTATGTGGTAGAGGACAGCAAGGTAAAGTATGGAACATGGGAGCCTAGAAACTACGGTAAGCAGTTTAGAAAGAACTTTACCATCCTGGAAGGTATGGAGCGTTCTATAAATATAGTGGCCATTAAGGTTCTCCAGGAGATAGGAATTAAGAATGTAAAGAAAGTGGTGGATTCCACTGGAGTAAAGATGAATATTCCAAACAACCTTACAACAGCCCTTGGAACTATGGATCTTTCACCATATGATCTGGCTACTGCCTACCTGCCATTCTCCAATGGAGGATACAAGGTGGATCCTGTGTTTATAACCAGGATAGAGGACAGATACGGAAAGGTTATCTATGAAAACCCTATAAAGAGGGAGAAGGTCTTTGAGAGCGAGGATGTTTCCCTTATAGTTCATATGATGAAGGATGTAGTGACATATGGTTCCGGTAGAAATGCCAGAGTAAAGGGTAAGGACGGAAAGTATATAGAGCAGGGTGGTAAGACAGGAACAACCAATGAGTTCAGAACAGCCTGGTTTGCTGGAATCACTCCGAACCTAGTTACAGTTCTCTATGTAGGTAAGGATGACAATACCTCAATGGAAAAGGCAACTGGAGGAAGTATTGGAGCTCCCCTTTGGGGGCAGTACTACCAGAAGATGGTAGATGAGGATATCTATCTTCCTGGAAAGTTCACCTTTATAGAGGAGCACCTTAAAAACGGAGATCTGGTGGAGAAGAAGATCGATTCTAGATCTGGTCTTATCTCAGACAACACATCTTCCTTTGTAAGGAAAGCACTCTTTAAGAGGTGGCAGCTTCCTGTGGAGGAAAACTCAAAGTACTCCCAGGGACTTGAAAAGTTCTTTAGAAGAGAGGAGATGATCCTGGATAGGATATCTCCAGAGGAGCTTGAGAATATCGAAACAGATAAGAGGCTCAGAGACTCCAACGATGTATTCAATGAGTTATTCGACAGATAAAAAACAAAAAGAGTTTCGTCCTTAGGGCGAAACTCTTTTTTTATTTACAGTCTGGATATGCACTTTAGGTTTTCACTGTTGTAGATGTCTTTTCCCTTGGAGGTGTACATAAACTCTAGCTTTTCCTTATAGGTCCGAAGAATCTTTAGACGGACTATCTTGAGGGTTGAGTTTAAGAGCCCATTTTCCTCTGTAAACCCCTCTTCTAGGAGGCTAAAAGCTGAGGGAAGCCATCTGGAGGGAAAGGTCCCCTTCCGGTCTCCATACCTGTATCTTTTGATCTCCTCCTCTATAACCTTGATAATCAGACGCTGCCCCCTCTCATCTCCAAGAGTGAGCTTCTTTCTCTTTAACAGTTCTTTCACCTGGTAGGAATCCAGAACGATGAGAGCTACTGTATAGGAAGACTGATTATTGTAGAGTATCATTTGAGAGATAAGTGGGGAGGAGGAACAAATGGTTTCCTCTATCCCCTCGGGACTGTATTTTTCCCCATCATCTCCTATGAGAAGGGTTTTCTTCCGCCCCAATACATAGAGAAACCCCTCTCCATCCAGATATCCAAGATCCCCTGTGTGGAGCCACTCTTCCCTTATGACCTCCCTGGTTGAATCTGGATCCCTCCAGTAACCCTTCATTACATTTTCTCCCCTGACACATATCTCCCCCCTCTCCCCTGGAGGAAGACTCACTCCCTCCTCACTGCAAATCTTTATCTCCATATCCTTTACAGGAATTCCCGATGATCCCAGCTTGAATCTCCCGGGAGCATTGGCAGAGATTACGGGAGCTGCCTCTGTAAGGCCATACCCCTGATAGATGGGAAGGCCTATGGCTGAGAAGAAGGTCTGCATCTCCAGACTAAGAAGGGATCCTCCTCCTATAAAAAACTTAAGCCTTCCCCCAAATCCCTCCCTTATCCTACTGAAGATTGTCCTGTCAAAGAGGGTATAGAGGGGTTTAACAAGAAACTTTCCTATGGAAGTTTTGTTAGAGCTACTATCTCTATAGTAGCAGGATATGGCAAGAGCTATATTAAAGACAACCTTCGTTAGTCTTCCCCTGGCCTCTATAGATCTTTCAATGTTTTTTTTGAAGTTCTGGACAAGGGAGGGAACGGTAAGTAGAAAAACTGGTTTTATCTCCCTTATATTCTTGGGGATGTTCTTCAGGGTCTCCATCTTCGTCTCCCCCACCTCCACAGAGGCTATACTGGCTCCGTTTTTCATAAGGGTATATATCCCTGCTGTATGAGCAAAGGAGTGATCCCACGGAAGTATGAGAAGAGAGGTATACCACTCTGGTATTGAGATAACTGCTGAGGACTGCTCCACATTGGTTATATAGTTTTTATGGGTAAGAACTATTCCCTTGGGGTTTCCAGAGGTTCCCGAGGTATAGCATATACTTGCGGGGTCCTCCTCTCCTACCTGTTCACTTCTCATAAGTAAAGCAGCTGAACTCACAGAGAGATATACCTCTCCCCTTCTATAGACCTCATCTATTGAAGTGATCTCTCTTTCTGCCGTCTCTATAGTATCCAGATGTATTATTCTTTTCAGGTGGGGAAGCTTATCCTTGATAGCAAGGATCTTTTTCAGGTGATTTTTGGAAACCACTATGGTGGTACACTGGGCGTGCTTCAGACGCCCTATGAGATCTGGAAGCTCATCTATCTTAGTTGAAATGGGAACACTTACTGCACCGGCATAGAGGATACCAAGCTCCGTGATAATCCACTGGGATCTCCCCTCAGATACAATGGATATGGTTTCTCCCGTCTCTATCCCCATATCCATAAGGCCACCGGCAAACTTCATCACAAGACGTGAGACCTCTCTGTAGGTGATCCCCCTATATTCTCCTCCTTGCTTTTCCCACACCAATATATTGTCTCTATATCTTTTCACACTCTCCTCAAATAAGTGTATAATGGTTTTCCTCTTCATCCCATTCCTCCCTGAAGTAGTTTTCATAACTAATTATTACCCTTGAGTGGGAGGTATCCTTTTAGAAGAAAATAAAAAAAAGCTTCCCAGAGGAAGCTTTTAAAGTCTTTCTATATCTTTTGAAGTTCTGGATCTCTTCTAATAGATGGCAGTTCTACCTTGGATATGGCGGTCCCAACAAGAAGAACAATAATTCCCACTACATTGATAAGCCCAAGGTACTCTCCCATAAAGAAGTTACCTATAATAGCAGTAACAGGGATCTCAACTAGAGCTATAATTCCAGCCTTGGCAGGAGCGATATACCTTACAGCTGCTGATAGGAAACCATAGGATAGTGCTGTAGGAATAACTCCCAGTACAACAGCCACCAGAAGAAGCTTCCAGCTGAAGTATGTGAAGATCACTCCAAAACTCATGAAGGGAATAAGGAAGACAGATCCCACTAGAAAGCTATACATTAATATTCCAAGGGAATTGCACTCTACAGGTACTCTTTTGGAAAATACAGGGAAGGCTCCAAAGGCCATTCCAGATATAAGACCTATTCCAAGTCCTGTACTGTTGCTGTTTAATACTCCTATATCTCCCCCTGTAACTACAAGAAAACACCCGTAGAAAGCTATAGTAAGAGCAAGTCCCTTAAGGAAGGTAAACTCCTCCTTGAAGATAATCCTAGATAGTATAGTTGTAAAAAGTGGTCCCAGACACACCATGATAACCCCTACAGTGGTAGAAGTCATAGACATGCACTTATAGAGAGCTAAACTACTGATCCCCTGACTGATGATTCCGATAAGTGTAGTGTGCTTCAACTCCTCCTTGGAGATCTTCAGAACACTCCTGTCTTTAAAACTAAAGAATACAAACATAGCTAAAAAGGCAAAAAACAGCCTTAAGAAGGCCACTTCAAATGTCCCGACTCCTGTAAGTTTTAGATAGTATGATGTTATTCCCAGTGTACCCCAAGTTGTTCCTGCTAAAAGTGCAAGACCATAACCCATTAATTCCATTTTTTTACCTCCTCAGTATTATTTTTTTAATATTTTTCATTACTTTTTTATGGCAAGACATTATACTTTCAAAAGGGTAAATAAGCAACGAAAATAAGGAGATCAATTATTCAAAAACTTAATAAAACCACGAAAATCAAATATATATTTTATATTCTAAAAATATATCACCTCAATGTATGATCGTAAATAATATTAAAGCTTTAATAAGTGTACATTCAATACTTTTACAGAGTTTTATGAGACTTCATTTCCTATAGGATGAACAAATGATTTTCTTAAGTTTTTCTTAAGTTCAACCTCTATTCATGGGTTTGTAAGGCTATTTTCGAGGATAATTAGCACCCTCTCCCTAGGTAAGCCTCCCCTCTTCATCTGATTTTTTTCCTGTAAATCAATAAAAAAGCTCCCCTTGGGGAAGCTTTTAATGGTATTTTTACTCTCAATTATTATTCAGCTACAGTAGGGGTAGCTATAAAAGCTCTCTATAAATCTAATCCCTTCCTTAATCAAAATATCGCCCTTCAGATCTTACACCTAATATGTGATCTTCTTCTTTATGCAACAAAAAACAGCGTGACGTAGCATCCCAATAATCACTGGGAGCACTAGTTGCTTCACGTAATTTTTCTATAAATTCTATACTTTACCTAACAAAAAAAGCTCCCGGAGGAGCTTTTAAAAATTATCTAAGCCTTTGAATGAACTACCCTTCTTCTTACTAAAGGGAATTCCCCCTTGGATATGATGGTTCCACAGAGGAGGACCGCTATTCCAACTACATTTATTGTAGTTAAATACTCCCCTAAAAAGAAGTTTCCGATTATAGCAGTAACAGGGATCTCAATCAGGGCAACTATCCCAGCCTTGGTAGGTGTAGTATACCTTATTGCAGCTGAATAGAACCCGTAGGAAAGCACAGTTGGTACAAGGCCGAGAATAACAGCTAGAAGAAGAAGCTTCCAGCTAAAGAATGTAAATAGTGCTCCAAAGTTCGTAAAGGGAATCATAAAGATAGATCCCACCAGGAAGCTGTACATAAGTATTCCCAGGGTATTGCATTCAACTGGAACCCTCTTTGAGAGGATGGGAAAGAAACCATAGGCTATTCCAGATACAAGCCCCACTCCCAGTCCCAGCTTATTGGTATTTAAGATACTCAGATCTCCACCGGTAACCACGAGGAAACATCCATAGAAAGCCAGTGTAAGGGCCAAGCCCTTAAAGAGAGTAAACTCCTCCTTGAAGATGATCCTGGAGAGGATAGCTGTAAAGAGAGGACCCAGACACACCATTATAACCCCTACAGTGGTAGAGGTCATGGAGATACACTTATAGAGAGCAAGACTAGTAAGCCCCTGGCTGATCGTCCCAATTAAGATGGAGTGTTTTACTCCCACCTTTGAAAGCTTCAGCATCTCCCTGTTCCTGATAAAGAAAAATGTAAGCATAGCCAAGAAGGCAAAAAACAGCCTTAAAAAGGCCACTTCAAATACCCCGATTCCAGTAAGTTTAAGATAGTATGATGTTATTCCAAGTGTTCCCCAAGTTACCCCTGCCAGAAGTGCAAGACCATAACCCATTAATTCCATTTTTTACCTCCTTTGATTATTTTTTATAGCAAGATATTTTACTGCTAAGAGAGGAAATAATCAACGGAAATAATGGTATCTACTATTCAAAATAATAATCGAAGGTATATAGATGATATACCCTTTAAATAAAAGGCTGCAAACTCTTAACACTCCTTATAAATACTAGGTTAAACAGGGTTTACATAGGAACCTATCTCAGCTTCAGCACCTCCTCTATGATCTTTTCCAGCTTCTCCAGGTCAACCTCTGGATAGTGAATGTCGTCTATCCAGATATTGGGGGCCGTTTTACACCTTCCCCTGCACGGGGTCTCTATGAGGTCGATCCTGTCCTCGGTGTCCTCTTTAAAGAGAAGCTCCTCTATATGATCTGCCCCCTTTATGGAGCAGTTAAACCCCTTACATACCTCTATTCTTTTTCTGTCTCCTATGAGGAAGGGAAAGAACTCTATGGTCTCCCTTATCTCCTCTGTACTCATGTTGCATAGCTTTCCTATATACTCTATGGCTTCATTAGTTAGCTTACCGTAGTAGCCCTGGGCAGCCAGAAGGATCTCTAAGATATCCTCCCTGGGATCCTCCAGATCCTCTATATATTTTTCTATCTCCTTAAACATATATAATATCTCCTTATAGTTCTTCTTTGACTGTTATTCTACAGTATAAGGGGGAATATATCCATCTCTTTAATGAGGTAAAAAGAAAATCCTCCTTGATATGAGGGTGAGAATATAATAAAATATTTTATGAAATTTTAGGTTATCAGGGGGGAAGAAATGAAAAAACTTACAAAAAAATTTACTCACAGCTGCTCACTGGACTGCTACGACCTGTGTAAGTTTGATGTGTATAGAAAGGGGAAAAGGGTAACAAAGATAATGGGAAGTACAGATAATGCCTTTACCAAGGGAATTATCTGCAGTAAGGGAAGAAAGCATGTGGACAGGCTCTACAGCAAGGACAGGATAAAAACTCCTCTTCTCAAAGTAGGTGACGATTGGAAGGAGATTACCTTTGAGGAAGCTGTTAAGCTTGTTGGAGAAAAATTAACCGCTCTAAAGGCTGCCCATGGTTCCCAGTCGGTAATCCACTATGCTGAATCGGGAGCTGGGGGAGTTCTCAAGGGAATAGAGGATATCTTCTTCAACTTCTACGGAGGAATTACTACTACAACTGGAAGTACTTGCTGGGGAGCAGGAAGTCAGGCACAGAAATACGATTTTGGAGACAGGAGGTCCAGCGATATAGATGATATCTTCAATGGAAAGACTATCATTCTATGGGGAAGAAATCCCTACAACACCTCCATCCACCTCTATGAGAGGGTACTGCAAGCAAAGAAGAAGGGAATTAGGGTGGTTATAGTAGACCCCAGAGTTAATGAGTCAGCCAGAGCTGCTGACCTGCACATCTCACCCAACCCCTCCACAGACGGGGCCCTTGCCATGGCTGTAACAAAGCTCCTTATAGAGGAGAGGGGAGTCGACACCTCATATACAGAAGCCCACATCCACGGGTATGAGGAGTACAGGGAGTACCTGGAGGGTCTTTCCATGGACTATCTCTTGGAGGAGACTGGAGTTTCCAAAGAGGAGGTAGAGACCCTCACCCATATAATAGTTCAGGGAGGAGTATCGTGTTTCCTGGGATATGGAATGCAGAAGTATACCAATGGGGGAAACTCCATCAGGGCAATAGATGCCCTCATGGCTATAAGTAAAAACATAGGAAGAGAGGGAGCAGGGGTCTTCTACTCTAACAGGGTATATCCATCCCTTCTGAATACAGACCCCTATGGAAGTAAAACATATTCTGTAAATTCCCGTACCTTCCAGGTAACGGAGTTTGTGGACTACATAAACAGGATGACTGAAGCCGCTGAAGATCCCATCAAGGCTATCTTTATCAGCAAGTGTAATCCCCTAAACCAGTATCCAAACCTCAACGAATCCATAGCAGCCTTTGAAAAGATTGAGTTTAAGGTATGTATAGACGGCTTTATGACAGATACAGCCAAGTACTGTGATCTTATAATCCCATCTACCAACACTCTGGAGAGTGAGGATATAATATACTCCTCTATGCACAGCCCCTACCTTCTCTACAATGAGAGGATAGTTGAGCCAGAGGATGAGCTTATGGACGAGTACTTTTTCTTCCAGAAGCTGGCTCTGGAGATGGGAATGGAGGAGTATCCTCAGGTAGATAAGAGGACCTATATAGGAAGGATCCTTGAGCCTGTGGGGCTCACAATAGAGGACCTAAAGAGTAAGAGCATCAACCTCAGCAGGGGAGAGGTTGCCTGGGAGGATATGGCCTTCCCTACTCCCAGCGGAAAGATCGAGATCTACAGTGAGAGTGCCAAGGAGGAGGGACAGAGTCCTATCCCGATATATATCCCCTCTCTCAAGAGGAGCGAGGAGTTCCCACTGAGGCTTATAAGTCCCCACTTTAAAAACTCCCTCTTTAGCCAGCACTACAGAGAAAGGGATGGATTATCCAGACTCTATGTGGGAAGAGAAAATATAAGGTCCTACACAGAGGGGGAAAGGGTAAGCCTGTCCTCTAAGTATGGAAGGATAGAGTGTACCATCCACCTGGATGAAACCCTGGGAGAGGATATGGTCTACATGTATGCAGGGTGGAACCACAAGCACGGAAACCCAAATTTCTTGACCTACAATGGTAGCTCAGAGATGGGGGGACAGGTTACCTATTACGATACCTTTGTCAAGATAGGATAGGAAGAGCCTTCTATGAAGACAGAGGGCAGAGCCTCTTACTTCTCTGTTTCAGAAAAGTATAATTTTTTTTTAAAATTAGAGCATGCCTGAGCATGCTCTTTTTCTTTGTAGATTAATCTGCTCCCCAAAATTAAAAAAAAAATTTAAAAAAGGTGTACAACAATCTAAAGTAATTATATTTTTATCATATCAATTGTTTTTTTTTAGAATTTTTGATCTTATTTTAGTTCAAAAATCTAATTTTTAAGGTAAATTTATTTTTGACAATGGTTTTTTTTTGAAATATACTCTTAAAGAATCTAGGGGAAACACTAATAGGAGGGAGATAAAGGATGCATATTCATATAGCTGAAAAGGTACTGAAGGATACGAAGTTTTCTATTGAAAAACATGGAGACAGATTAAAGATCAATGGATATAAGGGTGAAGAGATTACAGGTGAAACCTGCATAAAGTGCTCGTTGAAAACACTCAGGAACAATGAAACAATTTATCTCAATGAACTTGAAGTGGAGAAGAAGTGCAACTGCAAGCCTAGTATCGCACCTCTTATTTCATTTAAGGTCGATGCCACTAAAACAGAGAAGATAACTATAGTATAGAACTAAGACCACACCTTAGAGGTGTGGTTTTTTTTAATTATATGGTATAATTGTCATAGGTTTGTCACAATGATATGGCATATTATAGTAGAGGTAGATTAAGGGTATTCAGGGGGTGTAAGAATGAAAAGAGTGATATTCATAATTTTTATTTTATTTTCTATAAATATAACAGCTGAAAGCACAGGGTCTCACCATATGATGAACCACCATAAGAGGCACTACATGAAGCAGATGAATGATGATATGGAACTCACAGATGAACAGAGAGAGGAACTCACCTACCTGAGAATGGAGTTTATGGAGAGGGAGAGAGGTATAAACAGAAGGCTCAGGGAGATCAGAGGTCAGATGAATCACTGTATGATGGTAAAGGATGAACAGGACATAGAGAGATACAAAAACCTTCGAGATGAAAGGGAAGAGCTCAGAAGGGAAAGAAGAAGATTAAAGGAAACCTACAAGGAAAATTATATAGAGATAATAAAAAAGCAGTAAGACCCCCATCTTACTGCTTTTTTAACCCAAATAATAAACTTTACTACATGACCTCCAATAATAAAGTTTATTCTTTATTTAAAGCCCCCACAAAAAAGTATACAGGATTTTTAGATCGAATGCAAGCTTTTTGTGTTTAATTGGAATAAAAAATCTATTATTAGAACTGAATCTTTTAAAGGGTATAATTTTTATCATTTTAAGACAATTAAGTGGTTGACTTTAATATGAAGTTGATCTAGTATATGAGTATAAAATCATATAACGAGGAGGGATAGATGGAGATAATAGAGATACTTAAGTTAATTGCAGATATAAACAGGATGAGAATACTAAATATCCTTTATAGCAGGGGAAAGGTCTGTGTCTGCGTGTTGGAGGAGATCCTGGAACTGAACCAGTCCAACCTTTCAAGACACCTGAATAAACTGAAGAAAGCGGGAGTAATCACAGGGGAGAGGAGATCCCAGTGGATAGACTATGAGATCTCAGAGGAATTTTTAAAGGAAAACACCTTTATTAGAGAGATCCTAGAAGAGAGGCTCAAGGGCGAGGTCTTTGTAACCGATTTGAACAAAGCTGGATGTAGCAACTGTTAATTTTTTTAGACAGCTATATGACTTTTTAATCATATAAATTTATAATGAAATCCAACAATAAATTTTTTAAAAATAAATATGATTTTTTAATCATATAAGGAGGAGAAAAATGAAAAAGGAAGCGGGAATTAATTTTTTTGAAAAGTATCTGACCCTCTGGGTAATACTGTGTATGATAGGTGGAACACTAGTTGGAAGATACCTGCCTAAAATCCCAGAGGTACTGGGAAGGATGGAGTACGCCAACATATCCATGCCCATAGCTGTGTTAATCTGGCTGATTATCTATCCTATGATGCTGAAGATCGATTTCAAGAGCATAGTTAATGCTACAAAAAATTTAAAGGGTCTAACCATAACCACAAGTATAAACTGGTTGATAAAGCCCTTTACCATGTATGTTATTGCAGTTTTCTTCCTAAAGGGAGTTTTCGGAGGTCTCATATCTGGAGAGCTGGCAGATGAGTATGTAACCGGGGCAGTCCTTCTGGGAGCAGCACCGTGTACAGCTATGGTATTTGTGTGGAGTAAGCTTACCAAGGGGGATACAGCATACACCCTGGTACAGGTGGCGGTAAATGATCTCATCCTTTTAGTTGCCTTTGTTCCCATTGTAGGATTCCTTCTAGGAGTATCAAATATAACGGTGCCCTATGCAACTCTTCTTCTGTCTGTGGTATTATTTGTAGTGACTCCCCTTGGAGCAGCATGGATAACAAGAAAGGCAGTTGTAGCAGGAAGGGGTATCCATTACCTGGAAAATCACTTTATAAAGAAGTTTGACAAGAGTACAATGACTGGTCTTCTTCTTACCCTTGTAATCATATTCTCATTCCAGGGAGAGAAGCTTCTGACCAATCCAATGGATATACTGCTAATCTCTATACCACTTACCATTCAGACCTTCCTTATCTTCTTTGTGGCATACTTTTGGGCAAGGAAGTGGAAGATGCCTCATGAGGTAGCGTCTCCAGGAGCAATGATAGGAGCCAGCAACTTCTTTGAGCTTGCAGTGGCTGTAGCTATATCTCTATTTGGAATAGACTCCGGGGTGACATTAGCCACTGTCGTGGGACTCCTTGTGGAGGTTCCTGTAATGCTTATGTTAGTAAGAATATCTAATTCAACAAGAAAATATTTTATTCCAAGGGAAGTAAAAGCATAGGAGGAGAGATACAATGAAGATAGTAATAATCGGTTCCGTGGCAGCAGGTACATCTGTTGCAGCTAAGGCAAGGAGAAATAATGAGGAGTGCCAGATAACCGTCTATGAAAGGGATAGTGATATCAGCTACTCTGGATGCGGCCTTCCCTACTATATAGGAGAGGAGTCCATAGAAAGGGACAACCTCACCCCAAGAAATCCCAAGTGGTTTGAGGAGAGATTTAATATGACCCTTAAGACCGGTCACGAGGTCCTCTCCATAGACAGTAAGGAAAAGAAGATTGAGGTAAAAAACCTTGAGACAGAGGAGGTCTTTAAGGATTCCTACGACAAACTGGTAGTAGCTACAGGAGCCACTCCCCTCCTTCCTCCAATTGCAGGAATCGAAAGGGAAAATGTATTTACCCTGAGGAATGTTCAGTCAGCTGACAGGATAATAGATTATATTGTGGAGAAAGCTCCCAAGAAGGCTGTAGTAGTAGGAGCTGGGTATATAGGACTGGAGCTCCTGGAGAACCTGGAAAATCTGGGGATAGAAACTACGGTAATAGAAAAAGAAGAGAGAGCTATGACTAAGATGGACAAAGATATGTCCGTCTATCTAGAGGATTACCTGACTAAGAAGGGAGTTAAGCTTCTCCTGGGAGAGGAGGTAGCAGAGATAGAGGAGGGGGCTGTTAAAACCAGATCTGGAAGAACAGTAGAGGCAGACCTGGTTCTCGTTTGTACCGGTGTAAAGCCAAACTCCAAACTGGCTCAGGAGGCAGGGGTAAAAACCTATTCCAATGGAGCCATAGAGGTGAACCACAGGCTGGAAACAAGTGTGGACAGCATCTATGCTGTGGGGGATGTGGCTATGGCATGGTCAAGGATAAATGGGGAACCCCTCTATGTTCCTCTGGGTTCTACAGCCAACAAGATGGGAAGAATATGTGGAGATGTAATCACTGGAGGTAACCTTAGATTTAAGGGAATCCTGGGAACAGGCATATTCAAGGTTTTTGGTATGGCTGTAGCTCAGACGGGGATGAACGAGGAGCAAGCTCTTGAGAGGGGATATGACGTAGAGGTTATCCACAACATCAAGCCCAACCAGACAGCTTACTTTGAAGGAAGCAGCGAGATGGTCATAAAGGCTGTAGCCGACAGAAGAAGCGGAAAACTTCTGGGGGTTCAGATCCTTGGGGAAAATGGAGTGGATAAGAGGATGGATGTATTTGTGGCTCTTATAAGTAGCGGAGCTACAGTGGATGAGTTCTTCCATCTGGACCTGGCTTATGCTCCACCATTTTCTACAACTAAGGATCCTGTTATGTACACTGGAATGATCCTGGAAAATGCCATCTATGGAAAAAATAAGATTATAACAGTTAAGGAGCTTTGTGAAAACAGGGACAGTTACACTGTGATCGATGTGAGATCTCCTAAACAGTATGAGGCTGCTCATATTCCTGGAGCAATCAATATTCCTCTGGGAGAGCTAAGAAGCAGAGGGAAGGACCTAGACAAAGGAAGAAAGTATGTAGTTCACTGCAATAAGGGAGTTACCGGTAACGCAGCTCACAATGTGATGTTAAACCTGGGGTTTGACTGCTACAACCTATCTGGTGGCTATAAAAACTACGCTGTTCAGACAAAAAAGAGATAGAGAATAAAGAAAAACTCAAGAAAAAAAGAGACGCCTAAGAGCGTCTTTTTTCTTATTTTTTCATGAAATTTTTCCTATTAAAATAACACTAAAAATACTTAAAATAAAGGTTGATTTTTAGGTTAAACTCGTGATATGATTTGGCCTAATTTAAATTCAATATAAGGAAGGAACTATGAAAAAGAAATTATTAGGAATCTTAATCCTTCCCACTCTGGTAATGGCAGGTGTTACAGGAGAGGGAAGCAACCAAACAAAAACTTTTGAAAAGAAAATTTATGCCCTAGAGGATCACAGAACCTCTGCTTTAGATGTAATGTATAGTGGTGAAACCAATGTTAACGAGACCTTTAAGAAAAGTATCACTTCAAAAGGCAACACGGAAGTTAGCAGCTACTCAGCACTAGAGCTTATGCATGAATTTGGAACCGATTCTAAAGAGTATGCCAAGGTTAGAGAGACTTTAAAGGGAGAGGTAGTCCAGGAAGAGGCTTCCACAGCTTTAGAGCTCATGTATAGTAGATTGAGTTAAGATTTTTATCGCATATTTTTAAATAACAATAGAGGCCTGGGGTATCCCAGGCCTCATTTAAATTAATTATTCACACACTTCTCTAATCTTTTCCGGAACCTTCCTCCTGATACTTCCTCTTCTTTTCCAGGTACATCCTGTGGTCTGTAATCTTGATGATCTCGTCCAAACTTTTAAATTCGGTTGTTTTAAAGAGCTCTACTCCCGTCGAGAAGGAGACATCTGAGTTGCGACTTCTATCTAGAAGCCTTTTCCAGACTTCCGATAAGTTACCTTCATGAACCAGATCCACAACCACTAAAAACTCATCTCCCCCTACCCTCAAAAGAAAATCATCTCCTATAAAGGTACTTTGGAGTATTTGACTAAAATCAGTAATATATCTATCCCCTGCCCTATGCCCCTTGGAATCATTTATCTTCTTCAGTCCATCCAGGTCAAAGTAAAACGCTGCCCACTGTGTGGGTTTCTTAGAGGTTATCCTTACCTCTACCATCTCCAAGGCTTTTCGTGTATAGAGACCTGTGAGCTCATCCCTCATCCCCTCCTCCTTGATCATTTGCTTTTCACGCTTAAACTCTTGAAAGATGAGATGGATAAGGGGCAGAGCAAGTACCATAAATAACAGGTCTATAAGTAAGAGCTTAAAGGTTTCCAGAAGAACTGTTTTTCTGTATTCATTTAAATCATATTCCGCCCCGATAAGGTATCTCCTACCATCAGCTGTATTCTTTCCAACTATGAGAGCACTATACTCTCCCCACTTATCCTTGTATCGCCCTGTAAAATCCTCTTCCTCCCCCTGAAGGATCCTGCTTTTAATGGAATAGATGGAGTCATCCTCTGGAACTATCGTTTCCAGAAATATTCCGTAATCTCCATTTTTAAGTTGTCTCATAGGCACACTGCTTGTTGAGTAGGCAAGCTCCTGTGGGGTAGCAACCATGGTATAGACATACTTCATCCCCTCAGAGTTAGCATAGAGGGTCAGCTGTTTAGTCAGCAGTTCATGCTCTGCCAGGGAGATCTCCTCCCCCCTTAATATTCTGTCGTGATAGTCTGCTGGCAGTATGCTCTCTATCAGTTCAATCCCCTTCTCCAGCTCGGAAAGGAGGATATTTTTTTGTCTCTCTAAGTTATACATATAGAATCCCAGTGTTATTGTTATTAACGCAATAATATAGAGGCTTACCCCTATCTTTAATCTTCTCATTCGCTCTCCCTACTTAATCTTTTCCTAAGTTGTTCCTCAATATCATATTTAAATTCCCCTATAATCAACTATTTCTTTGATCCTTCTCCCTTCATCTAAATTTAGACAAACAAAAAAAGAGGGGTGAATCCTATCCTCTAAAAAAGTTTGGCAACTGGCTGTCATATCTCAAATGGACTTAGACCCTCTAGCTTTGCGTCACAGCATTTCCACTGCTTTGCCTTTTTCAGAATTATTGAGTTTAATGATATTATATTTGAAAATACCTAAAAAAACAATAAACTTTTACATAATTGAGCCTCCTAGGTGTACTATCAAGGTTCCAAGGAAAAAACTTAATTTGAATCACTCCTCTAAATTTTTTTAGAAGACGAGTCTTCCTGACTTCACCTTCATCCTTCCCTGTGAAGAAAAGAAAATAATTTAAAGCCCTCATCTCTTATGGTATAATATAAAATATTAAAAATTTCAAAGGAGAATAAATGTTATATATAGAACGAATAAAAAGAGCTGGTAGGGTTACCTTTATCGGTTTTCTTCCCTTCATTGTGGTTTACTACACCTTGGGACTATCTCCAGCAGTTTTATCTGGCATAGGAGCTGTCCATACATACTTTGTAACCTCCAAGGGGTTTAATAGAAGGAGGGTAGTTCTGCGTACTGTAAAGCTTATACTGGGTATCAACCTTGCTGTACTCTTAGCCCTTCTCACTATGGGAGGAGTCTTCCCCCTCTTAACTATAACCTTCCTCTTCGTGGGAGTAGTTACCTTTTTTTCCTTTGAGGAGTACCTCGGTGGTTTTATGGCTCACCGCCCCATACTCCTTATCTACCTCCTCTCTCTTTCAAATAAAAGCCTTGCAAGCTCTTTAACCAACATGGCTGGAGTTTCTATTGGGATTATATTAAGTGTGATGACACCCCAGATCCTTTGGGCGGCTGATCCAGACAAGATAATGAGGGGTCTTGTAGAGGATTATCTAGATAAGATTTTAGGGGAAGTAATGAGCTACAAAAGTAAAAAAAACACCTCAAAGGTAAGAGAAGAGACAAGGGCTTCCTATCAGAAGTTCCTTGGTGAGTTTTATAAAAGTTCATATGGTCCTCTTCTGAGCACTTCCCACGGAAGAGATCTCTTTGATTTTGCCTTAGCCCTCCACAACTATATAGAATGCATAAGAAGGGACTTCAACAGAGATAAAATCACTTCAGAAAAGCTTCTAAGGTCTGAAACCTTCATCAAAGGCCTAAAGAAACTCAAGGGGACCAGCGAGGCTTATCCTGAGCTTGAAAATACCTTAGAGAAGATATTGGTGGACAAAAAGATAGATCTGATAGCTCCAAGGGATTCTGGAAGTAGTCCTTATCACCCAAGCAGTAAAAACTATTTCCTATGGCTCAAAAGGGCTTTAAATCCTCACTCTGCAAGATTTAGATATGCAATGAAGATGTCCATAGTAGTAACTCTCGGAGTTTTTCTGGCAAGGGAGTACTCCCTGGAAAAATCCATATGGCTGCCTACAACCATGCTAGTACTAACCCTTCCCTACAGCAAGGATACAAGAAGAAAGACTATTAACAGAATAGCAGGGACTCTTCTGGGAATCCTTTTAGCCAGCATTGTAATTCCTCTAATTGAGACAAACACCTTAAAGGCTGTTCTGGCTATATCTTCATTTTTTCCTGCATTCTTCTTTCTGGGAGTGAACTATCCTGTAATGGTTATGTTTACCACTCTGAGCACTATATTGATGACCATCTCATACCTGTCCCCAGAAGCCGTCTACCTCCAAAGGGGATTTTACACGATCTTGGCAGGAGTAATTGTTGTTGTAGCTGAGTACCTCTTTTTAGACAGGGAGCATATGGGAATAAAGATACGGTTAATAGCCATGTTTAAAAATGACCTTTTAATTTTAAGGAGGATCGACGGGCTCCACAGAGAGGAAAAAAGGGAGCATATTGATGATCTTCTATTAAAGGGATACCTGTATCGGGAACTGCTGATGAGAAGAGTTAAGGAGATAGATAATACTCAGTATCAGAGAATTATAAGAGGCTCCGGGATATTTATGGATAAATTGATGTTTCTCTATTCTGAGTTTAAAAACCAGAGTCTTAGTGAAATCCACATTGAGGATCTCAGGATAATGGAAGAGTTCCTAGAAGCTTATATCTCTTTTATTGAGAGGGGAGAAAAGGAGAAGCTATCCTTGATCCTGAATAAAATTTTAGAGGACCTAGAGTGGAAGGAGAGGAGTACAGTTGAAATTTCAGAACTCCTGAACCACTTTATGGAGGGAGCTAAGGAGTAGCAAATTTCTTCCTTCCCTTTGTTCCACTTTTTTAGATGTAATCCATTAAAGAGATCCCTTGACATTTTAATTGGAATAAAATACTATTCAAAAAACACTGTAAAAGGGGGAGTGAAAATGTATTTAAGGGAATTGACTCTGGATGAACCCCAGGAGATCTATGAACTAATAATGGATGTTAATGGTGAGGAAGCTGGCTTTATGATGGACCAAGTTTCAGAGGAAGATTTTTTGGAATTTCTCAAGAAAAGACACGATGAGGCAAGGGGAATAGATCTCAAACCTGGAAGGGTTCCCCAGACTATCTATTGGTTCTATGCTGAGGAAAGGCCTGTGGGGATAATAAAGGTGAGGAGAACGTTGACAGACCATCTCCTCAAGCGTGGAGGAAATATTGGGTATTATATAAGAAAGGACTACCGTAGGGCCGGATATGGGAGGAAGATGTTAGGTATGTGCTTAGAGATCCTCAGAAACGAGGGAATGGACAAGATTCTTATTACATGTGATGAGGACAATAGAGGCTCCCAGGGGGTTATAAGATTAAATGGCGGGGTGCTGGAAAACTCCGTAGAGGGGACAAGAAGGTATTGGGTAGAGCTCTAGCAACTTATTAAAACTCAAATAAAGCAAAACCTAAATTAAAGATTAGCCCATAAATTATTATGAGAAAGACATAGAAAATACACAGAAGAGCAGTATTATATCTGTGTAGTAGATAACAGTTGAAAGATATTTCGTAAAAACTCCCAGAAAAAGGTGAAGGCCCCCGTCTTCACCTTTTTTGTTTAAAATTAAAATCCTGACATAACCTTTTATTGTGACAGGATAATGACACCACTTAGAAGTAATTCTTCATCCCCCAGTCACTTCCCTGTCAAAGTTCTTCTATAAAATAAAACCATAGAAACAGTAAAAAGGAGGAAACAGTGGATGAATAAAATAATAGTTTTAGGTGTATTGTGTATCGGTGCCCTATCCTTTGGGAGAGATTTTGAGTACCATGAAGTTAGGGATATCATCAAACCCATGAAAAGTTCCCTAGAGAAACTTAATCAGTTAACCCCCTGAGGAGTGGGAGGCAGAGAGGGAGGATATGAATAAAAATATAGAAAGATATGCAGATTTTTATGCAGAGTTATAGATATACTCCCCTTTACTAAATTAAGTCAAATATAAACATGAGCCCTATTGGGCTCTTTTTTATTGCTTTATATTAAATGTCCTTACTTAGTATCTTTTCTATGAGAGGTGAGAAGATTAAGAGTTTTTTCATCTTGCTCATCTTGAGGTTATGTGGAGGAATTATTCAGAATATCATGTATATTCAAGCTAGATAAATAAGCAAGAAGGAGGAAGTAACTGTGAAAAGACTATTTATAATTACCTTTTTATCGATAGTTTCCACCTTAACTTATTCAATGGAGCTTGAGTTGAAGCTTGGTTTAGATCTATACAGGAAACTTTCAGTAGATGCTGAGGGGCACACTCCTACAGGAATATATCCAGGAGGAAGTATTGGTCTAGAGGCTCTAGTACATTATAAAAGTTCACTTCGATATGGCTTGGGAATTGTATGGCATAATTCTGCCAATGGAAGTAATGGTTATGAGGGTCATAGTACAAGTCCTCTCTATCTAGTGGGGAAATATAAAGTTAGGGGTGATCTGTATTTAATTGGAAGAGCTGGCTGGGCATTTGCCAAGGCTGGAGATGCAACAGACGTAAAGGGGGCAGATGGAGGTCTCTACGGTGCCTTTGGAATAGGAAGGGAGTTTTCAAATAATAAAGTAAACCTCGAGTTCCTCTATGAGATTATGAAATACGAGTATAATACACGTTTTGCAACAGAGGAGGATGGATACTATCAAATCTTTTCTCTCATATTTAGTTACAAACTTTGGGCTGTTAACCAATCTTAAAAAGCATAAAACATCTATATTTTACTCCTTCTTATATCACTGAAATATTACAGATTTCTTCATTTAAGATGTTTTTAAGAAATGAAGTGTATTGTTTAAAAAGGAGTCGTTATGGGAAGGAGGTTAAGATATGTCATTAGAAAAACTTTATGGAAACAGAACCTTTAAAGGACGTTTCCTTTGGGAAACTACATATACTGAAAATGACTGGAAGATTCAGCATCACAGAACTAAATTTTTAAGTAGAGATTCAAAACCCTATAGGTTATTAGACCCAGAAAACCACCTCATAGCCTCTGCTGACACTGAAAAGGAACTAAAGGAATACTTAGATCACATAGTTGAACACTAAAGATTAATCGCTATCTATATTACATAAAAAAGGAGTAGTAGTACTACTCCTTTTTTAATCTTTTCACTATAAAGTTAAATCTATTCTCCTTTAATGAAAGGGAAAAGCTCCTCTACTCCTTCACGATCTCAGTATCCTGCTCTTCCTCACCCATCTCAGTGGTTATAAGGGTCTCTGCAAACTTATAGCCTAGCGCCAGAACTACTGCTCCTACAAATAGTCCCACTATCCCCCAGTTCAGGACTCCTCCCATGGTTCCCACAAAGATAACCAGGCTCGGAACCTCCAGTCCCCTTCCAAAGAGCATAGCTCTGAGAGGTGTATCACCGAAGGTTATAACCAGTACCCATATTGAGAAGAGGATAGCTGTTAGCAAGCTCCCGGTAGCAAATAGATAGACTGCTACAGGGCCCAGAACTATCATCGGAGGCAGCTGTACCACACATATAAAGATAGTTAATACAGTCCATATCCCAGCTCCTGGAACCCCTGCAAGACTCAGTCCTATACCAGCTGCAAGTCCCTGGATTACACCTACACCTATTATCCCCTGCACAACACTTCTTATGGTTCCTGCTGCAAGGCCTGTAAAATCTGAGATATAGTCTCCCAGTAGGACCTTCGATACCTTCTCAGATACCCGACCGGCCCCCCTTCCATAGAGTAAAAATATTCCAGCCATCACTATGGAAATTATAGTCTGAAATACACTCACTCCCATATTCCCTGCAAAGGTCAGAACTTTGGGAGCCATACTTTTTATGTGGGGAAGGGCATACTTCACAACCTCCATCATATTTGTAGAGGCCATATACCAGCCTTCATAGAGGCTTTCCCCGATTACCGGTATCTCCTTTAGCTCCTCTCCTGGAGGTGGGATTACCACCTTACCAGCTTCCAGAAGCCCTGCCAGCCCCTCCAGGGACTTAGCCGCATTAGCTGTGAGCATCCCCACTGGCAGTAGAAGGATAAGAATGAGAGCCAGACACATACTCACTGCTGCCAAGGCCTCCCTTCCTCTAAAGATCTTAATCAACCTGGTGTATGCTGGATAAGCTCCTATAGCTATTATTGCCCCCCATACTCCTATGAGCAGCATGGGCTGTATTATCTTAAAGCTCCAGACTACAAGAAGCATAAGGGTTCCCAGTTTCAGGGAAAGCTCCACAACTCTCCTTGTTTGCTCCTGTATATTCATAGAATCAACCTCCACTTCCATTTAAAATATCTCTACTCCCCTTCTCTTTAAAGGAATAGCCCACACTCCCAGATAGACAGCTGAAAATGCCACAAGCTTTAAAATTGTATTCTCTATGAAAAAGCTCGCCAATATGGATATCACAACTGCTGCTGCTACCATTCCAGTAAACCTTCCTACCCTTCCTATATCTATCTTCAGGTACTTCCTCCTGAAGAAGATAAGAAGCAGGATAAAGTTTACTCCAGAAGCCACAGCTGTAGCCAGAGCCAGTCCCATGTGCCTCAGCGGTCCTATAAGAAGGGCATTTAAACATATGTTTATAAGGATGGAAATTATAGAAAACTTTACCGGATCCTTGGTATTCTTCATTCCATAGTAGGCCCTGCTGATTAAGTGGGTTCCCGTATAGAAATAGAGCCCCAATGAATAGAAGAGAAGGGCCTGGGATGTTACCAGTATTGCCTCTGGACTATACCTTCCCCTGGAGAACACCAGCTCTATTACCTCTACAGAATACATTGTAAATACCGCCATAGATGGCAGTATAAGGAACATCAGTATATTCATCCCCTTAATAAGCTTATCCTCTACCTGATCGAAATCCTTCCTCTCCATGGCTCTGGACATTGTAGGGTACACAACAGTAGCCAGGGATATCCCAAATACTCCCAGGGGAAGGTTATAGAGTCTCGTAGCATTTTCAAGGGCTGTTACTCCCCCTGATTTCAGATAGGAAGCAAAGAACTGATCCACCACTGAGTTTATCTGCCTTGCAAATATTCCAAGGAGCATAGGTATAAGCAGCAGAAATATCCTTTTAAGGTAGGGATCCTTAAAGTCTATCTTAAAGCTGTATCCTTTGACTATCTTAAAGAAGCTCGGCAGTACCACAAGAAACTGAAGTATTCCTCCAACGAGAACTCCTGCTGCCAGAGCTTCTATTCCAAACCTCCTACCAAAAAGGCTCGCTGAAGCTATCACAGCCATATTAAAGAGAAGGGATGTGCTGGCTGGGATCAAAAACTTCCTAAAGTTATTTAGTATCGCAGCTATCATTCCCGACATCCCTATAAAGAGAAGATAGAAAGCCATTATCTTAAGAAGTTCCGAAGCTATCTCCTTTGTCTCTGCAGGGTATCCCCGAACTATAATCTCTATTATCTCCTTGGAAAATATCACCGTCAAAAGAGACAAGATGGTTGTCACTACAAAGAGAAGATTTAGGATGGAGTAGATGAGGACCTTTCCTTTCTCCTCACCCTCCTTCTGCACCCTTTCATTGTAGAGGGGGATAAATACCGTCCCCAGTGCTCCCTCTCCCAGTACCTGCCTGAACAGGTTACTTATCTTAAATGCACTGAAATATGCATCTGTAAACTTACTTGCTCCAAAGTAGTAGGCTATAAGAATTGTTCTGAACAACCCCAATACCCTGCTTGCCATGGTTATCATCATTACCAGTATTCCGCTTTTAAACATCTTTTCTACCTTTCATCCCTTCAATTAAATTTTTTTCTGACTTCATCTGCTGAAATTAAAGGGTTTCTAATTTCACTATATATTAAGAAAGGGTGACAAAGCCACCCTAAACAAACTTTAATTCACTTTCCTCGATAACTATACTGTTACTCTTATAGAGCTCCAGTACTGCAAGGAAGATATATACAAGGTGCATCCTGGACCTAGCTCTCTCAAAGATACTTCCGATACTCACCCTTGCTCTTTTTACAAAGGCCTGTATACCATCTATCTCTTCCTTGATGGTAAACTTCTGCTCCACATTTATATGGAGGCTCTCCTTCTCCTCGTCCTCCAGATACTTGCTGTAGGCTTTGAAGATTCCCTCCAGGGTAAGGGTACGTATATCAAACTCCTTGCTGGCAGTTTTAACTATCCTTCTTCCCTCTCCCAGGGAGTAAGGCTTATTGTATACCCTCTCCATCTCCTTGAGCTTCTCACTTATCTCCTTGAAGAACTTATACTCCTTCAGCCTCTTGGAAAGCTCCTCCTCTCTCTTCTCCTTCTCCCTCATGCTGAGGATGGAAAGAGCTTTGATCTCCAGCAGTTCACTGGCTATTATGAGAAACTCCACCTTTATATTCAGGCTGTCCCTCTTGGCATTGGAGATTACATGGAGATACTCATCTATCAGTTTAGATATCTCTATCTCCTCTATGGACAGCTCCTTCTTTTGTAGAAGGTGAAGAAGAAGGTCCAGAGGTCCCTCAAAGTTGTCTAATTTTAACTTAATTTCCTCCATCTTCTACCTCTTTTACATACTCCTTCCACATGAGTACATCATTTTTTATGGCTTCCCTCAGCTCCTCCATAGAGGAAAACTTTTTCTCCTCTCTGAGATACTTCTTGAGCTTCAGGTATATCTTCTTTCCATAGATATACTCATCAAAATCCAGGATATGGACCTCTATACTCTGCTCCCCTGGCTTCAGTGTGGGGTTCTTCCCGATGTTAACCACTGCATCCCTCTCAAAGTCCTCTCCCTCTACCCTTACCTTGGCCCCATAGAGCCCAAAGGGAGGATAGACCTTATTTAATATACTCAGGTTGGCAGTGGGGAATCCCATCTTCCTACCCAGCTTCTTTCCATGGACTACCTCTCCTATAATAAATACAGGATATCCCAGAAACTTCTCCACCTCATCGAGCTTACCTTCACTTATGAGTCTCCTTATGAGGGTGGAGCTTATTACCTGGTCGTTTTTCTTTACAGGCTTTATCTCATTCACCTCTATTCCAACAGCCTTCCCCAGATCCTTGAGATCCTTGGTCTTTGCAGCTCCCCCCTCTCCAAAGGAGAAGTTAAATCCCACAAATACCTCTCTGGCTCCTAGCTTTTCGTGGAGAAGATCCTCCACAAAGTCAAGGGGGCTTATGTGTGCAAACTGCTTGTCAAAGGGCTGAAATACCACATAGTCCACCCCTAGCTTCTCCAGCACATGGATCTTTTCCTCCTTGGAGTTTATCAGTCTTGGAGCGATATCCTTATTTACAATTTCTAGGGGATGGTTGGCAAAGGTAAAGACTAGAGACTTCCCCCCGTTCTCCTTTGCTTTGTTCACTGCTCCCTGTATAACCTCTCTGTGTCCGTGGTGAATACCGTCAAAGGAACCTATTGCCACATAGGTATTTGATACCTTTATGTCTTCTGTAAATATGTTGTCTATTATCTTCATAATTCCTCGCTATCAGTTCTGTGACTTATTTTTTTCCACGAGCTCCTTATAGATCTGCTCTATCCTTCTGAACCTGTTTCTTACTCCCGACTTGGATATACCTATCATCTCTGCCAGTTCCGTGAGGGAAGCCTCTGGGTTTTTAACCCTGAGCTTAGCTACCTCCTCCAGTACGGAACTGAGATTCTGAAGCCCTGTATGTTCTGAAATATAGTCTATCATTTTTATCTGCTTTTTACCAGTATCCAGGGACTTGGTTTCATTGGCTACCTCCCAATTCATCTCCCTGATAGTTTTATTCTTCAGCTCCTTCATCATAATTACCTCTTCATACTTGAAGAACTCCTGAAGGGACCCTATCATCACCATGATATCCATGATATCCTCTGAATTTCTCAGATATACAAGGTGTTTATTTCTCTTCTTGGTCTTAGAAACCCTCTTCTCCTTGAGCTTTAGGAGCTCATAGACCTTTTCTCCTGTACTCTCATCATCTATGAAGAAGTCCAGGGCATACTCCTTATCTGGAGATTTTATATAACCGCACCCAAGGAATACCCCTCTCAAAAATCCACGAAGCTCCGCCTCTATATCAGAAAAATCCTTCTTCTCATACTCATCCATTAGGCCTACAAAGGCATTATACCCTGCCTGCCTGGGGATGGTAATTATATATACATTATGCTCTCCAAACCTTCTGCTTGTTGAGTACTTGATAAATATCTTTAGGCTCACCAGTTCCCTTAAAAAACCGTAGACCCTTTCTGCCAGATCCTTATTTTCAAGTCTTAGCTCTATCCTGTCCTCTAAGAATGAGCTCTTTGACTTTAAAAAAGCAAATACTTCCAGCATCTTCTCCTCAGAGGATTCCACAGGCTTCTTCAGTATCTCCTCTTTTACCTGATGTGTATATGACATCATCGCCTCCTTACTTACTTGGCTTCTGCCCAGTTACTTCCTATGGCCACATTTGCCTCAAGCTCCACTCCTTCAAAGCTTATGCTCTCCTCCATGACCTTTTTTATAATCTCTGCATACTCTGCAGCTTTTTCATCCTTTACCTCAAAGATAAGTTCATCGTGTACCTGCAGGTTCAGAGTTATATCATCCTTCCCCTCTATTACCTTGGCTACCTCTATCATTACCTTCTTAAGTATATCTGCAGCTGTTCCCTGGATCACTGTATTCACAGCCATCCTCTCAGCCTGCTTCTTTATATTGTTGTTCTTGGCTGTAATTCCATCTACTCTTCTCTTTCTTCCAAAGAGGGTTTTTACATATCCCTTTTCCTCTGCGTCAGCTATGATGCTCTCCTCCAGCTCCTTTACCTTTGGATACTGGGCAAAGTATCTGGCTATATACTCCTTGGCATCCTTCTGGGTTATGGAAAGCTCCTTAGCCAGTCCAAAGGCTGTCTTTCCATAGATGATACTGAAGTTTACAATCTTAGCCATGGTTCTCTGCTCTCTTGTTACCTCTTCCCCCTCTTCTAAATCGAAGATCCTCTGGGCAGTAAGAGCGTGGAGATCCAGGTGATCCCTGTATGCACCCATAAGATTTTCATCTCTAGAGATCTCAGCCAGTACTCTCAGCTCTATCTGAGAGTAGTCCAGTGCAAGGAGCTTATATCCCGGTTTAGCCACAAACCCCTGTCTTATCCTTATTCCCTCATCTGTTTTTACCGGTATATTCTGAAGGTTTGGGTTGGAAGATGAAAGTCTTCCGGTAGTTGTTCCCGTCTGGTTAAATGTAGTGTGCAGTCTGTTCTCCCTGTCCACAAGCTTAGGAAGAGCCTCTACATAGGTAGAGCTCAGCTTAGCCAGCTTCCTGTACTCCAGTATATACTCGGCTATCTTCTCTCCCCTGTCTCTCAGGTACTCAAGAACATCTACATTTGTAGAGTATCCCGTTTTGGTCTTCTTTACACCAGTTGTGTCTATGTTGAGCTTCATAAAGAGTATCTCTCCCAGCTGCTTAGGGGAGTTTAGGTTAAACCCCTCTTCGGCTATCTCATAGATACTCTTCTTCAGCTCCTCCAGCTTTACCTTTAGCTCCTCACCGAAGCTCTCAAAGTAGGCTGGATCTATTGCGATTCCCGTCATCTCCATCTGAGCAAGGATCGGCATAAGGGGCATCTCTATCTCCTTGTAGAGGCTTGTAAGATCCTCCTCCTTGAGTCTCTCCTCCAGCTCCTCTGCCAGGTCGTAGACTCCTCTGCTTCTCTTTATTAGAAACTCTCCCATCTTCTCTATATCGACCTTACCAGGCTCCTCCTTACCAAAGACATCCTTGTAGCTCTCAAGCTCCTCTCCAGTTTCATTGTAGATAAGCTGGTCTACCTCCTCCTTTGTGTGGGCTGTGAGCAGATAGTAAGCTATCATTGCATCGAAGGAGATATTTTTTACCCCATACCCTGCTTTTAGGATATCCTTAAACTTATATGAGATAAACTCTACCTTCTCATGGGCAAGAAACTCCACCATAAGTTCCTTAGGGATATTATTAGCCCCTATATAGTCGTGGTGCAGAGGCACATAGTAGCAGCTCCTCTTGAGAGATACAGCCATACCTGCCTCTCCCATTATTATAGCTGCTCTGCCTTCCGATACTGCTTTTTTTACCATCTCATCAAAGTGAGTCTTCTCCCTTATTATGATGGTAGTCTCTGGAGTTTCCTCCGCTGCAGGAGCCTGGGCTCCTCCTCCCATCATCCCAAAGAGGTTCAGCTGAGCCGAATGGTTTTCCGCAGGGGCAGCAGTCTTTGCCTCCTCTGCCTTCTCCTTCAGTCCCAGTTTTTTAATGAGTACTCTGAACTCCAGCTCCTTAAAGAGAGCGTAGAGCTTATCATTTTCTATCCCGTGGGACATGATGTCCAGGTGGTAGTCCAGAGGTACATCTACATCTATAGTGGCCAGGTCACGACTCAGGAAAGCCATCTCCCTGTCCTCCTCTATATTCTTTACAAGGCCCTTTCCGATTCCCGGAAGCTCCACAAGCTTATCCAGGTTCTCATAGATTCCCTCAAGGTTCCCGTATTTTTCAAGCATAGGTACAGCTTTCTTTACTCCTACCTTTCTTACTCCCGGAATACCATCGCTGGCATCCCCGATAAGTCCAAAGAGGTCTGGAATATCTGTAGGCCCCACTCCAAGCTGCTCCTTTACATCCTCATCTGTGGAGAGTACCTTAAATCTCGATTTTCCGTCTCCCTTTCCCAGAAGGGCGATATTTATATTTTCATCCAGTACCTGGGAGAGGTCCTTATCCCCGGTTATGATATATACCTCTACTCCCTCCTCGGAGAGTTTCTTGGCAAGGGTTCCCAGCACATCATCTGCCTCATGTCCCTCTACCTTATATTTTTCCACACCAAAACCGTCTAAAACCTCCTCGATCCTTGGAACCTGTGCTCTCAGGTCATCTGGCATGGGTTTTCTCTCAGCCTTATATCCCTCAAACTTCTCACTTCTCTTCAGGGTATTTCTCTTCACATCAAAAGCAGCACCTATATAATCTGGTTTAAATTCATCTATTACTGCAAGAAGGGTATTGGTAAAACCAAAAATAGCCCCTGTGGGCTCCCCCTTTGTTCTAAAGTTCATATGAGCATAAAAAGCTCTGTACATAATTGCACTTACATCTAAGAGTACTGCTTTCTTCATGGATTATCTCCTTTTTTCCATAATTTATCACCATATTATAGCACAGTAGTTTCAATGTCATCAATGGTTTCATCCATTTCTTTTGACCTTCAAAGGAAGAAGGGATATCAGGTTATTTTTTCCCTGAAATACTCCATAAACTCCCATATATTCACTTCCCTGAGATGGGGTTCCCCTTTAAACCTCCTCCTGGTTCCAGCTCCCCCTTCCCTCAGTAGAGGTTCAGATCGGGGGGGTGCACCTATGATCCTTGGGTTTATAGTCTCCACTGTAGTTGTAGTTGTTTCCCTTATAGTCCAGTATATGACTGAACAGCTATAGTCCCTGGAACATACTGCTTTGACTTCTCCATACTTCAGAGTTATAATCCAGATAAAGAGAGGACGATCTTTACAGGGGGGATTCTTATGAAAGTAAAGTTTACAATGAATGAGGAAATTGTTATTGAAACGGAAGTTACCAGTATAAATATCGATGAAAACGGTTATGTGGATTTCTATACTCCAGACAACTACTACTTCACCACTACCCAGGGACGAAACCCCGGGGTGGAGGAAACAGTTCTCTGGCTGGAAAAATTCGAGGAGGATGAAGAGGAGGAGGCTGTGGATATGGCTGGGCTCCCCCTTTCAGAGGTCTCTATCTATATTATGTTAGCAGAGGATTGGATAGAGGTTCCCAAGGTGGATATATTCGAGAAAAAATAGAAGATTTAAAAACTTAAAAGGGATGGATTTTTCCATTCCTTTTGTGTACTCTATTGCTCGGAGTCTGCTTTTAGGACACTTGGCAGATAAAAAGTGTTTGACTTTTTGTCATATGGGTGTTATAATTAGTTTTCTTTCCGGATGAAGTTGATTTTTGTTCGGAAGATAAGGTAAGATTTTATCTTTAACAACCGGGGAAGACGTTCCCAGAGATTATGTTTTACACAACCCGAAAGTTAAGGGAAAGTACATCGATTTATGCAACAATTTCCGGAGAGGGTGATCCTCTCATTGCAAATCAATTGACTTAACTTTAACTACTTATGTAGTTTTTTTTATTGGCAAATGATTATTGTGGGCATTATGCCCTTTGATACAAGCGAGGTAAGCAGATATGAGTATTATTAACAGAATAAAAAGAAGAGTATATATTGTGGAACACTTTAAAAATATCCAGGAGAACCTTATTAATGAGGACTCCATCATAAACTTAGAGGATACTAGAAACCTTCTCTACAACTACAGAGACGTACTTAGCGGTTATGAGTTCCTATGTTATGACAGAATGATAAGAAAGTTCTAATTTTACGGTTACAGGAAGATCCTGTAACCCTTTTTATTTTTTTGCTCAATTTATAAATGGATAGAGGAATTATCAGCACCTTCCCTTATATAGATAGTTCATATGACAGTTTTTTTCTTGCTATTTAATTAGAGGATAAACTGCAAATAAAAAGTAGCTGCCTACGGGCAGCTTTTTTTGTACTTGCAAGTTTGATACCATATAGGGATGAGTTCTTTAAATAAACCCTTAAAACAAATTCTTTCAAAATACTTCTTTGATTATTGGAGA
>NZ_BSDY01000027.1 GCF_027925155.1 Propionigenium maris DSM 9537 | reverse complement strand
TTGATAATCATAGAGTTAGAGGGCTAAGCAGGAAGTTTTTTAATGTTAGTTTAAAGATATTATTATTTACAATAGAAAAGGCCATTGCAATATTGAAAATTATACAATACTTTTGCAACAGCCTAAAGTATTAATATTAAAAGCGTTTAATAGCCTGCTTTCTTGTAGAAGGTTTAAAGCGGCCGACTGCAGGCAGTCGTCAGGCTTCACAGAATATTCTACGTCGTTTCGTCAAACAGGATAGGTTCTATCCAGTGCCCATAAAAGAAACGGAAACTTTGTGTTAGCTCTAAAAGACAATTGCCGGAAGTCTTGATTTTTTAGATACCTTTTGCATCAAGACAAAAGGTATGAAAAGTTATCTTAAATTTAAACCTCCAACATATCATTTCTATGACACATAAAGAACACAAAGGTAGGGTATTATATCCCCATAGCAAAAGTAAGTGCATAACTTTTTCATAAAAAACTCTCTCAAAAAAGGTGAAGATCCCCGTCTTCACCTTTTTTCTTGTTTAAAAATAAGATAGGATGCTTAAAATCACTGTTATATAGATAAATAACTCTAAAAAATATGAACTACCAAAGGAATAACAGTGAACGCTGAGAATAGTTAATTAAAGTCATCCTGGAGATCACGAAAATTTTCAGGGATTTTTTAACTTACTTCACAGATGACGAACTTCCTTAGTGGAAGGAGCAATATTAAAGATATAAGGAGGGATAACATTGAAAAGCAAGGTCCTTATACCATATCTGATTATAATAAATATAAGCCTCATGCTTCTTTTGCTGGACATGAGGTATCCCTTAGTGGAGGAAAATACCGCCTGGGATATAATAAGTGAGATGCTGATATGCATCCAGCCCCTCATATGGATCTTCTGCAGAAGGATAGGCTTCAGAGAAAATTCGTCAGGGAACCTCTACACAGTGGGGGCCATAATATTTTACACTGGAGCCTTTCAGAATGTCATGGATGAGGTATATGAGATGGAGGGAGTTATCTCCCAGATAGACAAGGTCCTCATGCCTCTGGGACTGGTAGTTATCTCAACTGCCATCGTTCTGGCCTTTGGCTATGAGAAGAGGGTCAGCTCCTATATTGTGGAAAAAAGCATAAGGGATCCCCTCACAGGCCTCTACAACAGACACTATCTGGAGGATAAGCTGAACGACCTCCTGGATGAGGCTGAGGAGATAAGGTGTGAAACAGCAGTTGCCTTTATAGATATAGATAACTTTAAGAGGGTAAATGATACCGAGGGACACAGGAAGGGGGATGAACTCCTGAGGTATATAGGAGAGCTCATAAAGTCCTCCATAAGAAGGACGGACTATGCCTTTCGTTACGGTGGAGATGAATTCTTGATAGTTTTCCAGAACACAACGGAGGAGGTGGCCCTGGAGATCATGGAACGGATAAAAGAAAAACTCAAGAAAAATGTTCTGGTTCACAACTACCAGCTGAGCATGAGCTCGGGGATAGCCTCCTATCAGAAAGCCGAAAACTACAGGGAGCTCATCCACAGAGCCGATCAGGCCATGTACCACTCAAAGATAATGGGGAAGGACAGGGTCACTGTAGCTTCGATGTTTTAAAAGGAAGATTAAAAAAAGGAGCTCAGGGCTCCTTTTTTATTGTTTTATTGGAGTTATTTAATTATTCCCCTTGCCCTGTACCTCTCAAGCTCAGGAAGGACATAGCTGTTAAAGAGCTCAGGGACACAGGTTCTTAGGATATCTACCCTCTCCAGTACCCTGTCCATGGGTGCCTCAAACTTCTTCCAGGTATGCCCATGGGAAGTCAGATTCTGCATAAATCCCTGATATCTGTCACACACATTGGCATACTTTGCATCATCTGTCTGGCAATCCTCAAACTCCAGCCATAGCTCCAGAAATTCCATTTCCTGATCCTCAGGAAGGATGGAGAACAGCTTTCTTGCTGCTTCAGTTTCATCCTCCCTCTTATTGGGTCTCTCTGCGCCGAAAGCAGGAGTATCCCCAGCATATATCTCTATTAAGTCGTGGAGAAGTATCATCTTCAATGATCTCTCGAGGTTGACCTCACCTATAAAGTACTCCTTCAGAGTGAGAGCTACCATAGCCATGTGCCAGCTGTGTTCAGCATCATTTTCCCTTCTCTTATTCAGTGTTAAAGATTCCCTGAAAACATCCTTTACCTTATCGATCTCATGCAGGAAATCCATCTGCTGCTTTATCCTCTTCATCCTATCTCCTCCTAAATTTTTTCTCCCTATATTTTAAACTATACTCCAGTGTGAGTTAAAGCTTTTACTTCATAAAATAAATTTTTCTTGCAGGAGGGGAGGATAGGAGCAATCACCTTAGTAGTGAAGAAAGAAAAGGAATGAAAAGGAGTAAGTATGAGGGTATGTATATTATTTGGAAGTCTGAGAACCAACAGCAACACTGCTCTGCTCCTGGAGCCCTTTATGGAGGAGCTGAAGGAGTTGGGAGCAGAGGTAGATCATATAATCCTCAGGGACAAACACATAGAGCCCTGCACAGCATGCTGGGCCTGTCAGAATATCTTTGAGGGACCCGGGTGTCCCAAGGAGGATGACATGGGAGAGATCTATGAACTAGTGTTAAAGGCAGACTGCATCATCTTTGCCACCCCTATCTACTCATGGTACTGCACGCCCCCTATGAAGGCGGTCATGGACAGGCTGGTCTACGGTATGAATAAGTACTATGGGGAGACCGAGGGACCCTGCCTCTGGGAGGGGAAGAGGTGCGGCCTGGTTACCACATGCGGCTATGAGATAGAGGAGGGAGCGGGGGTTTTTGAGGAGGGCTTAAGGAGATATTCAAAGCACTCAAACCTTGATTATATAGGAAAGGTAGGTGTGAGGGATAGAGGGAAGAAGTACTTTAGAAGCAGGTCGGCAGTAGAGGGGGCAAGGAAGTTTGCCAGTAGGGTATTTGAGTCCCTTGAGGAGAAGTACCTGTAGGATGTCTTGTTTGAAATTCTAGTGGAGACCCTTGGATCTATATTCTTATTCAAAGGTCTTCTTTACTTTTGTGCCCTTTGAGTCCGGTCCATAAAAAAGTTTATCCCTCTAAAAAATAAAAAAACCCAGATAGGTGAAGGGAACCCTGCACCTATCTGGGTTATGGATTGTCAAAGGTTAGGAATTAGTCTCTCAGCTGAGCTACCTTCTTTAGTTTCTTCTGAGCTAAATCGGTAATGGTTTTTAGGATATTCTCATAGTGTTTTTCAGAGATCCTGCTGCACATCTCTATGGCTTCCTCAAACCTTCCAAGGTTTCTGAGGATCTCACCCTTGAGAAGGAGACCTGCACCATCATCCTCTAAGATCTCTAGGAGGTATCTCATATTCTCTTCTTCTTCAGGGGTGTAGCTTATCTCTACTTCTCCTGCATTCTTCATCTTTTCCTGTTTTCTTTTTAGCTCCTCCAGGTATCTCTTCTCCTCTACCCTCTGAAGAACCTCCACCCTCTTACTCTTCAACTCTTCTATCTTCTTTTCTATGATCTCTGAAGTAGTCTGGGCAAGCTTGGCCTCCATCTTTGCTATATACTCATCAAAGTGAGCTACAGAGGGAATCTCAGCGATCTTTGCCTTGAGGAGCTCTACCTTCACTCCCACATCCTCCAGGGAATCTATATTTCTGTACCTGTCGTTGCTCCTCTGCCACGCCTTAACTCTGATTCCGGGAGTGTCGAACTCCTTCATTTTAATGAGTTCAATATACTCTTCTGAGGTGGGTTCTGTAAGGGGAGCACCGCTGTTAGTCACCTTCTCGCACTGGGCGATATACCTGTATTCACCACATGAGGAACACTTAAATACCTTGATATCTCTGGGAACACTTCCTCCCTCTACCACACCGTCGGTATAGATGTTTACATCTAGGTTTGCCTCTAATTTTGGCATGGAGATGGTATATACCTCTCCGCACTGACACTTTATATTCATATTAACTTCCTCTCATCTTGTTTAAAGATTATTAAATTAAACTTTCAATAAGTATTATAGCAATTTTTAAAATTCAAGTTAAGGAAAATAAAGAGGAAATTTATTAAAAAACCCTATATGAGGTTATAGAGAGAATTTTTGTGGAGTGAATGAAAAGGAGGATAATATACTATGAAGATTTTAAAGTTGATGAGTATTATGATAATTATTATTCTGACAGGATGTACCAGCAGCTCAAATAGCCCCAAGGTGAAGCAGTTGTCTGTAAAGCAGATAGAGTATTTTGACTCAGCAATTGAAATAACGGCCCTCCAGTCTGAAGCTTTGATCCTGGCCACGGAAAAGCTTATTGCACAGGCTAAGAACAGAGTAGACCTCAGCGAAGAAATAAGAAGAGTAAGTGCTGAAAAAGCTATGCAGAGAACTCTGAGCGGAAAGGATGCCCGGGAGGTGGCTTCCAGGCTCTCCAGAGTAACAATGGAGGCTGTGGAAAACAGAAGAAAATTGGATGAAAATTTAGAGAAGATAACCAGAAAGACAAGGGAGCTCAACACCTACCTTCAGAAGATGAAGGAGATCCAGGTAGCAATGGATGCCTACATAGTATCTGAAAAATCCGGGGAAGCAGTGGTAGAAAACTCCTACTATACAATAGAAAATATGATCAGAACAGTGAATGATATGACTCCTAAGATCAGGAGAGAGATTAAAGAGATATTAGTTATTCTAAATGAAATAGAGAAAATTCCAGAGATACAAAATCTGGTAGATGAAAAAGAAGAGGCATAGAGAAAAGAAGGGGCAGCTATTAAGGGCTGCTCTTTTTCTGTTCTTATATGAATCTTCTTTTAATAAGAAAATAACTATAGTATACTGTAGGGAAAGAATTGAATACAGGAGAAAAGATGAAAGAGATATATGAGATACTGAAAAAAACATTTGGATATACCAATTTCAGAGAGGGACAGGAGGAGATAATAAAAAATATAATAGAGAGAAGGGATACCCTGGGAGTTATGCCCACAGGTGGAGGAAAGTCTATCTGCTATCAGATACCCGCCCTTGTTTTTGAGGGGATAACCCTTGTGATTTCTCCCCTTATCTCCCTTATGGAGGATCAGGTAGGAGCCCTTAATACTCTGGGAATTCTCTCGGTATATATAAACAGTTCCCTCACCCCTGCAGAGATGAGGGGGATATTTTCAGAGATAGATATGGGACGGTATAGGATGATATATATTGCTCCAGAAAGGCTGGAAAATGAGGGGTTTGTGGAGATGATAAGGAGTAAAACTATCTCTCAGATAGCTGTAGATGAAGCCCACTGTATCTCCCAGTGGGGACATGATTTCAGAAGGAGCTACCTGAATATTCCCAGGTTTATAAAGAGGCTCTCCAGTAGGCCTGTGGTATCAGCCTTTACAGCTACTGCTACCCCTCAGGTAAGGGAAGATATAGTGGGGAACCTGGACTTTGATCCCACTGTTTATGTGAATGGCTTTGACAGAAAAAACCTGAAGTTTTCCATAGTAAAGGGAGTAAACAGCCTGACCTATATAAAGAGGTACCTGAAGGAACACAGGGATGAGGGGGGAATCATCTATGCATCCACTAGGAAGGAGGTGGACAGTATCCATGCTGAACTTCAGAGCAGGGGATACAGGGTAGGCCGTTACCATGCAGGGATGGCAGATACCGAGAGGCAGAGAGTACAGAGGGAATTTGTGGGAGATGAACTGGATATAATGGTGGCTACCAACGCCTTTGGAATGGGTATAGATAAGTCCAATGTAAGGTTTGTTATCCACAATAACCTTCCAAGGGATATGGAGAGCTACTACCAGGAAGCGGGAAGAGCAGGAAGGGACGGTCTTCCTTCCCAGTGCATACTCATCTTCAATCCAAAGGATATTCTGACTCAGAGATACTTCATAGAGAACAACCTTTTTGAGAGCAGCCAGGAGGTAGTGGATATAAAGTATGAGAAGCTGAATGCCATGGTTAACTACTGCCACACCTCCCAGTGTATCAGGTCCTATATACTTGAGTATTTTGGAGATGAGGGTATAGAGGGATGTGACAACTGTAGCAACTGTTTAAATGAGGGGGAGACAGAGGACATCACAATTGAAGCTCAGAAGATAATCTCCTGTATAGGGAGAACCAAGGAGAGGTTTGGTGTCACCATGGTAGTGGGGATCCTGGCAGGATCAAAAAATCAGAGTATCCTCAAGTGGGGGCTGGAGAAAAACTCCACCTACGGACTCCTGAAGGAGAGGAATCAGAAGGAGATAAGGGCTTTGATAGACCTCCTTATAGGAGACGGGTATATAGAGGTTGTAAAGGGGGAGTTTCCTACTCTGAAGCTTACCTCTAAGGCCTATATCTTTATAAGGGAGAGGAAGACCCTTACAAGGAGAGTTGTCACAGTGGATAAAAGGGTAAGCCATGAGGGTGAGAGATCCTTTGGGGAACTTAAAAATCTTAGATATGAGATAGCCAAGAGGGAGGGGAAGCCACCCTATACGGTATTCTCAGATAAGACCCTCTATGAGCTGGCAAGATACCTTCCCGAAGACAGGGAAGGTATGCTGGAGATCCACGGGATAGGAGAGGTAAAGTTTGAAAGGTATGGAAGAGAGTTTTTAGAAGTAATAGGGGAATTAAAGGGGAAGCAGTAGACAGACTGTCCTTTAAAATCATAGATATTTATTGTAGGCCTCCCTGGGTTAAGGGAGGCTTTTTACGTAGGGGGATTTTCCAAAAGATTTCTTAAAATAACCTTAAGTGACATAAAGGTTTAGTGTAATCCAGCACTACAACTTTGTTTTGTTTTTGTTATTTTTTTGTATAAAATAGTCATAAATTATACAAAATATGAAAAAATAACTTGAAAATATCCTGAGAAAACTGTAAAATCAATTTGTCAAAATTAAATTTAACTTAAAAAAAGGAGAGGGTTATGACTAAAAAGAAAAAGCTACAGTTTCCTACAGCATACACAATATTATTTATTGTAGCTGTGATGGTAGCTGTATTGACGTGGGTTATGCCGGCAGGAAAGTATGATTCCCTGGCATATGACTCAGGATCAAATGTATTTACCGTAACAAGTGCCACTGGAGAGGCTATGGACTATCCTCCTACTCAGGAAACGTTGGATAAGTTTGGAATAAAGGCTGAACTGAGCAAATTTGTAGATGGAGATATATGGAAACCAGTGGGGATCCCTGGAACATATACTGAACTTCCTTCAAATCCCCAGGGGATAAAGGAACTGTTCCAGTCACCTATAAATGGAATGTATGAAGGGGTAGATATTATCATCTTTATCCTTATCATAGGTGGATTCATAGGTGTAGTAAACCACACAGGAGCATTTGACTCAGGAATCGCCCACCTGGCAAAGACCCTGGACGGAAAGGAAAAGTGGCTTATTATAATAATTACATCCCTTATAGCTCTGGGAGGTACCTCCTTTGGACTGGCTGAGGAAACAATAGCCTTCTATCCAATCCTTGTACCTGTATTCCTGGCAGTGGGATATGATGCCATGGTAGCAGTTGCATCTATATACGTGGGATCCTCCATAGGAACCATGGCTTCCACAGTAAATCCATTTGCTACAATTATGGCTTCCAATGCTGCTGGAATCAACTGGACCTCTGGAATAGTAGGAAGAGGTATCATGCTTGTAGTAGGAACAGGTATCTGTATCCTCTACATTATCAAGTATGCAGAGAAGGTTAAGAGGGATCCAAGTAAATCCCTTATCTTTGCTCAGAAGGAAGCTATAGAGAAGAAGTTTCTTCACGCTACTGCAGACAAGGAAACAAGAGAGTATGATACGAGAACCAAGCTAGTACTGGCTATATTTGCTCTATCATTTATAGTTATGATCTATGGAGTATCTAAGCTTGGATGGTGGTTCCTTGAGATGACTACCCTATTCTTCGTAGCTTCCATAGTTGTAGCTGTAATTGAGAGAATAGATGAGAGAGCCTTTGTTTCCGAGTTTATAAACGGGGCGAGAGACCTTCTAGGAGTAGCTCTAATTGTTGGAATAGCAAGAGGAGTAACTATGATCATGGACCACGGATTAATCAGTGACACTATGCTCTACTATGCTTCAAATATAGTAAATGGAATGGGGAAGGGAGTATTTATAAATGTAATGATGGTTCTTTTTGCAGGACTATCCTTCTTTGTACCTTCATCATCTGGACTAGCAGTACTGTCTATGCCAGTTATGGCACCTCTTGCAGATGTAATAGGTGTACCTCGTGAGGTTGTAGTAAGTGCATACCAGTATGGTATGGGAATGATGGCATTTATTACTCCAACGGGACTTATCCTTGCATCCCTTATGATGGTGGATGTAACTCTAGATAAGTGGTTTAAGTTTGTTATGCCCCTTCTGGGAATCCTATTTGTATTTACATCGGGACTTCTTCTTACAGGAGTGTATCTATAAAAGAGTTTAATCGGTCACCTTAGGGTGGCTGATTTTTATTTAAAGAGGGATTTTGCGAATAAAAATAGTATCTAGAGAAAGTGAAGGTATAGGACATTAAAGAAGGAGGAGGTAAAAACCTCTTTTTTTAGTATAAATTAGTAGTGAGAAATTTCATAGGGAGGTTAAAGATGAAAAGAATATTACTTTTTTTATTTATTGTCGTGTTATGTCTAGTTTTAGTTCGTTGTAATATTAGAAAAGAAACTGCCACTGAAAACATAGAAAAAGAGACAGCTCCTATATCAATGGAGGAAGAGGAAGTACCTCCCCAAAAACAGGAAAAACAGGAAATAATCTATATAGGTGATGAGGGAGAGGAACAGTTAGTACTCATGATTACATATTATGGTGATGGCCAGGTAAAGGTAAAAACAAACTATAGAGGAGGAGAAAAAGATGGAGAGTCTACCTTCTACTATGAAAACGGTCAGATAAAGACAACTGGAAACTACAAGGAGAATAAGCTTGATGGTAAGTGGGAAAGTTACAGCGAGAACGGTGAGCTAGAGACGGTAAAAAACTACAGATTAGGAGTACAGGAAGGGGAATCCTTTATCTATTTCAGAAGCGGTAAGGTACAGACAAGAATAAACTATAAAGGAGGAAAACCCGACGGTGAATCAATAGGTTACTATGAGAATGGGAAGATGAGAGCAAGAACAAGTTATAGACTGGGTAAGTTAGAGGGCAACTCTACCAGATACTATGAAACTGGTCAAGTACAAGCAAAATTGATTTACAGCCAAGGGAAGTTAAATGGTAAATCTATCTGGTACTATAGGAGCGGTCAGCTACAGGCCACCAGGAACTATAAGGAGGGTAAGCTGGACGGGAAAACAGTTTCCTATTATGAAAACGGTAAGGTACAGTCAAGAATAAACTATAAGGAGGGAAGGCTGGCTGGGAAACCTGTTTTGTATTCTGAGAATGGAAAGGTAGTGACCAAAGAAGATGTTGAGTTTAAGAATATAGTGGAATAGGGTATTTTATATTATCCAGGAGGAATCCTTTTCAGCGGAAATTTGTTTTTACATTCTTCTACAGAAGTTATATAATTTAAAAAATATATGATGAAGGAGGAAGAGTGTGAAAAGAGCAGGACTGATATTAATTATTGCAATAGTTTTTATATTTGGAATTTTCGGAAATATGAGGTGGAAGAGAAACTTCAAAAACTTTAAGGCTGAAACTGTGGGCCTTAACAGGGTAGTCACTGTATACGACTATAACGGAGGAGTTGTAAGGCAGTGGGAGGGAAGGATCCTTGTAGATGGAAATGGTGAGAGAACCAAGATCACCACAAGTGATGCCAAGACCTTTATAATAGACGGAGGAATAGTGATTATAGAGGAGAAGCAATAGAGGTAAATAAAAGGAAGCCCAGAAGGGCTTCCTTTTATTTTTCCAGCAGACTCATGAGAGACTGGTTATTTATAATTCTCTTAAGGGTTTCAGCAAATAGTGTATCTGCTGATAGGATCTCGATCTTTTCAGGTCTCTTCTCCTCAGTTAGGTAGATAGAGTCTGTGATAAATACCCTCTTTAGAGGAGAATCCTCTATTCTTTTAGTGGCATCCCCGCTGAAGACTCCGTGGGTACATGCAGCATATACCTCGGTAGCTCCCTTTTCCATAACTGCTTCAGCTCCCCTGACGACAGTATCCCCAGTATCTATTATTCCGTCTATAAGGATAACCCTTTTACCTTTAACATCACCAATAAGATCAAGGGTTTCAGGTTGGTCATCCTCCTGTCTCCTGTCTATTATAGCCATCTTACAGTCCAGCCATTCAGCCAGCTTTCTGGCCTTCTTAACTCCGCTTGGATTTGGAGCTACAACGACCATCTCCTCTCCAGAGAGGTTATGGTCGATAAAGCTGTTGGCAATAAGAGGAAGCCCCTCTAGGTGGTCCACCGGGATATCGAAAAATCCCTGTATCTGATTGGCATGGAGATCCATTGTAACTATTCTTGTAGCCCCTGCAGTGGCCAGAAGGTTAGCTGCTAACTTGGAGGTAATAGGCTCCCTTGGACTGGCCTTTCTGTCCTGCCTTGCATACCCGTAGTAGGGGATGATAACGTTGATAGTTTTTGCAGATGCCCTCTTTAGTGCATCTATAAAGATAAGAAGTCCCATAAGATTTTGGTTTACTGGAGGAGAGGTAGACTGGACTACAAAGACATCAGCCCCCCTGATAGTCTCATCGATCTTAGTGTAGTATTCACCATCCTGAAATTTGAGAATCTTTGACTTACCTAAAGGCAGATTTAACTTCTTTGCTACCTTATCGGCTAAACGACATCCTGAAGTACCTGAAAATATCTTGATATTTTTATCCACTTTCTTTTCTCCCCTTCTCATGAAATATAATACAATTACCATTTTATAACACTTAAATAAATTTTAAGTTAAAACTCTCTTAAAAGGCAAGACAGATATAAAATTTATATGAAAGGAACTGAAATACCATATAAAAGTGATGGAAGGATTTTCATCTTTTATATGAGATGGATTTATGGAATGAGTATCTATAAATTTTGGTATGGATGTGTGAAATAAAAGTACTTTATAATTTTTTTCTAATAAATAGTACAGATGTACACTAAATTAACTAAAGGGATTAAAGGGATAGAGAAAAATATAAATAAATCACAAAGAATTTAAAGTGAAAAAGATAATGATTATTTACAAAAAAACTTATAGGGGGGTATACATAATTAAAAATTCAGATAGCTTTGGAGGGAAGAATGAAAAGTTTAGAGGCGAGGAAGGATGAGGTCCTCAGAAAGCCCCAGTGGCTGAGGATAAAAATTCCCAACAATGGAGGGAATAGGAGGGTTGAGAAGCTCATGGATGACCTGAGTCTCAACACTGTATGCAGGGAGGCCAACTGTCCCAACAGGGCAGAGTGCTACTCCAAGGGAACAGCCACCTTTATGATCCTTGGAAGAAACTGTACAAGGGGATGCAGATTCTGTAATGTAAGGAGCGCAGAACCCCAGTGTGTAGATGAGAGGGAACCAGCAAGGGTTGCCAGGGCTGTAAAGGAGATGGGACTTCGTTATGTGGTGGTAACTTCTGTAACAAGGGATGATCTTCCAGACGGGGGAGCCTCTCAGTTCAGAAGAACAATAGAGGAGATAAAAAAGATAAACAGGGATGTGGCAGTGGAGGTCCTCATACCCGACTTTCAGGGATCTCTGAATTCTTTAGTGGATGTTTTGGAACCGCTACCAGAAATTCTGAACCACAATATCGAAACTGTACCTAGGCTCTATGAAGAGGTGAGGCCAGAGGCAGACTATGAGAGAAGCCTGGAGCTCATAAGAAGGGCTAAGGAGATAGATGGAAGGGTTAAGACCAAGTCGGGGATTATGCTGGGTCTTGGAGAGACCAGGGAGGAAGTTGTAGAGGTATTTAGGGATCTCAGGAGGAATGGGTGTGATTTTCTTACCCTGGGACAGTATCTGGCTCCCTCCAAGGAACACCTTCCAGTAAGGGAGTATGTGACACCGGAGGATTTTAACTGGTATAGGGAGAAGGCTCTGGAGCTTGGCTTTGAGGGGGTTGCGTCTGATCCCCTGGTGAGGAGCTCATATAAGGCCTGGGAACTATATGAGGGCGGAAGATAGAAGATATTAATATAGATAAGGAGGAAGGAATGGAACTGAAGAAGACTTCTTTAAATGAGGCACACAAAAAGTGCGGGGGAAAGATGGTTGATTTCTTTAGCTGGGAGCTTCCAGTGGAGTATTCGGGGCTTACCACTGAGCACATCTCTGTAAGGGAGAGTGCCGGTCTCTTTGATGTGTCTCACATGGGTGAGGTTATGGTTACCGGGAAGGATGCCCTGAAGGTGGTGGATTACCTTGTAACAAATGATGCAAAAGTCCTGGAGGAAAATCAGGTGATGTACACCTTTATGTGCAATGAGAGGGGAGGAGTGGTAGATGACCTTCTGGTGTACAAGTATACAGATGAGAGGGTTCTCCTTGTGATAAACGCCGCCAATATAGATAAGGATCTCAGATGGATAGAGAAGAAATCGGAAGGCTTCCATGTGGAGATAGAGGATATCTCTTCGAGAATCTCCCAGATAGCAATTCAGGGACCTAAGGCTCAGGATATTCTGCAGAAGCTTACAGAAACCTCTCTGGATGAGATAGGGTTCTTCAGATTCAAAGAGGGTGTAGTGGTAGCCGGTGAGAGGTGCCTGGTGTCCAGAACGGGATATACCGGTGAGGACGGGTTTGAGATATATACGGAAAATGCTTCAGCTGAAAAGATCTGGGAGAGTATCCTGGAAACAGGGGGAGATGAGATCCTTCCTGCGGGACTTGGTGCCCGGGATACCCTTAGATTTGAGGCGGGGCTTCCCCTCTATGGAAATGAGCTGGGAGACGATATAACCCCCCTTGAAGCAGGATTTGGATTCTTTGTAAAGCTGGATAAGGGAGAGTTTATCGGAAGGGAAGTTTTGGCTGAGCAGAAGGCCTCTGGAGTAAAGAGAAGGATAGCGGGATTCAAGTTAAATGGCAAGGGGATAGGAAGAAGCGGATACAAGGTTCTGGCCGGGGATAAAGAGATAGGTCATATCACCACAGGATACCAGATTCCAGGAAGAAGCCAGTGTATAGGACTGGCCCTTATCGATAAGGAGCACTCCAAGCTGGGGGCGGAGATAGATGTCCAGGTGAGGAAGAGGGTAGTCAAGGGAGAGATAATAAGTAAAAAATTCTTAGATAAAAATTATAAAAAATAGAAAATAGGAGGAATAGAGATGGCAGTAGTAGAGGGACTATATTATTCAAAGGAACATGAGTGGATTAAGGTAGAGGGAGATGCAGCTTATATCGGGATTACCGACTATGCCCAGCAGTCTCTGGGGGAGGTTGTTTATGTAGAGTTTCCAGAGGAGGGAGATGAGTTTGGAGCGGGAGAGGCCTTTGGAGTAATAGAATCTGTTAAGGCAGCAGCGGACTCCTATATGCCTGTTTCTGGGAAAATAATCGGGATAAATGATGAGCTTTTAGAGGATGAACCCCAGGCCCTCAATGAAAAGCCCTATGAGGCATGGATCCTCAAGGTAGAGCTGAGCAATCAAGGCGAGTTAGAGGGACTGCTAAGTGCTGAGGACTATGCAAAGCACTGCGAGGAGGAGTAGGTATGAGATATATTCCGTCAACTGATGAGGACAGGAGGGAGCTCCTGGAGGAGATAGGAGTAGACCGTGTAGATGCACTCTTTGAAGATATACCTGCAGAGATAAGGGAGAGGTCTAAGCTGGAAAAGTGGGAAGCCATGAGTGAGATAGAGATCCACAGGAGGATGGGTGAGCTGGGAGGAAAAAATAAATCCCTTTCAGATCTTGTATGTTTCAGGGGAGCAGGGGCCTATGACCACTATATTCCCTCAGCTGTAAAGGAGATAGTGGGAAGATCGGAGTTTTATACCTCCTACACCCCCTACCAGCCAGAGATAAGCCAGGGAACCCTTCAGGCGATATTTGAGTTCCAGACTATGATTGCAGATCTGGCAGGGATGGAGGCCAGCAATGCTTCCATGTATGACGGGGCAACCTCCACAGCAGAGGCAGCAATTATGGCTGTGACAGACACCAAGAGAAGGAAGATCCTGGTGTCCAGGGGAACTGGTCCAGAGGTTAGAAGTGTCATGGAAACATATTCCAGGTTCAGGGATATTGAGCTTGTGGAGGTAGCAATGGATGAGGGAACGTTATCCATAGAAGACCTCAGGAGCAAGGTAGACAAGGAGACAGCAGGGGTAGTGGTGCAGAGTCCAAACTTCTTCGGGATAATAGAGGACCTCAGTGGGATAAAGGGTGCCATAGAGGACAAGAAGGTGAAGTTTATTGTAAACACAGACCTTCTTTCCATGGGAGTACTAAAAAGCCCGGGGAGCCAGGGGGCAGATATTGTTGTGGGAGATGCCCAGTCCCTTGGAAACGGCATACTCTTCGGTGGACCCTACCTGGGATTTATGGCTGTAAATAAGAAGCTCATAAGAAAGATGCCAGGAAGGATAGTGGGGGAAAGCATAGATACTGAGGGAAGGGTGAGCTATGTACTGACCCTTCAGGCCAGGGAGCAGCATATCAGGAGGTATAAGGCCACTTCCAATATATGTTCAAACCACGGTCTCAACGCTCTGGCAGCTACTGTACACATGAGCCTTCTGGGTAAAAAGGGACTGGAGGAGGTAGCCAACCAGTGTCTTCAGAAAGCCCACTATACTATGAAAAAGCTTACAGAGGGAGGAAGGTACAGGCTAAAGTATGACAAACCATTCTTCAAGGAGTTTCTGGTGGAATCTCAGGGGAATCCCGGGGATATAAACAGACAGCTAGAGGAGAGAGGAATCCTTGGGGGATATCCAGTGGGAAGGGATTATGATGAGCTTTCCAAGGGAATCCTTCTGTGTGTCACTGAAAAGAGGTCCAGGGATGAGATAGATAAGCTGGTAGAGTGCATGGAGGAGATGTAGATGAAGGAATATAATAAGCTGATATTTGACCTCTCCAAGGAGGGAAGGGTGGGATACAGCCTTCCGGAACTGGATGTAGATAGAGCAGAGGGACTGATCCCTGAAGAGTATCTCAAGGAAGAGGAGGTTAAACTTCCAGAGGTAAGTGAAAATGAGGTGGTAAGACACTATACAAAGCTTTCCAATAAAAACTATGGGCTGGATGCAGGCTTCTATCCTTTGGGATCATGTACCATGAAGTACAACCCCAAGATAAATGAGAGGGTGGCAGAGAACCTGCAGATGACCTCCCTTCACCCCTACCAGGAGGAGCATATGGTCCAGGGGTCTCTGGAGATGATGTATGAACTCGGTGAGAAGCTGGCAGAGGTATCGGGAATGGACTATGTCTCCCTTCAGCCTGCAGCAGGAGCCCACGGGGAACTTACAGGTCTTATGATGATCAAGGCATACCATGAAAAGAGGGGAGACCACAAAAGAAAGAATATAATTGTGGCAGATTCAGCTCACGGTACCAATCCTTCAAGTGCCCAGGTTGTGGGATTTGATATAGTGGAGATAAAATCCACTCCAGAGGGAGATGTGGACCTGGAGGAGTTGAAGAAACACCTGGATGAAAATCTTGCTGGGTTCATGCTTACAAACCCAAGTACCCTGGGGATCTTTGAACCAAATATCTCGGTAATAGCAGACCTAGTCCATGAGGCGGGAGGTCTTCTCTACTATGACGGAGCTAATATGAATGCTATCATGGGGAAGGCAAAACCTGGAGAGATGGGGTTTGATGTGATGCACTACAACCTTCATAAGACCTTTTCAACCCCCCACGGAGGAGGAGGGCCGGGAAGCGGACCTGTGGGTATAAAGGCTAAGCTCATGGACTTTGTACCTGTACCAGTGGTGGGAAAGAAGGGAGACAACTATACCCTGGATTACAACAGACCGAATACCATAGGAAAGGTAAGATCCTTCTACGGAAACTACGGAGTTCTTCTGAGAGCCTATACCTACCTGAAAACCCTGGGAAGCGAAGGGCTGGAGAGAGCAAGTGAAACAGCGGTACTCAATGCAAACTATATGATGGCAAGGCTTAGGGAGCACTACCCGGTGGCAGTGGACAGGTTGTGTAAGCACGAGTTTGTTCTGGGGCAGCCTGCCCATGAGAAGGTGACGACTCTGGATATAGCAAAGAGGCTGCTGGACCACGGGTATCACCCCCCTACAATCTACTTTCCGCTGATAGTGGACGGGGCTATGATGATAGAGCCTACAGAAACAGAGAGTAAGGAGACAATGGATGCCTTTGTGGATGCCATGATAGATATAAAAAATGAGATGGAGAGCAGTCCTGAGACAGTGGTTGCAGCACCGCATACTACCATAATAAGAAGGGTGGATGAGGCAAAGGCTGCCAGAGATGTGAAGATAAGGTACCACAGATAGAAGGAGGAGAGTATGAGTTTTTTAGCTGGGAGAGAGGTAGATGAGGCTGTAAATAGAAGTATCATAGAGTCCCTGGAAGCCAGAGACGCCAAGATGTGTGACACCTGAGACAGGGAGAAAGCACTGGGGATAGCCTATGCCCTGAAGGTGCAGTTGTCTCAGGCTGAGGCAAAGGAAGTGGGGAGTTATATAAGCAGCATAAATGGCAGGGAGATACTCATAGATAAAAAGGTAAGAGTGGAGATAGTCAAGGGGGATGTAAAGGAGAGAAACGATAAGGCCACTATGATAATGAGATACAGACATATTGAAGGTTTTTAGGAGGGTGCGGGGATGAGAGAACTTTTAAGTGCAGATCCAGAGGTATTTGAGCAGATAGAACTGGAGGAGAGAAGACAGGAGGAGGGAATAGAGCTTATTGCTTCTGAAAACTTTGTATCCAAGGCAGTGATGCAGGCAGCAGGCTGTGTGATGACAAATAAGTATGCAGAGGGTTATCCCGATAAGAGATACTACGGGGGATGTGAGTATGTAGACGTGGTTGAGAAGCTGGCCATAGACAGACTGAAATCCATCTATGGAGCAGAGTATGCCAATGTACAGCCCCACTCGGGATCCCAGGCCAATATGGCAGTATATATGTCCCTTCTTTCCCCGGGAGACAAGGTGATGGGGATGGCTCTGGACCAGGGGGGGCACCTTACCCACGGTCACAGGGTAAACTTCTCAGGGGGACTCTATGAGTTTTCTAGCTATGGTCTGGGAGAGGATGAGAGGATAGATTATGATATGCTCAGAGAGGCGGTCCACAGGGAGAAGCCCAAGATGATAGTAGCGGGAGCAAGTGCCTATCCGAGGGAGATCTCCTTCAAAAGGTTCAGGGAGATAGCAGATGAGGTTGGAGCATATCTTATGGTGGATATGGCCCATATAGCAGGACTTGTTGCTGCTGGTATCCATGAAAATCCAGTGGATCATGCCCACGTGGTGACATCTACAACCCATAAGACCCTCAGAGGGCCCAGGGGCGGGATAATCCTCACCAACAGCGAGGAAATAATGAAGGCTGTAAATAAAACTGTTTTCCCGGGAATCCAGGGAGGGCCACTCATGCATGTAATTGCAGCTAAGGCAGTGTCCTTTAAGGAGGCCATGGGGGAGGAGTTCAAATCATATCAGAAACAGGTGGTGGCCAATGCCAAAGCCCTGGGAGAAGCTCTCAGTGAAAGAGGGTTTAAGCTGGTTTCCGGAGGAACGGACAACCACCTTCTCCTGATAGACCTTCAGAATAAGGGAATAACTGGCAGGGAGGCGGAAAGAATCCTTATGGAAGCTGGTGTTACCGTAAATAAAAATGCAGTTCCCAACGATCCAGAGAGCCCCTTTGTAACAAGCGGTATAAGGATAGGTACACCGGCAGTAACCACCAGAGGAATGAATGAAGCCGATATGGCAGTTTTGGGAGGGATAATAGCCGATATTATCGAGGGAAGAGACGGAAAACCCTATGAGAAACAGGTAGTGGAGATGGCCAGAAGAAATCCCCTGTACAGGGAAGAAAATCTATGAAAAAGGTAGAGGTTGTAGATACTGGAAGGGTGTCCTATATGACCTCCTATAATATGCAGTTGGAGTATCATGAGGAGCTGAGGGAAAACCCTGAGCTCCCAGGAAGGATAATAATCACGGAACCCAATCCCACTATAACCAAGGGAATAAGGGGAGAGGAGAGCGAGATATTCATCCCTCCATCTGAAAGAGAGGCCAGAGGAATAGAGGTAGTAGATGTCCGGAGGGGAGGAAGGGTAACCTTCCACGGTCCAGGCCAGCTGGTTATCTATCCACTGCTTAACCTCAGCCACTTCAAGAAGAGTATCAAGTGGTATATCGAATCCCTTGAGAATGTAGTCATGGATACCCTTAAAGAGATAGGGGTAGAGGCCCACAAGAGGGATGGGATTGTAGGAATATTCAGTAAGAATGGAAAGATATGTGCCGTTGGTATAGAGGTAAAGAGGTGGAGAACCCTTCACGGGATTGCCATAAACCATGAGGTGGATCTGGACTACTTTAAAGGAATAAACCCCTGTGGAATAGGGGAGCTGGGAGTAAGCTCTATAAGAAACGAAGGAGTGACCATCTCCCGGGAGAGGATAGTGGAGGTATTTAAGGAAAAGTTTTCAAGGGTGTTCAATGTAGGATTAAATTAAACAGGACAGGGTCCCTCTGATTGGAGAGTAAAATCTTTCAATTGGAGGGGTCTTTAGTTTTGAGAGTAAAATTGAGGTACTGGTATCTCTTGGGAAGTTTAATTATAAAGGAAATGGTCTGAAGAGGGGTAAGGGTCAATAGTGGTAGCTTCAAAGTGACTGATTAAAGGGGGAACAGGTGAAAAAGTTTGTAGATATTAACAGTTCTGTAAAGTGGGTGGGTGTGGTAGATCAGGATATGAAGAAGTTTCATGGGGAGGAGCTGTCTATTCCCAGCGGAACAACCTATAACTCCTATCTTATAAGGGATGAAAAGACAGTTCTAGTGGATACTGTTATCCACGCCTTCAGTGAGGAGTGGCTTGAACATCTAAAGAGGGAGATAGACTTAAAGGAGATAGACTGTATTGTGATGAATCACAGCGAACCGGATCACAGCGGGGCTCTGGTACAGCTCATGAAGGAGATACCAGATACACCTATCTACTGTACAGAGATGGGGAGGGAGATAATAGAGGCCTACTATGGCGGGGACTATAAGTACAATATAGTAAAGACGGGAGATAAAATAGATATAGGTAGCAGGGAGCTCATCTTTGTGGAGATGAAGATGCTTCACTGGCCGGACAGTATGATGTCCTACCTCCCGGGAGATAATATACTCTTCAGCAATGATGCCTTTGGCCAGCACTATGGAGCAAATGGATTGTTTAATGACATGGTGGATCAGAGTGTGCTGGAGTATGAGTGCCTTAAATACTATGCCTGTATTCTCACTCCCTTCAGTAAGATTCTCAAGATGAAGCTGGAGGAGGTAGGAGGGCTGAATCTTGCTATAGATACTATCTGTCCCTCCCATGGAGTGATATGGAGGGATAACCCTATGCAGATTGTGGAAAAATACTCCAGGTGGTGTGATGACTATATGGAAGATAGAGTTGTAATAGCCTATGACACCATGTGGCACAGCACTAAAAAGATGGCAGAATCCATAGCTGACGGAATAAGAGAGGTCAGACCGGATCTGGAGTTACTGCTGTTCAACTCAGCTAAAAACAGTGAGAATGACATTATCACTGAGATGTTCAGATCTTCAGCCATATTATTTGGGTCTTCAACGATAAATAATGGAATACTGCCCTCTATGGCAGCCCTTCTTGAGGGAGTGAGGGGAGTAAACTTCCAGAAGAAGGTAGTAGCAGCCTTTGGAAGCTATGGATGGAATGGTAGATCCCTCCTCCTTTTAAATGAGGAGCTGGGGAAAACCAGGATGCAGGTAGTAAAGGAAGGGATCAAGGTCAAGTGGAATTTGGATGATGAAACAAGAGAGCAGTGTATGGACTTTGGAAGGGAGTTTGCCAAGGAGATTAAATAAGGTGTAGAAAGTTAGTTATACCAGGATATTGAAGAAGAAGTTATGAAAAGGTAAACTTAGAAATAAAAGAAATTAAAAAAGACCTATTTTCCTGCATATAACAGGATTCAGGTCTTTTTTGTTTTTTTATAATAATGTTTCTTATCACATAAAATTACAAGTTTATTTTTAAGAGGTTAAAGTTTCACAGAGGAATGAATTCCCATAGGCACAGAGTTTTAAAGAGGTAAAAGATAGTTCTAGGATAGATAAAAATAAATAAACACACAAATAGAAGGAAATAATTAAAAAACGACCACAATAAAATACTTTGTATATTAAAATGTTTTTGTTGACAACATAGAGCCTGATAGTTTATTATATTTTTACAATCAAACTAAATAAAAAAGAAACAATTTGGAGGAGAGAGAATGAGAAGGATAGCTTTAGTATTTATGCTTGCAATTATCTCAGCGGTGAGTTTTGCAAAAAAAGAGGTAGTGAATCTATATACTGAGAGACACTACGATGCAGATAAGGTACTTATTAAGAACTTTGAGAAGGAAACAGGGATCAAGGTTAATGTTGTAAAGGCAAAGGGAGACGAGTTAATTAAGAAGCTGGAGTTAGAGGGGAAGGATACAAATGCAGACCTATTTATCACAGCAGATGCAGGAAGACTTTTCAGAGCTAAGAAGGCTGGACTTCTACAGGCAGTGGAAACAGATAAGCTAGATGCCAATGTAAGAAAGGAACTAAAGGATGCGGACAACTTCTGGTATGGACTTACTTACAGAGCAAGAATCATAGCTTATGATCCAAAGAGAACAGATGTATCTGACCTTAAGAGAGTAGAGGACCTGGCTAAGCCTGAGTGGAAGGGGAAGGTAGTTGTAAGATCTTCATCTAACCTTTACAACCAGTCGCTACTGGCATCTATCATAGCTAACGACGGAAGCGAGAAAGCAACTGAGTGGGCTGAGGGTGTAGTTGAGAACATGGCAAGAACACCTAAGGGGAATGACAGAGGACAGGCTAAAGCTGTAGCAGCTGGTATCGGTGAGGTAGCAATCATGAACTCATACTATATGGGAAGAATGATGACATCTAAGGATCCTGCTGAGGTAGAGGTAGCTAAGGCTCTTAAGATTAAGTTCCTTAACCAGGAAGACAGAGGAAACCACATAAATGCAAGTGGAGCGGGAGTTACTAAGTACGCTAAAAACAAGGAAAATGCAATTAAGTTCCTTGAGTATATGACAAGTGCTGAGGGACAGAAGGTATTTGCTGAGATGAACTTCGAGTACCCAGTAAATACTTCTGTAGAGCCTTCGGAAATTGTTAAGTCGTGGGGAGAGTTTAAGATCGATTCTCTAGACCTAAATGAATTAGGTGTAAATAATAAGGAAGCTGTTGAGATCTTCGACAGGGCAGGATGGAAATAAAAAATGAATAGTACTCTAAAAAATAGAGTAGTCAGGAGTCTAAGTGTACACTTAGACTCTTGGTCTACTCTTTCAGTTATATTAGTAATAGGTATACTTTCACCACTGATTCTTGTTACTAGAGGGATATTCCTTCCGGTAAATGAAACGTTTTCCCATCTGATGGATACGGTACTTACAGAGTATGTAATTAACACCTTTATAATTTGTATTGGGGTAGGGATATTTACCTCGGTTATCGGAGTAGGTACAGCCTGGTTTGTTTCAGTCTATGAGTTCCCCCTAAGAAGGTTCTACTCATGGGGGCTGATCCTTCCCCTGGCTATTCCCACATATATAGCGGGATATATATATGGAGATATGTTTTCCTATACAGGGAGCATTATGTACCTTCTGAGGAAGTACCTTGGATATAATAAAAATATTGATATCATGAATATATGGGGAGTTATAGGGATATTTACATTTTTCTTCTATCCATATGTATTTATAGTGATGAAGTCCTTCTTTGCCAAGGAATCATCAACTATGATAGAGGCATCACAAAGTCTGGGGAAATCCATGGGAACCACATTCTTTAAGATAATTTTACCTCTATCGAGAGTTTCCCTTGTAGGGGGAGTAAGTCTTGTACTCATGGAGGTATTAAATGCTTATGGACTGGTGAGCCACTTTGGAGTGACGACATTCAGTACAGGGATATTCAGAACCTGGCTCTCCCTGGGAGACCTGGATGCTTCCATAAAGCTGTCATCGATTCTGGTAGTCATAGTATTTGCAATACTAAATCTGGAGAAGGCTTTCAGGGGAAGAAGGAGCTACAGTTTCTCATCTACCAAGGTAAAGCCTATAAAGAGAAGAACCTTATCCAGAGGTAAGGCACTGGCCATAAGCGGGGTCTGTACCCTGATATTTGCCATAGGTTTTGCCATTCCAGTGATACAGCTTCTTGCGTGGGCAAGGGTTACATACACATACTTTGACTATGAGGAGCTTTTAGAGGTCCTTGGGAACTCTCTAAGTGTAACTCTTCTGGCAAGTATTATAATTGTAGTGGTAGCTGTAATAATAGCAAATAGTGTGAGGCTGAATAAACTGTCTCTGTCCAAGTTCCTCTCCAAGGGAGCCAACCTGGGATATTCTATTCCCGGAGCTGTAATTGCTATTGGAGTAATGTCAATGTTTATAGGGGTAGACAGGAAGTTTCAGGGGTTCTACAGGTTAATGGGAATAGATAAAACTCTGGTGCTTTCATCGAGCTTTGTGATACTGGTATTTGCCTATATGGTAAGATTCCTTGCTGTACCCTATAACAGTATAGAATCTGGCTTTGATAAGGTGGGAGTAAAGTTCCATGAGGCCTCGAGAACATTTGGATTTGGAGTAACCAAGACCTTTATGAAGGTGGATTTTCCAATGATAAAGTCGTCTATAGGTGGAGCACTTATCCTTGTATTTATAGAGATAGTAAAGGAGCTTCCCCTTACTCTGATACTGAGACCCTTCAACTTTCAGACGCTTTCCACATTTATTCAGCAGTATGCCAACGATGAGATGATACAGGAGAGCTCTATTCCGTCGCTGCTCCTTGTGGGGATGTGTGCAGTGGCAGTCTATGCCTTTACCAATATGTCTAAGAAAAAGGAGAGTTAAGTAATGGGATATATTAAGATAAATAACTTAAACTTTAAATACAGCAACAGTAGGGAGGATGCCCTGAGGGATTTTAACCTTTCCATAAAGAAGGGGGAGATAGTAGCGGTAGTTGGAGAATCTGGAAGCGGAAAATCCACACTGCTAAGGATACTGTCTGGTTTTGAGGTTCCCTACAGGGGAGAGGTGGAGTTAGACAGGAGAACTCTTATCTCCGAGAATACCTTTGTGCCAGTGGAGAAGCGTGGAGTGGGAATGGTATTCCAGGACTACGCCCTCTTTCCCCACTTTACAGTGGAGGAAAATATAAGGTACGGGGTAGACAGGCTTTCCAAGAGGGAGCAGAGGGAAACTGTAAAAAACATGCTAAACCTTGTTGATTTAGGTGAGTATGAGAAGAGATATCCCCATGAGCTCAGCGGGGGACAGCAGCAGAGAGTGGGGCTTGCAAGGGCTCTGGCTCCTAAGCCTGGACTTCTACTTATGGATGAGCCCTTCTCCAACTTGGACACAAACCTTCGTCACAGGATAAGAGATGAGCTGAAGGAGATAATAAAATCAACCAATACCACAGCTCTCTTTGTAAGCCATGACAAGGAGGACGCGCTAATGGTGGCGGACAAGGTGGTAATCCTCAATAAGGGGGAGATAGCCCAGGTAGGGTCCCCAATAGAGGTAGTGGAGTCCCCAGCTAATGAGTATGTTTCAAACTTTTTCAAGTAGATAGAGGCAAAAAAAGGACCATCTGTATAGATGGTCCTTTTTTTACTTGATAGGAGAAGATCAAGGACGAAGTTCGCTTCTCATTCTCATGAACTCCTCTCTGGTTAGCTCTCCTCTGGCATATCGCTCTCTGAGAATATCCATGGGATCTCTTCTGTAGTCCTCAAAGTAGGAGTACCTTCTTCTGCTGCTAAAGAGATTAAATAGCAATATAACTGCTAAGATGGGAAGGATGAGGTGAAATATACCCATAAACCACCTAAAGATCCCTCCACTAAAATACATATGATGCATGTGTTACCTCCTTTATCTGACATAAGTCCCATTCTCTCAGCTAAGGTATGAAGGCCTTCAACTGAGAAAATGGGAATAGGCTTTCAAGGACCTATTTTAGCAGAGGTTTATGGCAAGAGTGTGAAATTTTCATGGAATAGCAGGAGATTTTAAACTTTTGTCACAAATTTGTCATATTGGGGAAGTATCTTAAATTATATGAGGTCAGGAATCAATGGTGAAGGAGGATGTATTATGAAGAAAATTTTAGCTGTAACAGCAGTGGTATTAATAGCAAGCGGAGCCTTTGCTCAGGGACATCCCTATCAGAATAAGGGTACCCCAGGATATGGAAGGGGAGGAGGAATGGGATACCACTATGAGAGTATGACATTTGAACAACAGGAAGAGTTTACCAAGCTTCACGATGAGTACAGGGTCAAGATGAGAAGATCTATGCTGGACATAAAAGAGGTAAACCTTAAGATAGAGAGGGAGATGATGAGGGATAAACCAAATAAAAATACCTTAAACAAGCTTATCGATGAAAGGGCAAGGGCTCAGGGAGAACATCAGAAGGAGATGCTGAAATACAGGCTTGAGATGAAGGAGAAGTTTGGAGTTGAGATGAGGGGATGCGGCTACGGTAACTGGAAGTAGAGGAGTAGAAGATATTAGTAAGGGAGCTCGTACTGAGCTCCCTTATCTTGTGAAGGGCTGGTGGATCATATAGAGGAGGGACTGATACTTCTCCTCTGTGTACCCAGGTATTCCATATCTTGGAGTGGATCTCTCACCCTGGGGAGTAAAGGACTTAAAGAGCCTGTCCCAGAGAAGAAGAAAGGAGGAGAAGTTTGAGTTGGCTTCCCTCCACTTTGTAGAGTGGTGGATCCTGTGGATATAGGGGGTCACAATAAACTTAGACAGTGTAATATCCAATGTCCTGTTTATCCTTATATTGCTGTGGTGAAAGTAGACATTTATATTGAAGATGATATCGTAGAGGATGATGGATTCCAGGGGCAAGCCTAAAATCAGGATAAAGGGTATCCTGAAGAGGTGACCAGCTAAAACCTCTATAAAATGAAACCTCAGGGCAGAGGAGACATCCAGAAGGGTATCTGTATGGTGCACAGTATGAAATCTCATCAAGAGGGGAACCCTGTGAAGGAGGCGGTGCCACCAGTAGTTAATGCAGTCTAAAGCGATGACTCCAAGGATAAGAGTTGTTCTGGAGTTGAGCTCCAGATAATATAAAACTCCTCTGATCTGAAGTTTTTCTATTAGAGAAAGGGTGATGATGAGAGCAAGGTAACGACTGAGAAGGAGGTTGATTACTCCCAGCCCCAGGTTGCTAAGGTCATGCTTTCTTTTAAAGGCTCCATCGTTCATCTGTGGAAGAAGTGTTTCAATTATATAGAACAATAGAAATACTCCTCCTAGAAGGATTAAATTAGTCATATTTTTCACCTGTCTTTAAAAATTAATATAGCGTCTTCTATTTAGAAATAACAAAGGTCATATTAAACTTAAAACTTATAAGCTTATACTGGAAGTAGTTAAGGGATCTTTTTAATTATTTCTTCGTAAAAGTTTAAATTATTTAGAGGTAGGTAATTGATTCACTTAAATAAGTGAAAGGTTACTTTGGTTAAACTTATTTCTAAATAGAAAACGCTACTAAAATAGTTGTATTTGTTCTTAAAAGTTGATGTTATGGTTTGAAAAGGTGTTTTTTTGAGATTTAAAGAGTAGAATTCGATTATTAAATAAATTTAAAGGAGAAGTTTAAGATGAAAAAAAATGAATCGAATCTATTGTTCTATGTTTCATTGGTAATTACTGCGGTATTTGCCATCTGGGGACTTGTAAATCCACAATCCCTAACTACTAACCTATGGAAGTGGGTGTATGATTTCCATGGAACCTTTAACTGGTTTACTATCTCACTGCCACTTGTATTCTTAGGGATACTACTATCTTTGGCATTTTCAAAGTATGGAAAAATCAAGCTAGGGTCAGAGGATACAAAACCTGAGTTTTCCACGTTCTCATGGATAGCTATGCTCTTTACAGCAGGAATAGGAGTAGGCCTTGTAAACTTTGGTGTAGCTGAACCTATGGTACACTACCTTCACTCACCAAAGGGGCTTGCTGGAGGCTACGATCAAATAGAAGCCGGGAAGAATGCCCTTTCTCTAGCTCTATACAACTGGGGGATTCCAGCTTGGACGATCTATGCTATCTCTGGTCTGGTAATAGGATACTTTGCTTACCACAGAAATGCCAGCTTCCTACCTGGATCTCCCATTGAAGAGGGATTCAGAGACAAGCCTTGGGGGAAGAAGCTTGGACTAATCACTAACATAATGGCATCAAGTGCAGCAGCTTTGACTGTATCAGCATCTATAGGACTTGGAGTATTCCAGGTGAAAAACGGATTGGAAGCTATCCTTGGAACAGAGTTTCCGGGATTAACGTCTTCTCTTATAATTCTAGCTGTATTATTTGTAGGGTATACTATTCCGGCTATCCTTCCCCTGGGAAGAGGGATGAAGTTCCTGGGAGATTTTAATATCGTTATTGCGATCTCTCTTCTGGCTTTTACATTTGTGTTTGGACCTACCAGATTTTTTATGGAGATGATCCTTTCTACTCTGGGGAAAACCATAATAGATCTTGTACCAATTGGAACAAATACCTTCCTCCTTCAAGAGAAGGGATGGTTTAATGACTGGCCTCTGACTACTCTTATCTGGTGGATATCATGGACTCCATTTACTGGTGTATTCATAGCTAGAATATCTAAGGGAAGAACTATAAAGGAGTTTGTATTAGCTTCTATCTCTATCCCAACATTATTCCTAGTTATATGGTTCAGTGTATTTGGCGGGTTTGGACTACTAAACGATATCGTAGGAGACCAGACTATATCTGGATATGTACTAAATAACCCCAATGATGTATACCTGTCATTTATAATGGTATTACAGGCACTGCCAATCTTCAAGATAACTGGAGCGATCTTTGTAGTGTTGATATTTGTCTTCCTTTCAACAAGTGCAACAAGTTCTGCTATTGCCCTTAGTATGATGACGAACAATGGTTCAGAGAATGCCCCTAAGATGAGAACAATTATCTGGTCTGTAATCATGGTGGTAATAGCTTCAGCCAATGTAGTAACTGGAACATTAAATGGAGTAAAGGCTGTAGCAGTATTTTTAGGGATACCATATCTCTTCTTCCTAATCTTACAGATCTCAGCATTCTTAAGAGAAATTAGAAGAGAGTTTTCAGGGAAGGAGGCATAAAGATGAAAGAGATTACCAGGTTAACATATGAAAAGGGACTTATGGAGATGTCTAGAGGAGAATCTATACTTCAGGCACTGGCGATTATAGCTATGATAGGGTTTATTATATGGAATATAAAGCTGATAATGGAGCCCCTGGCTGAAATAGAGGTCTCAGAGGATAAAGTGGAGAAGATAAAAGGCAAAAAAGAGCTGAAGGTTTCATCTGCAGAAATTTAGGAGATTTAGCTTAGGGAGGATAAAGATGATAACAGAAAAATTATTGGAGCTACCAGTTCCCCCACTAGAAGATACCCTTAAAAGGTATCTTCAGTGGAGCTCGGTCTACCTTGAAGATGATGATGTTCAGGAACTGGAGAAAGAAATTGAGAATTTTAAGAGGGGGGCAGGAGGTAAACTTCAAGGCCTTCTAAATGAGAGAAGAGAGAAAAAATCTTCAAGCAGCTGGCTTATAGACTGGTGGCTGGAATCCTACTTACTAGGAAGGGGACCAACACCTATTGAGTGTAATTTTGCTGTGCCGGTAAACTTCAAGAATAAAGGTGAAGATCATAGTGAGTTCCTGAACAAGTTTATATACTCCTTTGTAGGGGTTAAGGACGACTTTTTAGATGGAAAGTTTGACAGTGTAAGAAACTATTTTGGAAAGCCTCTTTGCAGGAAGCAGCTGGATATTTTAAAGGGAGCTTCGAGAGTTTCTAAATATGAAAGAGACGGTTATCATATAGGAGAAGATCCTGCCTTTGTTACAATTTTATTTAAAAATAACTTATACAGGATAGGAATTGAAGAGAATAAAAATAAAACCTACACCAAGGTAATAGAGGAAATTCTGGAGAAGAGCATTGAGAAAGCCTACTCTCTTTCCACTCTTAGTTTTGATAGGAGTGGTATTCGCGTAGTTGAAAAAGCTAAGATAAAGGAGGAGAATAGGGAATACTTTGAAACTCTTGAAAATTCTCTTATGAATATATCCATTGTAGACAAGGAGTTTGATCACGAGGAGGAGAAACTGGGGTACTACCTCTACTTAGAAGGGGAAAACTCATATATGTATAAACCCCTTAACTTCATCTATAACCTAAAGGATAAGGAGCTTTATAATAACTCTGAGCATACCTTTCAGGATGGACTTACAAATGTAGAAATCATAAGTGCGGTGAAGGACAACTATGACAGTTACAAAAATCCAGAGGAAGGTAAAACTCCGAAGTATGAGCTGGTTGAGGAATCTATATCGGAACAGGATGAAAGAATCCTAGAAAAGATAAAGGAGGAATATCTCCAAAGGACATCACAATATAGATTTACTTCATTGAATATACCACTTGAGGGGGTCAACCTTAAGGGGTTCAGTAAGGATGCTATAGTTCAGCTTCTTATACAGTATTCAGCCAAGAAAACTTTTAATGATTACAGGGGTACATATGAAGCTGTAGACATGAAGGAGTATTTAAGAGGAAGAACGGAGTGTGTAAGACCTGTATCCAAGGAAGCAATAAAGTTTGTGGAAGCCCTTATCGAGGGGGACAGGGAAGAGTTAATAACTGTGTACAGAGAGGCAGAGGGAGAGCATAAAAAAAGAATTAAAGACTGTAAAAGGGGCTGCGGAATAGACAGGCACCTCTTTGGAATGAAATCCCTCATAGGGGCGTTAGACTCTCCAAGTGACAGGGAGGCAGCTAAAAAGTTCTTTGACTCAAAGGCCTATAAAAAAGTGACGGAAAATTTTATCTCAACCACATCACTAGGACACTATGAACATATAGGAAGAGCAATCTTTACTCCTGTGGTAGAGGGAGGAATTGGAGTATCATATGAGCTAAGCTCAAAAGGAATTGGAATTGATATATCTTATTTTAACAAAAGTGAAGAAGAAGTTAGAAGATTTAAGGACAGCTTTCAAGAAGGGTTTAATTTCCTGAAAAAAATATTGTTTTAAATATAAGCTTTCTCATATAATAGAGTATGAGAAAGCTTATTTATAATCTATTATTTTAAAGCAGGAGGCTTTATGAAGCTAGAAGCGAGTTTAAACAAGTTTATTAATATTTTTAACAACAATATATCTCCTGAGATCGTATTAAATGAAGCAAATATTCAAATCTTTTATCAAAGATATATCTTTATCCTTACAACAATTAGTTTTGTGGTTTTTTCCTTTAGTTTCTTACTTTTTAGTAGAGATAAGATACTTAATAGAGTGGGGTATTGGCGGAGAAGCTTTTGGATCTTTGGAATATCTATGTTATCTGAGCTACTTTATATAACGATGCCCTTTATATCTCTGAAAATATTCTTCTCCTCCCTCTCAAATATTCTTTTTACCATGGGAGTAGGATACTTCTTCCTGTTTATGTATCAAAAAAAGGTGGATAAAACAGAAAATCTTAAAAAGGTTATTCTGCCTTTGGGGCTACTCTTGGGAGTGGTAATAAGTGCTCTACACATTGTCTTGGTATTTGATCCTACATTAAGCGCTAAATCTAAAGAAGTGATAGTCTTATTTATTAAATACTACTTTATAGGGATCCTAGTTCTGGGAAATATAGTGACACTGATACAGGCGGCAAGGAGTTTTTCCACAAAAAGTTTAGAGGATAAAGACTTCCACCTTTTTGTGTATACCCTTAACTTTATATTGACCTCTATAGTTATCTGGCAGGGCCTCTTCTTTTACAATAGTTTTTATATAATGGCAATAACCCTCTCATTTATACTGGGTATAGTTTTTCAAAAGGATTATTTTGTAATGGAGGGAGAGAGAAACTTCAGGCAATTTATAAATCTTACAGGTAAAAATATTATTATCTGTTTTGTGATCTCTCTTATATCAAGATTTATGGTTCATAATAGCTTCTCCATTGTGCTTATCTTTGGAATAATGATTTTGGAGGTGCTTTATTTCTGCATGAAATTTAAAGAATTTTCTACAGAATATAACTTCACCAGTATTCTATCTAAATTAAGAGTGGTGGATTCTCTTGAGTTTTTCAAGGGGATATTTCAGGATGAGGTTACAAAAATATTTGCTCTTTCCCATTGTACCCTTATTACTATTAAAAAAAGTGATACAGAGCTGAGAAGAAAAGTGGAAGCTCTAAACTATCATACTGAGAATATTAATTTTGACGGAGAAAGATATGATCTTGGTATTAGGATGAACTATCTAAAAAAGCCAATCGGTCTTGTACTAATAAATGATTCAAGAATTCTTTTCTACAAAAAAAAATCTCAGGATTTAAAACACTTCCTAGAAAAAATTTCACCATTTTTAGATCACCTACTATTTAAGGAGTTAAAAAGGGATAGTGTAAATCAGGAAAATAAGGCCTTGAGAATCGAGGTTAAAGAAAGGAAAAAAGAGATCTTTTATATAACCGAGTTTTTAAGGGTAATGTCAAATAAAGAGGATATTACTTCTATAAAAAAAATTATTAATAGAATTTTTTCAGATGTAATTAAAAGGGAAGATAATTATGAGTAATTATTTTATAGGAAATGACAACTTTTACTTTCTTTTAAATGAGGTGTCCAGCCTTTCAATAGAGAGTGTGGAACTTCCATGGGGAGCAGTGGAGATAGAGGAAGAAAGTATAGTTATAGTAGAGGCATTAGAGTTTATAGAGAAGCTTTTAGAGATAGAAGATAAACTTCTTGGAGTAATAATCTATACTGATGAGATAAAAACTATACACTTAAAACTTATAAAAAAGTTTAGTATAAGGGCAGTACTGAAGGAGAAGGAAGAATATGTCTATTGTGATAACCACATTGAAGGCTTGGAGAGTAGATTTTATTTTGGTGAGGAAAGTGTGGTGATAGTTTCAGATATTTCTGAAGAGGCAGTGGTGAAGTTGGGAGAGATAAGTTATTTTTCCTATGATAGAATCACAAAAAAATCCTTTGCAAAGCATGGTATAGAAAGTTTTTTTCTACGAAAAAATTTAGGGGAGCTTGAGGAACTTCTTCCAGAGAATCTATTTTTTAGGTTAGATAGGAGCTACATTATAAATATTAAGCAGGTTAAGGGAATAAATTTTAAGGAGGAGTTTCTCATCTTTAAAAGTGATGAAAAGGTCTACATAAACAGAGGGAAATTAAAGAGTCTGTCAAAGAAATTATCGAAAAAATATTCTATACTATGAGGTAGCATTATGAAAAAAAATCGTTGGATAATAATAATAGCATTAGGAATGGCCAGTGGACTAACCTTTCTGCTACCATTTTATTTTAAGTATTTATTTGTTGAGTTTCAGGATAAGTATCTGATCTCTTCAGATAACTTTGAACAGATCTATATAGCCTATGGTTTAGTTGCACTTGTATCATATATACCCAGTGGATTTTTAGCGGAGAGGTATTCACCTAAGAAATTGATACCACTTAGTTTGATTATATCTGGAGTGGCGGGCTTATTTACAACTTTTAATCTTACCTTTTTACAGCTCACAGCAGTGTTTATGGTATTTGCAGTATCAAATATTTTATTGTTTTGGGTATCTTCTATAAAATTTATTTTAAGTTTGGGAAATAAATTTGAAAGTGGAAGAATATTAGGTGTATTTGAAGGGGGAAAGGGGATATCTGGAGTCATTTTTACACTTCTCTACTTCTTTTTTATAGTTCCAGAAAGAGTAGGAATAAACTTCATAATCTTAGTTTATTCCATATTAAATATACTCATAGGGATATACCTAGGATGGTGGTTGATGAATATAGAGATAAAAAGAAGTACTCCTCTTAAAGTAAAGAAGATTATAAGGAGCAAAAAGGTCTGGGCCATAGGCGGACTAATCTTTTTAAACTATATTCTATATTCCAACATGGTCTATACAAATAATTACCTCTATGATCTGTATCGGTTTTCCAGGGTGGAAGTAGTTTTTTTTGCCTGTGTAAGGATTTATTTTTTTAAGATGATAGTCGGTCCTTTAAGTGGATACTTTGTGGACAAACTTGGCTCAGCACTGAAGCTGTTTATACTGACCTTCTTCATCTATATATTTACGTCAATAATCTACATCTCTACTCCAAGTAATTTAGAGTTAATATTGTTTATTATGCTGAATACCCTGGTAATAGCGATTCTATCAACTGTATTTAATACAATATTTTTCGCACTAATTCCTGAATTTGACCTTCCTATAAACAGTAAGATAATAGGAGTAGTTTCAGCTATAGGTTTTTTACCAGATCTGTTCTACCCTATAATAGGAAAAAACCTGATAAATACATATGGAAATATGGCATATAAGTACTTTTTTCTTTTAAATATAACAGCGGCTATTGTAGGTTTGGGAGTTTCCATCTATTCATATAGATATAGGGAAAAGGGGAGTGTAGTTGTCTAAAGAGGGGGAATAAGAAATCCAAAATAGAAAGTTAAATAAAGCTCAGTTTATGTGAGGGAGGATTAATCTTTAATCCTCCCTCATATTTTAAAACTTTATCCCCTTTAAAAACTCGGCGATCCTATTTCTTATAACAACAGACTTCTTTGGGTACCCCTTGGCAGATACGGCTACCTGGATATTCTCATCCTCATAGACAGCAGAAAACCTGAAGTTCATGCTGTTTTTAGAGGTGATGTTGTTTATAAGGATATTTCTCTCCTCGCAGAGCTTATAGATCCACTCATTGAAATCAGGATTATCGGTAGCTGCAACCACCAGAAAAACATTCTCAAGGTCCTTTTCGGTAAAATCTCCTATAACGACCTCTACTCCCTCTAGATTCTTTATCTCCTCTTTTTTAATCTCCCTGGTTATAACTTTAACCTTAGCTCCATAGTTTAGAAGCTTGGCTATCTTTTTGTGGGCTATATTACCAGCTCCCACCACCAGACATCTCTTATTCCTTAAAGCTATAAAACCAGGAAAAAAATTCTCATTCATGACTATCTCTCCTTATCTTGTATTTATGGGTATTATAGCATAGTTGGTTTAGGAATGAAATTTCAGGGAAGAGATTTAGTTGGAGGGATTTCTTTGAAATAAGAAGAAGAGTGGAGGAAGAGCTGAAAGATTTGAGAGGTTCAGTAGATAGGTCTCTACTATTGGATTCCTATATAATAAAAGCTATGGTAGAAAAGATAAATAGGAACTAAATGTAAACCCCGGTATAATTACCGTGGATTTTTGCTTTACATTAAAAACCTGAAAGGCGGATCATTTTCCTCTTATATTTACAACCTTTTTTATGAGGTAGATGAATAGAACAAGTAGTAGGTTTGGAATCCCTATAACAATTGTAGATACCAGAAAAAAGTTTATATGAGTACTGGAGGGGGCGTCCATGGAGAAGGCTCCTAGAGTTACCCCCACAGGAATTATAAATATGTTGAGTAGTATAAAGAGGATTGCAATAATTATCTTCATTTAAACTTCCTTTCAATGAACTTTTCATCAATTTCATTCACAGGTGATCTAGATATAGTCAATGTTGACTATATAATGGCAGGAGAAGATTGTCAATGAAATTAAAATTTCAGTGTAGAATGAGTTATAAGAATTATAGAAGAACTTAGATAAATCAAGAGTTTGATAGGGCTTTGGTGGAAATAACTTAAAGGATGAAAGAAAAGGGAAGTTTGAGTTGACCGAAAAGATTGTTGACAGGGATAAAAAGATTCATTATAATTTTCATTGAAAATAAAATCGGACGAAGGTATGGGGAGAGAGCTTACAAAGCCACCGAAGAAGTGAATCTTTCAGGTTTCTGCAGTGCAGATGAGGACCCTTACTGGACGAGCCTCTGGAGAGACCAACAATTGGCACCGAAGGAGCAAAACCAGTCTTTTAGGCTGGACAAAACTCTCAGGTAAAAGGACAGAGGAAGGTATAATTGTATAGAGAAACACGATCTACCTTCTTAATATTGTTAATGTTATTTTGAACTTCAGGGGTTATGCTGCCTAGTGCAGCTATAACCCTTTTTTATTTTTGCGGAATTAAAGAAAGTATTGGGAGGAGATGAGGTATGTAATGATAAAAGAAGGTCAACTTAAAATTATATGGGAAAGGTGAAGAGAAAACTCACCTTTTAAGTTAAAAAAGTATATAAAATAAATGGTTGGTTATTAAATGAGATGTACCACAGGTTATATACTTTATAGTATCATGATTAAATTTCGCTAAATAAGCGGGGAGGACACTAAAATGGATGCACTAAACTTTTTTCAATCGATAAACAACTTTGTATGGGGACCACCTCTATTAATACTATTGGTGGGAA
>NZ_BSDY01000026.1 GCF_027925155.1 Propionigenium maris DSM 9537 | reverse complement strand
TATTGGTTGCGAATTGATTAAAAAATCATTTCGTCTTTCTGACTTATCTTCTCTATTTAATTGCTAATGTCCTTTGACTCGTTCGCTTCGGTTTCCCTCGCGGACAAGAAGTATAATATCACTATTACAGCCTCCCGTCAACACTTTTTTTAAAAAAAATAAAAAGTGGGAGAATTCTCTCCCGCTTTCTTAGAGAGTAATACTCTCTTCATCTAACTTTTCTCCTCCCGCTTCAAATACCTCTATCTTAATCTGCCTTGTTTTTTTAGGGATTTCATTAAGCTTTAACTTCAGCTCCTTTGTATTTTCCCTTATTACCTTAGGATAGGGCTGGTCGATTTCCTTCAATACTTTATCTCCTGAGCTAAAGGTCACCCTTACTACAGGATCTATTGTAGCATTTCCGGTATTTACAATATCTCCCAGTATAAACTTTTCTCCCTCTATATCCTCTACTCTCAGCTTCTTCAATTCACTCCTATGCTCTATCTCCCCCTTATTTCCATATACTGAAACTGCAATTGTATGAAGAATTTGAAGTCCTACAGAAGGGGGGGCTTCGCCTACACCTTCCCCTTCTTCAGTTGAATAGACCTTGTTTTCCATCTGTTCAAAAATGAGGAGAGTCCTGTATTCCCCATCCTCCATCTGCTCAAAACCTTCTGGCGCTCTCACTGCAAACCTTATAGCTTTTTTCTCAGATGGTTTTAGATATACTATCTTGGGATACACTATCGTCCACTCACCCATATACAACTTTTCATCTTTTTGATTATCCGGCCTCTTGGGGTAGATCTTAATTTTTACAAGCTTCTTAGAGTTGTTCTTTAAATGAAACTGCCTGGTTAAGGGTTTATTTAAGTCCAGTATCTGTATAGGAGGGGCTACCTCAAAGGATGCCCATCCCACATAGTAAATGATAGTGCTCAACATAAGTATATATATCTTTCTCATCTTCGCCCTCCTTACTCTCTATTCATAGGAAAAACTCTTTATTTCAAAGTTAAATCCCTCATAGTAGTCTCCATACTTTCCTGCTCTGACCTCTACCTCTTTACTTGTCTCCTTGAATTCCACTCTGTCCTCACCATTGTAGATGACCTCCACTGAATATCTACCAGGCAGAACTCTCTCTAACATATAGTAGCCTTCAGGCTCAATCTTCTGCTTCTTCACGACTCTTCCGCTCTCATCCTTCAGTACAATCGTAAGCTTGTTAAGAATGGAAAATTTTTCAACATCTCCCACTGTATTATCTGGGAAGATTATATCTCCCATTATTATAGATATTGGCTGGAGAGGAATGTCCATCTTTCCACCTCTTGCTGGATAAAGTCTTACATACTTTTTCTCATTTCCGGCTTCCAGAAGAGGGTCTATAGTTGTAACATCTACCTCAATCTTTTCATCTTCATAGCTGGAGATATCATCTATAAAGTAATTTCCATCACTATCACTTGTTCCCTCTCTCCTTCCTACATTAACAATAACTCCCTCTAATGGAATATCCTCGCTGTCCATCTCTTTGTCTCCGTCATAATCCAGGAAAACCTTTCCCTCCATCCATGAGTTATCTGGAGATGGATTGCTGTTCTTAACAAATGGTTTTTCTAAGATGATAGTCTTTTCAGCATCTATACCAAATTTTGTGTCGGTTCCAAACTCATCTCTGGTAACCTCTCCAAGAATATCAAGCCAATTTGTAAGTTTGTAGGAAACTTCTAGGCTAAATTCATACTCCTCAGTATCTGTCTCAACTTCAAAGGAAACATCAAACTTCTTACTTCCCCTCTTAGATACCAAGAGAGAATAAAGAGCGTTCTCTCCGGGATCCTCAGCATCCACAGTTGCACTTAATACAATGTTAATTGGAATCTTAAAGATCTCAAACTTTCCATTGGAGTAACTGTAGTTTAAAACAGTTGTTTCATCGTCCCCTGAAATGGGATACTGCACTCCAAAGGTATGACTTGTCTCTGGATACCTTAAAAATAAATTACCCCCTATATTTTTAATATCATCTGAAGGCTCATCCCTTTGACTATAAAAAACATTATAGGTTAGGTTCCTGGAGAACTCTCCCCTCCAGTCTGCCAGATAACTCCTCTCTGCACCTGTTACCCGTGTATTTACCTCGCTATACTCATAAACCTCCAGAGAGAGCGTGTTTGTATTTATCTTCTGTCTGATTATTCCAATGTGGGTGTTATCTCCCTCATTGGTGTCGTAGAGGTTGGCAAACTCAAAGTAGGTGGGATATTTTTTTGCCACTGTTGTATAATAGAAAGCTGCCTCCACCAGATTATTGTTAACAGTCTCTACCTCATCATCATCATCATCATTTAAGTCTATTGCAAATATATCGGTTTCATCGGATATCCTTGATAATACATCCATATATCCCACAGCAAATGTCAACCTGTCTGTTATACCATAACCTGCCTTTACATTATACTGAAGATCATCGTCTGCATCGTCATCTGGATCCTTACCTATTGCTCCCAGATACTCAAACTGCCCCTTCTTTAGGATATTTCTGTTGGAGAGTAACCTCAACTCTCGGGTCTCTATGGTTCCGTCGAAATTAAATATCTTAATGGTATATGAATCTTCATACCCCTCTATCCTTACATCGTTAAATTCATATTGTCCGTTTTCACCTACAGTCTGAAACCTCAAAAGAGTACCATTTTGGTAGAGTTCAACTGTACTTCTATATGGTGCAAACCCCTTTATAGTTGTAGCACCTATCTCTAAGTTACTTGAACCAAACCACGGCTGGATAGCCCCACCTCTTATGCTCGATGTATTTAAAAAGTCATAGGTTCTTATAAAGCTGTCTCCTGCAACAATACTTTTATTTTCAAGGACTTCATTGTAAGTGAGGCTGATACTTCCCAGGTCACTGTCAGGTCTGAAAAAGTAAGTGGATGAAAAGTCACCATATAACAGATGGGTGTCGTAACGAAGGGATACACTCTCATCCCCTGAACCCAGATCTGTATCTGTATATCTAGGTCTTATAACACCAGGGGTAAATAGCTTTCTCTCATTCCTGTAAAGCTGATCCTCTGCTACCTCATCTTCTTCTCTGGATTCTATATTTCCCCTTCTCTCCTCGCTTTCCAGGTAAACCTCCACAGGAGTTTTAAAGACAGTCTCAATCTTTAGGGTATATTTTTCAGTATCCCACTCTATTTTTTTAGTGGGAAATACCTTTCCTAGATCACTCCCCTTAACAAAAACTTCATTTTCTCTGGTTATATAGGTTGTATCCTCAAAGGAAAACTCCTTCCTCTCCTCTCCCATCCTTCCAGATATCTTCTTATTTGTGATATCCAGCTCCATTGCCCTTGCATCAACCAGTACCATTAGATTTTTAAGACCTACATAGGGCTCCTGCTCCTTAAAATCCATATAGACAGGAAAAAATGTATGTTCTACAATCTTATTTATCTCTATTCCTATGAAGCCCTCCTCATACTCACCCTTAAATTCAGCTGAGAGTAAAAGGGTTCCGGTAATCAAAAATAAAATCAATATACCTCTCAGTTTCATTTCATCACCCCTACCACTCCAACATATTTTCATATATTAAACTCTGCTCCATACACTTTTTTTACCGAAAGAATCGCCTCTCTCCTGTTATCTGATTATAAATAGTTAACAAAAAATAAAGGTATTAATCTTTTTTATTAATACCTTTATTTTTAAATCCTACTTATAACTGACTGAAATGGGAATCCTCTGATTTATCCTTCCTGCCCTATTTCCGCTGCTCAAATTTAATTTACAGTCCAGACTAAATCTTCCCCTGCCGTTGCTGGAAAGGGTTATAATTCTTTCCCTTGCATTCATTACCAGTTCTCCCGCATCGGTCTCAGCCCTCTCTGGGTAGTAGATCCTGACCTCTTCACCTGGTTCTCCCTCTACATAAACCCTTACATTTGTTAGCTTCACATACTTATCTCCCTTAACTACCTCGCCAAAGTTTAACCTGTTTACCTTAGTTATCTCCAGTGCATAGAGAGGGGCTGTAAATACCACCATAACTAATAGTATTATTTTCTTTATCATCCTTGACCTCCTCTCCTCAATATTTATTAATTGAGGCGGAAGTAATACCTCCGCCTCACCTAATAGTTAACCTAATACCTAAAGTTATTCCTATTCATAGTATGCAAATGCTTTAACTAATCCGTATGGGTGTCCTGCTTTTTCAAGTTTGAAGTACATATCCATCTCAATACTTACTTCGTCTGGACCTGTATGTGGTCCACCATTTGGTTCTAAATCTATTAATTTTGTAGTAGCTATAGTTGTTCCTTTTAAACCGTCACCAGTTTTAACATCTACGTTTCCTTGATACTCTATAGTAACTGCTTTCATCATATCAAATACTGGTCCGTAGAATGTAAAGTTAGCTCTAGCATCCTTTGTTCCTGATACTATAAACTCAACGTCACCAAACTCAAGCTTATCTCCTAGTACACCTTCACCATATAGGAAGTTAGTTTCAGCTTCAATCTTAATAGGTTTATGTACAGTTAATACTACAAGCATGTAATCCTTATCAGTCCATCCTCTACCTTTTTTTATAAATCTGTTAATTTGATCTGGATTCCTCTTAGCATCTGTAATATCTCTCCACTTTCCATTTCCTACAATTTCTCCAGCTACCTTAGCATTATTAAACTCTGGATAGTTGTCAGTATAAGTAAGAGAATAAGCAGTTGCTCCTAATGCTAGTAATGCAGCTACCAATAGTAATTTTTTCATCCTTTTTCCTCCTTTTACACTAAAAGTGATAGTGCAGTCGGCTGAAAGGGAAGTCGTGGCAACTCTTGTCTCGGCTCTCCTTTAACAGTCAGCTGTTAAACAAGATAAAAAATCTTCTTTTGCTTTAAAATCCTTACATTTTAGGACAACTCATATTACTCCAAACCTCAATGTTCTTAATTTCAAAACAACTATTAAATTCAAAAAAATCACATTATTTCAATTTAAGCTCTGTTTTAAAAGGATGAATATTTAAATTGGTTTATTCATTTTTTATTTTTAAATCTTATCTTATATTCCTAAATAGAATATAAGCCCCACAAAACCTTAGCTTTTATGAAGGAATATTTATATAACCTTATTCATTTTATTTTTTCAAGTAGGCTTTCCACTAAAACTTACGTATAATTTAGGTGTATAACTTCATGACCCAGGTGGTGAATTGATTATGAATTCTGGAATCTTTAATATAACAAAGGAATTATTTTATGATAAAGGTTATTCTAAAACAAAAATAAGTGATATTACCGGTAAACTAGGGATAGTCCCAGGAAACTTTTACAGGTATTATCACTCTAAGGAAGAAATTTTAAAGAAGATAGTAGTCTCTGAATCCCGCGACTACATCTCAAAGCTGCGAGAGGTCAATACCAAAGAAAATTTTCATGAAAAATTAAAGTTACTCCTTGAAGTTAATTTAAAACTCATCTTTGAAAAACCCCATTTTTTCAATCTCCTTCTAGAGGTAGGAAGCTCTGGCTATAAACTTGAGAAAGGTACCCTTAAAGCTGTCAATTCCATCTCTGATATTACGAGAAATTCCATAGAAGAAGTTTTGAGAAACTCAACTTTGGACCCCTTTACTAAAAAGACAGCTACCGAAATCATTATAAAGGATTTAAGGGTGTATCTAGAAAATCTCATCAAAGATTCCCAGGGAAATAATTGTCCAGAAAGAATTCTAACCCTTAACTATTCCGAGGAATTCAGCCACCTTTTTACCTTTATTAAAAGTATCTGCTATGGTCTCGGTATATCAAATAGTGTTTTTTCAAAGATCGACCCCATAACAAAAACCTATAGAAGAGAGCATTTTTTAGATATTTTGTCCAAATCCTATGATTTTTTAGGCTGCGCAGAAGATACTATGGAGCTTATCCACATGTCTATCGCTGGAATATCCCAGGAAGAAGAGAACTTCTTCAGTCAGAGTATCTTAAAGGATATAGGTGCCTTCCTAAAAAATGCCTTTAGAAAAAATGATAAAGTAGGACGGATAGGGTACAGTACATTTCTTATCTTCTTCACCGACTACAACTCCTCCCTCTATAAACATATTATTGATAGGTTTCTTCAGTTAGAGGAAATGTTAAAAAAGAAGTATAGTAAGGTAGAAAGAATTAAAGTAGAGTTCCACCATATTACTATAGGAGGAGGAGAAAACATTAACTTTAAAAACTTATTTTCCTCCAAGGATTCCTTTAAAGAGTACTGTAGAAAAAAGATTTAAACATTTAACTAAAAAAATCCCAGTCATTAAACTGACTGGGATCTTCTTTATGTTAAAATTTATCTATTTTTAAATTATCTCTATTAATGACTCTATTCCCTAAATTTATAACCTTATTAGGTAGCTCCTTCATCTTTAAGTCGAATTCAGAAGCTTTTAAGATATCTATTGTTGAATATTGAAAGTAACTTTCATTAAACATTGGAAACCTTTCATTCAGCCCTGCAATTATCTCCTTTATTCTTCCAGAAAAGTCTATGGATCCAAGCTTTAAACTCGAGGGAACAACTAAGATAAATTTATCCTGACATAACCTTCCCACCATATCCTCATCTCTAAATTTTTCCCTTATCAGATAAACAAAAGCTCTTAAAACACTTTCTCTAAGAAATAAGGTTACCGTTCCTTCCTCCTCTTTAGGCCACCTAAAAACCATAAAAGATATTGAAAACGGGGTTTCCTTTAAAAGGATCTTCCTTAGTTCCTTCTTTACATAAGCTGCTGTATAAGCCTTTGTTAGAGGGTCATATTTACTGCAGGTTCCTATAACATTTAAGGACTCACAACTACTGATAATCATTCCTGCTAATTTTTTAATCTCCTCCTCCAAATTCATAGAAATAACTCTCTCAGAGTTTAGATTTCCCTGTTGATCCATCAAGAGGTGCTTTAAATAGATCTTCAATTGATTTTCAAAAAGCCTCTCTACCAGATTAGAATCTACTTGATTCCTGGAAACTTCATTTATTCCGTTGACAAAAACACTCTTTGAATCCTTCCAAAGCACATCTACCCATTTGCAAGTTTTAAGTGAAATTTTTTCTCTTCTTCCTTCTATATCATAGATAAGCACAAAAAAATCAGGATTTTCCTTTAACAAGCTCAATATAATACGACAAAGCTGCTTTATCTTCCACTTCAAGTCAAAGTCAATTGCATTTAAAAGTCTCACTTCTCTTCTAAAAACCTCTAATTCCTGCTTAATAGCAGCTATTAGAACATCTTCCTTTGAGTTGAAAAACCTGTAAAAGCTTCCCACAGAGGAGCCTGACTTTTCTGCTATTTCACTTATCTTGGTTTTAAAGTACCCCTTCTTATAAAAAAGATTTCTAGAATTTAAAACAAAATCCTTTTCCATTTTGTTTCCTCCTGTCCAAACTCTCTTTTGTTCATTTCAACCTAAGAAAATCTCCTATATTTACTTTACCTGCCAAGTATTAAAAAACCTCCTGTATTTTTTTATTAAAAAAACAAAAAATAATTTATCCTAAATATTCACCGATAAAATAAAGCCTCTGAATTTAACCTGTTTTTTATCTTGTAATAATTATAACACCTCGGAAATGATAACTTTTCATTTAAAACCTAAAATATAAATGTAATTAATATTAATAAAAATCAATGAAGATAATATCACGTTGAGGAGGTGCAAAAATGTTGAGTCGTTTATTATGGGTGGTCAGTCTTTATATTATCTATAGCTTTAATATCCTTTCAATCGAACTTAATCCTGTTATCTTTAGATTCTCTCTGGAAAATCCAAAAACTCAGGAGTTAAGTGTAATCAACAGTAAGGATAAATCTGCTCGTTACAAGGTTTCCCTTCAAAGACCTGAAAACCAAAAAGATCCAGATCTTTATATGGGAGAGTGGGTAAGGTACTATCCCAAGATACTTTCAGTCCCCCCTAAGAGTACCCGTGTGGTAAGGTTTAGAGTCACTCCTCCCAAAGGTAAAACTTTAAAGGATGGAGAGTACCGAGCTTACCTAATCCTTGAAGAGCTCCCTAAAAAAGAAGACATGGTTACAGCTAAAGAGAACACAGAAAAAGAAGGTAACCAAATGGATTTAAAGCTGAATACAATGCTCAGGTACAGCCTCTCCCTCTATGGAGAAAAGGGAGAAATCAAGCCTCAGCTGGAGTTTGAAAAATTTAAGATTACTCAGGATAAGGAAAAACAAGATCGTATCCGGCTCAAGAGCAAAGTTACTAATAGAGGAAACACCTCTCAAAGAACAGCAGCATATATTACCTTTAAGAAAGCCAACGGAGAAAAAAGCAAAGAGCCAACAGAGGTAGTACTTCCCATCTGCATAAGAGAGAACACAGCTATAATTGATGTTCCAGTTGATAAGCCCGAGGAAGATATCCAGGCAGTAGATATATTAATTAGGTACTGGGCCCCTAACAAGATAGGGGATATTGTCATAGAACAAAAAAACGTCAGACTTTAATAAGGAGGAGGGTGTTTATGAAGTGTAGAGATGGCCCCTTTTAAATCAGGTTCCAAAATAATCTTTGTTACTTTTTAACGCTTTGTAATACCAATATTTCAATGAGGAGGAAGAATTATGAAAAAATTATTATTAGTTGCTGCACTTTTAACTCTCGGTAGTTTAGCTTTTGCAGAAGAAGAAATCGTTAAGCGTGACAAATGTCTTCCTGATACTATAGTTGAGGCTGAGATCGGTGTAGATGCTTGTGTTTACTATCCAATTGAGGCATGGGGTGTTTCAATGCTTAGATTTGGTCCTATAGAAGCTGGAAAAACTAAAGTAATCAGACCTAATCATCCAGATAGAGGTAGAATTTTCGTTAAAGGTCAAGTTGGAACAGATATTTTAGTTAAGTATCCAGATCATGTTGTGCTTGAAAACCTTCTAGATAAAGCTGAAACAATAAAGGTTTATCCAATCGTAGTTAGAGGAGACGCCGATGAAAAAGAAGTTCCTGACGGAGATACTGTAAGAATTGAAAATAATATCACCAAATATACTGGTGGAGAAATGCTAAGAATAGGTGGAGCAATTAAGGGTGATGAAACTAAAGGTGCTATGCCTGGTAGATATTATGGTGAATTTGTTATGAACTTCCAATATCAATAATCTCAAAATTAACCATAAAGTGCTCAGCTCTACTAGATTAACTTAATGTTATTAGGGAAGGGAATCACCCCTTCCCTAAATAATATTTAAAAAGGAGGATACAATGAAAAAGTTAGCTTGTCTATTCTTTGTTTTCATCAGTATAAACCTCTTTTCATTAGAAGTTACTAAAACAGATTCTCTGAACTTCGGAGCAATTTCCAAAGGCAAAAGGAGGATTCATCCTTCTGAAGGTGCACGTATATTCATAAAAGGAGTCCCAGGTAGAGTGGTCGAAGTGGTCTTCGAAGATGGAATGATACTTGAATCCAAAGGAAACAAAATAAAAATTGATAAAATTACCTTTGATAAAAAGGAGATCATCTTGGATAAAAGAGGAAAAGGAACCTTTAGAGTTGGTGGAGTGGCTTCCCTCATGGAAAAAGGAACGCCAGGAAATATAAACAAAAAGTTGTGGGTTGGTTTTAAATATAAAAAATGATTTACCTTTGAGGAGTTTAAAATTTTAGTTACATTTTTTAAAATATGTTGAGGGTGTGAGGTCTATGAAAAAGAGTCTATTTTTATTTTTCCTTTTAATCTGCACGCTTTTCTTTTTCAGAAATTCTGCAGCAGAGGAAGATTTAACGGTGGAAGAAAGTTTTATCTTTATAAGAGTAAACAATACATTCGGAGACCCATTCTTTAGAGTATATATGACAAGTGACGGAAAAAAAATATATATCCCCCTAAGGTCATTAATCGAGTTTACAGGAATCCAAACTTTAGAAGTTGATACAGCAGATAAAACTGTCTTAGGAAGCGTTGTTACCTTAGACAACTTTGATAATCTGACTGAAGAGAAGTTCCTTCGTTCCTATGCTGGAGCTAGATATATAGAAAGAGATGAGGATATCTTTGTAGATATTCAAAATCTCACATCTGTAATGAAGCTTAAAGATCTTTTCTGGGATGAAAATAGAAGCTACCTGGTTGTTGAACTAGACTATCTTCTTCCCTTCCAGGTAAAAGATATCAACGAACAAAAAAAATACAACCTTAATTCAAACTTAGAATCAGAAAAAGAAAAAGTCATCCAGCCTGAAAGAAAAATATTTTCTCCAGGAGTACTGAGATTAGAGTACTTCCTTAGTGATTTTGAAGATAGAGGAACCCAAAACTTCAGTGCACTATATAACAACCAGCTTCTCTATGGTGACTTCAGTATACAGAGCTCCTTTTATCCGGAGACAGAGCTGGATCTGATCACTCTAAAATATAGAGATAAACTTGATGGAAAGCTTATCCTGCTGGGAGACACCTCTTTAGAGAAAAATAATGCATTGAGTTTAAAAGAAAGTAACGTCAGAGGATTTAATATAATTAATGATGGTATCTATACCGAAGTGGATTCGAGAAAGGTCACTATTAAAGGTCCTGTAGTAAATGGTACCACCGTAGAGCTTTATCAGAGTGATATTCTTATAGGCCTTCAGGTGGTCACTACATCCAATGAATATTCCTTTGAAGATATAACTCTTTTCGGTTATTCCGATGATTTTGTACTAAAGTTCTATTACCCCAATGGAAGGATCGAAGAAAGAAGTATCAATACAATCAGCGACTATGATATTCAGGAAAAAGGAAAAAGTGATTATAGTATTCAGCTTGGTGAATTAGACAACTCCCTGGCAGGATCTGCTAAATACCTCTACGGTATTACAGACAACATCACCCTTGGTGCCAGGTACCTCAAAGCTAACTCCAAGGATATAGAAATAGATGACAATGAAGAAAGCAATGAATTTAATATTGCAGAAGGTATCCTTATTATGAGGTCTAGAGCCAAAAAGAATCCTACCCTCTACAAATTTAACTGGTTAGCTGACCTAGATGATACTGGTGAAGGTACCTTTAGGGCAAAAATCAATAAGCAACTCTGGTTTCTCGATACAGAACTTTTCTATGATGAATACAGTGATGAGGTCACTCTCGTAGAAGAAAGGGAGAGAAGGTATGGAGGTTTAATAAGCACAGGAGTAGGCCGTTTTTCCTACAACCTTGGATATGAGATGAGAGAGGACTTAGATGGAGACGAAAGAAGATATACCTTCGACACTAGGTACTTTCCCACTGATACTACAAGACTTCTCCTAAACAATACATATCGAGATCTGGAAAATGAAGAGGACGAGTTTAGAATAAGATTTTCCACTAGTTACTCAGGTTTTAAAAGTTTTAACATAAATCTACGTGCCAATGGAACTTACAGCGATGGGGAATGGGGAGATGAAGAATATTCCGTAGGTATCGCCAAAAAGTATAGAGAATTCAAAAAAAATGATTTAGATTACTCAGCTGAGGTTAAATATTCCAGTGAGGAGTGGCAGTTTACCCTCTACTTCAGTTATTATTTCACAGATTGGTTAAGTGTCCCAGCAAGATTTACTGAAGATGACCAAGAAGTTGGTGTAGCAGTAGAAAAAACATTTATCCTCTCAAGGTTATTCAAAGAAAGTGGAAACCCAGAGCCTGAAGAGGCCTGGTTAGAAGGATTTGTATTTAGAGATGACAATGGAAACAATACAAAAGACCCTGGTGAAGAGTATTTTGAAGGAATCGAAGTAATTGTAGGTCCTGAGAAAACTTTCACCGATAAAAACGGCTACTATTATATAGATGGTGTTGAAGGAAACTTTGTTCAGGAAGTAAAGCCTGGCTACCAAAGTGTAGACCCACTTCTAAGATTTACCCAGGAAAAATATAAGATAAGGCCTATACCAGCCACAGGTCATAGATTAGATATTCCTCTTGTTCCCATCTTTGCTATCATCGGGGACATAGAATTAGGCAATAGTGAATTTTCTGCTTCTAAGAGAGCAAGAATATTCCAGCAAACCAAGATATATGTAAAGAACGGTGATGAAATTATATCTTCAAATACAGCAGAGTCAGACGGTTTCTTCATTATAGAGGATATTATTCCAGGTAAATACACTGTAGAAGCCAAGTATCTTGGAGATGAAGATCTGTATATCGAAAAGAACTCCTATGACCTCCATATTCAAGCTGGTGAAACCGGAGAGTACTACGAAGGTTTTAACTTCAAAATTTTAGAAAATTTAGGTGAAAAGGTTGCTTCTGAAATATAACCTTCATCCTCTCTTAAGTTTTCCAATAATAGTGTTTAAGATTCATTCAACCCCTTTAGACCGGAATATCTCGGGAGGGTAAGAAATTATCCTCCCACCATAATATAAAATCTGGATAATAATAGCATTTATTTTATAAATTTGCTTCAATAAAGGAGCCACCCAACTCCTCAACATAGAGAGACCCTTTAGACCGGGGTGTCTCGGGAGGGTAAAAAATTACCCTCCCACCATAATATAAAATCTGGGTAATAATAACATTTATTTTATAAGTTTAATTCAATAAAGGAGCCACCCAACTCCTCAACATAGAGAGACCCTTTAGACCGGGGTGTCTCGGGAGGGTAAGAAATTACCCTCCCACCATAATGTAAAATTTAGGTAACAACAACATTTATTTTATAAGCTTAATTCAATTCAGGAGCCACCCAACTCCTCAACATAGAGATATCTTTTAGACCGGGATATCTCAGGAGGGCAAGAAATTGCCCTCCCACCCTATTGAGGTTTAATTAGGGTTTATATATAAAAAAGCATCATGACCTTGTGGTCATGATGCTTTTTATATATTTAAATATAGGTGCTAATATAAGCCGGGTTTTGTCATTGGTGATCATTTATCTAGACCTATAATCACTTATAGGCTCAAGCAACTTACCCTGAGAGCTGGACGGGCAATCCTTAACCTCTCCTACTACGTCTTGCTCCAGAGGGGGTTTACCAAGCTTTCTTAGTTTCCTAAGAAACTGGTGGTCTCTTACACCACCTTTTCACCCTTACCAATACATGACTGGCGGTCTATTTTCTGTGGCACTTTCCTTAAGGTTTCCCTCAGCAGCTGTTAGCTACCCTCATCGCCCTGCGGAGCCCGGACTTTCCTCTTGCTGCATCTCTGCAGCCAGCGATCAACTCTAGCACCTATTATTAAATTACTTCTTAAACTTAAATTTTTTCTTTCTCAGATAAAATACTCCTCCAAGGAAAACTATTAAAAATATAATCTTTCCTGTGTTATTTCCCTGTGCAGAAAAACTCTTCCTCTTTTCCTCATCTGCCTTCTTAGCCTTAAGCAATACTTCCTCTAAGCTTCCTAAAAGCTCCATAGAGTACTCCAGATTCTTCCCCTCATTTAGGATCTCCTCCAGATTATCAAGGATATTTTCTATATCCCCTCTATATTCCTCTATATCTATATCCTGAGTAAAGTTTAGACTTACCTTGAGGTTATCCTCATCTACCCTTTGAAGGTTTATTATAACACTTTTTTGAACTTCTTTCAATTGAAGAGTGTCCTCTCCCTTAAAATAGTTCACATAAAACTCTAAATCCGTAGCTTCAGAGACCTCCTCTACCTTCTTTTCTAACTTTGCTGTTTCCTCCTTATTTAGAGCTCCCAGCCTGTCATCTATCTGAGAAAAGGAGAGTACCCCCATATATATCGTTAAAAATAAAATTAATACCTTCTTCATCTTTATCTACCCCTCTATAAGTATTTAAAAACGGGATCGTCGTTGAATACCTCTATCTCCACTCCCTTTTCTTCCTTCAGTTCCCTGCTTATAAGTTCGTGGAAGAAGTGCTCACTCTCATAGTGACCTATATCAACAACACTCAGTCCCTCCTCTATTGCATCCAGACCTTCGTGGTACTTTACATCTCCTGTAATAAACAGATCTACCTTCAGCCTCTTAAGTTTTTTAAAGAAGCTCATTCCAGATCCATTTACAATGGCCACCCTCTTTACCTGCTTCCCTTCGTCCCTTGAAGCCACCCTTATATTTTCAATATCCAGCCTCTCCTTGATATCAACAACTAACTCCTGAACCGTCATAGATCTCTCTAGAGTTGCATACCTTCCTATTCCACTCTTAACATACTTATTCTCTATCTTAATTATCTCATAGGCAACTTCCTCATATGGATGTATCTTTTTCACACTTCCTAGCACCTCATAGAGCTTCCCCTTCTCTCCGATAACCTCTATCTTCTTATTGGCATTTATGTGAAGGGTCCCCTCCCTCATATTCACATATCTCTCCTCTGTGTCCGAGGTGTAGGATACACTTCCATAGTCGTTGAGCTCCAGGCCTGCTTCCTCTATCTTCTTTATCACTCCAGGACACCACTCCACAGGTACAAAGATGCTCATCTTGTACATGTCAAAGTGCTCCTCAGCTATGATCCTGCTATCCTTCCATCCAAGGATCTCTGCTATATACTCATTGAGTCCCTCTGGTGAGGCATCCAGGTTGGTGTGCATAGAGTAGAGAGCTATATTGTTCCTAATAAGCTTTAATACCTTTCTTCCCACAAGACTTCCGTCGGTTATAGCCTTCAGAGGAGAAAATATCATAGGATGATGGGTTATTATCATATCCACATTATTTTCTATGGCCCTGTCTATTACCTCCTCAGTGGCATCTAGGGATATCTGTATCTTTTTTACCTCATCTTTAGCGCTTCCCAAAAGGAGGCCTACATTATCCCAGGATTCAGCGTTGCTCTTTGGAAACTTCTTCTCGAGTTTTCTTATAACATCAGCTACTCTTATATTAATCGGCTTTGTCATTAGATCCACAACCTTTCTCCAGCATATTTCAACTTTGTCAGAGCCCTTTCCCTTATTAATTTTACCTTGTCAACAGAGATTTCAAGCTCATTTGCTATCTCCTTGAGGGAGCACTTTCCATCCTCTCCTAGGCCATAGTACATCTCTATAACCTTTCTCTCCATTACAGAAACCTTCTTTAATAGGTTTGAAACTCTGGATCTTTCCTCTAGCAGGTTAAGCTCACTGTCTATCTTCTCAACGGTGTTGTAGTCCCCAAGGTAGGTTTCACTTCCCTCTCCCATTCCGCTCACACCTATCTCCGAAGCCTCCTTCAGCTTCTTCACTTCATCTACTTCCAGCTCCAGACCTTCAGCTATCTCCTCATATGTAGGCTTTCTGTTGTTCTTATCTAAAAACTCTATTTCAAATAACTTTATCTTTCTGTTCTGAAGATAGATGTAATTTGGTATCTTTATGGTATTTATCCTATTGGCGATGGAGTTTATTATATCTCTCTTTATCCACCACACAGCATATGAAGAGAAGCTGTGCCCCTTTTCAAAATCATACTTATCTATGGCTTTGATAAGACCAATGGTCCCCTCCTGGATAAGGTCTATATAGTTAGTCCCCGACTTTGAATACTTCATAGCTACCTTGGCCACGAGTCTCAGGTTTGATGTTACAAGCCTCTCTCTGGCTTCCTCATCTCCACCCTGAGCTTTCCTAACTACCTCCTCCTCTTCCTCTTTTTTAATAGGATCATACAGGCCAATCTCATGGAAATACTGCTCCACTATCTCCTCACTGTAGTAGCCGTCTCCCACAGGTTTCTTCATTACCTTCTCTTCCTTGTCTTCTAGCTGGATTCCAGCCTCAATAGCGCAGCTTAGGATACACTCATAGTCTGTTTCCGACTCACACTTACTTACAAAATTTTCAAACTCTCCCTGGCTGAGTTTTTTCTCCTCTATCTTCCTTTTTATCTCTTCAATAGTTATAGACATCTCATTCACCTCTCTGTATCCTATTATACACTCTTTGTCCTCTTGTTTTATACTTAATAAATGGAATCTTAAATAAAAATTAGGAGCAATAGCTCCTAATCATTATACTGATTACATTCTAAAATCTTCTAATTTTTTTCTTCTGCTTGGGTGTCTAAGCTTTCTAAGTGCTTTCACCTCGATCTGTCTGATTCTTTCCCTTGTAACCTTAAATATCTTTCCTACTTCCTCAAGAGTTCTAGGGCAACCGTCATCTAATCCGTATCTGAATCTAAGTACCTTTTCCTCTCTCTCACTTAGAGTTTCAAGGACATCATTTAGCTGCTCCTTTAGAAGGTTTCTGTTTGTCTGCTCATATGGGCTCAGCATCTTGTTGTCCTCTACGAAGTCTCCAAGCTCACTGTCCTCCTCAGATCCCACAGGTGTCTCCAGTGAGATAGGGTCCTGGTTCATCTCTAGGATTGCCTTTACCTTTTCAGTTTCCATTCCCAGTCTCTCAGCTAATACCTCTGGTGTAGCGTCCTTACCAGTTTCCTGAAGGTAGATTCTGCTCTCCTTCTTTATCTTATTTATAGTTTCTATCATGTGTACAGGTATTCTGATTGTTCTACCTTGGTCAGCTATAGCTCTTGTTATAGCCTGTCTTATCCACCATGTAGCATAAGTTGAGAACTTGTATCCCTTAGTATACTCAAACTTTTCAACTGCCTTCATCAGACCGATGTTCCCCTCTTGGATAAGGTCTAGAAGCTTCAGTCCTCTGTTAGTATGCTTTTTAGCGATACTTACTACCAGTCTAAGGTTCGCCTCTACCAGCTGCTGAGTAGACCACTCATCTCCCTCGGCAGCACCCTTAGCATATTCTATCTCCTGCTCATGGGTTAATAGAGATACCTGTCCAATCTCTCTTAGGTACATCTTTATAGGCTCATCAACATCTACCCCTAGGTTTCCAGAAAGAAGCTTCTCTGTAGAAAGGTCCTCTTCAGATACAAGCTCTACAGCTGCAGGATCAAACTCACCCTCCTGTTGTAGATCTGCTTTCTTCCCCTTGGAAATTACCTTGATTACCGGTTCTTCAACCTTCTTTTCAACCTTCTTCTTAGGAGCTTCCTTTGGAAGGTCTTTAGATTTTACTATCTTTATTCCCTGCTCAATCATACCATTAATAAGAAATTCAATCTTGTCTACAGGGAAATCATCTTGAAGAGCTTCATTCACTTCTTCGAAGGTCATTATCTTCTTTTCAATTGCTTTCCTAATAAGTGCACGAGCCTTATCGTTTTTAATAAATTCTTTCATAACCCTATGTGCCTCCTCTATTTCCTAAAAGGTTAACTTTTTAAGTTCGTCATATAATTTTTCAATCTCTTCCAAATTCAGGATCCCGTTATTCATCTTTTCCTGAATCATCCTCACCTTAAACCACTCTGCCATCCTATGATTCATCTTGCACTCTTCCAAGTGCTCCTTGATTTCCCTTCGAAGCCATCCACCAAGAGCTTCTAAAAAGTCATCCTTTAATATACTTTCATTGGAATATTCCATGGAATTAGTTCCTATTTCAAGTATCTTAACCTTCTCCGATTCCTCAAAATTATCATCATTCAATATTTCTTTCATAACATCTTTCTTCGTATCTGCATCAAAAGTTCCTTCACCTAAATATTGAAATATTTTATAAACCAGGCCATCCTCAACCCTCTTATCTATAAAATATCTTATAAGTTCCGGACTGTGCAGCACAATCTGTAAGCTAAGAAGTTCCAGCTTATCTATCTCCCTTCTTCTCTCGGGAGGAGAGGGAACCTCGTATCTTTTCTTTTCAGAAATTATCTTCTTGTTATTGATTATGAGTGTCTCTTTGAGCAGCTCTTTGTCTACATCTAAAGATTTGGATAGTTTGTCAATATAGAGGGATTTTTCAAGATCGGTCTCAACATTTTGGAAGAATTCTTTAAACCTGTTTATAAAATTTTGTTTCGCCATTAAGTTAGAAAGGTCATATTCTTTGACGTAAAACTCATACAAATAGTCAAATATTTCCTTAGACCCCTTTACATGCTTAAGGAATTCCTGTTTTCCATACTTCTTTAAAAATTCATCTGGATCTTTAGCATTCTTAAGCTCCAGAACCCTTATATTAAAACCATGTGCCTTGAGCACTATTCCTGTTTTTTCTGCAGCAAATCTTCCGGCATTGTCCATATCAAAGGCTATTATTACATTGGATGTATACCTCTTTAAAAGTTTTGCCTGATCATCTGTAAAAGCTGTTCCCAGCGATGCTACCGCCACATCAAATCCAAAGGAGTGAGCTGACAAGACATCCATGTAACCCTCCATCAAGATAGAGTAAGCTTTTCTTCTGATTACGCTTCCTCTCTCCTTCATTCCATAGAGATTTCGTCCCTTATGGAATATAGGGCTTTCTGGGGAGTTTATATACTTAGGTATCTCCTTTTTGTCCTCTAAAGTTCTACCACCGAAAGCGATTACATTCCCGCTGGGTGAATGTATAGGGAATATAACTCTGTTACGGAAGGTGTCGTAGTGGCCCTTCTCTCCATCCTTTGCAAGTCCCACAGTTATAATATCTCTTATATCGTGGCCCTTGTTAAGAAGGTGGTCCGACAAGTTATTCCATCCTCTTGGGGCAAATCCAATATTATTCTCCCTTATGAAGTCTGGTTTAAATTGCCTCTTGGAAAGGTACTCCAAAGCCTCCCGGCCTTCATTTGAAAATATCCTTTCATTAAAGTATTCCAGAGCGTCCTCCACTATATCGTGGTACTTCCTGTTGGTATCCTGCTTCTCTGTATAGCCTCTTACAGGTTTTATACCCAGATTATACTTTTCATTTAATTCCTTTATCCCCTGGGGAAAGGTCAACTTATTGTACTCTGTATAAAACTTAAGAGGATCTCCACCGGCACCACACACAAAACACTTGCATATGTTTTTGCTGGGACTTACTGTAAATGAGGGGTTGTTATCCTTGTGAAAGGGACAAAGTCCCTTAAAATTAGCGCCTGACCTCTTCAGCTCAACATATTCACCAACGACTTCTACTATATTCAATTGATTTCTAAGCTTTTCAATGTCTTCAGGACTATATTTCATCTCTTCCCCTACTCCAAAATACTATAATTTTTTTTATCTTCCGAATAAAACTGCCATTTTATAGTATAGTACATTTTTTATCATTTTTCAATACTTCTTACCATTTTAATAAGGATTTAATCGGTTTTAAAGGTTAATTCATTTCATTATTTTAAAATAATATAAAGGGAGATAAATATAAAGGAGCGCTGAAAGATTTTCAGCGCTCCTTTGTAATATAAGTTATATCATTACCTTTATACGAATAGTGGTACTAGTACAAGTGATACAATTGACATAAGTTTGATAAGGATGTTCAGAGATGGTCCTGAAGTATCCTTAAATGGATCTCCTACAGTATCTCCAACAACTGCTGCCTTATGTCTGTCAGACCCCTTACCGTCTCCCTTGTATCCGCTCTCAATCTGTTTCTTAGCGTTATCCCAAGCTCCACCAGCATTGGCCATCATAATAGCCATAAGGATTCCAGATACTAGCGCTCCTGCAAGAAGACCTCCTAGAGCCTGTACAGACCACATTCCCACAAGAACTGGTGCTAATACTGCAAGTACTCCAGGTACTACCATTTCCTTTAACGATGACTGAGTAGAGATCTCGATACATCTTCTGTGGTCAGGCTTAGCAGTTCCCTCCATGATTCCAGGAATCTCTCTGAACTGTCTTCTAACCTCTTCAACCATCTCCATAGCTGCCTTACCTACTGCTGTCATAGTAAGTGCCGCAAATAGGAATGTAAGCATTCCTCCGATGAATAGTCCTGCTATTACCTCAGGGTTAGTTACGTCTATAATCAGAAGCTCTCCAGTTCTTGCCTGAACTGCTTCCTTATATGCTACGAATAACGATAAAGCTGTCAGTGCTGCAGATCCGATAGCAAAACCTTTACCTACTGCTGCTGTTGAGTTTCCAACTGCATCTAGCTGGTCAGTACACTCTCTTACCTCTGAAGGAAGCTCACACATCTCAGCAATTCCACCTGCATTATCTGCTACTGGACCATAAGCATCTACTGCTACTACCATTCCAGCTGTAGCAAGCATTCCTACCGCTGCAATTGCAATTCCATATACTCCTGCAAAGTTAAATGCAACCATGATAGCTACTGCTATTACTAGAATAGGTGCTACAGTTGATTCCATTCCTACAGCTAGACCCTCGATGATAGCTGTAGCTCCACCAGTTGATGCTGCGTCTGAGATTCTGTTTACAGCCTTTCTTCCAGTATCAGTATATACTCCTGTAAAGTGAGCTATAACAAGTCCTGCTACCAGTCCTGCTACGATTGCATAGAACACTCCCATCTCTAGACCTAGGAACTTAACAATTCCAAATGATCCTGCTAGTGATAACACTCCTGCTATTCTAGTACCGTTTTCTAATTTATGATAAACCTCATCTGGGTTTTCAGTCTTTACTGTAAATGTTGCGATGATAGACGCAATAATTCCTACTGCAGCTATAAGGATTGGCGCAATCATGTGTCCTGCTACATTAGAAGCTGCTACTGCCCCTAGAGACATTGTTGCGATCATAGACCCTACATACGACTCAAATAAGTCAGCTCCCATTCCTGCTACGTCTCCAACATTGTCTCCAACGTTATCTGCGATAGTTGCTGGGTTTCTCGGATCATCCTCAGGAATTCCTGCTTCTACCTTACCTACTAGGTCAGCTCCTACGTCTGCTGCTTTAGTGTAGATTCCTCCCCCTACTCTTGCGAATAGTGCGATCGATGAAGCTCCCATACCAAATCCAGTAATTACTTCCATATTCCAGTTAAATACCATTGTTAATACAGATAAACCAATAAGACCCAGCCCTACTACTGCAAGTCCCATTACTGCTCCACCTGCAAATGCAACATCTAGTGCCTTGGAAAGCCCCCCTTCCTTAGCTGCAATTGAAGTTCTTCCATTTGCTTTAGTTGCTATTCTCATACCTACATTTCCAGCCACAGCTGATGTTACCGCTCCCAGCACAAATGTCACTGCAACTCCCGGTGTCAGGAAGATTCCTAGTAGTGCTGCTACTCCTGCTACAAACCAAACTAAGATCTTGTACTCTGCCATAAGAAAGGCCATTGCACCCTCTCTGATTGCCTCTGTGATCTCAGCGACCCTATCGATATTGATATCATAACTATCTACCTTCTTAGAGTAGAAAAACGATGCTGCTAAGGCTATTAGACCCGAAATAGCTCCTAGATAAATAAATTGTTCCATTTTGTCCCCCTTATCAATGTTTTATACTTTAGCCCAATAGGAGTATATTACATTAAAGGAGTTATTTCAAGGGAATTTTTTAATTATTTGTCTAAAAATGCACTAAATCCGCTAGAAATAACTATTTTAGAATTTTCGTCCACAATAAGAACTTCTAGGTCATTTTGTGTTTCAACATAGTTCATTATATCCTCTATTTTCATAGAGAAGAAGGCTGTAGAGTAGAGGTCTGCAGTATATCCATCCTCGCAGATTACCACTACCATCTTCTTATCCCTTATAGGATAACCATCTTTAGTGCTCAGTATATGGTGATACTTCTTCCCGTCTATCTCCACAAAGGTCTGATAGTCTCCAGATACACCCATAGCTTTGTCATCTAGATTGGCAACCTTCAGAATCTCCCTTGGGTTGCTTGGATTTTGTATTCCTATCCTCCACTTGACTCCTCCAGGTTTAGTCCCTATGGTTTCAATACTGGATATAGATGTTATAAAGGCGCTTTTTATCCCCATATCCTCCATTAGGAGCTTGGCCTGGGCTATGGCATACCCCTTTAGAAAAGCTCCCGTATCTATCTTTTCCACAGGGGCATCAAAGGTAAGGTAACCTCCCTCTATCTTCACCTTGGAGTAATCTACCTTACTGAGAGCTTCCTCTATCTCCTCAGGAGTGGGAACCCTCTCCCCACCATCCACAGTAAATCCCCAGGTTTCCAGAAGCGGACGAAGAGTTATATCAAAGCCTCCCTTGGAAAGTTTATACACTCTCTTCACTTCCCCTAGGATCCTCTCCCCCTCCTCATCTATCTCTACTCTCTTCTCAGTGCTTTTGTTTATTTTATCTATAAGGCTTCCTTCAGAGTGGTTGTTCATCTTGGCATCTATTCTGGCTATCTCCCTAAAGGCTGCCTCTATAGCTTTTTCAGCAAGCTTTGTGTCCTCATCATACACTATAATCTTAATATAGGTTCCAAATAAAAACTTTTCCCTTTCAACTCTTTGGGGTTCCCTGCTTCCACACCCAAAAAGAGAAAGGATTATTAATATAATTAATAATCCTTTCCTCATAATTACTCAGCCTCGGCTTCCGACATATCCGTGTAAGTAATCTTGTCGTAATAAATTTCTCTAAGTGCTTTCTTTACAATAGTGTCCTTCTTGTAGCTCTTAACTAGCAGCTCCTCACCATTTCCAAGGTCTCTTGCTCTCTTACCAGCTACAGTTGTAAGTACATATTTATTAGGTATTTTTGATAGTGCTTCATCAAATGATACATCTTTTTTCATATCAGTTCCTCCTGTTTCATAAAATACATCTATTTTAACATATTTATTGTTTTTCTTGAATTCTAGTTGTGGCTTTCGATGATCTTTATAAGATCTTCACAGGCCTGCTCTACAGTACGGTTGATAACTACATCATCATACTGATCCTCAAAGTCATATTCCTTTAGAGAGTTAGCCAGTCTCAGCTGTACAGTCTCCTCACTTTCAGTTCCTCTTCCTCTAAGCCTCTTTTCAAGTTCAGCCTTAGTTGGAGTCTTAAAGAAGATCAGGTTTACTTCAGGATAGACATCTCTTACCTGAACTCCCCCCTGTACATCTATCTCAAGGATTATATTTTCTCCCTTGGAAAGTCTGTCCTCTACCTCACTCTTGAGAGTTCCGTAGTAGTTTCCGTGTACATTTGCGTACTCGATAAACTCCTTGTTTTCTATCTTAGCTTCAAACTCTGCCATTGAAAGGAAGTGATACTCTCTTCCGTTTACCTCTCCCTCTCTTGGTGCTCTTGTTGTAGCGGAAGTAGCCAGATTAATTCCCAGCATCCTTCTAACTTTTTTACAAACTGTTGATTTCCCTGCTCCACTTGGACCTGAAACAACAAATAGATTTCCCTTTGCCATTCTACTCTCCTTTTTCTATTCTGGATGCTATAGTTTCAGGGTTGATTGCTGACATGATAACATGATCAGAATCTGTTATAATTAGAGCTCTCGTCTTCCTACCAAAGGTAGCATCGATAAGCTTATTCTGTGCCCTTGCTTCCTCCTTCAGCCTTCTGCTTGGAGCTGAATCGGGAGCAATTATCCCCACTATTCTAGCATCTACAACCATATTTCCAAACCCAATATTTATCGGCTTCATATAGCTCTCCTATTCTATGTTTAATAGCTGCTCCCTTATCTTTTCTACCTCATTCTTGCACTCTACTACAAGCTTGGATATATCATAAAGGTTACACTTTACACCGCTGGTGTTCAGCTCTCTGAATATCTCCTGAAGTATGAAATCAAGTTTCTTTCCACAGCTGTCTTCATTTTTTTCTATTTCAAGGTCAAACTGCTCTAAGTGACTCTTTAGTCTCGATACCTCTTCAGATATATCCGATTTATCTGTAAATAACAGTATCTCCCTTAGAATATCAGCTTCACTGTAATCTATCTTTTCATTTAACTTGGATAGCTTATCAAGAAGGTTTGCTTTGTACTCCTCTACAACCCTTCCCCTGTTTCTGTCTATCTCCTCTACATTCTTTCCTATTATCTCTAGCCTTTCAAGGAAGTAAGTTCTCAGCCTTGCTCCCTCCTCCTCCTTCATCTCGATGAAGGAATCTAAACAAGTGTGAAGATTTTTAAGGAGAACCTCAGAGTAGGCAGCCTCATCTACCTCAGTCTCATTCTTCTTAACTACATTTGGCTGTTTCAGAAGGATATCCATCTTGTTGCTGAATTTCTCGCCCAGGTCCTTTTCAAGACTGTTTAATACCTTCATATATGAAACTGCAATATTTTTATTGTATTCAAATAAGTTTTCCTGCTCTACCTTATCTTCAAAATCTATCCTCAGGTCCACTGAACCCCTGGAAACCCTCTTGGAAAACTCAGCCTTAATTCTGTTTTCTAGGAAATTAAGGATATATGGAAGTTTCACCTTGAGGTTAAGATTCTTGTTATTAACACTCTTTATCTCTATCTTGATCCTGTAGCTCTCATCTTCAAAGATGTGCTTGGAATAACCCGTCATGCTTCTCATCTTATGTTCACCCGACCCCTTTCAAGTTAATATATGAAAATAGGCGACAAAAGCCGCCTATTTTATTAATCTTCTTTCTTTACTGGAACAAGGTTCTTATAAGCAGAGAAACCAGTACCTGCCGGTATCTTCTTACCTATAATTACGTTTTCCTTCAGACCCTCAAGGTAGTCTACCTTACCTTCGATAGCTGCATTTGAAAGAACCTTGGTAGTTTCCTGGAATGATGCTGCTGAAATGAAGCTTCCAGTGTTAACTGCGGCCTTAGTAATACCTTGAATTACCGGTACATACTTAATCTCAGCCTTACCTTCTTTTCTTAACTGCTCATTCTCTATATCTACTGTGATCTTTTCTACAACTTCATCCTCAAGAAGTAATGAAGATCCAGAATCAGTGATTCTTACCTTCTTAAACATCTGCTTAACGATAATCTCAATGTGCTTATCGTTTACAGTTACTCCCTGCTCTCTATATACTTGCTGTACAGATTCTAGGATGAACTGCTCTGCTGCTACTAGTCCCTTGATTGCAAGAACGTCGTGTGGTGAGATAGCTCCCTCTGTCATCTTGTCTCCTGCCTTTACAAGCATTCCGTCAGTTACAACTAGGTGCTCTCCAACTGGTACTAGGTACTCTTTGTAATCTTCCGAGTCTGTAGTAGATCTGATGTAGATTACTCTCATACCCTTCTTCTTCTTACTAGTTACCTCTACCTTACCGTCGATCTCAGAAAGCATAGCCTTTCCTTTAGGGTTTCTAGCCTCGAATAGCTCCTGGACTCTTGGAAGACCTCCAGTGATATCCTTAGTACCAGATCCCTCTGGGATTATCTTAGCAATAGTCTGTCCCTTCTTAACTTCTTCCCCTTCCTTAACCATTAGGTAAGCTCCGAATGGGATGTTGTAAGTTCCAATGTTTTCCCCTGCCTCGTTGAATAGAACGATTCTTGGGTTGATGTCTCCTGATTCTACCGGCTTAATTGCAAGGTATTCATCAACATCATACTTCTCATCGTGAAGTTCCTTAACATATAGCTCTCTGTACTCTACTCTTCCGTCAAGGTCTGCAATAATAGGGATGTGGTATGGATCGAATGTTACAAGAATGTCTCCTGCTTCTACAATCTGACCTTCCTCTACCTGTAGTATAGATCCTGAAGCGATCTCATAGTCGTAGTTTCCGATGATCAGCTTAGCTGACTGAGATACTACAATCTTCTCTCCAGTTTCTTCATTTTCAAGTATCTTTACATCTCTAAACGAGATCATTCCGCTGTTTTCAGCCTTGATCGAGTTAGCTGCTGTGGATGTTGACGCAACTCCTCCCGTGTGGAATGTTCTCATTGTAAGCTGTGTACCAGGCTCTCCGATAGACTGTGCTGCGATTACTCCTACTGCCTCTCCAATAAGGATATCCTTGTGGTTAGACAGGTCCTTTCCGTAACACTTTCTACATACACCCTTCTCAAGCTTACAAGTAAGTGGTGATCTGATCGCCACTTTCTTTATCTCTAATTCATTGATCTTATCTACTAATTCTTTACCTATTAGAGTGTTTCTAGGAGCAATTACCTCTCCCTCATGTACAAGATCTTCAAGAAGAACTCTTCCATTGATTCTTTCCTCTAACTTCTCGATTACAGATCCTTCAGATACTAGCTCAGCAACTTCGATACCCTCGTGAGTACCACAGTCGTCCGAGTTTACGATAACCTCGTGAGAGATATCTACCAGTCTTCTTGTTAGGTATCCTGAATCGGCTGTTCTCAGTGCCGTATCTGCTAGTCCTTTTCTTGCTCCGTGTGATGACATGAAGAACTCTAGTACTGTTAGTCCCTCTCTGAAGTTCGCTTTGATAGGTACCTCGATGATTCTACCAGTTGTATCTGCCATCAGTCCTCTCATTGCTCCCAGCTGTCTCATCTGTGCGATGGAACCTCTTGCTCCTGAGTTCGCCATCATATATACCGGGTTAAATGGATCTAGGTTACCCATCATCGCCTCAGTTACATCGTTTGTTGCTGTTGACCATACTGCTACAGTCTTCTGATATCTTTCCTCGTTGATGATCTTACCGTCTCTGTAGTCCTGCTCGATCTGTGCTACATCCTCATCGGCTTTAGCTAGGATCTCCTTCTTAGCTGCTGGTACTTCCAGATCTTCGATACCTACTGTTACCCCTGCAAATGTTGCATAGTGGTAACCGAAGTTTTTAATATCGTTTATTAGCTCAGATGTAAGGGCGAACCCGTGCATCTCATAAAGTTTTGCGATAAGCTTCTTAAGAGGTCCCTTACCGAATGTTACATTGTACATTCTGTTTTCTTCAGGAAGCATCTCATTGAAAAGAATTCTTCCTGGAGTAGTTTCTAGGATCTCTCCGTTGATTCTTACCTTTATAATTGCATGTGTCTCTACCTGACCACAGTCATAAGCTGTAAGAGCCTGTTCCTTGTTAGAGAAAGTCAATCCCTCTCCTGGAGCTCCTGGCTTTTCCTCTGTCATGTAGTAACATCCCATTACCATATCCTGTGATGGTACAGCGATTGGCTCACCATTTGCAGGGTGGATAATGTTGTTTGGTGCTAGCATTAGAAGCTTAGCTTCCATGATAGCCTCTGGTGAAAGCATTAGGTGAACTGCCATCTGGTCTCCGTCGAAGTCGGCGTTGAAGGCAGAACAAACTAGTGGGTGAAGTCTTATAGCTTTACCCTCTATTAGTACAGGCTGGAATGCCTGGATTGATAGTCTGTGTAGAGTTGGGGCTCTGTTTAGTAGTACCGGGTGATCCTGGATTACATCCTCGATTACATCCCATACTTTATCGTCTGCTTCCTCTACAAGCTTCTTAGCTGTCTTTATGTTAGATGCAAGCTCTCTTTGTACTAATTCTCTCATGATGAATGGCTTATAAAGCTCAAGTGCCATCTTCTTAGGGATTCCACACTGGTTCATCTTTAGAGATGGTCCTACAACGATTACCGATCTTGCAGAGTAGTCTACTCTTTTTCCTAGTAGGTTCTGTCTGAATCTTCCCTGCTTACCTTTAAGCATGTCAGATAGTGACTTAAGCTCTCTGTTGTTCTGAGCTACTACTGGCTTACCTCTTCTACCGTTGTCGATAAGAGCGTCCACAGCTTCCTGTAGCATTCTCTTCTCGTTCTTAACTACGATCTCAGGTGCCTTGATCTCAAGAAGCTTCTTAAGTCTGTTGTTTCTGTTGATAACTCTTCTGTATAGGTCGTTCAGGTCTGAAGTTGCGAATCTTCCTCCATCAAGCTGAACCATTGGTCTTAAGTCTGCAGGAATTACAGGAACATTCCCTAGTATCATCCACTCAGGCTTATTTCCAGAAGCGATGAAGTCTCTTACTATCTTAAGTCTCTTTACAAGCTTCTTTCTCTTTTGCGAAGATGTTACATCCTCTAGTTCCTTTTCAAGCTCCACCTGAAGCTCTTCAAGGTTTATCTTAGATAATAGCTTTAAGATAGCCTCTGCACCCATCTGAGCTTGGAAAGCTCTTCCGTGCTGCTGTCTGTAAAGCTTGTATTCTCTCTCAGTCAGGATCTTTCCTTCCTTAAGGTTAGTTTCTCCTGCTTCAGTTACTATGTATCTAGCAAAGTAAAGTACCGACTCAAGTTCCTTTGGAGAGATTCCAAGAATAAGCGACATCTTGTTTGGCGTACCCTTTGAGTACCAGATGTGTGACACTGGTGCTGCAAGACCGATGTGTCCCATTCTCTCTCTTCTAACTTTTGCTCTAGTTACCTCTACTCCACATTTCTCACATACAAGACCCTTGTATCTCATTCTCTTGTATTTACCACAAGCACACTCCCAGTCCTTAGTTGGTCCGAAGATTCTCTCGCAGAATAATCCGTCCATCTCAGGGTTAAGTGTTCTGTAGTTTATAGTTTCTGGTTTTGTTACTTCTCCAAATGACCATTCCTCTATCTTATCTGGTGAAGCTAATCTAATTCTGATTTTTTCAAAATTTTTAATTCCCATATTAAGTGCAAAGCCTCCTTATTTGCGTCAAAGCCTCTATTATACGCAAAGAGTCGTGGGCGTACCTATTACGCCCACAACACTAATTTTTAAGATCTGCTAAAGAAAACTCTGTTATTGTCTCTTCTTTATTTAGCTCTTCATTGACATTTATAAGTTTTTCTTCTGTATCAAATAGTTCTACATCAAGTGCCAGTGCCTGGAACTCTTTTAATAGTACTTTAAACGACTCAGGCAGATCCGGCTCAGGCATTTCCTCACCTTTTACAATCGCCTCATAAGTCTTAGTTCTTCCATTAACGTCATCTGACTTTACAGTTAACATCTCCTGAAGTATGTTTGATGCTCCGTATGCTTCTAGAGCCCATACTTCCATCTCTCCTAGTCTCTGTCCACCGAACTGAGCTTTTCCTCCCAGTGGCTGCTGAGTTACTAGTGAGTATGGTCCGATAGCTCTTGCGTGCATCTTATCCTCTACAAGGTGGTGCAGTTTAAGCATATACATACGTCCAACTGTTACAGGGTTGTCGAACTTGTCCCCTGTTCTACCATCAAATAGAGTTACCTTACCTGTTCTGCTGAATCCAGCAAGCTCTAGGTAATCCTTAACGTCCTCTTCCTTACCTCCGTTGAATACTGGAGTAGCAATGTGAGTTCCGCTATCTATTACATTTGAGAATCCTGTGTTCTTCAGGTTCTTCTTCATTTCCTCTTGGCTCATTGAAGAGATCTGGTCTCTAAGCTCTGCTGGAAGCTGTAAGTTTCCTAGAGCTAGTGATAAGTGAACCTCTAGTACCTGTCCGATGTTCATACGCGATGGTACCCCTAGTGGGTTGATTACTACGTCCAGGTGAGTTCCATCCTCTAGGAATGGCATGTCCTCTGCTGGAAGTACTCTAGAAACAACACCCTTGTTTCCGTGTCTTCCTGACATCTTATCTCCAACTGTGATCTTTCTCTTCTCTGCGATGAAGATTCTTATAGATCTGTTTACTCCAGCCTTAAGCTCGTCACCGTTTTCTCTAGAAAGTTCAAGTACCTCTACTACAGTACCCTTAGCTCCGTGTGGCATCTTAAGAGATGTATCTCTTACGTCTCTTGCCTTCTCACCAAAGATAGCTCTAAGTAGTTTTTCCTCTGCAGGTGGTTCAGTCTCTCCCTTAGGAGTTGTCTTACCTACTAGGATGTCTCCAGGACCTACTTCTGCACCTATTCTTATGATACCTCTCTCATCAAGGTTTCTAAGTGCATCCTCAGATACGTTAGGGATCTCTCTTGTGATCTCTTCGTCTCCAAGCTTTGTAGATCTTGCTTCAGTTTCATACTCTTCTATATGGATAGATGTAAATACATCATCTTTTCTTAGTCTGTCTGAGATTAGAATCGCATCCTCGAAGTTATATCCTTCCCAAGGCATGAATGCCATTAGAACGTTTCTTCCAAGTGCTAGGTCTCCGCCCTTTGTTGCAGGTCCGTCAGCTAGGATAGTTCCTGGCTTAACTGGCTCTCCAAGGTCAACTAGTGGCTTTTGGTGTAGACACATAGCCTGGTTTGATCTCTCAAAGTTAAGAAGCTTTAAGTTGTGCTCCTTTCCTTCTGTATCTTCAATCTTGATGGCTCTAGCATCTACTGCTGTTACCTTACCCTCTACCGCTGATACAGGTACAGCTCCAGTATCTACAGCAACCTTTCTCTCTAGTCCAGTTCCGATATACGGTGCTTCTGCTCTAAGAAGAGGTACTGCCTGTCTCTGCATGTTTGATCCCATCAGTGCTCTGTTGGCGTCATCGTGCTCAAGGAATGGTATTAGACCTGCTGATACAGATACTACCTGCTTAGGTGATACGTCTAGGTAATCAACCTTTTCCCCTGGTATGTGTACAATCTCGTGACCATATCTACATACAACTTCTCCAACTAGATCTCCGTTTTCTGCTACTTCCGTATCGGCCTGGGCTATGAATAGTCCTTCCTCTTCGTCAGCTGCAAGGTAGTGCACATCATTAAGATCTGCCACACCATCTATTACTTTTACATATGGAGTCTCGATGAATCCATACTTGTTAACCTTTGCATAGATTGCAAGGGAACCGATAAGACCGATGTTTGGTCCCTCTGGAGTCTCGATAGGACAGATTCTACCATAGTGTGAATCGTGTACGTCTCTAACCTCGAATCCTGCTCTCTCTCTTGAAAGTCCACCTGGTCCCAGTGCAGATATTCTTCTCTTGTGAGTAAGCTCTGCCAGTGGGTTGGATTGGTCCATGAACTGAGAAAGCTGTCCCGATCCAAAGAAGTCTAGGATAAGTGCATTAAGTGGTCTAGTGTTAAGTACAGACTGAGATGTTAGCGTTACAGCATCCTGTACAGTCATCTTTTCCTTTACCATCTTACCCATCTTAGCTAGTCCAGATCTGATTTGCATTAGAAGTAGTTCTCCTACTCCTCTAACTCTTCTGTTTGACAGGTTGTCAATATCATCTGTATGACCGTCACCGTTGTGTAGCCCTAGTACATATGACATAGTTGCTACAAGGTCTTCCTTAGTAAGAACTGACTCGTCCTCTGGAAGCTCAAGTTTCAGTCTCTTGTTCATCTTGTATCTACCTACTGGAGCAAGGTCGTATCTCTGAGGGTTAAAGAACATTTGTCTAACTAGTGATCTAGCTGAGTCAACTGTTACCAGGTCACCTGGTCTAAGCTTTTTAAATACCTCTGTTACTGCTTCGTCCTTGTTTTCAGTAGTGTCGTTTAGGATAGTGTTTGCCAGAAGCTTGTCCTCTGGTTTTACTTCCCAGTAAGTTATGCTTTCAAGCTTCATATCGATAATGTTCTCGATAAGTTGCTCGTCGATTACAGCCTCTGCTTCAGCAAGGATCTCTCCTGTGTCCTCGTCAAAGATGTCCTCTTTAACAAAACTTCCCTCTAGCTTCGTTCTCATAACGCTTACTAGATCTTCTCTATTGTCGTACTTATCGTAGTACTTAGTTAGATCTGCTTCCTTCACATCTAGGAATTCTTCAATGATCTCCCTGTTAGACTCAAAAAAGTCGATAGCCTTTAAGAATACAGTTGCAAGAACCTTCTTCTTTCTGTCTATCTTTACACTTAGTAGGTCATTCTTGTCACTTTCAAACTCAAGCCATGTTCCCTTGTAAGGAATAATCTTTCCAGAGAAAAGGTCCTTTCCAGTCTGGATATTAACTTCTTTGTTGAAAGATACACCTGGTGATCTGTGCAGCTGAGATACAACTACTCTTTCAGCACCGTTGATTATAAATGTTCCTGATTCCGTCATCATTGGAAGTTCACCGAAGTAAACTAGTGACTCTTGAATTTCGTTTCCGCTCTTCTTGTTTGTAAGTCTTAATCTTACCTTTAACGAAGATGAGAATGTCTTTCCTCTCTTTTTACACTCAAGCTGGTCATTCAGCGGAGCTTCCGCTTCATGTAACTCATACGCTAGGTATTCAAGTTTAATGTCTCCATTTGAAGACTCGATAGGGAAAATTTCTCTAAAAGCTGCCTCCAGCCCCTTATCCTCTCTAGAATAAGGAGATTTCTTAGCTTGTAGGAAATCTTCGTAGGAGTTCAGTTGGAACTCTAAGAAGTGAGGCATTGTTCCTCTCTCTTCGATCCTTCCGAAACTCAATCTTTTAATAAGTTTCCCCATTACTTCACACCCCTTGTTTAGTTCTTAATGGTTGATATCTAATTATTTCCAAGGATCTTACTCCAATCATTAAAAAGAACTAGATATCAACTCTCTTCTTCATTATTTTCATCGTTTTCCTTCTAGAACGATTCCGAATTTAAAAAAATGAGTAAAAAGGCACTCCCTTAAGAGTGCCTATTTTTTTTAAATTTTAGTAGAATCTTATGTAATTAATAGAGAGTTAATTACTTAACTTCTACAGATGCTCCAGCTTCTTCAAGCTTAGCTTTGATCTCTTCAGCTTCCTCTTTAGAAACTGCCTCTTTGATGTTTCCACCAGCTTCTACAAGTTCCTTAGCTTCCTTAAGACCTAGTCCAGTGATTCCTCTAACTTCTTTGATTACTGCGATCTTCTTAGCTCCTGCAGATGTAAGAACTACGTCGAACTCAGTCTTCTCAGCTGCTGCTTCTCCAGCACCTGCTCCTGCTACTGCTACTGGTGCAGCTGCAGTTACTCCAAAGTGATCCTCTAATGCTTCTACTAACTCTTTTAACTCTAATACAGTCATCGCTTCTAATTCAGTGATGAATGCTGCTCTATCGAATGCCATTATTTATTCCTCCTCGAATTTTCATTTATAATTTATTTATAATGAGATTATTTTATTTTTTAATCACAATTTACAAGCCTGATTAATTGGCTTCTTTAAGGGGTCAGAGAATTACTCTCCAGCCTCTTCTTTTTTATCAGCGATTGCTACAGTTGCGTAAGCAAGCTTTCTGATAGGTCCAAGCATTCCATTTAATACCATAGATAGCAGTTGCTCTCTTGATGGAAGCTTTGCAAGTGCCTCAACCTCAGTAGCGTCTACTCTCTTACCAGAAAGTAATCCAGCCTTGATGTTGAAAACTTCACCCTTTGTCTTAGCAAGGTCGTATATTACCTTTGCAGGTGCTACTACGTCCTCTTTTCCAAATGCGAATGCTGTAGTTCCTTCTAATACGTCGTCGAACGAATCCTCTACACCAGCTTCTTTAAGTGCTAGCTTGAATAGTCTGTTCTTAGCAACGATATAGTCTGCTCCAGCTTCTCTCATTTCTTTTCTAAGTGCAGTTTCTTCAGTAGCCTTGATTCCTTGGTAATCAACGAATACTACAGATTCAGATCCTTTGATCATCTCTGCAAGTTGAGCTACTGCTTCTTTTTTAGCTTGAGTTGCCATGTTCTATTCACCTCCTCTTTTTCTTAAAAATAACCTCCGGAACCAAATTTAACTAAGGACCGGAGGTTGAAGTACACATTTGAGGTTAGCGAATACCTTAACTCCAACCTCGGTAGGGTTTTTAAGGTTTTCACCACCTACGGTCTTTGGTTTGGATTTATATTAAATTTCTATCCAACATTATTTAGGACTAAGCCTCTAGGTGCTTAGCTACAAGAACCGTATCCATCTTAATTCCAGGTCCCATAGTTAGAGACACTGCTACTGTCTTAAGGTACTGACCTTTAGATGCAGCTGGCTTAAGTCTTTGGATTTCTTGCATGAATGCGTCGAAGTTCTCAGCGATCTTCTCAGCAGGGAAATCAGCCTTTCCGATTGGTACGTGGATTGATCCAAGCTTGTCCACTCTGAATGCTAACTTACCTTTTTTGAACTCAGATACTGCAGTTGCAACGTCTGGAGTTACAGTTCCTGACTTAGGATTAGGCATTAATCCCTTAGTTCCAAGAATTCTACCAAGCTTTCCTAGCTTTGGCATCATGTCAGGTGTAGCGATTACTACGTCAAAGTCGAACCAACCTTTTTGGATCTTCTCGATGTAGTCTTCAGCTCCTGCGTAGTCTGCTCCAGCATCAAGTGCTTTCTGAACGTTGTCTCCTTGAGTGATAGCAAGAACCTTTACAGTCTTTCCAGTTCCGTGTGGAAGTACTACTGTACCTCTAACTTGCTGGTCAGCGTGTCTAGGGTCTACTCCAAGTCTAAGAGCAACCTCTACAGTTTCTACGAACTTTGCAGTTCTAGTCTTTGTTACTAGCTCTAAAGCTTCTTTAACTTCATATAACTTACCTGTTTCTACAAGCTTAGCTATTTCTAAGTACTTTTTACCTCTTTTAGCCATTACTAAACGTTCCTCCTTTTGTGGTTAAGCGGATTTATTAGTCCTACCACTTAATATAACCTCTATAATAAAGCTATTCCTAAATTTTTATTACTCAGCGATCTTGATTCCCATAGATCTAGCAGATCCTGCGATGATTCTCATTGCAGCTTCTAGTGATCCAGCGTTAAGATCTGGCATCTTAGTTTCAGCGATTTCCTGAAGCTGTGCCTTAGTAATTGTTCCAGCTACGTCAGTCTTTGAGTTAGCTGCTGCTGATTTGATTCCAGCTGCCTTCTTAAGAAGATCTGATGCAGGTGGAGTCTTCATGATGAATGTGAAAGATCTGTCGTTGTATACAGAAATTTCTACTGGAATTACCCATCCCATTTTATCTTGAGTCTTTGCGTTGAACGCCTTACAGAACTCCATGATGTTTACTCCGTGCTGTCCTAGTGCTGGACCAACTGGTGGAGCTGGGTTAGCCTTTCCCGCTTGTAATTGTAATTTAATTAATCCGATTACTTCTTTTGCCATTTTAAAGTTGCACCTCCAAATATATGTGGTCTTAGATTGTTTATCTCCCACTTGAAGATCGCTTAGTCGACCTTCTTTACTCCGTTAAATTCCGCTTCAACTGGAGTCATTCTACCGAACATTTCTACCATAACTTTTACTCTCTGGTGCTCCATGTCGATCTCAGTTACTTTTCCGCCTTGACCTTCGAATCCACCCTCAAGTAGTTCTACGTAGTCACCAATTTCAAAGTTTATCTTTATTATTTCTTTTATTTCTTTTTCTTCTTCTTCTTTACCGTAGCCGATAACATCAAATATGTTTTCTACCTCTTCATCTTCCATAGGAATCGGATCCGATCCTACTCCGACAAATCCAGTAACACCATTTGTGTTTCTTACTACATACCAAGCATCAGAATCAACTCTGAAGTTGATACCGTCTTCGCTCTCCTCTTTTGTAGCGACCATTTCGATCATTACATATCCAGGGAACAGCTTTCTGGCAACAACCTTCTCTTTACCTCTTCTGATCTCTACACTTTCTTCTTCAGGAACAAGAATGCCAGTAACAATCTCGTTCATTCCTAAGGTGTCAATCTTTTGTTCAAGATCGGTTTTTACCTTTTTCTCATACCCTGAGTAAGTGTGTATCATAAACCATTTTTTAACTTCAGTTTTTATCATCTTACCCTCCAAAAACGGATACAAGCAAATCCATAAGTCTAGAAGCAATTAAGTCGAAAAGCCCTAAGTATAAGCTCATGGCAACACTCATGGCCGCCACTATAATAGTTGCATTTTTAACCTCATCTTTGTTTGGCCAAGTAACTTTGGCATATTCAGATTTTATCTCTTCGATAAATTTCACAGATATCACCCTCTTAGTATAAAAAAATGGCAGGTCAAGAGGGACTCGAACCCCCAACCCTCGGTTTTGGAGACCGATGCTCTACCAATTGAGCCATTGACCTGCATGTTGTAAACTAATTTGTGATGCCGTTAATTACTTTTTCGTTTCTTTGTGAACAGTAACTTTGTTATCCCACTTACAGTACTTTTTTAATTCAATTCTGTCAGTAGTGTTTCTTTTGTTCTTGTTAGTACTGTAGTTTCTTCTCTTACATTCAGTACACTCTAATTGGATATTTACTCTCATTGATTACACCTCCACTCGTTTATCGGATCTTAATCCTCCCATACCCCCATGAGTATGGTATGTTCAGAGCTTCGCTTTTGCTTTCCAAGACGAATATAATAATAACATAATTTTCAAACTATGTCAACATTATTTTTGTTTTTTTAGAACTTTTTGTTGCTTGCTTGTATTTAATTTATAAAATAAAAAAAACTTGGCAAGTTCCTATCCTCCCAGGGGGCTGCCCCCCAAGTACTTTCAGCGTTTACGGGCTTAACTTCTGGGTTCGATATGTGACCAGGTGTACCTCCGTAGCTATTCTCACCAA
>NZ_BSDY01000025.1 GCF_027925155.1 Propionigenium maris DSM 9537 | reverse complement strand
GTAGTTTGAGGTATATACATTACTGGTCATATCCTTTCGAGTAGAATTTTGTGTGGTAACTCAATTATTACTCTATATTGGATATGATTTTTAATTTTTTGTGAATTACTTTTGCAACACTCTAATTAATACTTATTAAAAATAGTTAATTCTAATTCATTTGGCTTCTCAACTTTAATCTCAAATGTTTTATTGAATACATCAGGATTCTTAAAATCTACAACAGTTTCTACATTTAAAGCAATATAATAGCTTGCTAGTATTCCTGCAATTCCTAGTCCAACAGTAGCATACAAAGCCCTCTGAGTTATTTTTAAATTCTTTAATTCTGTGCTTTTAAAATCATTTTTGGAGAGTTCTTTTAATTCTTCTGAAATAAAAAATTCTTCTTCAAGATTTAAAAGAAGATTTTTTCTATACTTTTTAAGTGTTTTTAACCTGATGTTTTCTTTACATTTCGTATAAGGGTTATATTCGAAAATTTCTTCTTCTATTTCTTCACTTATTTCTTCATCTCTCATAAAAACTAAAAAATTATTTTCACTTAATAAATAAAAAAGATAAATTATTTCATATGCTTCTCTTCTTAACTTGTTATAATTTTGCGAGTAATCCCATTCGTTGACAAATAGAATGACTTCTTTGGCATTAATTATAATCCCTAGCCCATTCAAATGCTTTTTTAGAACATGTTGAAATAAGTCTTCGAACCTATAGTCTGTAACCTCAGGGTTATAAGCTACAATAGCCTTTATAATTTTTTGTTGAAACGCTGTAAATTTCTTCATTTTATCCTCTTTTAAGATGTAAATCTTCCTTCAATTTTTGGTACATCTTCAGGGTTATTAATATACACTTCTTCTATCTCAATTTCCTTAAATGTTTTTAGATTATCTTTAACAAACTCTTTTGAAAGTTCTTTTTTCCCTATTTGATCGATAAGAACATATATTTTTTTATATTTTTTAGTAGAGTTATTTTGAGTACTCACTATTTCTCTTAAATCCCTTAAAGCCTCTAACAAATGATATTTACTATTTATCCCTGTTAATACAAATTTATTATCAAGGTTATAGTAATCATTATATTTAGAAGCAATACTTAAGAGTTTTTTATCCACTTGATTAATCTTTTTTGAACGATTCTTTTTATTAAAGTTTATTACAAAATTTTGTATTTCATCCTTAAAAATAACTTCCCTACACTTTGCCTTAGAATTAGCTACAATGTAATCATAAATATAATTATAATATCTAGTCACAAAAAAGGTATAGCTAAAAATAATTTCTTCTAAATTAGCTTCATATTCTTCTCTATCTATATCTTTTTCTAATTTCAAAGAATGTTTAATCTTATTTTCAGTTAAATACTCCTGAATTATTTTATTAAACTTATTCTTATTCATTAAATAATCTTTTCTGATTTTCAATTGTGAATACTGAGAATCTAGAGATTCTTCTATCGATCTATAAAGTAAATTACTTAGAACCACTTTATCTTCCTTAAAAGTTATTCGAATATCTACTGCATCTCCTGTATTAATAAAAATAGGTAGGCTTAAATCTAGAGAATTATTTTTTAAATCACTTACTGTTATTAACTTCTCATACACTTCTTTTATTCTACTCTTTAAATCCATTCTTACACCTCCCTATAATAATTTTATTCGCACAACATCATATTATCTTTTTTAATAATAACTTTTTGATACCTGTACCTTCTTATAAGTTCAACTATCTTTTCCCTCACCTCTAAAGATGGATCTTCTAGTAAAGTTTTTATAAGTAAACTTATTCTGTGCCCTTTACCTAAGTCATGACAATCTATTTTTTTAGTCCCGTCTTTACCACTAATTTCATCAATATCTACATTCCACCAACGATCTAATTCTGTAGGTTTCATTAATCTTTTCAAAAAATTTTTTTCCTTTTTATTTTCTACTGATATTCGGTAATGTTTTTTATCATCTGGACAATAATGGTAAAAAATAAAACAGCTATCTGTTATGTCTCCATTAGAATTATAATTACTTATATTAACTTCATCACAAGTTTTACTATTTTTTTTAGTCAAAGGAATTTCAAGATTAGACTTTATTCCTTTTTCTAGATGAAATAAAGGCTTCCCTTGTGGATTTTTTTCAATACTCCCATCTTTCTTAGTTTTTAAATCATATTTTTCTTTTACTTTAAAATCATTATACCTTATGTAAAACACCTCCTAAGTTGTAGATAACAGACTAATTGTCTAAGTAGTGAATTATCATAAATACTTTACCTGATTCACTTAAAAATAAATCATCCAGAGAAAATATATCATTCTATATCTAAAACTTGAATTATTATTTATGAGTTTATAAAGTTCTTAATAAAAATATCATCAGCAACTAAATAATACCTCTTTTTATCTTTAAAGTTAATTGATAAAGTCAACTCCATATCGGTATTTTTACGAAAAATATCCAAAGAGCATCAAAAGAAAACAAAGACCGTAATATAACTAGTGTTCTTAGAGTATTTAAAGGGTCAGTATAAAAGATAGAAAAAATCCTGTTCCTATTTTATTAGAGGAAGGAATTCCTACTACTTTCCCTGTAAGGTATTTATAGGAAGACTATAGAATTTTCAGGGGAGGTGTATTATGGATAACAGCGAAAAGAAACCGGATAAAAGTAGCTGGGCTATAGGGGGAGGGCTTTTGCTGGGGCTGGGTGTAGGTTTTTTCTTCCTGGACCGGTCTGCACTATATTTTGTAGGGAGCCTTATAGCTGGTCTGGGAGTGGGATTGATAACGGCAGCTGTAATATCAAGATCCGATTAGAAGAGGGGCTGTTTTGAAGGAAACTACTTTTCTGCTTCTTACTATAATTTCCCCCAAGTAAAAAAGGTGAAGACGGGGATCTTCACCTTTTTTGAGAGAGTTTTTTTATGAAAAAGTTATGCACTTACTGTTGCTATGGGTATATAATACCCTACCTTTATGTCCTTTATGTGTCATAGGAATGATATGTTGGAGGTTTAAATTTAAGATAACTTTTTTTTGTTACTTCTCTCTTAAAAAACACCCTAAGGGCACTCCCTCGCTTTGCTCACAGCGAAAGTAACCAAGAGTTCAAGTCCCCTCAAATGCTTCCTGGGTTAAATCTTTCATCTACCTCCTTTATGAGCTACATTCCTCGCCTCGCTGCGGAACTTAAACTGCATAACGGACTGGTCCATTATTCCTGCAGATGCTTTATCAGCTTGAGAGGGCAATGATAATTTAAAGAAATAAACTAAAAAATAAAGAACCGTCACTACCGACGGTTCCTCTAAATCTACTTTTATCTGTTCTCATGACCTCTGTCCATATTGTTCAGCTCCCTGTGGAAATCCGAGTAGATCTCCTGATTCTTCTCACCTAGCTCCCTTTCCCTGGAAAGCATCTCTCTATTCTCACATCTTACACTTTGAACCACCTGAAGCTCCTGACTCTCCCTTCTTTCAAAATCTCTTCCATATGACAGTCCACCTATTACTAACATTCCTAACAATAACATCTTCTTCATCTATAATCAGCTCCTCTATTCTCTATAAATACGATATCTGTTTTCCTAACTATCTATTCTCATGACCTCTGTCCATATTGTCCAGTTCCCTGTGGAAATCCGAGTAGATCTCCTGATTCTTCTCACCTAGCTTTCTTTCCCTGGAAAGCATCTCTCTATTCTCACATCTTACACTTTGAACCACCTGAAACTCCTGACTCTCTCTTCTTTCAAAATCTCTTCCATATGACAGTCCACCTATTACTAACATTCCTAACAATAGCATCTTTTTCATTTCTCTCATCTCCTTGTAACTTCCAAAATACGATAATCAATCACTGTACTTATTATTTGATATTTTTCATCATTCTTTCTTTCCGATCTGTTATTTTATGTGGTCATTATATGGATTTCTTCCCTCAGAGGGTACGTCACCTGACACTTATGGCAGCAAAAGAATATTTTAAAAAAAAATTCCCTTTTCAAACATTGTGAATGATAGCTTTTAACTCCTTTAAATTTTTAAAATTATTTTTAATTTTTTCTCTTTCCCCTATCCTTTCTATGATAAGGATAACCTCCAAATCTTATTACCTTCTTCTATTACCCTTAGAATCTTATGAGGAGAGAGAGTTCATTTCTTGTCTCGTGAAAAGTAAGAAATTTTAATTACTATACTTTTCCGCAACGTTAAAGCTATTTAACGTTGTTTCCTTAACACCTCAAGGTTCCCGTTTCTTTTCATAGGCTCTAAATAGACAAACTCCAGCCGCAAAAAGAATCAAATGCATCTCTACTGTTCTATTCCTCATTTGAAAAATACGTAAATGAAATATGAATTAAAGCTTTAGAAAATGTCGTCGACTTTCCCTAATTTATGACTATCGATACAATTTTTTCAAAGTTTTGAGATTATGAAATAGTATTTTTTCAACAGAGGTGTCCTTTCTTGGTTCCTTCTTTGGACAAGCTAAGGAGGAACTATTAACTAAAAAAGGAAGCCCAAAGGCTCCCCTTAGAATAAATCCCTATAATTGCTCCACTATCTTTTCCACCAATACCTTGGAGTTGTCTGCTGCCACCTGGGTAAAGGAGACAGCATCCCTCACCAGATTTTCATCGGCCTTATCTGAGATGGATCTCAGTATAAGAAAGGGAACCTCTAAGAGGTGACATACATGGGCTACAGCTGCCCCCTCCATCTCGGTACACTCTCCATTAAAGGTGTCCCGCAGCCACTTAACCTTATGGGTGGATCCTATGAGCTGGTCACCGCTGAGGATTCTTCCCAGCCATACCCTCTCCCTTCCAAACTCCCTATAGGCTACCTCCCTGGCCAGTTCCACCAGTGCATCATCGGCTCTGAAGATAGAGGTGTCCATCCTGGGGATCACCCCATACCTTCCCCCAGAGATGGTGGTATCGAAATCATGCTGAATTAAATCTGTGGAGATAACTATGTCCCCCAGGCTGATCTCAGGATTAACTCCCCCTGCAATCCCTGTAAAGAGGACCTTATCCACATTAAACTGAGTTATTAAGAGGGTGGTGGAGATACTTGCATTTACCTTTCCGATTCCCGACCTTACCAGCACTATATCCTTCCCCATCAACCTTCCCGTATAAAACACTATTCCCTTAAACTCCACTATCTTCATACCCACAATTCCAGACTTTAATTTAGAGATCTCCTCATCCATTGCCCCGATTATACCTATTTTCATTTTCTTCCCCCCGGATTTTTATAGAAGTATAGCATATCTTTCCTCTATAAAGTAAAAAAGATGAAGACGGGAATCTTCACCTTTTTTGGGAGAGTTTTTTATGAAAAAGTTATGCAAGTTATCTTGCTATGGGTATATAGTACCTTCTCTCTGTGTCACGAGCGTGACATAAAAGTGATATCTCTGAGCTCAAACTTTAAGATAACTTTTTTCTGCAACCTTCCACTACCTTCTCCCTCTACTCCTATAGGTGCTCCTTGAAGGTTTGTAGCTCCCTGTAGAAGACTTATATGTGGCCCTGTGTGCAGGCTTAGAGGTCTTATATACTTTGGTGGGTTTTATGACCTTTACAGGCTTTACAACCTTCTCCTGCTTAACACTTGTACTCCTAATCCTGCTGCTTTTATCCACGTTTGTAGTTTTATTGATAGTTGTATTTTTCTTGATATTCTTATTTTTATTGACATTTGTGGTATTGTAGTTGTTGTTGATAACTGTGGTATTCCTGGTGTAGCTCCTATTTCTATATCCTGAATCCCATATATTTCTCATTATCATATAGTCCCAGAACCCAAAGTGGGATCCCCTGTTGTGATGGTAGACGTGGGTAGCTACTGGCTGCTGATAGTAGGGGCCGCCCCTCCATCGTATTCCCTCTCCCCTTCAACTACCGACTGCTGAAGGTATCTCTCCTCCCTTCTTGGCGTCTTCATCAATGAGCAAGTGTATAAAAACATGTTCAGCAGTATCATTATGGACAAAGCATATACTATGTATTTTAACCACTTAAGAACCCTGTTCTCCTCCACTGCTGTATAATATTCCTCTACGCTCTCCTCTTCATACTCCTCTAACATACTCTCGACCTCTCTATACTATTAAATCTTTTATCCACTGAACCATATCTATGGCAGCTATTATTCCCATGCACCCAATTGCTAACTTATCAAATGGTTTCTTATCCTTCTTATCCATATAAAGCATCAGTACCATCACCGTTAAAGTTTCATTGCTCACTTTCAATCCTCCTAAAAAAATTCTCACTATCCCTTCAGTCCTCTCTTACACTTACCCTTGGGAAACCCCTGATATTCTGTGGCTAAAGTTGATACAGCCAACACTCTATCACTTTATAGGAAAAATTATAAGTGATAATGTCACCGTTAATCCACCTAAATTTATGACACTTCTCCGTTTTTAAACTCCAACCTCATGGTTACCCTCTAAATCAAGGGCAAAATTATAAATTTTATTCTATTTTTCAGATAAAGAATATCTACTATTTTTATATGGATCCATTTTTTTCTAATATCCTTATTGGAAATAGAGATCTCTGTCTCAAAGTCTCCTCTTGAAAAACCCTTAAAAATATATTTAGGTTCATATAATTAAAAAGACCTGGAATTCCCCCAGATCTTTTTAATTATATGAGTCTATTTATCCCCCACCACTTAATTTCTTTCTGTTCCCCTGTCCATATTGATAAGCTCCCTGTGAAACTCCTGGTAGGCCTCTATATTGATTTCACCAGCTTCTCTTTCCCTTGAGATCATAGAATTTTCCTCATAGTTCACCCTTTCAACGGGCTGAAGCTCCATACTCTCTCTGTACTCATAGTCTCTTCCAAAGGCCAATCCACTGACAACTAACATTCCCAATAATAATAATTTTTTCATTCTCTGTCACACTCCTTATTTTTTATCGATATCCTAAGTTCCATAAATTTTTTTTCACTCTTCTTCCGCTCCCTCTTTTCTTATTTAAAGGATAACCTCCTAAAATGACGACAGTGTGACACCCATATGAAAGTTTAACCTCTTCCCCCTTCAATATCTCCAAAGGGTTTAAGAGATTCTCCCTATAGTTTCCACCTCTTCTCCTGTAAAAGGCCTCTTTTAATTAAAGGAAGGGATATGGATTTATAGTAAAAATTTAATATGGAACCCTTGGTGACTAAGGGTGGTTCCTAGTGGAGAGTATTTTCCTGTTTTTATATTTTAAATTATAGAAAGTAAGATATCACAGGATCCTAGATAAAGGGTCTGACAGTAGATAAAGGGAGGTATATTATGCTTGAGGACTTAAAAAAAATTTCCAATCAAATCACCCTTGTGAGGCTCTCCCTCCTTCCTTTTATGTGGTTTCTCATTCTCATGAACTATCCCCTCTACTACGTGGGAATACTTCTCATCATCTGCGGGGTAACAGATGTACTGGATGGCTACCTGGCCAGGAGGTTAAATCAGGTCACTGAGATTGGAAGCAGGATGGATTCATGGGCCGACAACCTCCTCCTTATATCGGCAATCCTCTGGACAGCCCTCAGGCTCCCTGAGGTTTTTACAGAAAATCTTCCCCTTATGCTTACAGCTCTTGGATTCTACGCTGTCTTTCTTCTGGTGGGGGCGATGAAGTTTCACCGTTTTGCCAACCTCCACCTCTATCTTTCAAAGTTGGCTACCCTGGTGGCCTACTTCTTTCTGGTACACGCCCTCTTAACTGGAATATATAGCAGGGGATTCTTTATCTTTGCTGCCCTTATCTCCATCCTCTCCAATATAGAGGGGATTGCAACACAGCTGATCCTCTCCCAGGTGGATGAACATATGGGATCTCTTATCTTTCTATATCTGAAGAAGGACAGTCCCCTGGTTCTCTGGATAAAGAGGCTTTTCAGGGACAAATAAAGATAACTCTAACTTAAAAAGGGAGCCCACAGAGGCTCCCTTCCTTACTTCCTTTAATATTTGATTATACCCTACTCCTATCCCAGTATGTCATCCACTATACCAAGAGCAGTCTTGTCCCCAGAGATAGCTGCAACCTTTAACAACCCCCTTGCCAAGAGATACATAGAGTGCTCCCTTACACTGCATCCCTTGAGAAAATCATACTCATAGTAATCAATTTTCCCAATACTATCTAGGGATTTAAAAAAACTTCTTATTACCTCCAGTATCTCACCATCTTCACTGATCACTGTCTTCCTGTTTGTTCCTACATGTTTCTTAGGTTTGAAGATCCTCGGAGATGTGTTAAATGTTACAGCATCAACACCCTGCCAGCAAACCGATGTATGTAACGCCAGCCCTCCTCCCAGTGAATGACCTGTTGAAATAAACCTATACCCTCTATACCTCCTCTTCATCTTCTTTAGGAGCTTCATTGCACTGGTATACTGGTTCCTTCCAAAAACACTCAGATTGGCATGGGGCCAGTCCTTTATAGTAAAAAACTCAGTTCCCCTGAAAGCTATTACAACGATCTTTTTCCCTTCATTCATATATACATCAGCACTGAAACCATTATCTGCCTTATACCTGTTGAGCCTGATCCATCCATACCTCCTTAGATCAAAGTAATACGGATTCTCATATGCATTTGAAGACATTAGGGCATAGATATAGTTCTCCTTTGCCACCCTGTCCAGGGGAGGCTGTGTATTTCTATTTCCTCTATACCCTTCAAGGTCCCTGTTTGCATACTCCTTTTCCGAGTATGATGGATGCTTTCCCCTTCCTCTAATACCACCTAATACTCTCTTCATCTACAGCCCTCCTTCCAAAAGCGATAGACTCTCCTCTAATAATTATACCTCCCCTAAAAAATTAATCCTCCTCCCTGTCCCTCTTCACCTGACCACAGACAACACCTCTCCTAAACAAACTACTCCCAATGCTTAGGCGTAATTTGCTAAGCCATAAAATAGAAAATAAGAAGTAGCTGTCAATAACCAGACAGGCGTGATATAATCATTCTTAAATAAACTATCTTGGAGGATGTTATGGAGTTTATATATATTGGAGCTGCCTTCTTTTTTTCAACCTTTGTTCAGGGATTTACAAGCTTTGGGTTTTCCTTGGTTGCTATTCCCCTGCTCTCCTTGTTTTTAGATGCAAAATTGATTATTATTATAACTGTGACCTACAGCCTTGTAGTAAACAGCATCATCTTTAGAAAATACTATAGAGATGCCAGGCTCACAAGGATACTTCCCCTTTTAATTTCAGCCATTGTCTTTACCTTTGTAGGGGTATCCTACCTCAACACTATAGATGATTATCTCTTGAGGCTGGTTATAGGGATACTTCTGGTGGTAGTGGGAATTATAAACAACTTTGGAGTAAGGTTTAATTTAAAGAAGCCAGAGAAGTTCTACCTCCCTGTGGGGGCTGTCTCTGGAGTCTTAAATGGTATTGGCGGTATCTCAGGCCCCCCTGTGCTGGTTTTCCTCTCAAATATAGATCTCAACAGATCCCAGTTTAAGGCTACCCTGTCATCCTACTTTTTAACCTTGAATATAGTGGCTATCCTCACCTATATCTACAAGGGATTTTATACCCCTGAAAACCTCAGGATAATCTGGACCTACCTTCCCCATGTAGTAATAGGAACGGGAATAGGATTATATACCTCTACAAAAGTCGAGGAGAAGCTCTTTAAGAGGATCATCAATATCGCTATACCTATTATGGGGCTGAATATCGTCTGGAAGCTATTTATATAGTATATAGACAAATTAAAAATGGAGTGTGCAGTCGATCTGCACACTCCATTTCTTACTTCCTGCTCTCTATAAATTACAGCTATTCTGCCTATACTAACTACTAATCTATGGTTATTGTAGTGTCCGCCATCTCTACCGGCCTCTTATCCCTTATATTTACTACCCCCACAGACTCATTCTCATCTGAGATAGGATCATATACTGCTGTATCCTCACCGCCAAACTGTACCGTCTCTCCATCTATTGTTAATCCAAGGCTCTTCTTTCCGTCGGCGGTATTGGAGACCCTTACCTCTACAGGAACTCCACTCTCTGGTGCATCATACCAGGTATTTATATCTATTCCCAGCTTACTCAGGCTTCCCGTAGCTACTTCCCTTTCATTTTCATCCCTTAATACTACCTTTGCCATCTTGGGATGTATCCATAACTGGTAACCATCCTCTCCTCCCAGATACACCTCTATTCTTCCCACATCATCTATTCCGAAGGCAGTCTTTAAGGTATATTCATCAAAGGTTTCCTCTGAGAACCAGCTTCCGTTTTTCCCCAGAATTTGTCCCTCATAGAAGAAGGAGGTTGGGCCGTCATTTAGCTCCTCCTCTGAGATCCATATATTCCCCTGACCATAGGAATCCTCCTCAAGCCTGGCATAGAGCTTTCCCTCTGCCTCATTGTAGAGCCAGCCTCCCTTGAGTTCATCATCTCCCCAGTTATAGACTCTTTCCCTGTCACCCTTCTCAGGACTGATTCCCCTTCCTCCTGCAGGGGTTTCAGGCATCCTCCCCTTGGAGTAGTACTTTTCAAAGGTTTCACTGAAGGTATTCCCCCCGCTTCCTGCTCCTATATCCTCACCATACTTGGGATACTCTCCCTCAGTCACATTGAACATATCTATGGCTTCCTGGATATTGTGAAGGTTCCCGTGTACCTGAGCTGCCTTGGCTGCATCTGTGGAGTCGGTAAACCTTGGCATTACTATACTCGTCAGGAGTCCTATTACTCCTATGACGATCATAAGCTCTATCAAGGTAAATCCTTTATTCCTATGAAATTTCCCTTCAGACTCCTCTCTTCCAACTAAATAGTCCCATCCTAAATGTCTGGCATATAAATTTTTATGCATATTGTCCCCCTAAAAAATTATGGCAACTGGCTGTCCTATCCAAGGTGGACTTAGACCCTCTAGTTTTGCGTCACAGGGTTTCCCCTCCTTTGCCTTTTTCAGAGTTATTCATTTTATAATCTTCTTCAATAGAGATATTATCACATAAAATGGACTTTAGCTATAGTGTTCCCTTCCTCCAATCTAATAACAGTAGGAAAAAAACTTTAAAGGAAAAAAGGGAGCTTATAAAGGAAGCTCCCTCTTTCCACTGTTCTTATCTCCTTGTCCTGCTCCTTATAAGCCTTTCAAAACTATTCGTCAAATTATACAAGGTTCCAAGGCTTCAGCAGCTTTTATAAAAAATCGGTGCTTAACCCTGGCTATAATCACTATCTTCCTGCTCCTTCACCATGTAAAATCCTAGATATCCAGCCATCTGACCCTTCCTGTGGCCATCTCATAAACCCCTCCAACTATCTTAATTTTCCCCTCTTCCTCAAGACCTTTTATAATGGAGCTCTCCTTCCTCAGGTTTTCCATGGTAAGTACTACATTTTCCCTGGATATCTCATCTACCAGCTCCTTATCTGAATAACTACTTAGATCCTCTCTACCCTTAACACTTTCCACCGCAGGTGTGATCTTACTCAGCAGAGGAGTTATATTACCCAGTTCAACACCATCCTTGGCACTCTTTACTGCTCCGCAGTTTTCATGCCCCAGCACAACTACCAGCTTTGCCCCTGAAACTTCTGTAGCATATTCAAGGCTTCCGAGGATATCCTCATTGGAGATATTCCCCGCTACTCTGGCTACAAAAGCATCTCCTATCCCCAAATCAAAAACAGTCTCCACTGGGACCCTGGAATCAAGACATGATAAAATTACAGATTTAGGAAACTGAGCCTCTTCACTTAATTTTACCTGTTCCCTGTAATCCCTGTTGATAAGCTCTCCCCTCACAAACCTTTTATTCCCTTCAGTTAATTGAGCTTGAATATCATAGGCTGTGAGAGCCTGCTGCTCCTCCTGTGTAGTAACAGCTCTTACAACTTCACCCCTCTCCATGTTATTGCTGCATCCCATAAACATAAGTCCTGCTATTATAGGTAAAACCTTATTTTTTAACCTCATCCCTTCCTCCTTTTGATTACCAAAACCTAATCTTTTTAAGAGAATACTATATTTTATGGAAAAAACAACACCTGTTTAAATACTTAATTTAAATTTAATTATCTTCCCACAGAATAGAGTAATCTTTAAAGAATGAGATTAAAATTTTATTAAAATGATGGGTTAAAGGATAACAGCTACAGATCCAGCACTACCTCAAACTCATGAAAGATATATTTAGCTCCTCCCCTTTAATCATAACCTTAACTAGACCTACCCCTCTCAATAAAAAAGGGACTCGCTGAGCCCCTCTAAAGAAATGCCTTTTCTAAATCGTCTAAAGCTGTCTCCCCCTCACTGCACTCCTCTACTACAAAGGGAGTATTGTAAAATTCCAGTCTTCCCCTTGCCCCTGTATCAAGAGATTCGTAGTGGATATGAAGCCCTCCATCCTTCACCTCTATAGATGTAACCCTCTTGTCACCGTTAAACTTTTCTCCCAGGATAAACTCCTTCTTCTCGCCATAAAGAATCCTTGCTTTCATTTCCTCACCTCCAGGTTTCCTTCATTAATACTTTATTCCAACATCAGCTTTTTCCTCTTAACAATCTCAAGATTTAAAGACTTGAAAACTAACAGGTTCCTGATTTCATTTGAAATTTTTTCAAATATCAGCTAATATCCTCTTAAAAGATTCAATTTCAATGAAGTTTATTGTGAAAAAAAGGTTGGAGGGGGGGGATAAGTTGAAAAAATTAAAACTAACTAATATATCAATTCCATACTTAATCTTAATTGTAATCACTTTAGTATTAATACACTTAGATTCCTCATTTGAAAAAGCAGAGGATCTGACATCATTGGATATCATAAGTGAATCTTTAATATGTTTTCAGCTTGCAATATGGATGTACTTTGAAAAAGCCGGTTTTAAAAATAAAAACTACTACTGCTGGATGTTAGGCGGTCTTATTACCCTTTATTCAGGAGTCTTACAGGATTTAATGGATGAATTCTATGAACTGGAAGGGCTTCTAGGTGAACTGGAAAACATTTTAGTACCAGTTGGAGTAGCTATGGTATCCATTGCCGTTATTTTACGTTTTTTAGAGGAGGAAAAGAACAAGCTTAAAACTGAAGCTATATACAACAAGAGCATAAAGGATCCATTGACTGGACTATATAACAGGTACTACCTTGAAGAGCACCTTGAAACTCTCCTAAACAAGCTAATTGATATTACCCCAGATGTATCGGTGGCATTTATTGACATCGATAATTTTAAAGCTATTAACGATATCTATGGCCATATAAAGGGGGACGAGTTTTTGACAATGTTAGGAGTAGAGATAAAGAGTTGCATAAGAGAGTCTGATTATGCTTTTAGATATGGTGGGGATGAATTTTTAATAATATATCCAAACACTAAAGTTAAAACAGCTCTGGCGGTAATGGAAAGAGTCAGGGAAAATATTTCTGCCTCATTGGAAAAAAAGGGAATAGAATCAGGCCTGAGCATTGGAATCACTACATACCAGAAATCTGAAAACTATAAAAAATTAATGGACAGGGTTGATAAGATTATGTATAGATCCAAAAGAAATGGTAAAAATCAAATAACCGTAGCTAAATCATAGATATTATGCAGTCTCTTGAATTTAAAATTTCTATTTTTATGAACTTAAAAAGACACTCGATAAATCGAGTGTCTTCCTTCATTAATCATCACTTTTCCAGGCATCCCTTCCTCTTACTCTACTCTTGGCTTTCACCAAATACTTTTCTATGCAGATCATCTATCATGATGCTCTTCTCCCCTTCCTCAACATCTTCCAATGTAAATCCATCAACCTCAGCCAAAGCTTTCTCCAGGTTTATTTTCACAGCTGACGTCTCTGAAGGTGAGTGGGCCACTTCCGATCCTGTATCCTTTTCAGGAGCTGAAGATTTCAATATCTCTGTTATAGAAGAGTTTGCCTGATTAAGTGCAAGGTAATCTTCCTCCAGTTTCTTTATTAGCAGAACCCTTGATTTTTCAAGCTCCTTTTTTGCTGAATTATATTTTATATTAAACTCCTTGGCATCTGCAAGTACATCCATAAACTGATCTTTATTGAGCTTGAGCTCTCCTGTAGGGGCAAGAGTATTGAAGTATTTATCTAACTCCTTTAGCATTGTTTCATCTAATTCCTTTCTCTTACTATCAAAGTATAGGTTAACTAACTCTACCTGAAATTGGTGCTGTTTTTTTAATCCAGCTCCAACTTCGCTGCTCAGACTAACAGATTCTTCGGGGATATTTGTACACGCCGGGAGTAATAAAGTGAATAAGACCAGCATAATTGATTTAATCTTCTTCATCGGAACCTCCTCTTATTTTTTAGATATAAGCTCCCAATAATTTTTTGAGCAGCTTTGGAAAAATCTATAAGACTCAAAAAGAATGCAATATCACTCTAAAAAACATCCATCGTCTCTAATATTTTCATTAATTCCACCCTGTTGCTTATCATATTTTTGTTCTTCGTATATCATTTTTTTCCTGCACAAATTCTTTACTTCAGAGATAGATTATCTATGAAGTTTATAGATATTCTTCTAGGTTTATAGGGTATAATTAAAAAATATTGTATATTAAGGAGGCTCTATGAAACCAGATCTGAAAAAGTGTCCTCGGTGTGGTTCTAAAGAAGTAGTCGAAATAATCTACGGTATGCCCACAGAGGAACTGTTCAAAGAGATCCAAGAAAAGGATAACTACTGGCTTGGGGGATGCTGTATAAATCTTGAAACTCCTGATCCCGACTATCACTGTAAAGCCTGTGGTTATGAGTGGTTAAGTCTAGAAAATAAAAAGATCAGTAAATAACTGTACTATAGAATTTCAATAAAAAAGCACTCCAAGGAGTGCCTAAAACCAATGATTTTATATCAACTTTGAAATTTTTTTAGGAAAAAGGTAGTTGCCTATGAGCTCTTTCCACATAGTTTCCACTTTTCCAGATATTCCTTCCTGAATTATGTGGATTTGGTATTTAAAACTTTGCTTAATTTTAGCTGCACATCTAGACTACATTTATTGATCTTTCCAAGTCTGTAGATAAAACAAGAACTTAGTCTAAGTTATATGAGTAGTAGGAAGGTATAGCATCCATGGCCTTGTCAAAGCCAAACTTATGGATAGGACAGACCTTTATACAGAAACCGCAGTCATTATGCAGGCCGATCATAGAGGCAAAACACTTTTTATCATTCAGCCTTCTTCTCATGGCTCCCCTTATCCTTATAGCTTCCTTGGGAATAGCCTTGGTAGGACATGATTTTTGGCACATCCTACACCTGGAGCAGAACTCCTCTACATTGAAGTCCTTTGGAGTATCAGGCTCTACGTCAGCCTCAAAGACTACAGCAGCATATCTCAGTCTGGGACCATATTCCTTTGTAATGGTGTTTGCACAGGTTCCAAAGTTAGCAACTCCTGCATTCACTGCGTGATGAGCAAACTTTACTTCCCCGTCCAGAGAGACCCTGGGGTGTGCCTTCCACCCCTTGGATCTTATGAACTCTGCAAGTTCGTGGGAGCCCTCCCCTGCATTGGCATAGATCTTCATTACAAACTGTTCCCCGGTCTCTATTCCCGGATTTGGTATCTCCTCTACCTCCTCATGATCCATCTCCATTCCAAGGATGACTATGTTCTGGTATGGTGCTACCTCGTCATCCCCGTTCCCCAGAAATCTTCTGTCTACCTTTGTAAATCCGACTACTCCGAATCCCAGCTCATGGGCTTTCTCCTTGATCTCAGCCTTCAGCTTGACCATATCCATTTCTTTTTCAGGGGATGCAGGTATCTCATGTTCCGCCATCTCCTCCTGCTGCATCCCTATCTTATCCCTGATGATCCTCACAACATAGCTGTAGAAATCTCCTGTGGATACTTCCATCTTAGGCATGATATATCCCACCATAAAGTTAGGCCCCCAGGCATCTGGTTCTCCCCAGATAGGCTCAAACTCATAGGAGACATCCATCTCCTCCTGGTCCAGAATATTATACATGTGGTTATTGTCTGTAAACTCTTTACCCTCATTTATGGGAGATGGTTTACAGAGACACGTTTCCTTGTCCCATCTGAGCATATATCCCTTCTTCCAGTACTTCTCCACATTGACCATGGATTTATATTTTTCCCTCCACAGATCCATTGTCCCGGCCTTAATACTCCTTAAATAGGGCTCATACTCCCTTTTAAGGGTTTCATGGAGCTCTGTATCCACCTCTGCAGCCTCTATTATTTCTGTGAGCACAGCCATTGTTTCCAGGTCACGCTTTACCCATTTATCGCTTGTTTTCGTTTTTATTAACTGATCGATAACTTCCTTCCTTGGTTGCTTCATACTCATTCCTCCCTTAATATCTCCTTCTGGAGTTTCTGTCGCATCTCATACACCTTCTGGCTTCACAGAGAGCCTCCCTGTCATCAAAGGTCTTCACTGCTTCATCGAAGTTAATTCTCTGGGCTGGAACAGTGATAGTCTCCTTCTCCTTCTTGGTATTCCAGATATCTATATTCAGGGGAACCTCAGGAATAGTTATTTCCTTCCCTGTATAGAGTCCACTCCCTTCTAAGTGTCTGTCTATAGCTTGGGCACTTCTCCTTCCTTCAGCTATGGCCTCCACTGCAGTTCCTACACGAGACATATCCCCTGCTGCAAAGACCCCCTTAACGTTTGTTTCAAGGGTTACAGGATCTACCCTTACCCATCCCCTCTCATCTACCTCTATGTCCTCTGTGAAGTACTCTGTATCCGGTCTCTGACCTATGGCAAAGATAAGGCTGTCCACTTCCACTTCCTCTGTATCTTCCTCATCCAGTACAGGAGAGAAATTGTACTGGTCATCCAGTACCGACAAACATCTTTGTAGGGTAACCCCCTGAACACCCTTGTCTTCATTCCTGTGGATCTCTTTTACAGAACGCCCATTTAAGAAGAGGATTCCCTCCTCTAAGGCCTCCTCCTTCTCCTCTAAGGTTGCAGGCATCTCTGCAATACTCCCCTCAAGAGTTGCCACCATTACCTTCTTAGCCCCCATTCTCAGAGCAGTTCTTGCTGCGTCCATTGCAACATCTCCTCCGCCCACTACCAGAACCTTTTCTCCTATCTCTCTTCTTCCCTCTACCTTTACTTCCTTAAGGAGCTGGACCGCTGTCTCGATCCCCTCTCCCTGGGCAAAGGCATTCCCCAGCTGACATCCCGTTGCCAGAAGTACCACATCGTAGTGGGACCTTATCTGGGAAAGTTCTATATCTCTTCCCACTCTCATACCCGTCTTTATCTCCACACCAAGATTTTTGATATGTTCTACTTCACTGTCTATGGTAGCCTGAGGAAGTCTGTACTCTGGAATACCCGTTGCGAGCATACCTCCAACTACATTATTTTCCTCGAAGATTGTGACCCTGTATCCTGTTCTTCCCAGGTAGTATGCAGCAGATAGTCCCGCTGGTCCTCCCCCTATGATAGCCACACTTCTTCCCTTGTCCTCCAACCTATCCTCTGAAAATTCTCCCACTCTGAAGGTCATATCTGCAGCATACCTCTGAAGGGCTCTTACCCCCACTGTCTCCTCCAGCTGTTTTCTTCTGCACCTGTCCTCACAGGGTCTGGGGCATATCTTTCCGCATACGAAGGAGAGGGGGTTGTTTTTCTTCATGAGCCTGTATGCATCCTCTACATTCCTATGCTCCATAAGTTCCACATACCCCGGTATATCCACCTCGGCAGGACAGGCATTGATACACTGTGCCCTGTAAAGCCTTCTGCATATTGTGGTTCTGCACCTATGCTCTCTCACATGTTCCAGGAAGATGTCGTGGTATCTTTCAGTCATCTCCCATACAATATCCTTAAATCTCTTCTCCTCATCAGATGCCGAGATATCTATGGTGAGGTCCCTAAGCTTCAGGAAATCCTCTTCGGTCCCCTCCTCGCTTACAAGTTTCTCGGAGATCTCTCTCATCTCAAGGAGGTCTTCCTCCCTTCTCCTTCTCATGTTGATACAGTGTCTCACGAGAAATTTCACATAGTCCACTGGACAAAAAAGCTCATCCAGGTACATGATATTCACCACCTCATCTCCCGCTGCGAACTCCTCTACAGGTTTACTTAGAGACTCCAGCTCCAGAAACCTTCCCAGGATTCCACCTACCTGTATGATAGATAACCTTCTGTTGTTTCTCATCCCACCGGCATTATTTTTAAGGATATCCTTTAAGGTAGTACTGCTCTCTACTGTGTGGATACCTCTGCAATTAACGTCACCCAATACTCTTATCTTCATCTTAAGCTCCTCCCTTTGCTTTTTTTCAATAATAACACCCTAAAAAAAACACCGTCACGGCAATTGTCATGCTGGAACTTTACCTTGACAAAAATTTCCTTTACATCTAACCTATGGTATAGTCTAGATTAAAAGGAGTTGATCATGGATATAAGAGAGATATCTAAAGCTTTACCAGATCTTACTTTAGAGGAACTTAAGCAGATTGAGGATGCCTCCCTGGAAAAAAGCTTTTTTTTACATAAAATTACCAAGGGGGATGTCTTCATCCCAAGGGAGGAAAGCCTATACCTCATAGTGGAGGGAACAGCCCTGGTCTACGCATATACCGATGGCGATCTTGAATTTAACCTTGAATTTGGTCCCGGAGAGTGCGTAGGGCAACTGGGAGCTTTTCACCAGGAAAATATGGATTTCATCCTCAGGGGAATGGACTCCTGTACCATAGTGGAGATCCCCATCCAGAAGGCCATGATGAAGACAAACATCCACTCCCTTGTAAGCATCTATCAGAGGATGCTTACTGCTATTACCCAGAACCTTCTAAAGGTTCTTAAGAGCTACGGGGCCAAGGTAAACTTCTCCAATGAGCAATACCTTTTGAACTTTTTAATATCAAAGGGAGGGAGCTATACCATTACATCTGTAGAGGATCTTGCCCAGCTTCTCCACATTGAGATGCGAACTCTCCAAAGGGTAATAAGAAGAGTTGTCGATAAAAAGGTTATTGAAAAGGACAATAAAACTATTAAAATTATAGATATGGAGGCTGCTGAGAAGATAGTGAGATTTTAGTGAAGGTCAAAAAGGGGTTTTGTAGTTTAAGTATATTCCTGCCATTGTACATCAAAAATATTATGCAGTCTGTTAAATTTGAAATTTCTGTTTTTATTAGCTTAAAAAGACACTCAATAGATCGAGTGTCTTTTTAATTAACTATTCTCATTATAAGTAATAGCTCCTAAATATTAAGTAGTTATCGGTATCTTAAAATATCAACTATATTGAGTATCATATGGTTAATTTTTTTCTACCTTCCTATGGTTAGGACACCGTACCTCCCGTCACCTCCCACACGACATCCGAAATCCCAAGAATTATACTGTTAATATGGTAAGAAAAAATCTGGGTCTTAGAGCTACTCTGAAGAGCTGCAAAGAGGTAGAAAACCATCCTTCTCCTACTTAAACAGATTTGATTGGGGTGCAGGTTTAACTAATTAACCTTTAAGTTGCACTGCATTTAGAGGAAGATCCTTCCAGGAAAGGGGAGAATCGCTCTCAACTACCTGGAGAAAACCTTTCGTAAAGAGGGATACCATGTTGTGAAAATCACAACTTACAGGATCGGTGAAGTTCAGTGGACGAAGGTAACCGTCTGAAAAGATGTCCGTTCTCAGGATAGCCAGCTCTGCCATAGATATAGAGGAGGGCACCGGAGTGTCATATGGAAGAGCCCCTACCTCCCTAAAATCTGAATTTCTGCTCTCTATCCACCTCCTACCCTTGAAGGAGATGAGTTTGTCCAGAAGTCTGTTCATGAGATTGCTGTATTCCCCACCTTCCTCGTGGAGGTAGGTAACAAAAAGAAGAAGAGAGGCATAATCCCCCATGAACTCTCCATTTTGAAGGTTTCCATCCAGAGAGGAGTGGGCCAGATCGCCGTTTCTGTAGTGCAGGTCAAGGAGCTCCTTTAGAAGGTTTTGTGCCTTATAGAGAGATGAGCGCTCTTCAGTAGCTCTCCAGTGCATTATGAGTCCGATCCCAGTCAGGGCGTTCCAGCTGGTAAGAATTTTTTTATCTACAAAGGGGTGTGGTCTGCTATTTCTTATCCCTAAAAGTTTTTCCTCTATGCTGAAGACCGGCATGAAGTTTTTTCTGTTCAGATGGATCTTTCCGTAAAAATTTCCCTCTGAAGAGATCTGGTAGACGGTAGATAGAAGTCCAAGTTCAGCTGCTGAAAGAGCTTTGGTTAATTCCTCCCATGACCACAGGTAGGTAGCTCCCTCCCTGTGAAGGGTGTCTGCATCCTGGGCGGTATAGAAGAGGCTGCCCTCCTGAAAGGTTTCTTCCAGGCAGGAAATTATTTTATTTGCAGCCTGTCGGTATTCCTCCTTTTTTAATACTTTGTAGGCGGAACTAAAAACCCAGAGAAGAAGAGCCTGATCGTATAGCATCTTTTCAAAGTGCGGGATCTTCCACTCCCTGTCTATACAGTATCTAAAAAATCCCCCCTGGAGATGGTCGTGGAGCCCTCCCAGGGCTATGGAATCCAGGGTTTCTTCTATAAGGGGCAGGATCCCTGCATCTTTTTTTACACTATAGTAGCTCAGAAGGAAGAGAAGGGTGGAGTGGGGAGGAAACTTCTCGTCCCTTCCAAATCCTCCATACTCTTTGTCAAAATATGAGGTAATGATATCAATTATCTCTTCAAGAGATGGTGCCCTTTCCTCTTCTTTATGACCCTCTTCCTCTACATATTCATAGGAGGTCTCCATCTTTCGTACCCCCTTCAGGACACTAAGAAAACTGGGTCTTCCGTACTTCTCCCTTACTGGGGCATAGGTAAGGGCAAAGATGGGAGAGAGGTTGGGTCTCAAAAAAACGTTGAGGGGCCAGCCCCCCTGTCCCCCTACCTCTGAAATAAAATCCATGAAGAAGCCATCGATATCGGGTCTTTGCTCCCTGTCCACCTTTATGGAGACAAAATGGGTATTTAGGTAACGGGCCACCTCATCATCCTGAAAGGCTTCCCCTGCCATAGCATGACACCAGTGGCAGGTGGAGTAGCCTATGGAAAGAAATATGAGCTTGTTGTTATCCTTTGCATACTGAAGAACCTCCTCCTTCCACTCCTGCCAGTTGATGGGATTATCCTTATGTTGATGAAGGTAGGGAGAGGCTCCCAGATCCAGGTTGTTTCTATTAAAATCTATCATAAAATCTCCTCCTGTATTCAAGGGCTTACCCTATAAAGATACCGAAGGATTTCCTTTCTTCCTCCCTGCTGGTATGGTGAAGGGAGCTCTGGATATAAAGATATCATAGCTTCATAAGCAGTATTTGAAAAATGCTATCTCAAACTTTTAACTCTTCTTTTAAATAAAAATCTAAGTGTAGTATTTATTCCTGTATTATTTTGTATTGTAGGAGTAGGCCCCCCTTAGAGACCTATCTATACCTCAAATTTTTTTAAAATAATTAAAAGTGTAATATCTGTTACCGATTTTTATCTCTGTTAACTCTATAATTTAGATATTTAAAAGTTAAGCAGGTTAGATTATACTTAAATAACATAGAATAGAAAGGATTTTTATAATGAAGAGAAATTTTTATGAATCTATTAATAAACACTATGATAATATCTTTCCATTAAATGAAAAGCAGGTTGAATTTGTTAAAGGTGAATTTGATAATAAACTTTCAAAACTAATTGAAATAGGTTGTGCTAATGGAAAGCTGACAGCTGCACTATCTGAGTACAATATTATGGGAGTTGACTTAGAGGAAAGTTTTATAAGTGAGGCCAGGAAGCGGTATGGTCACATTAAATTTGAAAAATTAAATATGCTAAATATTCAGTCATTAAATGAAAAGTTTGACGGGGTTATTGCATTTGGAAACACATTGGTCCACTTAACAAAAAAAGAGATTATAAGCTTTATTAAGAGTGTTTATGAAGTTTTAAACCAAGATGGAAAGTTATTGATCCAGATTTTAAACTATGATTATATTTTAGATAATGAAATCTTTACCCTTCCCATAATTGACAATGAATTTATTACTTTTGAGAGGAGCTATGAAACAAGGGATGAATTTTTATTTCATACAAGGTTGACTATAAAATCATCAGATGAAGTAATAGAAAACAAGATAGTACTGACACCCATTAGAAAGGACATATTGGTTAATTATTTAGAGAAGGTCGGATTTAAAAATATTAATGTTTACAGTTCCTTTAGTAAAAAAGCCTATAGCTATAAGGATTTACCACTAGTTATAAGCTGCACTAAATAAATCACCCATATAAAATTAATCATTTTGGAAGGCTCTCTACGTTTACTATAAATTTAATGTGGTCTCTCCAGTCATTAGATCAAATCTATTGGTTAGGGTCTTAAATCTATATCTTATTCGTGCCTAAGTGTTTTTACACCTAGGCTTTTTTATCACACCTGGTATATAGATAGGATATATCTCAGGTATCTACCTGTATTTCTGAGGCTAAAAGATACCCCTTTATGAATAAGCTCCAGCCTGAACATAGAAAAAAGACCTCCAACTGGAGGCCTTAATATATCGAAAATCACATAAAGTTTTTAATTTCAAGATATTGATAATAGAAGAAACCTTCACAATCATTATTATTTTACTTTTCTGATAAAATGATTTCAACTATAGTAACTTTATAAAGATTTTGACAAAGGGAGGTTCTTTATATGGTTTCCTTGATCTTTTTTATGAGTTCATATTTCAGATTAATCAACGGTATGGAAAGGTTTACTTTATAGGTATGAGGATTTTCCAGTCTCCTTCTTTCTATGGAAATCTTTTCCAGACCTTTTAAATAATATTCTCTGGATAGGTCTGCGTCCAACAGTTCCCTGTAATCATCCATTATTTTTCCACCCTGAACATATTTCCTTGTGAGTAATTTAATGGAGTATTCCCCGCTCCTTAGTTTACTTGATTTAAATTCATACTTTTCATCTCTAATCACAATATCCTCGTTATTGATTAATTTTTCCTTGTCTTCGTCGGATCTTACCAGGGTAATCAGATCTGCATAAGCTATCCCGTCAGCATCATAGATCCTGTAAACCTCCTTAAAACCAGGATTGGATATCTTTATTACATCTTCAGATAGTTTCATTACAGGTTTTTTATCCACTTCAACAATCTTATAAACCCCTCCAAAACATGGATTAGATTTACTGACACCTATTGCGTCACCAACACCAAAATAATCTACCTCTGCCCCCTGTACCTTCAGGGACTTGATCACCCCTTCATCGATGGAGCTGGTCAAAAATATCTTAGCCTTAAAAAGTCCTGCTTCATTGAGGGCTTTTCTGCATTTTTTTGAAAAATATGCCAGATCCCCTGAATCAATTCTTATTCCATATAATCCCTCATAGGAATCGTCGATCCCACCATTCTTAAATGCTTTAACTGCATTTTTTATTCCTATCTCCAGAGTATCGAAGGTATCGATCAATAAAATTAAGGTATTGTTTTTTCTGGTTTTTCTGTGTCTTATAAAAGCATCAAAAGCCTCTTTTTCAGCTTCTCTTCCCAATCCAAAGGCTTGTACATATGAGTGGGCCATGGTTCCAACACTTGGAATCCCATAGGTATACTCTGTAACTAAGTTGGAGTGGCTTGAGCATCCCCCTATATAGGCGGCTTTATTCCCTGATACGGCACTGTCAAACCCGTGAGCTCTTCTGCTTCCAAAGGAGGAAACAGGAACTGGATTAGCTGCTCTGGTTACCATGGAGGCCTTTGTAGCTATGGCCAGGTTCATATTCATAATGTTGAGTATCGGAGTTTCGAGTATTTTTGCCTGAATTAGCGGTGCTTTAACCGTTACTATAGGTTCATTAGGATAAACTATCTCGCCGTCTCTCATAGCGTATATCTCTCCTGTAAATTTAAGTTTCACCAAAAATTCCAAGAGCTCCTTTTCCTCTATTATCTCTGAAAAATATCTTCGCTTCTCCTCTTCAGGGGTTGTATTCAGTATTTCCACAAGGGAGATCACTTCCTGAATCCCGCTGACTACAGCAAATCCCCCATCCTCTGTTTTCCGGAAGAACATATCAAAAACAGCTTCCCTGTCCTGCATCTCCTCCATAAGAAGCACATCACTTTCAGTATATTGGTAACGATCCGAATTGATCACCCTTGCAAACTCTGTTAATATTCTCCTTTTTTTCATAAAAGTACCTCATATAATTTTATTAAAATCCTTAATACTATAATATTCCTACGCATTGGAGGTCTTCCTTCATTGAAAATCTTCTTTATATTTCAACCTAGACGCTAGTAGAGCCCATACTTAGACTCCTTTTACTTTCTTACCGAATGAATAGGGTGCGACCAGGAACCTACCTTTATGAGGTAAAAACATAGTGGTATAAATAAACTCCAGTCTAAACATACAAAAGGTTCTTCACTTGGAGGTCCTTTTACATCGAGAGTTATATTAAACTTTATCATTCTTCTCTTCAAAGGGATCCCATTCATACTCTGAGATAAATTTCTTTCGGTACTCTTCATCCTCTGCAAACTTTCTGCAAAAGTTCCTTATGTGAAGGGAGTGTTCCTTCTGGTCAAAGGCTCTTTTCAGATGTTTTCCCTCCCTGTTCAGCAGGGGCTTACCCTTTAGGTAGATCCATACATATATAGAGCTATTCCTTTCCACAAGCTCCTCTAAAAAATCATATTCACCAAACCTGTAAGTGGCTACTTCCAGTCTCATTTACTCCCCCTCCCCTCTCTATGCCATCTCTGATTTTAAATAATCTCCTCTACCATTCATAAATATTACTCTCCTTAATCAAGCTTAACTTTGGAAGAGGGGATAATCAACAAAAAAACTATTGGAAGAAACTTTAAGAACTCTTTGCAAGATGTTTATTTGAAAATTAAAAAGCCAGAGGATATACCTCCGGCTCAGCTAACTATTATCCCACTACCACTGCTGTAGTTGTTCTAAATTGTAGTATCTCTCCTGCTCTTATTGCTATTGCTCCATTATTAGATAGTATCCCTGCACCTGCTCCTAGAGCTCCTCCTACCTTAAGTCCCTGGGATCCACTTGAACCCCTTGCTTTATTAAAGAGTCCTCCAACTGCCGCTGTTCTGGTAGCTGTTCTTACTGTACTCGCTGCTTGATTTTCTCCCTCAAAACCTATTGCTGTAGTATTGATTCCATAGTTAAAGCCATCTACCTGCATTTCTGTCAGGGTTATTGCCAGCTTGGAGCTTCCTGATATATTTCCTGCTGAGTTGGAAGCTATTACCCTTCCAAATATCTTTGATCCCGCAGGAACTACTTCTCCATTCTGGAGTGTCATATTACTCTGAAGAGTACCTGTAAATATCTGACCATCAAAAGCCGAGTTGGAATCTATTGTAGAATCCATCTTGACCATAATATTGGAATTTTGTGGTAGTATTGGTGATCCAAAAGCTGTTAATGTCATTAATAAAAATAAGATACTTAATATTTTTTTCATATCAACCTCCTGATTAAAACGATTGCTATTCCGTTAAAATTTGATTTGAATGAATTATAGCACATATATTTTATTTAAAGAATAGCTGTTCACGATAATTGATGTAAACTTAATTTTCTTAAGATTCACCCACTCTCAAGTACAATATTTTCCTGGAAAGTGACCTGACAAAATTTTTTACCTGTGCTTTCCTAAAGCTTTTTTAAGTTTTTAGCTGCCATATACAGTATATTTTATTAATCAAACCCATCTATAAAAAAAGGAGCTAAAAATAGCTCCTTTTTTACTCTTGTAAATTATATTTAAAGTGAACTTGAAAAAGAAAAAAGTTGCGATAGCTTTATTCAGTGGAACATAACAAATATTATCCCACCCTAATTAATTCTCTAGCAACTTATGCCTTTTCTGTTACTGCTCTCCTCTTTACAAATAAAAATTGTACAAAACAAAAGAGTACATAGAGTACTGCTGTCACTGAAATCGCTTCCTGAAATTTAACTATCCCTTCCAGAGCATTACTTTTCCATACTGCTTTCAGATATCCGTTAGTCATCTTCATTGCAATTGCACTTATTACTAATGGAAATGTAAAGGCAGAATAGCTCGGATAAAACTTTACCTTTAAAAGCTTAGGAAGTAAGGCCAATACAATAAGGTACATAATCAAAGATAGCGTCGTCAGAAATATTACCATTGACACACTTTTCTCCGGGAAGCTGCTCATATATCCTGCTAGACAAAGACTTGCCGGTGCTGCAAATATCACAAGGGTGGGAAGTGCTGGTTCAGGTATTCCTTTCACCTTTATTGCCCTATATCCTGCTATTGGCAAGAGTACCAGATAGGATATCAAACCAAACCAAAATAATGCCTTCCCTAAACCTTGCATTCCATAGGCAGGTGCTGTGACACTGGCCACTACTATTCCTACATAGACTACAAATATACTTGGAAATATCTTTTTAATCTTAAAATCCATTAAAAATCTTTTGGTATAGAAGACCATCATGAAAAGATGCAGCATTACAAATACTCCCCATACCACAAAGGCTCCTCCACCTATATATGGCTTTGCATAGGTAGAGAGTACCATTCCTCCCATAAAAAATGTGGGAACAACACTTGCCACAACTGGATTTTTAAGGTCCTCCTTCAATGAATCTGGATTCATAAAATTCTTTGCTACAATAAAAACAAATATAATAAAAGATACCATTCCAAATAAGTTCCGAATTCCCATACCGTAGGAAGCCATGAGGTTTCCAGCTGCTGCAAGAGCCAGCATAAGTCCGGCTATAGGTGTGGGAGTTTTCTTTACACCTTCTATCATTCTATACCTCCAAGTCCAGGTTTTTAATCCCCAGTTCCCTTACTATTATATTTGCTGCTATCTCCGCTACCTCTCCTGTGAAGCCTACACACTGATCTTTATGTTCTCCAGAAGCCATATCCATTCCCTTGGTGTGGATATGACAACACAGTACCTTGTGGTTTTTCTTAAACTCTTCCTGCATTTCATTGGCAAGAGCCAGAGCCTTTTCTACCCTAGAATCTCCTCCCTTGGTTCTACCAAAGAAATACCCTATGGCAATTATCCCTCCTGAGATTGCTCCACAGACACATTTAGATCTTCCTATTCCCACAGGAAATCCAGAAGCCATAGCTATCATCTCCTCTGGCATATCCAGCTCAAAATTACTTCTGATAGAGGATACTATTGCCTCAGAACAAAAGTATTCTCCCCTTCTAAAAAGACCCTCTGCATCACTTTTAATTTTTTTAACACTCACTTCCATTTTCATAGCATTTCCTCCCCTGTATTAATTATAGATTGCACAACAAAAAATGCAGCACACTCTGACTACACATTAAAATTTCCACAGCTGAAAATACTACAGCCTGCGAAACAAAGCTGAATCCCATTAGGACTCCTTTCTAAATTTACTAACTTGAAATTAAAAATAAAATTTAAACAGAAATTAAAAAGAAATGAATAGGTGTAGTTTTCTACAAGAAAGGAAAATAAAAACACTCATTTATCTGAAACAACTTTCTTTATGCTATCCATTTACAGTTGATCTTACAATTTCCACCGGAAACCTTTGATAATTGTCAGTTTCAATAATTCTTTTTCACTTCAACCTCCTTTATTGTTCCAAAATAGTTTGTTTCAATCAATTTTATATCACTTTCACAATAGTTGTCAATACTTACATTAATAGTGTTTGTTCATTCAGGTTTGGATAAAAGTTTTCTATATTAAGACAACAAAACATTTATTACTGTAAAAAGTTATTGGCTGCCTAACTTTTTTTCATTTTAAACAAAGTCTGAGTTGAGCACTTACATTTAAGACTTTTATTGTATTAAGGGGTGTTTTCACATCTAAAATATTATGTAATCTGTTAAATTTGAAGCTTCTATATTTATGAATTTAAAAAGACACTGGATAAATCGAGTGCCTTTTCTATTAGATATCACTTTTCTAGATATTCGTCCTCGTTACTGAACTACTGGTACTCCTGACAGTGCTTTATAGTTAATTATATGAGTGCTGACCCAGTAAAATATTTTCTAAGCTGCTGCTTCTTTTGAATAATCAAATCCCTCTCTTCTTCTCCCTTTCATTATCGTTATCTTTTGATGAATCATCAGATTATTTGGTTGTATTACAGTATCGCCTTCATCTGTTCTTACCTCCACATGGAACAGGTTCATCTCCTTAACCCTTCCAATTGTTACATCTTCACCAATCCCTATCTTTATCCTGTCACCTATTCTGAGATCATAACTAAAGAATAGTATCACTCCGGAGGATATATTACTTAGATTTGACCAGGCAGCGAAGAACGCAGTACCCATTATAGTAAATACAGTTACTACTATAAGAAAAAACTCTTTAGGGTGCACCCCCCATACAAGCAGCAGACCAGAGGCTACCACTACTGCTACGAAGAAATTTATAAACCTCACAGCTCTGAAGACCCTTTCCTCTCCAAGTTTGTTTCTTTGACCAAAACTAATAACTATTTTTTTTACCAAATTATTCAATAGATACATACCCACTAGTATTATTAATGTAACCAGCACATTTGAAAAATTATTCATTCTCCCTCCTTTGCAAACCTATAGATTACATCTAACATCGAAAAAATACAGCCATTTACTTGTACTCCTTCTCTACCAGACCTATCACCTCTCTACCTATCGTTGAAATGATATAAGTTGAAGACGGTTCTTCCACCTTCCTCACATGACCTTTGGTAATTAACTTATCCAGAGTCCTGACTATGGTACCTTTATCCAATAGTGTTTTTTCACATATTTCTTTTACCTGTGTGGACCCACCATTTAAAACTACCAGTAACATCAATTCATTGTAGGTCACCCCTAAATCTTTCTTCTTGATTAGAGATTTAAACAAAACTAATTCTCTGTGAATTTCTAAAACTCCCTTTATCCTTACCACCCTCTTTTATCCAAATTATCTCTCCTCTGTTTAAGCTAAAAACTTTCTGTTTCTCCTCTTTATCGAAAAGACCAGTAAATAAAATCAGCTTATTTCCCCTTTCCTGTATCCATTAGTTTTATTTATCAGCTAATCTCTGAGTTCTCCTTCTTTAGTAGTGGTATGCTGCCTTATTTCTAGCAAATAATATCATATTCAGCATCTTGTTACATTGATATTGTCAATTGTTCTTGCTTTTTATTGCTGTAGTTTTTCATCCTTCTGAGGTAACCGGCTCCAGGATAAGATAGTTCATTTGAAAAACACCACCCTCTAAAGAAATTAGCCAGAGATCCTATTAAAATGACATAAAAAATAGACTTAACCTCATTAAACTTTGGAGTTAAATTTTAATGAGTATCTAATAGAGCGTTCTACCATCAGCCTGAGTGTCTGGTATTTAGCACTCTCTTTAACTCTAATTGTACATTTGTGGTTAGGAGTTGGTTTTATTGAGTTTTTTAGCATCAAACTTCTGGAAACTCCCTTTAAAATTCCTTCTATAAGGATTCTTAAAGCTAATGGAGGATTATATCTAGTTTTATTATTTCTTTATATTTAAGCAACAAAAAACATAGTGACAAATAAAGTTATTCGTCACTATGTCTTAGTTTGTTAAAAAATATAATACGCCTCTAATCCCAGATTAAATTCAAACCTGTCCTGATTTTCAAAAAGAACCCATTTTTCCACTAGAGATAGGTTTAGTCCATTGGTACTCTTTAGACTCTGCTTTAAAGATATATTCAGATGGTAATGATGGTAGTCATATTTCTCTATTGCTGCTTTCTCAGAGCTTATTGTTTTCATCCTGACATCCATATCTTTATAGGGCTCTCCCACTTCTACATAACCTATTATATCAGCCTCCAGATTTGCCTTGGTTTTGTGAGTTATACCAAAATCACTTCCAACTACAAGTCCTAAGCCCGGTTTTACAGAAAGCGTATTAATTTTATCAATTTCCAATCCGTAATTTCCATTTTCAGTTATAGCTCCCTGCTTAAGTCCTAGAATGTTTAACTCTACTCCTGGTTTGATATATGATTTTCCTGCCTGGAATCTCTTGTATGCAGAATTATTTAATCCCACAAAATAACTGGTCATATCGGATTCATTCATAAAGTCCCCCAGAGAACTGCTGTTAAACCTGTATATATCCGTATGAGCACCTCCCAGAGACAGCATAGAGGTATAGGTAATGGTCTCGTCTCTATATGCTGCAAATAAATGTCCCAGGTAGAAAAAATCATCTCTTGAAGCCTTGTAGTTATCCATATCTGTAGTTGAGTCTACAAAGGTACCCATAACTCCAACCTTTAGATCTTCATTAAGTTTCTTTTCAGCACCAAAGGATATTATACTGCTGTTGGTTTCATACCCGTCATAATTATCTGCTCTATCTACATGGATCTCCTGATAGATATAGTTTCCCAGCATCTTTACATAGCCAACAGGAAAATACTCGTCTATATCAGATACATAATCCATTACACTTGTATTGGCATTGGTAAATATTTCCAGATTTTGTTTGGTGACAAGGGGAAAATAGTTAACCCCAAAGGTCTCTTCCACTGCATCATTTAAGTCACTGCTAGAATAAAAATTTTTGATTTCATTATAAAAATTATCTTTTAAGAAACTATTATCATCAAAATATCCCAATTCAAGTATCCTCCCAAGCTCCCTGTTTTCTATTACTCCTTCGTCAAACTTGTTTCTGGTGAGTACAAAGTAATAACTGGATGTAGAAGGTATATTTCCTATCTCGGCTTCGTATACAGGAGAATCAGAAACTACAAGACCATTAAAATTTAAAGCACTAAATACAGCATCGGTCTCTATGATGTCCGAGTAATCGTTTTCTCCAAAGTCTCCCGATACATAGAGCGTTCCTCTTACATCGTCATAGGGTAGGCCATCAGGAGAGGTAATAGTGCCCCCCTTGGCATTTATAAACTTGCCTGTACCATTGAAATCATCAAAATCCAGGGTGGCTCCTAATAAAATTTTTCCTAATATCATGAAAATACTAAGTAAATTCAATGTCATTTTATTATTCATCATGGCTACCTCTCCTTAAACCTAAAAACCTTTTGTTAATTTACTTCCCGTCAAATTCTATCTTACCTTTATTGATTATTCTGCCTCCTTTAGGTATATTCAATCCCTCTTCATGCTTTAATTTCCAATTTCCGGTTATTTTGGCCATTTCAAAGTTTTGCATCTTTCTGTCGAGGACATTTAGCTCTGAATTTTCCTCACTTCCTATGAGGTTTATCCTGTCATATCCCTCTCCGCCGTCCACTGTATACATAGTAGTTTCATCGGCATTTTCAGCAAATCCTCCTCCCTCCATTGTAAGGGTGTCATTTCCAGGTCCTAAATCAATATTACCTTTCAGTGAAGCTCCCTGGGAGATCTCAACCCTGTCATTACCCATTCCAGTATCGATGTTACCTTTCATAAAGCTGTTCTTACCTAGGCTGAGCCTGTCGTTTCCAGCTCCTAAACGGATATCTCCATTCAGTGAAGCTCCCTGGGAGATTTCAACCCTGTCATTACCTATTCCGGTATCGATATTACCATTCATAAAGCTTCCCGAATCTAGGCTGAGCCTGTCATCTCCACCTCTGGTTTCGATATTTCCATCAATTACACTTCCACCTAAGAGTTCGATCAAATCATCCCCTTCTGAACCGATTATGGCTTGAGAAGCGTTGATTGTTCCGCTGTTTTTTACTGTACCTTCAGACGCGAGATATATTCCGATTCCGCCTCCTGCATTGACTGTTCCGCTGTTGTTTACTTCTAGGTGAGTTTTTCCAAGTTTATAGGTTTCATCAGCATAGGCAGTCATATCTCCACCTTCATCTACCACATATATCTTCTCCGGCATCTCCTCTCCGCTGTCTTCAGGAGCATGCATTACAAACTGGTACTCTTCCTCGGTGGTTGTGTCTTTAACTGTATAGAGGGTTCCTATCTGCTTATCCACCGGTTCCTGGTCGTTTCCACTGTGGGTTTCTGCTATGATAGCTTCCCCTGAGATTTCGTAACGGTCCTCATCGGTCAGGTCGATCTCCCTCACCTTGATTGGATCGTTTATTGAATCGTTGCCTTCTATATCCTCCACGGGGTTTATTCCTGCATATATTCCGTAGCTTCTACCTGAGTCGGCTACCCTTATATCACCGCTGTTCTCTACTCTGACAACTGCCTCTTCAGGCTCCTTTATCACGTAGTCTTCCAGGATTACTTCCGTATCAGCGGTGACTGCCCCGCCTTCTTCTTCAGCTGCAGGAAGAAGAACTCCTCCATCCATTACCACAGGAAGGTATTCTATCTGCTGATCTGCAAAGGCCACTATGCCTGCTCCCTCGGAGCTCTCTGAACCAGAATGATTAATAATGATATCTCCGGTATTTTTCACAGTAGATACCACAAATTCCTCTCCTGCTTTACCGCTTTCCTTGTAATATCCGCTCATCATACCAAAGGCTTTTGCATCTCTGCCCTCTGCAGTTACTGTAATATTTCCGGCGTTTTCAAGGCCATATTCTGTGATCACTTTTCCATCCTCTGTTTCCTCGTAGTCTCCGGCATAGTGTTTTGTTACAGGGGTTCTCTCTTCCGCTGCATCATCTATTGCATAGTAGTTTCCTATCCTCATACCAAAGGCTGCTGCTGTGCCACCTTCACTCTGTGCCCTTACAATTATCTGGGCCTCTTCACCGTTTTTGAAGTTTTCATAGTTTTTCTCTATTATTGTTATCTCTGCTCCCTCTACCTCAGAATGCATAGGGGCTGGCATAAGATATGGTTCATAGACAGGTTTCTGCAGTCCTTCCCATACTACATCTGTTGCTATACCGTTGGCTATGGCTATTCCCCCCTCGCCTTCAGAAACTGCTTCAACGTCTATAAGTCCGTTATTTATGATCTTGGTATTAATCTCAGCCTCCTCAGGCTCCAGGATTCCGCTTGTTTCTATGAGGTTTTCAGGCATTCCGCCTGGAGTGTTCATAAACTTCTCATATTCCTCTGGTGTAATAGGATCATATCCGTATCCCTGATCTAAGGATTCATCGTATATATCCAGAATTCCGTCGCCGTCATCGTCGTTGTCCTTCCTGTTGTTTATTCCGTCGTTGTCGCTGTCGTGGTCAAAGTAGTCTACTAATAAACCTTCAGCCTCTTCAGGAGATAGAGAGCTGATATATTTCTCATTATAGAAACCGTCACCGTCTGCATCAGGATCGATACTGTTATCTATACCGTCACCGTCTAAATCCTTTGACAATTCGGGGTTTGTAGGGGCAATATCTGCTCCGTCGCTGACACCGTCGCCGTCTGTATCGAACCGCACCTCTACCTTAGTCAGTGAGTTTATTCCCGAAGCAAGGGCTGTATTACCTTTTACGTCCACATCGATATTTCCGTTATTGGTGACTTCCTGGGTGAGACTCTCATCTGGACTGGCTGTAGTAGCACCTGCCGTACCGTCTAGATCATCCCCGCTTTCTACAGAAGCTAAAGCAAAGACAGCAGGTTCCTTCTCTTCAAAGTCCCTGACTCTATCCCCACTGACTGTTTCAAGGACTACTCTGCTCACTGATATTCCGGCTCCCAGAGCAAATATAGTTTCATTTTCAAGATCATCTTCTGGAGGCTGATTTACTCTGACCTCTATATCTCCGGTATTGAGGACATATTTATTTCTCTTACCTATCTCAGGCTGTTTTGTGTCTGTCACTCCCCCTTCTCCTGATCCTGCGTCTCCCTGGCTCACTTCACCGTTGGGGGTTCCTCCCTCTTCATCTGTTAATACAGGAAGGGCTTCATAAGTTGCAGATTCTTCCAGTGCAAGGGCAACAGTCTCTTCTCCGCCGCCGCTGTTTTCACCGCCCTGGTGGTCATCCCTGTTTCCAGGAAGGTCTGGAGGCATACCTATTTCTGGTCCTAAAAATTCGGGTTTTCTGGCATGTTCGTTCATCTCTTCCTCTTCTATCTCAGATACCTCAGCGAGGATTCCTATTCCTGTGGCAGTCTTACCATCGCTGGCTACCTCTATATCTCCCTGGTTTATCACAGTATTCTGGTAGCTGACACTTTCTATTCCAAGGGCCTCTGCTCCTCTATGTAAAGCATTGGCCTCTGCTGATATCTTAGAATCTTCGGAGTTGTATACAAACTGTGAATTTTCTATGGCCTCTGCTGTGGCCCATATTCCCTTAGCTTCAGCATAACCATATTCAGAAGTTGCTTTTGCTGATACATGCACTCCTTCGTCACCTGAATAGCTGTTAGTGTAGAACTCACCCAGCCTATCCTCATACTCCTTCTGTATCTGGGCCACTATCTCATCATAGATGACCACATCCTCACCTGCATAGATCCTGCCCATGGCTTCTGTATCCACTGTGAGATCGTAGTCTCCGTTTGTCACCTCGGTATATGCTCCTCTACCTGCAGAAGTAGCATTTATACCTATGGCTCTGGCTCCGAATATCTCCTTACCCTCTGTGTCATTATAATAGGTATAGTCCATATCAGCGGTGTTTTGCCTCTCTATAGAGGTTACAGAGATACTTCCGTTGTTATTTATATCCGCCACAGAATCCCTTCCTCTGGCCTTATTCTTTATACCAAAGGCTTGGATTCCCACAGGGTCGCTAGCATCCTCAGTGCTGGATTTAGTAATTTCTCCTTCGACCGTTATTTCTCCTGCATTCACACTATCTACCCTTGAAGGCCGTCCGCTGTTAAACACATTTATACCGTAGAGATTTCCCGAAGTGGGGTCCTCCTCTATCTTTGTCTGTCTTGCATCGGTCAGTGTTACATCCACATGAATACTTCCATTTTCGCCGTTTTTTATTGTTGTCTGGGTTCCTTCTGGCATCCTTGAGTTTATCCCCACAGCCTGGACAGCAGAAAGATTATTACCCCTTATATTTATTTCGCCCTCATTGGTTATGTCAGTAAACACCATGGCATCCAGAGGTTTAGTCCCGCATCCTCCGCTCTCTCCGTGACTGTGACTTCCCCCGCTACTATGATCGCTGGCCAGGGGAGCTATTACCGGTTCATTTTCTGCAAGGGCCGCCAAACTTAAGGCCTCTTCTTCCTCTGTTATTACAATCTCTGTGGAGTCTGTAAGGGTGTGGTCATCGTATTCTCCTACATGTATTCCCATTATCCTTGCTACATCTCTGTTTTCAACACCGGCCTCTATCACGCCTTTATTCTCTATATCTATATCCATTGGAAGGGAAGATATTTCCCCCTCCTCACTGGAATAAACTATTCCACTTTCTATCCATTCAGGGGTCGGGTTTGTCGCTTCCTTCTCCTCTGCCGGAAGAAGTACATTTATTCCTGTGGCACCTCCAAAGTCTTCTCTCTGGATTTCTGCAGTATCCTCTACACCTACCTGGGCTATGATGCTTCCCTCATTGCCTATATCAACCTTGGTAAATGGTGTATCTATCTTTATCCCTTCAGCATTAACCTCTCCCGAAACAGCCACTTCTCCAGTTTCGCTGTTGGATATCTCTATGTCTGGATAGGCATATACAGGATCCTCCTCCTCTTCAGTGACATCCTCTGCCAGTACTTGGATCTGCTCCTCTGAAGGTTCATCCCGGTATTCCACGTGGATTCCGTACGCTGATCTGCCTTCTACATCTAATCTCCCCTGATTGTCCACTTTGAAGTATGAATTTCCATATGGGAAGGTTTCTTCGTCGAGATAAAACTCAAAAAGCTTATCCGTTCCTGGAATATATATTCCGGAAGTGTTTTCTCCCGTAATATTACTAACTTCTAACACATGTAAATTTATCAGATCCACTTCTATCTTCGATGTGAGAAGTTCATCTGCACTTGGATAGCCGCCTTCTGGTTCCACCACCTCAACACCGTACTCCGTATCATGAGTTCTGTCTCCACTACTTGTCCAGGTCCAGATAAGACTGCTGCCCTCTTCTCTGGGAAATATTGGTTCTACAGCTGAAGCTACTCCGCTAATCATCAGAGAAACAACAAGAGCCAGTGTGACACGAAACTTTTTCTTAAATAAACTTTTTACTTTCTTTTCAATTACAGCTAAATTGTTGTCCTTCACATCCCTTACCTCCTTTATCATTAAACTGAAGGATGCAAATAAAATAAGCATTCACGAAAATCTGTAGTTTATCTCTTAATAACCCTATGAAATAAACTACACTGTTTCAATATGAATCATAGAAAGATCCCTCCTAATAATTCAGTGATTGATCCTAGTTGTTAATCATAAGTTATATACATGGGTACCACCCCCTTGTGGATCAAAACATTAGAAGTGTGTTTTATATATTTTTAATTATCGATTAAATAGAGTGTTGCAAAAGTAATTCACAAAAAATTAAAAATCATATCCAATATAGAGTAATAATTGAGTTACCACACAAAATTCTACTCGAAAGGATATGACCAGTAATGTATATACCTCAAACTA
>NZ_BSDY01000024.1 GCF_027925155.1 Propionigenium maris DSM 9537 | reverse complement strand
TTGATAATCATAGAGTTAGAGGGCTAAGCAGGAAGTTTTTTAATGTTAGTTTAAAGATATTATTATTTACAATAGAAAAGGCCATTGCAATATTGAAAATTATACAATACTTTTGCAACAGCCTATAAGGTTAACACAAAATCAAGTAGCCACTGCAATTTAGAATTGAATAAAAGAATTCTTTTTACTCAATTTTTAACGGGATTAATCTTAAAGTAAGTTGAGTGAATCAACTAGCTTATATTTTTTTAATTAGAATTAAAAAGATAAAGGGGGAAAATGATGAAGTATACAGCAGAATTTTTAAAAAACGGTGGAATAGAAGATCCTAATATCGACTTAAGTAGTGGGAAATTAAATTTTAATATTCCATTATTTAATCTATCAGGAGTAAGTCCTAGCTATGATTTAGTTTTAAATTACAGGTATGATCAACTTACAAAGGAGGCTTTTGGAAAGTGGAATAAAACCTGGACATCGGGCCTTATCGGAATGGGATGGAGTATAAATACAGAAAATAGAGTGTTAAATATCCATCCATCAAAAAACTTAAAACTTGAAGTGAACCTTTTGATGTTTGGAGGAAGATCTTATCATCTCATATTTAAAGAGAAGTCGCCAGAAATGTTAAGGCCTGGTATTTTAGAAAAAAGAGTTTATACCACAAGAGACAATAAAAATCTTAAGATATATAAGTGGATGACAAGTGCTAACGAAGGATATTGGGAAGTTATAGAAACAAATGGGCACAGTTATTTCTTTGGCCTAGATGATGGTCTAGATGAAGAGGCTAGAAGCAGAGATTTTACAAACAATAGTAAGCAATTAAAAATTATAAATAAAAGAATAGGAGGAGGTCATGAGTTAAACGATATAGGAACCGGAAGTAAAGAGTATGCTGTATATTGGGAAACTAAAAATGATAACTATTCGATTCTTCTTACAAAAGACTCTACTAATCAACAAAGGCTCGAAAAGTCATGGAACCTTTCGGCAATAGAAGATGAACATGAAAATAGAACAAAATTTTACTATTTGAATGAACTCCAGAGAGTTGGTGAAAGAGGAAGTAAATTTACCATGGGATCCTATTTATACAAGATTTCAAATGCCAATGGAAACAAGATTTTATTTGAATATACAGGGAAGGAAAACGAGGTACATGATAGTTGGGAAATTACCAATGAACCTGATGGGAAGCAAGAACAAGTTGACAAATTAAGGGTTGATAAAATTTCATTGATAACGCCTGAATTTTCTAAAACCAAAAAGTTGGAAACAGAGTTTTACAATACAGCAGGCTCTGTGGGAATAACATATAATACCAAAAGATGTTTGGTGGCTATAAAAAGCATTTTAAATAACAGGGTGGAAGATGAGCCCCCTTATGAATTTGAATATATCAGTAGCATAGATGGGGAGGGTAACGAATATAAAATAGCTCCAGGTGCCCTAAAAAGTATAACCTATCCCATGGGCTACAAGCTTAAATATACATATGAAGAAGCGTCTTCAGAAATCAAGCTTCATGCTACGGACGAAACTTGGAAGTTGAAAAATATCAAATCTTTCATAACTGCTAACTATATACTGGTATCTGGGAAAAATGCCAATAATATCAGCATACTGAGACTTCACTATTGGACAGATAAGGGATGGAGGGAGATGGAATTAAGTCGTACAACTGAAGATTACGATTATCTAACCTCTGGAAATTTTTCCGCCATGTATGAAGATATAATTTTTATAGACTACAACAATAGGATTAAAATTTATAATTTAGACGAGAATAACAGTAATAGGTGGTATGAGGTAGATAGCCTTGATTCTCCAGGTGGTTTTAAAGCTCTAGGTGTTGCAATGAGCCAAGACTATATAGCGACTTTTTTCCATAAAGGAGAGCATAAAAATGAAGAAGGTAAACTATTCGTTATAAAGAAAGATAAGGAAATGAAGAAGTGGGATATAGGTCGTAAATTTGAAAAAGAAATCCCAAAAAAATACTTTCCATTTAGTGATGCTACGACTACTGAACACACCAGATCTCTTTTTAATGTCTCAATTAAAGATGATTTAGTTGTTATAAGCAAATTAAATACAGAAGACGCCAATAAAAGTGGAACTCCTGACGATTACTGGAAGCAGGTAAGGGTTACACTTATCATGGGAAAGATTGATAGCTTTGAAATAGAGCTTCAGCCAAATCCATTTAGTAGATACGGGTCAACTTTTAAAGATAAGGTTGATGAGTTAATGGGGGAGAATCTATTCCTTACATACGGTGCTGCTATCACTAAGAAAGCTAATACTAATGATGACATAGACCTTGATCTAGATAGTGTGATAAATATATTCGACTCATACATTGAAATTAAATATAAAACAGTGGGACTAGCGGCGGCGGACTCCATCTTTGGAAATTATAACTATAGGCTTAACAAGCACCGCCCTTATCAGTTAAGCCAATTTTACATATACGATAAAGAGAGTATGACATTTGAAGAACACCCTATTCAAAAGGAGTTTAATTTAGAGGAAGGCCAATGGGACGTGAAACAAAGATATTTACCGTACGTTCCGTGGTTAATGAATTTTTCAGCGGTGGCAACAAATGAGCTTATTTTACTGTCATATACGTTAGCTGGAGCGCACGATCCTGGTCTAAGTTATTATGATAATGAGCTTTCTTATAAAGAGCACAATGAAAATCGAAATGTAAATACAAAGGTTTTTGGTTATGTCTGCAATGCTGCTAATAACTGGGTTAAGCTTGAAGATCCAGAGACCTTTCACAATAACTTTAAAAATAAAGGAACGGTTGATTTTTCAATTGTAGAAGAGGGAGTTTTTGCAAAATCGGCTAACGTGGATATAAATGGAAATGAGGAAAGTATCTATACTAAAGACGTTATGTATTTAGTGTGGGATGAAGGAACTTCTACCTTTAGAAGAGAATTGCTTGGCGCTAACCTTCCCCTGGCTAAAAATTATAAATCTCAAAAACAGAAATATCTTGAATCTATAGAGAACGGGGTTCACTTAGCAGAAAAAATTATAGATTATGTCTTAACTAGTGCTTTTATTATGTTGGACCCTGTTGCAGCACTTCCTTTCGTACTTTTACAGGCTGTAGAAGAATTAACAAATTTGTGTATATCAGATGCTATTATGAGAGAAATCAAAAATCGTTTACATACTTATTATGGCAGTAGTGCGAAACAGGGCCAATATATCGTTAATGGAAACAGTGTTCTTTTCATGGATTCAGATGGAAGTATTAAGACCATTGGAGGTCAGTTGGACAGTAATACAGGGGGAAATATAGTTAGAAGCTATGCATCTACAGAAGAAAATGTTATTCCTTTTTTGGTATTGAATGAGGAGAGTCAGAAGGTGAATCTTTATTCCAGAGTTATAGATGGAAATATACTTGGAGACCTTAGAAAGGAAGGAATAGGTGAAATTCCTCTGATATTTGGAGAGTATGGTAGCTTAGTAAAGAGCGGTAATTCTTCAATAATCTCACTAAACAACAGAGAGATACCCGAAAACCTTGATGACGAGAAAGTAATTGCTCAGCCTTATTGGATAATGAGAGATACCCAAGGTAAGTGTTCAGGAGATATCAAGGATTTCAGGATAGGCAGCTCTATACGTATAGTAGATGAGCTTGAATCACTTGTTAATTATCAGTACAGCAGTATACCTGGTAGGGATGTTTGTTTGTCTGCGAGTGGGTTTTTATATGACAAAGTTACTAATAGATATGAGTATCATGATTCAAATTTGCTTAATATAGATTATAGATCATTTTATACTTCAAACAATGAGTATGAGCTTATGGAGGTGGAATAGTTATGGAAAGGATTTGTGATAAGATTAATCTTTTTTCGGGAAAAAATTATGAAAAAGTAAAGATCTGGGCTACAGACTCTCGAAGAAGCTCAAGCTCCTATGGGGATACCCTTGGATATGCAGAAAGAAGAGATTCGGGAATTAAGGTGGATAGTGATACTAATAGATGTATCCCCTTAACAGTCAAAAATGTGCAAAAAAAAGACTCTTGTTTGTTAACAACAAGTTATAACTACAATGAAAAGTATCAGCTTAAAAAAACAAAAAAAAGATTTAAAGAATACACAGGTAATGAATTGAAAGAAGTATATACCAGTAAGGAAGTCACCTATGCCTGGGAGGGGGCTCCTTTAGCTAGCGAATTTGAAAGAAACAATCAATTATCTCAAAGGTATGAAGAAAAGCTTGAAGAGGGGATAAGTGATGATGGGAATGAGAGTCCTAAAATTGTTAAAGGGAATAGGTATCAATATGGTGATGGCTCAAAAAAATATTATCAGAGTACTCTCAAGTCAAAAAAAACAACTCCGGAAAATTGGAATGATGAGTGGGAAAATTATCATGGTGTCACTGAGAGAGGAAGTCGTGGTGAAATTCTCTTAGAGTACATAGGGGGGTTATTTAAGGACGAGATCCCATTAAAGATGTACCAAAAAAAAATATGGTGCAAAGACCAAAGAAAAGTCTTGGCGGAATTTAATGGTTTATCTTTGAATGATGCAAGTTATATGGGGTTTGCTAAATATGAGAAATCAAGTGATATAAATAACAGTAGAGAGTTTGGTTGGGAAATAGAAGGTGATGTTGAGGTAGTTTCAGCTGACCTAAAATCCAAAGGGAAAAATAACTGCTTGACCTCTAGAACTGGCGAATTTTCATTAAAGATTGATGCAAATTTTTTAATAGGTGATGTGGAGTACGTAATTTTTGGATTTATAAAATCAAATGATTTTATAGAAATAAAAAGAGATGGTACCGTACTCAGGAATATTATGACGGATAATTCTTGGACATATTTTGAAGAGGCTATTTTGGGAGGCGAAGATCTAGAGATAAAATTTCCAAGGGATGCAAAGCTTGATCTAATATGTATAGCTCCCATCCATTCGAATTACCTAGTGAAGACCTATACAAATGATTTAGGGACTCAAACCTTAGAGCTGACTCCTCAAATTTGCAAGAGTTTCTTAGAAAATTCATATAAAAAGTCAATAGAGGGATTCTACACTGAAGATGTTTATGAAAAAGAGTTATTCAATGAACCTTTCAAAATTTATCAATTTAAAAGGTTTAACGGATATTCATATCTTGATGTTGAAGAAAGGCTGGAAGAAGATAGTAATAACGCAAAGAGAAACTCTGTACGTAGTATTTCATTTAATGACTTAAACTTTTTAAAGGTCGGGCAGTTAAGAGAGGTAACCTTAACGGATGATCCTTCAAGAGATGTAGAAGGAATTTATTTAAATGGATTTATAAAAACCGATTATTTTGATGAGGAAAAAGGGATCAAGATAACAGTAAATACCTCAAATCCAGATACTCAGCATGAACTTATCTTCTCTTTTGAGCAATTGTCTTTTAAAGGGGAAGAAAAAGTTTTTGGGAGATACTTTCTGGAACTTAACGGAAACAAAGTCCCTATCCTAGACGGAGTTTATCTCCATAAACAGTGGGAGATAGCTGTAGTCAAAAACTTATTGTTAATTTTTTTAAATGGAAAGCTGAGCTATACTAAAAATCTAAATTATGACTTTAATGAAATATCTAAAATGAAGATATCAAGCTATAACAACTTGAACTTAGAAGATGCCTGGTGTTGTTTAAATCCGATAATTTCGGTTTCTTATCTGGATAGTGTGGGAAGACCTGTTCAAAATCACAATTTATTTCTGGATGGTGATCAATTTACAACCATAGTTAATGAAGCCATCTATGATACAGGTGGAAATTTAAGTATGATCAGTAAGGTCGTAAAAGTTACCCCTGGTGTTGGAGAGTTTGAAGATCATTTTTATTTTGAGTACTTAGATAACCTGAAAACCAAAAAGTTTATTGATATCAACAGCAACGGCGAAGTGGCATCAAATTGCTATGTAAGAGAGTATTTTGAAGGGTTAGGATTTAGTGAAGACTCTAAATTTGCATACATAAGATCGAAAAACGACCCAAATAACAGAATAAAGGAGGAGACGGTATATCCAGGCCAGCCATATGAGTTTCCTTATTCCTCTAGCGAAAATAGTTATCTGAAGGAAGTAGAGCGGAATCCTAATGAAGATTCTAATTTGTCTAACTTCATACAAGAGTTAGAACTTACCAATTACGCTAATGATTATAGCGGGGTAAGTATAAAAGATAGATTCCAAGAGAGGAGAGAGGTATATTCTCTTGCATTGACCGATGCTTCAGGAAAGCCAATAGGACATAAATGGGTATCTAACTCAGATTCCATTACCAGTAAATATGGATATAACTATGACGATCAAAATAAAAGGATTATCAATGAAGTGTTACCAATAGGTACACAAAATATAAGAATGGAGTTTCTAGATGGATATGGAAGGGTTTGTTCTGTTGTAGAGCCTGACATAGATGGGAAAAGCTGGATAATAAAGGACAATCACGGAAAGGTAAGGTTTTCAAATAATTGTTTAGATACTAGCGGAGAGAGACAATGGAAGTACCTAAAGTATGATGAGGTTGGAAGGATTATTGAAATTGGAATTTTAAATTCTGGAGAGATCGGGGATGTGGAAACCAATATTGATGAAATACTGGTAAAGGCCAATAATATTTTGTACCCGGCAGATGATGAGGGATATTACTTAACAAAATATGAATACGATCAATGCGATTATATTCTAGGGTTTGACTACGAAAAGGAGGAATAGGATGATATATAAAACCATAAGTTCTGTAGAAGAGTTTCAGGCTATAGAAGGTAATTTTTGCTACAAACTTCTCTGTGATCTAGATTTTTCAAACGTTGATAATTTCACTTCAATCTATTTCGCACCAATAGTATTAGACGGCCAAGGGCATACGATAAAAAACCTAACTTTAAGTAACTCTATTTTTATCGTAGGAGAAGATTCTGAGGTTAAAAATATAAATTTTGAGAATATAAATTTGATTAGAGAAGATGAAGCGAGTCGCATGTCTCTTATTTGTAATTATGCAACAAAAATAGTGTATCGTAATGTAAATATCAGAAAAAGTAAAATAGATCTAAGGATAAATGATGAAAGCTTCTCTAACTTGGAGTTAACTTTAGGAGGGCTGACAACCGCTGCAAAAAAATCTTTTGTTATAGAGAGGTCAAGTATAGAGATAGATTTTAAAGTCTCAAGCTCCAGTATTAGACTGCTCGTAGTAGGGGGGATATTAGGAAGAACTTTATATCCTGATCATAGCCTTACTTTTACTCAGACGGAAAGTTCGTTTAAGGGGGTGCTAGATGCTAGTCTTGATAATTCAGGTAGCTTATTTATTGGATTTGGAGGGTCAGTGGGAAGTGCTCATACTTTATCTACTTTAACTTTTAAGAATAGCTACTCGAATATGAAGCATATAACCTCTATTCAAGCAAAGGACACTTTCTATAAAGGAGGATTCATAGGCTTGACACGTAGGCTTGGTAACATAAATTTTACAAATTGTTACGTAAATTTGGAAAGTAGCTCCAACTTAGATGAATATGCTAATCCGTTTGTAGGACAAAATGATACACTTCAAGAAAATGTTCATTGGTCAAAGTGTTTCTGGAATAAGGACTTATACCCATCTTCATCACTAGTAAGCGACGAATTAGTTGGTAAAACTTCTACTGAATTAATGGATCCAAATACCTTTTTAGAAGCAGGATGGAGTAAAAATATATGGCTGCTCAGAAATGGGCATTATCCAGAAATTTTATTACATCTAAATACCAATATAAAAAGAATGAGAGGAAGGCTGACCAAGATCAGCCACAGAGATGTAAAAGGTGGTTTAATCACTGCCATCTATAACAGGTATGATGAGAAGGGAAGAATTGAAAAGATAGGGTTGAAGAAGGATGATACCAGTGAAGAAATAAAAACCGTAGGATATAGTTATAATAATTTTGGAGACCCTGTTTTGATCAATTACCCTAAAAACCCTTCAAATGATTATATTAAAAGTGTTAAGTATGACTATGACTACCTTGGAAGAAAGAATAGAGTAGCAGACACAGGTGGTAGGGTGTATGCGACTAATTATATCTATAACCAAGAGGGACAGTTAATTGAAAGAAAGCTTAATAATCAAAAGGTTAAAGAAACAAGAGAGTATGACTTCCAGGGGAGGCTTATGAATAAGGAATACTCAAATATCGCCAGGGATGAAAAGTACTTCTCAGAGAAGCTATCCTATGAAGCTCCATATAGGATAGGCTATATTACAGCAACAGAGTTTGAAGGGACCATGTATAATGGTGGAAGAAGGCTAGAGAGTTCTTACGACTATGACTACCTTGGAAGAATAACAGAAAGTCGCACATCAAAAGCTTTAGAGGATGGACTTGAAAGTTATACTCCAATTGAAACTCCAGAAGAATTTCAAAAAATTGAAGATGATCCAGGTGGAAACTATAAGATAGTAAGAGATATAGATATGTCCGACTTTAATTTTAAAACTATCCGAGATAAATTTACAGGAATTTTAGATGGACAAGGGTATACAATCAAAAATCTATATATTTTAAATGATAAACAAAATACTCTTGAGCATACTGGAGGCATATTTTTAGAAATTTCAGGGACAGTAAAAACTCTTAAACTGAAAAACATTAGAGTAACAGGGAAACATATGGTTGCACCAATAGGGGCCACTCTTACTGGTAATGGAAAATTATTAGATATTCATATAAAAGATTTAGAGTTACAAGCCGGAAAATCTTATGCTGGAATAGTAGGACAATCTGAAGATAGTTCGCTTATAAAAAGGTGTCAAGTAGATAATCTGACTCATACAGATATTATACAAGACCATTCCTGTGGGGGAGTAGTATCGGCAATTGAAGGAGATTCACGAGTTGAAGATTGTAAGTTTTCTGGTAAAATGACAGCAGGAGAGAGGGGACTTATTGCTGGAAGAATTTCTGGAAATAATCCTATCAAAAATTGCCTTGGAATATTAACAGGTGGAGATGCAAGAGGCCTCTGGAGGGTGATAGATGGCCCAAGTTCACCAAGTAACAACTCGTTTTATGATTCCACTCTCTTGCCAGGAACTAAAAATGGAGTTGGGAAACCAACTGTAGAGCTTCAAACTAGCAAAACCTATCTAGATAGCGGCTGGGATTCATTTGATTGGAAATTGAAGGATGGAGAATATCCAAATCTCAAAGTTATCGACTCTATTACAGCATATAGGTATGATGAAAATGGAAATATTCAGTCTGTAACTTGTGATGAAAACGAAAAGAATTATACATATGAAGAGGGGAACAACAGACTTAAAATGATGGGAGAAAGACCAATCCATCTCTATGATAAATTTGGGGCTATCACTTCCATGGACATGGAGGATGGAACCTCCATTACCTTTACAAGGGACTCTTTAACAGGAAGAGTTTTAAGTGCAGTACGAGATGAAGAAGGGGAAGGGGTTAGACTTGAATATGATGGGCTAGGAAAAAGAATAAGTAAACAGAGAATAGCATCTCGTTATCTCAAACCTGTTGATACGGAGGGATATGTGACAAGTGATTCAAGTACCACTGATTCAAGTGCCCCTTATATAATAAGGGACAATAATAGTAAATATAAAATAGGAGATAACGATACTAAATATGAAGTAATTCATATTTATTCTAATAATTACATGGTAAGGAATAGAGCAACAAATAAATATTGGAAGGTTAAAGGGAATGAAATTTTTGATATAGGAGAGGGCACAGGAGATATATTTCAAGGTATATCGAACGGTAAGGGTTCTTACACAATAGAATATTCAAATAAAAAATTAGTCTATACTAGGAGTGGAAAACTCATATTGGAGGATATAAACTCTGACTCTGAGAGTTCCAAGCTAATATTGAAGGATTTAAAATTAGTACTGGATGACACGGAAGCAACTGTTAAGAACATAAAATTAGACTCTAAGAGTTCTGAAATGGAAGTTAATACCCTAGAGTCAACACTAAAAGATGTGGAATTAGCACTAAATGATATTGAAGAAGAAAAATTTACAGACTTTTATGTAAAAGAAGTGTCAAAATTAAAATTAGGTGCTGGTACGACTGATTTTAATTTTAAATATGGAAGTAGTATGAAGTATAAAATCTTTATTCAAAATAATTCTGATAATATTATTAGAGATATAAGAGTAAGAGATACCATTGGTAAGATAAATAAAGAAGGAGTAGGAATATTTACATCAATAGCATTTATCGCAACAGGTGCAGAAAATGTAAGGGGAGATATATCATTGGACGGAGAGGAGCTGATAATTGATATCCCTAAAAAAACAACAGCAGAAATTACCGTTTCAGGGACAGTGAAATCTGAAGGTGGTGATTTGACTCTTGTAGAAGGAGAGGCCTATAAAAACGAAGTATTAATATTTGATAGAGGTTTAGGGTCCGTACTTTGTAACTTTACAGTGGGTGATTTACATGATTTAGAGCTAACCATTAATCCAATAGAGATAAAATTTTGGTATAGGGATAAGATAGAATATGTGATTTCTGTAAAAAACAATAGTATAACTCCAGCTACGAATATAAAAGTAAGGGATGCCATTGGTAAGTTGAATCTAAAGAATATAAAGGTATTTTCCTCAATAATATCCAGTGTAACAGGTGCAGAAAATGTAAGGAATGACATATCTTTAGACGAAGAAGAGTTGATTGTTGATATTCCTGGGAAAACAACAGCAGAAATTACTATTTTAGGAACAGTGAAATCTGAAAATATTGACTTTGCTCTTGCAGAAGAAGGTGTTTTTCAAAATGAGATATCAATATCAACTAACTCTAATTATGAATTAGGCTTGGAAACCCTTCACCTAACTTCGGTCATAGACTACATCTTAATCTCCAATTTAAAAGAGCTAGAAGGAATTTCAGATAATCCCGATGGTGTATATAAATTAGTCAACAGTATAGATATGACTAGTTTTAATACAATTTCAGATGAATTTAAAGGAATATTGAATGGAGATTGTAAAAGTCTAATCAACCTAAAGGTCCCATTATTTAAAAAAATAAATGGCGCAACGATAGAAAATATTATGTTTCAAGACGTTGATATTGCACACTCCATCGGAGATAAATACGAATATAAGGGTAATAATTTTGGATCTATAAGCGCCGAATCTGTAGGAGATATTTTTATTAATAACATTAAACTCACTGGACGTATGGAGGTAAGTCTTTATGATATTTATAATAACGCTTATTACTCCATAGGAGGTTTAATAGGGTTTTCTTCTGAAGGCGAAGTAAAGTTAAATAAAATAATGTTAGATATGCAGATTAAGTGTTTTTGTCATGATATTAGTGTTTACACTAACGGTGTATCAGTAGGGGGACTAATTGGATATGCTTATAGCTCAGGAACGACCATTACAGAATGCGGTATAGAACAAAATATACTAACAGGAACTTACGGAAATACCCGTGCACAGTATGCTGTGTACTATATAGCAGGTATGCTCGGTAGGGCTTATCGTCCCCCTCACATTTCTAATTCTTATGTGAAAGGAAATATAGAGGAGGAAATTCATAATGCCGGTAACATACGTCATTTATATATGGCGGGAGCTGTAACAAAAATAGATATAGATGAACCTCTTTATATAAACGACTGCTTTTTTAACACAGAATTAATTAATGAGAATTATCATGATAATAATCCACAATTAGGAACAATAGCTCAATATATAGATCCTGATAAAGTAAGCAGTGTTTGGTGGAATGTAACCAAGAAGCCTGGCAGAGCAGATAAAAATGATTCTTATAGGGTTGGGGCTTGTGATGATTCTGAAATAGTAGATGCAAATAATTATAAGGATTGGGATAAAGATACATGGATTATAGAAGATGGGAAACTTCCACAATTAAAACACTTTAGTAAATAGGGAAGGCAGGATGATTATGAACTATATACACGGATTAGAACGTCTACCACTGTTGGAGATTGATGAAAACGGCAGTGTCATTGTAAATATCTTTGATGATGGTGAACTCCTCTGTATAGAGGAGGAGGATTCAGAAAGTTATCTGTTAAAGGATCACTTGGGGTCAACAAGAGTTGTCATAGATGAAACTACAGAAAAAGTTGGTGAGTTTTACTATGGGGATTTTGGTAAAACTGTTACAAAAGCTGAACCAGGAAGAAGTCTAGATTCAATAAGGTACAGATATACAGGACAAGAATGGGACGAAGAGGTGGAGAAATATAACTATCTGGCGAGGGAGTATGATCCTGTAACTGGAAGATTTAACAACCCCGACCCTGCAAGACAAGGATTCAGCCCCTATGTATATGTAGAGAATAATCCGATAAACTTTGTAGATCCTGATGGAAGAGTATTAACAAAAATTGAGTATGATGCCATAAGTTTTTATCAACATATCGGGGATAATTTAGTTAATGATTTTCTTCGGGGGACTAAAGAAATACCTAGTGATTTGTTTGAAAGGTGGAAAAAATATCAAGTAGGTGGGCAAGCTATTGGAAATAGTATTTTAACAGGAGATCAGACGGAGCTATCAGAAACTTCAAAAAATATTCGAGGTTTTTTAGAAAATCCAACAGAAGCAACAACTATAATAAGTAATGTCCTAAGAAAAGAAACTCCAATAAGAGATCCTCTTTATAGAGGTGCACATATAAATAAAAAGTCTAAACTATACAATGAAATAAGAAGTTATACTGTAGGGGATATTGTATCTAATAGAGGTTTTTTATCTACCTCTCTTCAAGAGGAAACTGCTAAAAACTTTGCTTCCCCTGAATCTGCTTCGGCTTCTTGTTTTTCAAAACAAGATAAAGGAATTATGTTTCAAATAGAGTCAAGCACTGGAGTAAATATTTCCTTATTAAAAGACCGCGGGCATCAACAAGGAGAAAATGAAGTATTATTTGCTCCTGATACCTTATTTGAAATAACTAATATTCAAAAGAGTAAAGATTATACAAGAATTAAAATAAAAGAAGTGTTCGGAACTAGTTCCTTTAGAAAAGTAAAGACCTTAATTTAAAGCGAGAGTGCAGATAACCTTGTTTCAACATGTGGCTGGGAAAACAGATTCATCTTGGGTATCAGTTACACATAATAAAGAAATTGCAATTAAAAAATATGCTAGTCAACCAGAATATAAAGAATGGATTAAAATAGACTTTGGAAACTTACCAAAATGTCCGGGATAGTTTTTGGAGAATACGAAGAAAGTGGGTATTTAGACGAGACTTTTGGTAATTATCTTCGAACCCAAAATATGAAAAATAAAGTAAGGTAGCCCGTATTTGCTGCCTTACTTTAGCAGCCTATCTGGCAAAGTATTAACTTATAATGAAATAAATACTAAGTTAACAAAAATCATTTTTATAGGAGGAAATACTCATGAACTATATACATGGATTAGAACGCCTACCACTGTTGGAGATTGATGAAAACGACAGTGTCATTGTAAATATCTTTGATGATGGTGAACTTCTCTGTATAGAGGGGGAGGATTCAGAAAGTTATCTGTTAAAGGATCACTTGGGGTCAACAAGAGTTGTCATAGATGAAACTACAGAAAAAGTTGGTGAGTTTCACTATGGGGACTTTGGTAAAACTGTTACAAAAGCTGAACCAGAAAGAAGTCTAGATTCAATAAGGTATAGATATATGGGACAGGAATGGGACGAAGAGGTGGAAAAATATAACTATCTGGCGAGGGTGTATGATCCTGAAATTGGAAGATTTGATAGCTTGGATCCAAAAAGGGAAGGATTTTCTCCATATGTTTATGTAGGAGATAATCCGATTAACTTTGTAGACCTTGATGGAAAAGGACTTAGAGGATGGTTGCGAGGAAAGTTTGAAAAGTTTGGAGCTTGGAGAGAGGGAAGAAGAATAAATAGAAGAATAGAAAGAAGGCTTCAAGAGGAGTCACAGCCGTCAATATCTGGAGTAAAAAATGTCTTTACAAATAGATATGAAGAACATTTAAAGTTACAAAGACAAAACTCCACTTCAGTTCCAGGGGATATGAATAGATTAGAGAGTTCTGAAAATTTATTATTAGGCCTTGATGACGCTTTAGATGATGAAAGTTTGATTGGAGGATACGAAGAAAGTGGGTATTTAGACGAGACTTTTGTTAACTATCGTCAGACCCAAAATAATGTAAATAATTCAGGAATTTTTAGAGCTATGCACGATAGTAAACAGATAGGATTTATTCTAGATGATTTTGAAATAGAAACCTACAGAGAGGGCGTAAGGATTGGGGCAGTACATCCTGGAGCTGGACCAACGTCTCGACAATTTACAAATATGGAATTTATGTACGCCTCACTTGTGCCTGCAATAAAAGGAAAAACTATGTTTCTTTCTGCTGGGAGAAGTCACTCTTTAACAACCTTGTATCCTGACATTGATTTTAATGCTCCTCATGGATTTATTCAACGGGGAGAATTTTATGCGAGACACCCACAAAATACAGTTAACGAATTTAGTCAAGATCCTGAACTTCCAATATAGAAAAATATAAAAGCCAATATTCAAATGGAAAATAAAGTAAGGTAGCCCGTATTTGGCTACTTAATTTTATCAGTCTATCTGGCAAAGTATTAACTCATAATGAAATAAATACTAAGTTAACAAAAATCATAGGAAATACTCATGAACTATATACATGGATTAGAACGCCTACCACTGTTGGAGATTGATGAAAACGATAGTGTCATTATAAATATCTTTGATAGATTTAAAGTTTCTTTCTCTGACAAAATCTCTGGGTCTTTCCCAAATTACGTGTAAATTAGATTCCTAGCCATTAATGGGAGCTCCAGCTGGAGCTCCTTTTAAATTAAATATTTATCCATCTTTTCAGGATAAATCACTACAAGCATTCTGAGTATCTTTTCTCACCCTCTGATCTTCTGAGTCCACTTTTTCAGCATGTTTTTTGAAGCTAGACAAAGGATCTTCTGAAGGGAGTCATCTGTTGGAAATATTGCCTTAGAGCGGCTAACCTTTCTAAATTGACTGTTTATGCTTTCTATGGTATTCGTGGTATAGATTATCTTCCTGATCTCCTGAGGATACTCGAAAAGGTGGCTTAACTCATTCCAGTTATCATACCAGGATTTAAACGCTGGGGAGTATTAGGATACTGATTATTTAGTCTTTCCAGTGAACTAAAGTCAGATTTAGCGTCATGTACTCTGTAAACTTCTTTTTACTCCTGAGCAAAGATCTTCCTCTCCTTGTAATTAAGAAACCTTAGAGTGTTTCTAATCTGGTGTACGATACACCTCCGTACCTTTGTATCAGGATAGATCGCCTTGATAGCTTCCTTGAATCCAGGTAAGCCATCCACAGAAGTAATGAAGATCTCTTCTACGCCTCTGGATCTAAGGGAATCTATTTCTTTAAGCCAGAACTTGGAACTCTCATTTTCCCCCACGGTTATGCTTAATATATCTTTCTTCCCTTCCAGATCTGTTCCTACAATTATGTATGCAGCTTTATTGGTTACCTTTCCATTGGTTTTAACATTGAAGTGAATCCCATCTAGAAAAACAAAGGAGTAGCAGACTTTTAGTGGTCTTGATTTCCACTGGTTAGCTTCTTCCATTACTTTATCGGTTATCCTGCTTATCTGGGTAGGAGAAAAGCTCATACCATAGATTTCTTCCAGATGATCATTAATATCTGTGGTGGACATACCACGTCCATACATGGATATTATCTTGTCTTTTATATCCGAGATATCACGGGAATATTTAGGGACAACCTGAGGCTCGAAGGTTCCCTTTCGGTCACGCGGGATATCAAGCTCTACTTCTCCTAAACTGGTTTTTATCTTCTTATCGTTATAGCCATTTCTAGAGTTATCTGCAGCATCGTTTCTCTCATATTTAGAATAACCTAGAGTCTCCTCCATTTCAGCCTCCAGCATAAGAGAAACCAGATCTTTAAACATATCCTTCATAAGAGACTGTGCATCAGCAATATTCTGGATATCATTTTCCCGAAAGATCTTTTTAACCAAAGGATTAACATTTTTAGCTTTTCTACTCATATAAAAAACCTCCCTTGACCACCTTAATGCAACAGTATTACTCAATAATCAAGAGAAGGATCTCTAAATACACAAAAATATTTACACTACCGACTCTCCTTCAGGAAGACAAGATTGATTCCATTTTCCCTTAGATGAAAATATTTCTTAGTCCCTTCTTTAGAGTCTCTGCTCATTCTACTGACACTGTCAAATACTAAAGTATCTTCTTTCTTCAGCTTTCTTTGGAGCTTAATCCAATCAGGCCTACTATGAGTAGTCCCAGTAAAAGCTTCATGGTGGATCATAATTTGCTTATGATAATTCATTAGATTTTTTATCTGCCTTTCCATTATACTTTCCAAAGGTGACCTGCATTAACCTTGCTTTCTCTAGCTTATTTTCTGGTTTAGTTGAATCTTTTGTGATTGTAGATGAACCATCCCTCCTATTGGTGAAGTTAGGTATGGGATTGATAGTAAACTCATACCCTTTGCCCTGTAATCGTATAGGATACCAAGAAGGTTCAGCATCATAGAGATATCGCCCTATGGCAAAGCCACTGGATGCCACCCTTTTAAAAGCTGAGGAAATCCCACCCTTAACAGATTCATACTCGGTTATTTGTGCTCCATCTTCCTTAGTGATCCATTCTCCATTGATTCTAAGGGATAAACAACAAAGGAAGCCTCCTTGGACTTCCCTGTATGACACCTTCCAATTCATAAAACCTACTACTTCATCAAGTCTTCTCTGAATAGCTCTAGCCTGTACGTAGAATAATGCTAACCCCATAGTCTTTTCTTTGTTAGTAGCTCCTACCTTGAAATCTATGTCACTTTCTTTAAATGGAGCTTGTAGCTCCTTGATTATGTCTTCCGGTGATTTATTCATCTTATTCCTCCTAACCTGTGTACTTCATCTCAAATAGCTCTGTTACCTCATCCATACAACCAGATACTTTGATCTGTTCCATGAGTTCTTCTACACTTTCAGCAATATAATATTGACTTTGATCCTTGATGTAACTCAAGATCTCTTCGTCATCTATTCTTTTAAGAATCTCTGAACTTTTTACTCTACTCCCAACAAAGATAGCTACCTCTTTCTGTTCTTGCTCTAGCTTCAACTCCAAGGCTTCCCAAAGTGTGTCAGAATCAGCAGAGTAAATTGTTTCTCCCATTTCTTCTTTCTCTTGATCAGTGATCGTATCTTTTACATAATCCCATAATATACTTCTATCAATATTTTTTAGCATCTCTCTCGGATTAAACGTTACCTATATATTCATAAAAACTCCTTCTTTTTTAATATGCATATAAGCAATAATAGCCAATTATAATTTTATAATGATTACAAACCGTATCAGTATAATCAATACTCATGGGCAAGCATCAATGTCCAGTAGTTGCTATTTTCCTCTTCTGTCTTTATAGAAAATAATTTCTCATCCCTATATTCTTTACTCAGAGTATATTCCTTAATGTACTCTGGAACCTCCTGGGTATGGATAAGCACATTACCAGAGATACTAAAGACCTGTAAATAATCCACCTCTATATCCATACTTTTTATTAAAGTTTGGATATAAGTAATAATCCTCATATCCAGTGTTTCATAGACCCCTTTAGTTATATAAAATTTCTCCATTACTCCTCCTCACTGATACATCTATCTTTTATAGCTCTTTCTATGCTGAAGTTATTACAATACCCCTTATTTTTAAGGTGATCCAGTGCAAATCAACCACACTCTTTACAAAGATATCTTCCAGCTTTAGCAATAAGATATTTTTCATAGCTCTCAAGTCCGTCTAAGGCTCCTTCAAAGAAAGATTTTCTTAACTCGCTTATATTAAAGTAGCACTTCTCACTGTCATCTGAGATCCCTTCATAGGAACTACCCCATGCTTCCATCATGGCTGTACCTACTGAATAGCCTTCATCCATGTAAGATGTAGCTTTTTCTTTCAATACTTCCAACCAGTTCTGGATAACCTCTTCTCCGGTGTCCTTAATATGCTCCCATCTTTTGACCGCTACCTTCAATGGAATGGGGATATCCCCCTTAAGAACTTCAAACATCTTTTCAAACTCTGAGTGGTGAACTCCCATTTTTCCTCCTTCTAATGCAGATAAAGCGACAAAGAGGGTATAGATTACTCCAAGGACAACCTATACATTTAATTCTTATGATTCCTGTCCTTTTAATATCCATTCTAAGCCTCTCTTCCCTTCAAAACCGTCTAATATACTTATGAACGTGCTGTAAGCCTTTTCAAAGCACTCTGCTAAGTTCCGATCCTTCCTATACATGCTCAGGTACTTATATGCTCCCTCTATATTTAAATTGAAAAAGGAGCCGAAGATGAGTGTTGTTAACTCAGCTTCTGACTCCTTTTGATTCTTAGTTAATTCCTTTCTATTGTCTCCAAAGTGGTTGTGGTAGTGGGCGAACTCATGTATGAGAACTCCTGTCATATCCACTCTGTTATTTGTTATCTTCAAATATATATTTTTCCCATCTGTAGCTCCCAGAGCAGTTCCTAGCTCTCTATCTGTAATGATAGGACAAAACTGTTCTATATATTCCTTTGTAGAATCCAAGAGCCTTACAGGGGAAAATACAGTATCCTTTGTTGCCTTTATACTGGTATCGATGCTTGGAAGTTCTTGAGCTCCCTTTGTGGCTTCTACCTGACTTACATCAAATACCGATCCCTTCTTAAAGCCATATATCTTATCTTTTTCCTCCTCATCTTTCCGGATCATAGGAATGAGGATACTTATAGACTTACTCCCCTTCTTAACCTTATATCCCAGTTCCTGCCACTTCCAGAAGCCTGCTACATAGGATGCTTCTGGCATCTGTCTATAGATAAGAAGTGTGTTATTAATGCTGTAGTTTTTGAAATGCTTCCTTCTGAATGAGATAAAACTCTTAAGCTCCTCTGAGTTTTCAAGAAAATCTGTGATTTTATCCTCAATTCCTTCCTTAAGCTCTTCCATTTGTTTCCTGAAGTATTCCCTCTTCTCCTCTTTGCTGTATTTTTTACTCATAACTTCCTCCTTAATCTTCTAACTTCCAGTCATCCCTGCAATCACATTCACCTACAGGATACCTACAACCATAGCATATAGACGTATCTTCGTGACACTCTGGGGGTTCTGGATTTTCAAACCATCTTAATACCTGTAATTCAGTCATTATTTCCCCCCTATTTAATCTGTAGGCTATAGTTTTCTACCAAGGTAGCTCCCTCTATTATATGTCCTGCCTTTATAAAGTTGGACAACTCTCGCTTATCCACTGTAACCTCTCTCTTCTCCCTAAGATATTTCTCAGGGATCTTATTAATATCCAGAACCTTCAGAGCTATTGATTTTCTTAACCCGTAGGTTCCTAGTTCAGTTTCAACCTTTTTCTTTTCAAGGGACTGCATAGTAGTGATCAGATAACTCTTCAGGTTAGCTATCTTTCTCTCACGAACCTTTTTTACCTTGGTTAATCGGTCTATCTCAGACTTTAGCGTAGATACCTCTCCATCTAAGTTAGTAAGGTATTTAATAATATTGGAACTCTTATGGGAAAGCTCCTCTTTCAATACTTTCATTGTCTCCTGGTAAAACTCCTTATTTATCTCCTCCTGCTCGCTTTCTAAGAAGATGTCCAGTGTATCTATCATGGCATCTTTAATGGCATACAGCTTCATAGTTTTCCTCCTCATGTATATTTCTGTGTCTTGTGGTTCATATGGATTAGGTCTCTCTGGGCTTTGTATAAGGTCTTTTAACATCTCAATTAACATAATTTCCTCCAAAATAAAAGGAACCCTACCACTACAGTAAGGTCCCTTTTTAAATTAGTTTCTGGTGTTTAGGTGCTCCTCTAGTATCTTAACCACGGTACCTATAACTATAATTGTTTCTCCAATCGGCATCTGATCACCTCCTTTTGTGTAGAAATACCTTTCGTTAAATTTTTTCTTATATAAAATTATTTAGAAAAGGGGCATCTTATAAGGGAAATTTAATTCTACGTATTGAAATCCTTAAATACACAAGATATACTAAAATTAAATTATTACTAATGGGTGAAAATAAATGGGAAATGAAGTAGTAGGAATATAATAAAAGAGAGGAGAAATCTCCTCTCTTTTTTAGTATGCTGACAAACCTATCTTCTTATTTAATGAAAGTGTAGTATCGTTAGTTCTTTTAGACCACTCGTAAAGATCCTTATAATATAGCTCCACTTCTTTGGTAAGCTCTGAGGCAGCACACCTTCTTCCGTTATAATCTTTTTCAAATACTACAACTGTATATGAAAGGATGTTCTTCCTTCCGATAGGAATAGTATAGTCATACTCTCCATTTCTAGAAGAAACAGGTTTTCCATTAACTTTTAAGTTGTGGTATTCAAATCCTACAGTATCTTTTGTAACAGGAACAGAAGCAACACCATAGGCAGCCATAACAGCAAGATATACTTGATCATCCCTAACAGAGGATTTTACCTGTACATTAGGCTTATCATTAATTGTCTTTCCAGATCGATGCTTAGTCTTACTTTTATTCCAGCCTAATTTATCATAGCCTTGAGCATCATAGGCTCTTCCTGTTTTAAAATTCCCATTTTTATCAAGTCCGTTTCTATCATAGCCATTTACGTCATAACCATCTCTGTCATATTTATAGTCTGTCGAATAGTTAATCCCTTCTCTATTCCAACCTCTATCATTAAATCCTTCTTCATTATATCCTTCAGGATCAAATCTTGTTCCAGTCTCTCTGTGAATACCATTCCAAGAGAACCCTTTGTCATCATAAATAGTCCCCGTCTTCCTATGTATCATCTTCTCTTCGCCATTACTAAGTTTGTAAAAACCTAGAGACCACCCTGTATACGAATCATATTTAAAGTTTTCATAGCCTTTTAACGGAATCGTTATCCCAGGAATCGGTTTCCTATTTCCATTTTTATCAAAACCTTTAACATCATAGCCGTCTTTTGCATATTTAGATCCAGTCTCTCTGTGGATTCCTTCCCTATTAAATCCATATTTATCAAAACCATCAAAATCATACCCCTCCTTATCAAAAGAAGTTTCTGTAAATTTATTAATTTTAACAGATCTTCCATTATATTCCTCAGTAATCCTAGACCAACCGTCAGAGTCATAAGCTGCCATTTCATAGGTATCTGATAACCCTAAATAATCAGCTCCGCCTTTAACATATTCATTGGCTACGCATCCAGATAAAGCTAAGACAATAGCTCCAAGCCAAATAACTTTTTTCATAAATACTCCCCCTATTTTTCATATCAAAATATTTAACCTTTAAGCCATGTATAGAATAATTTTTTATTACTTCAAGAGATTTCTACCAATTAACCTGTCCTGTTAATTTATTGTAATACATTTGTGAAAGGCTGATAGTTTCGTAACCTTCCCCTTCGATAATAATATTATTTGCATCAAGTTGAATGTAGTCACCATTTTTAATAGTATAGAAAGTAACTTTATTAGTTTTACCTGTTGCTGTAACTACCTTTCCTTGGTCAGTTTCCCCTACAATATCCCAATCAGCAGAAGGGTCTCTTCCATTTCTAAGATACATTATCTCTTCTACCACTTCTTCCATGGATTGCCCCTGTATTTCGATTCCTTTAACTACATCAATATAGGCTTGTTTATTGGCAGATGAATCACCTGAAAGAAAGAAAAATGCTAGTATAATTATTCCAATCACCCCTCCAATAATAGAAATAGTATTTGTTACCTTTATTATTTTTTTGAATACTCCTTTAAAACTCATAATTCCCTTCCCCTTTACTTTCTTATTATTTCAAGTTTACTAAGGTATTCTTCCCCCTGACTATGAATTACTTTTAGATAATTGGTCTCTGAGCACCTAAGAATTTCCATAAGCTCAGCCTCTATTATCTTTCCATCAACCTCTATTTTGACAATATGCTTCTCCCTTAAAAGTTCAAGGATAAATCTAAGTTTTGTATCCATAATAATCTTCTCTCTTAGAAATGGAGAGAGATTAATATAAGTTGATAGTATTGTTCTTACTAGCTCAGCATCGCTTGTTGCGTTATTCTCCTTCCAGATATCTTTATAATATTTTTGGGTCTCTACCTGAAGGTTAAATTGGAGATCTACTTTTTCTTCAAAGGTCATCATCTTATGATATTTAATAAGAGGCTTGTAGCCCATTTTAAGGATAACTTCATTACATAGCTTTTCCTTAGTAATACCGAAGTGATGACAGTCCTTCTCTAAAACCTCATTTATAATTTTAGGGACTGGCATCTTAATCTTTTTTCTCACTTAATCACCTCCTAATCCTTAAATTTTAAAGGGTTTTTCATGTTTTGTATACGGATGGGTTTATTTAATATTCCCCTCTCGCTTGTACCCTTTATCCCTTTTAAATACTTGAAAGATAAAAGAAAGAGAGTTCCCAGTTAGGAACCCTCTTCATTAATATAATATGTATTTATAATTATGGTTAATTACACCACCTATTTAGTAGGCTTCATTCTTTCTCTTTTTAAAGATAGTTTTATGTCTTTAATTATTTTGAAACAGTCTAGTATAATTATATTTTCTCGCTTTTCTCTTATTCTTAAAACCTCTCTAGTTATTTTTAGGAACTTATCTTTACTAGCTTCTACGTCATAATGGTATTTAGCTGCACTTCTTACTTGGGTATACTCTAGAGGTCTTTCCCTTTCTATAAATTCCCCTCTTTTAAGATACTTTCCCTCTCGCCTCATAAGTGAGACAAGGTTCTTTACTTTCTCATTAATGTAATTTTCAATTAGTTCATCATTAAAAAGGTGTCTTTCTAAAAATTTATATGCTTCTTTTTTAATTTTTTTCAACTTTAATTGATTAATATCAATGTTTGTAGAGAGAGAGACCTCTATTCTCATCCTTCTCTCTAACTCAGGAAAGTCTTTTAAGGCAAGATCGTAATCTTGTTTATCTGGGGTTAAATCTTTATCTTTTATCTTCTTACCTTGGTCATAGATAATAATTTTATTTGAAGCCTTTCTTGTATGGTCATTATCACAGTAATAAAAAGTTTCTTTTTCTTTGCTCCTTGTGTCTTCAAAATTTTTAGATCTCACAAGGTCAGTAGCTCCTCCTAAGATATACATAATATTCCTATACGAATTAAAGTTATACTGTTCCCTCATAATGTAGGTAAAAGGATAGTCCACTCTTATAACTGTAGCTTTTTCAATTTTTACCTTTATATCTGGTATATTTGTTATAGCCTTTTTAACCGCTACTAATACTTCCTTGACTTCAACCTCTTTAGTTATTAGGTAGGAATTAGTTGGATGAAAATATTTTGGTAAGGACACTACCATCATAAGTTCAGTGTCATACCTTCCTTTGTTAACTTTATGTATCCAACGTCTACTTTTCCTAAGAGCTTCTCTCTCTTCAGCTCCTAATTCTTTTGATAATTTGATTTTAATATCTATGGTATCCATTATTCTCCTCCATTTTTATACAGATTTCCTTTCTATATTTATGTTGTGAAATAAATAAAAAAATAGCCAATAACCATACTTAAAAGTACAGTTATTGAACTATTTTGATTCTAAAATCTATATAAAAAGAGTCCTAAGTTATAGAAACTCTAAGGAATAATGAAGACAATATAAAAAATTATGTTGCTCCTATGAATAGATATATAGTACCCACCCCTCAGATCTCACCTACTACAGACTCTTATACTAATCCTTATGCCTTACCTAGTATATCCCTTAGTATTCTATCTATTATCCTTATGGTATGGTACTACATCTATTGTATATATAAATATACTTTCCTACTATCTTTATGTTGGTGATTACATTTTAAATAACATTATTTTCAGCAATATTTAAAAGGTTTCTGATGAATAGCCTGGTCGCTGCTCCTTTTCTTTCTTTAAACTCTGATTAATTATCTTTTCTATTTCGCTAAAATTTTTCATCATTTCTTTATAGTCAGATTCACTCAGTTTATTCTTGACTCTATCTATTTTGTTCATAAGAGACATTGCCTTTGAAAATTTAAATTTTTTAAAAATCTCTGCATCCGAGCTGATCATTTGTTGTATTTCTGTACTCTTTATATTAGGGTTTTCATATATCAGAAGAAGAAGTTCTTTCCTTTTATTCCAACTAACCTCTTTTTTACTCAAGACTCTAATAGTTCTAACTGATAGCTTTGTCATAAAAAGATAAAACTCATCCTTTTCTTGCGTAGTTTTATCTTTAGAAAAATACAAATAAATTTCATACCTATTTATGGCATCTCTTACAAAACTTCTGTTAAAGCCTAGGTCTTCATACCATAGTTTAAATAAATCTAACTTTTCATATTTTTTAATTCTATTATCAAAATTATGGTAGTCATTTTTAATTTTAAGTACTTTATCATAAAATTTCGATTCTAAAAACGGATTATATTCCAAGCTTTTATCCTCTATATACTCCTCAATCTGTTTTATTAAATTTTGAGCTCTATAAAAAGATTCACCAAATTCCATATGCATTCTTCTAACTTTTTCAGCTTTTACTTTTATATTTACTTCTACAAGATTAAGCTGATTTATTAAATTTTTAAAAGCTCCCTCATGAATTGAACGCACAATTCCATAATCTGCTTTTATATTTATTGGATATATTTTATCACTTGTTGATTGGATGTTATTAGATAAAATATTGCTTATAAAAACGCGTATCCCTTCTTTATATAAGTGATCGCAATTTTTATAAAATTTATATATCTTTAAAAGCTCTGGCTCAAGATCAATATCAATTTTTGATATTCTATCCTTAAGACGTTTAATTCCTTTGAGCCCATCTTTTTTTTCTGAATATTTTATAATCTTTTCCAATGTCTTTTTAAAAAAGAAATCTTCCTTTAATTTTTTTATCTCTGCCACAACTCACCTCTTTTGAGTTCACGTTTTATTTCAACTTTTCACGTTTGCTTAAGTATAGTATAGATTTGTTTATTTGTAAAATTTATTATTAATTATTACCTCAACTTACAGTTGTAACACATGTGGATGAGGGCTAAAAAAATATATAAACTGTTTATTTTGACATAAGTAAACTAGAGGTTTATAATTAACTGTAAAATTTAGAACTAAGTGGAGGAAACAGATGAATACGGCGGTACATAACAAGCTAATATCTTTCATATGGTCTATAGCAGATGATTGCCTGAGAGACGACGTATATGTAAGAGGAAAATACAAAGACGTAATACTTACCTATGATAGTGGTAAGTAGACTGAACACTCTACTGGAACCTACAAAGGAAAAGGTTCTTGAGGAGGTAAAGTTATAGAAGTGCAAGAAAAGCAGATCCAAAGGCTGAAGGAGTACAAGGAAGTACTTGTCAATGATGCGGTAACTGGGAAAATTAAAATCAAGTAAGAAGTAACAAGTAATAGGTTGTGAAATGGGTAGGTAATGAAACTTGGAAGGGTTGTAGTAGAAAACTATAAGAATAGGGGGATAAAATGGAAAATATAATGGAAAAAAAGAAGAGCAAAAAGAAACTAAGCTAAAAGAAGAAGAAGTCTTAAAAAGTGAAAGTCTTAAAGAAGAAGTTCAAGAGGTAGAGCATCCTATAATTGGAGAGGCAGAACAGGATGAAGTAGTTGAATCTGAATTAGAGGTACAAAATATCTCGCTATATCATTTAGATCTAGAAGCAGAGGCAGTAAAGGAGATAGCGATTAGCTCTGAAGGGAAAGAGGGAACAGATATCTATCAATTTGCAAAAATCCTAATGGGTAATATATTTAAAACAGACAAGAGAAGGGAATTTCAAATTCCTGATATTAGGAATGAACTTCTAAAAAAGGTTTTAGACTGTACTAATGTAAATTTTCATACTACGTCAAAAGAAGTGGCAGAAAAGCTTTTAGAGATAGAAAAAGGAGTAGATGAAGTTCAGAGAAAGAGAACTACACATGGAGTTAAAAAAGGTAGCTTACTTCAAATAGAAGTAAAGAAAAAAACAATAACTTATCTATTAATTACTAAGATAGAACATGATGAATTTTTAGACGAAGATAGTTTAATGAAAAAAATAGGTATATCTTTTAAAAAGATGGAAGCCCTTAAATATTTTTTATTAAATAGAAACAGTGGTATTCCAGAGTTAGGAGATAGCAACTCTAAAATATCGACATATTGGTGGAAAGATTTTTTTGGTGTTTTAGAGGTTAGAGATGATGCTGAAAATACAGAAAAAGCTATAAAAAAAATAAATGAAGTAATTAATAGGAAAATTAGGAATTTTCCAGAGGATGTAAAGGCTATAAAAGAGCATGTGAGAACTTTTTTTAGAACGCAGGAAAATTTTACACTAGAAAGCTTTAAAGCACAAGTATTTGGAAGCTATACCCCTATTAAAGAAGGGTATTCATTTAAAAAATCAGTCGAAGGTGTAGAGAAATTAGTAGAAGGTAAGAAGATCGATAGTAGTTTTACAATTGATAAAGAAGTTTTAAAAAAGGATGTAGAGAAGTTTGATTTAGGGCACGGGGTTCATTTGACTATTCCTTTAGATAGAGAAAATAATACAGTTAGTGCAGTAGAAGAAGAGGGAATTAAGTATATTAAGATCAAAGTAAATAATGATAGTATTTATAATAAATTTTTAACAGAATAGGAGAAGATATGAAAAGTTTACTCTTAGAAAGTAATCTTAGCGATAACGAATTAAAGGAAGAAGAAAATAGAAGTTTTTATAAATTATCTTTTGAGTGTATTCCTTCTAAAAATTTAAATATATTTTTAGAAAAACTATTAGAAACAATAGATTCTAGTGATAATATTCAGTTGGTATTTTTAGATGAAGAAGAAGAGGTCCTACAAACAATTGATTCAATCAAAGAATTAAGAAATGAAGCTGGTTCATTATTTTTTGAAGAAGATAAAGTTAAAATTGAACTGGAAATAGCAAAAGGAAAAAAAGGTATGAGATAATTTATTCTTTCGATGCTTGGGTAGAACACTTTGAAAGCTTGTCTTTAGTGGATAAATTGAATTACTTTAACCTAGACAAAGTAATAGGTTATTATATTGCAGCCTCCTCTAATCCAAAGTTGTTAAAAACCAAGAGATTTATAATATCAAGTGATCTAGAAAAATTAAGTGAATTTGAAGTAAGTTATAATGAAGACTCTATAAAAAAAGTATTTGAAAATGTGGGAATGGGAAGAAAAATTAGAATTCTGCCTGAATTTTTTAAAATATTAGATGAAGAGAATGCAGGAATGTTAACAAAGCTTTTAGATAGCCTCAGAAATATATTATCGTTAATGTATATTGCAGATAGGTACGTGGAAGAAAAAAGTTGTATTGAAATATCATTAGAAGGATTTCAATTCCATAAACAACAAATTAATGAAACAAGTGAAGGTATAGAAAGTTCAAGTTATTATAATATATATTTGTGGGTATATGAAAATAACAATATAGTTGATAAACTTGGATTGGTTAGAAATATATTATCTTATAACTCGCCATTTGAGTTTAAAGGGATAGATAAAAGTGTTTATAACACCATTATAAGTAACTATAAGCTATACCTAAGAAAAAATGTGGAAAAATACCTAGAAGCAAAAGATAAAGTGGTACAAAATTCTTTAGAAATGAGTACTTCACTTACTCAAGTGTTAGATCAATTTGTAGAAGAATTTAAAAAAATAGTATTCTTTTTATCTACCTTTTTTATGACCGCTTTTATAATGATTGCTATAGCAGGAGGAAAATTGAGAGGTTTTGCAAATGGAGATCTTTTAATATTATCTTGTGGAGTAATAGTGCTATCATTTATCTACTTTATATTTGCTATATCTAGTTTTAATTCTAAGAAAAAGAAGCTCGAAGGGGAGTATGAAGACTTTAAAAAAGGGTATGAAGATATCTTTGATAAGCATGATATAAAGAATATTTTTAGTGAAGATAAAATTTTTAATAGGAATATAAAATATTCTAAGAAAATTAGAAAAAGGATAGCTGGATTTTCTACTATAATACTGATAGTTCTTATAGGGGTAATTTTTCTTATAAGAAGAACTTCTAGTACAGAGATAGTTAGAGAAAATGAAGTTGTGCCAAAGATAGAAGAAGAAAAACAAATTTCTAAAGTTAGTGTAGAAATGAATGTTTTGTTTGGAAAACTTAATAATTTTCTACCTCAAGATAAACTAACAATAGATGAAATAAAAGAAGTGCAGAGTTTGTTAAATACTATTTTAAAAGATACTAATCTAGCGATTGATGGTAAAATTGGACCTCAGAGTGAAACAGCAATTAAAAGGTATGAACGAGATAATAATTTAGAAATCACAGGAAAAGCAACATTTGCTCTATATGAAAGATTAAAAGGTGAAAAGTAAAGGTGAACTTATTGTTTATCTTTACTTTTTTATTATTATAGGGCTTATAATTAATAGATAAAAGAAAAGTTGGAGGAGTTATGGTTACTAAAACAAACGAACAGGCTTTAGAGGAAGGTTTTATCTTAGATGTGCTTGTTAACTATACTATCTGTAAAAGCTATTATGAGATCTTAAAGTCTACAGAGGATAATCCATTATCTGATACCAAGATGGCTCAGAAGAGGTTAAAAGCTCTTGTAGAAAGGGACAAGAGAACTATAGCTACCAAGGCTGAGATAATGATTGAGCATTTTGTGGAAAATCTCTTCAATCAGAAGAAGCTGAAGGAAAAAGCCAAGGGAATGGTGTCACTCAGAATATAGAGTCGGCTATCAGGTATTATCAGTCTATTAAGAAAGTTCTGGAGAGAATGAATAATCCATTTAAGGTAGTCACCGCTTTTTCTGGGAAATGGTATAGAATATACCAAAGCTGATATGAATGGTTTCCCAGATAACAAAACTAAGGAAAAGTTTGATGGGGATGACTACAGGATACTAGTGATAGCTAATAATTATCTTACTGGATTCGACTAACCTAAACTGAGTGCTGTGTATGTAGATAAGAAGCTCTAGGGAGTACTGGCTGTACAGGTACTATCAAGGCTTAACAGAGCCGCTTATGACCTTAGGAAAAAGACTGAGGATCTCTTTATCTTGGACTTTTTATTACTGTAGGAGAGATAGGATTATCTTTTGATGATTTCTATACCTCTACGACCCTAAGAGAGGCTACAGATGTGAACATACTACATGAACTTAAGGATAAGACAGCATTGGAATCTATGAGTGGTATGAAGTAGAGGACTTTGTAGAGAAGTATTTTGACGGTGGAGATGCCAGCGAGCTGAGCCCTATAATAGATAAATCTGCCGAGAGGTTTAACGAGGAGCTTGGGTTAGAAAATGAAGAGAAGGATGACTATAAGATCAAGGCAAAGCAGTTTGTTAAGATCTACGGGCAGATGGCTGCTATACTTCCATATGAGATGATTGTATGGGAGAAGCTATTTTGGTTCCTGAAGTTCTTAATACCCAAGCTTATCGTAAAAAATAAGGAAGATCTGCTGATAGATGAGCTACTAGAGTCTGCAGACCTCTTTACCTATGGAGTGGAGAGAAGTAAACTGAACCATCATATTGAACTGGATGAGGGGGGAGACAGAGATAGATCCACAAAATCCTAATCCAAGGTGAGTCCACAAGGATGTCCAGAACAGAGAGATAGCATTTAAGAAGATAGTAGAGGATGTTATGAGAGAGAGAAGGAGGAAGGAGCTGGAACTATATAAGCAGTTTCTTACGGATAACACCTTCAGAAATGTCTTTGAGAATGCTATGAAAAATTTACTGATACATGAAATGGGGATGTAGAAAAGGACGACACTATGTCGTCCTTTTATTTTTTGAATGTTATTCTTTTAGGCCTTGGATCTTTATCAATAATAGAAGCTTCATATAGCTCATCTTTGTAGAAGACAGAAATTTTAATATTATACTCACCATGTCTTGTTAGTGAAAAAACTCTCAGAGAATCTTTATTTCTTTGAAGGCATGCCTCCCTCAAAAAAGTAGTTGTAAATAAATCAGTAACTTCAACCATTTTATTATCTTCTTTATGAAGTAAAACAAAAATTCTCTTTCCAAGAATAACGGTCTCTTCTACAGAGTATTCTAAACAATTTTGCTTAACTTCCATAAAATTAGTATTTTTCCAGTCCTTTAACTTAGATATAGCTTCGGCTTCAAGAGGATCTTCTCCATCTAATTTTGAATTTATCATTTTAAATAGGTTATCATCGATAAATTCTCTTAAAATTAGTTGATTTACTCTTCCAGAAATTGTGCTAGGAGAATTATAAGCGATCACTTTTTCCAAAGCTTCAGAATTAAAGTTAATTGGTATAGTAGATTCCTCAGTTCCTCTTCCCTTTGCTGCCTCTAACTTTATTTCTACTTTTAATCTCGATTCTTCATCTAATTCATTCCCATATAGAATTAACATTTTATGGGCTGATGTAAACTTCTTTTCAAGAATATATTTTTCAAACTTTTCGGTGGAGAAGCCCTCTTTTTTATCGCCAATAGGTTTTAGCGTAAAAATAACTTCATAGTTTAATTTATCTAGCCATCCCATGAGTTTAAATAAGTTTCCTTTATTATTAGATAACTGACTCAGATAATTTCTAAAAACTTGAACACTACTGATTCCTAAAAATGATTTAGCTTCTTCATACGTCTTAAACTTACTATTTATTAATAGTCTCGTAGCATCACCGAGATTTTTGTCTGTTACTTCTATTAAATTAGTAGTAATGGGTTTTTGAGATTTTTTATTTAAATCCTCTCTCTTAGTTTCACCTGCCATTTTACTCCTCCTACGAAGATATAAGTTTTAATGTATTTTAACATCATTCAATTATAAAAACAATCCTTATTCCTGATTTCGGTTACGAATAAAACTATTTTTAGTTACGAAAATAAAAATTGTTCTTGAAATTAGAAAATAAATATAATATAATCGGAAATATAAAAGATAGTAGGTGGGTGAGAGAATGAAAAATCTTAAAAAACAAGTTAGAAAAGGCAAAGTCACAGAGGAAGTCTTAGGAAATGTTATTTTTAGCTTTAACAGAGGAGCTAAGAAAGAAAGAGGGAGCAGAGAAGACTTATACAGAATGAAAACGGAGCTGCTAAGGGAGTTTTTCTTTCCCAAAGAGATCCATCTTCTGAATGGTAAAGAGTATTTATATTACGAGGTCGGAAGGTACAAATTCCATATCCCTCATGCTTCATTGGACTATAGTTATAAAGGTTTAGAGGTGTTTTTAATGGATAGGGCTAATCCCCCTAAGCGGAGAAGGATGTCATGTTTACCACTGGAGTTTTGTTTATATCTTTACAACAACAAAAATCACCTGAGTCTAGCTAACTAAGAAGGAGGAGAATTATGAAAGGTCTATTAAATGCGGCAGATGTAGCGGAGATTTGTCAGGTTAAGATATCTAAGGCTTACAATATTATCCGAGAAGTTAATCAGGAGATGGAAGCAGAAGGATATCTTGTAATTAAGGGGCGAGTGAATAGAGAATATTTATTTGGCAGGTTAGGGATATCTAAGGAGGTGGCGAATTAATGCCAGCTTACAAAGATGGAAAGAAATGGAGGGCAAGGTTTTACTATGAAGCTAATGGAGCAAGAAAGCAGAAACAAAAAAGAGGGTTTGGAACTAAAAAAGAAGCTCAGGAATGGGAAAGGCAATTTTTGAGAGAAGCCACCTTTTCCATGGACATGAAATTCCAGTCATTGTATAAGCTTTATATGGAAGATATGAGACCAAGGATCAAGGAGAAAACTTTTATAATTAAAGAGATCATCTTTATGCAGCATATATTGCCTTATTTTGGGGAAAAGAGTGTAGCTGAGATTACGCCACTTATGGTTAGAAATTTTCAGACAAAGCTGATGACGGTAAGAAATCCAAGGAGTAGAGAAAATTACAAAGCTCATTATTTGAAAAAAATAAACGCTCAACTTTCCTCTATATTTAACTTTGCTGTTAGTTTTCACGATTTAAAGGAGAATCCTTGTAAGAAAGCGGGTGCTCCTAAGTTAGATGATCAGAAAAAGATGAACATTTGGACTTTAGAAGAGTTTAATAGATTTGTAAATTTACTTAAGAATAAGCCTATAAGCTTTACTGGATTTAATATTCTTTTCTGGACAGGTATAAGAGTAGGAGAATTACTTGCTTTAACCAGAAAGGACATTGATTTGAAGAAAAAGACTATAAATGTAAGTAAAACTTATGCTAAGATAAATGGTAAGGAGATCATAACTACTCCTAAAACTAAATCGAGTGTAAGAACTGTCAGTATACCAGACAATCTAGTCGAGATACTTAGAAAGTATTTTAAGAGGTTTTATAGTTTATCGCAAGATGACAGAGCGTTCGATGTGACAGCTTATGTTTTTAGAAATGATATTAGAAGATATGCACATAAAGTTAACCTCAACCATATCAGGACGCATGATTTGAGACATAGTCATGCAAGTATGCTTATAAATAACAATGTGAATCCGTTGGCTATTTCAAAGAGGCTTGGTCATGCCAAAGTAGATATGACACTTAATACATATTCCCACCTTTATCCTTCTTCAGAGGAGAGGCTCTTGGAGGTATTGAATAATCAGTAAAGGCAGCTGTTATAGCTGCCTTTTGTTTTGGACTTATTTTGGACTTAAAAGTTTTAAAATCATATGGAAAATAAGCAAAATAAAAAAAATATATATAAAGTCTCCTTTAAAATAAAGGGATAGAAGCTGTATGGAATCAATGAATGCTATGGTAAGGTAGAGGTCGCCGGTTCGACTCCGGCAGGTGGCACCAGTTATAGAGTAATTCAAAGCAGAATTTAGGTTCTGCTTTTTTTATTTTGACAATAAACTGACAATATGAAAAGGGCCCTTTTTAAGGAGCCCTTTTGGGAGATTAATGAATGAAATAATTTTATCTTCTTCTAAAGTTTAATTACTGAATAGGTCAGCAGGCTCTTTGGAATAATACCTGAGAGCCTGCTTTCATATTTAATGGGAATTTCGGGAGTATTATGATCTATAAGGTCTTTCTAAAAAAATCTTACATAATGTTCTTTAAGATTTTACCGTCCTTCCACACAACTAATATGTTGTCTTTATCTGATAATATGTTGGCATCCTCAGATGGGGCATCCTTAGTAAGGATAAAGTCAGCATAAGCCCCCTCTTTGATAACCCCCAACTCTCCCAGTGGATACGCGTCTAAAATTGTAGACAGCTTTAATAACTCCCCGCCATTTGAAGTAGCTTGTCTCATTGTCTCCAAGCTACCAAATAGATTTTTTCTGGTAGGAAATTCCATCAACTGGTTCTCGTGTACTTCGGGAGTTCCAATCATATCAGATCCAAATACAGATCTAATCTTATATTTTTTAACCCACTCGGCATTTTTAATAAGCCCCTTCCCTACCCTTTCAGTCTTTTGATACATGATCTCAGAGTCCAGAGGGATCTTTCTTTCGGCTAAAAGTCCCGCTGTACCATATTGAGAACATAGCCATACATCTTTTTCTGCCATCATCTTAGCTACCTCTTCACTCATTTCAGAACCATGCTCAATACACTTAACCCCTGCTTCAATGGCAATCTTCATTGCAGGAGATACGTGCAGGTGAGAACATACATATGTTCCGTAGTTTGTAGCAGTTTCAACAATGGCCTCTAATTCTGCTCTGGTAAACTGGATAGTATCCAGCGGGTCCCATAGAGAGGAAGCTCCCCCTCCTCCCATTACCTTAATTTGAGTAGCCCCCTTAAATAGTTGTTGTCTGGCTGCTTTTAGGCACTCGGGAACACCATCAACTGTTACCATATGCCCCTGCCTCATAAGGGGTGAGTCCATAGTGGTTCCATCATTTCTTTGGGCTCTGTTTTGCCTGTAATCTGAGTGGCCAGCGGTTTGAGAGAGTGCTGCTCCTGAAGGATAGATTCTGGGACCTACAACTATATCCTGGTCGATGGTAGCTTTTAATCCCCACGAGTATCCGCCAACATCTCTCACAGTGGTAAATCCTCTTTCGATAAATCCTTTGGCAACGATGGTTGCTCTGATTGCAGCTTCATCGATTTCCATAGAATCTAAGTTTTTAAATCCATCAGCTAACATGATGTGTACATGACAATCGATGAGTCCCGGGGATAGAGTATATCCCTTACCATCAAAGATCTCTTCCTCCTTTGCAGGAGTTAAAGTTTCAGGTGTAATCTTTTCAATAGTGTTGTCGGTAACCTTTACATTCATATTTTTTTTGAGTTCCTGATTTATTCCGTCGAAGATATTAACATTTTTAATGATCATTTTGTGCCCCCTCAGTCTTTTAAGATATTTAAATTGAACTATTTTATTTTTTGTTGCTTGAGTTTTATTAAAGGTATTTAGCTTAGACATAACTCAACATCTGAAAACATTTGTAAACCCTATAAGATATACAAGAATACTTAAAATAAAGACTTAATATTTAAGCTATGTTTTTTCCATGAAACAAAAGTAAAGATAACTTCTGTGTAATACAGAAATTATCTTTAAATTGCATAAATTATTTGTCTCTGGACACCTCAGTTAGATAAGCATTGATGATCTTTTCTGCTGACAGATCGATGTCATTGGTATCTGTGTGACAGTTTAACACTGAGAATAGCATTGTTTTCAATCCTTTATAGCTTGATGTAGATGGATATAGATAGCCTTCATCCTGAAGTCTGTGAACAACTCTCTCTGTGAGATCATCACGGTAAGCCTGATCACCATGACCAAACTGAGCAGAGAAACGGTTGGAAACAACATCATTAAGTATTGTGATACCATCAACTTCCGCTAACTTATCTGCCATACGTTTAGCCAGATCACAAGAATTATCCAGGTGGGAAACGATTCCTTCCTTACCTAATGACTTAAATGCCGCATAAACAGGGACCCCACGGGCACGTCTTGAAGCAGCAATACCGAAGTTAATGGCATTTCTATCTGGTTTTGCCATAGCATCGTTAAGGTAATCTCCCATATTATTTCCACCCATGGCTGAAATAATAGTGGCAGGATCCTTAACTATGATCATTCCACAGTCATAGGGCATGTTGAACCACTTGTGACCATCGGTATCGATAGAGTCAGCACGTTCAATACCCTTTAATCTGTGCTTCTGCTTATCACTGGCTGCAGCCCAAAGACCAATAGCCCCATCAACGTGAAGCCACGCATTCCCATGCTCCTCTACAATATCGGCAAGTTCATCAAAGGGATCAAATGCCCCTGAGTCGATACAACCAGCCTGAGCACAAATTAAAGTAGGTCCCTTGCAACTAGCTACAACTTTACTCACTTCCTCAGGGATAATTCTTAAGTTATCATCTGTTGGAACCTTGATAACATCTTCAAGGCCTACGCCGATCATAGATAAAGCTCTTTTGATAGTAGAGTGTATTTCATCACTTGCCACTACATTTATACGGGGTGCCCCATATAGTCCCTTCCTTGCAGCGTCCCATCCTGCACGATGTAATAGTGTGTTACGAGCAGTAATAAGGCCAGTATAGATAGCTTCCTGTGCTCCCGATGTAAATCCAACGGCTGACCCCTTAGTCAATCCCAATAACTCAACCATCCACTCCGCTGCAGTTTCCTCAACAACAGACATTGCCGGACTACCAACATAGTAAGGAACATTTTGGTCCCAGGCACTGACCATCCAGTCTGCTGCTAGGGATGCGGGGAAGGAACCTCCGATTGCATAACCAAAAAAACGTGGTCCTCCAGATGCCAGAAGTCCCTTATCGACATTTTTAACTAGGTCATCTATTACCTGTACCGGATCTGCAGAGTGAAGAGGCAAGGGTCCGCCAATAAGCTCTCTCAACTCCTGGGAGGTTGCTCCCTTAATAACCTCTCTATCATCTAGAGATTCAAGGTAGGCAATAGAATGTTTTAGAGACTGCTCCAATGGTGAATGATATTGTGCAAATCTATTCTTCATATTACATGCTCCTTTATATGATTTTTTTATTAAGACTAGAGTTCTATTTAGCCTTTGATTTAATCTATCACGAAAAATACCAGGATGTATGTTGTCTCAACAACATGCATCCTGGTATTTTTTTGCTTACATAAAGTGATTTTCAGTAAAGAAACAAAGGATTAAAGTTTTTCATCGAAGATAAACTTGAGCTGCTCCATGGAATTTATCCTAAGAGTCTTATCATCCTTTTTCAAAATACCCCTATTTTCTAAAGAAACAATGACCCTATAGAGGGTTGTTCTGTCACACTTTAAGAGGTTGGCGAAGAGGCAGTAGCCGTTTACCTCATAGACCCCTTCCCTGGAATGGTTATACAGGATATAGGCTACGTATTCTTCAATGGAAAATATATTTCTCAGATAGTTCTCCTGCATAATCTGGTTGGTAAACCTTATATGCCTTTCAAAGACAAATGACAAAAAGGACGGATCATTAAAAAGTTCTTTGACTTTTTCCTTATTTATTCCATAACAGATTGAGTTATTGCTCAGGGAAACTTGATAGTTCCCCATAGAGGAGTCCTTTTGCAGGAAGTGTTTAGAGGTCCCACCTAACTGATAGTCATCGGTATAGACCCTTGCTAAAAGATGATTCTTTCCGTGCTTGTCTGGAAAGTGAATGTCCATGTGTCCCTGGATCATAAGAAAAATATTACCAGGCTCACTTACTTCTACAAAGGTTTTATTGTTGATTTTATTAAAGGCAATTGGGTAAAGGTCATCGGTATTAATAAATTTACCATAGCCACTTTTTAAAAGGTATTTTTCTAATAGTTTTTTCATTCTATTCCCCACCTGATATTTATTTATTAAGTAGAAAGACTTCTATAAAGGTTCTTTTACTTCAATAATCTATTTTTCAACTGAATGTATATTCTTTATTTATTATATATTTACAATAAGGAAAAATCTATCGTTTCTTCTTTCATATATACTTTCTTAGAAAATATTTCATATTGAACTCCTATATTATAGATGAAAATATTTAAGGGTGACGTTGTTCAAACAACATCCATTCTAAAATTTTTATGGTAGAGTGATTGGAATATTAGTTAATGAGGAGAAATTTAATATGAAGAAGTTTTTAGGGCTGGCAGCTCTATTATCAGCTGTATCGACCGGTATAATTGCAGCAGATTACACAGATGGAGATATTCGGAAGAACGACTATAAGTGGATACAGATGGGGCTTATGCACGGTCACAATATGAAGGGGCCAAAGAGCATGAGCGACACTTATTTTGAAATAGAGTTAGGTGGAAGATCGGGATTTTTTGATTTTTATGGATATGTTGATATCCTGGATGCCTTCAACGATGGGAGTTCAGATCAGCACAATGCAGAAAACTTTTATGCTGAACTTAATCCAAGGTTCTCAATCGATGGAATGACTGGAAGGGATCTGTCGATAGGTCCCTTTAAGGAGTGGTATATTGCCGGCTGGACCCTGGCTGGAGACGGTGGAGATGGAGAGACAAGGGGACTGATGAGGCACGGAATAGGTATCGGTACCGATGTGGAGGTTCCCTGGCTTGGAACTGTAGGGTCAAGCTTAATGGCAGTTTATAAGGCAGAGGATTATGGGTCTAATGTAGAGGGAAAGTGGGACGGCTTCACCTGGCGTAATACATGGTTTAAGCCCCTATACACCTTTGACGATGGAGGCTTAATAGTTTATCAGGGTTACTTATACTACTCCTTTGGATCTGACCAGGATGATGGTGTTAACTTGGATGGAAAAACAGTAGGAAGGACATCTGATGAACTTCAGATGTATAATGGGATCTACTACCATACAGAAAGATTTTCCATAGGTTACGGACTGGCCCTATATAAAAACATGGGGCAATTTGATGACGGAGCATATGGATACGATAACACGAAAAATGATTCTACAGGTGCAGGACACTTCTTTGATTTAAAATATAAGTTCTAATAGTATGGATTAAGAGGGGGATAATCTCCTTCTTTTTTTGTATATTAAAAGAAAAAGAGCCCCTATAAGGAACCCTTCTTAGAAAAAGTTTCTAATACATTTCAACTATCTGTCTTCATGACCTCTATCCATATTATCCAACTCCCTGTGGAAGTCGGAGTACTTCTCTGTACTGTTAACTGAAAGATCTCTTTCCCTTGAAAGCATCTCCATATCCATCTGTGGAGTTTCCTGTACTACCTGAAGTTCCTGTCTTTCTCTGTATTCAAAGTCTCTACCAAATGATAATCCGCTCACCACTAACATCCCAACTAATAACATCTTTTTCATAGCAATACCTCCCATAGAATAATTCTTTTATCTGCTCCTTTAGCAGTTTTCTTTATGGGATAATTATATGATAATTTTGAATGAGTGTTAATGTCACCTGTCACCAATAGAAAATTTTCGTTCTTTTTAGATGGTTTTTAATTATAATCGTTGTAGGAATTAGAAGAAGTTTAGAAAGAGTAGAATTACCTACCTTCTCTCCTTGATTACAGGGGGGAAGTTCGGGACCTGGTTATTAACAGAAGAAGGTGGAGATCGTCGGTTTAGTTTCAGCAGATAGATCCATTAAAATAAGGTGTTAGAGCAGAACTTAGGTTCTGCTTTTTTTATTATTAAGGAAAGAATAGAATTATAAGTTTTTGACCTTGATAAAAAACAGTTACATGAGGTTAGAAAGGGTGGAGCGTCACGCTCCTTTTTATTGTTAAGGAAAGTATAGAATTAAAAACCTAGATTTTTTAGGCTTAGGATTGGAAAAAACTTCAGATATAGTATAAAATAGATCTGATGCATATATTTAAGCATTACAAAATACCGTATTG
>NZ_BSDY01000023.1 GCF_027925155.1 Propionigenium maris DSM 9537 | reverse complement strand
CCTATAATTTCATATCTTGTATGACCATGTTTTGATTCTATTGTGTTTATCCAAGGGATTTGTTTTAAATTTTTATAACTTATGCAAAACCCATTTCTCCAATAAATTACGGTTGCTTCCTGAACTCCGTCACTTATAACATCCCCTTCATAGATCTCTTTCCCATTCTTATCCTTGATGCCTGTATATTGCTCTAAGACAGCCTCATCCTTCCATTCGGCATTCCCATAGCTTATGAAGCCGTCTTGATTTATATTCCAGTAAGGCTCCTTAGAATACTTCTTCTCTAACTTATCCCAAATCCTAAACTTGACCTCTCTCATAGCCCCTCCTTAGTTGTTCCTGTGGTCCTCCCAGGTAATCACATAGATTCCCTCATACTTAGATACATCCTTTACAACCCTTTGGAATAACTCATAGTCCATAGTAGCCAGGAAGATCTTCACTACCAGCCTGTCTATCTTGCCGGCTATATAATCATCCAGGATGTTGAACCTCTCATCTAGGTCCCTCAGCCTCACAGTATTGTTTTTAATGCCGTTCTTCTCTTTATGGTAGAACTCAGGGGCACTCTTAAACTTTACTACTCCAACATTTCCATATACCTCATTGTTTAGTCTCTCAAACATGATTCCCTCCTACCAACAATTTTCAAATCCTCCGCAGCCTCTGGGACCTCTACAGATTCTTTTAATTCAGTCCACTTTTTAATATCTTCCTCTATCAGATCTTCGATATCTTGCCTATGTACATAGCCTTTAGACTTAACATATTCTTTGAATTTTTCTAGCATTTCTAATTCTTTATTACATTCTTGTATTATCTTTTCATAGCTTTTATTCATGCTGCCCCCTCTCCGGTGGGACTCACCACCGGATAAACTTTTGATTTGTTATTATAGTTTCTATCCTCTCAATTCTGATTTCTCCACAATCTCAAAATCAAAATCATTACTCTTCAGGATAGCCCCGAGCCTCCCTGCATTTACCATATCGCAGTCTTTAACCTTTATGAGAATGTTCATAAGGTCTGGCTGCTTTTCTTTAGCTTTTAACCCTTCGAAAATGTGGGATATTACCGGTATTGTCCAGCCGTTCCCTAGCATCCTGTACCTCTGTGTATCGGATACGCCCTCTGTGTACCCGTCAGGAAGCCCCTGAAGCCTCTCACACTCTTTTACGGTTAACTTCCTATAGTTAGGGTTATCTATATGAGGCTCCCCCTCAAAAACGAGCTGCCTCCTTGATTTCTCAAAGTACTGTCTGGGATTCCCTCCCTTGAAGTAGTTGGCATCTATACAGTAGGCTTTATCCCTGTCTACATTCCCATACTCTACAATATCTTTCAGTAGGATCCCTTTATCTTTCGGTTCCTCCACTTTCCAGTTAAACCAGTAATACCTCTGCCTGTTGTGGGCTGTCAGTAAAGAGGAGTTTATAAATACAGGCTCAACTCCCAAAAAACCACTGATAACATCCATACTACTCTTCTTCATTTTTACATTTTCAAGCATGAATTTTACATTTGGATTAATAGCTTTTATATGATCTAGAATATTCATAAATTCAAAGAACAAAGCTGATCTAGGGTCATCGAAGGCCAGTTGTTTTCCTGCAAAACTAAATCCTTGGCAGGGACTCCCCCCCTATTACTAAATCAATGCTGCCCCAGTTTATATCCCACTCTCTCCACTTTGTGACATCCCCTAATCTATAAGGAGTGTCTTGTGGCCAGTTCTTATCGGCCACCTGGATAGCATATAGGTCTATTTCACTGCTATAGTATCTCTTTACGGGGATCCCTGCCCTCTCTAAGGCTATTCTCCCGCAGCTCTTGCCATCAAATAAGCTTAATACTTTCATTACCCCTCCACTCCGGGGGAGGTCCCCCGGCCCAAATATCTATTTTACTTACTCTTGATTTAAAATAACAAATATTTCTTGTAGATCCTGGAGCTCATCCATTGATAGGTTGAACTCTCTTTTAATTTTTCGATAGAGCTCATAATCAAACCTATACTTGCTGCTCTCCACTCCACTCAATTCAGCAGTTCCTATCCCTAATCTTCTAGCCATAGTAGTAAGGTTTAAGTCTTCTTTTTTTCTTATTTGTTTTAGAAAATGCCCTAGAACATTCTTCATTGGTACTCCCCTCTCAAAATCCTTATTTTATCCAATCTTCCAATTTGTATTTATTTCTCATAGAGAGACCTACGTCTCCATTCTCTAAATCTTGTAGACACTTATCTATATCTTCTTGCTTTAAATAATCATAACTGTTAAAAACCATATTGTTTGTAGATCTGATTCTTTCCTTTCTATCGATTATTGTATAGACAGCTCTTCCAAATTGATTTTTAACACATATTGCGTATCTAGCACTTAAAGCCTTTACAACAAACTTTATTTTAGAGCCATCCAACGATAACTTATCTCCTATTTGCATAATCTCACCTCAAATTCTTATTTTATCCGGTCACTCCTTCAAAATACTCTTCAAATGTTTCTGTATCCATTTCTAGCCATTCATTATCACTATCCAGCTTAACTCCGTCATATATTGTTATCCAGGATTTACCACTCAATTGGAAGATGGTTCCTTTTTTTACTGTCATTTCCTCGCCTGTATGCCCTCCATCACCGTCACAAACTTCACAGGTGTAGTCTTTTTTTAACTTGTAATGCCCTTCAACATTGTACTTTTCTAACATAGCTCCTCCTATAGGATCACCGGGAAAACTAACCCGTCAATATCACCAGTTTTATCAGTGTCAAAATATTCTAATTCCCCCTCTAGTTAACAATTCATCATTTGTAACGGTGGTGGCCTATGCCGCCACCATCTCTATAATTTTCTCCATTATCTCCACACTGTCATCTTTCAGGTACTGCTCAGTTGTAGCCAAGTCGCTGTGACCTAGTATTATTTGGATCTCCTTTTGGGAGAACTTCCTAAAGTTAAGCCTCTCGTCTTCACCTTTTTTCAACCCTTCAGCCCGGGACCTCCTCAAAACATGGGGAGAGATATCTTTCTCTATAAGCTTTCCGGCACTCTTTATTCTGGAGGACAGTGATTTTATGGTTATAGCCCTCTTTAAGTCTTTATTTGATTTATTCACTATCATGGGATAGATGAAGAGTTTCTCTACATCATCCTCTCCCCTCTGCTCCAGCCACATCCTTATGAGTTCCTTGGTATCGTTGTGAAACATGAGGGTTGTTTCTTTCTTCTGGCCCTTTCTGATTATCTTGTTGGTTACATTCCCGGAAAGGATATTATTCTTGGTTACCTGGTCCAATTCTGAGATCCTCGCTCCACTATCATATGCCAACCCGACCATTACAGCACACTGCAGCTGTCCCTTCTCCAGGAGCTTTGTAAGTATGGTCCTCACCTCGCTCCTGTTTAGCCACTTCTTTTCTCTTACTAGCTTCTTAGGCATCCTCTTAAGCCTTCTCATAGGGTTTTTGTTGTAGTGTTTCCATTCCTCTTCTTCATCCTCGATATAATCGAGGCAGCTTGTTACTGCACTAAGTATAGAGTTAATCCGTGAGTTACTCAGAGCAAGCTCATCTTGAAACATAATCGACATACTCCTCCAGTCTCTCCGAGACATTTCTAAGATGCTCTTATTTTCATAATTCTCTAGGATCAGCATAGCCACATGTCTTAGAAGGTTCCTGTACTCCAGTATAGTTCTCTGAGTCAATGCTTTACCTCTACATTCGCTTATGTAGTCATCTATTACGGCTTTAGTTTCCTTATTTATTTTTTTAAACTTTTCTTTTGTGTATTTAATTTTTACCATTACAAGCTCCTTACATTTTTCTTAATATATAGCTTTCAGGGACTTTGTAATCCCCTCCATTGCATGAGATAATACAAGTGTTCCCTACCTGGGCTTCCAGAATGTCTTTTACTTCACCGTCTAAAACCATGTCGCTTTCAAAACTATTAACAAAATAAACTTTGTCTCCTATGTTTGCTGGTTTCATAATGATCTCTCCTTTACTCCTATTAAAAAAAACGGTATATTACTAATACAATAAACTTTATAAGGTGGTGATTTTTATGCACGATACAGGTAGTGTAGGTTTTGACCATGACGCTGGCGGTTCAGACTTCTCTCATGGAGAGAATGGTGGATTTAATTCCCATGACCCCGGTGGCGGATAAGGAGATCTTTTAAAGGTCTCCTTTTTATATCCTCCTATTTTTCTAAGCTTGCCTTTAGCAGATATTGAACTTTCATAGAATTAAATATCTTCCTGTGAACCGGATTAAATGCCTTTGTATTAGTATCTTTAAGATAGAGCTCCTCGGCCTTTTTAAGCAGTTCAGGGGTCTCTACTACTTCTACCTTTTCTTCAGGTGGACCCTCAACAGGCTTTTCAGCCACCTGCGGAGGTTTAGGGGGGGCCGGCTTTTTCTCCTCCTCTGCCTCAAGATTTTCAAGAATCTTATTTAGATAAGCAACCAAGTTGCTTTTAATAGGAGTTAGCAGCCCTTTGTAGGCGATTCTCAAGATCTTCTTAACAACTTCTTCTCCCTCAGAGTCCACCTTTTTAATAATCCATGCATCCACTTTGGGGTTCCAAGCCTCTAGGATAAACCTGTTTCTCTTAGCTTTTTCAATTGCTATCAGTATTCCATCAGGTAGCCGGTATGCATCTTCTGATTTAGCAGCCTTGGCTTTTAAGAGCTTGAAATCATACTTGAAGATCACATGAGTAGCCTTTCTTCCTGATTTCTTAAAGTTGATTTCCTTCACCTCTGGGCACTCTTTTTTTATGAACTCGAAGACCTTTTTCTCTATGTGAGAATTTTTATATGTCTCCGGAATCTGGAAGAGAATTTTAAACCTTTCTATATCCAGGATAAAGTCTTTCCGGTGGTTAAAAGCACTCAATAGGAGCCTGGCTCTTATAGCGAAATAGGAATCCAGCTTCATTAACTCGTCCAGGTCAATTTTTGAAAAGGATCTCATATTGAAAAGCTGTTCCTGAAGGTCTTTGTTGAACTGTACAATAATATCTTCCCTGGCATTGTTGTACTCAAGGTATGAAAATAGAGAGTAGTTTCTGTACTTATCATCATCTATCTTCATGAAAAAACTTTTAGATTTAATACCATTTAAGATCTTGTTTAAATAATCAAAGCGATTACTGTTACTTAAATTAGGATAAAGATCCCCTGGAGTTAATTCTACATTAAGAGATTTATTCTCCTGTAATCTAAAAATCAAATTTAAAAATAACTTGATTTCATTTGGGGACCACTTATCCCTTTTTAAAAACTTTGAGTTAGTGTTTCCAAAAACTCCGTTAGTGATATCTCTTGAAATCTCTACATTTTTATTCAAAATAATCTCCCCTTTTTACTAGTAGGTTTTTAGTAAAGAGTAGTAAAGAGTAGTATAGCGTTTTTGTGCTTCTCTGTACTCCAACAAATTCAAAGCCTACAGATCGATTTAAAAAATGAAAGGTGACGTTTATACAGGTAAAGGTGACGTTTATACACCTTTAGGTGACGTTTATACACCCCAAAGGTGACGTTTATACAGGGTAAAGGTGACGTTTATACACCCCTGTTTTAAGTCTTTACCTGCCATCATCAGCTAGGAGGTGGTAAACTCTCCTAGGACTCCCCCAGGAGGAGGAGTTTCGGCTCTTAAAATAATTTTCTAGCTTTAAATGCTGCCTTATTAATATCATATGAATGTTCATCCTTAATATCATGGAGGTCTGCCTTAGCCAAAAGACAGGCTTTATTCGGAGTAACTCCCTGCCAAGTTCCAACATAAATTTCTATCCCGTTATACAACATGAAAACATCATAAAAACCTACTTGGTTTAACATCTTTGTCATCTTTCCTCCTTAAGCGTATACTCTATGTGGCTAGTGGATACATGAACATACCCACCAGCCTTAATATAGTGGCAACATTTACCGTTTTTCCAGCCAAGATGAACTACCCTAGAGGAGCTTCCAAAGTGGGCCCGGATCCTTTCTTTAGCAATTTTATCTAAAGGGATAGAGTCATCCATGCTTTTCCATCCTGTTCGCTTCCATGTATAAGGCATTAGCTCACCCTAGCTTTCCATCTTTTGTTTTCAGGTGTAGCTTCATCAAGGATCTTTATTGCTGCTTTGATATCTTCAAACTTTCCTTCATGGGCGTAACCATAGAAATACTTGATTTGATCAGGACTATTTTTATAAACAATTCCAAGGGCCGTACCTTTCAATTTTCCAATTGGCCACTTTAAATGCGAGGCTTTATCAAGAGTCATCTCAGAAGTATCATGAGTGGTTGTTGGCGGTTGTGATTTCTTTTGAGCTTCAGTAGTTGTTGTAGTGGTAGCTTGCTTGTCACACTCATTAGTGTAAGCCCAATATGGTAATGTAGGCTCCTTCCACCACATCCATTGACCACCTTTCATTTTCGATTTGTGCCATCCTATAGTGTCTTTTGGCTTATCCTTCTGAACCTCTTCAGCATACATTTTAGGAAGTTTATAGAGGTATCTCCCGATCCCAAATCCAGAGGAAGCCACTCTTTTAAGTGCTCCAGAACATCCGCCCTTAAGTGCATTTGGCTCCCCAATCTTACCTGTAAGTTCAGCACCGTCCTCCTTGATGATCTCACGACCATCATATATGGCCTTGAGTCTGCATAGAACACCCGATGGAGTCTCTCTATAAGCTACTGACCATCCATCGAACCCGAAGCAGTTATCAAGCCTTTCCTGTATTGCTCTAGCTTGCACGTAAGTAGCAACCTGAACCCAATATTTGCCGTTTGATTCACCAGAAGCCTGAACCTTGAATTCAAGCTCCTCCTTATCGAAAACTGCTTGCAATTTATTTTGTGTCATCATTGGTTAACACCTCCCTAGAAGGAAAGCAGCCGCATCGGACTGCACCTCTTCTATAGATTCGTGTACTTGATTTTCACTTTGAATATCCTCTTGATCCAACTTACCATTTTCAACTTCCTCCCAAAGATTATTCCAATTTCCAAAGTCTGTTGTACTTCTCATATTAAGCCACCCCCAGGGTAAGTTGCTTAAGCTTAAGGCTTGCTAGGTAGTGGATCTCCCCTTCAATCTTAGCAATTTCTTCAGGACCACCAACCTTCTTAACCCACTCTAAGGATCTCTCCCTGCTCGCTATGAGGTCCTCAATTGGTAGGTTAAAGTTGTAATGGCTAACGAATTCCATCTTATCAATATCAGATAGAGCAACCATTGCTTCTCCATGATCCTTGTAGGAGATTCCTTGTTTCCTTAAGTAACCATCGAATTGAACCATTGAATCTCTCTTCATTAGTATGCACCTCCTGTTAACTTAAGCATTTTAGCTTGAGCTTCTTCAAGAGTGGCACCTGTGACAGTAATAGACCCTCCTAAGCACTTTAGAGAAACTTCCCATGTTCCATTATTCAATTTTCTTTGTTTCATTTTGTTACCTCCTTGACTATTAGCCAAGCAAGTGGTAGACTTGAAGTGCGAATTCTGGTCGGCCACTGGTCGGCTTTTTTTTGTTTTTTTAACTTAAATTTGCTAATTTTTAAATAATTTTTAAAAAAATTATTTGTTTTTGAGTTAAAAATTGAATTTAAATATTCAATTCTCTTACTCACATTAACCTATTTCAATTTAATAATAACCTTTTTTTGGTTAATTGTCAAATTTAAAATAACTTATTTTTAGTTATTTTTAGATAAGGTTGACACAATTGGAGGTTAAAAGTATAATTTGAATATAAAATATAACTTTAGTTTAGTTAATTGTTGCGAATTAGGAGGAAGTTGAATGGATAAAATTAGAACGACGGGTGAAATAATTATAGAATATTTAGAAAGAAACGGTAAAACTCAAAAACAAATTGCAGAAGAATGTGGAAAAAGTCAGCCTTTTATCAATAAAATTGTAAAAAATAAAACCAATCCACCAGAAGATTTTTTGAGTTATTTTACTGAAAAATACAATGTTACAGATCAAGATTTATCAGATATTTATAGTTATGAAGAATATAGAAAAATTTCCCCAGATTGGAAAAGAAAAATTTTTGATTTAATGGAAGAAAATAAAAAATTACAAGAACAAGTAGATGAATTAAAAGATTTAGAAAGATTTAAAGAAGCCTTTACAATGATTGCATTAGAAAATTTTGGTAAAAAGAAAGAAAAGTAAAAACTTTTTTGAAAATTATTAAGTGATTTTAAATTATAGATTAGTTATAAAAAAGGCAAGCCTATTTTTTAGGCTTGCCTTTTTACTTAGTTAAGAGTTTTAAAATCCTCTCCAATAATGGTTATTATGCCAGCAGATCCTTCGTTATGAGATCTACTAGAAGCTTTTTCTTTACTGAATGCAGAAGTTGCAAGAACAAGCAATAGAGATAAAAAAATCAGTGTTTTTTTCATACGGTCACCTCCCTTCTTTCTAGTAAGTTAATCAATTCGCTGTCAGCAAATTGTTTATATTTTGAATATGTTTCCAAAATATCAGGTAAAGAAAATTTATTTCCTAAAATTCCAGCTTTTAAAGCTTCGATCTTATTTGCAATGTCTATGTCTTTTTCAGCTTCATACTCTAATGCAGCCATTTTCAAGTATCTAAAAGTTTTTACTCTATTCCCTAGTTTTTTATAGTAGTCGTGTAGCAAAAAACTTCTTGTGACCTTGTAGTTATTATTGTCAGTAAGAAGAAACTCAGGTTCTATCTCCTCTAGAATTTTTTTTGCTTTAGAAAAGTCTCCTTGATTCTTATAAAGTTCAAATAGGTTAAAATGAGCATGGATGAAGTCATCTTTGTCATCTGAATTTTTTATAATGCCTTTATAAATTGAGATAGCTTTGTCTACCTTCCCTGCTAACTCATAATTAACACCCAACTGTATTCGAACTTGGTTGTTTCTTTCTAATACTTTTATAGCTTCATCATAATTTTTAAGGTAGTTGTAACTTAGTGATAAGTTAACAAACAAACAAGCTGAATAAAAGTCATTTTTTTTATGAAAATCAGTTCTATAAATAACCTTTTCATAGAAATCTACATTTTCTTCGTAAGCTAAATTATAGTTGTTAGCAAGAACGTAAGCATGAGAAATGAAAAGTAGATCTTCTCCCTCCAACACGCCGATAGCCTCATCAATAATTAAATCTAAGATTTCTTTCATTTCTTTTTTCTTCGAGAAATCGATCATTCTTTCTAAAAGGCTAATACAAACCTCGAATACCTGTTCACCAAAATCATGATAGCTAGTTTTAAAAAAATTAGCTAGTTCTATTATGCTCTCAGAATCAGAAAGTTCAATTTTTGCGAGCATATAAGTACTGTGTTTTTCCAAATAACTCCACCCCCCACATAATATTTTACTATGAAATATTGACAAGTAACTATTAATAAGTTATTATTCTAATATAAATAACTTATTAAAGGTTAATTTATACGCTCTAAAAAGCATTTATTAACTACAAGAAGAGTATACTATTTCAAAAAGATAAAATCAATATATTTTTATCAATTTTATTAATGGATTTATTATCTATGAATACAGATAGACCTATCCATATTTATAGATAGTTGTTTCATTTTGAAGTATACTCTTTAGTTGAAAATTTGTAAAGTAATAACTATGTTGTCATTTTCAACTGTGACAAAATCTCAATATTTACAATGTTTACATTATAAGCTTGTTATTTCATTACTGCAAGCGAATGTGTAATCCCTAGATTACACTTTTTTTCAAAAATTCATATTTTTTTTATCGTTGTATAGTATTTTAGGAGTGAGGTGATAGGAATGAGGACAACGGCCGAAAACATCACACTAAAGAAAGGCGAAACAATGAAATTAGAAGGGTTGGCAATAGTCGGTTCCGGATCTGTAGAGTTGATATTACAGGGGAAACCGATTTGGGTATACCCTACCCGCTCAACAGTAGGATATGAGCTTGTTTTTAAGGAGCTTGAATCTGTATTTCCTAAGATAAGAGCCTTGGATGATACAGAGATAACCTATATAGAATCTTCAGAACTCAGGAGACTCTACAAGGAGAATAAAAGATTTAAAAAATCCGCAGATAAAGCTATAACGTTAACAATAAAAGCATTATTGAAAGAGGTCCTAACGCATAGCAATACTACATTCGATATAGCTCTTAAGAGGCTTGTAGAGAGTGCAAGGGGAACTTACTGTCCTGTAAATATAGCCCAGCTTTGTAAAGAGTGGGGCTATAGTAGAAACCAATTCTATAAAGCTGTAAAGAAGCTGAAGGAATTGGGAATCTACTATAAAGGGCACTGCCTCATAAAGGAGGAAGAGGAGGTGAAAGAGTGATAGGGTTATTTTTCTACAACTTCCTGAAAGATCTCATAGATATCCAGTTGATATTTATAAAGGTTATCAGGAAGGTGAAAAAAGAGAGGGTCCGGGAGAAGCCCAGGGAAAAAATACCAGTCCTGAAGATGTGGCCAGATCCGAGGGAAGGGATCCGCTGTAGCTGATATCAGGTCATTGGGTGATTGAACAATATATAATTAATAACTTTGTTTATGCATAGTGAGGAGAGAATTTAAAAATTAAGGAGGTGAAGGCCTCTTAATTTCATGAATACTTGTAGCTCTCCTCCTGATGTACCACCTAGCGGGTCTCATCCAAGAGGCCAGAGGTGCGATTCCTCTGTGGTGAAAACTAATACTTTCCCTTTAGATAATTTGAGAGTCATTAAGACTCTCATAGAGCAGCAATATTTTTCTGGCCAGAGGCCACCAAAATACTGAATAAGATTGCCATCTTAGCTGTTCTATGAGATTTTTAAATCTCAATCCAAGCACCAAAGGTTTAGGGGCACAACGCCCCTAAAGCCCCCCTGAAAATCAATAATAAAATGAGGGGTGAGATAATGTTAGGAAATAGAGTTTTTCAAAATGAAATGATTGTTGGAATGGCTAAGGTCCTTAAAGTTCCAATTGAGAAAGAATCAGAAGTTTATATTCTCTACAAGAACGAAAGGGACAGGGTCCATAGGAAGGAATACTTCAGGGGTAGCCCAGATGATACATACCAAAAGTTGCTTCAAATTGAAGAATATAGGAGGGGGGAAGCGTGGGGATAAAAAACATTAAGATGATCAACATCAGAAAAAAGGATCCAAAGGAACTGGATGCAGCTCTCGCTGAAGTTAATAGTAATAAGCTTATAGAGGGAAGTGTGAAGTTTTGGGAGTCCATAGACAGGACTACAGGGGAAAAAGAGTTTTGCTACAGTGCTTTATCCAGAATATAAGGAGGGAGTAAGATGCAACTAGCTAAAGGAGAGTTAATTCACGATATAAAAGATCGATTTAGATTTTCATTAACAGAATTAAGAAAAGGCCTTATGGATTTTGAGTTAGACCTTGTTTACCAGGCGTATCCAAAGTTGTCTAAAAAAGAGATAGACAATATTTAAAAAGAGTTTAGTCAGGGAAAATTTAAGGCTAAAGCCAAGAAGAAAGAAACTTACAAACAGCCACAAGAGGGGATGTATAGAGGGGTCATAAGTGGAAGAGTCATTATAGGATAACAGTATGCACTGGTAGCTCAGTTGGTTAGAAGCACCGTGATGGTAAGCGGTGGGCTCGGGTTCGAATCCCGACTGGTGCAACCTAGGTACACCTCCTTAATATATATAAGCGGGAGCATTAGCTCTCGTGTAGTTGGCTAAAAGGACAGAGCCTTTGCTCGAATAGTCAAAACCTTTTGCGTTGGCCAACTACACGAGATTTAATATCTCACACAAAGAGGCCTCCTTTTATAAGGAGGCCAACCCTATGGGGTAAAGGAGGGTTAAAATTAAAAAGAGACTAGATGAAATCTTTCAATCTCTAGAAGTAGTAGGGACATTGGCCCTCCACGAACAATTTGAAAAGATTATTGAAGAGGTTGAGGAGCTGGATTATGCATTGCAGTGTGAGTGCGAAGAAAGGGTTACTCAAGAAGCAATAGACGTAATGAGAGCCTTAAAAGGATTCTTAGATATACTTGCGGAAAAACATGGAATAGATGTCAATGAGGCTCTCTTAGAGAATGACGGGAGCGTTACGAGTAGATATGCAGTGGCGAAAAGGAGGAATGGGTTAAGTGAAAGAGGTTAGGTGCAGTTGTGGGAAGCTTCTTGCAAAAATTAGTGGTGAAAGGTTGGAAATAGATGGAGAAACAAAGGTTTCCATATCTATTAATGATTATGAAATAAAATGCCTTAAGTGCAAGAATGTAAAAAAAGGAAAAATTAAATAAAAAATTAGAGACTCACGAAGTCCCGGCAAGGAGCGATCCAAGCCTGGGGCTTTTTATTTTTTGGAGGTGAAGAAAAGTATGTGGATTACCAAGACGTAGATTTCCAAAAACTCTGGCTGGAGTGCTATGAAAAGGTGTATAGAGCCTGCTTTTCTCAGTTGAAATATACAGAAGAGAAGAAACTTAAGATACCTGAGAACCATAGAGAGCTTCAAAAGATTGGAGCCGACAAGATCAGGTTGAAGGTGCTTGAAAAGGGCATCCATGGGCTTGAGTCAAGAAACTGGAAGGTTAATATCCGTGGGGACAACTTTACGAAGCTCTACTCAGGGATTACCGGCAGAACCCACTGGTGTTTTCTAGAGATCAATCCAGCTAAGGTTTTATATGGAAACAATATCAGGAATGTAAGGAGCAGGGACCTTATCAATAAAGTATTCAAAAGAGCTTTTCAAGAGATAGAGGAGCTAGGATATACGATAGATCCCGATCATGTAGAACTTTCTCACCTGGAAGCTAACGAGATACTAATCCTAGATCCTAAGGATATCAATCAAGATACTGTAAGAATCATCACCGACGATATATCTAAGGGACACTTTAGGACTAAGAGTAGCTTACACAAGCAGTCCCTGAAACCAAATGGGTTTGAGATAGGAACCAGGGAGAAGGGGATAACCGGGTACGATAAGCACCTGGAGATTCTGAAAAAGGAGCTGAAGAAGAGAAACAGGAAGCTTCCATCAATGAAGGAGCTCCGTAAGCTAGCAGCAGACTATATGATCTTTTTTAGGTTAGAGGCCAAAAGAGGTCCCGAATCCCTTAAAAATATTCTTGGAGAAGAAGGGGTTAAACTAAGTAGCTTCCTAGAGAACCCCGAGGAAGTACTAGATAAAGTGTTTACATCTACTATAAAGGAAGCAGGACTTACAGAAGAGAGGGTAGTAGAGATCAACTCCAAGAAGGTAAAAAGCTTGGCACTTAAGTTCAAGAGGTATAAAAAAAAGTCTGATAGGGGCTTTATTGTGAGGTTCCTCAAGGACTACCAGTCTCAGGTGTGGGGGTTAGATCAGCTTTATGGTGTAGTGGATCATATTGGAGGGGACAGAAAGCTTAGATACAAGAGGAAAAAAAGTTTAAAAGCAAACTATGAAGAGATTAAAAATTCAGAGAATAAAAGCTTAGATGCCTTTAGATGTTTAAAAAATTTCATTGAAAACATCTAAATTTATTTGTCGCCTAAAAATTCTATTATAGTCGACGCTCAAAAATACAACTATCTAAGCAATATAAGGGAATATAGAGGATTCATGAATAAAAAACGATACCCCCACTCCCTTACTATAAGTAGGAAGTTGTAACAAAAAACTTGGATATTACTTGGATGAAATGGAGGGGATTAAGTTGAGTACAGATATCTGGAAAATTATAAGAAAAGAATATGAAACCACATTAACCTCCTACCAGAAGTTATCTGACAAACATGGGTACACCAAGAATGCTATAGCCACCAGATCCAAGAAGGAAGGCTGGATAAAGTTTAAAAAAAGAAGAGAGATAATCCAGAGAGCAGCTGAAGAGTTGTTTGCAGAAGAATCGACCTCGAAGGTGCTGGACCTCATTAGGAAAGAAGATGGCTCCCTGGAAAAAATTCAGGTTGAAATCGATAAGGATGTCCCTTTTGCAGATATCATCCAGATGGTTACAGAAATATCAGGAGGAGCTGAGGAAACTAAAATTGGCCTAAAAGTAAAAATGGACGGAACCATCAAGTCCTTAGCAGAAACTGCAATGATGATTGGAAATAAGAGAAGAGAATTAAGAGGAGTCCTACCTCTAAAGGACAGAGAATTATTGAAACTGAAGAAGGAAGAGCTTGAACATAAAAAATATGTGGATTATCAAAAGCTTACTCTTGATAGAGAAGCTCTTGAAGTTAAGAAAAAAGAGTCATTAGGAGATGCTTTAGAAACTGAGGAGAAGCAAAAGCAGATAGAGGAGAATCAAGAGGATTTCTTCAATTCACTTTTCCACGATGGGGAAGATATGTTTTCACAGGAGTAACTCAAGGGAGATGATTATGGATTATTGCATTGAAGTGAAAGGGATAATGTATATTTGGTGTGATTATATCAGAGACTATCGGCCAATAGAGCCAAGCGAGGTTTAATATGTGGAAATTAACTATAGCAGATCCAACCGGAAAGAAAGACCTTGAGCCAAGGCATTATGACAATTATGATGCAGCTGAACTTGAAAGAGTGGGATATTCAATGAATGGTTATCAAACTTGTCTGCAGTATGTGGGGCCAGAGGCAAAGTGTTTCCAGTGTGCTTTGATACAAGATCACACATGTTCAGAGACCTGTCCTTACCACAAGGAGGTTGATATGTAATGAAGCTATGGGAATGTATACATTATAGAAAACTGGCTCATCACGAGCCATCTTGTCAGAAAGGGATCCCGTTACATCTATGCAGCGGAGACTGTGGACAGAATATGACACTTGGAGAATGGAGGGAGATCCTCAAAAAGATTCCATATAAGAAAAAGATTGGTGATGCAACATAATTTTGCAAGAGGGGTGGATTTTTAAAAAAAGATCTACTCTTTGTGCAAAATTGTAATTTGTACAATAGGACATTGGAAACTGAATATTTTTAATCGATAAACAGTATTAAAAGTAAGTTCATTAAAAATGTATCAAAAATTATTTACTTTAGCTCTTGTTTACTATATAATTAAAGTAGTGAAAGTTACTTTAGTTACATTAGATACAAAAAAAAGGGGGGAGGAATATGATTTTTGGTTATGCGAGGGTTTCAACAGAAAATCAAAGACTCGGAAGACAGATAGATAATATTTTTGATAAATACCCAGAGGCTCACATCTTTAAAGAAAAATTTACAGGAACTACAACAGATAGGCCAGAGTTCTCAAAATTAATAAAAGAGGCTAGAGAGGGAGATAAAATAGTTTTTGACTCTATATCAAGAATGAGTAGAAATTCAAGTGAAGGAGTTGGACTTTATAAAAGTCTTATGGAAAATAATATCGACTTGATATTTTTAAAAGAACCTCATATTAATACAGAAGTGATAAAAAGAGCAATAATGAAAGCTCATAGCTTTAAGCTTGAAAATGATGGTAATAAACTTTTAAAAAGAACAGAGGAGTTTATAAAAGATATTCTTCTTATTCAAGTTGAGGAACAGATTGAAATAGTTTTTAATCAATCAGAGAAAGAAGTTAAGGATCTTCAAAATAGAATTTCAGAAGGAATGAGAAAGGCAAAGGCTAACGGCTCAAGGATAGGAACTGAGAAAGGTAGAACCTTTGAAACAAAGAAGTCAATTGAAATGAAAGAGAAAATAAGAAAGATGTCTAAAAAGTTTGATGGGGTTATGAAGGATAAAGAAGTCATTGAGATTTTAAGACTCTCAAGAAATACGTATTATAAATATGTAAAAGAAATGAATAAATAATTTTTAGTACCGCTTATCGATTAAAGATAGGCGGTTTTTTATTATCACTTATTTTTTATAAAAATTTTACAGGTACAAACATAGGGGGACTTCATTTGGAAGCCCTTAAAATCAGTCTGAGGAGGTCAAATTTTGATAAGGCGTGTTGATTTTAGATTTAACTTTAAGAAATTCAAGAAAAAATCAAAAAACCTTGTCTTGATGTACTCCTCGGAGCACTTTAGGAAAAAGTTTAAGGGAGTAGTTGCACATGGAGCTGTAAGAAGTTCTAAAACTTTCTCTCTTGCCCTTGGACAGATACTTTATGTTAACCAGACAGGAGAGAATACACTTAACCTCTGGGGAGGAGTATCTAAAGAAGCCATCGATGGTAACTATGTTACTCCTTCCTTGGACCTTCTTAGGTCTATAGGGTTTTCCTGTAAAAGAAGTGGTAACGAGGTAGAGGTTTATCTGCCTAGGTCCACGAGAATCACCAGAAAGCTGGGGCTCAGGGCAGGTGTAAGAAACTACTACGAGATCAAGGGAGGAGATACTGTCAGATCAGAGAGCAAGGTCCAGGGTAGAACCTACTACACTATCCTGATAGATGAGGCTCCCAAGTGTGACAGGCAGTACATTCGGCAGGCTATGGCTAGAACGGTTTCCTATGGTATTGATGGAAAGGTGTTCCTTACAGGGAACCCAGAGGGGTCTAAAAAGCATTGGTTCCATAAAGAATATATAGCTGGAGCAGCTAAAAAGCTACTATTTCCTATCCATTTCAAGCTAGAAGACAATGGTAGTTTAACCGAGAAACAGATCAGCCTAGCTAAAACTATGTACTCTGGGGTTTTCTATCGGAGGATGATCGAAGGGGAATGGGTAGCAGCTGAGGGGCTGGTTTATGACTGCGTAACTGAGGCAAACTACATCACTTCAGATCAAGTACCGCAAGGGGCTCTAGATGTATATCTATCCCTCGACTACGGTAACTCAAATGCTTTCAGTTGTGGGCTATGGGTGAAAAAGCGAGGGGATGACAAAGCATACAGAATCGACCAGTACTACTATAACGCTAAGAAAGCCGGCAAGAAGAAGTCAGCAGCTCAATACGTTAAAGAGATCATAAAGATGATGGAACACTATGGCCTGGAGCCTTGGGAAGCAGAAGGGATTGTGGTCGATCCATCAGCCCCTATAAAACCTGAGCTTGAAGAAGGGGGCTTCTATGTAATCGATGCAGACAACAATGTATTGGAAGGTATACAGGAGACGTATGAAGCCCTGGCAGAAAGAAGATTGCTTATAGTCAAAGAGAATTGCGAGAGCTGGTGTGAAGAGGTTGAGCTTTATGCATGGGACGAAAAAGCCTCTGAACAGGGAGAAGATAAGGTCATGAAGATGTGGGATCACACAATGGATGAGACTAGATACTTTACTAAAACAGTATTAGCAGCATAGGAGGGAATGTGTGGCAAGAAAAAAAAGAATTCAAAAGAATAGGGCTGAGCCCAAAGGACAAATAGTTACAAATAAAAGCTTGAAAAATAAAGAGGGAAGAGGTTTTGATTCTTTGAGCATAGATCCAACAAAGGTAGACAACCTTAATTTCAAGCAAGAAAAAACATACTATGACAACAATGAATTTATTCAAAGAATAATCTCTATTCCCATTCTGGATGCTGCCAAGGATGGAATAAAAATTCTTTTTGATAATGAGGGAGATCAAGAGAGGTTTAAAAACTACATCCAGGATAAAGACCTAGACATTGAAAAGCTCGCTATAAGAATGGGAATAATAAGCCGTAAACATGGAACCTCAATCATGTACGGAGTTTTCGATGAGTTGGGAGGAGCCTCTCTATCTGAGGATCTGGGAAGAATAACTGGAGTAAGAAAATTTAATGTCCAGGGGTCTAATGTCATCCAAGAGATTAAGTATAACGACGACTTTCTGAGTGAAGATTTTGGAGACATAAAAGTTTTGAAGCTTAGTAAGAAGCCTTTTGGGGACGTGGTGGTCCACAAATCAAGAGTCCACCTCCTCCATAATAGAGGGGGAAAGACAAAAAAAGGAACGGGCATCTCACAGCTTCAAAAGCTACGAATGGAGCTAATGATGACTCACACTATAAAATGGAGCCTGGCTGAGATTGCCTACAGACTTAACTGGATCTTCTTTAAGACAAAAAAAGCTGTGGCTGGCCAAGATCAGGAACAGGAGGAGTTCCTTAAAGATATCAATACCAAAACTCAAGCCTTTATAAGTAGAGAGGATGGTGTAGAGTCGATAAATGCTGGAACGGGTGTTAATCCAGTTAACTGGTATCAGTTTGTCATGGAAGTAATATCCTCTTGTACTGGTATCCCCAAGCAAAGGCTCTTAGGCCAGCAGAAAGGAGTTTTGGCAGCTGGCCAGGAGGATAGAGAACAGTATTTTCAGATGTTAGAAGTTACTAGAAAGAGAGATATGGAGCCTACCATTAACTTCATAGTAAAAAAAGTAGCTGAAGCAATCAATCTTGGAAAATATGAGATTCAGTGGGGAGACTTAAGAGCACTATCTGAAAAGGATTCTATTGATCTGGCTGATGCAAAAGTAGAACTTCTTAACAAGCTTATAGATGCCTTTAATAAGTTAGCAGGAACAAAGGGAAGAGAAACAGCTAGGGCAGCAGTATTTGAGCTTGCAAACTCCCTGGACTTTGACGAGGGAATGCTGGAGCAGCTCGCCAAGGTGACTGGACATGAATCTTGATTTATCTTTTGATGAGAAATTTAAAAAAGGCCTGCTTAAGCTTGTTGATGACTTTGGGGAGGATCTTATTGATACCCCAGGGACAGAAGAAGAGGTACTGGAGCAGCTTCAAAGTGACCACCAGGTTTCTGATGAAGAGAAATCTGAAGCCCTAGCACTTGTAGCAGCTTTATTCCTACAGGGAACCGAGGAGTTAAACACAGCGTTCCAGGGAGAGGTGGAGACGGTGGCTGAGGAATACTCACATGATGAATGGATCATAGGAGCTTATTCTGCAGCTATAGCAGCGAACCAATTCCACAAGCAGACTGTACTCAATAAGTTTATAGCTGCAGTGGCTGAGTTCAAAGATACGAGCAGCCTCACACACATAGATATAAAAATAGAAGTTGATAAAAGGATAAAGGAGTTTTTGACTCAGGCCGTGGCAGAGGGGAAAAAGGTTACTGAGGGAAAGATGGCTTTCTGGGCTTCAGATCAGACAGGAAACCTTGTGAGAGAAACTTCTAAGGGGCTTTTTAAAGCTAACGGGATGGAGTATTACATCTGGATGACCCAAGGGGATGACAAAGTTAGACCAGAGCATGATGCGTTGGGAGAAACGCTGAGAAAATGGGGCGAAGGATTGGAGCCTGGGGAAGATTGGGCGTGTCGTTGCTATCCTGTAGTTCCTACTAAAACCCAGATCTTAAAGTTTAAGAAGACCGGGAACAATAAAGTTTTATCAGCAGCTTAAGCGAAGTTCGTAAAACAAAAATATGCGAACTTCGATTATAAAGCTAATGTTTTCAATGGGTAGAGACCACCTTCTAAAGCGTGGACAGTTTTAAGAGGTTTTCCTCGGACAAACACCCTTAAAATTAATAAAAAGTACCAAAATTCAAGTACAAAAAAGGAGTTGAAATGAAGGTAAAAAAGTCGATTGAAATGAAGAATTTGAACTTGAGTGCTCTATCAGCTGTAAAAGAGCCCAATATAGAACTTGACTGGCTAGTTACCAAGGGGAAAACAAAGCAGCTTAAATTCATAGCAAAGTCTCAGATCCTTAAGGGAGAGGCAATTTTAAAAAGCCTTGGACTTGATAATATTGAGCTTGGCGAAGGAGAGCACCTGGCTGTTTCCTGTGCTTATCCAGCATACAAAGCTGATTATGATGATAACTTTGCAATCCCAGAGGAGATCGCAAAGGGTATTAATACCCTAGTTGAGTCAGGGAATATGGTTGATACAGAGCATAATTGGCAAGAGAACGAAGAGATTAAGATAATCAAGCATATTCAATTAGAAGAAGCTACTACCTACGAGGATGAGAAGGGGGAGATCCAGGAACTCGAGAAGGGCTCTTGGATTGCAGCTGCAATCGTAAAAGGGAACTCCTGGGAGAAGATCCAATCAGAGGAACTTAATGGATGGTCTATAGGAGGAATGGCAGAATTTGACGACCAGGATGTAAACCTTGGAGAAATAGCCAAGGATAAAAAAGGGTTTATCAATCTTATGAAGAGTATCTTTGGTCTTGAACCTGTAACTAAAGGGGTTCTTAGTGACCAAATAAATTCACAAAAGATTCTTGATACAGCTTCAGACCTCTGGTGGTCCTTACATGACATTCTCTGGTATGAGGGCGATATTCCAAAATTCAAGCAAGGTTTAGATGAATTTTCTGGCATTCTTGACAATTTAAGTTCACAGATGGAAGCTGGAGAAATTATTAAACATATAAAGAAATCTAAAAAAGCAGGAGGAGAAGATATGACAGAGCAAGAAATACAAGCACTAGTTAAAAAGTCAATGGAACCTTTAGAAAAGAAAATTGAAACCCTTGAGACTGAAAATTCAGAGCTAAAAAACAACCAGGCAGAGGTTGAGAAAAACAAGAAGAATGAGGCAGCACAGACTCAAATCAAAAAGTATATCGAGTTTGGGGAGTCTATGGGGCTTGCCAATGTAGAAATCGAAGGGGAACACACTCCAGGAGAAGTGGCCCTAGAGGTTCTTAAGTCTGTCAACATTGGCTCTGAAGATATGACAGAGGCACAAGCCGAAGCACGAATCGAAGCTGAGATCGATATCAGGAAGAGTGCAAGCACTTCGAATGTAAAGGTTGAAAAGTCTAAGCCAGGTACACCTGGAGGAGCCACTTTATCAGAAGTTACCAAAAGCATAAAGGAGGGGAAGTAATAAATGAAAATAGGAGCTGACAATATTATTTCAGGAATGCCAGGACAAACAGGATATCCGAGAGTAGATTCTCAGGAGCTTTCAGAGGGGGTTGTAGAGTTCGGAAGGGTTGTAATTCCAGGAACTACGGCCCAGCAGCTTAAGCCAATGGCTTTGGTTACAGACTCCCCTGTAGGGATTGCTCTGTTTGACAACTACGCTCAAGAGGTATCTGAGGCCGACCAGTATGGCGATGGGGTTTCCATGAGCTACAGGAAACAAGGGACAGTCAAGCTGAAGCTTGGAGAGGCTGTTGAAAAGCATGATCTTTTATCTGTATCTGCAGATGGGAAAACATTCTTTAAAAAAGATAATGCCGGTAAAGCAAATATACCAGCTAGAGCTCTAGAAAGTGGAGTATTAGGCGACATTATCGAAGTATACGTGGACTTTTTAACACTTTAAATTTAGGAGGGAATAGATGATAAAAGTAACTAAATCAAGCGGTGGAGGAGTAACAAGACTCGTGGAGCCTTTCAACTCTGCTCTAGAAACAAGCATCATGGAAAGACAAGGGAAGATCGATGCCAGGCTGCACATTCCACAGATAGATCCATCAAGGTTTAGAAACCTAACAGTCAGCAAAAAAACAGTAACATATCAAAAAGTGGATTACTCCGGTGAAGTAAAGGTTTCAGATGGCAGATCAGAGGACTTAGGAAGAATTAGGGCTTCAAAGAAAAAGCACATAGCTCACCTTCACTTCCTTGGAATAGGTGTCGAGCTAGGGCCGGATGAAGTAGATGCCATTGAGGGAGGAGACGTAATCCCTATTGCTGATACTAACAAAGCCGTAGACATCATTTTAAGAGCAGAGGATAAAGTGCTCTTCTCAGGGTATGCCCCACTTGGAAGAATCGGGTTAGCCAATCTTCCGGGGAGAAGAAGTTATTCTGTAGTTACTGGAGCCGCTGGATTTACTTGGGCCAAGAAGACTGGTCCTGAGATTCTTAAGGACGTTATAGAATCCATAGCTGACTTTAACAAGGATGGAAAGTATGAAGCAAATAAGCTTCTTGTAAATAGAGCTTTCTGGCCTAAGTTAAAAGAAGACTATTCGGACAAATCATCTGTAACAATAGAAGAGAAGATCAAGGCTCTTATCAATATAGAGTATTCCTACGGGGTAGTTGATGATTCTGGTGTTGAAGCTGTATCTCTAGTAGAAGAAGCTCCTGAGAACTATGGATTCATTGAAGTTGAGGCAGCTTCAGCTCAAGCTGAGTATCCAGACAAGAGAAAGACTGTTGTTCCTGTTGAAGAGAAGGTTTCTGAGGTCATCGGGTTCAATCCTGAAGCTGTAATGTATTTAGATGGTGTTAAATAATAAGGGGGAGCAGTAATGAAGAAAATTTTTATAAAATCCGGGGTAAAAGCTAACTTAACTGTGCCACAGGCAAAGATGGTCATCCCATTTGGGGCTCACACCGTGGAAGTATCGGAAGACCAGATCCAAAGTTTAGAGGAGTGGCTAAAGAACCCTTCTATCAAAAGAAGAGTGGCTAAAAAAGAGATTGAGGTCAGGTTTGAAGAAATCTCAAAGGAAGAGCTCAACTCTGAAGGCTTAAAGCTACAAGAAAAAGAGCAGCTTGAGGAGACCTTCAAGGAAAAGTACGGTTACATCTCTGCTTTGGCTGGAGAGGAGCTCGAGGCTCTGTATGAGGAGATTCTAGGCAGCAAGCCAGGAAACAGAACTGACGAAACTCGTAAGGATGAGATCGTGAAGCACTTGAGAGAAAAAGAGGGGCTGTAAGGAGGGGACATGGCAGCAGATAAAAATAACATCTTATCCATATATCCTGGGGCGAAGCATCTGCCTGAAGAGACCATTACATATTGGATCGGATATACAGGAAATAAAATATCCGACTGTATCCCTGAAGCTGAAAGAGACCATGCACATGGTCTCTTGGCTTCCCACTACCTTTATACAGTAGCTGATTCAGAAGGGCTGGCCAATGTAGAGAGCGTGAAGCTTAAGGATAAGGTAGAGAAAAAGTTTTACCGAAGAGGCGGTTTTAAATCAAAGGTTGAGAACAACTATGATTTAACACCTTATGGCCGTGCTTATAAGGAATTAATCGACTCACACTGCAATAGTAACGTTGGCAGCGATGAGAATAATAGCTTTTTAGTGAGATAGGAGGTAGAAAAATTGGCAAAAGTAAAAATAGTGGCCAGTAGAGACATCAACATCAATATAGGTCATTTAAAGCAAAAGCTAGAAAAAGATAAAGAAACCGAGGTCGAGCTTACAGATAGAGAGGTGGAGGTCATCCTGGTAAAGCTTGGTAAAAAAGAACCTATCTGCACTGAGATTAAAATAGGTGGTAAAACCCTGAAGGGTATCCTAGAAGAGCAGGAGAAAGCTAATGAAAGTAAAAGTGAAGAGGAAGCCAAACCAGAACCTAAGAAAAAGGCTGACAAAAAAAATTAATGTTAAGGTAGGGTATTTTGCTGAAGATAAAGGTAAAAGCCCTATCGACAACGAGGAGGGGAGCAGCTTTGATATGGTTGCCCTGGTTAATACTCTCAATGACGGGACCAACAGTGCCGGAAGGAACAAGAGGGTCAAGATCCCAGCGAGGCCTTTCATGGATATCTCAGCCATAAAGATAAGAAAGCAAGCCTTAGACACTGCCATCACAGGGATTAGGGCTGTTGTGAGAGAAGAAAAAACCATGAGAGAAGTAGGGAATCAGATCGGCAGAGATGGAGCAAGCACCATCAAGGCTGTTATAAGGGATACCGTTTCTCCTAGTAATAGCCCTGTTACAGTATGGCTCAAAGGGAAGAACGATCCTCTGGTTGACACCGGAGAGATGCAAAAGAGGGCTGGAGCAAAAGTTAATGGAGGAAAGACAATGAAGCTAGGTGATAAATCATGATACTGGTGGCTTATGACTACTTTAAGGAGTTCGAAGTACCTCTTTCCCTTATAAAAAAGACATATGAAACCGTAGCCTATAAGAATGTCAAAACTACAGTGTCTGAAGTCAATTTTAAAGCTATCAAGCTGGATCTTGACTCTGACATCAAAGAAGAACTTGGGCTTGTGGATGGAGGGTGTGAGCTACTAGTAAAGTTTGATTCTGAGGTTGTGGCAGATCTAAAGCAAGGGGCCGAGTTTAAGTATGGTGATAGATCCTACATTGTAGAAAAAATAGACCCTTCAGAGTATAGCGACTGCCGTTCTTTTATCTGTAAGGAGGTGATCTATGGATAACGAAACAGCTTGGAGGATCTTCTTCGGAGATCTTATTAAAAATATAACAGGGATTGAAAATGTGCTTGAAGATGGCAACGACCTACTTCCTGAACAAGAAAAAGTATATCCAAAGGTCAGATTTACTCTTACAGAGGTTGAAAAGAGCACCTCAAAGGTTGTCACAAGGGATAGAAGGATGCCTTCTGCAGATCCTGATTTCAAATATGACATTGAGAGGAGTTATATCTACACTCCTCTTTGGCTTTGCTCCATAAACATAGCAGACAAAGAAGAAAACAATTCTCTGGACAAGGTTGGGAGGGCGGTCCTGAATAGAAGAAGGATCCTTCAATATCTCCGAACCCATTACAAGGAACATGAGAACTTCGATTTCTATAAAAACAGCTCATTTAAGAGAGCTCCAGGAACAGACCTGAGCGGATACACGAACTCTCAGGCCTTATATCATAAAAAATTAAATATCGAATTTACCTTCTCAATCATAGATACAGACGTTATCGCTACTATTGAAAGGGTGGAGACAGATTATACAGTGAAGGAGGATTAAGATGTCACGATTTTCAAATACGCAGTCTATAGACAAAACAAAAATAATGGCCGGAGACGATCATTCTAAGGTACTTATCCTAGATATAGGAAAGGATATCCCCTATACAGAGTTCAAGGACCCGCAGGAGCTTATAGAGGGGGATACACCTCTTCTTGCAGTGACAGATGAAGCTTACAAGGTAGCGGTAGCCATGCACGCTCAGATCCCCACACCTAAGATAAAAGCTGTTTATGGGGAAGACAAGGCTACTTCCACCAACACCACAGCGGAGGAGATCTTCTTAAACCTTTATGAACAAGGGAAGGATAACTTTTCAGCTGTAACCAATGCTTTCTATGGCGTTGATGATATTAAGTCAGCTTGCAAGGTAGTGGCGATCAAGCCGATTACAGCTGTAATCCAGTTAGACAAGGGGACTTCCCTTACTGCAGCTAAAACACTTCGTCAGGAGATAAACCTCAAAAAGGTACTTCTTGTGATGACGGATAAAGATGATCACCTTGCCGGAAGAATATGCGGAGGGATATACCCTTTCTTCCCAGGCAGCCAAAATACAAATGGAATGGTTCTCCAGGGGGCTCAGATAGCCGGATACACCACTACAGAAGTGAACGAGATGGAAGCTCTAGGGATTGTGACATATGCCGTTGGAAGCAGATCCGGGGGGATCGACTACGGAGCTTGTACTCAAAGTAAGGGAACAGATGGGACATGGCACGATATAGCTATTGGAGAGCAGTGGCTAATCAAAGAGAATAATAGAAGAACTAATAACGAGATTATGAGTAACAAATCTATAGGGTATGACGATGATGGAACTTCAATCTTTACATCTGTAGTCCAGACCCTTGCTACTGAAGCTGTTATAGGTGGGTTTTTCCTTGGAAACAAAGATAAAACCCCTAAAGACTTCAAAATGGGAATCACACCTGTTGATGATATTCCTAAAGATACTTTAGGACAAAGGGTTTATAAGCAAAAAGCATCGGTAAGAGTTCTCAATAAGATTCACAAAGTAGAAACTGAATTTGAATTACTTAACTAAAAAGGAGGTAACAGATGTTTGGAACAGACGTAAATGATTTAGGAAACGTAAACATCGTCATAAGTGCTACCGGATTAGCCACAGTTAACCTAAAAAACCTTGATGATGATGGTTATACATATAAAACAGGATATAAGACGGAGAGTAAGACAACTACATCAGGCTTTACAGCCCATTCGGTTCAGAGGGAGCCAGGAAGTATTGGTTTTAACCTCCCAAGGGATTCAGACGAATACGATGCTATTGAAACTTTTATAAATGGTTGGTTTGAGTTGCCTAAAAGACCAGCGATCCAAATCGTGGTGAATGACAGGAACAACAATTCTACCGTAACAGGAATTAATATGGCTCCTGCTGGGGATCATGAGGGTGGTAGAAACAACTCGGCAGATCAAGGGTTTGGGTTAACGTTTAATGGAGTAGTTAAGAAAGCTCCAATTGGAGTATAGGGAGGATTAGTCAATGAGTGATACACAGAAAAAAAACAGCGTAGCTGAACCAATTGAAACTTACAGGCCTGGAGCAAATGTAAATATTCAGCTCGAATACTTCGGAGGGGAGAAAGATGATTTTACAGTTAAGCTCCCTGGCGGATTGGAGATTTTAGAGCTGAAGGAAGCAGCTCTTGAGGCTACTGCAGATGAAGATAAAAAGGATAAGAAGGTCAAGTTTAAGCTAGGGCTTAAAAAGGACTCGCTTATCATAAAGCTTTTCTTCGAGAACCATGTTGTTTCAGGGAGGAAGTCGATGGCTTCACTGTCTAAGGCTACTCCTAAGTGTCTCCAGGAGCTTTTAAGATGGATAGAGGATAACATTTTCTCTCAAATCCCCTCTGATACACCTGAAGAGGCAGACGAATAAAAAGACTGGAGCAGCTGAGTACAAGGTCGATTACGACAGGTATCTCAATTTATGTGGTCATTATAAATCGGTTGTATATGAACTGGCCAGAACTCAGAAAAGGACCCCGTGGGAGATAGAAGGTAGCGGCCCTCCTACTCCTTCCCAGGTTCTTGAGTTCTACTGTTATGTCAAGAAGGTTGCTGAGGAAGAAGAGAAGGGGAATGAAAATTAAAAAAGCCACCTAAATGGTGGCTTTGAGATTACTTAGTATAAAAAGGAAGCTTTTCAGGCTCGATAAACAGGTTATAGTTTTCAATATATTTTTCATATTGAGTTTCAGACAACATCATAGTAAGTATTTCAACTTCCATATTTGGATTACTATTACCAGCATTATTGGCTACAGCATAAGCTCCTGATCCTACTTTCATTCCAGGAAGATAGAAGTGGATAAAGTAGTTTTTGTTTTTATAGTTTTTCTCTTTGTAATCTTGTGCTAATCTCTGTAATTCTTTAGGTCCTGGGAACTTCCCGTCTTTTGTATAAACTTCAATATCAGCGGAATATTTTCCAGACTTCAAAATTTCCTCTGTCAACACTTTATGCTTTAAGAGGGCTGGTCGACTTACTGCAGAAAGGACTACTCCTACTAAGATAATACAAGCATAAAATATACCAATCCATTTTAATACTTTTAAGAATTTTTTCATAAATTCCTCCTTGGAGTTTATTTTTGGCAATTATAACAAATAAATCATTCAAATTCAATTAAAGGAGGTGTACATGTCTGACAGAGTTATAGAAAGTACTTATATAGAAGTAGAGTTAAATCTTAAGCCGGAAGAGTGGAAAAAGATTACTGAAGCTATAAAAAAGTTAAAGCTCCTTATGAAATCTATGGGGAAGGATACGGATAAAGTATTTTCCAATGCTGCAGGAGCTTTAAAATCAGTGTCAAAAAGTATTACGGCTGTTAAGAGAAACTCTACTCAGCTCACAAATACTCTTAATAAAGTAAACAGAAGTGCTGGACGATCTGTGGGTACTTTTGGCAGAATCTTTAAATCTGTTAGAAAAGTCAATACAGAGCTAGGCGACACGGAACGGAAATCTGGGAAATTTGCTGAATTTGCCAAGAGAGCCGGAGCAGCCTTAGCAGCTATTGGCATGGGTAAAAAAGGTGTAGAAACCTTTGCATCTTTGGAAGAGCAACTATTAAGAACTCAGATGATTATAGGTGCTTCAGATGCTGAGTTTAAAAAGCTGCAGGCTACTGTAGAGCAGCTGGGGAAGAAGACTCAATTCTCAGCTAAAGAGGTGGCCATTGCAAGTAAGCTCCTGGCACGAAGTGGATTAGATGCTAATAAAATAATGTCTACTCTTCCGGCTGTCCTGGACTTAGCAATCGCCACAGAGTATGATCTTGCAAATTCAGCCAGTGCAGTAACAGAAGCTATGGCAGCCTTTGGCTACGGGGCTAAAGATGCCTATAAAATAGTAGATATGTTTACTACAGCAACAAATAGAGCAAATATCTCTATGACAAGTCTTCAAGCTGATCTTAAAAATGTTCAGGCCAGTGCAGGAGGACTTGGAGTTACATTGGAAGATGTAACAGCCATGATAGCTCTCATGGGAAATCTCGGACTGAAGGGTGGAGAAGCAGGTACGGCTTTAAATAGTTTCTTTACAAGTATCAAGCAAAATGCTGAAGACGGATTCCTGAATTTCGGTGACTTTAAGATAAGGCTTACTACTGATGAGGGAGATCTCAGAGATGTAAATAAAATCTTCAGTGAAATCACTGAAAACCTCAAGGGGATGGGAAGCTTTGAAGCTGCACAAGCAGTAAGTGAGTTATTTAATGTACGTGGAGAGAAAGCTATTTCAACCTTTGTTAAGTTACTAAAAGAAAATAACAGCTCTCTGGAGGACTTCCGTAATCTGATCAGCAGCTCTGAAGGGGCAGCAAGAGAAAGTGCTGCAAAGCTAGAGGGAGCAACCTCAGGATCCTTAGCAAGGATAAGAGCTTCAATGGAGAGTATTTTCAAGTCTATAGGAAGCATAATGACACCTGTGGTCATTGTTTTAGATAACTTGCTTCAACTCTTGGCACTATTTGCAGACACCCTCGTGGGGAAAGTAGCTCTAGGAATAGGATTTACAGTCTTAGGGTTTGTAGCAATGGCTGGGGCAGGAGCAAAGGCTTTCACAATGTTAAAGGATGGTTGGGGAGCAGCCACAGACCTTATACCAGCTTTAAAAAAGCTCGGTGGAGTTATAAAGTGGAATGCTATCTGGAGTAAGGTTCTCACTTTAGAGTTCTGGCTTATAGCTGCAGCTGTAGTCGCATTCTTAGCTGTTGGCTATGACCTCTGGAAATTCTTTAAAGGAGGAAAAAGTTACATTGGAGAATTTGTTAAGGGATTCCAGGAATGGTATGACTCTTTAGGATATTTCCAACAACTTTTCTTAGACTGGATCACATTTATTCCAAGAGCATTTTGGGCTGTCGTGAAGAGTATTTTTAAAGGTGCTGAATGGCTCATAAACAAAGCTATGGCTCTTTTTGGGAAAGATACTCAAAAGAATTTGAAGGTAGCTGTTAATAGTGATGAAATGAAAAACCTTGATCTCGATGAAGTTCAGAAAAACATTAAAGTAGCCTCTGAAAGTGAGGAGCTTAAGAAAAAAATGAGTGAAAATTCTGAGGACACCCTTGGAATTGACTCTATCGATGGAACAAGCTTTACAATTCCACAAAACAAGAGTGTAACTGAAAAGCACTATCATCAAAAGAAGGTTGAGCTTCATCCTGGAGCAGTAGTTATCCAGGGGAGTGGATTAAGCGAGGAGCAGCTAGAAGCTGTCGTAAGGAAAGCTATAAGAGGAGAAATCGCAAGCGATGCAGCTGAATTGGGGGTAGATATGGATGACTAGAGAGTGGGAAATTAATTACGATATAGCTTTAGGGGATGTCTATTTCCATGCTTTTAGTTACTCTGTTGCCTCTGGGAACCAGTTCACACAAGAAGTTATCCCAGATAATTCAACACTTTCCGACCACAAGAAAAAGAAGCAAGTCGGGGTATCAATATCTGCAATATTCATTGGTGACGATTTCCAAAGCCGTTACGATGCTTTGAAAGAGCTAGAGGATTCAGATGATACCTACGACTTTTATGTAAGGCCTAAATTTGAAGGTGGGAAGAGAGAGTTTATAAGGAACTGTGGAATAGAAACAATCACCAAGGAGGTTGGTGCAGAAGAAAACTGTATCTACTGCACTATAGTTCTTAAACAAATCAGTAAGGGGTCTGTGGCTGTATCTAAGACCTCTTACGAGGCTCCTCCAGCTCCAGTTCCAAAGAAAGAGAAGAAACCTTCAAACGTAAAATTAGAGCCCGAAGTGCCTAGTGAAGTAGAGAAAGAAAAAGCAGTGGAAACTTTAACAGAGGAAAAGTATGGCGATACTTATCTATATAACTACGTAGATGACTACTACGATGGGGGAGCTGCTATCGATTACAATGGTGATGAATCCCTTGATTCAGGAGGTTTATTATGAGGTTAAAAATACCTTTTAAATTCAAAAATATAAAAACCACCTCTGAGAGAGTAAGGTTTGATTTTGCAGGCCATATTTTCAATATAGAGGTGGAATACCTCCCTTTCAGGCTTCATCATAATGGAGTAGAGGCGGGGGATCTGAAAAAGGAAGACGGAATCTTCTACATGAACTTTTATAACGAGGAAGGGGAGCTTGTAGAGGCTGGAAGGGCCATCTCACACTACGTTGACCTTTCAGATATGTATAAAAGAAAAATGGATATAGAAGAGGGCTTCAAAATAATGTGTATTCCTGTCTCACAGAAAGCTTTTAAAGCTGGAGAGGTAACTTATGAGACTATTACCTCCGGAGCTTCGATACTGGCGGTGGTGTAATGAAAGAATTATTTGGAAGATATAAAACTGTAGAAATCCAAGCAAGGAACAAAAAAAAGAATATTATCGATGTCACAAAAGCAAAAATAGAAAACAACACATTTAGAATAGACTTTGAAATAAACACCAAGAAAGAGGCGGACAGTAACTCTTGCTGGTTTAAGATATATAACCCACCTGAAAACTTTAAAACCCTCCTGGTCAAAGGAAACTCTGTATACTTGGAAGCTGGATATAAAAATAAATACGATAACATCTTCCAGGGAGTTATAGAGAAAGTTATTGTCGAGGACACAGAGGTGGACATAGTGAGAAAGGTGGTCTGTGCTACAGACAATAACCTCTGGTACAGAGAATATGTCTCTATCTCGCACGATGCAGGGTATCTGAGCACCATTCTTAGTGATATAACGAGTAAGTTTGGCCTCACATGGGCTATAAAGAAAATCAATAAGGATGTCTATTACGTTTATGGGAAAAGCTATTCCGGAGACCTTAAAACCTTACTGGCCACTCTAGCCGATGATTCTGGGTGTGAGTTCTATGTTTCCAATGGCCATTGTTATATGTATCCGAAGGGCGGCAAGGTTACTAAATCAATTGAAGTAAGTGCAGATACTGGCCTCAAATACATAAAGGAAAATGACGAGTATCTAGAGGGAGAGATGCTGCTAGATCATGAAATCAAAGAGGGAATCAAAGTTATAGCAGATTATAGAGAGAATACGTATGAGCTCATCGTCACAGAGGTAAGGTTTACCTCTAGTGATTCAGGCCATAGAGTATGGTTTAAAGGGAAGTGATAAGCTTGAAAATTAAAAAATTAATACAGAACTTTCTAGGGACTGAGCTTGAGAAGATCCACACCTTAGCTATTGGAAAGGCCACAAGTGTTGATAATGAGAAGATGATATGCACTATCGAGGTTCTTCAATACTTCAGCTTCCGTGGAGAACTCCATGAAGTTCCAAAGGTTTTCAACGTTCCTCTTACCCAGCCTCTCTGGGGAGGGCGGTATGTTATAAAAGCTCCTTTTCAGGAAGAAGACAAGTTTATCATAGGCTTCACAGAGGTAGATAGTTATGCGGCTGTCTCAGGAAATAACGTAAGGAAGCAGGAGACAAGAAGAAGGTATAGCCTCGATGACACTATCATTTTAGGCTATCTTCCAAAGAACGGATTCGATCGAGTTAAGGAATTTCAAAATGACCTCCTCCTTATAGACAGACAAACGGGCTATCACATAAGAATAGGAGATGAAGGGATTAACACTAAGGGTCCTTTCAACCACCAGGGGAGCATGGTTGTTAATGGCCCTCTAGGAGTCACTGAGGATATTACTGCAGGAGGTACTGTTACCTGTAAAGATGTGATAACCGAGAAAGGAAGCTACAATGGTCTGTGGGATGCTTACTATAACCACTTAAAATCTATGCACTAAGGAGGTAGAATGTGCAAGCTTTTTTAATGAAAGATGGAGACCTGGTCTTGGGTAGTAACAACCACCTTGTTAGAGCCACAGAAGTGGAGACGATAGCTCAGACAGCGGCTCATTGGATCGATACCAACCTGGGAGAAGACTATATCGATCCTCATGTAGGAATCAGGTATCTTGGCCTAGGAGGAGCTATAGGGAAGCCTATTAACCAGGTAACAATAGAACAAGAAATATTAACTGCCCTTCTCAATACAGAGGGTGTCAGAAGAGCGGAGATAAAAGAAACTGAATTTGATGAAGCCAGGAGGATTTATAAACCTGGTTACATTCTTTACTTAGAGGACAACACAGTCCTGGAAAGGGGGTAGTATGGGAGTAAAATACGGGGTCGTCCCAGGCGTGGGTTTTGTGAGAAAGACCTTTGACCAGCGAGTAGAAGACTGTATAGCAAGAGCCAAGAGTGCTTGGGGGAATAGCTGGGAGCCTCAAGAAACTGCAGGGGAATGGATGCTTATAAAAAACGTCCTCTATGAAGTAGACCAGGCTCACCAAGGGCAGCAAGAGCTCTATACATACATGGACGACGAAGCAGCTAAAGACAATATCCAGGATTCGAAATATAAACTGATAGGTCTTAAAAGAAAAGATAAGACTTATTCTTTTGTGGTTGTAAATTTCGTAGGGACTCCTGGTCACATTGTTAAAACAGGTTATTTAGCAAAGGATAGTGTAAAAAGCAAGGAGTATCAACTGACTGAAGATGTCACCTTTGATGCGAATGGTAATGGTTCTGGCCAATTTAAATCTCTGGAAAAGGGAGAGGACTCAAGAATCGACCCTGAGACTCTCACAATACCTATAACGGTAGATCCCGATGTAAATACTATAACAAATCTTCTCGCCTCCTCTGGAGGACTAGAAAATGAAACGAACGACCAATTCAGGGCAAGAAAGGAAAGGTTTCTTCAGGAAAGTGAGTCGAGTAATGCTCCTGCTATCCGGAATGCTGTACTTAACCTTGATTCCGTTTCAAAGTGTGAAACTTATGAGAACTATGAAGCAACTCGAATGGAAGAGTATGATCTTGAACCTGGGGAAACTCGGACTATCGTTCAAGGGATAAACTCTGAGGAAGTAGCCAAAGCTATCTTTAGCGTAGTAGCAGCCGGAATACCAACTGTAGGGCAATATAACTATGTTGTACAAGGAAAAAATGCACAACCAAAAAAAACATTCTTCGACTTAGCCATTAACAAAATTATCTATGCAAAGGTGGAGGTTTCAGAGTTGGCAGATGGCCAGACGTTAACTCCAGAGCTCCAGGACCAAATAAAAGCAATAGTCTTGGATTACTTTGCAAATCTGAATATAAAGCAGACAATTTCTGCCACTAAGCTTGCCTCTCTAATAACAAGCTCCATCAAGGAAATATTTGACTGCATGGTCTTCATTAACACCACTGAAGATTTTACTACTTGGATTAGATATATAAAGCCAGCTTACAACGAAATAGGATATACGGATATCGATAAGATATCGGTGATGAGTACATGAGAGATTTAAAGGAGTCTTTCAAAAAGAGGGTCCCCCTCTGGTTTGATACAGGGGACGAGAGCACAAATATGAAGATCTGGAGCATTATCCAGCCAGAGCTTGAAGAGCTCCACAATATCAATGAAGAGTTAAAGCAGCTACAAGATATAGATCAATGCTTTGGGAATTTTGTGGATATTCACGGCAAGAACATGGTGGAGAGTAGAAGAGGACAGTCCGATCCAACTTACATCAAGAGGATAAAAGGGAAATACCCTCGACTCAAAGCTAAGTCAGATCACAATAGTGTCTGCGAAGTTATCTCTGAGGTTCTTGGATGCGATATAGAGAAAATCAAGCTTTATTCTTTACAAAGCAGACACCTGAGAGTTGAAATTACTATATCAGACCTAACAAAAGAACAGGCCGAGGAGCTTGTCATATCTGCCAAAGCTCACGGAGTAATCGTTGATGAAATTATCATCACCGAGATAGACAATGTTTTCAGGTTTTCTCCTTCAAGCGAGATCATTTACAATTCTGAAAACGGGTTCAATGTTGGAAAGATCAGTTCAATACTATAAAGGAGGAAGGACACAATGTCTGATGAATTAAAGAATTTGGATTGGGATATAGACGGTTCTCACTCAATAGAACCACTACCCAATATAAAAGAAAATGGTTATCCCCAGGGGGCTGCTCCTCCTACAGAGAATTTCAACTGGATATTTAGAACCATAGACCGCTGGATAAAGTTTTTAAAGGGTGAGGTTGATGGCAAAGAGCCTGCTTTCAGTAAAAAAACAGCCTTTAATAAAGATTATGGCAACAAGGCAGGGACTATCATGGACGGAGCCCAGGGAACAGAGGTCAACCTTATTGATGGAGGGCCCTTGGCTGGTAAAACGACCTTATACAATACTCACAAGTACTATGATGTGGCCGGAGACTGGCACACACCTAAAGCTCCTACCCTTTCATGGGGAGGTGGAGGCACTCCAACAGGAGATTTGAGGCCTCCTACATGGAAGAACCACCAAGAACAATTAGAGAATTTGTATGTTCAGAGGTCGTGGAACATGGATGAATCCTCAATAGGTGAGTTTGTCGAATATGCACTCCCAATTGGAGTATCTGCAGCAACACATGGAATAGCAGGAATAACAGACAGAGGAACCTCAGGAGCTAGCCAAGCAACTTATAAGTATCATTTTCAAGGTAGCAGTATTTTTATAAAAGCTATTATGGTTCTAGGTAATGGAAGTACAGGGCTTGGATTCGATATAATTTTTATTAGGAAATAAATTCTAAATTTGTTTCCAAAGGAGGGAAAATGAAGATAACTTTATTGATATGGGTTCTATGCTCTCTTAGCTTCCTTTCAGGAGCTTGGTGGGCTAGTAGAAAAGGTTAAAAGGGGGAAGGATTTGAATAAGAAGTATTTTCTGTTTTCAAAGACAGAAACTGAAAATAATAATTGTGCAAAGCTTATAAGAGACTGCACTTTAACACCTGAGAAGTTTCAATCTTCTTGTGATAGTAAGTATGAGAAGATGTTCCAAGAATACGATAAGGGGTCTGAAGAACTTGTGAGTATATACAGCCCTGAGAGTCACTACGTGCATTACGGGACTCCACTGAAGCTTCCCAAGTGGGATGGAAAGGAAATAAGAGAGAAGACAACTGAAGAGGGGAAGATTGATGGCAATATCCCTCTAGTAGATGGAGAAAAGATAGAAGCAGGAAAGCTGGTGGTAGTTCCATCGCCTGGAGATGGGTATAAGTGGCACGAAGGAGCATGGATAACTGAGAGACAGTATGGGATAGATACAGGCAGCATAACCCTCGATAGTGAGAAGGAGGCAGCTAGGGTCCAGAGGGAGAAAGAATACACGGCTTATCATAAATTCACTAATAATCTATTTATGGGAGTGGAAGATCCAATCACCCCTCAAATAGAAGAAGAGATACAGGTATGGCATCAAGCCTGGAAGGATGTCCCAAACAACTATACCGATGTCACCATCACTATAACAGAATCTTATCCAACAAGGCCGGAAAAGTTTAATTATTATCAAGATTAGGAGGCAGCAATGAAAGTAGATGGAATTTGGAGAGAAGTACCTGCACTAAAAGGAACCTTCTGGAATAAAGATCCAGAAGAGACGATATTATTTGTGAATACTCTCAACTCTCCTACAGAAGAAGAGGCGAAAGATTTTCTTCCACTTGAACCAAGGAAAAGTGAGTATAGGTCAGTTTCTGTTAATAAGATTTGGGTCAAAACACTAACTGGAAAAGAGGTTGAATTATCAATCTCGGGTTTTATATCGAGTAACTCAGGAGATGGAAGTGTTCCCACTGAGCTTACTGAGCAAGTTAATGGGAACACGGAACAATTACAGAATTGTACCCAAGCTCTAGACAGCTCCATTGTGGCTTATATAGGTCCGCAGGGGATATCTGGGAATGTTGTCGGGGCGAACCCGATTAACGTTGGGGGTAACGTTATTGAAGGGGATGGGGTCTCCTTCGTAAAGTCTGAGGACGGGTTCGGTATAGGGGAAGGGTATGAAAATATTATCACTCCTCAGAATTATTCGACGAAAAGTACTGTTACAAAAAATGGGGCCGGGGACTACACTTTTGAAATTCTTGATCCCAATTCTTGTTATATCACTGTAGCTTCTCCTAACACTGTAGACGTTATAAGCACTTATTCATATGGTTTTTACTTCGATATGCCGGATAACATAACACTTTCTGCACATACTTGGACGGGAACTTTTGATGTAGATTCCGAGAAAGGTGAACTAACTGCTACAGGTGTTAATAATCAGACTGCTACTTATATTAAGATAGACGGGGCTATTGTAGGAGATAAGATAAGGATTAAGAAGGCAATATACTCTAAAACAGGGAACAAAGTACCATTTGTTCCCCACTCCTTCCGAGGAGGTGAGTTAGTTATAGGTGAGACGTGGGATAGTTTTTCTCATACGTTCATAAGCTATAATAAAGGCAATCAGAGTACTTCCGGTTATGTTCTTGATAACATAGAAGGAAGATACCATTCAACATCTAGTGGCTCTAACATAGGCAAAGATTATATTTGTATTATTTCAAAAGGGAAAATAAAAACTTATCACATTGGTGGAACAATGCAGGAAAGAGATGTATATAATTCTTCTCATTTCCAAGGATTAAAAATAAATAAATCATCCACGAATCCACTTAACGCTAATCCTGATTTAATATGTTTTTTAGCACTAGCAAGGGAATTAACAATCGAAGAGGAATTACAATTGATTGATATTATTGAAAGTGGAAACTACACACTTCCTCCACACTTGCAGGGTACCACATTCCCAATCGAGGGAATGGTCAGGCGTGGAGACAAATATGGAATTGTTAACCCATATGTCTTTGCAGCAGCAGAGAGACTACTGGCTTATACCGGAGAAGATCACGACTTCGAGGTGCTTGTAGAGGGTGAAAGTGCTCTTAAAGTTGTATCTGTGACAGCAGGAGTGAGTTCAGACCCTTCTGTGATAAGGGTAGACGGTAACGAGATCGTGGCGAATGTTAATCTTAAGAAGTTTAGAAGGATATAGGAGGGAGCTATGAGAGTATACAAGAAAAAAAAGATGGATCCACATTATAGATACCCCTCTTACATTCAGCTCTGGAAGTTGTTGGAGGAAGTAAGGGAGCCTGTGGAGGTAGAAGAGGGGGTAGTAGAGGAAAAGGTAACTGGATACTATTACGACACATTAGAACTACCTCACAGGATTGAGTTTGATCAGCTCAGAGAAGTAGACGAGGAAGGGAATGTAATTGTTGAGGATTATATTACAGAGAACCGTGAGAGCTTATTGGTAGAAGCTAGGGGATTAGAGCTTGAGGCTGCAAAATCAAAAAAAGAACTCGAAATCACGAACCACAGGGACAAGGTGAGAGCAGAACACCTTGTCGAGTGGGAAGGTCATAAGCAGAGAATAAGGAAAGAGGACACATCCGACCTGGATACGATTAAGACCCTAGCAGGAATTAACGGCAATCAATATTGGTTCTTTTCGGATAAGTCTGTGGAGCAGCTAACACCGGGCCAGATAACAAGCTTAGGGGACACTATGCATATAGCCGTGATGGAGCTATATAGAAAAGAAGCTGCTATGAAAACAGAGATTAACTCTATGCTGACAGTAGAAGAGGTACAGGCCTATTCTATAGCGGAGTTATGGGGACAAATCTAATTTTGTTCCGGTGTAGGGGAGAGATAATAAAAAAACTTATGAGGAGGGATTATGGTTTCATTAGTCCAGTTAATACTAGAAGATCCTACGAGGGGGCTTTTTGCCCTCCTCCTTCTGTTCTGCCTCCACCTTTGGAGAGAGCAGGGGAAAATAAAAACAGAGATTAAAAGTGTTGAGAGGATCCTTGATAAGAAAAAGTTAGATAGAGAAGACTTTGACATGTACAATGCCGGGCACTCTAAGGAGCATGAGGGCATTTTAGCACACCTGAAGACAGCCATCGAGCTGCTCAAAGGAGGAAAATAGATGAATAGATTAGGGAGTAGGAGTCATAAAAATATAAGTAATATAGATCCTAAGCTGGCTGTGATAATTGGAGCGGTCCTTGCGGAGGGGAATGTAGATTTCACCATCACCCACGGCTTCAGAAGCTTACAGGAGCAGCAGAGCCTATACGCTCAAGGAAGGACTAAGAAGGGGCCGGTAGTTACTAAGTGTGACGGTGTAAAAAAGAAATCCTACCACCAGACAGGGAAGGCAATAGACTTTATACCCTTCCCCTTTGACGGGGATTGGAATAATACAGAGCAGTTTAAGAGGGTAGGGGAGGAGCTCCTAAGGGTAGGAAAGGCTCTTGGTTATAACTGCAGCTACGGAGGCCACTGGAAATCATTTAAGGACTGGCCTCACTTCCAACTAGATTAGGAGGTATTATGATTAGTGAAGCGTTAAGATTAGGTAACACCATAGTAGATAAGCTCTTCCCAGACAAGGAGGAAGCAGCCAGACAAAAGATAAAGCTCCTGGAGTTGGAGCAAGAGGGGAAGTTTAAAAGTGAGGATCTGAGGTATGCAGCTATCATGGAGGAGGCAAGGTCTGCGGATAAGTGGACCAGCAGGGCAAGACCTGCCTTCATGTATGTAATGTACATTTTCATTCTCTCAGCTATCCCTATGGGGCTCTTATTTGCCTTCTCAGCAGATGTTGCTATCAATGTAACCAAGGGCGTCAAGATGTATCTAGAAGCTATCCCACAGGACCTCTATGATGTCTTTATGTGGTGTTATCTAGGGTATGGAGGGTACAGGACAATTGACAAAGTAGCAGTGAATAAAAAAAAGCTCAGGGAATAACCCTGGGCTTTTATTATCTATTAATTATTTTATACAAACCATAAAAAAATAAAATCACCAACAAGAATGGAGCACCAAACCCTAAGACTATTCCTGTATAATAGCCTATCTCCGCAGGGTTTATAAGAATAAAAGTTACCATTAACACCAAAAGTATAATTATTAACTTTTTCATTTCCCCTCCTAGTCTAGCTCTAATCCAACAAACACTCTGTCATATTATTCCGCTCCCAACTCTCCAGAGCAACCTCTCCCCCAAAGAAGTCAAGTTGATATGCGGTTATTACTTTCCCTCTTCTTCTTTTTCTTCCTGCCACTTTGAAAGGATTCTTTCAACCTTCTTCATATCCTTTTCAAAGGATTCTGCATTCTCATCCGATACTTTTTCAAGGGATACGGCTCTCCAAAGCTTAGAAACACTCTTATAAACTTTCTCAGTTTCTTTCGGATTATATACAGGTATATCTATTACAGGAGTAGGCACTAACATAACTTCTAACTCTTCTCTTGTAATGCCGTCATCAATAATAGATATTATACCGCTAAAGTCATTATGTCTATAAACCGAATCTATCACTTTCACCGGGAGGGTTGCCACAAAAGCTTTCCCTTTATCAGAATTTACAAGGGTATACATCTGGTGTCTTCTTCTATGCCTAAGGGCTGTCATTCTGTTGAAACCATTTCCTTCTAACCAGGCTACGTAGGTTCCATCATGTTGGTTTTTCCCGCCTAATTTTTGGAATACCTCTTCAAAAACCTTCCCTAAAGAAAGGGAAGTTTTGGCTTGGAGGGTTTGTAGTTCTATTGATTTTTCTAAAAGATACTTATTAAGACCCTCGTTATCTGTAAGATTAAAATCCCCTATCACTTCCGCTTGTAACACGATGTTACCAGCAGCAGGCTTCGGAACACTTTCTGTTTTTTTTCTAAAGCTACCCGATTGTTTCTTGAGCCTAGCCATTACGTCACTATTCATTTATAATCCCCCCTATAATATTCCCATAAATCTCCTGTAGAGGCTGTGCTTTCTTAGCTCCAGTTTCAAAAATAGTTTTACCTTTTTCTGATAAAGTTTCCTCAACTACACTTTCAGGTATAGGATCTGCCAAAACTACTCCTGTATCCGAAAAGAAACTATTAAGATCTTCATAGTATTTTTTATTTAATCTGGTATTTCTTACAAGGTTAGGGACCACTAGAGTGATTTTCTCTCCTTCTGCTTTATTTATAAGTCTCATAATACCAGCTGTACTTAGTTTGTCCAATTTTATTGGAACTATGATCTCATCTGTTATTTCTAATATCACATCATTCAAAACATTAAATACAGGAGCACAGTCTACAATAATATAATCATACTCCTCTTTGAACTTGTCAAAAGCTGCCTTTATTTTCTTTTTAAGGTTGTTCCCAAAAATATCAGTTTCCACAGGTAGATAGTCCAAATTCTCTCTTATTTTAATTTTAACGTCCTCGCCTGTTTGGATGTGATGTTTCAGACCTTTATCATCTTCAAACCATTTTCCGAGGAGAATAAGGCTGTCATTTTGTGCGTCTGAAGTTATCAGAGCTACTTTATTTTCCAAAAGGGCCAGCCCATGAGCTATATTTTTAGAAAGAGTTGATTTTCCTACTCCTCCCTTATTATTTTTTATAGTTACTATTTTTCCCATACTACTCCCCCATTATAGATTTTTTTAAAACTTTAACAATATAAGTCTTCTTTATTGTCATAAAGATTTTTTCATGCATTTTATCAAATTTTTTAGTATTTGTTTCAGTTATATATAGTTCTTTTGCTTTACCTTCAATTTCCTGTTGCTTATCTTTCTTCATATCCAAGAACATATTATATAATAGTTCAGTGGCTGGGTCACTCTGAGGCTCTGAGGCTGCCTCCTTGGATCCCTGAGAAGGTATCTCTTCTATTATCTCAGCCTCTAGCACCTCAGACTCTGTAGGAGTTTCTATAAGGTCTATCACTTCATCTTTTGGGCTATTTTTCATTATACCATTTATGTATTGGACTAATGTAGTCTTGATCTCTCCGGCAAGCCCCTTGTACAATTCTTTTAAAATAAAGATTGCATAACCTTCGCCTTCTTCTCTCAGTATCTTTTGTATCTTATTGTCAGCTCTTTTATTCCAAGCTTTTGATACATAGATATTCTTTTTAGCTTTTGAGATCTCCTCCAGTACCTTCTTATTGGATTCAAGTTTTTCCTCTCTTTCCTCCTTAGGGATAACTTTTAGTTCCTCCCCTTTCACTTGGGATTTCATAACAGGAAAAAATTTTATCCTACTGTATCTATTCTTTGGGATAAATTCATATTGAGTGTGGATCCCTGATGTTTTTTCAACCTCCTCCAGTGTAGGAGTAAGGAATTTCTTTACCAGGTTAGTTTTATTCCCGTAAGACTTAGGCAATGAAAAGAAATTAAACATTTCCTCTTTATTGAGCTCCACCTCTCCTCTTTTTAGGTGGTCCTTTAGTAAGCCGTACATTCTTATAGTATAGGTCCCAGTCAACTCATGAACTACTACTCCCTCTAGCGGAACATATACCTCAGGGATAAGGAGAAGTTCAAGTATCTCTCTGGGGATCTGATACACCAGCCAGGTCATATTATTTTTCTTATCATGAGTAAATCTTACTGAAGCCAGCAAGTTGGATACAACCTCAACATCTAGATTTTTTTTATTTATATAGTTGAACTCCAGGACTGTCTTAGCTGCATTCTTTATATCTTTCTTTAGCATGGTACTGTTGGTATTTATAGAATTAGCTAATGCAGTAAAATCTACTGTTTTAAAATCCAGATAATCTTTTATAGCAGTGTCCTTGCAATATCTCTTTATTTCTCCTATTATCTCATCCACTTCTTGGCTCGTTATTAAAAGTTGCTTTTGTCTATCTGCAACTTTTGTTAAAACCCCGTTTTGAATATTGGAGGTCAACCTTTTGATTTCATCTTCATTGTTAGTTTGTGCTAGTATTCCCTTCTCCTGGAACTCTAGAACCTCATTAGCTACTTTTGTCAAAGCCTCAGTATCGAACTCAGAATGTTCAATTCCATATTGCTTTTTATTGCTAAAGGCATTCTCAAGCAAGTGGTCATATTTATCCTGGGAGACTCCAAGATCTTTCATTTTTTCGGTAAATCCCTCTTTAAACTTTTTTCTTAAATCCTGTTGGGCTCTTAATAGGAGGGCAAATATACTTTTTTCTACCCCAATTTTATAGTACTTACCTTCTTTTAATTTAAAGGTGGTTAAAGCAGAGTGTTGATTTAATACGGTTTCTTTTTTCTTCTTAGAATTATTAATCATAACAAACTCCCTGTTTGTAGTTTTAAAGTTTTAAAGTTCTATAGTTTTCCGACCCATCTAGCCCTTATTTTTAAAGCCCGGATGAAGTCAAAAGCAACTTTCTTTAACAGAAAAACAACTTTTAATAACAGAGAGACAACTTTTGTTAATTCAAAAGCAACTTTTAATAACATATAAGCAACTTTTAATAATTCAATAACAACTTTTATTAACAAGTTATTCTATCTGCAACTTTCTTTAAAACCCTCTTATGAAACACTATTAATTATAGCCTTTTAGACTATGAAAAACAACTTTTTTTAAAACCTTTCAGAGGTTTTTTACAACTCCTTTAATTTTGGGAAGAAAATAGAGTTATTAAAAGTTGCTTTTTAAATAAAAAGAGCCCTTCCCAGGGCTCCTAACTTCCACAAAATTGAATTTGTTTACGTTCCTTTAAACCACTTATCAAACTCTTCTTCAAAGTACTTTTTAGATTTCTCATCATACTCTTGAGCTGTTTTTTCATCTATTCCAAGAGCTCCTATCGCTCCACTATCTAAACAATTTGATAAAAAGCTATATATCCTCATATATCCCATTCTACCAGTGTCTTGTCTAAACTCTTTAAGCTCTATAAGCCATTCTGCCAGCTGCTTATGCTCTAATGAGCATTCACTACACTCTGACTTAGAAACTTCCTCAGCGTGTCTAATAGCTTCATCTAGCGTCATTTTTCCCACTCTTCTCTACCTCCCCCCCTCCGGTGGGATCCCACCGGATAAAATTGAAATTTGTTCCTATCCTTCGTGTATATTCCCTATAATTTCATATCTTGTATGACCATGTTTTGATTCTATTGTGTTTATCCAAGGGATTTGTTTTAAATTTTTATAACTTATGCAAAACCCATTTCTCCAATAAATTACGGTTGCTTCCTGAACTC
>NZ_BSDY01000022.1 GCF_027925155.1 Propionigenium maris DSM 9537 | reverse complement strand
TCAATAGATAGCTTGGTGAGAATAGCTACGGAGGTACACCTGGTCACATATCGAACCCAGAAGTTAAGCCCGTAAACGCTGAAAGTACTTGGGGGGCAGCCCCCTGGGAGGATAGGAACTTGCCAAGCTACTTGCGCTTCCATAGCTCAGTTGGTAGAGCGCGCGACTGTTAATCGCGTTGTCGCAGGTTCGAGCCCCGCTGGAAGCGCCATTTTTTTAAAAATAATAAATAGTTTATATAGCTTGGTAAAAATAGCTACGGAGGTACACCTGGTCACATATCGAACCCAGAAGTTAAGCCCGTAAACGCTGAAAGTACTTGGGGGGCAGCCCCCTGGGAGGATAGGAATTTGCCAAGCTTTTTTTTATTTTTTGTAAAAAAATAAAAAAAGTTATATAATTATGTGATTGGGTAAAAATTCATCACATTTTCAACAAGATTTTATGGGATAATGTGTATAATTTGATTCCCCTAAGCTTTAAAAGAAGAAGATAAGAGGAGAAATCATGAAAAAATGTATCTTTTTAGATAGAGATGGTAACATCAATGTGGAAAAGGACTATCTTCACAGGGTGGAAGATTTTGAATTTGAAGAGGGAGCCCTTGAGGCCATTAAGGTATTTTCAGAGTCGGAGTACCTCATCGTGGTGGTAACAAATCAATCGGGAATCGCCAGAGGATACTACAGCGAGGAGGATGTAAAAACCCTTCACGACTATCTGGACAGAAGGGTCAAGGAATCCGGAGGAAGGGTAGATGCTTACTACTACTGTCCACATCATCCAGAAAAGGGGATAGGAGAGTATAAGCAGGATTGTGGCTGCAGAAAACCAGAACCTGGAATGTTTTTACAGGCTAAAGAGGATCTGGATATAGATCTTGAGAACTCTATAATGGTAGGGGACAAGATGAGTGATGTAGAAGCAGGAAGAAGGCTTGGAATGAGAGGGGTCCTAGTAAGAACAGGTCATGGAAAATCTGAGGAAGTTAAGGCAGGAAGGGATGTAGAAGTATACGATTCCCTCTACCACTTTTCTAAAATTTTTAAGGAAGAAAGAGGGAGCTAAGATTGATGGAAAAGTTTAAAAATGGTATAATTAGGAGTATTTCTTATGAAAATAGAAGCAGCTTTTAGGGATGTTTTTAAGGGAAGAAACCAGGATCTTCAGTTGGAGATAAGGGACGTAAGAATGGATAGTCGTCTTGTGGAGAAGGGAGATGTCTTCTTTGCAATAGGCGGTGGAAACAAGTTTGTGGAAGCTACCCTGGAAAGGGGAGCAAGCCTTGTAATCTACGATGATCCAGAGGTAGAGATAGACAACAGCAGAGCCATCCTGGTAGAGGATACCATAGAGACGATGCAGGAGCTTGCAAGGGAGTACAGGAAGCTCTTAGATGTAAAGGTAATAGGAATAACAGGAACCAATGGAAAGACCTCAACAAAGGATATAGTTTACTCTATCCTTTCTCAGAAGTACAGAGGGATCAAGAGTCAGGGGAACTACAACAACCATATAGGTCTGCCATATACCATACTCCAGTTAAGGGAAGGGGATGAGTTTGCCGTTCTTGAGATGGGGATGAGCAGCTTTGGAGAGATAGACCTTCTCTGTGAGATCTCAGGGATAGATTACGGGATAATAACCAATATCGGTGAGTCTCACCTGGAATTTTTAAAGAGCGTAGACAATGTCTTTAAAGCCAAGGGAGAGATGCTGAAGTATCTTCCTATGGAGAGAAGGATACTCTTTGGAGATGACAGATACCTCAAGGATGTAGAGGGAATAAAAGCAGGATTTGAAGAGGAAAACAACTTCATATTGAGCAGGGTAGCTGAGGATGAGGAGGGAGTGAACTTCACTCTGTCGGGGGAGGAATACAGAATCCCTATAAACGGTTACTACAACGCTATAAATGCAGCTCTGGGCGTGGCACTGGGTAAAACCTTTGGGATGTCCTATGAGGAGATAAGAGGAGGACTGGAAGAGGCAAGCCTTTCCTCTATGAGATATGAGAAGAGAAAGATAAGTGAAAAACTTTATATAAATGATGCTTACAATGCAGATCCTCTTTCTATGAGGAGTGCTTTCAAAAGCTTTAACAGTCTCTATAACGACACCTATAAGGTGATGGTGCTAGGAGATATGCTGGAGCTTGGTGAGGGAAGCGGAGATTACCACAGGGACCTGAAGGACGATCTAGAGGGTATCAAGGTAGACCTAATCCTTCTCTATGGAGATGAGATGAGAGCATTGAAGGAAGCCTTTGGAGACACAGACAGGGTTCTCTACCTTGGAAGTAAGGAAGAGATAGTGAAAAGAATAGACAGAATCGAGGGAAGAACTACAATTCTCCTTAAGGGATCTAGAGGAATGAAACTGGAAGAAATAATAAGATAAGAGGGAGAAGAGGAAGATGCTTTATTTTTTGGGTGAAATATTTAGCTCCATGGCCTGGGCTAAATCCATATATTTAAGAGTTTTTATAGGATTCTTACTGGCCTTTATAACGGTATTATTTACAGGTAAACCCTTTATAAAATACCTCAAGGGAAAGAAGCTGGGTGAATCCATAAGGGAGGAGGGACCTGAGAGTCACTTTTCCAAGAAGGGAACTCCAACGATGGGAGGAGTACTGATTGTGCTTTCAACCCTTTTTACAATGATAGTTATAGGAGATATAAGGAATAAGTTTGTGGGAATACTCCTGCTAGCCATGCTTCTCTTTGGAGCTATCGGCTTTATAGATGACTATAAAAAGTTTACTGAAAGCAAGAAGGGGCTTTCTGGAAGAAAGAAAATCCTGGGACAGGGGCTGATAAGTCTTCTTGCCTGGAGCTTTATCTATAAGAGTGGCCTTACAGGGGACAGGGTGTTGGACCTCTCTATAATCAACCCGGTATTCTCAAACTCCAGCCTGTATATCGGCGCGGGATTAATGCTGTTATTCATTATGCTGATACTAGTTGGAACTTCCAATGCAGTAAACATAACAGATGGTCTGGATGGTCTGGTAATTATGCCGGTAATCATAGCAGCCTCCATCTTAGCAGTAATAGCTTACTTTAGCGGCCACATAGAGCTGAGTGACTACCTGAACCTTCACTATATAAGGGGTGCAGGAGAGATAGCTGTATTCCTGGGAACTCTCTGCGGAGCAGGATTAGGGTTTCTCTGGTATAACTTCTATCCGGCACAGATATTCATGGGAGACACAGGATCCCTTACTCTTGGAGGAGTACTTGGGCTAGTGGCTATCTTCCTGAAGCAGGAGTTAATCCTTCCTGTGGTAGGACTTGTTTTCGTAATAGAAGCGATGTCGGTAATACTTCAGGTTGGTTCATACAAGATGAGAAAGAAGAGAATATTTAAGATGGCACCTATCCACCACCACTTTGAGCTTCATGGTCTGCCAGAAACAAAGGTAACTATGAGATTTTGGATCGTAGCTCTAATGTGTGGAATAGCTGCTCTTGGAATGGTAAGACTAAGAGGAATACTTTAAATCATATAACCACGGTTAACTCCGTGGTTATATTTACAAATAGAAAAAATAGTCTACTCCAATGAAAGTTGGAGTAAAGTATTTTTTTTATTATTAAAGAAAGTATCGAATTTATAAAAATTAAATGAAGCAACTAGTGTCCCAATTGATTATCAGGATGCAACGTCACGTTGCTTTTTATCTAGAAAATAATATTTGGTTGGTGGTAGAAGATGAAAAGGGCTATAGTTTATGGAGCTGGTATGAGTGGAATGGGAGCTCAGAAGTTATTATTGGAAAAGGGATATGATGTACTGCTGGTAGATGACAAGAAGGCTATTTCATCTGAGGAAGCCCTAAAGCATATAGAGGGGACCTCATTATTTATAAAGAGCCCGGGGATACCCTACACAGAACTGGTTGTAAGGGCCAGGGAATCAGGGGTAGAGGTAATAGATGAGCTGGAGGTTGCCTACAGGGAACTTTCAGAGATGGGGAAGATGCCAAAGATAATAGCGGTTACAGGAACCAATGGAAAAACAACAGTTACAACAAAGATAAAGGAGATGCTGGAGTTTTGTGGTAGAAGATCAGAGTATGCGGGAAATATAGGAAGATCCTTTGCAGAGCTGGTTCTGGAAATTAAAGGAGGGAAGGAACTGGACTATGTAGTTCTTGAGATGAGCTCCTACCAGCTGGAAAACCTGGACACCTTTAAGGCGGATATAGCAATGGTAGTAAACCTTGCACCAGACCACCTAGACAGATATGAAGGTGCAGAGGAGTACTACGATACAAAGATGAATATTACCATGAATCAGAGCACTGAGGATTACTTTATACTGAATGTAGATTCTCACGAGATAGTGGAGAGAGGGAGCAGGATAGCAGCCAAGAGAATAACTGTTTCCAGGAAAGACAAGGAAGCCATGATCCACTGTGAGGGAGAAAGGATTGTTGCAGGCAGTGAGGAAGTTGCAGATTCGGGAAGCTTCTCCCTGAAGGGGAAGCACAACCTTGAAAATCAGCTCTTTATAATAGCAGTGGCCCTGATAGAGGGTCTGGATTGGGAGAGGGTAAGAGAATTTCTCTATAATACAGGCTCACTGGAACACAGGATGGAGGAGTTCTATACAAGGGGGAAGACCCTCTTTGTAAATGATTCCAAGGGAACCAACCTGGAATCAACCCTTATGGCAGTGGGAGCCTATGAAGATCCCATTGTAATACTTGGAGGAGTGGACAAGAAGCTGGACCTAACTCCCCTTGTGGTGGGAGTATCCAGTCAGGCCAAGGCTGTTTATCTCATAGGAGAGATTGGAGATGAGCTGGAGAGGCTCTTTCTTGAGACCGGATATCCAAGGGAAGCTCTATACAATGAGGGGACCCTGGACAGGGTAGTAGAAAAAATATATGAGGCAATCGATACAGAGGAGAAAAACACAGTTCTTCTCTCACCGGCAACAGCAAGCTTTGATCAGTTTAAGAGCTATATCCAGAGGGGAGACAGGTTCAAGGAACTGATAAGAAAATATTTTAGGAAGGGAGAATAAGGGTGAAGAAGGTAATATTAACAACAGGCGGAACAGGAGGACATATATACCCGGCTATAGCTGTAGCAGACTCCCTAAGAGAAAAGGGTGTAGAATGTTCCTTCGTAGGAACAAAGCACAGGATGGAAAAGGATATACTGGGAAGGTCTAAGTATAAGTTTATTGGCTTGGATGTAATCCCGTTGAGCATAAAGAAACCCCTAAGTTTTTTTAAGATGTTTAAGAGCATCATTCAGGCTATCTTTATAGTTATGAGAGAGAGGCCAGAGGCAGTAATAGGTTTTGGAAATTATATATCGGTGCCAATCCTTGTGGCAGGGCTTATTCTTGGAAAGAAGGTCTACCTTCAGGAGCAGAATGCAAATCTAGGATTTGCCAATAAGCTTCTTTACAGGTTTGCAGATAAGAGCTTTCTGGCTTTTGAAAAGACCTATGATGAACTTCCAATAAAGTATTACAGAAGGCTTGAGGTTACTGGAAACCCTCTGAGAAAAGAGGTGTATCTGGCAGACAGGCAGACTGAAAGAGAGAAGCTTAAGATAGAGGAGGATGAAAAGGTTCTTCTAATTACCGGGGGAAGCCTGGGAGCTAAAAGTATAAATGACGCACTGCTTAAAAAGTGGAATCTGGCTCTGGAGGATAAGAAGGTAAGGATATACTGGGCTACTGGAGAGGGACACTTTGAAGAAGTAAATAACAAGGTGAAGAAGTATAAGGCCAACGATGTAATTAAGCCTTACTTTGAAAATATGCCAAACATCATGGCTGCAGCAGACCTTATAGTCTGCAGGGCAGGAGCACTTACTATATCAGAGATTATTGAGCTGGCAGTACCGGCGATACTGGTACCCTATCAGTCTATCAAAGTAGGACAGTATGAGAACGCCAAGATACTGGAGGAAGCAGGGGCAGCCTTTGTCCACAGGAACTCCGAGGCGGAGATAGCAATAGACAGAGCCTTTGACCTTATAAAGGATCCTAAGGAGATGGCTAGGATGAAGGTGCAGCTGAAGATAATGCAGAAGGAAAATGCGGCTGAGAGGATCGCTAACGACATAGATATCTGGGGGAACTAATGAAAAGAATATTTTTTATAGGAATAAGCGGAATAGGTATGAGCGGACTGGCTAAGATAATGTGTGAGCAGGGATATGAGGTCCTTGGTTCAGACCTTAAGAGAAGCTATGCAACAGATGAGCTTGAAGAGATGGGAATAAAGATATTCATCGGACACGATGAAAGAAACGTAGAGGGAGCAGACCTCGTAGTGAGATCCAGTGCCATAAAGCAGGGAAATCCAGAGTATGAGAGAGCTGTAAAGGACGGAATAGAGGTAATAAAGAGAGGAGAGCTTCTGGCCCTTCTGATGAACAGGGAGGAAGGAATAGCTGTAGCAGGAACCCACGGAAAGACTACAACCAGTTCTATGCTGGGAGCAGCTATGTTAAGCGTAGACCCTACAATTGTTGTGGGAGGTATAGTGCCAGAGATTGGTTCCAATGCCCAAGGTGGAAGATCGGGGATCTTCATCGCTGAGGCCGATGAGAGCGACAACTCATTCCTATACCTAAACTCCTCGGAGGCTATTATAACCAATATTGAAGCGGATCACCTGGAAAACCACGGATCATATGAGAATATAGAGAGATCCTTTATTGAGTTTATGGAAAAAACCAAAAAAGAGATAGTGGTTAATGTAGACTGTGACAATGTAAGAAAGATCATAGGAGAAAATCCAAAGGTCACAACTTATGGAATAGACAGCAAGGAAGCTCATATAGTGGGAGGCAACCTGAGAGTAAAGGACGGTATGAGCTGCTATGATGTGCACATAGGGGGAGAGCTCATAGGAGAGTTTGTTCTGGGAGTACCGGGAGATCATAATATCTCAAACTCCCTGCCGGTAATCTACCTGGCATTGAAGCACGGAGTAGATGTAGAGAGAATCAGAGAGGCTCTAAGAAAGTTTAAGGGAGCCAAGAGAAGATATGATGTACTCTATGACGAAGGAATAAAGATCGTAGATGACTATGCCCACCACCCGACGGAGATAAAGGCTACCCTTCAGGGAGCCAAGAGTGTGGAGGAAAATAGAATTGTAGCGATCTTTCAACCACATAGATACAGCAGATTAAAGTTCTTATTGAATGAGTTTAAGGGAGTATTCAAGGGAGCAGATGAAGTGGTGATAATGCCAGTTTTTGCTGCCGGAGAAAAGGATGAATTCGGTGTTACCCTGGAAGACCTGCTAGAAGTAAGTGAGCATAAGAATATAAGAATTGAAAGAGATGAGAAGAGTATAGAGGATTATGTAGCTGGAAAAAATCAAGATATCACTTATTTATTCATGGGAGCAGGGAGTATATCAGCCCTGGCTCACAGAGTAGCAGAGAAGATGAAAGGATAGTAGCCGATGAAAATATATAAGAGTCACGAAATGAAGGAGTTCTCCAACATGAAGGTTGGAGGAAGTGCCAAGGAGTTAATAGTTATAGAGGAGAAGTCGGAGATAGTAGAGGCTTTAAAGGGGAGGGATAAGGTCTTCTTAATTGGAAACGGAACCAATACCCTTCTTTCAGATGAGTTTATGGATGTGAGCTTTATCTCCCTTAAAAACCTTAAGAAGGTAGAGGATTTAGGAGATGGCCTGGTGAGGGCAGAGGCAGGAATCGACTTTGACGATTTCATTGAGTATATGAAGGAAAATGATTACTCCGGGCTTGAGAACCTGGCTGGAATTCCAGGTAGCCTTGGAGGATTAGTATATATGAATGGTGGAGCCTACGGAACGGAGATCTTCGACTGTATAGAAGAGGTGGAGATAGTAGATGAAAACCATGAAATAAGAACCCTTAAGAGGGATGAGATCCACTTTACCTACAGAAAAACTGAGATCCAGCAGAAGAAGTGGATAGTTCTCAGCACTACCTTTAAGTTTCAGAAGGGATATGATGAAGCAAGGGTAGAGGAGCTCAAGGAAAAGAGGGGAGGGAACCACCCTCTAGACCTTCCAAACCTGGGAAGTACATTTAAAAATCCAGAGGGACACTACTCTGCAAGGCTTATTATTGAAGCAGGAATGCAGGGGAAGAGAGTTGGAGGAGCACAGATATCCATGGTTCATCCAAACTTTATTGTAAACCACGGAGATGCCAAGGCCAGCGACATCAAGGAACTGATAGCTGAGGTGAAAAAAGAGGTAAAGAAGCACAGCGGAATAGATCTAGAAGAAGAAATAATAGTAGTGGGGGAATAAAATGAAAGTTGCAGTATTTATGGGTGGAACATCAGCAGAAAGAGAGATATCCCTAAAAACAGGAGGAGCTATCCTGGAAAGCCTTATCAGGCAGGGGTACAATGCATATGGAGTGGATCTTGTAGAGAAAAACCTGGTCTCAGCCTTTGTGGAAAACGACTATGATGTAGCTTTCCTGGCTCTTCACGGTGAGTATGGTGAGGACGGAAGAATCCAGGGGCTGCTGGACATGCTGGGGAAAAAGTATACAGGATCTGGAGCAACTGCAAGTGCTGTGGCTATGGATAAACATATAACCAAGGTAGTTGCTGATAATATCGGCATAAGAATACCTAAGACATATAAGAGTATAGATGAGATAGAAAACTTCCCTGTAGTTGTAAAGCCTGTTTCGGAGGGGTCCAGCGTAGGACTCTATATCTGTCAAACAAAGGAGGAAGCAGCAACAGCCCTGAAGGAGCTAGAGGGGAAGGAACCTATAATGGAGGAGTTTGTCAAGGGAGAGGAGCTTACAGCAGGAGTGCTGTGCGGAGAAGCTCTGGGAGTACTGAAGATAAAGCCCCACGACGGAACCTATGACTATGAGTCCAAGTATACAGTAGGGAAGACGGACTATGAGTACCCTGCAAAGATCACTGAGGATGAGTATGCTACAGCTATGAAGTATGCAAAATCAATACATGAGGAGCTGGGACTTCAGGGTGGGACAAGGAGTGACTTCATACTGAGCAACGGGAAGGTTTACTTCCTAGAGGTGAACACCTGTCCCGGTATGACGGAAACAAGTTTACTGCCTAAGCTCGCAAGTCTTAAGAACTATACATTTGATGATGTGGTAAAAAAAATCCTTACATCAATTGCATAGTAAAAAAAAAAGTGATAATATTATAATTAACCTGGGAAAATAGGAGCTAAAATTTTGAAAAATATTTTTGGATTTTTCTTTATTTGTTTAATTTTCACCACCTTTACATATGTAGATAACTTTTTTTTGAAGAGCGATATCTTTTTTTTGGATGAGATCAGCCTGGAAGGGGATATAGGCATAGTGTCTAAGGAACTGGAGGGAGAGGTAGCTCTCCTCAAGGGAAGGTTAATCTGGGATGTGGATACAGATAAGCTGGAGGAGATCCTGGAAGAGGATGTAAGAGTGGAGGAAGCCACAGTCAGGAAGCAGATTCCTAACAAGGTGACGATAAGGATAAAGGGTAAAAAACCTCACTTCTATATCCTTTACAGTGGGAAGATCTATTCTTTGGATGAGGGAAAAAAGGTATTTTCCTATCTAGAGGAGTTCCCTATGAAGGACTATCCTATACTCTCGATAAAAGATATGGAAGAAATAGAGGAATTAACGGAAATCTTAGAAAGAATAAATGGAAAACAACTGGAAGGTCTAGTGTCGCAGCTATATGTGGAAGATGAAAACTGTATTAAGATGGTTCTTCTGGATGGCACGGTAATAAAGACTAAACAGGAGGTTCCAGAAGAGAAATATAGTTTGCTAGAACGGCTCTACTTGAAGTTGAAGTCGGGGGGAGATCCCCTGGAGTATATAGATATTCGTTTTAGAGATTATATAGTAAAGTAAGCGGGAGAGTGCTTTATGGGAGATGTAGTATTAAAGGCAGCCTTGGACATAGGAAGTTCCAGGGTAAAAGCGATTTTAGGAGAACTCAGCGGAGACGGTGAAAGAATAAGAGTATTAGGCTCTACAGAAGTAGTCTCAAAAGGAGTAAGAAAATCAAAGGTAGAAGATGTTGAAACCTTAAGTGAGTGCATCAGAACAGCCATAGAGAAGCTGGAAGAAAAAACAGGAAAATCTGTAAAGAAAGCCTCTATAGGTATAGGAGGGGACCACTTAAAGTCGGTAACCAGAAATATGAAGTTTAACTTTTCAGAGGATGAAGAGGTAGTGAAGGAAGATCACCTTGATAACCTCTATGAACTGGCAGAGAAGGAAACTCTCTCTGGAGAAAGTGTAATAAAGAAGGAGCTATACAATATAAGAGTGGATAACTCTGGGATCCTTAAGAATCCAGTGGGCATAATAGGAGGCAGCTTAGAGGGGGATGTCCACCTCATAACTGCAGAGAAAGCACAGCTTGAGCTACTGGTAGAAGCTGTGAACAGAGCGGGAGTTGGTGTAGAGGAGATAACTCTAAATTCCTATGCTTCAGCTCAGGCTATCCTTACACAAGATGACAAGAAGATGGGAGTGGCCCTTGCGGATATAGGAGAGGGGTCTACAGACCTTATAATCTTTAAAAACGGTAAACTCATCTATTCTAAGAGTATACCAATAGGCGGGATGCACTATGTAAATGACCTAGCCTATATGTTTAAGATGGAAAAGAGCGACGCCCTCAAGCTTAAGGAGCTCTACAATGAGAACAAGGCTGAGGAAAATATAGAGATGAAGGTGGGAGAGGAAGTAAGATCCTTCAGCATTCAATCTATAAGGGGTCTCTTTGATGCAAGAAGCGGAGATATAGTTAACTACCTGTCCAAGGCTCTAGAGGAATCAGGGTTTAAGGGATACCTAGGAAATGGTGTTATCCTTACAGGAGGAGCAGTCACTATGGCTGAGGTAGTGGAGGAGCTGGCTAAAAACCTCAACTACAAGGTAAGGGTAGGAGAACCTATCAAGATAAGGGGAATGGTGGAAGCTCTACCTTCCTACTCCACAGTACTGGGAATACTACTGGAGGTGCTGGAAAAGGAGCACTTTAAGATAAAGAATCCTGAGAAGGAAGTTATAAAGGAAGAGGTAAAAGCTGAGGAACCTCAGGAAAAACCTAAGGAAGAGGTCAAGGCTTCGGAAGGTAAGGAAAAGAAGGCGGCAAAGCCAAAGGTTGAAAAATCTGGAATTTTTGATAATATGAAGAGCTGGATAAAGGAATTTATTTAGAAGGAGCAGGAGGCAGGCGCATGATACAGACAAATGAGTCTTTAGTAAGAATAAAAGTAATTGGTGCTGGTGGCGGAGGAGGAAACGCCATCAACGATATGATATCTGAGGGAGTAGACGGAGTAGAGTATATTGCTGCAAATACCGATGCCCAGGATCTACACAACTCACTGGCTGATATAAGAATACAGCTTGGAGAGAAGCTCACAAGAGGACTGGGAGCAGGTGCAGACCCTGAGATAGGAAAGCAGGCAGCAGAGGAAGATGTGGAGAAGATAAAGGCGCTTCTAGAGGAAACAGATATGCTCTTTATAACAGCAGGAATGGGTGGAGGAACTGGTACAGGTTCAGCTCCTATAATTGCCAAGATAGCTAAGGAGCTTGGAGTGCTTACTGTGGGAGTGGTAACGAAGCCGTTCTCATTTGAAGGAAGAAAGAGAATGAGCAATGCAGACCTTGGAATTTGTGGAATGAAGGAGTTTGTAGATGCTCTTGTTGTAGTACCAAATGATAAGTTATTTGAGCTGCCAGAAAAGACAATAACTCTTCAAAATGCATTTAAGGAAGCCAACAACATCCTTAAGATAGGAATAAAGGGTGTGGCAGACCTTGTAACTCAGCAGGGACTAATCAACCTGGATTTTGCTGATATAAGAACCAGTATGGTAAACTCTGGAATTGCTATGATTGGATTTGGAGAAGCCGAGGGAGAAAACAGAGCAGCTAAGGCAACTGAAAAAGCTCTTATGTCACCTCTTCTAGAGAAGTCTATCTCTGGAGCAAGTAAGATACTTATAAACATCACTGGACCATCTACTCTTGCCCTACAGGAGGCATTTGCAGTATCTAACCTAGTAAAGGATGCAGCAGGTAAGGCAGCAGAGGATGTAATGTTTGGAACTGTAATAGATGAGGAGTATGGAGATAAGATCCAGGTAACTGTTGTTGCAACTAACTTCTTAGAGGATGATCACAAGAGTGAGCCATTCATCAATGTAGCGCCAACTGAAAAGGTGGAACAGAAGACGGAGCAGGTAACTCTGGGAACACCACAAAATGTAGAGGAAGACCTTGATCTTCCACCATGGGTTAGAAAAAACGGATAAAATCATTGAAAAAGTATGAAAAATCTGATATAATAATCCTTGCCCTGCTTAAGAACTAGATTCTTAGGCTAAAACCAGAGGGAGGAGGTAATATTAATGAGAAAGTATGAAATTATGTACATCATCAACCCAACTGTAATGGCTGACGGTAGAGATGCACTAGTAGCTAAGGTAGAGGAGACTCTTACTAAAGCTGGAGCAGCTGACCTTAAGACTGAAAAGTGGGGAGAGAGAAAACTAGCATACGCTATCGACAAGAAGACAAGCGGATTCTACGTACTTACTACTTTTGAGATCGACGGAACTCAGTTAACTGAAGTAGAGAGAAAGCTTAACATTACTGAAGGTCTTATGAGATACATCGTAGTTAAGCAGAAGTAATTTTATTTCAGGAATAGGATAGTCCTATAGACTGTAGTTTTGGGGAGAAATCCCATCTATCAATATCTCAGGAGGTGTAACTAATGGCAGATTTCAGAAAACCTAGAAGAAGAAGAAAACCTAGATTAAGAGTAAAGGAAGCTGATATCAACTACAAGAACGTAGAGGTACTAGCAAACTTCCTTAACGATAAGGGAAGAATCAAGCCTGCAAGAGCAAACGGTGCTTCTGCAAAGCTTCAGAGAAAGATTGCTACTGCAATCAAGAGAGCTAGAAACATAGCTTTACTTCCTTACACAACAACTGTATCTAAGTAATCTATGAAGACCGGGATAACCGGTCTTTTTTTGTATGAAAATTTAAGGTACACCGCTGGAAAAAGGGTGTTATAATATTAATAGGAAGGAGTTGAGGCTATGAAGATAAGATCTGTGATTTTTATGCTTGCTATGCTGATTACCTTTATGAGCGCAGAAGCCGGAGTAAAGGGAGCAGCAGTGGGAGCCGGTGTGGGAGCAGCAGTTGGGCATATAGTAGGCGGAAATGATGAAGCGTGGATAGGTGCGGCACTAGGAGCAGCGGGAGGAGCCCTCATAGAATCCAATAAGAAGTTTGAGGAGAAGATAGAGGCTGAAAATACAGCAAGACAGAACTATAGAAGTGAAAGTATAGAGCTGGCGGAACCTGAGGAAAGTGTAGTCATATCTTCAACTGAGAAAAAGGACACCTGGGGATTACGTAGCGAGGAAGAGATAAAGGAAAAGATGGCTATGGAAAGAGAGAACTACAATGCATGGAAGGACTCATTTTAAGAGGGCAGAAGTGAGTCGGTAAAATATAAATAAAAGCAATAAAAAAAGACAGTTCTTTGTGAGCACTGTCTTTTTTTATTGGAATTACTTAGCAAGAGCTTTAGCAATTCTAGGGCTAAGAGTCTTCTCGTTAGCTTTAAGAACTTTAAGAACTTCTACTTCAGTAGCTCCCTTGATAGTCTTAAGAACTTTAGAACAAACTTTAACTTTAAGTGGCTGTCCGTTGATCATGATCTTAGTTGGCTGTAGGTTTGGCTTCCAAACTCTGTTGTTAAGTCTGTGCGAGTGAGATACTGCGTGACCAAACTGCATTCCCTTACCAGAAATTTCACATCTTTTCATTATGTACACCTCCTTATAAACATTTTGCAAATTATTATATCATCATCCCCAATAAATATCAAGTCTTTTTTGAAAACCTTGGCTGGAGCTTCATAGGCAAAAGGTTTTTATTGTGTTATAATAGAGTGAAAAAATCTAGTTATAAGGTGGTTTAAGATGAACAATCATAGTTTGAGTGTTTTGGAGTTTGACAAGCTCAGAGAAGAGATTGCCGGCTACTCCAATATAGAGGATTCACAGGTAGAAATATTAGAGATGATGCCATATTCAGATCTTAACTCGGTAAAGAAGGAGTTAGACCTTGTAAGAGAGTTTATGGAATTTTTAAAGTATGACGGCGGTATGGAAGCTGCTGGAATGAAGAATATAAAGAGCATTGTAAGGAAGACAAGTCTTGTAGGAACCTATCTGGACCCAGAAGAGGTATGGCACATAAAGGAAAACCTTAAGATATTCAGACTTTTCATTGGAAAGCTGGAGGAGCTGGGTAAGTATAAGCACCTGACTCATAAGTTTAAGGGGATGCCCCTCTATAAGGGAATAGAGGAGATAATAAATAAAGCCATAGACAATGAGAAGAAGATAAAGGATGACGCTTCCCTGGACCTGAGAGATATCAGGATGCAGCAGAAGATCATAAATGCAAATATCAAGAAGAAGTTTGACGATATGTTTACCAACCCGGCCTATGTCAAAGCTATCCAGGAAAAAATAGTTACCATGAGAGAGGGGAGAAGCGTTATCCCTATAAAGGCAGACTTCAAGGGTCAGATCAAGGGAATAGAGCACGACAGATCAGCAAGTGGTCAGACGGTATTTATCGAGCCCCTGACTATTGTTTCCCTCAACAACAAGATGAGGGAGCTAGAGGTAAGGGAGAGGGAGGAGATAAGAAAGATCCTTCTAAGACTTACAGACCAGATAAGGGTGAACTCAGAGGGAATAAACCAGGTAGGAGATGCCATCCTTGATATAGACAAGCTTATGGCAAAATCTACATACTCTCTGGAAAAGAAGTGTGTAATACCAGAGCTAAATACCAGGGAAGTTATAAGCCTGGTGGAAGCAAGACATCCATTTATCCATGAGAGGGAGGTAGTACCTCTAACATTTGAGATAGGTAGGGACTACAATACCCTTCTTATTACAGGACCAAATACCGGAGGTAAGACGGTAGCTCTAAAGACAGCAGGACTACTTACTCTGATGACACTATCTGGAATACCTATTCCTGCAAGTGAGAAAACAAGCATAGGATACTTTAACGGGGTATATGCAGATATTGGAGATGAGCAGAGTATCGAGCAGTCCCTGTCATCCTTCTCGGCACACCTGAAGAATGTGCAGGAGATCCTGGAGAACGTTACTAAGTCATCCCTTGTGCTTCTAGATGAGTTGGGATCGGGAACGGATCCTATGGAGGGATCGGCCTTTGCAATGGCTGTAATCGACTACCTGACAGAGAGAAAGTGTAAGTCCCTTATCTCGACCCACTATAGTGAGGTAAAGGCTCATGGTTACAATACCGACGGAATTGAGACAGCTTCCATGGAGTTTAACCTGGAGACCCTTTCACCTACATATAAGCTACTTATGGGGATTCCCGGAGAGAGTAATGCCCTTATTATCGCAAAGAGGCTGGGTGTGCTAGGAGAGGTAATAGACAGAGCCAAATCCTATATAAGTGATGAGGATAAGAAGGTAGAGACGATGATCTCCAATATAAGGGAGCAGTCGGAGGAACTGGACGGGATGAAGGCTGAGGTTGAAAGACTGAAGGATGAAGCCCTTAAAAACAAGGAGGAGTATGAGGAGAAGCTCAGAACTCTTGAGAAGGAAAAAAATGAGATCCTGAAGGAAGCATATTCTAAGGCAGATAAGATGATGAAGGAGATGCAGTCCAAGGCCAAGGCTCTTGTGGATAAGATCCAGACTGAGGAGAGTAAGAAGGACGATGCCAAGAAACTTCAGAAGAGTCTGAATATGCTGAGATCGGCCCTGAATGAAGATAAATCTAAGAAAGTAGCTGTAAAGCCTAAGATCAAGAGAAAGATCACAGTTAAAGAGGGAGACGAGGTGTTTGTAAAGAGCCTCAACCAGAAAGCAGTAATTACAAGGGTAATAGCATCCAAGGAAGCGGTACAGATACAGGCAGGAATCCTGAAGCTGGAGGTACCACTAGATGATGTTAAACTAAGTCAGGAGCCAAAGAAGAAGACCTATACAAAGACCCACGTAAGCAGAAGAGCAGCAGCCAAGTCTCAGGTAGACCTGAGAGGAAAGATGGTGGATGAGGGAATCCATGAACTGGAAACCTATCTGGACAGTGCTCTGCTAAGTGGTTACAATGAGATCTATGTAGTTCACGGAAAGGGAACTGGAGCTCTTAGAACTGGTATCTTAGAGTACCTGAAGACATGCAGATATGTAAAGAGCTTCAGAACAGCCAACCAGAATGAGGGTGGACTGGGATGTACTGTGGTGACTCTTAAGTAGTGATGTAAAAATAATTAATCAAGAAAGGATATTGAAGTGAAAAAATATACCTTTATAGTGGCAGCAGCAGGAGTAGGGAAGAGGATGGGACTGGGATACCCCAAGCAGTTTTTAGAGTGGGAGGGAAAGCCCATATTCATCCATACCCTTGAGAAGATAAACGGTAATAAGCTGGTAACGGATATAGTGGTGGTGACCAACTCAGACTATATTGAAGAAGTAGAGAGGTACTGCAGAGAGTACTCTATCCACAAGGTTGCCAGGGTAGTTGCCGGGGGAAGAGAGAGACAGGATTCTATCTACAACGCTATTCAGGAGTGCAGAGACAGTGACCTTATAGGGGTGCAGGACGGAGTGAGACCCTTTATAGAGGATGGTTTCATAGAGAGTGCCTATGAGGAGCTCAGGAAAGATGGACTAGACGGAGTGGTAGTGGGAGTCCCTGTAAAGGACACCATAAAGGTGGTAGATGAGAATGGAATAATTCAGTCTACCCCTGTGAGGTCAACCCTTGTGGCAGCTCAGACACCTCAGGTATTTAAGGGAGAGCTCCTTGTGAAGGCCTATGAGAAAGCAGCTGAAGACAGTTGGCTGGGAACAGATGACTCATCCCTTGTGGAGTATATAGGGGGAAGGGTAAAGATAGTAGAGGGAAGCTACGGAAATATAAAGATAACAACGGTAGAAGATTTAAAACATCTGTAAAGGGGGAAGGATGAAGGCAGCAATAGCGCAGATAAAACCGACATTGGGAAATATAGAAAAAAACCTTGAGATAATGATGGGGAAGGTAGAGGAAGCCAAGGAAAAAGGTATGGATATAGTTGTATTTCCAGAGCTGGCTCTTTCGGGATACCTTCTGGAGGAGATGGTCTACGATGTATGTGTAGAGATTCCTCAGAAGCTTCTGGAGGCAAGCAGAGATATCAGTATCCTCTTTGGAGGAGTTGAAAAGGGCAAGGATAACTTTATCTACAACTCTGCATTTTATCTGGAGGACGGAAGGGTGACTCATACTCACAGAAAGGTATACCTTCCTACCTATGGAATGTTTTTTGAGGGAAGGTACTTTAAGAGTGGAGACAGATTCAGAGCTTTTGACACCAAGCACGGAAGATTTGGTGTACTAATTTGTGAGGATGCATGGCATCAGTCGGCATCGTATATCCTGGGACAGGATGGAGCGGACTATATCTTCTGTCTTGTGAGCAGCCCTGCCAGAGGATTTGAACTGGGAGTGGATTCCATGGCTAAGGACTGGGAGGGGATAGCTTATCAGACAGCTACCATGACCGGAACCTATTTTATAATGGTTAACAGAGTGGGAGTAGAGGACGGAGTGAGCTTCTGGGGAGGTTCAGAGGTTGTAGCTCCAACTGGAAAGATTATGGCTAAGGGAGAGTATCTCAAGGAGGATACCCTTTTTGTGGATATGCCTGAAAGAGAGATTAGAAGAGCCAGATTTAGTTCTCCTGTAATGAAGAGTGAGGATATCGACCTTACAATTAGGGAGCTAAAGAGGATCCAAAATAAAAGATACCAATAGGAGGCAGCCTTGAAAGTTATAAAGGGATTGATAATCTTAATTTTAGCGGTAGTTGCGGTATTTTTCTTAAGCTTTAACTTTATCTATAGGGTAGATAGCTCAACCTTCTTTAAGGAGGGGATAAAGCAGGTCTATGTTAACAGAGGGATAAACAAGCATGACTATACCTTTATAGAGAAGGGCATGGAAGAAAGCGGAAGGGAAGAACTTTGGAAGGATATCGACCTTGGAAGAAAGGCCTTGAAGGATGTATACTTATTCTCCTTTGATATGATCGACAATACCTTCAGCGAAGAGGTTATGGTAGTGGATACAGGGATTGCCTACCTGGGGATAAAACCCAAGGTGACAGATTACTTTGATAGAAGGGGTGAGTTCTATGTCCTCAAGGAGGAGAGGAAACCCAGGGAGCTAGCAGGAGCAGATGTCTACCTAAAGGCCTACAGGGGTTACTTTATAGCAGCCCTCTCTACCGATGTAATTGACAGGTTTCTGGAAGCACCTAAAGCCAAGGAAGGCAGGCTACAGGATCTAGACAAAAAATCCAAGGTGGGAAGTTTTGGTAAGGTTCTTATGGACCTCAAGGGGGACCTACTCTTTGATGCCATGGGAGTAAATGGTGGAGTTGCAGGAGTCGACCTCAAGGGGGAAAGGCTCACTGTATCCAATGAGCTCTTCGGAGGGGGAGAGTTTATGGATTCCCTCAAGGAGCAGCCTGAGGAGAGAAGGTATGAGAAGTTTGCAGGGAAAGACAGATTATATATCTCCGGAAACAATATCGGAGGAACCCTGGCTATAGCACTAAAAAATATGAACTCCAATGAACTGAATGCTTTCAATATGGTATTTGGTATGCTGGGAGTAACTTTAGAGGATATATTTAATCAGATAGACGGGGAGATCGTAGTGGATGTGAAGAGTAACTCCTGGATGATCCCGCTGAAGGATACAAAGACTATAAGAAAGATATTCGGCTTTTTCGGGCAGAAGGACAGGATGCTCTATGGCAACAGCGAGGTTGTACTGGACGGAAAGGTACTCAGAGCTGGAAGCATGGAGGAGACAGGGGACGGAGTGAAGGTAGAAAAGGGTACATTTATCTACGGAGACCTGCCTATGAACCTAGTTGACAGAGCCTTTGGAGAGGATTCCAGAGGGAAGCTTACCGGAAAAGTCAGCGCCAGAGGTATTCTCCTGGAGCTTGAGCTGAATGAGGAAGCCACAAGAGATATAGCTTATGAAGCACTGAGATAAAAGAAATTAAAATAAAATTATAATAACGAGGGGTGAAATGATGATAAGATTACACAATACTCTGACTGGAAAAATAGAAGAATTTAAACCCATGAAGGAGGGAGAGGTATCCATGTATGTATGCGGACCTACCGTATACAACTATATTCATATAGGAAACGCGAGACCTGCTATCTTCTTTGACACTGTAAGAAGATACCTGGACTACAGAGGGTACAAGGTAAAGTATGTACAGAACTTTACCGATGTAGACGACAAGATGATAATGAAGGCCAATGAGGAGGGGGTATCCCTAAAGGAGATAGGTGAAAAATATATAGCAGCCTACTTCGAGGATACAGCCAAGGTAAACCTTAAGGAAGAGGGAATGATAAGACCGAGAGCTACCCAGTATATCGGTGAGATGATCAAGATAATCAAGGACCTTGAAAATAAGGGATTTGCCTATGAATCTCAGGGAGATGTGTACTTCAATGTAGAGGCCTACAAGGAGAAGTATGGAGAGCTCTCTGGAAAGAATATAGATGATCTGAAGTCTGGAGCAAGCGGAAGAACGGGAGCAGAGGCAAGTGTAAAGAGATCTTCAGTGGACTTTGCCCTTTGGAAATCAGCTAAGGAGGGAGAACCAGCATGGGGATCGCCTTGGGGACAGGGAAGACCAGGTTGGCATATAGAGTGTTCTGCAATGTCAAATAAGCTTCTGGGACCAACATTTGATATCCATGGAGGGGGACAGGATCTTATCTTCCCGCACCACGAGAATGAGATAGCTCAGTCTAAGTGTTCTACTGGGGGAGAGTTCGCAAGATACTGGATCCACAACGGCTACATCAATGTCAAGGGAGAGAAGATGTCCAAGTCTTTAGGAAACTTCTTCCTGCTGAGAGAGGTGCTGGAAAAGTATGATGGTAGAGTTGTAAGGTTCTTTGTACTGAGCTCTCACTATAGAAAGCCTATTGACTTCTCTGAGGATGAGATGAAGCAAGCTAAGGCAGCAGTGGAAAGAATCGAAAACAGCATCATCAGGGCCAATGAGAGGCTGGAGGATGCAGCTAATACAGAGGACAATAGGATGGCAGAGGAGCTTTCAAAGGTGCTTACAGATTCCAAGGCTAAGTTTATAGCAGGAATGGATGAGGACTTCAATACAGCTCTTGGAATGGGAGCAATCTTTGAGCTGGTAAAGGAGCTAAACAGATTCCTGGATACCAATGAGGTAAGTGAAGCAGGAAAGAAGGCTATGAGCGAGTCTGTGGAGTTTATAGGTGAAGCTATGACCGAGGTATTAGGAGTGGAGCTTAAGACTGAGAAGCAGGTAGGAAATATGACAGCTGAGCTTGTGGAGTATATCCTAGAACTGAGAACCGAAGCAAAGAAGGAGAAGAACTATGCCAAGGCTGATGCAATCAGGGACAGGCTGGCAGAGATGGGAATCTCCATAAAGGACGGAAGGGACAAGACAACATGGTCGATATAAATATCAAGGAAACAAATGGTCTATCCCTGGCATATCTTGGAGATGCAGTGTGGGAGATAGTGGTAAGGGAGTACTTTATTGCCACGGGACATAAGGTAAACAAGCTGAATAAGCTGGCAGTAAACTATGTAAACGCGAAGGGTCAGAGCAGGATATACAGAAATATAATCGATGATATGGAAGATGAATACAAGGCAGTGGCCAGGAGAGCTAAGAACAGCAATATAAGAAGCTTTCCCAGAAGCTGCAGTATAGATGAGTATCGTGAGGCAACAGCATTTGAGGCACTTATTGCGGCATTGTATATAAACGGTGAAATGGAAAGAGTGAGGAAGATTTTTTTAGAGAATGTAGAGGGGTAGTAGATGAAGAAATTAAATTTCAAAGTAAAGATGCCAAGCCTTAGGGTACAAAAGAGTATAGGAATAGATCTGGGGACAGCTAATACTCTGGTATACAATAAGCAAAGAGAAGAGATAGTACTAAATGAACCATCGGTAGTAGCTGTGGATAAGGAAACAAAGAAGGTATTAGCTGTAGGTCAGGAGGCCAAGGAGATGCTTGGTAAGACTCCAGACCACATTATAGCTGTGAGACCTCTGAGTGAGGGTGTAATAGCCGACTACGACATTACAGAGGCTATGATAAAGTATTTTATCAAGAAGATCTTTGGTAAGATGAACTTTATGCTGCCAGAGGTAATGATATGTGTTCCCATCGAGGTAACAGGGGTAGAGAAGAGAGCCGTACTGGAGGCTGCTATCTCTGCAGGAGCTAAGAGAGCATACCTTATCGAGGAAGCCAGAGCAGCAGCTCTTGGATCTGGAATCGATATATCAGCTCCAGAGGGGAATATGATAGTGGATATAGGTGGGGGATCTACAGATATAGCTGTAATATCCCTTGGAGGAACTGTAGTAAGTACTTCCATAAGAACTGCAGGAAACAACTTTGATGAGGATATCATAAAGTATATAAAGAAGACCCACAACCTTCTAATCGGAGAGAAGACAGCTGAACAGATAAAGATTCAGGTGGGAACAGCTCTTCCGCTAGAGGAGGAGGAGATCATGACAATAAAGGGAAGAGACCTTATGACGGGACTTCCTAAGCCTATAACTATAACATCTTCAGAGGTACTAGAGGCCATAGAGGATTCCCTGATGCAGATAGTTATGAGCGTAAAGCATGTACTGGAGAAGACTCCGCCTGAGCTGGCTGCTGACATTGTGGACAAGGGAATCGTAATGGCAGGGGGAGGATCTCTTATCAGAAACTTCCCTGAGCTGATATCCAAGCATACCCACCTTCAGGTAAAGCTGGCTGAGGACCCGCTAGTGAGCGTGGTAATTGGTGCTGGAATAGCCCTGGATAAGATAGATGTTCTGAGAAAGATCGAGAAGGCAGAGAGATAGATGTTTAAGGACATAGTATCCAATGAGGAGGCTAAGAGATTTCTTCAGAATGAACTGAGGATGAAAAAATCCTCAGCAACCTACCTCTTTAACGGTAAGAGGGGAAGTAACCCCATGGAGTTTGCCCTGGCCTTTGCCAAGGCAATCCTCTGTGAGGAAGCTGAGAACGACTTCTGTGATGTATGCAGCAGCTGCAGAAGGGTAGAAAGCGGAAACTACCCTGATCTGCATATCTATGGCCGTGAGGGAAGCATCAAGATAGATGAGGTAAGGGAGATAATCTATAAGGCTTCCAGCACGAGCTATGAGGGAAATAAGAGGATATTTATTCTGGATAACATAGAGGACCTCAGGAAGGAAGCTGCAAATGCTCTTTTAAAGAGTATAGAGGAGCCTGAGGAGGGTACCTTCTTTATCCTTCTCTCTGAAACTCTGAATATAATACCCACCATACTTTCAAGATCCATACTGGTGAATATCGCCAAGAAGAATATGGAGGAACTGGGAGTGAGCAAGGGAGAGTATGATTTCTTCTTTGGGAACACCAGGGAGATAGAGGAGTATAGGAGAAGAGGGCTGGATATCTCCAAGGAGGAGTCCTACAGGGAGATAGGGGCCCTTCTGAAGGAGTATAAGGAGGATCAGGACCTGGAGGTTAAGATAAGGGTCTACAGGGCTCTGAGAGACTTTATGGGACGAAGGGTATCTCTAGACAACCTGGATAAGATGTACTTTGCCCAGGAGATAGCCAAGGGACTGGCCAAGAGCAAGGGATTTGACAGGACCAGGGAGGTGGCAGAGGAGATGATGTACTGTGCTACTCTTCTTGCAAGAACTCCTGAAAAGCTGGAAAAACTACTGGAGATGAAGGGGTACAATAAGTTTAATGTGAATCTTTCACTTTTATTAAAACTCTTTTTTTTAGAAATATAGACCAGGCCGGTATCAAAGTTTGATTGACTTTGATATCGGCTTTTGTTGAAATTGGTACTTTTATCTCTATGCAACAAACGGTAGTCTCTTACTTCTGTAATTATCCAAGAGTTCAAAACTGTTCGATACCTTTGTCTTGATATAAATGTATCCGAAAAATCAAGACTTCCGTCAATTGTCTTTTATAGTAATACAGAGTTTCCGACTCTTTTTAGAGATGCTAGATAGAACCTATCCTGTTTGACGAGTCGAAGCAAGGTATCTCGTGAAGTCTGACGACCGACTTCAGTCGATAAAAAGCTCTATTTAAACTTTTGTATTTCGATTGAAATCAAATAAAATTACACCAAAATATATAAAAATGAGTTGAGTATTTATTTTTATTAAAATATGAAATAACGTAATAAATCAAATTAAGCTCCTGTAAGCACTGTGTGGCTAAATTGCATAAAAATTTTATATATCGTATACTTATTGAGTCTTCAAGAGGTCGCATAGCTCAGTTGGGAGAGCACCTGCCTTACAAGCAGGGGGTCACTGGTTCAAGTCCAGTTGTGACCACCATATAATGGGGGTGTAGCTCAGTTGGTTAGAGTGCCTGCCTGTCACGCAGGATGTCGCGAGTTCGAATCTCGTCACTCCCGCCATTAAACTTACAATAAGTAAGATGGAAAACTCAGAAGACTGGTATGCCCAGATAGCTCAGTCGGTAGAGCAGGGGACTGAAAATCCCCGTGTCCGTGGTTCAAATCCGCGTCTGGGCACCATTAAATTTCATATGGCGACATGGCCAAGTGGCTAAGGCAGAGGTCTGCAACACCTTTATCGGCGGTTCGAATCCGCCTGTCGCCTCCATTTAAAATTCAAACAGCTGAAAAGCTGTTTTTTTATTTTTTGGAAAAAACTATTAAAGGATGGATACAAAATAAGAGTATTTAAAAATCAGTGAAGTATTTAGAAGGATTTAATTATTTTTGACTTTTGAAAAGTATGTTTATTAGATATTTGTTTACAACAAGAAAAGATAAAAGAAGGAAATTAAATAAATGAAAAGAATTATAGGGTAGCAGATAGCATTTAGGTACAGATAACTGATTAAAAAATATTATGATAAGAGGAGGAAAAGGTGAGAAGAAAAAAAATAATCTTAATTGGAAGTTTAATTCTATCAGCTTTAGCCTTTGCAGAAACAAGAACAGCATATATATTAGTACCTCATAATCTAAATCCTGAAGATGTAAAAGTATCAGGGATAATATCAGGAGGAGACACGTTTACACAAGATAATACTGGGGTTACAGTTACAGATACAGATCCAAGTGACTATACAGCATATGGAGATACCACCAAATATTTGAAATTAGCAGTGGGTGGCGAAGATGCCGATGATGTTAAGTTAACAAGCGGTGATGAAGTAAAGTTTATGCTGGGATATGAAAGCGGAGAAGAGGCGGGGCTTACACGTTATACAATAATTGCCAGTCCGGATATAGAGGATTACCATGATGAGATTCAGGCAGGTGTATCTGCGGAAACAGAATATATGAATGGTCTGGAAATAATGGAATTTGGAAATATAACTGGTTATGATAATTATGAAACATTTCCCGGAAGGGAGTTAACAAGTGATCCTACTATATATTCAGGATTTGTAGTGGGAGACCAAAAGATGGATGAAACTGGAGAACCAAGCAATATAGTAGATATCTATTATGCAAAGGGAGACCCAGGAGATAACCCTATAAATGTAGTAGATGGTGGAGCGTCTTTAAATCCAGGAACCGGGCAAGATAATGAATTTCAATTGTGGTCCTTAAGAGTAGAAAGTAAAGTCCTTAACGATGATGGAACTTATACTTATACATACCTAAAAACTGTTGGTGAGGAAACAATTCCTACAGAAACTAGAGAGGAAGCAGATAGAGTACTACTATACTCCAATCATACAAGCGCTACTGATGAAACTCCACTATACAGTGATTTTTCGGAATTTTCACCAAGCGAAAGCCCGATAGAAGGGGTTTTTTATAGTGAAGGAGAATCCTATGTAGCTAGTGATGGGATAAGTTATCCGTATGGATATTATGATAATTTTGTATTTGATGTATCGGTAAGGTTTCAGGGGGATAAAGTCCCAATGCTTGATGAAAATGGAGAGATTGTTTATGATAAAAATGGCAAGATGGTAATGGTTTCACCTTCGGTAATTATAAACGGGGAAGATGTACTTGATGGAGGAGGAAAGCAGTTCTATTGGAGTTTTAACAATACAAGTGATGTGACTTTAGAATATCTAGGAGGTCAGATTTTATTCAATTTTAAAGGAGATAGTATAATAGTGGTACCAGAAGATGGTCAGGATGTACCGGAACCAATAGCACAAAAGATATATGTGATGGATGACGGTGGAAAGTTTATGGAAGGGGACGCAACGATAACATCTAAATATGAAGGCACAGTAAAGTATAGAACAAGTAATATAAAGATGAAGGTAATGACTGGAAGTAGTACTACCGAGAAAAACTATGAGATAGAGAGCATAGAAGAATAACGAAAAAGATGTCTGGAGCTGTTCCAGACATCTTTTTGAATTGTATAAAAATATGAACTTGGGTAGAGAAAATCTTTTTTGTCACGGGTTAATAGAAATTATCACAGATCGACAATGTAAAAAAGTCTTTAAAAATATTAATCGAGAGCTTCGATAATAAATGAAGTTATCTGACGGTTAGAAATTGTGATATTTGTTCCGCTATCTACGTAGTCAAACTCTTCCGTGACCTCTAGTCTGAAAACTGACTGAAGATCTTCGAGAACTTCTTCGTCAGGCCTCCCTTCTCTAATTTTAACAGTAAAATTATCTAAAAAAATAAATTTTTCATAAAGAGCAGCCGCCTGAAGTCCTGGTTTAGTTGCGTCTAAATCATTTTCGAAGTCAGGCGCAGTTTTAAGAGAATACCCTCCAATGCTTGTGGATCCAGAGTCCCATAAAGGGATAAGAGTGGATCCTGTGCCGGCAGACTGCCACATTCTACTAACCACTCTTCCATCAGATATTCTTTCTCCCATTATAAGCTTTTGACTTAGAGTGCCCCCAGGATCCCAGCTTGATGAAAAATAATCTATAAAATTATTTATTTGGATCCCGGCATATCTTTTTCCTGAATTAAAGTCACCAGTGGCAGGGTCAATATAAAGGTAGCTACCAGTAGCAGGTAAAGTATAAGAGTCATTTTTATTAGGGTGACTTTCATCATAGACAATCCCTTCCCTTACTAATTTTTCTGCAAGCTGGAGTTCCTGATACCCCAAGCTAGAAGCTATATCTATATTATTAGTTGTTCTCTCTCCCTGGACTTTAACTCCGGCTCTTTCAGCCTTCTTCCTGGCCTGAAAGAAGATGTTTAAGGAGAGAGCAAGGAAAAATGAAAGCATTAGAACTGAAAAAACCAGAGCAGATCCTTTTTTCTTCATAGTAACCTCCTAATCTATATCGATACGAGTAGAAGCAGACCCCTTGAATGAACTTCGGAGTTTTCCTTCATATTCGCCAATATCTAAATCAATGTAGTAGAGGATTATTCCTTCCTGATATTTGAAGGTGGCATCAGCAACATTTTCCATAAGTGTTTCATTAGTGCTTGTATTCCCAGCATTATTAACTGTAACCCCTTCTCTATATTTAAGTTTTCCATCTTCAAAAATGAAGAAAACATCTTCTGAAGTGCCGGAGCTGTCTGGGATCTCTAAGTAAAGGACACTGCCATCTTCTGAAGTTATACTTCCTAAAAAATCAAATGTAGAACTGTCAAAGGAGGAGTAGATTCCTGCATAGCTTCCAGAGGCATTACCTACATCTTTAGCACTTTTTATTTTTTTCTGAATAAATTCGTTTATCTTAGCAAACTCCCTGTCGATCTCTTTCTGAGTTTTTACCCTTGTATCAACCCTACCGAATCCTCTGATGAGAGGGGCTACCAGTAGAAAGACTAATCCCAGGAGGGCGATGGTAACAATGGATTCGATTATAGTCATACCTTTTTTTTTCATAGCTCTAACCTCCTATTTAATAGTTTTCAAGAGGCACCACAACAAAGGTCTGTTCGTATTCTTTTTCTACAGATTCAGTATCACCTTTGTTGGGTTTGGACTTAGAAGTATAGGTAACCCTTACAAGGCCATAGATGATAGGGTTTTCTATAATTCCGCCAGAACCAATAATGACCGATGATGATGAAGTATTATAGATAGGGTTGGTATAGCTGAGGTTTACATAAGTTCCGCTTGGAGATGTTTCCTGGGCGAGATTAAGATCGGACTTTTCCATAACCACATCTATAACTGCTTCATCAAGATCGATTCCCAAGCTCTCGATGAAGAAGATTGCATCGGGAGAGGTGGAAGTGGTGTTGTAATTAACTCCATAAAAATCTGTTTCAAAGTCCTCTCCAGGGGTAGAGATGATATTTCCATTCGTATCACTCACTACATAAGCCCCTTCTGTATTGTCGTATGACAGGAAGTAGGACCCTGAAAAGTTAGAAAGCTCAGTTCCTGAAGCATCGGTAAGGGGATTTTCTAAGAGGTTATTGTATCCCCTTGATTTTATATAGTTTATAACAGAAGTTGCTATTCTAGCTCCTTCCTCTATCTCTGAAGAACGTTTGAGTACCCTAAGGGAGTTTAAAGTGAGATAGGTTATAGGAAGGATAGCAATAAGAAATATGGTAATAGCAATTACAATTTCAAGAAATGTTGTTCCCTTCTTCTTCATAAAACACCACCTAAAAATTTAGTCGTAGATAAAATTCTTAATATAATATTTGTCAGCTAATTGAAATTTACTCGAAAAATTCCCTGAATCCTCTAATTTAAAGTTCAAAGTTTGGGTGAAGAATTAAAGAGGAATAAACTGAGTTGGGGTGAATATTCCTATTGAGGGTTTCATTTTAAGGTATTGAATGGTAGAAAGGTCTCGGTTAGTAAAGGTGTATTTAAAAATATCAGGGGTGAGGATTTATGAAAAAGGGGTATAGCTTGATTGAGTTGGTAGTTGTGATGGCATTAGCAGCTATTTTGATATCAACGACTTCGCTATCTGTTTCTAAGGTAAAGGAAAGAAGAGCGCTGGAGGAGTCAAAAAATAAAGTTACAGAGATTTTAAGATTGTATTCTGATAAATCATTTAATGAGGGAGAGGTCTATGAAGTTACATTGGATTATACAAATAAAAAAATTGAAGTAAGGGACGGTGACTCTGTTTTGATTGAGAATGAAGACTTACCAAGTATATTGGAGTACTATGTTAATGTTGATAATGACGGTATAGCAGGCGAAGAAGCAATAAAAACTACAAAAAATGGTGGACTTGCAAAACTTAACAACTCTCCTATAAATTTTAGTATGTATATATTTGATTTAAATGAAGATGCCAGATACAGGATATCGGTGGATGGTATAAATTCTTCTAAATTAGCTTATGTAAATGTATATAAGAAAAAGAGTTCAAAAGAGATTAATCTTAGCAATATAACTTCATATACTCTTGTAAGTAGTGATTGGGAGAAAGATTAGAGGCGATAAAAATTAAAAAAAAGAATAGGAGGGAGATTATGTTAGATGCACTTTTGAAGTATGTAAGTGACGAGAAGGGGTCGGATCTGCACCTTAAGGTAGGAAGCAGACCGATAATGAGAAGGAATACAAAACTATTTTACATAGGGAATACAAATACAGTTACAGATGAGGAGATGAATAAGGTGCTGGATGCTCTCTTATCGGAGTATGGAAGGGAGCAGCTGGAAGAGAAGTTCAGTTTCGACCTTTCCTATGAGATAGAGGATGAATCCAGGTTCAGGGTAAACATATCCCGGGATGGTAAGAGCTACCTGCTAGTTGCCAGGGTAATTCCATGTGATATTCCTCCTATGGAGTCTCTAAGGCTCCCACACCTATTAAAGAAGATAGTAGATATGAGGGACGGGATAGTTCTTGTGACCGGGGCAACGGGAAATGGAAAATCAACAACAGTGGCTTCTATGCTTAACTACCTGAATAAGAGTCTGAATAAGAGGATCTATACCTTGGAGGATCCTATAGAGTACAGGTTCAAGGATGAAAAATCCATAGTAAGCCAGAGGGAGCTAGGGAAGGATATTGTGTCCTTCGATTCTGCTCTGAAGTATGTTCTGCGTCAGGACCCAGATATAATATTTGTAGGGGAGATGAGAGACAAGGAGACGATAAAGGCAGCTATAAGGGCAGCTGAAACTGGTCACCTTGTGATATCTACGATACATACAAGGAATACATCTCAGACGATAGACAGAATAGTGGATATGTTTCCAAAGGAGGAGCAGGGACAGGTAAGGGTTGAGCTGGCACACCTTCTGCAGATGATAATGTCACAGCAGCTGATGCCGAGTGATAAAGCTAAGGGGATGGCGCTGGCATATGAACTCCTTATTTGTACACCGGCAGTATCCAACCTCATAAGAGAGGGAAAGACCCATCAGATACAGTCTATCCTGGAAACTGGAGGGAAGTATGGAATGAAGACCTTCGAGGCCTCGCTGGATGACCTATATAAATCTGGTTATATCTCTAAGGAGGAGATGACCATGAGGATTAATGCTCAGGCTATCTATAGGGAAAATGAATAGGTGTGAGGAGTGAAGAAGCTTGTTGTTAAAAAAGGAAAATCTTCATTCTTTAGAAGCATTATAGTGGAGAGTTGTAAAGAAAGCTAAAGTTTGGAGGGGTTGCACATGGTAGTGATGCGGAGACAGGGGCTTATAGGACAAAAGCTCATAGAGAAGGGGCTTATAGATGAGGGAACCCTGGAATTAATAATAGAGAAGCAGAAGAAGAGTGGAGATAAGATAGTGGAGCTTCTGGTGAAGGAGGGGTATATAACTCCAGAGGATGGAATAAATGTTGTGGCGGAGCATATAGGGGTGAAGGGGAAGATCCTGACTCTCAAGGAGATCAAGATGGATGCCTTTGAGACCCTGCCAGAGGCCTTTATGAAGAAAAATGTGATTCTACCCTACAGTAAGTCTGGAAACAAGCTGAACGTTGTTATGGCTGAGCCTAACAGCCTCTATCTGGTGGATGAAGTTCAGATGAAGACAGGATACTCCATAAGACCCCATTTCTGTACTAAGGACATTATACTCAAGAGTATAGAGGAGATATCTGAGCTGAGGTCCAAGAACTCAACTAAACAGGTGGAGTCTATCTTAGATGAACTCAATAAGTCTGGAGAAGATGAGATAGAGTTTCAGTCTGCAGCAGCGGTAGAGGATATAGAGAGAAGTTTTGGCAGTGAGAATGCCCTAATTGTCAGGGGAGTAAATGCCATGATAGCTAAGGCCATCAAGATGAAGGCAAGTGATATTCATGTGGAGCCCTATGAGAAGGATATTAGGATAAGATACAGGGTGGACGGGATATTAATTGAAGTAAAGAAGATGCCGAAGATCCTTATAAACGGCCTTCTTTCCAGGATAAAGATAATGGCCAGCCTGGATATAGCAGAAAGAAGGCTTCCCCAGGACGGAAGGTTTAGGATAAAGCTGGCAGGAAGATATGTAGATTTCCGTGTATCCACGATGCCTACAGTATACGGGGAGAAGGCGGTACTGAGGATTCTCGACAGAAGCAGCGTAAACTTAAACCTCACCACGCTGGGATTTGATGAGGGAGCACTGGAAAAACTAAATAAATGTATAAGAAGTCCCTATGGGATAATTCTTGTAACGGGACCTACTGGAAGTGGTAAATCCACAACCCTTTACTCTGTTCTCAATGTATTGAATACACCGGAAGTTAATATATCCACAGCTGAAGATCCTGTGGAATATGAACTGGGTGGAATAAATCAGGTACATTGTAAGAGTGAGATAGGACTGACCTTTGCCTCGGCTTTAAGAAGTTTTCTGAGGCAGGATCCGGATATAATAATGGTGGGGGAGATAAGAGACGGCGAGACTTCTGAGATAGCTATAAAGGCTGCTCTGACAGGTCACTTGGTATTTTCCACACTCCACACCAACGATGCTCCAAGTTCAATTCACAGGCTTATAAATATGGGAGTAGAGCCATTTATGATCTCGGCCTCCCTTCTTATGGTACAAGCCCAGAGACTAGTAAGAAGGGTATGTCCTCATTGCAAGGGAAAGGATGAGAGGTCGGAGAAGCTCTTGAAGGCACTGGGAATAGACAGGGAGGAGCACAGAGAGACTAAGTTTTATATGGGAAGAGGCTGTGAACACTGTAATGGTACGGGGTATAAGGGAAGAGCTGCAATCTATGAGATGATGGTGATAAGCGAAGAGATAAAGGAACTGATATCCAAGAGGGCGACAACCTTGGAGATAGCCAAAAAAGCCAAGGAGCAGGGGATGAAGACCCTGAGGGAATCTGGTATGGAGAAGGCTGTCCTGGGAGAAACAAGCCTTGAAGAGGTGCTAAGAGTAACGCTGATATAGGAGGTGAGCAGGGTGGCAACCTTTAAGTATGTGGCAAAGGATATAAAAGGAAAGAGGTTAAAGGGAGTAAGGGATGCCGGAGGAGAGAATGAACTGAAGGCTATATTGAAGAGGGAAAAACTGCTACTCATAAAGTCCAAGGAGCTGGATGAGAAGAAGGGAAAAAAGGACAGGTTTAAGATAGTAAGACCAAAGGATATTGCAATCCTTACAAGGGAGCTGGCAGCTATGCTAGATGGTGGAGTTAGTTTGCTGAGGTCTGTGACTATCCTTTCAACCCAGGATAAGAAGCCGGGAGTAAAGAAAGCTTTAAGAGCTATAAAGGATGATATCACAGCGGGATACCCCTTCTCCTATGCATTGTCGAAGCACCCTAAGTACTTTGACAACCTCTATATAAGTATGGTGAAGTCGGGGGAGGAATCGGGTAACCTGGACGTGGTTATGAACAGGATAGCTAAATCTCTTGAAAAATCTGAGGAGATAAAGGGAAAGGTAAAGGGAGCTCTCATCTATCCTACAGTAGTACTTAGCCTTACCATGGGAGTAATATTTTTGCTGGTGGCTTTTGTGCTTCCTACCTTTGTATCCATATTTGAGGATACGGGAGCGGAGATCCCTCCTCTTACAGCAGCAGTAATGGCCTTTAGTTTATGGTCCAATAAAAACTGGTATTGGGTAATCGTGGGAATAGTGGTTCTTGTTTTTGCCATAAAGAAGGTTATAAAAACTGAGAAGGGGAAGAGGATATACAATAAGCTACAGATGAGGCTTCCCCTCTTTGGAAATGTAATCAAGAAGGCTATAAATGCAAGATTTACAAGGGTAATGGCTACACTTCTGGAAAGCGGTGTGCCCATACTGAAGTCCTTTGAGATTGTGGCAGATGCTGTGGGCAATGTGGTTGTGGGAGATGCCATCCTTGGAGTGAAGAGGGAGGTAGAGGCAGGAGAGACCATCTCCAAGCCTTTGGAGAAAAGTGGAGTATTCCCAGCAATGGTGGTAAATATGATAGATGTAGGAGAGGAAAGTGGAAACCTGGTGGAGATGCTGAATAAGGTGGCAGACTTCAACGAGAGAGAGCTGGAGCAGGCTATAAGGGATATGCTGGCCATGTTTGAACCTGTGGTAATCCTTATACTAGGAGTTGTAGTAGGAACGCTGGTTGTGGCGATGTATCTACCGATATTTGGTCTGGCAGATGCTATAGCATAGATATTCTGTTTTTTCTTATCAGCAAAAGAAGTGAATTAAAGAAAAGTAACCAAAAGTTCAAGAAAATTCAGATACCTTTGTCTTGTACCCCAAGGGCATTTCTTCCCTTTATTCAGGGCATACAAATGTATCTGAAAAATCAAGACTTCCGGCAATTGTCTTTTTAGGAGACAACAAAGTTTTCGTTTCTTCTTACAGGCTTCGAATGGATTCAGGTTAGCTCAACGAAACGAAGTAAATTCTCACTGTGGTGTTTGACAAACACCTACAGTCGACTTATTTCTAAGGAGTTTACGATACTGTTTACTGGAAGGGTTTATAAAATTCGCTTTAAGAGATGTAGATAAAATAAAAGGTTTTAGGGATATCTTGTAAAAGAAGGATAACTTAGAGAGGAGTGAAAAGATTTTTAGGTGGAGGATATCCATAACACAAAGAAGGTAAGCAATGTGCTTATTAATTAAGGCTGTTATATTTATATAGCAGCTTTTTGTGTTGGATAAGATAAAAGGCTTGAAAATCTCAGGAAGTCAAAATATAATCTTTAAAGACGGATAAAACTGAAGAAAGGAATGTTTGGAGATGGAGAAGGGAACAAGTGTGATAAAGGTAGATAACCTTACAGTACGATATAAAGAAAAGGATATATGGAAGGGTATAAAGGGAGGAAGGTATAAAAGGGGAATAGAGGATATCTCCTTTGAGGTGAAGAAGGGAGAGGTATTTTCAATAATAGGGCTAAATGGAGCGGGGAAGACCAGCACCATGAAGTGTATACTGGGGCTCATAGATCCTGATGAAGGTAGGGTGAGTGTTTTTGGGAAGGAAAAACTTAAGAGTACCGATTTTGAAAGGATAGGCTACCTTCCGGAGATATCTTACTACCCTAAATCCATGAGGCTGAAGGACCTTATGATGTACTACTGCGAGCTCTACAATATGCCCAAGGAGAAAGCAAAGATCAGGACCGAGGAGGTGCTCACAGAGCTGGGTATATACGGAAGGATCAATGACAGACTTGAGGGATTTTCCAAGGGAATGCTTCAGAAGGTGGGGCTTGCCCAGGCAGTGATAAATGATCCGGAAATTTTATTCCTGGATGAGCCCATGTCGGGGCTGGATCCCTTAGCAAGACAGGGAGTGGTAGATCTCATAAAGGGTATGAGGGACAGGGGGACAACGGTATTTTTCAATACCCATATCCTGGCAGATGTAGCAGATATAGGAGACAGGATAGCTATAATCCACGAGGGGAAGCTTGTGGAGGTGATATGCATGGAGGATATGAGAAGGGAACATACCTACAAGATGGATATAGAGGTGTGTGAAGGTGACGGAAGGTGTAGAACCGAGATTGTAAAGAGAGAGGGCTTGAATGATAAGTTAGAGGAGCTCATAAAGAAGGGGGACAGGATCCTTCACCTGGAAAGGGAGGAGTTTTCCCTAAAGGAATACTTTATAGGGAGCATAGGGGGTACTGAAAATGAATAAGATTCTGACAGTTGCCAAGTACACCCTCAAGGAAAATATATCCAACAAGATATTTAACGGGGTTCTCTTTTTTGGAGGTATAGTGCTTCTGGCTACCCAGCTGTTAAACGAGATAGCCCTCTACGAGGGCGAGAGGGTAATAAGGGATACGGGACTATTCCTCATAGAGATATTTGTGATGCTGGTGACTGTATATATATCGGCAACCCAGGTTCTCAAAGCCCAGAAGGAGAAGTCTATCTACCTGGTTCTTACCAAAGCTGTAAGCAAGGAGGGATACATTGCAGGAAGTGTTCTGGGGATGATCTACACGGTGGCATTTAATGTGGCAGCTATGGGTCTACTACTAATCCTGGTTATGGGAGGAGGAGACCTTGCCTACCTGGTTTCGGTGATCTATATCTTCCTCAAACTGTCTATCCTTGCAGGGGTAGGGGTTATGTTTTCGGTTGTATCTGAATCCTTTGTCACCTCTATAATATTTACAATATCCACATACTTTGCAGGTCACTCCCTCCTTGAGTTAAAGACCATAGGGGAGAAGGTGTCGGGAACGGTCTATGGATACATCATAGAAGGACTCTACACTATCCTTCCCAAGTTTCACCTGCTCAACTACAGGGATTACCTGAGGGGGGGAGAGATAGACTACCTGTCGACTACCCTCTATGTGCTTGCCTACCTGGCAGTGGTGACATCCATCTCCAGCTTCTTCTTTGCAAGAAAGAGACTGTAGGGGTGGTGCATATGAAGAGAAGTATAATCTTTTTCCTGCTGGGAATAATGATCTTGACAGGATTAAATAGCAGGCTTGCAGAGGCTGACAGGGAGCTTGCAGAGAGAGGGTATGCTGGCCGGGAGGGGCTTGTGCAGGGGACGGTGACCGCCAGGCTCATGGGGGCCAAGAGAGCCGGTGCGGGGCTGCTCTGGGTAAAGCAGGTGGTAGTGGTTGGAGAAAACCTGGGGATAGATGATGTGGATATGGCTACAAGGGCTATAGCCGAAGGTTCGGAAAAGATATCCTACCTGGATCCCTACTTTGAGGGGAACTACCAGTTCTCGGGAAGCATCCTAGCCTTTATAAGGACCTACAGGAGGTTTGACCTGGCCTTTGATATCTTCAGGAGGGGACTGGAGTATAACCCGGAGAGCGAGGTACTGAAGAAGTATATGGCGGGAGCCCTGGCTTCCTCCAGGGGCAATATACTAGAGATAATGAAAATATTCGAGGAGATAGTGGCTGAGACAAGGGATGACCTTCTTATAAACACCCTGGCCTTCACCTATGAGCAGGCTTACGAGAATACAGAAAATATGGAGTTTCTCAAGAGGTCCCTTTATTATTGGGCCATGCTTCTGGATTCTAAAGATGAGAGGTATAGAGTAAGAGCGGAGGAAAAGATAGAGAAGTATAACTACCTAATCTCAAGTTTGAAGGTTAAATAAATTTAAAGTGATACCCTGTTTATATGAAACAGGGTATTTTTATATCCTCTTAAATTAAATGGGATAAGAGGTGAAGAAGGGAAGGGGAGCTTTAAGGGGAAGTTAAGAAAAAAAAAAAAAAGAGGAGGAAAAAGTAAATATGGAGATATATGTATGTATAGACAGAGGTCGAGAGGGTTTATGAAAGAATAAAAAATTAGGAGGGCGAATTATGAAGAAAAAGAACGGATTTACGCTTATCGAACTGGTAGTTGTTATAGCGCTTATTGCAATTCTGGCAGTAACTCTGGCACCGAGACTGAGAGACCAGATAGCTAAAGGAAGAGATGCTAAGGCGATTGGGGCTCTGGGAGCATTAAGAACTTCAGCAGAAGTATATTTTGCAGACTATGGAAGAAGTTTATTTGACAATGGAACAGATACTGCCAATACACAAGCCCAAGCTTTGAGCTTAGCAATAGACGGTTTGAATGACGCATCAAAAAAGATGTTTACAGATACTAGTGGAAATTCTTTTGTAGCACCAGCTATAGATTATTCAACCAATCCTCCAACAGTAGACACAGCATCAACAACAACCGTTGTGCAAATAGGTGGTCACAGAGCAAATCCAGGAGTAGCCTCTTCAAATACACTTACTTTCGGTGGGATAGCTGAGTTTGAAGTCGTGGCTGGAGACGGAGTAGATATTGAGTTTTCAGATCCTACTTCTTATACATCGGCTCAAGGGGCTTATGATACTAAAGGTTTACCTTGGACATCTTATTAGGATAAAGTAAAAATGGCGGTTTCCCGCCATTTTTTTATGGGATGTATTTGTGGAATATAGTATAGGAGGAGGTGAATGATTTATTTAGAGTGAATCAAGGCATGCAATACTATAGGTAAGAAAATGGATAGAACACTGAACCCCTTTTGGATCCAGTTGAAAATTGACAATGTACAATTGACAGTCAAGAATAAAAAGAGTGATTGCCGTAGCTGAAAGAAAAATTAAGTTGAAATTTTCAGAGGAATGCTTAAACCTAAAAACATCTGCCACGAATTGACACAGATTATGAGGGATAGAGTCTGTGAAAGTATTTACACGGATAAAAAACCTAAAAGCCTTCTTTTGTATGATCTGACTTTAACAGAAAGAGCTAACCCAATCGTCAAACAGTATAAGTTTCTTGTAGCGTTTCACATAATTCTTCTCTAACAGAGTTACAAGGTGTAGCTTTAAAAAGATGGATTATGAATAATTGTACAAAGGAACAATTTAAAAAGAGGTATCCTTTCTTGTTTCGTTCTTTGGGCGAGCAAAGAACGAAAGGAATGTATTATGCCTCCCAATTTCCATCCTGAGGCCTTCCAGGAAGACTTCTCTTATAACTTATCCTCTATTTTCTTAGGAGGGCTCTGAGAACCTCCTTTTGTCCATTGCTATCTTGAATTTAAAAATAGAATTTTTGATCTCTTTAGTAAAAGGACTGTATAATGCTCTTAAAGGCATTATATAGTCCTTTTAAGGCTGTTTTTTGCCCTAAAAACATCGGTTATAGGGTAGTTGATTCATGTTGAGCTAGTCCATTTTTTAGGTGTTTTAGTGATTAAAATACTGTTTTTATAGATGGCAAAGAGAGAGAGACTATATCACACTAATATTCACTAACTCTGAGGAAAGGAAGCTTCACATGAAACATCTGCCACAGATTTACAAGGATTATGAAGGATGGAGTCTGTGGAAGTATTTATAAGGATAAAGAATCTAAAAGACCTTCTTTTTTATGTGGTATAATGGTAAAAGATAATTAAGAAAATAAAAACTAGGAGAATTTAAAAATGATAGAGATATTTGTATTTATATTCGGGTGCCTCATTGGGAGCTTTCTCAATGTATGCATCTACAGGATCCCAAGGAAGGAAAGCGTTGCCTTTCCCCCATCTCATTGCCCCAAGTGTAACCATAGGATAAGGTGGTATGAGAATATACCGATACTTTCCTATGTAGTGCTACTGAGGGGGAGGTGCAGTTCGTGCAGGGAGAGGATATCCCTTAGGTATCCTTTAGTAGAGGGGTTAACAGGGGTAGCGTGGATGGTGTGCTATATGAAGTTTGGGTTTAATCTCTGGACACCAGTATCCATAATTGTGGTAACTCTGCTTATCTTTGGAAGCATGGTGGATGTGGACCACTACTACATTCCCAACAGGGTAAGTCTGGGGATTATGATTATAGGGGGGATTTTTTCCTTCTTTAACGGCATAGGAATTGAGAGGTCTATAATCGGCGGAGCAGTCTATGGACTTCCCTTTCTGCTCATCTATGGTTACGGAGCGGACATATGTAAGAGGGAAGTTATGGGGTTTGGAGATGTAAAGCTGGCTGTGGCTCTGGGAACTTTGATGGGGTATATCAACCTCTTTATAGTCCACATATTTATAACGGTCTCCTTTGTGATAGGGGCTGCTATGGGGTTGCTTATGATGGCCTTAAAAAAGAAGGGAAAAGGTGATGAAATCCCCTTCGGACCTTATATAGCTCTTGGAGGTATGATTACTCTCCTTTATTTTTACTAGAATCAAGTTTAACCTGGAATCTCTTCCAGGTTTTTATTTTGCCCGTATTATTTTCAAGAAATTCTTTGAAATACTAAGAGGAATTCAATTGAGGGATAAGTAAACTATTTTAAGCTTGGATTAAGTATAGAGTGAAAATCATAAATGGATTTAGGGAGTTTTACTCGAGGAGGGCGAGAGATGTTGCGAGAACTTTTAAGTGAAAGGGTGCATGGAAGTATAGATATAGGGACCAGGAATATAAGGGGGCTCACCCTTAGCGGCGGGAAGGTAGACCGGATAGTAAAGAGAAGTATTGTGGGGAGCGAGTCCAGAGAGGAAAGGATAAACGAGGGGTTAGAGGCTGCCCTTGGAGAGGTTATAGATGAGCTGAACCTAAAAAATAAAAGGGTAAAGGTATCTATAGCTGGACAGAGGTTTTACAGTAAGTCCATAGTCATAGCGAGGGAGGAGGATGAAGATAAGAGGTTAGAGCTTATCCAGGAGGAGCTTGAGAGCATAATCCCCAACTATGATCCATTAGACTTTCTTACAGAGGAGATTCCTATAAGGAAGGACGAAGAAGAGGAGGAGGTTCTCACCATCTCCATAGAGAGGGAGAGGGTAGACGCCCTTTTGAATATTCTGACAAAGTTAAAGGTTACCGTAGTAAGGCTACTTCCAGACTATGTAGCCTGTTATCACCTCATGGAGAAGATAATTGAGACAAATGATGAGGATGAGTATAGAGGAGTTACCGGAGTTATAGATGTTGGCTTTGAAGGAACCAAGGTTTACTTTGTAGATAAAAATGGAATAAAGATGTTTATAAATACTCTCATAGGTGGAGGAGAGTTTACTGAAATAATAAGGGAGCATAAGAATACCACCTATATAGAGGCCGAAAATGTAAAGAGGAAGATGGAACTTGGAGAGAAGATTGAGGATGATAGCAGCGAAGTAGCAATGTTTACAGACCTAACCAATGCCTTTAAGGAGCTGGAAGGGAATATCTCCCTATCACTGGATTATTTTTCCAAGAAAAATATATCCTCCAATATAAGAAGGCTCCTTCTTGTGGGAGAGGGATCTTTACTTAAGGGATTTAAGGACTACCTCCATGAAAATGTAAGGATAGAAACAGATTACATAAGCTATGGAGGATTTGATTTTGGTGAGGAGCTGGAAACAAAATTTGAGGATTATCACTCTGTTGAATTAGCCAACTTGTTGGGGAACGTGGCAGGAGAGGTGAGTTAGGATGTATGATATTAACTTTCTGACACCGGAATATAGAGAAAAGTTAAAGAGGAACAACCTGATCAGAAGGTGTAGCCTTATAATGGGTGTCATATTTGCAGTACAGCTTATTGTGTTCTCAGGCCTCTTTATCTGGAACAGGGGTATAGAAAATGATATTCAGAGGGAGAAGCAGGAGATAGCACTGAAGGAGGGAAAGATAGCTCAAATCCAGAAGGAGATGTCTGAGATACCTGACCTTACAGATAAGATAACCATGATAGAGGATCTATTTAAAAATGAGAACTTTAGAATATCAGAGGTTATTCAATCTTTAGAGGACAGCGTACCGACCAATCTGTGGTTCAATAAGATGAACTATGAGAGTGGGAAGATAAGGATAAGCGGAGTTTCCTACCAAAACTGGGAGCTGGGATTGACGTCTGAGGAAAACCTCTATCAATTTGAAAAAAACCTTATAGAGAGTGACCTCTATAAAAAAATACACCATGATTTTACAAGGGCCGGGGAACAGAATACCCATAAGGTGAATAACTTCCAGTTTGAACTGGAATTAAGGGATTAGGGAGGTGAGGTAATGGAGTTATTTGGAAAGGAGATAGCAATAGATCTGGATGATAGACAGCAGGAGTTGGGATTTTATATAGTTACAGCTCTCGTGGTACTTCTTATAACTCACCTTTTTATAGTGAGGCCTATAGTGACCATAAGAAGAAATCAGAAGGTATATGAAGCGGAGGTGGCTAAACATGAAGGTGTCACCACTAAGCTTTTAGCTGCTGAAGATAAACTTCAGTTACAGGTGGCAAAGTATGAGGAACAGAAGGAGAGCTACGATGAACTTAAGGTAAAGCTGGATAATGCCAGTGTGCAAAACAATGCCATATTGAAGGAGGTAGTTCAGAAGATAGTGGATTATCTGGGAGTAAGGGTATTGTCCATTGGTGCTATGGAGACAAGCGGTAACGTGGTAGAGGGAGCCTATGAAAAGAAGTATATTCCATACAGTCTTGAGGGAACAGGAAGGAATATATCCAACCTCTTCTATTATTTGGAAAACTCAGAGTGGCTTCTTACCCTCAAGGGAAGCGTGGTAGATATCACAAGGGGAGGAAGCGGAGAGGATGAAAGGGTTAAGACAACCTTTAAATTAGGGGCATACTACCCCAGAAGCAGTGGTGAGGTGAGTAAGGATGGTGAAGAGAGTAAGTAATATAATCTTGATGCTTTTCCTTATAAGTATTTTAGCCCATGGTGAAAACCCTCTAAGGGGCTATGTGAATGAGGAGAGCTTCAGAAGCGGAGAGAAGATATTTCAGAGTGAAAAAAACGATATATTTCAGGAGGCTGCAGCTATGAACAGGGCGAATTCAGAAGCGCAGCTTAAAGGGCGTTTTCCTGAGGTTATCAGTGTTGTAAACAGAGAGGGGGTCTGGCACGGGACCTTTTACTTCAACAGCGGAGACGGAAAGAGGTTGAGGAAAACAATAAAGGGCAGCGGTGTAGTCAGGGGCGCAGAGGACACCTTTGCTGTCACTATATTTAGCGAGGGAATAAGAGTGAGGGATATCGTCAGTGGGATCACCACTGAAATAAAAACAAAAAGAAGGTGAGTTGGTGATGAAGAAGTGGGTAGTGGGAGTATTGTTGCTTGCAATATGTAATATAGCCTTAGGAGAAACATTAACTAAACTTGATAAACAAATGGTCGCAGCCAGGTTTTCCAGTGAGATAGATTTCAAGGATGTGGCTCTTTCAGATGCCCTCAGTGTACTATCTAAATCAACGGGAGTGACCATGGTGGCAGACAGTTCGGCTAAGGGAACAGCACTGGACCTCTATATAGGACGGGGTAAGAACCTTAAAGAGGTAGTGGACACCTTAAAGGTTACCAACAACCTTAAGACCAAGGTAGTGGGAGATGTGCTGGTATTTTCCAAGAGAAGCGGAGCAGCTGTAGGTGACAACACCCTTGTTGGAAAAGTAACAGCTGAAGGGTATGAAAGCGGACTAAACGGAGTAAGTATAAGTCTTTTAAACAGTGGCTTAAACCCTATTAAGACCCAGTATAAGGGTATGTTCATTATGGAGAGTGTAAATCCCGGGATATATATTCTGAAGGCTGAGATACCAGGATATGAGGTTGCTGGAGAGCTTATAGAGGTAAAGGGAGCCCAGAACAACTTTATAGAGATACAGCTTAAAAAGGAGTATCCGGAAGGGTACGCTGGAACTGGGGAACCTGTAGATGACAGAGGAGTAAGAGGAAGGCTTCTTGGCCAGGTTAGAGATGAAAGTGGAGGAGAACTCATAACAGAGAGGGTTACTCTAAAGCATGCTTTTCCAGAGGATGTAAAGAATGTACTTGAATCATCCCTAAGGGAGATAGAGGTAGCAGCTTTTGACAAACTTAATATGGTAATAATCAAGGGAACTCCATCCAACTTGGTACCAGCAAAGAAGTTAATAGAGGATCTGGATACACCACTTAAGCAGGTAAGGATAACAGCTCAGATCTTAGATGTGACAGATAACCTATTTGAGAGTTTAGGGTTTGACTGGTACTACGATTCCAATGGAACCCTTCCTAAGGATTCCAATGGAAATACTATCAATCAGGGAACAAGTGGTACAGGTTTAGAGAGTTTGGGAAGAACTATTGGAATAGGAAATGTTTTTTCAACTAACCTAAGTATGGTAAGAACCTTTAACGGTGGAGACGATGTACTGGGAGTAGCTGTAAACATGCTTCAGTCTACCCAGGATTTGGCTATAAGTGCGGTACCATCCATAGTTATAGTCAATGGTGAGGAAGCGGAGTTTAAGATTACAGATGAAGTAATTGTAGGTCAGGAAGAGGTAGAGGAAGATAACGACATTACGAGAACCACTCCACTATTTGAAGAAGCAGGGCTCATCTTCAAGGTAAAGCCTACAATCAGAGAGGGAGTAAATGAGGAGGATACCATTCTTCTCTCTGTAGATACGGAGGTAAGTAACTTTAATCTTAAGGATGATGGAACAACTTCAAATGGAGGAACCTTTAATGAAGATGGTGGATCTAAATCCATTAGAAATATAACAACCAGGGTTACTGTAAAAAGTGGAGAAAGCCTCTTTATAGGTGGCCTTAAGAGAGCTGAGGTAGCTAATACAATAAGTAAGGTGCCTCTACTTGGAGATCTACCAGGAATAGGGTTCCTATTCAGAAAAGAGGGAGTCAGCAATGAGATGAGGGATATCTTCATAAAGATAAAGGCTGAGATAGTTACAGTGGATAATGCACAAACCGATATAGATCTCAAGGGATTCAAGAGTACAGAGCTTCACAGAATGGAGAGAGATATCAAGGATCATAGAAAGATATATCCAAGGATTCCTGCAACTCCTCAGATAATAGGAACACCTAATTTATTCAGTGAGTAAGAGATTTAAAAGAAACAGGCTGGGTTTCCAGCTTGTTTTTTTTAAGTTCGTTGTGTTATAATTGAATGCAAAACATCTTTTTGGAGGAGTAGAAATTATGGTTAAGAAAAGTAGATTATTGGAAATCCTCGAATCATTTAAAAGTATAAAGATAGCAGTTATCGGTGATATGATGCTGGATGATTATATAATTGGTAGTGTAGACAGGATCTCACCAGAGGCTCCTGTTCCTGTGGTGAATGTAGTGGAGGAAAGGTTTGTTCTTGGAGGGGCAGCCAATGTGGTAAATAACCTCTCTACCCTAGGAGCTCAGACCTTTTCCTTTGGTGTAATAGGAGATGATCCCAATGGAGATAGGCTGACAAATGAGTTTGCCAAGAACAGCATTAATGTAGATGGGATTGTTAGAGCAGAGGATCGTCCTACAATAGTTAAGAGAAGGATAATAGCTCACAACCAGCAGCTTCTAAGACTGGACTGGGAGAATAAGAGGGATATAAGCCCTGAACTGGAGAGCAAGCTTTTGAGAAATCTGAGAAACTGTATAGATGATATAGATGCCATCATACTATCCGACTATGATAAGGGAGTGCTGACTCCTCTTGTGGCTAAGGAGATAATAAAGCTTGCCAATGAGCACGGGAAGATAGTAACTGTGGATCCTAAGCCTAAGAATGCGGGGAACTATGTGGGAGCAACATCTATGACTCCTAACAGGAAGGAAGCTATGGAGTGCATTGGACTAGACAGAATAGAGGATGTGGAAAAGCTAGGAAGGGAACTGAAGGAAAAACTTAACCTAACCAACCTTCTTCTGACAAGAAGTGAGGAGGGGATGAGTCTCTTTGAGGAGGAGACTGTAACTATCCCAACCTTTGCTAAGGAAGTATATGATGTGACAGGTGCTGGAGATACTGTAATCTCTGTATTTACCCTGGCAGCAGCAGCAGGGGCGACATGGCATGAAGCCGCTAAGATAGCCAATACAGCAGCTGGTGTAGTAGTGGGGAGAATAGGAACCTCTACGGTAACGAAGGAAGAGATCGTTGCATTTTACGATGAACTCTACCACGAGTGGAACTAAGATAGATTAAAAAGGGGCCTAGGGCCTCTTTTTTCATAGTAAAAAAATCAAAGATTAAGATTAAGGAGGAAGGTATGTATAGAATAGGAAATGGTTACGATGTACACAAGCTGGTAGAGGGGAGAAAACTTATATTAGGGGGAGTAGAGGTGCCCCATACGATGGGGCTTTTAGGCCACTCAGATGCAGATGTACTGGTCCATGCAATAATGGATGCCATGTTAGGAGCTCTGGCTCTGGGAGATATAGGTCAGCACTTTCCAGATACAGACCCTGAATATAGCGGAGCAGACAGCATGAAACTCCTGGCTCATGTGGTGGAACTGATAGAGAGTAAGGGGTATAGGGTGTGTAATCTAGACTCTCAGATAGTAGCTCAGAGACCTAAACTGAAACCATATATAGAGAGTATGAGGACAAATATAGCTAAAACCCTGGGAGTGGAAGTGGACAGAATAAGTGTGAAAGCAACTACAGAGGAGAAGCTTGGATTTACTGGGACCGAGGAAGGAATGAAGGCCTATGCTGTGGTGCTTTTTGAGAAGAGGTAGTTGTTAACCCTCTAAGAAGAACTATATAAAGGAAATCTCTTCAAATACTGAATATCTTTAATATATTAAAGCATAATGGAGGAAGCAGATGATTGAAGTATTACCTTTAATAGTTCTTTTTGTAATATATCCTGTTATAGTTAAGATGAACATATTTCCAACACCCAGGGGGAGTCTGGAGTATTTGGTCCATCCCCTGGGAGATGCTAACGGGGATTTTTACTTCTATGAAAAGCTGAAGTTACTAATACCTCTGGCAGCTCTCTCGTTTTTGATCTACCTCCTGAAGAGAAAGAAGGTAAGAACAAGGTATAATGTGGGGATAGCCCTTTATATTGTAGGGATAACGGTCTCCACCCTTATGTCTCCCTTCTGGAGCATAGCTTTGAAGGGGGGAGGGAACAGGTATGAGGGTTATTTTGCCCTTCTTTCCTATGGAGTACTCGCTCTGGCAGCCTTAAATATATCTGTAGAGAATGTAAAGAGGGTAAGGCTCCTGATATACTCTCTTCTTGCTGGAGGAGTATTAGTGAGTATTGCTGGAATAACGGAATTTTTAGGAAGGAGCATCTATAAGATTCCACTTCTGGCTCAGTGGATACTTCCTGGTGAGGAGTTGATGGGAAAGGTGGTATATCCCAGCGGGGGATATACCAGTATGATAGAGGTTATAAAGGGGAGCCCCCAGTTTCACAATGTTTCAGCCAGCCTGGGAAACTCAAACTACAGCGGATCCTTTGCGGCACTTATTCTGGGAATCTTAGTTGTTCTCTTTTTAGAGAATAAAAGGCTGCTTCAGAAATTTTTACTACTGATAGTCTATAGTGTAATTTTTGCCCTTCTGCTGGCTTCCAGATCCAGAGCGGGTATGGTAGCTTTCCAGGCTGGAACACTCCTTCTTCTTCTCTTGAAGATAAGGGAAGTAAGGAGACTTCTTCCTTCTTTCTTGGCTCTTTTGGCTGTGAGTATTGGAATATACTCTTCTATGGACTATCTCTCGGGAGGAGTTATAAGGGAACAACTAGCCAAGGATGAAGGGGCTGGAAGCAGTTATAAGGAACTGACCGCTGACAAAGGTGGGTTATGGTTAGAGATGTACGAAGGAGTTCTCCGCATTAAAAGAGCTGAAAAGGAGCTTGAGATCTATGATGAGGTAGGCAGAGAAGTAATCTTTGAGGAAAAGGAAGGAACCATATATCTCAAGGGAGAAAAATATGAAAAGATTTCCTTTAGAAGGGATAGTAGATATCAGAATGTAATTCACTTGAACCTTGGGGGAGAAAGCTCTTATCCTCTTGTTGTAACGAAAGGAGGCTTTAAAACCATAGGTAGAGATGGGAAAGCGGAGGAGATAGTGAGTCCCGAAAGAATAAGTTTTTTAGATAAGATACAAAAAAAGGGATCTAAACGAATATATATATGGTCAAGAAGCATACCCCTTTTGAAAAAAACAGGACTTTTTGGATATGGCCCTGACACCTATCCGATAATCTACCCCCAAAATGATTACTTTGGAAAATTTATATCCTATGGAACCCCTTATATGTTTATCTCCAAGCCCCATAACATGTACCTACAGATGGCTATAAATACAGGGCTTCTCAGTCTGTTAGGTTTTCTGCTGGTGGTTATCCCATACCTTTTTCAGAGTCTTAAGATACATAGCTCTGTGGGGGAGGCTACAGAGAGAGAAGTCATCTCCCTGGGGATATTTATAGGAATCTTTTCCTACCTCATAGCAGGTCTCTTCAATGACAGTGCTGTATCCATAGCACCAAACTTCTGGATGGTGTTGGGGCTAGGGATGGCACTGAATATATTTATAGTGAAGGAGAGAAGAGAAAGAGGGATAGAGAGGTTAAAGAGAAGAGTATAAAAGCCAGGTGTTTAACACCTGGCTTTTTTTATTGTTAAGGAAAGTATAGAATTAAAAACCTAGATTTTTTAGGCTTAGGATTGGAAAAAACTTCAGATATAGTATAAAATAGATCTGATGCATATATTTAAGCATTACAAAATACCGTATT
>NZ_BSDY01000021.1 GCF_027925155.1 Propionigenium maris DSM 9537 | reverse complement strand
ATGATAATGTATTTTAAATTATCACCAAAAGTTAAAAAATCTCCTTATAAATGATATACTTAAATATAAGAAAGTAAGAATTAGAGATTGTCTATATTTTACGTAGTTAAGGACCAATTGCTGATGGTATTGGATTAGTTAGGAAATAATCTTCCTAAGAACTTTAGTCGATAAAAATAGAGAAATTAGGGGGGCCGGAAGGCTCCTTTTTTATTGTCTAGGAGATTATAAAAAACCTTACTCATTATTAAATGATTGAAGTATAAGATGAAGTTAAAAGAGATCGAATTGGTAGGTGGTTGTCTTTTTGAATGGATACTGATAAAATATATTGAAAAAAATAACCGATTTAAAAAGGGAGAGATTTATGAAAAAATTTACACTACTTTGCATTGCTTTGGCATTTACAGCCTGCATGAAAAAAGAGGTTGAGATGGGCGATCCAAAACTAGATCTTAAGGGGGGAAAGCTATACTATAAGGAAAAGTTATTCACAGGAACACTTATCAAAAAAGTACCTTTAACTGAGGACAAGTTTATCAAAATTCAGTATAAGGATGGGGTTATTACATCTGAATAAGGTTATCTATAATTTTACTCAGTTAAGAACCAATTCGATACCTTTGTCTTGATACAAATGTATCCGAAAAATCAAGACCTACGATAAATGTCTTTTAGAGTTTATACAGAGTTTCCCTTCCTTCTTACAGGCTCAAGATTGAACCTAATAAGTCCGACGGAAGGAAGCTGGAAAATACTGTGAAGCTGGACGACTATCTTCAGTCGATAAAAAAAATTAGGGGAGCCGTAAGGCTCCTTTTTTATTTGAAGTTAACCAAGGGCTTACCTTATTATTCAGACAATAGATATAAATCATGAGGGGCGATGTCAGCATGGGCTTTGCACGCATGACAAAAAAACTTACCCGCCACTGCCAGGGGGAGAAAATGAAAAATATTGCCCATAGGGGAATTGACCGGTGGGAGATCCCGGGTAAGAGTGAGAATAGAATGGACCTGGTAAGGGAGGAATTGTTTTGAGCAAGTTTGTCATTGGAAACATAGGAGGTCTTTAAAATCGAAATAAGAGCTTTAAAGGGGTAAAGGGCGAATGGCAAAAAATGTATTAAATACCCCAGGGATGGAATTTCACATTTAATATTTTAAACATTAATTAAGAAAATAGAAGAATGGTTTGACATACTGCTCTATAATTAGATAAAATGCTATAACTTAAAGATAGTAATCTATATATAATAGGGGGAAATTATGCAGGATACGAGAATCATGATACAGAAAAATATAAAGGCAGATGGAGTCATAACAGCAGAAGAAGTGAAGCAAGAAGTGAATAAGTGGAAAGAGGAAAAAAGAAAAACAGGAATGGCTTTTAGAGTAAAGTCTGAGATAGAAACAACTTTCGTTTATGAGGATATGCAACATATGTACGTAAAAGTTTTTTATTATGACGATATTCACGGATAAGATAAATAGTATAAGTATATAGATATAGAAAAACGGCCTCAACGATGAGGTCGTTTTTTAGTTAACCAGTTATTTTACCTTCATAAAAAATTTTCACTGCCACTGCCTTATTGGTATTTAATAAAAAATAATTATTTTTTAAAACATTTGTTTTTGAATTTTGAAAGTAGTAATATAAGAAATATAAGGGGGAGCGTTATGGAGATGTTATCTAAACAAGTAATAATAAATATTATAAGTGCTATAGTTGGTGGGATCGTTGTAACTATATTTTCAAATATTAACAAAATAAGCTGTTGGATAAAAGAAAGGAAACGTTTAAATTAAAGAAGATGTCTTAAAATACTGGACAAATGAGGGAGATACTTATTCAAAAGAAAAAATATTTTTACATTTAAATTTTAATGACCCTAATAACTTATCAGGTATTTTAAATTCTCCCAGTTTTAAAAATGATTTAAATGTCCATATTGAAAAAATAGGTATATTTTCTTGCATAATTTTAGTGACGAAATCTGTAGGGTGGCGGGAATGTCCTATTGCAAAAGTTAAAATAACTTTTAAACCTAACACAAAGCTATGTTTTGAGAGAGATAGAATTAAATGGAAATTAATAAAAGAATATAACCACCCCTTTTCCTATAAGATGCCTAAGAAATCAGTTCTATGGATTAGATAAATATTTATTAATGGGATCAGGCTTGTAAAAATAATATGGAGAAGACTTATTATAGCCTTCTCTTTTTAAATATTTTTTCTTTTATAAATCTAGCGCCCTCTCAAGGTGATCAGGCTTTTGCAGGAAAAATTAACTAGTCCGTCAAACAGAATGAGTTCCGCAGTTCTTTACATAACTCTTATCTTACAAAGCGAGGACTGTAGCTCACAAAGGACGTATATGGAGCCTTAACTCGGGAAGCGTTTGAGAGGGCTAGACTTTCTTTGGTTCGTTTCTTGTGTCATTACAAGAAATGAACATAAAAAGTTATCTTAAATTCCCACCCCCAAGATATCACTCCCATGTCACACAAAAAACACAAAGAGGGTGTACTATATCCCCATAGCAAGATAACTTGCATAACTTTTTCATAAAAACTCCCAAATTAAAAAAGGTGAAGATCCCCGTCTTTACCTTTTTTAATTTCAAAGTAATAGATCAATTATAAAAAATTAAAAAGGAATATATATTCTCTTTCGTAAAGAGTTGTAACTATAAAAACAGGAGGAGGAAATCTATGAAAAAGATATTGTTGGTTTTAATGATGGTTATTTTGACAAGTTTATCCCTTGCAAGGGACAGGGATAATGCAGACTTCTATGATCTTTACAATGAAGCCTACAGAGCGGTGGAGACCCCTGGAATGCACAAAGATATCGGTATGGAGGCAGATGAGGTAGAGATAGTAAAAAATATTATCAACAAGGGGTGGTATGAGCTTAAGATCATGGAAGCGGATAAGCTCAGGGAGGTCTTTGCCATCGATAAACTTCTTATAGACGGACCAGGTAACAGGGAGAAGATAGATGGGCATTTTAAGAGGATCAGAGAGATAAATGCTGAGATGGACAGGGTATATAACGATACAGGTAGAGAACTAAAGAAGCACATAGATTTAGATAAGGCCAAGTAGCTTTAAAACCTTCAGTCATAGGGCTGAAGGTTTTTTATTGCAAAGGGAGGGGATCTCTGCTTCTTTATAGGGGAGATTATCACAAAAACAACACAAAACTTTCATATAATTTATTTAGAAGAATATATTTTGGAGGAAACTATGAAAAAAGGAATTTTAATCTTATTTACTCTCCTGGCTGTGAGCGGATGTAACTCCATCAGTGCTGAGGGAGATTACGGGAGTATCACCATAAAGGATAAGGATCACTCTCATACCCATTCAAAGACTAAAAAGTCAAACGGGAATGCTTACGGGCACAACAATCCAAACAATCCCCACTATAAAAACTAGGAAGAGGAAGGCTGTAATGGTCTTCTTTTTTAATATTTTATTTTTTAAATAAAATATTAAACTTTTGAAGGTTATAGAGGTGAGCGATAAATTTTTTTCACTCTCTCAAGAGAGCGAGGTACTTTCTTACCATGATGTAAGAAAGTACCCAAAGAAGATCTAGTCCTACGTAATGTCTCTTTTGTTTGTTGTTACTATCCAACCTTTGACAGCTACAATCATAACTCTATGGGGAAAGAATATTGTAAAACGTTACGATAAACTTGTTCTACTTGACGGTCTAGTAGATTTGAAAAGTACAAAGTAACATCGACTACTTCGGACATTTTACTGTTTTACAAAGATAGAGTTAAAAAGGTCGATTGTAGGTAGTCGTCGTACTTCACTTATCATTTCTGCATCGTTTCGTCAAACAGAATAGGTTCTATCTAGAGCCTATGAAAAGAAACGAAAACTTTGGTCTACTTAGAGAGACTATTATCGGAAGTCTTGATTTTCTTTGGTTCGTTTTACCTTTATTATTATTTTTCTTTAGGAAACTTTAGAAGAATGGTATATCAAGACAAGAAATGAACTTCCTTATTATAGAAGATTCCAAGGAGGGTAAAAGAGTCGAATAAGATTTAAAGGTTATCTTTATCTCAGGAAGGATAAAGGGAACAGAAAGAGAAAATTCAAATATTTTTGAAAAAATTAATAGAACAAAGATCTAATATCTCCAATGCTTAAAAAGAGAATTTTCTAAAAAAATATTTTTTCTCCTTGAAAGGTGTCAGGTGACGTACCCCAGGAGATAAAAAATCCATATAATAACCACATAAAATAACAGATTGAGATGAAGGAACGGTGAAAAATACCAAATAAAAGGTATAGTGGTTGGATATCGTATTATGGAAGCTTTAAGGAGATGAGAGAGATGAAAAAGATGTTATTATTGGGAATGTTAGTAATAGGTGGCTTATCATATGGAAGAGATTTTGAGTATAGAGAGAGTAAGGAGCTTCAGGTAGTTCAGAGTGTAAATAGCGAGGATCAGTCTATGATCTCAAGGGAGAGGGAGATCTCTAAGAACAATTTAGAAGTTTACTCGGAGTTCCACAGAGATCTGGACAATCTTGACAGGGGTCACGAGAATAGATAGTTAATTTATTTAATTGAAAGCCGCCGTTATTGGCGGTTTTTTATAGTATCTTCAATAGAATTTGGAACTTTCTGGAATAAAGTGACAAAAAAATGCTCAAAAAGTGGCATAGGCAAATTTATGAGTATATAATAATAATACTAAGGGGGGATTGTTATGAAAAAAATAGTCTATTACTACAACGGGAGAAAGATAGTGGCTACTAAGGAGAGTAAGTTAAAGATAACTTCAGTAGCCGGCAGTGATGAGGTTCAGTACTTCCTTGATGGAGTAGAGGTATCCAAGGATATCTATACCTATGTTGAAAAGACAATAAAGGACTGGTAGGATATGGGAGTTTTATAGCTATAGTTGGCCATATTCCAAGTTGATGAGGGAGCTCTTATGGGAGCTCCTTTCCTTCTCTCTTGATAGTGTTTAGAGGAGTAGTAGCTGGAAACACAAATTATTTTACATTGGTTACTTCTTTTTTGCACTAACTAAAGGGAAGAAATGCCCTTGGGGTACAAGAGAGAAGTAACAGAAAAAAGTTATCTTAAATTAAAACCTTTAACATATCATCTCTGTGCCATACAGAGGACACAAATGCGGAGTATTATATCCCCATAGCAAGAGGAAGTGCATAACTTTTTCATAAAAAACTCTCCCCAAAAAGGTGAAGATATCTGTCTTCGCCTTTTTTACTTTAGAAAAGTAGTTCATTCTTTGCTTGTCCAAAGAATGAACCAAGAAAGGACACCTCTGTTGAAAAATACTATTCCATAATCTTAAAGTTTTGAAAAAATCGTATCGAAAGCTATAGTTTTTGGAGAGTCGACGACGTTTTCTAAAACTTTAATTCATATTTCATTTACGTATTTATCAAATGAGGAATTCAAAGAAAGCAACAATCTCCTTGTATTCTTTTATGGCTGAAGGCGGTCGTTCAACATCGCTGGAGGTACGTACGTCGTTCCGTCGGGCTGAGCAGGTTCTATCTAGAGTCCAGCAAAGGAACGGAAGTTATGTGATTGCTATGTAAGACAATTGCTGAAAGTCTTGATTTTTTAGGTACCTTTTGTATCAAGACAAAAGGTACAAAAAGCTTATAGCTAAAGAAGTTATTTTATAATAAGAACCTCTCTTCACATAAGATTCTAAGGAGGGTAAAAGAAGGGAAGAAGGTTTAGGGTTTATCTTTATCATAGGAAGGATAGAGTGAGAAGAAAAAATCCAAATAATTTTGAAAAATATTTTAGATGGAAAAGCTAATATCCATAATATCTTAAAAGGGAATTTTTTAAAAAAATATTTTTTATATTTAAAAGGTGTCAGGTGACGTACCCTAGAGAAGAAAAAATCCATATAATGACCACATAAAATAACAGATCAAGATGAAAGGTTGATGAAAAATACCAAATAAAAGGTACAGTGGTTGGATGTCGTATTTTGGGAGCTTTAAGGAGATGATTGAGATGAAAAAGATGCTATTAGTGGGAATGTTAGTAATAGGTGGCTTATCATATGGAAGAGATTTCGAGTACAGAGAGAGTAAGGAGCTTCAGGTAGTTCAGAGTGTGAATAGCGAGGATCAGTCTATGATCTCAAGGGAGAGGGAGGGTTCCAAGAACAATCTAGAAGTATACTCGGAGTTTCACAGGGAACTGGACAACATGGACAGAGGTCACGAGAACAGATAAGCGAAGATAGATATCATATTATAGAGGATTAAGGAGATGATTGAGATGAAGAAGATGTTATTATTAGGAATTTTAGTAATAAGTGGCTTATCATATGGAAGAGATTTTGAGTACAGAGAGAGTAAGGAGCTTCAGGTAGTTCAGAGTGTAGGTAGCGAGGATAAGTCGATGCTGTCAAGAGAGAGGGAGATCTCTAAGAACAATTTAGAGGTATACTCGGAGTTTCACAGGGAACTGGACAATATGGACAGAGGTCACGAGAACAGATAAGCGGAAGATAGATATCGTATTATAGAGGATTAAGGAGATGATTGAGATGAAGAAGATGTTATTATTGGGAATGTTAGTGATAGGTGGGTTATCATATGGAAGAGATTTTGAGTACAGAGAGAGTAAGGAGCTTCAGGTGGTTCAGAGTGTAAATAGCGAGGATAAGTCGATGCTGTCAAGGGAGAGAGAGATCTCTAAGAACAATTTAGAGGTTTACTCGGAGTTCCACAGAGAGCTGGACAACATGGACAGAGGTCACGAGAATAGATAAGGGATTCAGGTAGAGGTATCATTAACCCGGAAGGGTATGAGCAGTAGATAGGGCTAGTGTATAGAAGGTAAAAGTTAGTAGTAATTTCATAAAAAACTCCCCCAAAGGTGAAGAGTCTCCGTCTTCATCTTTTTTTATTTGTGAGATACCTTAAATTCTAAAGGAAGAAAAAGGATTGAATAAAATTTCATTTATTATATAATTAATATTGTTTCTTTATCAGGCTTGTTATATGGAAAAAGGGAGGTACTATGTTCTGTAGAGAGTGCGGAAGGGAGATAGATGAAGATGCTAAGTTTTGTAAGGAGTGTGGAGTAAGAGTTAGATCTGAAGGGGAGCATAGGGAGAGAGGGTTTGATATGAATATACCTCTAATTAAAGCAAAACCTGTTTTTATACCCTGGGCGACGATGGTAGCAGTACTGCCCCTTCAACTATTTATGACAGTATGGGCAGGAGGATTTTTTGGAGGGTTCAGTATGATTGGAGCCACTGCAATTGGCCTTCACCTTCCCCAAGGGTCTACCTTTATCTTCTTTGGGGCCTTAGCTTTCTTTGGTGTACCACTTTTTACCTACTACAATAAGAAAAAGACCTATGCCAAAACAAGGTATGTATTTTATTCGGATCGTCTGGAATACGATGAAGGGTTTTGGACTACTGAGAGGAAGAGCATTAAGTATAAAAATATTACAGAGGCCAATATAAGAAGGGGAGTTATCCAAAAAATGTATGGTCTGGGAACCATTATATTATCAACTCCTGCAACTGGTATACAGAGGGGGCGAGCCAGAAGCGGTATTAAAATTTCAGATATAGAGAACGCAGAGGAGGTCTACAAAAAGATTCTTCAGCTGATCTCTTAGAGGAGATAGCTTGGGAAAAGAAAGGGTGTGGTATTCCTCTACCTCAAAAAAGTTATATTAAATTTTAAACTACAATATATCATTTCTATGGCATATAAAGGACACAAATTCAGGGTATTATATACCCATAGCAAGGAGGAACTTGCAAAACTTTTTCATAAAATCTCCCCAAAAAAGGTGAAGATCCCCGTCTTCACCTTTTTTATTTTTTTCCAGAAAAAAATTAATTAATACCTTCCCTGTATTCACTTCAAAAAATGGAGTTAGAGAGGAAAACCTAGAGGTTTTATGAATAATTTAAAGGCTAAAGAGCAACTCCAGAAAAGTTATGCTTTTATAATATAATATGAAGAAATTTTTATATTATGAGAGGGCCTGATTATGAAAAAAACTTATTTAGATAGGTGAAGAGGGAGCCTATAGGACACCTATAGCTTATTCAGACCAGACTCTTAAAAGGAGGAGGTTATGAGAAAGGTATTGATAGGACTTTTAATTTTTGGAAGTATAGCTGCCTATGGAGGGGAAGCTGCAAATGACATCTTGATAAGGGCACATGTGGGAGGAGCATTTACAGAGTTTGAGGACTTTGAAGATGAGGAAACCCTTGCATATGGTGGAGAAGTGGAGTATCTCAGGGGAGGAATTGAAAAGAGAGCCCGTTATGGTATTGGTATAGGGGCGACTAGATTTGACTGGGATGACGATTTTGATTTCATGGTATATGAAGCTTACCTCACTGCCAAGTGTGTCCACCCTACAGGTTTCTATGCACAGCTCAAGGTTGGATGGGCAGATGGAGATGAGGAAGTAGATGATGAATCTAACAGAAGTAAGTTTGAGATTAGGGGTCCAATGGCTGGTGTATCCTATGGGCATGAGTGGGAGAGCAAGTTCTCCTTTGAGCTAGGTGTAAAAGTATACGATATAGAGAGAAGCACAAAGGGAGACGACGACGTAGAGGATGATGCCTGGCAGCACTACTGGTACGCTGGTTTTGGTTACAGATTCTAAAATTAATAGTGTAAGGCAGCAGCTAAGGCTGCTGCTTTTTTTATGAGCAGTAAGGGAAGAATAAGGTTGCGGAAGTGCCTTTCAAGTAATTTTAATTTTGAGGAAGTAATTTTCTATAATTAGTGTAGCGGGAGGTGACAGAATGATCCTAGAAGAGGGAAGGGTTCTAGCTTATTCATACTCTGCACCTGGAAGGAAGCCAGATGTATCTGAGGAGGAATGGATGCCGGAAGATGAGGTGGAAGTAGTAGAGGATGAGTGGTTACCCGAGGATGAGCCCAAGGTATCTAAGGATGAGTGGGTTCCAGAGAGTTAGATAAAATAAAAAGGTGGAATAGGCCACCTTTTTTTCTTACCTTATATTTTCTTCCTTTAGCTTATCCATGACACCCTTCAGCTCCATATCCTCCATAATAAAGTTTATTAACGATACCATATCATACTCCCCCTTGGGAATGAGGTATCCCAGTTGATTTTTTGTCATTGGATTATCTGTCATAGGGGATGCCAGTTCCCTGTAGTTATTGGCATAGTGGATCCCCTCTGGAGTCTCGGAGATCATAACATCTACCTCCCCCTTCATAACTGCCATGGGTACATCCAGGTTATTTTTATACCTCACTATCTCGGCATTTTTGATGTTGGCTTCTGCAAACTTCTCATTGGTTCCCCCGATATTTATCCCAACTCTGACACCAGGCTGATCTATAGCTTCAAGGGAGGTGTATTTCCCTGCATCCTCTTTTCTGACGATGGGACACTTCCCATAGGTAAGGTAGGGTCTGGAAAGCTCTGCTCTCACCTTTCTCCCTGTATTTCTGGAGATTCCCCCCATGGCTATATCAAACTTATCCCCCTCTAAATCATCTAAGAGAGTCTTCCAGGTAGTAGGTACAAACTCAACCTCTACTTCCAGCTCCTGGGCTATATATTTTGCCACCTCTATATCATATCCCTCATATCTTCCATCCTCCACGTGGGTAAATGGCCTGTAGTCCCCTGTAGTTCCCACTCTTATCCTTCCGGCTTCTAATATTTTCTCCACCCTTCCCTCTCCCATGGCGGAGATGCTCATAATGACTATCATCAATATTAAAACTATCTTTTTCATATTTCTTCCCCCTTCTCTGCAGAATCCTTCCCTGCTGTCTATAGGATAGATTATAACTCAAAGGGCTCCTCAGGGGTATCTATCAATGGATTTATTTTTTTGTTCGGTTTGTAGAGAGGAAACCTATATTTTTATAAGTTGAAAAGTTATCTTTCAATAAATCCTGTAGGAAGGGATAGAATGCCTCTAATTAATTTTTGATTTTCAGAGGAGATTGAAAGGTTAAAAATCAAGTTTCAGAAAGAGAATTTTTATTTTCTTTTGGTGTCAGGTGACGTGTAATATACTCTAAAAAACTTATATAATAACCACATAAAATAACAGAGGAAAACATGAAAGTAGGGGACCCTGATAGAGGCTAGTATCGTATGTTAGTTTTGAGGAGATGAGAGAGATGAAGAAGATGTTATTAGTGGGAATGCTTGTAATAGGTGGATTATCATATGGAAGAGATTATGAGTATAGAGAAGGTCAGGAGCTCCAGGTAGTGCAAGATGTAGTAAGAGAGGATCAGAGTATGATCTCCAGGGTAAGGGAGCAGTCGGAGAAAAATATGGATATCTATTCTGAGTTCCACAGAGAGCTGGATACCATGGGCAGAGGTCATGAGAATAAATAAAGTTATGTAGACTGGAAGAACCGCCATCTCTGGCGGTTCTTTTTTTTTTAGAAAAGTATAATTTTATTAAAACTTTTCATGAAGTAATTAGTGTTTTTACCGACTATCGGGATGCAACGTCAAGTTGCTTTTTATGCTTCCTCCTGGGGAGTATTAGCTAGGGTATCCTTTATATAGAGAAGGAAGATCCCCAATCCCACTATTGAAAGGATAAGGCTGATGAGTGTGAAGAAACTCAGTCCCACCACTAAAATGAGGGAGAGGAAGTAGTTGTAGCGATCTGAAAGAGCAACTACTAAAAATGACTTTGATACTATAAAAATAAAGAAGTAAGCCATCATTATTCCCAAGCTGTATATTCCAAGAAGAGGAAGGGTGATAACTGAAAAAACCGGAAGTACTACCATAAAGAAGATTCCTGTGAAAAATGCCAGGAGCCCTTTCTTGAATAGGCTTTCAGAGAGTCCATTAGTTATTGATGAAGACCTTCTCAGAAGGAAGCTTATAAAGAGGATTCCCAGAAGTGAGTGAAGGAGGGAGGCCATTCGAAGAATCCCCCAGCTCCTTTTCACCATCTCACCCTTGACCTTATGAGGAATCTCCTCTGGAGAGTAGATCCTTCCCAGGATCCTTCCATCTCCTCTAAGCTCTACCCTGCTTGTTGTGGAGTAGAGATCTCCCTTTACGGTACCGCTTATATAGATCCTGTCAGCAGCAGCAAAGAGGTTGTCCACCTCTCCTGTGATATCCACTTCCCTTGCAGCTACCACTATATCCTTGGTAGTTCCATTAAAGAGTATAGAATCGGCTGCAGCTACCACTGCCTCTCCTACCCTTCCGTTAACTGTGAGATTTTTAGAGGCAGAGACCAGGATGCTCTGGATATCTCCCCCTATATTTATCTCAGTTGCAGCTGCAACTACATTTCTGCTGTTGTTATTTATATCCAAAAACTTAGAGGCTGAGATGACAGACCCCTCCACCTGAGCATTTACAGTAAGCCTCTCTGAAGCAGAGATCAGGTTCCCATCAACGGGGGTCCCAATGGTAACCCTGTCTCCCTTAATGGGTATTGTGTAGACAGATGAAAAAATAAGCATAAAAAATATCAATATTCCCTTCATATAAGCTCCCCTCCTTTACTGTAGTTTATATAAATATAGAGGGAATCCTCCTAAGAAAAGTTTTTTAGGGGACTCCAAGGGTAGGGATAACCTTTGAAGTTTTTTATGTGGAACAAGAGGGTGTTTTCTTCCATCACTTAAACCACATATTAAAGGGGTATAATCTCTGTGAAGTATTTAACCGGAGGATTAGATGAAAAAGATTTTAGCCCTACTTACAGTAGTTTTTACCCTTGTATTGGGAAGAGTTACCTATGCCCATGAGGGGTGTCAACACCATAAAAATCACCACCATGGGAATCACTGGTGTAAAAAACACAGGTGTGAACACCACAAGAAGAAAAAGCATAAGGAGTGCAGGAAAAAGCACAGGAAGTGTGAGAAAAACCATAAACACAGGGATACCTGTATCGTAGTTTCAAGGAGAAGGAGTATAACGATCAACTTTTAGTATCTTCCTTCCAATAAAAAAGGAACCCCTGGGGGTTCCTTTTTACATGGCTTTATTAATATTACCAGCGAGCATATTTTCTGTTCTATGGATTTACAGTACAAGCCCACATGGCCAGAAGGGGCTCTCCCATAGTCTCAATTGCATGGGCTTCAGTAGAGTTCTGGATGAAGTACTCCCCAGGTTCTCTAACCACCCCCTCCTCTTCCCTTCCCTTCCACTTGGCTCTTCCAGAGAGGACAACCCACATCCTGGAAGCAGGATTGAGGTTGTGATAAAGTTCATTGGAGCCCAGGAGAAATAATCCCACCAGGATCCTGTTGCTGTAAAATAGGAAGGGACTCCCCACTCTCTCTTCCCTCCCACCTACAATATTTGTACAGTAATACTCCACCTTCCTGGCTTCACTCCTGTCCCTGTTGAGGTTGTTTGGATACCAGTGTATATGGGGGTTAGTTTCAACTAAAATTCTGTTAAATCTATTCAATGACTTTTTAGGAGTATCTCCATTGAGTAGAGCAGCATTAAATAACTTAACCAAAGTATCTGTATTTGCAGGTTTTTCAGTAGAGCATATTGAAATATTATTGAGTTCTCCAATAAGTTCATTGAGTTCCCTTCTTCCCTTTAAGGCAGTAGCTTCAATTAGCTTCCAAAAATTAAGAAGAGCTGTACCTAATCTACCATAACCACTTTCAAAGTCAATATTTGGCATATATTCCTCCTAAAAATTATACTAATAAGATATTACTTCATCTTTTCCAAAAAAGATATAGTTTTTCATGGACTAAGTAAAGTAAATGTTCAGAATAGTGAAATAATTAAAGTTACAATAAAAATGGAATTCCTTACAGTGGATATTCACCTAATAATAGGAACTTTTGTTTAGTGCAGAAGGTAGGGAGGGAATGATCTTCTACCGGTAAAATAAATTTTCTTCCAGGAGACCCTATACTTATAGTGGGGTTAGAGGTCCAGGGGCAGTGAATTTTCAGGTGATTAAAGGGTAGGTGGCGGTTTGGTGAACCTTAATTCTTGAAAGGAGGAGTCATGAAAAAAATTTTGGTGTGGGCATTACTTCTCTGGAGTGCTGTAATTTACGGCGAGGAGCTTGGAAGGGGTATCTTGGCGAGGGGAAGCAGCAAAGAAATGATTTTGGAGTTAAATAAATTTTCAGGGTATGGTGAAAACTTTGATATCTTTAGGAAGCTCATGGGAGAGGGGAGTGGAGACAATAGATTTGGACTAAATACCTTTACATCTGGTTTCTCATATATCTTTGAGTGGGAGAACTGGATGTCCTTTGAGTTGGGTGTAAAAGTTTATGTTCTGGATGAGGAAGTGGAAGAGGAGGAGTACCTGGAGGAGGAAGCATGGCAACACTCCCTCTATGCCAGCATAGGCTATAGATTCTAGAGGAAGACAGGAGCCTTTTGAGGTTCCTTTTTTATTTGAAGGCAGTAAAAATTTATAATTTTGCAGCATCCTATATTCACCCCAATAATTTAACTTATGAGAGGTTGCAGAGGAACTTCTGTGAACACTTCACCCATCTATGGAATAATCTTTGAAGTAACAGGAATTATAATATATTAGAAGGAGTTTAGAATACTATGGATCTATTAATCCCTTTAAGTATAGAGGATGGCTAATTTTGAGAGGGGGTGCAGAGATGGATGGAATTATCCTAGGAATATTTATACTGGTATTCTTTGTAGTGGCAGGAGCCTTTAAAAAAGGAGGAAGAAGATATTTTGAGGGAGGCCTGTCTCTCATGGGATATAGGTGTATAGAGGTTTCAGATGATGGGCTAAGAGATGCTCTCTGGGATGCGGTGCAGCAGCTGGAAGAATATACCTCTACCCGAAATAAACTGAGGGAAAGCGACCTGAGAAGGATAAAAAGTCTCAATGCTATGATCAAGGGGATAGGGAGTCTGGAGGGACTGGACCTTTCGATACTTCAGAACCTGATGGAACTGAATCTGAGCTATAATGGAATAAGAAGCCTTAAGGAGGTTAATTTTAATGGACTCCACAGGTTGAAGACCCTTTCACTTACCTTTAATGTACTGGAAAGTCTTGATGGGGTAGACTTCAGGGGGCTGGATAACTTAAAAACTCTCAACCTCAATGAAAATGAGATAGACAGAGTAGAGGGAGCAGAGGTGGGCAGTCTTCATAACTTGAGAATCCTCGATCTGGGATTAAATAAGATCTCCACCTTGAAGGGCTTGGATCTGGGGGGACTCTATAACCTTAACTATTTAAACCTCAGGTTAAATCATATAAGGAGTTTTGAGGGAGCAGATTTTAAGAAGCTGCACAGTCTGAGATACCTCAATCTAGATTTTAATAGGATAGATACAATGGCCGGCTTTAGGGAAGCGGTGGCAGGTCTCAACAACCTCACTGTGAGTATGTATGACAATCCCGTTATAGCAACAGAGGAGTACAGAAGGTTAAAGGGAGACGGGGACAGTAAGATCACCTTTGTTCCTTAAAATATGGAGCTTTTAAAGGAATAGGAGAGGAAGGATGCCCCTTCCATGACTATCTGATAGCTAAAAAAGACCTTTACAGGTCTTTTTTTTATGTGGTGAAACTTTAAAGGTTGTGTTTTAGAGTCTGAAATAAGATTGTAGACAATCTATTGTATTCAAGGGAGTTAGATGAGTGAAAATTCAACTGCAAAAAAGTACTCGGTAGACTGGGAGTCGTAGGCCACTCTTATCTTCTCTCTGTTAACTTTTATGTGTTTGTCAAACTCCTTTAGGTAGTTCTTCCTGATTAGCTCAATGGACTCCAGGCTGAGGTTCTCCTTAAAGCCATGGATGTAGATAGACATATACTTGTCGATGAGATCTCCCTTAAGGGGAATAAGAAGATAGGAAGTGGAAAAGTCCCCTGCTGAAAACCCCTCTACAAAGTAGATCCTGTCTTCATAGGAGTCGATGGTCTTCTTTTGTGAAAACTCCCCCTCTCTTCCTCTTAAAGAGTAGGTTATTCTAAAGTCTTCTATAGCTCTTAAACGGTCATCCTTTAATATAAAGTTCTTATTATTAATAATAATCATTTTTTCACTCCTAAAAAAGCATTATAGTTCAGTAGATTATAGAGGAATTCATAATAAAATACAACCAAATTAAATAATTGTTCACTTATAGGTAGACTTTTAGTCAAATAAACATATAATGGAAAACAAATCTTAGATATGTAGATAGAAGTAGAGGAGTCGGAAGATGCTTTTCCTCACAAGATTGACTTAGGGGAAGGTATCTTCTTTTTTTATTTTTACATAGGAGGTGATTTTTTGAAAGTATAGCAGTTTGAGGGGTCTATCTTCCTTGGAGTGAAACTATTACATAATCACTTTCAAAAGTAAGGGTGATGTGATAGACTTAAAATTGTGCCTTAAAAAAGAAAATGTGTTTATTAAAATAGAAATTAGGAGGAAATTTGTGAGGGAGAGATATGGTCTGTTAGTTTGTTTTTTACTGCTGTTAGGAGGTCTGGTATATGGAGAGGATTACATCTCCTCGGGAATATACTCACCAGATGAGATCTCCTACATAGAGAAGCTGCAGAGAGAGAAACTAAAGCTGGGAGCCTATAGTGGAAGCCGTTTTTTGGATGAAAAACAACCGGAGAAAAGCCTGGTATATAAGTATGAGAGGCTTATGGAGGAGTTCTTTCATCTGGATGTGGATGTGGAGATAGATTCCTGGGAGCATCTCTACGATAAATTCAGAAGGGGAGAGGTAGATCTTCTCCTTAACCTTGTAGTTACAAGGGAGAGGGAGAAGGAGTTTAACCTTACCACTCCCATATATGAAAATAAGATCTATATAAGTGTAAGGGAGGACAGCATTCCCCTGGATTCCTGGAATGACCTGGAAGGAAGGGAAATTGCGGTTCTGAAGTCATCCTACTACAGTGACTACCTAAAAAAGTTTAGGGAGAAAAACTATATAGATTTTAAGATAAGGGAAGTGGATTCAGCTCCAGGTTCTGGAGAGTATGACTATGCTGTACTTCCCTCGGAGAAGGTCCATGAAAAGTACAACTTGAAGAAGTTGGAGCTGGGAGAGGGAGAGCCCATGGGAATAGGTGTTGCCAGGGATAAGCCTCAACTCAGGGAGATCCTGAATAAAGCCTTGGACTACAGGCTAAAGGATGAGATCCTAGATTTTATGGCCGGAGACAGAAGCAGGAGGATAAGGAGGGATTTCTATGAGGTTCTCACACCAGAGGAGAGGGAGTATCTGGAGGGAAAGGAGAGTATAGAGGTATTCTTTGAGAAGGACTTTTATCCCATGGTCTACTACGATAGAAGCAAGGAGGAGTATGACGGTATCTTTGTAAGGGGGCTCACCCAGCTGAGCGGACTTCTGGGAAAGCCTGTGAAACTTCTCAATGGAAGGGGAGAAGCCTGGGATGAGATATATAATAGGTTTAAGGGGGGAGAGGGAGACTTCCTTCCCATGTACTTCACCTTTGAAAGGGCAAGAAATCATGAGTTTTCAAGAGCCTTGGATTATAGAGAGATATTTCTTGTGGGGAATACCCAAAGGGATCATAAAGAATATATGGGGGTAGGAGCTGTAGAGGGGGATATAACCGATGAGGCTTCTAAAAGGTATGTAGCTAAGGATAGAGAAGTAGTGCTTTATAAGAACTCCGAGGAGATGCTGGAAGCCCTTAAAAAGGGGAGGATAGGAGCCTGTATAATGGATGAGGATATGTTTACCTACTTTAATCAGACAAGGTTCGATCTAAAGCTTGAAAAGATAAGGGATCTGGGACACTTTCCCCTGTGCTTCGCTTTCCAAAACGGGAGGAGCCTCCTGGTAAGCATAGTGAAGAAGGCCGGGGACCATCTAATCAACTACTCAGAGGTAAAGTCCAAATTTCTGGAGGAGAGGCTTCTTATAAAGGCAGCAAAAGCTATAGAATATAAGCGGAAGAGAAAGCTTATCAGGGAGCTAATGCTTCTTCTTGTGGGATCGGTGGGGATGACGGTTCTTATAAACAGGCACTCATGGAATAGGAAGCTTCATAAGCTGGCATACTTCGATCAGCTTACAGCAGCTCTTAACAGGACTAGTTTTACAGAGGAGCTGGAGAACTTGGATTTTCAGGGAGAGCATGGAGTGGGGATGTATATAGATCTCAATGGATTTAAGAAGATAAATGACAAGTATGGGCACCATACAGGAGACCTCATCCTCAAGGAAACAGTTGAAAGACTTCACAAGCTCTTTAAGAGGAGGGAGGTCTTCAGACTGGCAGGGGATGAATTCTTTGTCCTTCAAAAAGAGGGAACCCTTGCAGAGAGCATGGAGCTGGCTCACAGGGCGGTAAGGGATCTGGAAAAGCCTATAAATCACTTGGATACCAGCATAGGAATGGGAGTAAGTATTGGTATGTGTGAAGTGAGCAGCGGGGTCAGGGACCCTCAGGAGTTTATCCATTGGGCTGATGTGGCCATGTACTCTGCAAAAAAGAGTGGAGAGGACTCCATAGTAGTTGCCACAGAGGAACTGGTGAGGGAGTTTGACAGCCAAAAGGAGCTTATGGAGGAGTTTAAGAGAGCCCTCATGAAGGAGGAGATAGTTCCCTACTTCCAGCCTAAGGTAGATCTCAAGACCGGAAGGATAACCGGCTTAGAAGCTCTGGCAAGATGGAAGCACAGGGAGAGGGGCTTCATATCCCCCGGAACCTTCATTCCCATGGCAGAGGAGATGGGCCTTGTATCCAAGGTGGACTTTATAATTGCTGAAGCTACAATAAAGGCTCTGAAAAATTGGATAACCAGGGGAGTAGTAGATAAAAACTTCAAGGCTTCATTCAATATCTCGGTGAGGACCTTTGAGGATATAGATGTCTCTGAAAAACTGAAGTTTCTCCTTGAAAAGCATGGTGTTTCAGGGGAAGCTGTAGAGGTTGAGGTAACTGAGAGTGTCTTCATAAATAAGATAAACAAGGTTATGGGGGAGCTCAGCTGCTTAAAGGATGAACTGGGAATGACAGTTGCCCTAGATGACTTCACAGCAGGGCACTCATCCCTTAGGGAGCTGGGGAAGCTCTCCATAGATACCCTTAAGTTTGACAGGGGGCTCCTTATGGCTATCAAGGAGAATGCAAAGAGGGGAAGAATAATATACAGCAACCTAATAAACCTCTGCAATGATATGGGTTATAACTCTGTTGCTGAGGGAATTGAGGATGCCTGGGAGAGGGACTTCTTGAGAGAGGAGGGAGTAAGCCATGGCCAGGGATACTACTTTGGAAGACCTATGCCAGAGGAATCCTTTGGGGAACGACTAGCTGAAGAAAGAAGGGGTTAGAGGAGTATTTGTTATAGAAGGTATAGGAAAGCCACGCTTTGTCGTGGTTTTTTTCTTGGGCAGATTTACATAATGGGGTATATTCTTCTAGAAAGGAGGGGATTCTATGGAGGAGTGCGTGTTTTGTAGGATTGTTAAGGGGGAGCACAGGGCGACAATCGTCTATGAGGATGACCTGGTTGTGTCCTTTATGGATATAGATCCAATCAGCAGGGGGCACCTGCTAATTGTTACCAGGGAGCACAGGGGAGATCTGGATGAACTGACCTCAGAGGAATCTAGAAGGGTGATGGAGATATCTAAAAGGCTGTTGAAGATCCTGAAGGAGAGGTATAATCCCATGGGGTACAGCATCATGCAAAATGGTGGAGATTTCAATGATATAGGCCACTACCACATGCACCTCTTTCCCAGGTATGCTGCCGGGGACTTCGGATGGGTATCCAAGGAGGTAGAGGGGCACGATATAGAGGAAGAGGGAAGGAAGATAGCTGGAGGGTTAGACCGGGTTGAAAGAGAAGAATGGAGGTAGAGGAATGGATGAGATAAGAGCTCCCAGAGGGGAGGAGGCAGAGGTGCTGGAAGCCTTCTTTAAAAGGGTCATAGAGGACACCATAGAGAAGGAGCAGATCGAGCTGCCCTACTTTCTAGAGGAGGAGGTAGGAGATAAGATGAAACTCCTGAGAAAGTATCTGGCTGCAGAGGATGAGGAAAGGATATTTTTAGTGGCCTGGTACAGGGGAAGGATAGTAGGGACGGTCTCCTATGCTCCCTGCAATGAAGCGGTTGTGGAGATTTTAGGAGAGGAACTGGTGGATACCGGGGAGATAGGAACAGTTTATGTAGATCCAGAGTACCAGGGAAGGGGTCTAGGAAGCGCTCTCTTCAGTGTCATATGTGTGGATCTTATAGAGAGGGGAATAGAAAGCTTCTACCTGGACAGCGGATACAAGAGGGCTCAGGGGTACTGGACAAGAAAGCTGGGGGACCCAGTGAGGGTGGCCAAGGACTACTGGGATAAGGGGGCGGACCACATGATATGGTATAAAAAAATCGGATGATCTACCTCACAGGGAAGACTTTAATTTGTCTTCTCTTTTTTTTTTGTGATATACTAAAGTGTATCTAATATAAGGGGTTATATAAGATTAAAAAGAAGGGTGGCTCTAGAAGGCCATTAAATCGGGGGCAGATAGATGGGAGATTATGGAGAAGTGGCTGTGGAGGTCACTAAAAGAATTAGCGGAAAGGAAAGGTTTGATATCTACAGGATGTGGGAGAGGATAGTAAGGGAAAACTTTGAAACAGAATCCCACATAAGAAATACAAGTCCCAGAGGAGTGTACTTAGCTCTCTGTGAGAGCGGTCTAATTGTAGGAATAGAGGCAGGAAAATACAGTAAAAAGTGTCTGAAACAGAGTAAGGATTATGCCCTTACAGCTGTGGAGCTTCTAAAAAGGGATGCCATCTACAGGGGAATGACTCCTGGAGAGCTCTGGAGGGAAGTGGAAAAAACAGGAAAGAACCACAATCATCAGATGGATGTGGTGATAGCTCTTTGGAGGGCCGGGATGATTGTTTAAAAGCTTATTCTTGGAAGGAGCAGATATTAAAAGAAGGATGTTTAGTCACAGCACAAGCTGTGACTTTTTTTATTTGGATTAAAAAAATGGGAGGAAAGGATTAAAAAATAAGAAAGTAATAAATAAGGGATAGAAGGGGTGAGTGAAATGGTTAGTTATAGCAGCTTCCACAAGAAGAGCCTCATGTTTATTTCAGTATTCTTTCTAACATTTTTGATGATAACGGTATTTCTAGTGGTGGATCACAGAAAAATTACAAGGTCTCAGATTATAGATCTTCAGATGATAGTTCTTCAAAACCTTAATAGAAACTATATATCTGCAGAGATAAGTGAGATGGAAAAAAACTTTGATCACCTCTACTCTCTTCTTGATTTTCAAAAGGTAGAGGAGGGCAGGGTAGAGGAGTATTATAACCTTTGGGAGGAGTACCTAAGTTTAAACAGAGATATAAGCCATATCTATCTGGGAAAGCCCGAAAATGAGATATATGTAAGGCCTGAATGGAAGCCCAAGAAGGGGTTCTACCTTATGAATCGTCCATGGTACAGAAGTGCTCTTGAAAATCCAGGAGAAAACAACTGGAACCTCTATGCAGACCACAACGATCTGTCCATACAACTTTCTATTTCAAGGGCTATCCCCCTTGGAGGGGGTAAAAAAGCTGTAATGGGGATGGATCTGGGGCGGGATAAGATCTCAAACTATCTTTCAAGGATAATAGAGAGCTCATCTGTAGAGGAAACATTTATTTACAATGGTTTCACCAGTATACACGGAGTGGACAGAAAACTTCCTTCAGAGGATTTTTTAAGGGTGGCAAGGGACAGCAGAATGAAGGGGGAAAGGGGACACTTTAAGTATGGCGACTGGTATGTGCTCTATGACACAATTACTCCAACTATGTGGAAGCTGGTGAGGGTATTAAACTACTATGAGATGAATAGGGAGTTAAATTCCTACTTAAAGGTAACCTATATAATGCATATTTTTGAGATCTTAGTGGGGATAGTACTTATAATTATCTTTCTCAAGAGAGTTAACTACACTAACTTTAAGGTGGAGGAGATACTGATATCTCTCAGGGAAAAGATGGAGCCCATAGATTTTAAGGAGTATCCTCTGGAATACCACCATATTCTAAGGGAGATAGAAAAAACCTCTGAACACTTAAATGAGGTCCGACAGGATGCTATCTTTGATAAACTTACCTCCCTCTATAACAGGGGTTCCTTCGAGAAGGAGACGGAACTCCTGAAGAAAAGCACTCTGAAATACAGGATAACGTTCCTTGATCTGGATAACTTTAAGAGTATAAATGATACCTTTGGTCACCAGGTGGGAGATTGTGTCTTGAAGAGAGTGGGGGAGGTTATAAGGGAAAGTATAGGAAGAAGTGAAAGGGCTTTCAGGTATGGAGGGGAGGAGTTTGTAGTGGTAAGTTTTCAGGAGGAGGTTAAAGTTATTGAGATGGCTGAAAGTATCAGAAGCAAGGTGGAAAACCTTAGCTGGAGGGAGGGATTTAAGAGTACAGTTAGTATAGGGATGGCAGGTTCAGGGGAGGACACTCTAGAGGAGACCCTTATAAAAGCAGATAAACTTCTCTATGAAGCAAAGGCTCAGGGAAAAAATCAAGTGAAGTGGGATTGCTCCACAAGATAAATGGTAGAGCTAATATATACTTTATAAGCCAGGAAATTTTCCTGGCTTTTTCCTTTTAAAAAAAGGAATTGATGAAAAAAATTAAAAGTAATTAAGAGGCAAGGGGAAGGGAAGGGCAGTGATAAGAATTAAATAGGAAGGGGTGAGTGGAATGACTATAGAGGCAGTAAGAGAGGTTAAGAACTCTACTTTGAGCAGCAAGCAAAGAAAGAAGATAAGCAGGATGGAGGAGAAGATAAGATCTCTTACAGAGGAGAGGAGAGTACACGAGCAGAAGGAGATGAAGCTGAACTTTAAGTTGAAAAAGGTCTCCCAGGAAAGGGATATCCTTCTGGGAAAGATAGGAGAAAAGGATAGTGAAGCAAGGGAACTCAACCTAAACAGGGATAGTTGCGGGGAAAAACTTCTTGAAAATGATAAACCCCTGAAAAAATTTATAGCAGCCTTCACCTTTAAATCCAGGGAGATGGAAGAGGTAAACGACAAGTTAAAGAGGGAGATATCTGAGATAGAAAAAAAAGTTGAGAAGATATCCCACTTTATGGAGAAACACAGGAAGAAGGAGGAGAAGCTCACAAGGGAGATAGATGAAATATCCAAGGAGATTGAGCTAATTGTAGCGGATAAGAGAAAGGTAGAGGGGGATCTAGAGGAAGCAGAGAAGCAACTGAAGGAAATAACTGCATATTGAGGAGGGACAAAATTTGAACATACTTTATTGGCATGGATATCTACTAAGTGGAAGCGGGAGCAATATATATGCTCTCAATGTGGTTAAAGATTTTGCCAGGAATAACAATGTATTTCTCTTCTCCCAGGAGAGAAGGGACCTAAAGGAGTTTGATGAACACTGGGAATATAGGAGTGATATGACTCTGGAACGCAAGGTGATGGGAGAAAGAAACAGGAATAAGCTTATCAATGTAAAGCCCTATATTGGAGAGCTTCTTCCTGTATTTGTAAGGGATACCTATGAGGATTTTCAGGTGAAGACCTTTGTTGATCTCACAGATGAGGAGTTGGAGAAGTATATTGAGTTAAATGTTTCTGTCCTCAAAAAATTTCTAGAGGAGAATGAAATAGATATTATCTACTGCAACCATCTGGCGATCTCCCCCTATATACTGAGGAAAGCCACAGAGGAGAATAAGATTCCATATGTTGTTGTAGGACACGGAAGTTCCTTGAACTATACCATAGCCAGGGATGAGAGGTATAAGAAACTTTCCTCTGAGGGTCTCAAGAACTGCAGAAGAATAGTTTTTCAAAGTGATTACTTCTTCCAGAGAACCCTGGAGGTATATGGTAGCGGTGAGATGGGAGATTTAGTAAGGGAGAGGGGAGCAATTATCCCATGTGGAATAAATAAGGAGGTATTTGGCAGAGTTCTTAACAGGGAGGAGATGCTGTCTGTTATAGAGAGGGAAGCTATGGGCGGGTACTCACAGAGGGATAGTGCCTACTTTAGAGGACTGGGCCAGGGAGGAGAGGATATAGGAAGGATTTCAGAGGAGATAAGAAGAAGAGCTGCTAAGGTAGAGGGATACTCCTCTACAGATTCAGATCTTCATCTGAAGATAGATTCTCTAGATGCCTCACCGGTAATCTCCTTTGTAGGCCGGTTTATCTTTTCCAAGGGGCCTCATCTGTTCCTCATGACCCTGCCCTATATATTTAACAAGTATCCCAATGCAAGGATATTTATTATCGGATCAGGTAAGTTAAGGGGGGCTTTAGAGGTAATACTGGGAGCTTTAAAGAGCAGAAACCTTTCATTTTTGCTGAACTTTTCCCAGGAGGGGCATGAGATGGAGGAGGGAACAACCTTTGGTGAACTTAGTTATTTTAAGAGGTTTATAGAGGAGCTTATAGAGGAGCAGAGGATGGAGGAGTACCTGAGTATGGCAGCTGCCATGGATATAGAGAGGGTGACCTTTACAGGAAATCTTTCCCATAACCTTCTGCCGACCATGATGTCTCACTCGGACCTTCTAGTGGTTCCCTCTATATTTCCAGAAGCCTTTGGAATGATAGCTCTAGAGGGGATGTATATGGGAAATATCCCTGTAACCTTCGATCATTCAGGCCTCTCAGAAGTAGTTCCATTTCCTGAAAATAAGGTCTCTTTCGACGGGAGAGCAGTAGCTAACCTCACAGAGAAGATCCTTAAAAACTGTGACGAAAAGATATCCAAGGAAAATAAAGAATTCTTTAAAAATTATGCAGAAAACTTCTCCTATGAGAAGATCTGTGAGGAGCTTATAAGGATATCCAGATAGGTTTATTAGGAGAGCAGGTAGATTTCTATCTGCTTTTTTTATTATTAAGGAAAGTATAGACTTTATAAAAAAGTCATATGAAGGAACAAGGTTCCAACAGGTTATCGGGATGCAAGGTCACGTTCCTTTTTATGAGGTAATCTTTTAAATCTAGTAGTTGTACATGGATTTATTCTTTAAAAAGTCCTCTTTGAGGACCTTGGAGTAGTACTTTTTCATCTCTGTTTCCTTATCCTTACATATTTCTTCAGTGGCTCTATCCTCGCTTATACTGTAGACTATACCACTTTCAAGGCATCTTATCTCACACTTAAACAGGTCGACTTCATATTTCCTCTTCATACTACAACTCCTGACATTTTGAGTATTAATGAACTTTAAATTCATTGGTATTCTGATTATAAATGAACGAATTGTATTGTAACACACTGTTCACTAAAAATCAAAGGATTTAAATCAAAATTGTAATATATACAAGGTCTTGGAGGGGGGAGAGGGAAAAGTGAGAGGATAAAATTTACCACTTATACATTATAAAAAATCTAAAGTTTCTTTTTGGAGGGATAAAAAATTATTTAAGTATATCTTCGGGGAAAATAAAGTTTTCTAAAGAGTAGTTATTGAAGGTATTATTTACAAGTTATAGAGAGGTTGTAATTTTTTATGATTTAGTAAAAAAAGAAGACCCTATTAGGCCTCCTTTATTTCCTTAACTCTTCCAACCTGACCATCTTCAAGCCTCACCTTGATACCGTGGGGATGAAACTTACTCTTAGTAAGGATATCCTTTACAAGTCCATAGGTAAGTTTACCACTTCTCTGATCCTGCTTCAATACGATAGTCACCTCTATACCAGGCTTTATATTGTCTCTATTTCTTCCGTCCATACGCTACTCCCTGTTACTTTATTTAAAATAAGTTTATCACAGAAGGGGGAGATTCCCAAGAAATATTGGAGTTAAGGATAAAAAGTATAAAAAAATCATTGATATTTTATAAAAGGTGGGGTATAAATCTATTAATTAAATATCTTGATAGAGGTTGCATTGAAGATGAATATCCCAGGGGAGGCTGCCAGCCATAGAGATTGGGGGAAAGGCTTTGATGCCGAAGGATGCTCTCGTGGCGAGGGAGTGTTGCTGGGAGTGTGGTGAAGAGCTACACTACTGTCACTATTATTTTGGTGGAGAGCTATCTGAAGGAAGTTTCATTCAGATAGTAACCTTATTCAGAGAATGAAAGCCTGCAGGTAGCTGCTGGCTTTTTTTATTGCTTTTGAATAGGGAGGTAGTTATGAAGTTTGAAAAATACCATGGTTTAGGAAATGATTTTGTTGTTGTATCTCATGAGGATGTAGCAGGGAAGGACCTTTCCCAGCTGGCTCTTACCGTATGTAATAGAAAAACAGGGATTGGGGCAGATGGTTTTATAGTTTCCTCTCTGAGGGGAGAGATTCCAGAGATGATATTTTATAATGCCGATGGGAGCTATGATACCATGTGTGGTAATGGATTCAGGTGTCTCTGCCTCTACCTTAAGAACAATGACCTTATAAAGGATAGGAAGTTTTCCATAAAAACAGGGGCTGGAGTTCTGGATGCTGAAGTTGTAGGGGAGGATCCATTCCTAGTTAAGGTTGCTCTGGGAAGAGCTGAATATATCCATCCTACCATAGGGGAGGAACTAATAGACAGGGAGGTAGAGGTAGAGGGAAGAAGGTTTAACCTCAGTGCTGCCTTTGTGGGAACTCCCCATGCAGTGGTTTTTTCAGATGATCTCAGCGATGAGTTTATAGATAAGTATGGAGCCCTTATAAATGACCTTCCTTACTTTCCAGAGGGAACCAGTGTAAACTTCTGCAGGGTGGAAGGAGATAATGTTATAAGGATAATAACCTGGGAAAGGGGAGTGGGAAGGACTATGGCCTGTGGAACGGGAAGCTGTGCTTCTGCAACCATAGGAAAGAGACTGGGGAAGATCTCAGGAGAAAGCATAGTAGTAAAGCACGCCCTTGGAGATCTTACAATAGAGACGGGAGATGAGATCTATATGACTGGTGGGGGAGTGAAGGTAGCCTCGGGATATTTTGGATAGAAAGACAGCTTAAGCTGTCTTTTTTTATTTCAAGATACGCAAGATGTCATTAAAATATTTCCTGAGATGGTGTAGAGTAGATAGGTAGAGCATATCCTTTAAATATTAAAAGATATTAAGTGGAGCTAAGACTCTTATGTGATGATAAAAGTACTGCTATATGGCTTAGCTTGACTTTACCCTGGGATATTATGGTAGTATTGTAGTAGAAAAGAAATACAGATGGTAGTCAAAAGAGGTCTGAGAGATAGACTATCTGGAGCTAATTGATGGAAGAGGAATGCACAAAGAGATGTTATATTTAATGTTAAAAAAGTTATTTAAAGGTTCCCAGGTTAAGTAAGAGGGGACTTATGGAATTGTTGACTGGTTAGTTGCTTGACAGAGGTGAGTAGAATGAAAAGGATATTTGGTGCAATTATATTACTTCTTGTTGTAACGGGGTGTACAGGAACTCAGGAGAGGGAGCATCTGGATGCTCAGGGGAACTATGCTAAGGAAAGATATCTGACCTATGAGGATGACAGGGTAAGGGTAAGGGGGGAGAGATCTTCATTAAGGATTTTTTCCAGGGATGAGGTACTACCCTATATAGCAGAGGGAGAATCTGGAGAAAGTCATATAGGTCTTGAGATAAGAAGACATAAACTCGGAGGGAATGGTTCCCTTAAGCTTATGACCATTATAGCTGATGAGGATGAGTATACCTACTACCTTCTCTTTGAAAGGTCCCATGTTGTAAAAAGGGATAGCGGAGAGGTAGTAGAGAAGTTTGATATAGAGATAGATGAAGATTTGCTGGAGAGGCTGTCCTCAGCCAGGGAGATCAGGGTGAAGTTCACAGACTACAGGGGAGAGAGAAATACTATGGTTGTGGACAGAAACAGGAGAATATCCTACAGGTTGATCTATGAGGAGTATCTAAAGAAAAAAGGAGCTTAAAAAGCTCCTTTTTTAATTGAAAACATCTCCAGGGTCCACCATGTTTTCCCAAGAGTTAACATTTCTTATGTATGAATAAAGGTATTCGTCGGTTTCTGAATTTTTCAAAACAACAATATACCTGTCATCGGAGGCTACTACAGCCCCTTCTCCATAGTTATATGAACCATCCTCACTCTCGGGATTGGGAACCATATTTCCATTTTCGTCATAAACATAAAACTTATCCCATTCTCTATCATCTCTATCATTAAGAGTGATCATAGACTTCCCACTTCCTACCCACTTTGTATCAAAACCAATTTTTTGTGGATCTTCTAAGCTGGTATTATCCTGGTCTATAAAATCTCCCCAGTCTCCTGGTCCAGTGGGGACATTGGGACTGTCAGGATTTACTCCTCCCCCATCATCTATGCTCTCCTCCTGCCAAACTTCGGTTTCAGGATTCCCAGTATAGTTTCCGTCTATGAGGTTAGCATAGATCTCTCCCCTCTCCTCTATATAGAGCCATCCTCCGTTATTGTTTCTCTCAGCTACTACCCTGTTACTTTCAGCGAGAGCGTTCCCCTTCTCTCCTCCAATCTTTATAGTCCCTGCCGGGGTAGTTGGCATGGTAGATCTTGAGTAGAACTCTGCAAACTTTTCAGAGAGGTCTCCTTCAGGTGAGATATCTGATATACTATCGCTCTTGCTGAGTGTAGCAGCCTCCTCATAGGTAGGATAGCTGTCGGTCTTGGCGTAGAACATCCCGATGGTTGTTCTCAGATTTGCAAGATTTCCCTGTACCTGGGCTACCCTGGCACTATCGGTAATATCTGCAAACCGGGGCAGGGCAATGGCAGTTAATATTCCAATGATAGCAATGACTACCATCAATTCAATTAAAGTAAAAGCTTTTTTCATAACTCCTCCATCATGAATAAAATTAGTATATATCTGATTATTATAGTGAAGATATGTTTTTTAGTCAACAACTAAGGAAATATTATGGAGATCTATCTACAAGAGCAGACATATATACCCTGTAGATAGAAGGGGTGCTTCTCTCTAAGCCTTGAAAATACTTGTTTAGATGGTGATCGCATTTAAGGATAAATCCATTAAATAATTAGAAGAAAGATCATATAAAAGAAGTATAATCTCCCCAAATTATATAAAGTAAGCCTGTTTTTAGACGCTTAAAACGCTTATAGATCAAGTTGGAGATAAACGGAACTTCTTCTGCATTAAAATGGTATAAAAGTAAAAAAAATACTAAAAAATCAAACTTTTTTAGTTTACATTATTGAAAAAGAGTTATATAATCCTCTCGTAACAAGGAAGTGGGAGTATTTAATTATTAATTTTTATATATAAGGAAGGTGTTTCACCATGAGTAGAGAGGTAATGGAAATTTTACACAGAGTAGAGGACCAGCTTTTAATTTCCCCATTTGATTTAGAGGGAGATGACATCATAATCGATGGAAAAAGGTTCAGTCATCAGGATCTTATGCTAGACATATTTTAATTGAAAAGTTTTTTAGAGAGGCCTCCAAAGCAACAGAGCTTTGGAGGCCTCTTTTTTTTATTTTATTAATTTGGAGACTATTTTTTAACTACAAGTGTTCGTAATTGGTGGTTTTGTTAAAAATATACAGAAAGGTCAGAATTATGGACAACTTTTAATAAAAAGTAGGGTAGGATAGTTAATTTTAAAAGTTGATAAATTCAAATAAAGGTATAAAATTGTTCTTTTTTTACGTTAATTAAAATAATATTTTAATAATGAACGTTTTATTTTTTTAGATAACAAAAGTGATCTTTAGTTCTAATTATGTAAAAATGATTTGTTGAGATTAAAAAGGCAGTTGAAAAATAGCCGGTGAAGGTGTAAGTGTTTTTTATTTGACAAAGGGTATATAGATGGAGCTATATAAATAATACAGAATATTTAATTATTGAAAAAAATGGAGAAAAAGGGGAGGAGAGTATTTTTATGAAAAAACTATTTTTACTGGTTCTCATTGCATTGACTACTTTAATGGCTTCATGTGGATCGAAGCCCGAGGTATTTGTAATGGGAACTTCAAACTTTAACGGGGACTTTTACAACGGGTGGACAAACTCATCCTATGACAACAACATCAGAAGGCTTGTATGGGGTTATGGTCTTATGGCACCTACAAATGAGGGAAACCTTGTGATCTCACCACTTGTTGAGAATAGAACAACACTAAAGTCGGATCCATCAAAGGATATAGATGATGTATGGGTATTTAAGCTAAAGGAGGGACTAAAGTTTTCCAATGGGGATCCTCTAACAGTAAAGGATGTAAAGTTTACCTATGATTTCTATATGGATAAGAAGGCTCTTCAGGATACAGGGGGAACATCCAGCTTAGATCAGTATATAGAAAAGGTTGAGATAGATGAGGAAGCTAATACAGCTACATTTACCCTTAAGGAGATGGTGTTTACTATCGATGAATCTGCATTTCATACACCTTATATCATGAACTCCAAGATTATTTCAGAGGGAGCTGCAAAGGATGGAATAACTATTCAGCAGTGGGTAAAGGCTAATATCAGCTCTCCTATAGGGTATGGACCATATAAGATAGAGGAGTATGTGGAGTCTCAGTTTGTAAAGCTTGTTATAAATGAGAACTTCCAGGGAGATGCTCACGGGGATAAACCAAGCATCCCAACTCTAATTGTTCAGAATGTTCCAAGTGAAACTGAGGTAACTCAGCTTCTTACTGGAGAGGTAGATGCTCTTACTGGAATTATTAAGGATACAAAGATAGATGCAGTAAAAGAGGATGAGAGTATTGCCACAAATGATTACTATCGTCACGGAGGAGGACAGATTACCTTCCATTGCGATTATGGACCAGTACAGCTACCAGAGGTTCGTAAGGCATTTGCCTATGAGTTCAACAGAGTGAAGTTCAGAAACCTTTTCCTAGGGAACTATGGGATCTCTTCCAATGCCCCATACTCTAGAAATATGTGGATGATGTATGATAAGGGGGAAAGCTTTGGAACAGAGGGAGCTTTTGAAAAGACTCTTAAAAACTACGATATTCTAAATAATGATGGAAGCTGGAACAAGGAAGCTAACCTGGCAAAGGCTCATGAGCTATTAGACCTTGCTGCAGAGAAGACAGAGGGTGAGTATGCAAAGCTAACAAAGGATGCTGATGGAAGATACCTGTGGGATGGAGAGGTTCTTACTCTTAACCTGGCTATCACTTCATCTTGGACAGATGCTATAAACCTTACTCTTACTAAGGAAGTTCAGGAGGAGTTTGGAATAAAGGTAAACGTAGAGGTTATCGACTGGTCTGTAATGGCAAGCCACCTATATGGAAATATCTCTGCCACTGAGAGAAAGTATCACATGTTTACAGGGGGAACAAGCTACGCTCTGAAGTATAACCCATATGCAAACTGGTCTTCAACTAAGATCCTTCCATTTGGTCAGGGAGCTTCTACAAACAGTAACAGATATGCAAGTAATGAGGAGCTTCTGGATAAGATCAGATTCTCCAATGCAACTACAGATGAGGGTGTTACTAAGTACAAGAAGTACTGGAGAGAGTGGATAGTGTCAATAAATGAGGATCTTCCACAGCTGCCTCTATACTCTAACAACTACTATGATGCTTACAACAACAAGTTGGAGGACTTTGAGACAAATGCCCTATGGCAGTGGCCGTATGCTATTGTTAAGGCTAAGATCAAAAAATAACTGAGAATGAATAAGATGGGAGTAGAGGGGAGGGAAACCTCCCTCTCTATTCTATGGAGGATAATATGGACAAAAGTAAAAGGCACGGAAGACTTCAAGAAATCTTTGACATGATTTTTCCCTACTGCAAGTATATAGGAAACAGAATAGTACACCTTCTTCCTGTAACTATTATTATCTCTATAGCTATTTTTGGCCTGATAGAGCTGATGCCTGGGGATCCGGTACTTGCAATGATAAACCCAGAAACAACAGCCAGCATGACCGAGGTAGAAAGAGCCCAGTATGTGGAAACTATGAGAATAACTCTGGGATACAACAAGCCTATTATAGTGAGATACTTTCTCTGGTGGAAGGATATCCTCACAGGAAACTTTGGTTACTCTGTTGCACTAAATAAGCCTATAAATGAGTTTATCGGAACCTATATTAAAAACTCCTTTAAGGTAAATATCTTTGGTTTTATTCTTGCTTTCTTAATAGCTATACCGATTGGTATTAAATCAGCTGTGAAGAAAAACTCAACATATGATAAGAGTGTAACAGTATTTTCCATGATAGGGATCTCCCTGCCATCATTTTTTATGGCTCTTCTTCTGGTACTATTATTTGCAGCTACTTTTAGAGTGCTTCCATTTTCAGGAATGAGAGATCCTAGGGGGATAAGACCTGATTTTATGTATCTGATACTGCCGGTAACTGTAATCGTACTATCCTCCCTGGCGAGCCTTGTGAGGTATATAAGAAATGCCATGATAGAGGTATTGAAGGCGGATTATATAAGGACCTCAAGGGCTAAGGGACTTTCAGAGAAGGTAGTGATATATCAGCATGCCTTCCAGAACGCCCTTATTCCAGTAATTACAATTATTGGATTCTGGATTCCCGCTCTCTTTGGGGGATCTATCATAGTTGAGAAGATATTTGCGTGGCCGGGGATGGGATATCTGATGAACCAGGCCTATACATTTAAGGACAGGGGAGTTCTTTCAACAGTTCTCTTATTCTACGCTGTTCTGACACTATTTGCTAACCTGTTTATAGATATAGGATATGCAATAGTTGACCCTAGAATAAGAGAGAGGAGGATCAAATAATGAGTACTGCTGTGAGTAATGACAAGTTAAGCAGGGAGCATGAGAAGATCATCTCCCCTACCAAACAAATTATGATTAAGTTCAAACACAACAAGCTGGCGATGTTTGGGCTGTGCCTTCTTATATTTCTTGTTGCGATAATTACTGTGACACACTTTTATATCAATTTCAGTGGATATAACCTGGCTAAGGTATATATGGACAAGAAGTATATGGCTCCCAGTATGGAGCATATCTTTGGAACAGATGGCCAGGGAAGGGATCTCTTCCTTAGAGTTCTAGAGGGAGGTTGGATATCTATACAGGTTGGTATCCTCTCTACATTTATGTCTGTATTTATAGGGGTATCCATCGGGGCCATTGCAGGGTTCTTCGGCGGAAAGATAGACAGTATCATTATGAGGGGGACGGAGATTGTTTCCTCCTTTCCATTCCTTGCTATAGCCATGACTATCTCTGCTATATTTGCAGATCTGGATGCACACCTAAGACTCTACCTTATAATCTTTATCCTGGGATCTCTCAGATGGACTGGTCTGGCAAGGATGGTAAGGGGTCAGATACTCTCTCTCAGGGAGCAGGAGTTTATTCTGGCAACAAAGGCTCTGGGGATAAGCAGCTACCATCAGATCACCAGACACCTTATTCCCAACGTACTGACATATGTAATTGTAAGTGGAACCTTAACCTTTGCAGGGGCAATACTTTCAGAGTCATCCCTTTCCTACCTGGGTCTCTCTGTAACTGAACCTATCCCTACCTGGGGAAGGCTTCTAAGTGTGGCAGCTCAGGATGCAGTAGTTATGACAAAGTACTGGTGGACATGGGTATTTCCTGGGTTTGCTCTCTTCTCCCTTATCATGAGTATCAACCTTGTGGGAGAGGGACTGAGGGATGCAGTGGATCCTAAGTCACAGTATATGAGTAAGGAGCAGAAGGCCAGACTCAAGGAGAAGAAGAGAAGAGAGAAGCTCATGAAGAAGGAGCAGAAGCTAAGGGGAAAAAAGGGAACAGTTAAGGATGTAATGATATCCAAGGAGGAGATGTAGATGCATATGCAAAAAAACCTACTGGAAATAAGAAATCTGCATACCTATTTCTTTACCAATAAGGGAACGATAAAGGCAGTAAATGGTGTGGATATGGAGATCCAGCCTGGAAGAACTCTGGGAGTTGTAGGGGAATCAGGTTCCGGAAAATCCATCACCTCATTTAGTATATTAAAGCTCATCGAGGAACCGGGAGAGATAGTAAAGGGAAGCATAATGTTTGACGGAAGGGATATTGTAGACCTTTCCGAAGATGAGATGAGAAGTATAAGGGGAAATGAAATCTCCATGATATTTCAGGAGCCTATGACAAGTCTTAACCCTGTATTCAAGATAGGAAGGCAGCTCAGTGAACCTCTTATCCTCCACCAGGGGATGAATAAGAAGGAGGCCTGGGAGAGGTCTGTGGAACTTCTTAGAGAGGTGAAGATACCCAACCCGGAGGAGGTAGTGCACACCTATCCATATCAGCTCTCTGGAGGAATGAGACAGAGGGTGATGATAGCAATGGCCCTGGCATGTGAGCCAAAGCTTCTTATAGCAGATGAGCCTACAACAGCCCTGGATGTAACTATCCAGGCACAGATATTTAAGCTTATGAATGATCTGAAGAGGAAGCACAATACAGCGGTGCTCTTTATTACCCACGACCTGGGAGCTATTGCTGAGCTGGCTGATGATGTAGTGGTAATGTATACTGGAGAAGCGGTTGAGAAGGCTCCTGTGGAGATCCTTTTCTCCAAGGAATCACAGTACTCCCATCCATATAAAGAGGGGCTGCTGAACTCCATTCCAAAGTTAAATGAAGAGGTGGAGTATCTGGATCAGATAGAGGGAAGTGTTCCCCACCCGTTAAACCTTCCTGTGGGCTGCAGATTTGCTCCCCGTTGTAACTTTGCAACTAAGAAGTGTGAAACTGAAAAGCCAAATCTCATAGAGGTAGAACCCAACCACTTGATCAGGTGCTTCTACCCGCATAAGGAGAAGAGAAATGGATAGAAAAATAATACTTGAAACTAAGAACCTGAAGCAGTACTTTCCCCTTGGAAGGAAGAAGGCGGGAGAGAAGCTTTTTGTAAAGGCCAATGACGGGATAGATATGACTCTCTATGAGGGGGAGACTATAGGAATAGTAGGAGAATCTGGGTGTGGAAAGTCCACCTTTGGAAGAACCCTCCTAAAATTATATAACCCCACAGAGGGAAGAATTATCTATGATGGCCGTGACATTACGGAACTCTCTACCAAGGAGATGGTACCCCTCAGAAGGGAGATGCAGATCATCTTCCAGGATCCCTACTCATCCCTGAATCCAAGGATGACAGTGGGAAATATCATAGGGGAAGCCCTTGTGGAACACGGCCTCTATAAAGCCGGTTCCAGAGAGTTGGAGGATTATGTAAAGAAGATTATGAAGACCTGCGGGCTGGATGACTATATGATCTACAGATACCCCCACGAGTTCAGTGGAGGGCAGAGGCAGAGAATAGGTATAGCCCGTTCCCTGGCACTGAAACCAAAGTTTGTTGTGTGTGATGAGGCTGTATCTGCTCTGGATGTATCCATCCAGTCTCAGGTAATAAACCTCCTTAACGACCTTAAGAAGGAGTTTGGGATGTCATATCTCTTTATCTCTCACGATCTTTCAGTGGTAAAGCATATCTCCGACAGAATAGGAGTTATGTATCTGGGGAATATGGTGGAGCTGGCACCTAAGAGGAATCTCTATAGTAGTCCGCAACACCCATACACCAAGGCACTCCTCTCCTCTATACCGGAAACGGATTTGGATGCTATTAAAAATAAGAAGAGGATCATCCTCGAGGGAGATATTCCTTCCAACGTAACTCCTCCAGAGGGATGTAAGTTTCATACGAGGTGTCCTATAGCCAAGGACAGGTGTAAGACTGAGCTTCCCCAGTGGGAGAAGGTGTCAGAGGGGCACTTTGTAGCCTGTCACTATAAGGGAGCAGAGATTGCATAAGAGATCGGAGGATTTTACCTCGGAGTTCACTTCTAAGAGGGAGGAGCTTAGAAGGGAGAATGAGGAGCTGAGAACCCTCTCTCAAAATACAAGGTTTGACAGAAGTGATGAGAAGGCTCTTATAATTGCAGCTATGACAACAATATTCCCAGTGGTGGTTATAGGAGCTCTACTATTTTACTTTGTAGTAGCTTTTATCTTTAGAGTGTAGCAGAGTACCCTGTCTAAGTCCAAGGGGCTAGACAGGGCTCTTTTAGTGGAAAATATCATATTGATTTAAAGGGGGCTAGTATGAGCAACTGGAATTTAAAAAAACTATATCCATCCTTTGATTCCAAGGAGTTTCAGGAGGATCTCAAGAGGCTGGATGTTATCATAGAGGGGTTAAACGGGTTTAAGGGAAGATTTGCTGAACATACAGAGACTCTGGAGGGGTATCTTAAAAACCTAATAGAGTATAATCAGGTAGAGGGGAAGCTGGGAACCTTTTCCTTTCTTTCTGAGAGTATCAATACCTCAGATGAAGATGCTATAAAATATATTAACTATCTAATGAACAGGGAAGCAGATATAGCTGAGGTTAGGACCATGGGAGAGAAGTGGATTGCAGGGCTTGATATTCAAAGGATGGCTGAGGAGAGTTCCTTTATAGGGGAGCACATCTTCTACTTAAATGAGATCAAGGAAAGGGAGAGGTATGCGCTGGATGAGAAGACCGAGGTACTCCTTTCCAAGCTGAGCCAAAGTGGGGGGAAAGCCTGGAGCAACCTTCAGGGGCTTCTTACCTCTACTCTGGATGTGGATATGGAGGGAGAGGGAAAAACTATAACCCTTTCAGAGGTAAGGAACCTGGCATACCACAAGGAGAGTTCCGTGAGGAAGGCGGCCTTTGAAGCAGAGATAAAGTCATATGAGAAGATTGAGAAGGCCATTGCCAGTGCACTGAACTCCATCAAGGGGGAGGTAAACACCATAACTGAGTTCAGGGGTTATTCCAGTCCCATTGAAAAGACTCTCATAGACTCCAGGATGACCCAGGATACCCTGGATAAACTCCTCATTGCCATAAAGGAGTACCTGCCTCACTTCAGAAGATACCTGAAGAGAAAGGCCGAGATCTTAGGTTATAGCAAGGGGCTACCCTTCTATGAACTCTTTGCTCCAATAGGGAATGTGGATAAGGTATTTACCATAGAGGAGGCTCAGGCTTATATCCTAGAGAACTTTAGCAGCTTTTCAGGTAGGTTGGCTGGAGTGGCAAGAAGGGCCTTTGATGAGGAGTGGATCGATTATTGTCCTAAAAAGGGGAAGGTAGGGGGAGCATTCTGTGCCAATATTCCTCCAATTAAGGAGAGCAGAATACTCAGCAACTTTACAGGTTCCTTCTCCGATGTGCTTACCTTAGCCCATGAGCTGGGTCACGCCTACCACGGAGAGTGTATATTTGCTGAGAGTCCTCTCAATACAGACTACACCATGCCTGTAGCTGAGACAGCCTCTATTATGTGCGAGACCATTGTGATGAAGAGGGCACTTTCCGATGCCAGCGATGAGGAGAAGATCTTCCTATTGGAGAGCTCCCTTCAGGATATCACCCAGGTAGCTGTGGATATACTGAGCAGGTATATATTTGAGGAGAGCGTATTCAACGAGAGAAGGGATACGGTTCTCAGTTCAGACCAACTTAAAAATCTTATGGTAGAGGCTCAGAAAGCTACCTATGGTGAGGTAATGGATGAGGAGCTTCTTCATCCATATATGTGGATAAATAAGGGACACTACTACAGACCTTCCCTGAACTTCTATAACTTCCCATATGCCTTTGGTGCTCTCTTTGGAAGGGGACTATACTCCCAGTACTTAAGGGACAGGGAGGAGTTTGTACCAAAGTATGATAACCTTCTGAGGCTGACGGGACAGAAGACAGTGGAGGAGGCTGCTCAGCTGGCAGATATAGATGTAACTGATATTCAGTTCTGGAGAAGTTCTCTAGATCAGGTTAAGGAGGATATAGACCTCTTCCTAGAGCTCACAGAGGGACTAGTTGGGAATTAGTAGCTATCTCTTAGTTAATATCTTTATAAGAGGGTTTAAAGATGTATGTGGCATACACATCTAAAGGATATTCGGTTTTAAGAAAAAAAGCATAGCTTTAATTAGAAGAGGCTCCTTTGTCTAAAAGGGGCCTCTTTATTTTTACTATTAAGGAAAGTATGGAATTATAGATTAATCCCATTATAAAAAACAATTACATAAGGTTGGCGTGGGTAGAGCGTTACGCTCCTTTTTATCATTAGGGAAGTATAGAAACTATAAAAATTAACCATAAAGGTATCAGTGTTCCAAATGACTTTTAGGATGCAATGTCACCTTGCTTTTAGTGGAAGGACAGATCTTGATATTCATATATCAACGGTTTGAGTTAAAGCGTCTAGAATTCATCTTGATGAATAAAAAGTTTTTAAATATGAAAAAAGGTTCCGGGATTGGATAAGTCTTATTAGTTTTCAAAAAAAGATAGAATAATGGATTTTTTTATTTTGTGGTGTCCATTATCTATTATATTTAATTTTGAGTAACTCTATAACTTGATTAATTAAAGTTTTTAAAATGATAACTTTTAAGGGATAAAGTCAATTGTTGTACTTAAAATAAAGATAAAAATTTAAATGGATAATATCAATAATAATAATAATTTGTTGTTAATATTTCAAAATATAAAAAAACTTAATCTAAAAATAAATATTTTTTTCTCTTGACTAAAGAGATTCCCAATTCCTATTATAATGCTTGTTTTTATTGATTTTGTTTAGAAAATATACAGTTTAAAAAGAAATTATGAATATTTTTTATTTGACAAAGGGTAAGGGGGTGGAGCTATATAAATAGTAAAGAAAATTTCATTATTGAAAAAAAGGAGGGGTTATATGAGCAAGGTTAGGAATGCATTCCTCATGGCAGGAATGATCATTGCACTGCTTCTATTGAGTGCTTGCGGGGGAAAGGATGAGAAGGTGGCAGAATCTCAGGAGACAGTTGTAAACTTCTTTCTGAATTCTGGTCTAAAAACACTGGATATTTCTAAGGCAACTGATGTCAATGCATCTACAGTGTTTACCCAGGTAATGGAGGGGTTAACCAGGGTATCTGTAGGGGAGGATGGTCAGGATATTGTTGTTCCAGGGATAGCTGAGTCCTGGGAGGTAAGCGAGGATGGGCTGGTGTGGACCTTCCACCTAAGGGATGCAAAGTGGTGGGACGGACAGCCGGTTACTGCAGGGGACTTTGAGTATAGTATCAAGAGAACTCTGGATCCATCAACAGCATCTCAGTACGCATTTATACTGGCACCAATAAAGAATGCTACCAACTACAACTCGGGAAGTGCAGATGTCAGCAAGGTAGGAGTAAGGGCTGTGGATGATAGGACCCTTGAGTTTACTCTGAACTCTCCTTGCGGTTACTTCTTAGATCTAACCTACTACAAGACTCTCTATCCACAGAGAAGGGATGTAGTTGAAAAGTATGGAGACAGATACGGAGCAGCAGGGGAAACTCTTATAGCCAACGGTCCATTTAAGGTGGTGGAGTGGGTACCGAACAACAAGATAACCCTGGCAAAAAATGAAAACTACTGGGATGCAGACTCAGTTAAGATCGATAAGTTAAATGTTCAGATCATCCAGGACACCAATGCCCAGATGAATATGTTGCTAAATGGTCAGCTGGACATTGCAGGGGTATCCAAGGAGGAGTGGATAGAGAAGTTCAATAAAACTGGAAAGTTTGATGTTGTTAAGGGATTTGCAGCAGGAACAAACTACTCATTCTTTAACCAGAAGGACGATATCTTCTCTAACGACAAGGTGAGAAAGGCCTTCTCCCTGGCTATAACAAGGGAGGATATGGCAGATGTAATATTCAAGGGGACCTTTGATTCAGCTTACGGATGGGTGCCGCCAAAGCTACAGATAGCAGGAAGAGAGTACAGAAAGCTTGCAGGGGAACCGCTGCAGGAACTAAGGCAGGAGAATCCAGATCCTAGGGTGCTTCTAATTGAAGGTCTGAGAGAGCTTGGAATCTCAGATAAGCCTGAGGACTTAGAGGTAACCTATCTGAATACCGGTACAAATGACTGGTCGAGAAACTACTTTGAGTATGTACAGCAGATGTGGAAGAAGAGCCTGGGAGTAGAGGTGAAGGGTGAGTTTGTAGAGTGGCCAGTATTCCAGAAGAGAATAGATGAACAGGATTTCCAGCTTGCAGGGATGGCGTGGACTGGAGACTACAACGACCCTAGCACATTCTTAGATATCTGGAGCTCGGAAGCGGGGATCTATAATATCGGATATGAGAATGAAAGATATGATGAGCTTATCAAGATGGCGGCGAACACTATAGATCAGGAGAAGAGACTGGAGTACTTTAAGGAAGCGGAGCACATCCTTCTCTACGAGGATTCAGCCATTGCGCCAACACTATATAGAAAGAGGAATACATTTATATCCAAGAGGATAGACGGACTTGTAATTGCACTTTTCGGAGGAATTGACTTTAAAAATGTTCATATAGTGGAGTAGGGAGGTAGCTAAAATGCTCAAATACATCTTAAAGAGGGTGGGTATTATGCTGCTTACCCTTCTGGTAATAATTACTATGACTTTCTTTATAATCAGGGCGGTACCGGGGGATCCCCTGTCAAGTATGGCAAGGAACCTTCCAGAACAGGTGAAGCTGAACTTTTACGCCAAGTATGGACTGGATGAGCCCCTGTTTACTCAGTATATTAAGTTTCTGAAAAACCTTATCTTTCACCTGGATCTGGGGGAGTCCCTTGTGTATCCAGGAAGAACGGTGGCAGAGAGTATAGGAAAGTTTTCTCCAGTATCGGCAAGACTGGGGGGACAGGCGATATTTGCAGGATTTACAGTGGGGATCGGATTTGGAATCCTTGCTGCATTTAAGAGAAATAAGTGGCCAGACTATGTTGTGATGTTTTTAGCAATTCTTGGAGTATCTGTACCCAGTTTTGTAGCAGCTTCCCTGCTGCAGTATCAGTTTACAGTAAAGTATATGGTGCTTCCTACTACAGGGTGGGGGAAGGCAAGTCATACGATACTTCCTACAATAGCCCTGTGTTTTGGATCTATAGCAACCTATGCAAGGTATATGAGGGCCAATGTACTGGATGTACTTCACCAGGATTATATCCTCACAGCTAAGGCCAAGGGGGTATCAAATTTTGCCCTTGTATGGCGTCATGTAATCAGGAACGCTATCCTACCGGCCATTACAATACTGGGGCCTCAGATAGCAGGTATCTTTGTAGGTTCCTTTGTAATAGAGAGGATATTTTCTATTCCGGGATTTGGATTCAACTACGTAAGTGCAATACAAAACAGAGACTTTTCAATGATACTGGGGCAGACGATATTTTTTGCCAGCCTCTATATCTTTGCTCTTCTTATTGTGGATCTCCTCTATGGAGTTGTGGATCCTAGAATAAGGATTTCTGGTAAGAGATAGGGGAGGGATGATGATGGAGATAGCAAAGAAACTTACTAAGAAAGAGATGAAGATGAGGGCAAGGGAGGAGAGGAGCGAGGCAGAGAAGGTTCCAAGAAAGGTACATCTGACTCCTGAAAAGTTTGTAGTAGAGGGGTGCAAAGCTCTGGACTCAGAGGAGATACTGAGACCGAACCTGACCTACTGGCAGGATGCCTGGAGGAGGCTGAAGAAGAACAGGGTGGCCTTTGTAGCCCTTCTGCTTCTCATAGGTCTGGCTCTTATGACTGTAGTTGGAGAAGCAATAAGCGGCTACAGCCAGGAGGTAACGGAGTCCTCCATAAGAAATCTCTGGCCCAGCAAAGCCCACTGGTTTGGTACCGATGAGCTGGGAAGAGACCTCTTTGCAAGGGTGTGGCACGGTGGTAGAGTTTCTATGATAATGGGACTTGTGGGAGCAACTATATCCACAGTGGCAGGTTGTATCTACGGGGGAGTAGCGGGGTACTATGGAGGAAGAGTGGATAACATGATGATGAGGGTGATAGAGGTACTCACCACCCTTCCATACCTTATGGTTGTTATACTTATCTCCCTCTACCTGGGAAATGGTATCGTACCTCTTATCCTGGCAATGACAGCCACTGGATGGTGTGGAATGGCCAGACTTGTAAGGGGACAGATACTCCAGATAAAGGAGCAGGAGTATGTTCTGGCTGCCATAGCTTTGGGAGCAAGTCCATGGAGGATAATAACAAAACATCTTCTTACCAATACACTGGGGATAGTTATTGTATCTGTAACCTTTGATATACCGAGATTTATATTTGCTGAGGCATTCCTGAGCTATATAGGGCTGGGAGTGCAGGCTCCTAACACCAGCTGGGGAGCACTGGCTTCTGCATCCCAGCAAAACCTCATGTTCTATCCATACCAGCTGTTCTTCCCGGCACTGATGATAGCAGCAACAATGCTTTCATTTACTCTGCTTGGAGATGGATTAAGAGATGCTTTAGACCCAAAATTACGTCAGTAGGAGAGTGCTAAGAGATGGAAAAAATATTAAATGTAAAGGACTTAAATATATCATTTCATACATATGCTGGAGAGGTAAAGGCAGTGAGGGGAGTATCCTTTGATCTTCACAAGGGGGAGACTCTGGCTGTTGTGGGGGAGTCTGGTTGTGGAAAGACAGTAACTTCAAAATCCCTTATGAGACTCCTTCCCACTCCTCCGGCAGAGATAAAGGAAGGTTCTGCAATAGAGTTTGGCAGTACAGATATCTTAAAACTCTCTGAAAGGGAGCTGAGAAAGATAAGGGGAGGGGAGATATCCATGATCTTTCAGGATCCCATGACCTCGCTAAATCCTACTATGAAGGTGGGGGACCAGATTATGGAATCTCTCAGAATTCACAGGAAGCTTTCCAAGAGGGAGGCCAGGGAGGAAGCTATAAGGATGCTGAGAGTTGTAAATATTCCCAACCCTGAAAAGAGGATAGATGAGTATCCACACCAATTTTCAGGGGGAATGAGGCAGAGAGCTATGATAGCCATAGCCCTTTCGTGTAATCCCAAGATACTTATAGCAGATGAACCTACAACAGCTCTTGATGTAACGATCCAGGCTCAGATAATGGAGCTCATTAAGGAACTACAGGATGAGTTTGGAACAGCTGTGATCCTGGTAACCCATGATCTGGGAGTTGTGGCTGATGTAGCTGACAGGATACAGGTAATGTATGCTGGAAAGATAGTGGAGACGGGGACAAGGGAGGATATATTCTATAATCCTCAGCACCCATATACCTGGGCCCTTCTAAAGAGTGTACCTACTCTGGAAACTGAAAATAAGGCTCAGCTCTACTCCCTTCAGGGGACTCCTCCGGACCTCATAAAGCCTCCAGTGGGTTGTGCCTTTGCAGCAAGGTGTGAGTACTGCATGCCAGTCTGCAGGGAGGCAGAACCTGAGGAAATTAATTGTTCAGATACCCAGGGGGTGAGCTGCTGGCTGAAGCACTCTATGGCTCCCAAGGTAGAAAATCCCATTACAGGAGGTATAAGCTGATGCATAAAACATTACTGGAGATAAAAAACCTCCAAAAGCACTTTGATGTGTGGGGAGGTAACCTGTTAAAAGCTGTAGACGGAGTAAGCTTTAGTATCAAGAAGGGAGAGACCCTGGGGCTTGTGGGAGAATCTGGCTGCGGAAAAACAACAACTGGAAGAACACTTTTAGGCCTCTATAGCCCCACAGGGGGAGAGGTTATCTTTGATGGCATAGATGTGAGGGGAGCCAAGAAAAGGGAGAAGCAGGAGCTTAAAAAGAGGATGCAGGTAATCTTCCAGGATCCCTATGCATCCCTAAATCCAAGGATGACAGTAGGGGATATCATCTCTGAGGGGATAGATATCCATGGTATCTACAAGGGAGATGAGAGAACAAGAAGGATTGGGGAGCTCCTTTCCCTGGTTGGACTGAATAAGGAGCATGCCTCGCGTTTTCCCCATGAGTTCAGTGGGGGGCAGAGGCAGAGGATAGGGATAGCCAGGGCACTGGCTATAGAGCCTGAATTTATAGTGTGTGATGAACCTATATCTGCCCTAGATGTATCTATCCAGGCTCAGGTAGTAAACCTGCTCATCAAACTTCAAAATGAGCTGGGGCTAACCTACCTCTTTATAGCTCACGACCTTTCCATGGTAAGGCATATCTCGGACAGGGTGGGGGTTATGTACTTAGGGAAGCTGGTGGAGGTAGCGGACAGCACCTCCCTCTACGAGAATCCCAACCACCCCTATACTCAGGCACTTCTTTCGGCCATACCTATTCCAGATCCCAGGGTAGAGGATGCAAAGAAACACATAAAGCTTGAGGGAGAGGTTCCAAGTCCTATTAATCCCCCAACGGGATGTAGGTTTAGAACAAGGTGTAAGTATGCTATGGATATCTGCCAAAGGGAGGAGCCCCAGCTGAAGAACCTGGGAGATGGGCACCTTTCTGCTTGTCATTTAAATAAGTAACTTTAATTAGGGCACCAGAGCTAACCTCTGGTGCCCTGTTAAGGAATGAGGAAGTTGTAGATAAGTTTATAGAGGAGGTATTATGGAGAAGAGAGTTTTTTATATCCTGATTTTATTGGTTCTGCTTCTTACAGCCTGCGGAAGGAAGGAGTATAATTCAGATAGTGGGAAGGAAGCGGAGCAGGAATTAAATGTTTTTATAAGTGGAGAACCCAGCAGTATAGATCCATCCAGAGGAAACGATGTGTACTCCTCTACTCTATTGAATCAGATAATGGAGGGCTTGACCAAGGTAGAGGAGGATGGAAGTGGAGAGAAGATAGTGGGAGCCGGAGCTGAAAGGTGGGAGGTAAGCGAGGACGGACTGCTATGGAGGTTCTATCTGAGGGAGAATATGTGGGAGGACGGAGTAGCAGTTACAGCTGACCAGTATGTCTATGGTATCTTAAGAACCCTGGATCCCAACACAGCGGCTCCCCTATCCTATGTACTGACTCCATTTATAGTAGGGGCAGATGAGTTTAACAAAGGGAAGGGAGCAGCCACTGAGGTTGGGATTAAGGCTGTAGATGATAAGACCCTGGAATTTCACTTAAAGGCGCCCTGCCCCTACTTCCTGGAGCTGACCTACTCCAGGCTGATGTATCCCCAGAGAAGGGATCTTGTGGAGAGGTTTGGTGAACGATTTGGGAGTGGGGCAGATACCTTTATAGGAAATGGAGCTTTTAAATTGATCGATTGGATACATAATAATAAAATAGTACTGGAAAAAAATCAAAATTATTGGGATAATGTGAGAGTAAGTCTCAAAAAAATAAATATGAATATAGTGATGGATGAGAATGCCAGGATGAATATGCTCCTCAACAGGAGCGTGGATATGGCTTCTGTGAGCAAACCCGAGTGGATAGAGAAGTTTAGCAGCATGGGTAAGTGGAGAAGGGTAGAAAAGCCTGCAGCAGGGATAAACTATATGTTTTTTAACGGGAGCGATCCTGTATTTAAAAATAAAAACATAAGAAGGGCTTTTTCCAGTGTAATCAGAAGGGATGAGATGGCTCAGGTTATATTTAACGGTCTCTTTGAGGAGGCCAAGGGATATGTTCCCCCTGGAATCTATCTGGGAGAGAGGGAGTACAGAAGTTTGGCCGAGGACTATGTGGACCTTCTGGTAGAGGATGTGGAGGATCCCAGGGAAACTCTTATAGAGGGTCTGAGGGAGCTTGGACTGTCAGAGGATCCGGGAAAGTTTAAGGTTACCTATTTAAATGCCAGCACGGGAAACTGGGCGAGAACCTATACCGAGTATATCCAGCAGATGTTTAAACAGGAGCTTGGAATAGAGGTAGAGGCAGAGTATACTGAGTGGCCTGTATTCCAAAAAAGAACCGATAGCCTGGAGTACCAGTTTGCAGGAATGTCTATGAACCCTGCCTACAATGACCCCAATGATTTCCTTGAGGGATTCAAGTCTGAGGGGGGATATATTCCCATTGGATGGGAGAACAGCAGGTATGACTCCCTCATAGACAGGGCAGCAGTATCCAATGATTCAGAGGAGAGACTGGAGATCCTGAAGGAGGCTGAAAAACTCCTTGTGTATGACGAGGTAATGGTGGCTCCTACGGTATCCAGGAACACTAATATCTTTATAAATAAGAACCTCAAGGGGGTAATGCTGCCAACCTTTGGAGGAACACTGTATAAGTATGTAGAGGTAGTTGAGTAGAGCTATTAAAATGAGACAGGGGAGTTGAGAGTCTGCCCTGTCTATTGATTAATAAATAAAGAGTAGTAAAGGGGCGCATATGGACAGGAAGTTTTTGCATGAGATATTGAACACACCTTCCCCATCTGGGGAGGAATTCACACTTCAGAGAAGGTGGAGAGAGTATATAGGGGAGTATGCAGATAGGGTAGAAGCAGATAATGTGGGAAATGTATACGCATATCTAAACCCTGAGAATAACTTTAAGGTACTTCTTGCTGCACACTGTGATGAGATAGGGTTCATGGTAAGAAAGATCGATGAGAATGGATACCTGTATCTGGAAAAGGTGGGGGGAATCAGTCCCAAGCCGGCTCTGGGAATGAAGGTGAGAATAGGAGAGGTAAGGGGTGTAGTAGGAGTAAATGCAGAGCACCACGGTGGAGATAAGGGAGAGCTCACCTTTGAAAAGATATATGTGGACTGCGGCTTCAGGAACAGGGATCATGCCCTGGAAAACGTCAGGGTGGGAGATATGGGGGTCTATGACATAGAGGCTTTCGATCTTGCTGACAAGAAGCTTGCCTCAAAGGCACTGGACAATAAGAGCGGAGTGTTTATCATGACCGAGGTAGTCAAGAGGCTCTCCAAGGAGAATCTTAAGGTAGGTGTAGTGGGAGTAAGCACGGTAAATGAGGAAACCAATATGGGAGGGGCTTACTTTGCCGCTTCCAGGGTAAAGCCTGATATGGCCATAGCCCTGGATGTTACCTTTACTGGAGACTACCCTGAGTCTGCTGATCTTGATATTAAACTTGGAGGAGGGCCTGTCCTTGCAAAGGGAGCCCCTATCAATAAAAAGGTACTGGAGCACCTTGAGAGGACAGCTGAGAGGCTGGAGATGGATGTACAGCTGGAGCTGACTCCTAAAAATACCGGAACCGACGGAGATGCCATAAGAAAGACTGGTGGAGGGGTTCCCATAGGACTGATCTCTCTGCCGCTGAGATATATGCATGCCCCTTATGAGGTGTGCAGCATAGAGGATATTGAGAGTGAGGTTGAGCTTATAACCCAGGCGATCCTTGCTCTGGAAGAGGATTTTAACCTATGTCCCCTAGACTAAAAAAAGAAGCCTGATTCACTGCGGATCAGGCTTCTTTTATTGTTAATGAAAATCTAGAATTTATAAAATATTTACTTGAAGCGATCGGTGTTCCGACCGACTATTGGGAAGCAACTCACGTTGTTTCTTATAATGCTTTTAACTTCGTACCAATAATGGCTACCTCTATATTGTCTTCCAGGGACTCATTTATAGTAACCCCTAAGAGAAGGTTTTCAGGTTCTATGAGGAGCAGGGAGTTGATGGCCATCTGAACCTCAGCCAGTTTGTCCAGAGGAAGGTTTTTCCCACTGGTAATATTGATAAGAAGCTGCTTGGCTCCCTTTAGCTCTCCCTCTATAAGGGGGCTGCTGAGAGCTGTATCGATGATCCCTTTGATCTCGCCCCTTCCCCTTCCAAAACCAATGAGGGCTTCCCCTGCCTGGTTCAGGATAGACTTGATATCAGCAAAGTCAAGGTTTATAAGGCCATTTTCAAAGATTATATTCTTAACATTTCTAACTGAATTTTTAAGGATGCTGTCAGCTTCCTTGAAGGCGTTCTGAAGGGTGATATTTGCATCGGGGAGAAGCAATAGATTATCATTGGATATAACTATATAGGAGTCCACCAGTGCAGCCAGGTGCTCCGTAGCCTCCTTGGAGTTCTTGCACTTTGTATTTCCCTCGAAGGAGAATGGCTTTGTGACCACGGCCACAGTAAGGATACCAAGCTTCTTGGCAATCTCAGCAACCCTCAGTACCGCTCCACTACCGGTACCTCCTCCCAGTCCGCACACAATAAAGAGCATGTCGGTTTTACTGAGGAGTTCCTTAAAGGTATCGTCCTGTTCCTTGGCACTGGCATACCCCTTGTGGTAGTCCCCTCCAGTTCCAAGACCTCCTGTAATCTTTTCTCCCAGCTGGATTCTGGTATCAGCCAGGGAAGTTCCCAGTTTTCCTACATCTGTATCTGCTACAATATATTCTACATGGGAGATGCCGCTCTGTATCATGTCATTGATAACATTCACTCCAGCTCCCCCTAGACCTACTATCTTTAATGAAAAATCGAAATCCTTAGTATTCATGACAATCACCCCAAAATTAGTCAATATTTTATACGGAAGTTATTTATTTTATTATTTAAGATATATTACACATTAGTTTATTTCCTTTAGTATTGCAAGGAAAATAAAAAAGAATTAATCCTATTATATGATATAATCCACTCAATTACCAATCTAAATAAAGGGAAAATTTTACAGGGGGGAAGGCATGGCAGAGATAGAAGAAATTTTGGAAGAGGTAAAGAAGTGGGCAAGGGAGGCAGGGGAACTCCAGAGAGTAAACTTCAGGAGAAGAGACCTTGCCATAGAGAGTAAATCCAATGTCACCGACCTTGTCACTGAGATAGACAAGGGAAGTGAGGAGATAATTACAGGGCATATAAGGAGAAAATATCCAGATCATGCAATCCTGGCTGAGGAGAGCGGGAGGAACTCCAAGGAATCGGATTATCTGTGGGTGATAGACCCATTGGACGGGACAAACAACTATGCTCAGGGGTTGCCGATCTACTGTGTTTCCATAGGATTGAGGTATAGGGGGGAGACTATCTTAGGAGTGGTATATGCTCCCTACCTGGACGAGCTCTTCTGGGCAACCAAGGACGGAGGGGCCTACTGCAATGGTGAGAGGATAGAGGTAGGTAATGAGAGGGAGTTGAACAGGTGTGTTCTGGCCACGGGATTTCCCTATGATAAGGGAACCCATCCCCTGAACAACCTGGAGTATGTAGAGAGGATAGTACCCCAGCTGAGGGGGATAAGAAGGATGGGGGCAGCTGCCTATGATCTCTGCGGAGTAGCTATGGGTATACTTGACGGTTACTGGGAGATGAACCTCAGTCCCTGGGATGTGGAAGCCGGAATCCTCATAGTTAAGGAAGCAGGGGGAGTAGTGAGAAGCTTCAGAGGGGACAGGGGGATCTCCATAGTAGCAGGGAATAAGTCAGTTGTAGAAAGGATAGAGGAGAATCTTCAGTAAAGATATGGAAGGAGAGCCGGATAACGGCTCTTTTTTCAAAGATAGGTTATTCAGGTGATAAGAAGAAAAAAGGGGGAAGGCATGAAGAGGATAGATGAAAGAGATACCATGTTTGCAAGGGCTTCCTACAGGGAGGGAACAGCCCAGTATGAGGATTACTACAGAAGAAACCCAGAGAAAAGGGAAATAGATGATGAGCTGAGGGATATGCCCAACCTCTGCAGTGAAGAAACATCCACCTATGATGAGGTGGTGGCTCCCTTTGTGGAGAGCGGGTTTAAGGTGCTGGGACAGATAAGGCATCTGGCTGAAGGAACAGAGGGGAGCAAAAGGGTAGAGGCGGAACCTCGTGAGATCACTGGCAGGCTGAAGAAGCTCCTGAAGTATCTGGGGGCCAGGGATGTAAGGGTAACTCCCATGAAGGAGGAGTACTACTACAGCCACAGAGGAAGACATGAAGAGAACTATGGGGAGAGGGTAGAGGAGAACTACAGGTATGCCATAGTTTACACTGTGGAGATGGATGAGAAGATGATAAACAGGGCTCCCAACCTTGAGGAGGTAGTGGCTGTAACCAAGGGTTATATGGATGCCTCTATAATAGGTTTATGGGGGAGTGAGTATATAAGAGGTTTAGGGTATCCAGCAAGGGGGCATGTGGACGGAAACTACCTGGTGTATGCCCCTGCAGTAGCTGAAGCAGCAGGCCTTGGAGAGATAGGGAGGCATGGACTCCTGGTAACAGAGGGTGAGGGGTCCAGAGTAAGGCTGGGAGTTATTACCACCGATATGGAGCTTATACCGGACGAGAAGAAGAAGTTTGGGCTCAAGGAGCTGTGTAGCGAGTGCGGTATCTGCAGTGAAAACTGTATTGGGATAGCGATCCCAAGGGAGATAAGGGGAGACAGGTGGCAGGTGGAACAGGAAGCCTGCTACAGAGTATGGAGGAGGGTAGGAACAGACTGCGGAGTCTGTCTCAGTTCATGCCCTCTCAGCCAGGAGGTTGGAAGAAGGTATAGGGGAAGGCTGAGGGACAGAGAAGTCAGAAGGGAGATGCTGGAGGAGTACAGGAAAACCTATGGAAGGCGTAACTATATAAGGGAGCCTCTGGATCTCATGAAATAGATTAGGTAAAAAGGATGACTTCTAAAGTCATCCTTTTTTTAGAAAAACATATAAGGATGGTAGATACTTTCTTACCATGATGTCACCCGCAGGGAGTGTCACCAGATTTCTAAGATTTATTTCATAAATCAAGAACTCTGCGAAAGAAAGTATCCAAAGAAGATCTAGGGGTTCATAATTCTCCTCTTTGGCAATTACGTATTCCTTGTTTCTTTGGTGGGCTCTCTACAGAGCCTAAAGGAGAATAACGAAACGGAGTAACTTTTTATTGTGAAGTCAGACGTGAATCACAATTCTTAATTCTGCTTAGACGATTTTCAAGTGAGGGTAAGTAATGTATGGAGATTTTTAACTAAAAACCTTTTTTAATGCAGAAAGAAGTGGAGAGCTATGACATAAATAAAATCTAATAGATCCCCTGGGCAATCATAGCATCGGCAACCTTTACAAAGCCTGCTATGTTGGCTCCGTCTATGAGGGTCCCTCCATACTCCCTGGCAGTATCTGCAGAGGTATGGTAGATCTTCCTCATGATTTCCTGGAGGTTTCTATCTACTTCCTGGGCACTCCATGAAAGCCTGATACTGTTCTGTGTCATTTCAAGAGCTGATACAGCTACTCCTCCGGCATTGGCAGCCTTGGCCGGCCCCAGGGGAAGGTTGCTTTCTATAAAGTGGGCGATAGCTTCCTTGGTACATGGCATGTTGGCTGCTTCACATATAAGTTTACTTTTATTCTGGGTAATGAGCTTTGCCTGGGTAAGGTTTATGTCATTTTCTATGGCACAGGGGATAACCAGATCCCCCTTTACCTCCCAGGGCTTACGCCCCTTTACAAACTCCACCCCAAACTCCTGGGCATAGTCCTCTACCCTGTCCCTTCCAGAAGCCCTCATCTTGAGAAGGAAATCTATCTTCTTCCCGGTCACTCCTGCAGGGTCGTAGATGTAGCCATCTGGTCCAGAAAGGGTGGTTACCTTCCCTCCCAGCTGGGCTATCTTCAGGCAGGTTCCCCAGGCAACATTTCCAAACCCGGAGATGACAGCTTCCTTTCCCCTGATACTCTCCTTCATATCCTTTAACATCTCCTCTATAAAGTATACCACTCCAAAACCTGTTGCTTCAGGCCTTATGAGGCTTCCCCCGTAGGTGAGCCCCTTCCCTGAAAAAGCTCCGTTTTCAAAGGAGGCCTTGAGCCTGTGGTATTGTCCAAAGAGGTAACCGATCTCCCTCATACCTACACCGATATCCCCGGCAGGAACATCTATGTTGGGGCCGATATACCTGTAGAGCTCAGACATAAAGCTTCTACAGAACTCCAGGATCTCCCTGTCCGATCTACCAGTGGGATTGAAGTCTGAGCCCCCCTTTCCTCCTCCCAGGGGGAGTCCCGTAAGGGAGTTTTTCAGTATCTGTTCAAACCCTAAAAACTTAATGGTACTGAGATTAACATTGGGGTGAAACCTGAGTCCCCCCTTGTAGGGCCCTATGGCACCATTGAACTGTACCCTGTACCCCCTGTTCACCTGTATCTCTCCCCTGTCGTCTAGCCACGGAACCTTAAAGAGGATCTGTCTCTCTGGTTCACACAGACGGGCGAGGATATTTTTATCTATATAGAGTTTATTTTTTTCAAAAACCAGGGCAAGGGAGTTGGCGACCTCCTCTACAGCCTGCAGAAACTCATCTTCATGGGGATTACGGTATTTGACGTCACTCATTACACTGGCAATATAATTTTTGGCTTCTCTCATCTTCCCATCCTCCTCCTTTTTCTATTAGAGGATTACGAAAAAACAGAGGAAATCTTTTTTTCTTAAAAAATCGATTGATTATCCATACTTAGAATTGATTTGGGAGTGGGTGGGGTTTGAGGAGCAGCTGAAATAAGGATAAATTGATGAGTTGTTTCCTTGGACATTGAAAATTAAATAGTGTGCTTAGAATTTAGATTTTTTAGTTAGGCTATTACAAAATTACTGAAACTTCTCGTAAATTGTATGATATTATATGACAACGAAAATATATATGGAGGAGAAAAGAGCATGGTAAAGAAAATAGTGAAATTTATTCCTGTGGTTTTTATGCTACTGTTAAATTCAGTAATACTTGCGAATAAACTTCCTAGTACAGTTATTAAAGAGATAAATACTGTAGAAAAGAGGTTAGGCGCAAGTGTTGGTGTAGCTGTATATGATACTGAAAGCAATATAATATCAGAGTATAATGGAGATAAGAGATTTCCATTGATGAGTACATTTAAGACCCTAGCAGCTGCAAATATCTTATATAAAACAGATTAGGGATTGTTATCACTAGACAAAAAGGTAGATGTACATGAGGATGAAATTCTTAGCTATGCTCCAGTTACAAAGGAGTTTGTAGGCAGGACAATTGCATTAGATGAAGTTTGTTCAGCGGCTATGTTAATGAGTGATAATACAGCTGCAAATATAATGCTAAGAAACTTAGGTGGTCCTCAAGAATTAACTAAATTTTTAAGAGAAATTGGCGATACTACAACTAGAATAGATAGGGTGGAGCCAGAACTTAATGAAGCTTTAAAGGGGGACGAACGTGACACTACAACTCCAAAAGCTATTGTAGTAACTTTGGATAAATTATTGTATGGAAAAGTGTTATCTGATACTTCAAAGGAGCAACTAAAAAAATGGATGATGGATAATAAGATAGCGGATAATCTTTTAAGGTCTGTACTTCCTAAAGGATATCTTATTGCAGACAGATCAGGTGCAGGAGGATATGGATCTAGAAGTATAACAGCAGTAGTTTGGTCTGAAGATGATACGCCTATAATAATTAGTATCTATTTAACTCAAACAGATGCAACGTTCGCTGAGAGGAATGAAGCTATTGTTCAGATAGGTGACGTAATATTTAATGAATATTTGAATAATTAAATACCTGAATATTGCAAAAATAATTTATGAAAATAATATTAATTAGCACACTGTTTAAAAATAGTGTGCTTTTATTTTAGGCGGTGTATTTAATAAGATACTTTAATAGGCTGTTGCAAAAGTATTGTATAATTTTCAATATTGCAATGGCCTTTTCTATTGTAAATAATAATATCTTTAAACTAACATTAAAAAACTTCCTGCTTAGCCCTCTAACTCTATGATTAT
>NZ_BSDY01000020.1 GCF_027925155.1 Propionigenium maris DSM 9537 | reverse complement strand
CCACTACCTGCTCCTTCAGGGACACCCTCTTAGCTACTCTGTCGATAAATGGGATTGTAATGTTAAGTCCCACCTTCCATGTGCTGAGATACGCTCCCAGCCTCTCAATTACATATGCCTGAGACTGAGGTACAATCTTTACGTTGGTTACTACTACTACTACAATAAGCAATAGCAGTGGAAATGCAAAAAACATATTATCACTCCTTTTCTAATATTAATTTTATTCCTTCTATTCTGAGCACCTTAGCTCTGCTTCCCTCTGAAAGCTCCTCTTGACATATAGCCTTCCAGTGCTTTCCATCGAGCTTCACCTCGTAGTTTCCGTCCTTTAGTACCCTTTCAATAACAACTATCTGACCAATTATCCTGTCCTCCAGCTTATACTCCCTCTTGGAGAGTATCCTCTTACTGAGGGGTCTTGTCACTATTAAAAAGAAGGTACTCAGGGCTATAAAGAGATAGATCTGATTTAAGGGGGATTCTATAAACCTGGCTGCCAGGGTTAGTATTCCCGCTGCCAGTGCAAACCATATGGACACCAGACCAGGAGCAGATAGCTCTCCTATTACAAATACAATGGTCAGTGCCAGCCAAATATATCCTTCCATTACCTTCACCTGCCTTTTATAAGGAAGTATATAGTATAGGACCTCAAAACTCAATACTTTTTTACTTTTGTTTGCTCTTCCTTCAGGATTTTTCAACACTTTATAAGATCCTCTTCATAAAAAAAATAAAGTTTCCATCTTTTTTATGTTTAATGGGCAGTATAGTCCGCCCTTATTGAAAAACACACTCTCTCAGAAATATTATTTTTCATTCAGATTTGACACATTAGTTTTTTTTTAGTATACTAACATCAACTTATATAATTCGAAGATAGAGGTCGCAAACTTTATCAGTAATTTATCGGAGCTCAGGCAGAGCTGTGAGGATGGATGAAAGGAACGTTTGCCGAAGATGAAAGCAGTGCCTACTGCTGATTCTGGGAGTATGGATAATATCTATACTACTGTCATTAAACTAATCGGTTTAATGGGGTGCTGTCGGTGTTCTGACTATGATTTTTTAGAGCTGCCGTGTGCACACGGTGGCTCTTTTTTATTTGATTAGTATCTTCGAAAATATTTAAATTTTTTAGGAGGATATTTTTTATGAATTTTAACGCTTTAATGAAGATTTCGCCGGTGTTTGTAATGGCGGGGATGATGATATCAGGTTTTGATGTTCTCATTGCTGCCCCTATCGCTACTATCTATGCTGCTGTTGTAGCTGCTTTTACAGAGAGACTTTCCTTCAAGGAGATCCTTGATTCTGGAATAGATAATGTTAAGGAGATGCAGATTGTATTCTTTATCCTTATGGCTGCCTATGCCATGGCTGAAACATTTATGTCTACAGGAGTGGGAGCTTCTATAATTTCCATCTCCCTTTCCCTTGGAATCACAGCTCAGTCTGTGGCTGTAGTTGCTCTGATGGTTTCTGCTATTCTTTCCATAGCTACTGGAACAAGCTGGGGAACCTTTGCAGCATCTGCTCCGATCTTCCTCTGGTTAAACCACATCCTTGGGGGTAACGTTCTTCTTACTTTGGCTGCTATTGCAGGGGGATCTTGTTTTGGAGACAATATCGGACTTATCTCAGACACTACAGTTGTTAGTTCAGGAATACAGGGTGTTGAGGTAATTAAGAGAATAAGACACCAAGGAGTATGGTCTGCTATGGTTCTTGTTCTGTCAGCAGTTGTTTTCTACCTTGTTGGTCTCTTTATGGGTCTTCCATCACACTCTATAGAAGCATCCACTGCAATCTCACAGATTCCTGCAGAGGTATGGGAAGCACTGGCAAATGAGAGGGCTTCAGCAGTTACACTTCTTGAGCAGGTACAGGCAGGAGTTCCAGTATATATGACTCTTCCTCTTGTTGTGGTTCTTATACTGGCTGTAAGAGGACTTCCTACACTGGCTTGTCTCTTTGCAGGTATAGCTTCATCCTTTATCTTTGGTAGAATTGCAGGTACAGTAGGTGGAGCTCAGGAGTTTCTTGACCTTATCTACACAGGATTTGAAGATGCAGGTTCATGGGTTATTATAATGATGATGTGGGTTGCTGCCTTTGGTGGTATCATGAAGAGAATAGATGCCTTCAGACCCCTATCAAACCTCGTGGTGGCTCTGTCTAGAAATGTTAGACAGCTTATGTTCTACAACGGTATCCTTTCGGTTCTTGGAAATGCTGCCCTTTCCGATGAGATGGCTCAGATCGTTACTGTGGGGCCAGTTATCAGAGACCTTGTGGAAAAGAATGTAGAGGGATCCGAGGAAGCTCTGGAGACTCTGAGACTTAGAAATGCCACATTCAGTGATGCCCTTGGAGTATTTGGTTCTCAGCTTATTCCTTGGCATGTATATGTTGGATTCTTCATCGGTATTGCAAATGCCATCTACCCACTACATCAGTTTGTAGCTATAGATCTTATAAGATTTAATATAATGGCAGTTATAGCAGTATTTAGTATTCTCTTCCTTACCCTTACAGGTCTGGACAGATTTATACCACTATTTGCCCTGCCATCGGATTCAGAGGTTTCCCTGAGAAAGGAACCTGCAGCTAAAGAAGTTTATCAGAATGCATAAAAAGCAACGGGACATTGCATCCTTATAATCAATTGGAGCATTAATTACTTCACGTAATTTTTTTATAAATTCTATACTTTCCTTGGTAATAAAAAAGCAGCTCAGATGAGCTGCTTTTAATTTACTCTCTTTTAAATTCAAGGCCTTCGTCTCTCTTCCCTGAATCTTCTCTATAGTTTTACTCTTTAGTTTCCCAAAATCTTAACAACAAGTTTATTTCTTACCTCAGACTTTAGAGCAGTCTGAGATATACTTCTTAGAAGAAAAAACTCATTCTTAACCTTGATCTTATGCTCTATAGTATAGAGCTTAATCAGAAACATTATCTCCTCTAAAGACTCATCCTGGGAGTACTCATAGGTCACATATCTTCCACCCTCAAGGGTCCTCATAGCTTCCTGAGCTCCTCCACATTGATCGTTATGAAGAACCAGGGTTCCAGTTGCTCTTCCATCCTCTCTCAAAGTAAATCCATACCTGTCCCCTGTGGAATCGAGATTTTCCTGACTCCACTTGATGAGTTTCAGAGCTTCCAGCTCCTTCATCTCTTCCCTGGCAACCTCTGTCCACACAAACTTCTGCTCCTCCAGGGTTTCTATGCTTATCTCTCCATCCTCTATCCCTGAACTATTATTTTCAAGGCTTTTCATCCATCTATGGGTTACACCTATACTTCTCTTCAGCCTGTTAAGTTCCTCCAGCTGACTTTTATAGTTTTCAACCAGTATGCTCTCCACACTCTCTACCGAGCTACCATCTAAAGTTTCTTGTATCTTATCCAGAGAGAAACCTACCCTCTTCATAAGAAGAATTTTTTTTAGCTTTAAAAACTCCCTCTCTGAATATATCCTCTTTCCTCTCTCCTGCGATGCTGGCTTCAATAAACCTATCTCATCATAGTATCTCAAAGTTCTTGGTGTAATATCTAAAGCTCTGCATACCTCTCCTATTGAACACATTTCTCTCACCCCTCTTCTATCTTCGTTACCTTAAGTTACCATTATTTTACACAATTTTTACACGATATATTGTTTTTTGAATGGAGAGGCTGTTTTCTTGTATAAAAAAACCATATCCCTGTGCGGGATATGGTTATGGTAATTTCTTCAGTACCTTGGAGCTGAAATACAGTTTTGCGCCGCTTTCAAGTTTTAAAAACTCCTCCTCCAGATTGAGGTACTTTATCTTGGACAGATTTACAATTGTACTCCGGTCTACCCTGAAGAAGTTGCTGTATCTTCCCAGCTCATCCTCTACCTCCTTGAGGGTTCTGCTCAGAAGGATCCTCTCACTGTTTTCCAGGAATACACAGGTTTTTCTCTCTGCCTTCTGAAACTCTATATACTCTATGAGATTCTCAGGGGCATATATCCTGTACTTGGGGCTAGGACTCCAGTTGTCCCTTCTCTGCTCCGCTGCTATCTTTATCTTCCTGTCCACCTCTTCATACCTCTCCTTGGGCAGATAGACGTAGTAGAAGCCTAGCTCCCTTATCCTGTCTATATGATCCACCCGGATAACATCCTCATAGATTATAAGAGGAGGACGGTTAGCCATTTCTTCTATTATTTCCACTACTCTGTCATCTAAACTCTCCACTATGAGGATCTCAAACCTTTCAACCCTGGAATCCTTTATGTGGAAGATCTCATTTTCCGAATACTCCTGAAGGATAGAGTGATAATCAATATCTCCTATATATCCTATCATTAAGATCCCCCTCCCTTGAGCTGCTTCTCTAGAAGGATCCTCTTCTTCAGCTCCCTTCTGTAGAGAACCTCATACTTCTTCTCACCCTCCTTGGGAACATCTGAGAGTTTATTAAGCACCGAATGGTAGTAGAGGACCTTTTCCAGGAACTTTCTCAGACTCTCCACCTCTTTTTTTATGGGGATTATCTTAAAGGCCCCCTTAAAGGATACCCCTATCATCCTTCCCTCCCTCTCTATAAGAAGGTCGTGGGATCCTGTGAGGGTTCCGTCCCTGTACTCTGCCGATTTGATATATGGTATCTTCACCATATCCTCTCTTATCCTCTCAAGGGATCTGGTCATGATGAGCTTATTGAAGAGCCCCTCCCTTATTCCCATTACCCTGTTCTCCCACAGATCCTTTCCGTAGTTTCCAAGGGTGAAGAGGAGAAGTCCTCCAAACATATAGAGGTCTGTTTTTTCCACCTCTGTCATATGTTCATAGGTAAAGAATACCATGCAGAGGAAGAAGACCCTCTTATAAAACTTTATAACTGAACGGTGCTTCTTTCTCTCCTCTAGGCCTATGATGTTGAAGATATAGAGGAGTATTATCAGAAACTGCGAATGCTCGGATATATCAAGGTCTGCAAGCCATACAAATATATAGATTCCCAGCTGGATAAGGGTAGTCTTAAATACCTCTACATTTTCCACACTCTTTTCCAGCCTCTTACCTACCAGAAGATATCCTCCGAATACCAACACTCCCAGAAGAACAAAGAAAACATTTAGATAGTAGGCTGAAAAACTGTAGGATTCCTTGAGGAACTCATAGTACCTGCTGTCTATAGCAACATTTCTGCTTCTCAGCAGGGAAACTATAGCTCCGGCATTTAACCCGGACCAGAGAACCATAATAATATAGTAAATCCTGGAGAGCTTCTTGCTCTTAAAGATACTCATAACCCTTTCAAATATGTAGAGAAAGAGCATGGTATCATAGATTATATAGATGCTGGTAAGTATATTTTCCAGGCCCGTCTCCTTGATAAGGTAGATCCACCTTATATTGAAACGAAGGACCACAAGGAAAGCTATCCTTCTTATATCTCTGTTGGCTATTCCCACTCCCAGACTTATCATAGTAAGGGTTACTATCCAGATGAGGGATTCATAGTAGCTTATGGCAAGCCTCAGCTTCTTGGAGTACTCCCTGGAGTAGGGCTCCGCCTTGAGGAGTATAGTTCCATAGTTCAGTGCCTTTCTCTCCTTCTCCACCTTCCTTTCAAGGATGGCTTCCCCCTCTTTTATAACCTTCAGGGTGTAGCTGCCATTGGGGATATCTGAAAAATAAAAGACATTCTTCTCCACACTGCTCTCAGATATCCTGCTTCCATCCTGATCCAGTAGCTCCAGACTCAGGTCCTTGGTCCAGAGAGAGCTGTCGTCTATATCCCAGTATACCCGACCCCTTATATAGTTCTCAGATATCATGTGGTCACTTCCCTTGATATAGAGAATACCTGTTAAAATAAGGGTCAATATTATATATCCTAAATACTTCATTAAATCTTCCTCCTGTTAAAGACAGATATAAAATTTCATATAGTTTATTATATCCTCCTCCATAGAGTTTTTCAATTTTAAGAGAACAGTTCTTCTCTATCCCCCTTTAATCCTTGGATCACTTCTTTCCTTCCCCAGGGGAAAGTAAAGGGCTCCTGCCACTGGAGCAGGAGCCCTTTACCGAGTTCTTACTACTCTTCCCTAGGCTTATCCATATCACTTAACTTTTTTTCCATCTTCCTTACCCTCTTATGGATCTCATTTATCCTGAATTCCAAAGAGTTTAGGATCCAAAACTGGAAGTGGCTTGCCTTCTGTGCTTCATAGAACATCCAAAGAAGTTTTAGTATTCCCACAAGGATAGCTACCTCTATTGCCAGCTGAAGCTCTATCTTTCTTAAGAGCCCCCCTAGTAGAAGTAGGATACCGATGATGCAGAGAAGTACCGTATTGATTATATTGTTGTGCTTTGTTCCAACACTTCCACCTATCTGTCCAACTATACTTCTTATCCTGTCCTTTTCCCTCTGGAAATCATGCAGCTCCTGTTTTAACTGCTCTTCACCTCTCATCTACCTTCTTCCTCCTAATCCTTTAATCTCATGTTTCTGATGGCATCTGTCACCTTGAGTGCTTTTACTGTTTCCTTTACATCGTGCACCCTAAGGATCGCTGCCCCCTCCCAAGAGGATACCACAGCCACTGCAAGACTGCCTTCCAGTCTCTCATCTGCTGTTGCGTCTAAGATCTCCCCAATGAATCTTTTTCTTGAGGCTCCCACAAGAAGCGGGTACCCCATCCTCTTAAGCTCCTTTATATTTTTTATTATCTCCAGGTTATGGTCCGATGATTTACTGAAACCAACCCCTGGATCTAAAATTATATTCTTCTTTTCTATACCTGCTTCCACAGCCATCTCTATACTCTCAGAGAGCTCCTCCCTGAGATTTTCCATAAAGCTGTGGTAGTGAAGATTATCCTGCATAGTCTTGGGAGTTCCCCTCATATGCATAAGGATACATGGTACCCCTAATCTTGCTGCCACATTGGCCATGTCGGGATCCCCCTTAAAGCCGCTGATATCATTTATAATGTGTGCCCCTGCCTGGATACAGGCCTTGGCTACCCCTGCTTTATATGTATCTATGGAGATTGGTACATCTATCTCCTGAGCCAGCCTCCTTATTACCGGAAGAACCCTTGAAAGCTCCTCCTCCTCTGGCACATACTCAGCCCCAGGTCTCGAGGATTCTCCCCCTACATCTATGATGTGGGCTCCCTCCTCTACCATCTCTTGAGCTCTTCTCACTGCTTCCTCTACTCCGTCATAGGATCCCCCGTCACTGAAGGAATCTGGAGTTATATTTAATATTCCCATTACATAGGTTTTTTCATTAAAGTCAAACTCCCTGCCACCTATAGTCAGGGATTCAAACATCTCCTCTCTCTTCACCATTAGATCCCCCAGTCCCTAGGATAGCAGAACTCTCTTCCTATGGTTCTTCTGGATATCTTGGCTATTAGAGGTAGCTTTCTCTTATACTGGTTTATCTTTATTCTTCTTATTATATTGTCCACTATCTCCTGGTCGAAGCCCTCCTCTAGAAGCTCCTCCCTGGTATATCTTTCATCTATAAACCTGTGAAGGATCCTGTCTGCCAGGTAGTATGAGAATCCAAGCTCGCTTTCATCGCTCTGTCCCTCCCAGAGATCTGCACTTGGCTTCTTCTCTATTACTTCCTTGGGAAGGTCCATCTGCTCGGAAAGCTTCCACACATGGGTCTTATACAGGTCCCCTATGGGATTGATTGCCGACGCCGAGTCCCCAAACTGAGTACTATACCCTAGGAGTACCTCTGTCTTGTTGGAGGTTCCCAGTACAAGTGCTCCCTCCTTAGCTGAATAATCGTAGAGGATAGTCATCCTCTCACGGGCCATCTTATTTCCCTTTCTCATATTTGAGATCTCCGGCTCTAGAGCAAAGTATGCATCCACCATAGGTGTTATCTCTATCATCTTAGTCCTAATTCCAGTAGCTTCAGCTACCCTTTGAGCATCCAATATACTTTCCCTGCTAGAGCTCTTATAGGGCATCATTATTCCCAAAACATTTTCAGGCCCAAGAGCTTTAGCTGCCAGAGCTGCCACAAGGGCTGAATCTATTCCTCCAGATAGCCCCAGAACTACCTTGGAAAATCCTGCTTTTCTTATCTCATCCCTTATAAAATCAAGAAGTACCTCTTCCACTACATTTAAATCTAAGTTCAATTTTTCCATATGTCCCCCAAAACTTTACTCTCTTTAATTTTTGCTGCTATCCAACCCTCCAAGGTTTCATCAAAGGATCTGTCTCAAATAAGTAAATTGAAGTTGAAGGCACCTCCTAGATACCCAAGATTAAGTCGGCACCTTCCTCCTCTTACTTCTCCTCTGTCTCCTGAGCCTCTAGTTCCTTCTTTGCTTCCTCTTCAAAAAGTTCCCTGTCCACACCGAAGTTTCCGAGTTTTTTATTTCTGTAATCTCTCAGGATTGTAAAGGCAGCCTGTTTGGTATTTACCTTGTCTCCCTTTAGCATCATATTCATTCTAAGAGCTATCCTATCCAGGATCACCTCTGGGATCGTCTCAAGCAGATCCTCATCTGTCAGCTTATAGTTGTTCTTGAAGATATAGTCCATCCTGTATCTTCTAAGCTTTGTGATAAGGAGACAAGCCACTTCCTCTATTGGAAGGATGTCATCTCTTATTGCTCCTGCTATAGCCAGGTTGTATCCCACCTCATCGCTTTCAAACTTAGGCCAGAGGATTCCGGGAGTATCTAGAAGTTCCAGTCCCTCCTTGATTCTTACCCACTGTTTTCCCCTTGTAAATCCTGGTTTATTACCTACACCCGCACTCTTCTTACCTACTATTCTGTTGATCAGTCTGGATTTTCCTACATTGGGAATTCCTGCTACCATAAGTCTCGTATTTACCTTTCTGAGACCCTTCTTTTTCATCTTCTCCAACTTTTCCTTGGATACTTTATCTATTATAGCAAATAATTTTTTTACATTAAAGCCTGTTTCTGCACTTAGCTCTATTACCTCATCTGCCATATTATTCTTGATGAAGTACTCCTTCCACAGCTTTAGCTCCGTCTTATTCACAAGGTCTGCTTTATTTAAGATAATTATTCTCTTCTTATTCTTTGAAAACCTTGCTATATCGGGATTCATGCTGGAAATTGGAACCCTCGCGTCCACAAGCTCCAATACCACATCTATTATCTTCATATTTTCCTGGATCATTTCCTTGGTCTTCTTCATGTGACCTGGATACCAGTTTATCTTTGTCATTGCCATTACTATTACTTCCTTTCCTTAGGGGTTATCCAAAATGCTATAAGTTATTAATCTCTTGCGTATTTATTTACCTTTACTCTCTTCTTTTCCTTAACCTCTTCCTTTATCAGAAGTACTATCTCACCCTTTATGGGATTTTCTTCCAGTCTTTCTATGAGCTCAGAAGTAGTTCCCCTGATTATCTCCTCGTAGAGTTTTGTTATCTCCCTTACAATAACAACATACCTGTCTCCAAATATCTCCTTTATCTCCTTTAGAGTTTTCAGGATTCTGTGAGGGGACTCATATAGTACAACTACTCTCTCCTCTTTAGATAGTTCCTTTAACAGGGTCTGTCTTCCCTTCTTCTTGGGAAGAAACCCTTCAAAGGTTATCCTCTTCATGGAGATTCCAGCTACTGAAGCTGCTGCTGTTAATGCACTTACCCCTGCCACAGGCACTACCTTATACCCTTCATTTAAGGCTGCATCTACCACTTCAAATCCAGGGTCCGATATACATGGAGTCCCTGCATCTGTTACAAGGGCTATCTCCTTTCCTTCAGCTAATAGGTTCATTATATTTTCCACCTGGTGACTTTTCGTAAATTCATCGTATCTGTATACCACTGTATCTATCTCAAAGTGGTTGAGAAGTTTTTTAGTTACTCTTGTATCCTCAGCAAAAACATAGTCCACTTCCTTCAGTGTTCTCACTGCTCTATAGGTAATATCTTCTAAGTTTCCAATGGGAGTAGCTACAATATAAAGCATATTTCATCCTTCCTTTTCTCATTTTTCAATAATCTTCTTACTCTAAGGCGTTTCCCTGCAAAATTTCCTCTGATTTTAATCCTGAAAATATTAATTATAAAGAGTGAACCCTAAAAGAGTCCACTCTTCACATCTTGACCTTACTTGGTTTTTCTGGCACTATTCACCATAATGCCCTTTAATATTCCCATAGCTGTCTCCAGCTGAGTATCTCTTATATTGGCGATTCTTTCTGCTTCCTCCTCGCCCTTTATTTCTTTCAGTATCTCCTGTCTGTTCTCCTTTGTCTTCTCCTCATCTACATTTGTGATGAAGCCGTCAAAGAATAGGTAGTCCTCAGATTCCTCTACCCTTACATCTGGCTCTATCCCCTTACCGTGGATAGATGTTCCGTTTGGAGTATAGTACTTTGCTATTGTAAGCTTGATTCCATCCTCATCTGGCAGCGGCAGTATACTCTGCACACTTCCCTTTCCAAATGTTTTTTCTCCAACCAGGATAGCTCTTCCTCTGTCCTTAAGAGCACCTGAAACGATCTCGGAAGCTGAAGCACTTCCCTCGTTGATAAGCACTACCATAGGGAAATCTCCGTAGTATCTTCCCTCTCTCATATATACCTGCTCCTGACCAACTTTACCCTTAACACTTACTACTCTTCCGCTGTCTAGGAACATAGAAGCTATCTTGATAGACTGATCTAAAGCACCACCTGGGTTACTTCTAAGGTCTAGGATCAGTGCCTTCATCCCGTCCTTCTGGAGGTCTATAAGGGCTTTCCTTACATCCTTGAAGACATCCTCTCCAAACTGAGTAAGTCTAAGGTATCCGATCTTATCTTCCTTCATCTCAGACTTAACGTATTTTAATTCAACTATGGCTCTCTCTAACAGGATCTCCTTGGTTTCCTTGGTTCCCTCTCTGTAGATGGTTACCTTTACCTCGGTTCCTGGTTCGCCCTTTAGCTTATTTACAGCTTCATTACTGGTCATCTTATAAGTAGATTCACCATCGATACTTATAATCTTATCCTTAGGTCTTATTCCTGCTTTAAAGGCTGGAGTATCCTCGATAGGTGATACAACAACAAGGGGTTCATCCACCTTCTTCTGTATTACCATTCCTACACCGGCATACTTCCCCTGAATATCCTCCTTGAAACTCTCCATCTCCTCCTTACTGAAGTAAACAGAGTATGGATCTCCCAGAGAATCTATCATTCCTTTTAATGCACCCTGCATAAGCTCCTTCTTCTCAGGTTGCTTTTCCTCATCTCCCACGTGATTTTCAATGATTATATCCATCACATCGGAAAGTTCCTTTAGCTCAGCCAGATTAGAAAGAAATCCTCTATTTGCTCCCTCCTGGCTCTGACTTGTCTTTGTGTTGGCATAGACAAAACTAAAAACCACTATTGATAGTACTACTGCAATTATCTTAACCCTGGTAAGCCGCTTCATAAAATACCCCCTAGTTTTTTAATGTTTTGCCCTTTTCTATCACTTCGTCAATATCGACCTTGCTTTCATTTTTATGGAGTGAAAATAGCGAGATATACTCTACATTTCCCTTACCTCCAGTAATAGGTGAGTAATCGAGCTTCTCTAGGTAGAGGCCGTTCACACTTGCATTTTCCACAACACTCTCTATCGCCATCTTGTGCTTAGCTCTGTTTTTTACTATTCCACCCTTTTCAATATTCTCTCTTCCCACTTCAAATTGAGGCTTTATAAGAGCCATTATTCTGGCCTCTGGCTTCATGAACTTTACCAGATGCTCCAGAACCTTAGTTATGGAAATAAAGGAAACATCCATCACTATATAGTCTACTTTATTTTCTCCCAAATCCTCTAATCTCAGATTTTTTATGTGCATATTTTCAAGGGAAAGAACCCTCTCATCGTTACGCAGCTTCCAGTCCAGCTGATTTGTACCCACATCCACAGCATACACAAACTCCGCACCATTTTGAAGAGAACAGTCGGTAAACCCTCCTGTGGATGACCCTACATCCAGCACCTTCTTACCGTTAAAATCAAGGTCAAATTCCTTTATGGCCTTCTCTAGCTTCAGTCCTCCCCTGCTCACATAGGGAAGCACCTGACCCTTTATCCTTATCTCAGGCTCCTCATCTACCTTTATCTGAGTTCCTGCTTTTTCTATCTTCTGTTCATTTACTATTACCAGTCCGGCCATAATAGCTCTCTTAGCCTTCTCCCTAGTGGGAAAGAAACCCTTCTCTACCAGTAATACATCCAGTCTTTCCTTCATAGAAACTCCTCTTACTACTTTCTTTTATGTCCTTATCTTCTCTCAAATACCCTTCTGTCATCTATAAAGTCTATCATAGGACTTTCCTTGATAAGCCTGATAAACCCCTTCTTCTCCACAGCCTTTATAAGAAGGGCTGTTTCCTTTATCCTCTGGGTAAAGAAGTCATCTCCTATAGCTATCCTGTTGTTCTTTTTATAGTAAGCTATCAGTTGCTTATTATTTTTCAGAACCATCTCCTGCTTGGATCTCTTAAGTCTGTCCTTTATAATGCCAGTGGTACAGTCCAGCTTTTCAGCTATCTCATCGATATTCATTCCATCGATCATAAGCTTTAATATATCGTCTGCCCCTATGGGATTTATCCTGTGGTACTTGGCTGAATATACATCTGCCTTGTGTACGATGGAAGCTTCCCTGGTACTAGGTCTTACCTTTCCCCATCTTCCGTGGTGGGAGATAACTATATGACATATGTTTTTTACAATATCAGGTTTTATCTTCAGACCGGTAGCTTCCTCTACCTGGCTTATTACACCTTCGGTCTCCTTCATTATATACTCTGGTCTTTTGAGCATCATCTGGGAGTGAGACATAACCTCACCATTTATCCTGATGCTCCCCTTACTCAGGTCGTGAACTATTATACCTATTACTATGGCAAAGAAATCTATCTTTGTGCTGGCTCTTCTCATACTTCCAAAATCACGTGTAATTTCATTTCCTGTAACATCCAGCACATCATAGGTATGGGTGGATACCTTTACTCCCTGATCATCCACCAGTTCCATCTGAGTTACCAGAGGATGCTTTAAAAGCTCATCTAAAAACATCCTTGTTTTCTCATTTTTTTTATGCATCTAAACACCCTTCTATCCGCTTGATAAGGCTCTCTCCCCTAAGCCCGTAGATCTCCATGAGCTCTCCTCTTTCTCCATGAGGTATCCTTCCTGTATCCAGCGAAATTTTGTGGATTTTTTTCAAAATTCCATTCTCATTAAAAAATTCGACTACTGAGGTTCCGAAGGAACTCTTTGAGTAGCCCTCCTCTAAAACAAATATCTCATTATATTTCGAAGCTTCCCCTAAGAGAAACTCTGTATCCATTGGTGATATAAAGGCTGCACTTACTATATCCACCTCTATACCCCTCTCCTCCAGCTGAGGCTTTACAGCCAGCAGTTCCTGGAGCATACTTCCAGTTGCTATAAAGAGGTTTTTTCTTCCCTTCCCAGGTTCCTCCTCATAGAGTTTCTTCCACTTTCCATAGGTAAGGGATTTATCCTCCTCCAGATAGAAGCAGGATGCCCTTGGAATCCTTATTACCATGGGACCACTGATATCTCCTGTGGAGAACTCCAGTATCTCCTCCAATTCCCTGCAGGTTGTAGGGGCTACCACTGTAAAGTTAGGTATCCCTGTAAAGAATCCTATATCGTAGATTCCCTGGTGGGTCTTTCCGTCTGCTCCCACTATTCCTGCCCTGTCCACAATAAACCTTACAGGAAGGTTTTGAAGGGAGATATCGTGTATCAGCTGACCATAGGCCCTCTGCATGAATGTGGAGTAGATTGCCACATAGGGCTTCTTTCCAGAGGCTGCCAGTCCACCTGCAAAGGTGACTGCATGTCCCTCGGTTATCCCCACATCAAAGGTTCTCTCTGGAAATGCTTCAAAGGCTCTGGAAAGTCCAGTTCCCTTAACCATCCCGGCGGAGATTGCCATGACTCTTTCATCCTTCCTAGCCATCTCATAGAAGGTATCCCCAAATATCTTTGAGTAGCTGTCACCGCTGCTCTTGGCTCTTCCTGTATCTGCATCAAAGGGTGATATACCGTGAAACTTCTCCTGATTTTCCTCAGCATAGGCATATCCTTTACCCTTATTTGTCTTTATGTGAACAAATACAGGGCCCTCTATCTCCTTGGCTCTTTCAAAGGTCTCTATAAGCTCCTCTAAGTTGTGGCCGTCTATTACACCGATATATTTAAATCCCAGATCCTCTGATATACTTAAAGGGGCTAAAAAGTGCTTTACTGAATGTTCCGCCCTTTTAAGTACACCAGTAAGTTTACTTCCGATCTTTCCCCTGTTTATAAGCTGAGTAACCTCATCCTTTATATTCATATAGGTCTTGGTTACCATAAGTTTTCCAAAAAATTTTGATAGAGATCCAACATTTTCTCCTATGGACATCTCATTGTCATTTAAAACCACTATCAGGTTTTTGACCTTTCCGCCTATATTGTTAAGGGCTTCCAGAGAGTGTCCATTGGAGATAGAAGCATCTCCTACTATTGATATTACCTTGCTCTTCTCATCTCCCACAGCTAGACCACAGGCTGCAGATAGTGCACTTCCTGCATGTCCTGTAATAAAGGGATCGTGATCACTTTCACCAGGATCCATAAAAGGACCTATTCCCCCTAGTTTTCTAAGGGTGTGAAATCTTCCCTCCCTTCCTGTGAGGAGCTTGTGTACATAGGACTGGTGTCCCACGTCAAAAAGTATCTTATCCTTGGGTGAGTCAAAGACCTTGTGAAGAGCTAGGGTCAGCTCCACCACTCCAAGGTTTGGAGCTAGATGCCCTCCATTGGTGCTCACCACATCTATAAGGGTTTTCCTTATTGTTTCTGCCTCTGCCTTGAGCTGTTCTACATCCATCTCTTTTAAATTCATCTGTCATCTACTCCTAAGCCAGCAAGTATCCCCTCATAAGGAAAGCCACCACTATTCCCAGTAAAGCACCTATAAGTACTTCAAATGGTGTGTGTCCCAATAGCTCCTTGAGGGTTTCATCGTGTATTTTTTCCTCTATCTTATGTGCCAGCCTCTCTACAATCTTATTCAGTACCCCTGCCTGCTTACCGGCAGCTCTTCTGATTCCCGCAGCATCATACATTACTACTCCAGAAAATATCAGGGCTATGGCAAAGAGGGTGCTCTTCTCTCCCTCAACAATAGCCACAGATGCTGCAAGGGATGTTACTGTGGAGGAATGGGAACTGGGCATTCCGCCAGTTCCCCACATTCTTCTTATGTCAATCCTTCTTTCAGTTACCACACAGCTTAGCAGTTTATAAAACTGAGCTATAAACCATGCTATGAAAACAACGTCTGCTATTCTGTTTCCAAAAAGTATTCCTGCTTTCATACCTCTCCCCCGTTAAAATGTTATATTCTTCTTAGCTCCTCTGAAATAACTGGCTTGTCCTCATTTTCCTTGTAGTAGATAAGAGTTCTACCGATTATCGCCACTAGCTCACATCCGCTTCTAAGGGCAAGCTCATAAGCTGTTTCTCTCTTCTCTACCTCTGAGTTTTGAAGTATCTTTACCTTTACCAGTTCTCTAGAGTCGATTGCATCCAATAGACTCTTTACTATATTTTCAGATAGCCCATCCTTACCTATTCTTACCACAGGATCCAGTGAATGTGCTTGCTTCTTTAAAAATGCTCTTTGCTTACTTGTTAATTCCATTATCTTTTTTCTCCTTCTTATACTTCCATTATTATCGGTAAGATTACCGGGTTTCTCTTTGTTTTATCGTAAAAGTGCTTAGATGCCACATCTCTGGCTGCTGTTTTAAGAGCTGCCCACTCAGTAACATTCTTTTCTTCAAGGGTTTTTAACTTCTCCCTTATAGCACCTGCTACCTCATTTATCATTCTCTCTGAATCTCTCGAGTATACAAATCCTCTTGTAACGATGTCCGGTCCAGCAAGGATACTTCCAGTCTCCTTGGAGATAGTCATAACAACTGTTACAACTCCGTCCTGAGCTAGCTGCTGTCTGTCACGTAGAACGATATTACCAATATCTCCCACTCCCAGTCCGTCTACCAGAACTATTCCAGAGTTTACCTTACCTGCTATCTTGGCTTTGCTCTTTGTTACCTCTATCTTATTACCATTGGTTGCAATGATGATATTTTTTTCAGGTATTCCAGTTTCCATTGCAGTTTCCTTGTGTGCCTTAAGCATCTTGTACTCACCGTGTACAGGCATAAAGTGCTTAGGTTTTACAAGGTTAAGCATAAGCTTTTGCTCATCCTTACTAGCGTGTCCAGATACGTGGATACCGGCTATCTTTCTGAATACTACATCTGCCTCGTGCTTTAGCAGGTTATTTATGTTGTTATACACAGCTCTTTCATTTCCAGGGATTGGTGTTGCAGATATGATTACAGTATCTCCCTTTCTCAACTTGATATGCTTGTGCATCTTCTTAGCTATTCTTGAAAGGGCTGCCATAGGCTCTCCCTGGGTTCCAGTACAAAGGATTACTGCCTTATTCTCTGGAAGTTTCTCTATCTCAGCTAGTGATACCATTATATTCTTAGGTATCTTTAGGTATCCCAGTTTAGAAGCTATGTCAAAGACCTTAACCATACTTCTACCGTCAACGGCTACCTTTCTCTTATTCAGGTGAGCTACATCTATTATCTGCTGAAGTCTGTGGATGTGAGACGCAAAAGCTGCTACAACTATTCTTCCCTTGGCCTTCATAAACTCTGTCTTCAGTGCTTCTCCTACACTCTTTTCCGATGGAGTGTACCCAGCAACCTCAGAGTTAGTTGAGTCGGAAAGTAGAAGGTCTACTCCGCTCTCTCCCAGCTGAGCCAGTCTCAGGAAATCTACTCCTACACCGTCTACTGGAGTAAGGTCCATCTTAAAGTCTCCAGTGTGAAGGATTGTTCCTGCTGGAGTTGTAATAGCCAGAGCATAACAGTCTGCTGTAGAGTGAGTCACCTTGATAAACTCCACAGTGAAGTACTTTCCAGATTTAATTCTGCTTCTTCCCTTGATCTCCTTCATCTTAGGAGTCTTTCTTCCAAGACCTGGTTCCTCAAACTTGGATTTAGCCAGAGCCAGTCCCAGTCTTCCACCGTAGGTAGGGATATTTGTGTCGATCTTCCCGTAAAGGTATGGAAGTCCACCGATGTGGTCCTCATGACCGTGGGTGATGAATACTCCCTTTATCTTTTCCCTGTTGCTTTCAAGGTATGAGTAATCTGGAAGAACTATATCTATTCCCAGAAGCTCATCGTCTGGGAAGGCCATTCCTGCATCTACGATAATTATCTCATCTCTGTACTGGATAAGGGTCATATTTTTCCCTATCTCATCCAGTCCTCCTAGAGGAATTACAAACATCTTCTCCTCTTTTTTAGCTTTTTCAGCTTCCTTTGACTTCCTTTTTGGAGCCGGCTTCCCTTCTGCTGTTGCAACTGGTTTTGCTGCTACTTCTGTCTTTTCTTCCTTAGTTTCTACAGCTTCATTTGAATTTGGTGCTGCTTTTTTCTTCTTGTTCCTGTACCAAGGAAATTTTTTCTTTATTTCCTTTTCCTGATGTTTTATACTCATTTCTTCCTCCGTCTACAAAAGACTTTAAGGCCACCCTAAAAAACCTTAAAATTTTTCAAAATTTAATAATAAGCTTTTCTAGTCAAAGTGATTATTTCCTTTTAATTCAAGGTACTTATCAATAAAGGCTTTGGCTGCAGGCGCTGCTACAGAGCCTCCTCCACCTGCCCCCTCGGCAAAGGCCACAAAAACAACCTCTGGGTCATGTGCAGGAAAATATCCTCCTACCCAGGCGTGTGTCTTCTTAAACTGAGAATTTTGTGCTGATCCTGTTTTGGCTGCTACCCTTAAGCCCTCTGTTCTGAGAGCTTTTACAGTTCCATTACTTGCTTCTACAGCATTTACCATTGCATCTGTTATGAGGTCATAATAAGATTTGGAATAATTTAATTCCTTCACTTTTTCAATTTTTGTTACTACTGTTTCATCCTTCCCCTTAAGAGTCCTTACAAGGTGTGGTCTGTATGCCACTCCCTTATTAGCAAGAAGAGTATAGGCCTCAGCCATCTGAAGTGGTGTCACTGTTAGGTATCCCTGTCCTATGGAGAGGTTTATCGTATCTCCTCTATACCACGGCTCATTCATATTTTTCCTCTTCCACTCATCATCAGGCAGCCTTCCGGATCTCTCTCCCGGAGTGTCTATTCCTGTCCTCTGTCCCATTCCAAAATCAGCTGCTGTCTCTATTAACTTAGTAGGCCCTAACTCATCTCCTAGCCTATAGAAATAGGGGTTTGCCGATTCTGTGATGGCCTTCTTGAAGTCCACATATCCGTGTCCGCCTCTCTTCCAAGATCTCCACTTCCACTTTCCAATCTGATAGTAACCATTATCGAAGTATTGTTTTTTTGGATTGAGACCGTTATTTAAAAGGCCCACAGATACTATGGGTTTGAATACAGAGCCTGGGGGGTATTCTCCTGCTATGGCTCTATTTCTTAGGGGTTTTCTTTTATCATTCATAATCGAGTTCCACTCTTCAGAGGTAAATCTTGAAGTAAACATATTCAGGGAGTAGGTCGGATAGCTTACCATGGCGATAACCTCTCCGTTTTTAGGGTTAATTGCTACAAAACTTCCCTGTAGTTTCTTCTCTTCAAAATATTTTTCCATAACCTCCTGAAGCCTGGAGTCAATTGTTAGATACATATCCTTTCCTGGAACTGGCTGTCTCTGTCTAAGCTCCTTCACAATTCTGTTGAGAGCATTTACCTCTATATACTTATAACCTGGTTTCCCCTGGAGCTGGTAGTCATATTGCTTTTCCACACCATTCTTCCCCACGGTATCCCTCTGAGTATACCCCAATTCCTTCAGTTCCTCATACTCCTCAGCTGAGATCTTCTTTACATATCCCAGTACATGAGAAGCCAAGGTATCATATAGGTATTCTCTCTTAGCATAGGCCTGAACCTGCAGGTATGGATACTCCGATAGCTTCTCCATTATCCTGTGGGCTTCATCCTCATCGAGATCATCCACTAATATATTTTCTCTGGTGTATGGAAATATCTCTCCATACTTTATCCTTCTTTCTACCGATTCTTCTGTGAGACCCAATAATTCAGATATTTCCTTTAATTCCTTCTCACTATATTTTCTCTCCTTTAGATAGAGTAGCCTGTAACCGGCCTCATTGGTAGCCAGGAGCTCTCCCTGACTGTCAAAGATCTTTCCTCTAGGAGCCTCTATTCTCTTTAACTTAACTCTGTTATTATTTGCACGTTCCCTGTATTCATCCCCTCTTACTACCTGTAAATAAAAAAGCCTTGTAGCAAGAAGTGTGAAGATCACCACTACAATTACTTGGAATATCAAGGATCTGTTCTCTGTATCGCCGCCTAACTTTATACCTAGTCTATTCTTCATCACTTAACTCCAAACAACTTTTCTCCATTATCCATATATAAATAGTTAAATATGGCATAAGCTACTACAAGTTTACCAAAATTCCCCAGGGAGAAGATCCCAGATCCATAGTAGACAAATCCGCTATAGGTAACTGCCTGGATGGCAGTTATAAGGGGAAGGTTTATCTTTTCATAGGCCATGAAGGTGGACAGCAGGTAGAAAACTACATAGTAGAAGATTCCCACAAGGGTAGCTGCTGCCATGGTTATACTTCCCATGGATACCAAAAATGCCAGAAGGAGTACACCCCAAAAAGCCTCTACTCCCTTCCTGTATACCAGGTAGGTGAGAAAGGGCACCGCTATAAAGTTATAGGGGTAGTCAAAGGATATACTCTTCTCTATAAATACTAATATAAAAGATACTAATTCAAACATAGCTACTTCCTCAGCACTTCTTTGGCATCGGCCCACAGCACTTCCAGCCTGTATTCCTCTCTGGTAGCCCTGTCAAAGATATTCACGAGGACATCTCCGCAGTCCACAAGTATCCACTTGGCGTCGTCATACCCTTCCATGCTCAGCCTTCTCATATTGTTTTCACCTAGTTTTTCATTTATCCCGTCAGCAATAGCCTGGATGTTCCTGTTGGAACTTCCAGTGCATATTACTACGTAGTCACAGACAGAGCTGCTTCCCTCAAAATCCAAAGCCAAGATATCTCTGCCCTTCTTATCCTCTATTGCATCCACTATGATATCCAGTTTCTCTGCCATAACTCCCCCTAGTCATTTATAAATATATTTATCTCTTCCTTTAAATCCTTGTTTTCAACCATGTGCTTGATTCCAAGTCTCTCAGCCAGCTTATAAGCTGTATAGTAGTCGGCCTTGTTGTACTCCACAAAGCTGTTGTCTATATCCTTACCTGCAATCCCCTTAACACTCTTATATCCGATTCTTTTCAGCTGTCTTTCTGTAGCTGCTGCAGTCTTTTCAGTTGAGTAGATGTTTATGTTGAGAAGTCCCTCCTGCTCCCTTCCAAGAACCACTACGGCGTTGGCTAGGGTAGGAAGAGCTCCCTCCTCCTTTATCTTAAAGTACTTTTCATCTAGCTCCATTACTATCTCCTTAAGCTTCTCATCTGAGAGGTCCTTATTCTGGATATAGCTGTACTGCTCAAATGTATCAAAGTTAGCCGCATTATACTTCAGCGGGAAAGTTTTAGCAAGCTTTTCCCCTGCTTCCCTTGCGTATCCGCTTCTACCGTTGGCGTTTAATACATCTATTATTATGTTGTTGTTCCCCTCAGCTGTAGCACTGTCATAGTAAAGCTCTAAAAACATTCCGTTAAGGCTTGATGTAAGGACATATCTCTTATCGTTCATAGCGATCTCAGGTATCTGCTTCATGCTTTTAGCATCGATCTCCACCTGCCCTCTGCTTACCACCTTAAAGTTCTCTACCTTTTCAGGAAGGATCTCATTAAGGCTTCTCACTACCTCCTCGTAGTTCTTGGACTTAGCTATGTCTCCAAGGGTTCTGTCCTTGTTCATGCTTATCTCAAAGGGAACCTGAATAGCAAGCTTTTCTCCATATACCACAAAGACGTTGTCCTTACCTATAACCATATAGTTATCCCAGTTTTCAGTTTCTCCCAGGTTTCTCTTACCCATGTTTAGTACGAGAACTACTGAAAGAACTGCTATTGCAGTTACTACAAACATTAAAAACTTTAATTTATTTTTTCTTTGTCTACTATTTCTTACCACCTGACAGCATCCCCTTTTTTAGCTGATTTATTTCTACCTCTACCACTTCATTGGGTTTACCTGTATAATCTAAAATTTCAGTTCTCAGATAGTTTTCAGTATACCCATATGATTTACCATGCTTGGATTCCTCCACAAGAACCCTTACCCTCTTACCTATATACTTGGACATCTCCTCAAACATTCTGTCCTCTACTTCCTCTAAAGCCTTGGCTCTCTCCTTCTTCACCTGAGGATTCACCTTTCCAGGAAGCTTGCTGGCAACTGTGTTTTCCCTGTCGGAATACTGGAAGATATGAAGATCGGAAAATCCTATCTCCTCTATGACCTTGCATGTATTTTCAAAGCCTTCCTTCTCCTCACCTGGGAATCCTACGATTACATCTGCTGTATACTCCATATTTGGGACAGCTTCCTTAAGCTTTAGAAGTCTCTCCCTTATCACTGAGCTGTCATACTTTCTCTTCATCCCCTCTAACACCTTGTCGTCACACGACTGAAGGGAGATGTGAAGGTGAGGCATAAGCTTGGGATTTGTCCTCATAAGCTCTATAAAGTTATCCGTTATCTTGTCTGGGTACATAGAACCTATTCTGATCCTCTCTATTCCCTCTACCTGAGATACTGCCACAAGAAGGTCCTCAAAGTTTACATCCTCTGTAAGGTCCTCCCCGTAAGCCCCAAGGTTGATTCCTATTATAATAAGCTCCTTGAATCCCTCTGAAGCTAGTTTTCTGCTCTCCTCTACCACGCTATCCAGCTGTCTGGATCTGCTCTTTCCTCTGGCAAAGGGGATCTTACAGTAGGAGCAGAAGTTGTTGCACCCGTCCTGCACCTTGATGTAGGCTCTTGTCATCTCTCTAAGGGTAGAGAACTCAAGCTCCTCATACTCATTGGCATCAAATATATTTCTGTGAAGGGTTCTCTCTACGTCTCCCCCCTCATCTATTGTCTTGATAAGGTCTATGATAGCTCCCTTGTCACTGTTACCGATAACGTAGTCTATCTCCTCTATCTCCTCCAGATCCTTTGCGTTGGTCTGGGCGTAGCATCCTGTTGCCACAACAACTGCATCCTCATTGTTCTTCTTGGCTCTTCTCAGGATGTTTCTTGTCTTTCTGTCTGCGATACTTGTTACAGTACACGAGTTAACGATGTAGAGTTCAGCCTTCTCTGTGAAGTCCACCTCTTCATAACCCATATCCAGCAACTGCTTTTTAATACTTTCTGTTTCATACTGATTTACCTTACACCCGAGGGTATAGAAGGCTACTCTCTTAACCGAGTTCATTTACTAAAATTCCTCCTGCTACTATGGCTGCTGTCTCAGCTCTCAGAATCCTTCTTCCGAGGCTAATAACCTTTGCACCCCTATCCACTAAAAACTCTACCTCTTTTTCACTAAATCCGCCCTCTGGACCGATTAGATACAGAACCCTTCCAGGCTTTTCCTCGCACCTGTCTAAGATATCTGTTATCCTCGTTCCCTCTGCGCACTCATAGGGCAGTAGTACCAAATCATAACTTTCAAACGCTATATCCTTGAGCCTCTGAGGTGCTGTTATATCCACAAGTTTCACTCCCTGACACTGCTTGAGAGCTTCCTTGGATACCACATCCCACTTGGCCTTCTTCTCCTTTACCTTAACCACAGTTCTCTCTGTGACCATTGGTATTATCCTGTTTATTCCTATCTCTGTGAGTTTCTGGATAGTGAGGTCCATCTTATCGTTCTTCAGAAGCCCCTGGGCGATATCTATCTCCGCCTCAGTAGAGTATCTGTCCTCTATCCTCTCCTCTATCTCCGCTAAGATCTCCTTCTTCTCCACCTCTATGATCCTGCACATATACTCAAACTCACCGTCTACTACCCTCAGCTTGTCTCCTGCCTTCATTCTGAAGGAGTTTTTCAGGTGGTTTATATCCTGCTTCTCCCTAATCTCTACAATATTTCCCTTAATACTTTCCTTCTCTACAAAAACACTTATCACAATATATCTCCTATATCATCTCTTTGTTGTTCATAAGATCTTCAAGGGTTGTTCCAGCCAGGATCTCAGTTAGGGCATTATCCAACTTGCTCCACAGACACGCTGTTCTGCACTCTGTTGCATCTACACAGGTTCTGCTTTCAGAGTTCTCGTTGCAGTCCACCACACGTACCTCTGAGTCCAGGATCTCATATAATCTGTATACACTTATCTCGCAAGGCTCTCCCACAAGCTTGTATCCCCCGTTGGGACCCCTCTTACCCTCTATGATATTTTCCTTCTTCAGCTTATAAAGGATCTGCTCCAGGTACTGTACAGATATATTCTGATCCTCTGAGATCTCCTTGATCCTTACAAGTTTATTGTTGTTTCTGTTCTGCTCTGCAATGTATACAAGGGCTCTTAACCCATATCTTATTCTTGTACTTATCTTCATCCTTATCTTTCTCCTTCTGTTTCCAGGTGTTTATAAGCTTTTTCCGTCACCACACGTCCCCTGTGTGTTCTTTTAATAAAACCTATCTTAACGAGGTAGGGTTCATATACCTCTTCCAGGGTCTTTCTGTCCTCTCCCAGTACCAGGGAAAGGGTTTCTATTCCTACTGGTCCTCCCCCGTAGTTTTCCACCAGGGATGTGAGGATCTCTCTGTCCAGTTCATCCAGTCCGTAGGAGTCCACTCCCAGAAGGCTCAGCGCCTCCACAGAGAGCTTCTGGTCTATTATTCCGTCTCCCCTTATCTCAGCATAGTCCCTTACACGCTTTAAAAATCTGTTGGCTATCCTCGGTGTACCTCTGCTTCTGAGGGCTATCTCACGGGCCCCTTCCTGCTTAACCTCTACTCCCAGGATCCTTCCTCCTCTGAGGATTATGTCTATGAGCTCGCTCTCCTCATAGTAATCCATCCTGTGTACCACTCCGAATCTGTCACGGAGGGGCGAACTTAGGAGTCCCGCCCTTGTTGTGGCACCGATGAGGGTAAAGTTTGGCAGCTCTATCCTTATGGATCTGGCCGATGGTCCCTTACCTATTATTATATCCAGCTCCTTGTCCTCCATGGCTGGATATAAGATCTCCTCTACAGATGTATTCAGTCTGTGGATCTCATCTATGAAGAGGATATCATTTTCCTCCAGTGAGGTTAGGATGGCAGCCAGGTCTCCGGCCTTGTCCAGTACCGGTCCCGAGGTTATCTTCAGGTTTACTCCCATCTCGGTTGCTATTACCCCGGCCAGGGTTGTCTTCCCCAGTCCAGGCGGTCCATAGAGAAGGATGTGGTCCACAGACTCCTCTCTTCTCTTAGCTGCCTCTATGAAGATCGACATCTTCTGCTTCAGGCTGTTCTGCCCGATATAATCATCAAATCTTCTGGGTCTCAGACTTCTTTGGACCTCTCTCTCCCCTTGAAACTCATTTGCTGACAGCATTCTTTCCATATTCTCCATCTACAGCCCCTTATAAGAAATAGCTGATTCCAAACTGAGCTGCTCCGATTACTCCTCCAAGGAAAGCTCCCACTATCTCTATATGTTTTAATTCATTCTTTGCTATCCTGAATGTGAGCTCCTCCATGTAATCTAATGAGAATCCCTCCATCTTTTCCACTACCATAGCCTTGAGATCAACATTTTCCTCGAGCTTGTTTATAACTATCTCCACAAACTCTCCCTTGTTCTCCTCTATGGCATCCTTTACTACACCCTTTACCTTGTTCATAATGGAGTCGTTGATAAACATAGCCGCCATAGGCATTTTAGCCAGCAGCTCCTTCTTCAGCTTATCCTCTACCACAACATCCACTATCTTATCTATCTCATCCTCTATCTCAATAGAGTCCAGGGTACCAGTTATATCCTTCATGGAGATAAGCTCTGCATCTATAGTTGCAGCAATGCTCTCTGCCATCTCATTTCTTCTCTTGGGAATAAGCCCCTGTATCTTAAATCCCAGTATATTTACCTCGTTGTGTGGTCTGAATAACATCTTAATTGCAAAGTAATTTGTTACCCATCCGATCAGAGATCCTATAAAGATCATAAGTATTCCTTTTACAAGCATAATAACCTCCAAAAAAAAACTTTTCCATTTTATATTTCATCAGGATATTCTATCATAAATGGTAGGTTTTTTCAATTCCCTTATTTTTTGGTAAAGAATTATTTTTTGTTTTATTTTTGTTCATGGACATGTTGATCTATTTAGGAAAATCAGGGGGTGGGAAAATTGGTATAGTTTTTTCTTTTTTGGTCGAGGAAAAGAATGGAAGTTGGAGTGAAAGAAGAATTTAAAAAAATTCGTTACTTTTCTCTTGAAAAAAAAGTAACCAAAAGTTCAAGACTTCCGGCAATTGTCTTTGTGGGCATATACAAATTTACCATTGCTCTCCCGGGCTCTCTACAGAGCCTGAAGGAGTCCGACGCAATGAAGTTAATCTCTTCTGTGAAGTTCGACGACTGCCTACAGTCATTTTTAAATATAAAAAAATTTCTCCTATTAAAAAGCACACTATTTTATAGTGTGCTAACGTAAATATATAAATGATTGAGGAGCTTTCAATCCCTCTTTAAAGTCAGATAACATTTTAGGGGCTTTATAAAGTTTAGCTTTCTTTATCTTTATTGCAAACCCTTGGTCTTTCCCATCAAAATAATTCATAAAGTCATTTTCCTCTATACCTGCTGACTCTTTAGATAAGTTCCACAAATCTTTCGGTGACTTATTTATGATTTCATCTATAGTAAATTCACCAATCACTTTCCCGACAGGTTTTGTACTATAAACAACAACCGTTTTTACATTCTTATCTTTAAAAATACTTCTTCTAAATTCAAAATTCTTTTCTCCTGAAAAAATTTTATCTGCATATTTCGGCTTAATAGCCATAAGTACCTTCATTAATTCCTCCACATTCTAAAATATCAAGAAATTGAGAATCGCTCAACTTAATAAATCCCCAATATTGATCTCTTTCAACTCCTATTTTTTCAATAAGATTATGCCTAGTTATTCTACTGTTTAAAGCAACATTATATAACATCTTTAAAACAAAAGAATTTTTTCTATCATATTTATCCGTACTTTCCCAATACTCTTTTGTTTCCTCCTCACTTAAAACCGTATACTTTTTACAGTAATCATAAAATTCATTAAAAGTACTAAAACTTTTTGCTTTTCTTATCTCATCTACAACTAAAATAGAGGTAGCGACAGCACTATGTTCTGCTTTTCTCCCAGGTTCTGCTGTTCTGTACATAACAACAACATCTCCTTTACCACACCCTTCCAATTGCCAGTTCCTACTCAAGTATATTTTTTGTATGCTATTTGTATAGGAAATATCTTTATGCTTTACTTCTTTCTCCGTATTAAGCTGTGAATCTGGTAATAGCTTAGTGTGATATTCAGGATCAATAGCTAATAAGTACTTCCTCTTATTTAGGCTAAACCTTGGATAGTCACAATATAAATCACCTTTTAACTCTGAAAATATCTTCTTGTAAACTTTTTCTTCCTTTTTATTACCATGAAGCTCAAAGCCATATTTCTCTAATAGCTCAACTAATGTGCTGTGCTTATCATAAATAGTAACATATAACCCTTCATATCCTCTTTCAAAAGCTATGTCCATTATAATTTTAATAAACCTTTCTCCTAATTTAGTTCCATGAGCATCGATTTTAAAAGTCCCAATTTTAAGCCATTTTCTATCTTCCAATGGTGGATTAACATCTTTAACCTCTCCATGCTCTTTCTTTAAAAACAAAAAACCTTTAATACCATTATTTTCAATAATAAATGCACCATCACCCTTGTCAGCTTTTTTATTAAACCATTTATCAAAATCAATGTAATCTTCTCTTAAAGAATTAAAGAATGAATCACTCAAATCAATATCTCGCAGCCTTTTATAAACTATATTTTTTTTATCCATATCTCCCCCCATGAATATAATTATTATTTTCTATTATACCATGATAATTTCATAAGTAAACATAGTTTACTCGCTAGCCACCAGTAACCTAATTCGTCTAAATTTCATAAATAAAATTCAGAGAACAAATAGTTATTTTTATATAATTAATTTAAAAAATTGGTTTTAAAGTCCATCTTAATTATTCCAATCAATTAAAACGCACACCTTTAAACAGAGCACTTTAAACTTTCTTTTAAAATTTTTCTGAGGAGATTTTATAGGAAGCTAATTAAAGGAAATTTAAACTTATGGATAACTACGTATTGAGGATTTTTTGAAAATTTATGGAGGTAGGAATGAATTGTTATAGGTATTTGGAGGAAGAATATGTAAATTCATTTTTAGAGGAGGGAAAGCTGAGGTTATCCTCCCTTGAAAAATTTAAAAAATATAAAGATAAGGAAAGAGGGGATAAGACCGAGGGAAGATCAATGGTAGTAGATTACTCTAAGGGTACCATCTCCTTTTCCCAGGCTAAAGCCAATGCTTACATCTTATGTGGGAGCAGCGAGTTAAATCCCTCCATAGCTGAAGCTCTCCAGAGAAACTCATGTCTTGAAATTAAATCCATACACGATTTTGCTTCAAGAATCGGTATGAAAATAGGTGCTCTGGCTTATGCTTTTAGCAAGTGCTTCTATGAAAACAAAGAGAGATTTCTCCTTGAAGAAGAGAACTCCCTACCAATTGGAAGACAAGGCAATAGGAGGAGCTTTAGACTTCATTTTCTAAGAAAGAATTTTGAGGGGCAACCAAATATTTCTGAGATTCAATATTTAGAGGAATTCTTTATAAAATCTAAGAACTACTCCCACCAGAAGGAACTAAGAATTATCTGGCTTTTAGACAATAAGGACCAGGTAGAGGAGAGCTATGATGTAGTGTGCCCTGAAGCTGCTTATTATTGTCGGAAAATTAATATCCCCTATAACAATACAGAAGTTTAAAGTTTAAAATATCTCCACTCCTCACTTTAAAGTTCCCTAAAGGAATAGTGTATAATCAATTGATCCTTTTGAAGGTTACATTCTCCCAGAAGGATCTCCCAAGTTGAAATCGAGAGGAAAATTTTCCTCTCTTTTTTCTTTTTATTCCTTCTAATAAATCCCTTCTTGATATCCCTTATTGGTCAGGGTATATAGATATATTATCTATCATAGTAGGGGTGAGGGATTATGAATATTAGATTGGCACATCCAACAGAATCAACAATCTTAACGGACCTGGCAGCTTCTTCTGAAGCTTACTGGAAGTTCGGCCAGGAATTTCTCGATATATTTAAGGAACAATACTCAATCACAGAAAAATATATAGAAACCAATAATGTGTTGGTTCTGGAGGATTCTTCAAATATCTTAGGCTTCTTTTCTCTGGAAACTGACGGTAATATCCTCAACCATTTTTACATCTCCAAAAGCTTTATAGGCTTCGGATATGGAAAGGTTATGTGGGATCTCTTGATCTCCTACTGTAAAGATAAAGCTGTTAATACCTTTTCCCTGGTTGCCACTCCAGAAGTGGTAGGCTTCTATACTAAGCTGGGAGCTGAAATTGTCAGAATCGGGAGTTCAACTATAAACAATCGGAAGGTTTATTTTTTAGAGTACAAACTATAAAATTCAAAAAGATTACCACTTAAAAAAGCACACCTTTAAAGGGTGTGCTTTAGATATTCTCTAAAAACCCTTCTGAAACCCTCCACCATCTCATCCTTGTGATCACCTTGTTGAGGTCCTTCAAAGAAATATCTTTTAGTTACAAAGTGCTTGGACAGGGAATCCAGTGGGAACCCCTTCACCCTTTTATCGAAGGGTTTTTCCGATATTATAAACTTTTCCGAAGAAATCTCAGGCCCCTGATATCCGAAGCTGGTATCTTTATCTATCTTTAGGTAGACAGCATTCTCATACCAGCCCACAACTTCCCCTCCGTTTCTTCTGGCGAGATCCGAGTAGTGTTCTATCATCTCCTCGTCGGAGAGCTCCCTCCCCTTAACCCTTCTCACATTGACTCCTGGCTGTTCATCATCTTTGACCCCCTCCAGATAGAGACCTGAATCGCAGGAGAATACAGGTATCCCAAACTCTGAAAAGTATCTTTCAGCTTTTTTCCTGGCATTCTCCAGGGGAGTTCCCCCATCTTCAATGACCTTAGGTATATCTTTACAGATATCATTCAGCCCAACAATCTCTATTCCCAGCCCATGAAGCATCTCCCTCATATGCTCTATCTTGGCCCTGTTTGTGGTTCCGTAGAGTATCTTTTTCATTCATCTGCTCCCTTCCTTTATTTCAAAGTACCATATACCAATTGTTTTTTTAATTAAATTTAAAGTTACTCTCAGTATATAAGGCCCTTGACTCCCATGAATTTTCGGTGTAATATCTTTGGTAAATTTATTTAAGGGAGGGATTATCATGGATTTAATCGTTAGGGAAGCAGAGATATGGCAGGCAGAGGAGATCTATGAAGTCCTCCTGAGGTGTTCAGATGAGACGGATTTTCTGGCGTGTGGTTCCTCTGAAAGAAAAGAAACCATGCCCATAGAGAAGTTCAGGGAGTTTATCGCTTCAGGGACCGCCACAAACAACAAGTTCTTTGTCTGTCTTGATGGAGAAAGGGTTGTGGGGATGCTGGGGATGCACGAGGAGGCAAGGGAGAGGTTCAAACACAGAGTATCCCTGGGAATGAATATCCTCAAAGGTCACTGGGGCCAGGGAGGAGGAAAGCTCCTTCTGGAGGCAGCCATAGACCACTTCAACTCTATGGCAGATCTCACAAAGCTGGAACTGGAAGTACGAAGGGACAATGAGGGGGCCATAGCCCTCTATAGGAAGCTTGGCTTTGAGATAGAGGGGGAGCTGAAAAACCACTTCCTGGTAGATTCCAACTACTACTCCGCCTACAGGATGGCCATTATAAAAAAATAGCTCTCCAAGCTTTTAATACCTTTTCACCCACAGATCTATACAATTAAATCAGTAACCGCGAATTACACCAATTTACACGAATTGCTCCTTTTAATTGAAGGGGCTGTTTGCAGGTTATCGTCTAGCTCCACAACAATAACTTACTTCATTGCGTTTAGCTACTTCAGGCTCTGTAGAGAGCCTCGGAGAGCAATGGAAAACTTGGAATACCTATAAAGATAATTGCCGGAGGACTTGATCTTTCGGATACATTTGTATCAAGACAAAGGTATCGAATTTTCTTTTGGTGTTTAAAAAATCAGAAAATAGAAAAGGAAGTGGCTTAAGCCACTTCCCTTTTAACTTCCCCATAGGTCTTAAACTTCAGTGCAAAAACAACACCCACAGCTAGGAGAACACCCATATTTGCGGTACCGTGAAAGGTGATATTCAGAGCTGCTCCCAGGATAAAAAATCCTATAAGCATAGGTACCAGGTACCTATTTGACCTGTGGTTTCTTATTAAAGCTGCATTCCCCGTGAGCATTATAACAGCAAAGAGGGTCATACTCTTCCATTGGGTCATCTCTGGAAGGAAGGCCAGAAAGTAAGCCATTGGAAATATACCCAGCCCCACAAGACTTCTCACTGTTTTTTCATACTTCTCATTCAATTGATTATTTATTTTATTAGTTGCTTTATTATTCACCTTGTTATTTGTTTTATTCTTCACTCTTTTTTTTCCCATAATAAAATCCCCTTCACATAAAATAGCTCTTTGAGCTTTTAATATCTTCTTGAACTCACACTTTTCATATATTACTATCCCTTACTAAAAAGCCCTTTTTAAATTTTTAAAACGGGGTTCATAGTCGTCGTACTTCACAATAAAATTCTACTTCGGTCCGTCGGGCTACTTTAGGCTCTGTAGAGAGCCCAGCTAAGGAACGGCTATGATGAAGGTACCCTAAAAGACAATTATGAATTCCTAGATTTTCTTTGGGTACTTTCTTGTATCATGACAAGAAAGTACCATACCAAACAATAAAAACAGCCGGCTCTTAAGACCGGCTGCCTATTTAAAGTTAATTATGCGTCTTCTCCAACAGTTCCGTACTTCTCAAGTAGTTCTCTGTTTTCTCTTTCCTCGTCAGCTAGCTCAACCTTCTTGATAGAAAGCTTTACTCTCTTCTTCTCAGAGTCGATCTCGATGATCTGAGCTCTTACTTCCTGACCTACTTCAAACTCATTTCTAAGATCCTTTACGAAGTTTCTTGAAACCTGTGAAGTGTGGATCATTCCGTCTACACCCTTTACCATCTCAACAAATAGTCCGAAGTCAGTGATGCTTGTGATAGCTCTCTCTACAACATCTCCTACCTTGTGGTTCTCAAGTAGTGTATCCCAAGGGCTCTTCTCAAGCTGCTTGATTCCACCTTTAATCTTCTTATCTACAGTGTCGATGTTAAGTACTCTTAGCTCTACCTCGTCTCCGATCTTGTACTTAGGAGCGTTCTTAGTCCATGAGAAATCTGACTGGTGTACGAATGCGTCGATTCCAGCTTCAAGCTCTACGAAGATACCAAATGGCTTGCTCTCAACGATCTTACCCTTTACTACAGTTCCTTCCTGGTACTTTTCAACTGCTGAATCCCAAGGGTTTTCAGATAGCTGCTTGATTCCAAACTTAAGCTTCTTTCCTTCCTTGTTTAGCTCGATTACCTTTACCTTAACAACGTCTCCTACCTTTACATACTCAGATACGTTTACCTTCTTCTTGTTCCAAGTGAAGTCTGAAAGGTGAACTAACCCCTCTACTCCCTCTTCAAGCTCTACAAATGCACCGAATGATACAAGCTTAGATACTCTTCCCTCTACAACTGAATCTACAGGATACTTAGCATCTACAGTTGACCAAGGGTCCTCTGAAAGTTGCTTTACAGATAGCTTAAGTGATCTCTTCTCCTTGTCTAGAGAGATGATCTTAGCTTCAAACTTATCTCCTAGGCTGTAGTGATCTGTGATCTTCTCTACCTTCCCCCAAGAAAGCTCAGAGATGTGGATGAATCCGTTTGACTTTCCAGCCTTTACAGAGATTCCGAAGTCCATGATGTTTCTTACAGTTACCTCTAGGATGTCTCCGATGTTCAGCTTTTCAAAGAACTCAGTCTCTTCCTTTACAGTGATGTCCTTTCTGGAAACAAGGATCTTCTTTCCTCTTCTGTCGTCCTTGATGTCCTTTACAACAACCTCGATCTCTTCACCGATATGGTTAGTTGTATCGTTCATAGGGATCTCAGATAGTGAGTTAGGAAGGAATGCCTGCTGGAACATTACCTTAACGATGTATCCACCCTTTACCTTTCTCTCGATCTTACCCTTTACAACTTCCTTAGCTTCAAATGCCTTCTCAAGCTTCTCAAGGTTTTCAATTCTGTCTATTTCCTGTCTAGATCCGATGATGAAATCGTTGTCCTTAGTCTCTCCCTTAAGGATTACCTCTACCTCATCCCCGATGTTGTATCCGTCTAGCTCTTCAGCTCTTACTCTTACTGCTGTTCTTGCGCTTGTTACATCTAGGTAAGCATAGTTTCTATCCATTTGAGAGATTACTCCCCTTGCTCTTTCACCCTTTTCTACAGCACCTTCCTCCGGCATGTAGTCATTTAGCATTGATTCAAAATCCATTTCATCATGTGTGTTAGTAATATCAGACATTAGATTGTCCCCCTTATTATATTTTCTATTTTTACAATTACCTCTTCTGGTGTGGAGGCTCCGGCAGTTATTCCTACCCTCTTCACCTTCTCAAACCAGCTCCTATCAAGGGAATTTTCATCCTGTACCAGATAGGTGTTTAAATTTATCCTTTTAGATATCTCGTAAAGCTTCTTGGTATTGGAACTTTTCTTTCCCCCTACAACAAGTACCAGGTCTACTTCCTTTGCCAGTTCCTCCACCGCTTTTTGCCTTACATAGGTTGCACCACATATTTTATCAAATATATCTATATTGTGATAGTTACTTTCAATATATTTTTTCACTTCCAGGAATTTATTTTTGTTCAGGGTGGTCTGTGTAAGAAGGGCATACTTCTTCTCAGCCTCTATTTTAGTGGCTTTGAGCTCCTCTATCCCCTCTATGACCCTCACGGTTTTACCGAAGGAGATTATCCCCCTTACCTCTGGGTGATTTATGTCCCCCAGGAAGAGAATTTCATATCCCTCCTTCTCCTTCTCCTGAAGAGTCTTTCTTATGGTTGTCACAAAGATGCAGGCTGCATCGTGGATCTCCGCTTTTTTTTCCAGGAGCTTGTCGTATACGGGCTTTATAGTCCCGTGGGCTCTCACCACTACGATATCTCCCTCCTTAAGGTTATCCCTTCCCTCTAAGAGGTCGGCTTCCTCCAGTATTTCTACGCCCTTACCCTTGAGTTTATCTATTACGTGCTCATTGTGCACCAGCATTCCAAGCATATAGATCTTCTTATCCCTTCTGGTCTCTGCCAGTTCCTCAGCGAGCTCCACAGCTCCCTTTACACCGAAGCAGAAGCCCATCTCCTTAGCTCTTATTACCTCAGGCACAACTCTACTCCTCGTTAAACTTCTTAACTTCTATTAGCTCCTTAAGGGCATCCAGCATCTCATCTGCATCCTCCCCGTCTGCTTCCAGTACAAGGGTTCTTCCCTGCTCTGCAGCCAGAAGCATAAGTCCCATTATACTTTTACCATTTACCTCTTCGTCGTCACACTTTACAATAATATCTGCATCAAATTCAGTTGCTGTCTGTACAAAGAGAGACGATGGTCTCACGTGTAGTCCAGCTTTGTTTTTGATCTCTACCTCTATTTTCTTCATAATTTACCCCTTAACGATCTTTTTAATATTTCCCTTACCTCTTCTGAATCCTTGCTGGCAAGGAGCTCATCCTTGAGCTTTCTTACCTCTTCAAGGCTTACATTTCTAATGATGCTCTTGGCTCTTGGAACAAAGGCCGACAGCATGCTGAGATCGAATATCCCGAAACTCATAAATGCCAGGATAGCCATGGGATCTCCCCCCATCTCTCCGCATACGCTTACCTTTTTTCCGTACTTTGCAGCTGCTTCAGACAGCATATTTATAGCTCTCAGAACCGCTGGGTCATAGCCGTCGTAGAGGTTGGCCACCTCGCTGCTCTGTCTGTCTGCAGCCAGGATATACTGAGTCAGGTCGTTGGTTCCTATACTGAAGAAGTCCACCTTCTGGGCAAAGACATCTGCCAGCAGTACTACCGACGGCACCTCCACCATTATCCCTATCTCTATATCCTCCTTGAAGGTCTTCCCCTCGGCTCTCAGCTCAGCCTTTACATCATTTAAGATTTCCTCTGCTGCCTCCAGCTCCCAAAGGTTGGTCACCATAGGATACATTATCTTTATATTCTTGCCGTGAGCCACCCTAAGGATAGCCCTCAGCTGATCCTTGAATATACTTTCATGGGCCAGGGTAAATCTCAGGCCTCTGAGGCCCAGAGATGGATTTATCTCCTCTGGCATCTCATAGTAATCCAGGTTTTTATCTGCTCCAATATCCAGGGTTCTTATGGTGAGGGATTTCCCGTCTCCCCCCATCTGCTTGTATACCCTTTCATATATCTCCATCTGCTTCTCTTCACTTGGAAAGAACTCCGAATCTATATAGATAAACTCAGATCTCAGGAGCCCCACTCCCTCTGGACACTGCTTTCCTATCTCTTCCAGGTCCAGATTTCCCCCTACATTTACATAGAGGTTTATCCTCTCCCCGTCCATTGTTTCTGCAGGAAGATCCCTTAACTTCTCGTATTCCTTAGTCTGTTGGTTTAGTCTGTTCTTTTCAGCTATATACCCCTCCAGCACCTCAGCACTTGGATCCTTAATTACACAGGAGTTGTCTTTACGGGTATCCAGGATTATGGTCCCCTCCCACTTCATCTGCTTTATTCCCCTTACCCCCATCAATGTAGGGATCTTAAGGGCTTTAGCCAGTATAGCCACATGGGAGGTATCCCCCCCGTGCTCAGTCACTACCCCCTTGAGATCTATCCCCTTGTGGTGTGCCTTGAGGAGCTCGCTTGGAAAAACCTCCTTGGCCAGGAGTATCTTACCATCCAGGTCCTCCAGCTCCCTCTTTTCACTGAGCAGGTGATTTATCAACTTCTCACCAATATCCTTTATATCAAGGGCTCTCTGCCTATATACCGGGTCCTTCAGCTTGCTAAACATCTCTATGTAATTTCCAACTACAGTATCCACTACCTTTTCAGCATTGGTAAGTCTTTTAGATATACCGCTGTTTATCTCTGAAAGAAGTACTGGATCATCTAGTACCATGAGGTGCACCTTAAGAATCTTAAGCTCATCGTCATTTATCTTCCCCTTGAGGGAATTCTTTAAAAATCTGATCTCACTCTTTGTTTCCTCCAAGGCAACTATAAATCTGTTTATCTCCTTCTCTACATCTGCCTCGTCGATCTTATACTCCTTTATATTGAGTACCTTTTTCTTTCTCAGATAGGGTTCCCCTATCACAATACCTTCAAATATGGACTTTCCTTTGATCCTTTCCATGAGCATAACCCCTTTTTTACGCTTTGTGCACTCAAAACTATTATAGCTCATTTTAAATCAATTTTCAATTTATTTACCCTGTCTTACCCTCTATTTTACCGGACCTTTTCTTCCTCTCACCCTCCCATATAAAGGGGAGCCCCCTCTCAGGGGCTCCCCTCATGATAATACCCTATTCCTCCCAGCCCTTGGCCCTTTCTACAGCTTTCCTCCAGCCCCTGTGAAGCCTTTCCCTTTCCTCCTCGATCATAGAGGATTCATATTGGGTGTCCAGCCTCCAGGACCTGCTGATCTCCTCCTTGTCCCTCCAAAATCCCACAGCGAGGCCTGCAAGGTATGCAGCTCCCAGAGCTGTGGTCTCTGTTATCTCTGGGCGGAGCACCCTGGTCCCCAGGATATCCGACTGAAACTGCATGAGGAAGTTGTTTTTTACAGCTCCCCCGTCTACCTTGAGAGCCTGAAGCTTAATCTCTGAATCCTCCTCCATAGCCCCCAGCACATCCTTTGTCTGATAGGCTATGGATTCCAGGGTGGCTCTTATAATATGGTTTCTGTTGGCTCCCCTGGTGAGCCCCACAATAGCTCCCCTGGCATACATATCCCAGTAGGGGGATCCCAGCCCCACAAAGGCAGGCACCACATAGACCCCGTTGCTGTTCTCCACCTTGCTGGCAAAGTACTCGGTGTCTGCAGCATCGCTTATGAGCTTCAGCTCATCCCTTAGCCACTGTACCGCTGCCCCTGCCACAAAGATAGATCCCTCCAGAGCATACTCCACCCTGCCGTCCAAGCCTATGGCGATAGTTGTGAGGAGGCCGTTTTTCGATTCCACCAGCTTCTCCCCTGTATTCATGAGCATAAAGCATCCCGTTCCATAGGTGTTCTTGGCCTCTCCCGGAGAGAAGCATGCCTGTCCAAAGAGGGCCGCCTGCTGATCCCCGGCTATTCCTGCAATGGGAACCCTCTGTCCCCCCTTGCCTCCTACTCCCCCAAGGTTGGCTTCTCCATAGATCTCGCTGGAATCCTTCACCTCTGGGAGCATGGATGCAGGTACCTCCAGCTCCCTCATCATCCTCTCATCCCATTTGAGATCCCTTATATTGTAGAGCATGGTTCTCGATGCGTTGGTGGGATCGGTCACGTGCACCCTTCCGTTGGTTAGCTTCCAGATGAGCCAGGTATCCACAGTTCCAAAGAGGAGCTCTCCCCTCTCGGCCCTCTCCCTGGCTCCCTCTACATTGTCCAGGATCCACCTTACCTTTGTTCCAGAGAAGTAGGCATCTACTACAAGACCCGTATTCTTCCTTACATACTCCTCCAGCCCCTCCCTTGCTTTCAGTTCATCGCAGATATCAGCTGTTCTTCTGCACTGCCACACTATGGCGTTGTACACTGGCTTTCCGGTATTTTTATCCCACACCACAGTGGTCTCTCTCTGGTTTGTTATTCCCATTGCTGCTATCTCCTCGCTCTTGACCCCGGTCTTTGCCAGCACCTCTGTGAGTACAGCACTCTGAGAGGCCCATATCTCCATGGGGTCGTGCTCCACCCATCCTGCCTTGGGATAGATCTGGTTAAACTCCTTCTGGGCTGTCCCCACTATCCTCTCCTCTCTGTCAAAGATAATGGCCCTGGAACTTGTGGTCCCCTGATCCAGAGCGATTATATACTTTTTCTCCATCGATACCCTCCTCTACTTCTTCAGCGCTACATATCCCTTGTAACCACTATATCCACTCCCGTTCCCAGGACATCCTCTAAAACTACATCCCCCATCTTCACAGGGGACTTTACCTCCAGCTTATTTATCTCCTCCATGCACTTAAATATGAGCTCCTTGGGAATGGCTCCATTGGTTTTTACCGGTATCCTCTTATGGATCCCACCAATAATTCTTATGGTGGAGGTTACCACCCTCTTGGGAGCTGTGAGTTCCTCCCTTGCATAGATAGGGCCCCTCTCACACTGGTTTCCCTTTACCCTGTAATCCCTCTCCGTATCAACCTCCATGCGGCATCCTATGGGACATACTATACATATCAATTCTATTATCATCTAAAGTGCCTCCTTCCCTACTTGGTCTCCCCTACAAGAATGTATGAATCTCTCCTGTCCAGTACCACATCCTCCAGACTTATGTGAAGCTCCCTTGCAAGGATCTCCTGTACTCTTGGGCCGCAGAAGCCTCCCTGACACCTCCCCATGCCAGGTCTGCACCTCTTCTTCACCCCGTCTACAGTTATGGCTCCCACCTTCCTGTGGATTGAGGCCACTATCTCCCCCTCTGTGATGCTCTCACACCTGCAGATAATCCTTCCATACCTGGGATCCCTTCCTATGAGCTCCCTCCTCTCCTCAGAGGAGAGCTCCATAAAGACTATCTGCCTTCTCTCAGGATTAAACTCATCGTTCACCTGGGCATCCAGCCTCTCAGCAACCATCCTTGCCACATCCACTCCAATTGCCGGAGCCGCAGTAAGTCCAGGAGACTTTATCCCTCCCACATCTATAAATCCAGGAGCATCTGGAGCCTCCTCTATAACAAAGTCCCCCCTGTCCGATTCTGCTCTCAGTCCCGCAAAATCTCTTATGACGTCCCTGAGTTCTATCCCCGCTACAGATCTGACTGCCTGCTCCCTTACAAAGGTGAGCCTCTCCTCTGTGGTAGCGTGGTCCTCCCTGTCGGTGAGATCCTGAGCATCTGGCCCCAGAAGAAGGTTCCCGTGGACTGTAGGGGTTACAAGTACCCCCTTTCCCAGCTCTGTGGGGCACTGAAATATCACCCTGCCCACTAAACGACCCTGACTCTTATCCATGACAAAGTACTGCCCCCTTCTGGGTCTTATCCTGTAGGTGGGCTTGGCCACCATATTGTGGATCCTGTCTGCATATATTCCTCCTGCATTTATAACCATCCTGGTGTCCAGGTACCCCTGGTTGGTCTGGATCCTGTAGCCCTCATCTATTCTCTCTATATCTATTACTTCCTGGTTTAGCTCCAGCTCCACACCATTTTCCACTGCATTTTCCATCATGGCTATGGTCAGCTCCCACGGCCCAACTATTCCTGCACTTTCTGCCAGGAGCGCACCCCTTACCTCTGGGTTCAGGTTGGGTTCCAGCACCCTTGCCTCCTCACTATCTATGAGTTTTAGGCCAGGAACTCCATTCTCCATTCCTCTCTCCATGAGGTCCTTCAGGTGCTTCCTCTCCTCCTCAGCAAAGGCCACTACCAGTGATCCGCATCTTTTGAAGGGCACATCCAGCTCCTGAGAAAGTTTATCAAACATTGCATTTCCCAGAACATTGTACTTGGCCATAAGGGTCCCTGGTTCAGCATCGTAGCCTGCGTGTACTATTGCTGAGTTGGCCTTGCTCGCCCCATTGGACACATCGTTTTCCCTCTCCACCACTGCCACATCCAGATTAAACCTGGCAAGCTCCCTGGCCACTGAAGCACCAACGATTCCTCCCCCTACTACCACCACATCCCTCATAATCCTTCCCCCTGCAAACCTTTTTAACATTTTAATCTTCCCATTAAGAAAAAAGACCTGGCAAACGCGAGGCATCTAAAATCCTCTTTAAGTTTACCTGGCTCTCCGGTCTCATGCCTATATTCTTTTTAGTTCTTCTCTTCTAGACTAAGCTTTCGCTGCCACTTTTCCATCCCTGTAGTTTTCTCTTCCTTTATTTCTTCGGAAATTGAATAAAATTCCTTGTTTACCTTCAATTTTTCTTTTCCTTCTTTCCTAGTATCAACAAAATCCAATACTCTAAAACTAAAAAATACCTCTTCGATTTTTTAACGTTTTTTTAAATAGCTCAGATGTCCTTAATCCAGACTTCTGCCCCCCTCTCCATACTCCTTATACAGGGCTCAGAATACTCCAAACTATTAGAACTACACTAGGATGGCGCTGAGATGGATCCTGGAAATACCGGTAACATCAGAAACATCATAAACACCACTCCTGCCACTCCTCCGAATACTCCCGTTGCCTGAATAACTTTATTTCCTTCCTTTTTTGCCTGAACATAGGCTGAAAGGCTTGTATATAGATACCCAATAGCAGCTCCTATAAAGGACATTCAACTATCCACAGAAGAACCCTTCTTTCCATCCAAGGGGCTATAAGGGACATTAGCATTACAAAGATTATGGCATTTCTAGGTGTCTTGCTCTCCTCATCCAGCTCCTCAAACCACTCTTGTATAGCCTTGGAATATCAGTCTGCTGGAAGTCATGTAGAAACCATTTATTCCGGCCACTATGACCATAAAAAGGGATAATCCTAAAGAATAAAGACCTATTCTACCAAAGAGAAGCCCTATTGCATCTCCCGTAGCCCAGTTTACCTTCTGAGTCAGAAGCATCTCCTGGGTAAATACCGAGGAGGTAATAACATTTAGTATCGTGTATATTACAAGTCCAGCTATGATAGATACCACTGCCAGGTGGGATGCCTTCTTTGCTTCAAAGTTAAATTCCTCTGCTACCTGTGGAATACAGTCGAATCCTATATAGGCCCATGGAGCGATTGCTACTATCCTGAGGATATTTCCAATATTTATCTTGCTCACACCTAGATGTCCCGTCATAAGAGTCATATTAAATTCTGGTCTTGTCATAAAGAAGGATGCCATATAAAGGATTATTTCCAGCAGTGTAAGGGTCATAACCGTCTGGAATGTAGAGACCATCTTTACTCCTTTGATATTCAACCATGCAAATACAATGAGGGACAGAGCTATTGCATTTAGAGGTACAACACATCTAACATCCCCATACTCTTTTCTAATTTTTCTTCATTCTTCCTCCTTAGAGATCCTTACTTTATTTTAAAAGAATTAATTTCAATTACTCCTTGCCTTAAAATTTAAAGCTAAAGTTTATAATTTATACATCATTTCTTATAGATTTCATTTTCTTAAAATTGCTATTGTTCCCCTTCCCTTTTCTAACCCCTGTACAACTCTTATTTCAGCATCCCCCCTTTAGTCATTTTTAATAGAGTGTTGCAAAAGTAATTTACAAAAAAATTAAAAATCATATCCTAAATAGAGTAATAATTAAGTTACCACACAAAATTCTACTCAAAAGGATATGACTAGTAATGTATATACCTCAAACTGTGATTAAAAGCAATTTACTCTACAAGATAATTCAAATTTTAAAAGCTAATTTTCCTGAATTATTCAAAGGAAATACTTTGGGAAGACCTAGTAAATATAATCTAGGAAAAATACTGGCTCTTATGATTTATCAGGCGCGTAGCTCTAATCTAAGTTTTAGAAAAATTGTAAGTTCTTTAAAGGAAGATGTTCTTTCACTAAAAATTCTAGGATTTAAAACTGTTCCTGATTTTACTGTTATCTTTAAAAGTTATACCAAATACCTTAAAAATAATATGAAAATTTATCTTCAGAAGATTGGGAGTCAAATAGATAACGAAATAAACATTTTCTATCTGGATTCCAGTTCTTTAGTGACTTCAAAATTAGATACGGAAGCTAAGTTTGGTAAATCTACCAGACTTGGATGGTATTGTGGATATAAGCTTCATTTAGTATGTAATAGTAAGGGGATACCAATAGATTTTAATATCGCTACGGCAAATATTCATGATTCTAGATGTGAAGCTCTATTAAAATCTTTAAGTAGGATTAAGCCAGGCGCAGAAGTTATTGCAGATAAGGGGTATAATGTCAGTAGGTTGCTCAGGTATTCTCCAGATTTAGATATTCATTTAGTCTGCCCTTTGAATAAGCGAAAGGCTAAAACTATAGAACTGGAAAAGATAAAAGATCCTCTAAGGAAGGACAATTACTCTTATCTGTTATCCAAAGAAGGCAAGAAAAAGTATGCTAAGCGCTGGGAAGTAGAGAGACTATTTGGTAACTTAAAAGAAAATTATTCTATTGATAATCACAGAGTGAGAGGTTTAAACAGAAAGAAATTTAACGTAGGATTAAAAATATTACTATTTTCAATAGAAAAGGCTATTGCAGCATTGAAAATAATACAATGCTTTTGCAACAGCCTAATTTTTAAGTTATAAAAAAATTATACTATAATCTTCGGTAGTGTAACGCCTTTTGTGTATTCTCCAAAACTTAATTACTGAATAAGCCATCAGACTCTCTAGAACAAATATTCCGAGAGTCTGTTTTCATATTTAATTGCCAATTGCCCAAGGATCTGATCCCAGCCCCTTTTAAAACTACGGTCCCACTTCTTGTCTAGTTCAACTACCACAAGATATAGCTGCTTCAAAAGGGACATGTCTGTTGGAAATACTCCCTTGGATTTAGTAACTTTCCTGAACTGTCTGTGGATATTTTCAATTACGTTGGTGGTATACATTACCTTTTTAATCTCTTCAGTGTACTCATAGAATATGCTTAGCTGATCCCAGTTCACTTCCCAACTCCTCAGAGCATATGGGTATTTAGATTTCCAAGAATCCTTAACAGAATTAAGAGCAGCTATGCCCGCTTGCTCATTAGGGGATGTATATATTGATTTTAGGTCATGCGCAAAAGATTTCCTGTCTTTGTAACTTACATATTTTAAAGTATTCCTGATTTTATGAACTATACACCTCTGAATCTGAGCCTGTGGAAAGACACTCAGAATAGCATTATCAAAGTCATTTAGGCCGTCTACAGAGGCTATTAAGATATCTTTAACCCTTCTGTTTTTGAGGTCAGTCATTACAAATAAACAGAACTTCGAAGTTTCATTTTCGCCTATGTATATTCCAAGAATTTCTTTTCTTCCTTCGAGGGTAATTCCTAATACAGCGTATGCAGCCTTTTTAACAATTCTACTTTCTTACTTTACAGAATAATGCACTGCATCAAGAAAGATAAAGGGATATACAGGATCAAGAGGTCTATTTTGCCATTCCTGGATAAGAGGAATTAGTTTATCTGTTATTCTGCTTACACTTTCAGCAGAAACACTGACTCCATAGATATCCCGAACATGAGAGCTGATGTCCCTAGTACTCATTCCCTTACCATAGAGCGATAGTATACTATCTTCTAGGTTTGATATATCCCTTTGATGCTTTTCAACAATCTTAGGTTGGTATGCGCCTTCTCTATCTCTAGGAACTAATAGATCGAGGTTTCCAGCGCTTGATTTGACAGTCTTCTTGTACTTGCCATTTCTGGAATTAGTAGTTGATTTATTGGCTAAGTCATACTTGGAGTACCCCAGTTCCTCTTCAATTTCAGCTTCCAGAACTTCCTGTATAGTATCTTTAAAGATATCCTTCAAAGCATTTTCGATATCTTTGATAGATTTAAAATTTCCTTCTCTGACAAAGTCTCTTACAAGTTCCCTTGGTAATCCAGACATAAAAAATCCCTCCCTTAATTACCTTGATACAACAGTATCATCCAGTAATCAAGAGAAGGATCTAAAAACACAAAACTATTTACATTACCTAATCTTCCTCAACGAAAAAGATTACAGAATTTTCCACTCCATACTCTCTTTAACTTTTTTTCATCTTTTAGTTGAAATCTATCTAAGTTTTTAAAGGTCCGCCACCTGAGTCCCCTTCTTAAGGTTTTTTTGCTTAAAATCTTTATTATTTTATAGAGTCCCAAGATTTTTTAGGTTTCAATGAGGATCTCACTTCTCCCCTCCCAAATAAACTATTTAGACTAAAGAAGCTGTCCTGGGATATCCTCCTGTGTTTTTTCCCTCTGTGGGCAAGGAGATTTCCTATAAGATTTACATAGGAGAGATCTGTGGCTTCCAGCGGACTAGGGTGGATATCCACCTCCAGATAACTCTCCAGAAGTTTATCCAAATTTACTATTGTATTTTCATGCCCAAGTAAAAAAACCTCCGTATCGGTCAAATCCGCCATGAAGCTGTTAAAGATAGAGTGTTTTACCTCCTTCATCCACCTGAGATTGACCCCCCTGAACCTATTAAAAACTTCGGCTTTCTCCCTGTCCCCGAGAGAGGCTGGAATATGAAGCTGTTCACTTTTTTCCCTGTAACTCTCGATTCCCAGGTTGAAGGTTCTGATATTTGCAAGAACCCCTTCCCTTACAAATATCACTACTGTTTTACTCCCCTTCATCTGGATTAAAACAGCATTCTTTTTTCTCATCTTTTTTTTCTGAAAATAAACCCAATAATTATAGGTCCCCAATATCTCGGGAAAGATAAGGGTTTCCTCCCTGCGAAAATTCGCCATGAGCTCCTCTATCTTTTCACAACTGTAGTAAAAAACCAGATAGGTGTCCCTGCTTATCCTTTTCAGGCTAAAAGCCAGGTTTCTCCTTCCATTAAGTGCAGCCTGAGCCTGCCACACCACTTCATCCCTGATCCTTTTAGGACTTTTTTTAGTGCCCTCTACCCTGATAAATTTATATTCCAAAATCTTCTCTCCCAGGTTCAAGAGAACTTTTTTTTTCTTTAATATCTCACTATTGTTTATACAATATCTCCTGCTTCCCTGAAACTCTCTATCAAACTCCACTACCCTCAACATGTCCCCAATGGGTTCCACTGAAATCACGGGGTAATTATTTATCAGTTTCTTTAACTTTCTTTTATTCACCCTCCCAAACACCTATCACCCTTTCATATTCATCTACACTGGTAATGTTGCCCTTCACCTTCAAAGCTGCATTTTCCTTGAGATCTTTCATCCCCTTTTCCACAGCTCTCTCCTTTATCCTTATGGGAGATTCCCCTTGAATTATCATCTCCTTGATATCTTCATCCAGCTCAAAGAGCTCATATATCCCCGTACGACCGTGATAACCGGTACGATTGCACTCCAGACACCCTTCCCCAGAACACTTTTCGCACCTTTTTCTCATGAGTCTCTGCCCTACAACAAGGTTGAGGGCACTTGCAAACTGATAGGAATCAACCCCTATATTGGTAAGTCTCCCTATGGCCTCCACCGTATTGTTGGAGTGTAGGGTAGATATTACCAGGTGCCCCGTCAGCGCCGCCTGGATCGCTATCTCTGCAGTCTCCCTGTCCCTTATCTCCCCCACCATTATCTTATCGGGGTCCTGTCTCAAGATGGACCTGAGCCCCTTGGCAAAGGTGAGTCCCGACTTCTCATTTACTGGAATCTGAACTACGCCTCCCAGCTGGTATTCCACGGGATCCTCAATGGTTATTATCTTTTCCTTACTGCTCCTTATCTCGTTCAAGATGGCGTAGAGGGTCGTGGTCTTTCCGCTCCCGGTGGGGCCCGTCACAAGGACCATCCCATAGGGGAGGGAGGCATTTTTCAGGATCATCCTCTTCTCCTCGGAATCCGTCCCAAGCCCCTCCAAAAGCAGTACCTCATCCCTCTTGTCTAGAATTCTGATAACCACACTTTCACCAAAAACCGTGGGAAGAATGGACACCCTAAAGTCTACCTCCCTGTTGTTTACCACCTTCTTCAGCCTTCCATCTTGGGGAATTCGGTGATCGGCTATGTTTAGCTTCGACAATATTTTAATCCTCGATATTATGGCTTCGTGGTAGGTCTTGGAGATGCTGGTATCATCCTCTATCAGTACACCGTCGATCCTATTTTTTATGAGGACCCTATCCCTGTAAGGCTCTATGTGAATATCCGAAGATCTCACCCTTACAGCTTCCACCAGGATATTGTTCACCAGCTTTACAACGGGGTTGTCCTCATTGGTGAGATCATCTATCTCCATATCCTTATCATCTACCCTGCCAAAATCCACCTCTTTTATCTCATGGATAATAGAAAGTTTATCCTGATAGATATTGTACAGCCTGTTGAAAACAGAGGAAGATATAAGGCAGAGATCCACTTGGATATTATTCAGCCTAGACTGGATAATGTCCTTCACCTCTACATCATTTAATGTAGATACCGCCACCTCTGCCCTCTCCCCCTGAACCTCCAGAATAATCACTCTGTTTCTTTCTATAAACTCGGTTTCAAAGGTCTTCATAAGGGTAAGAACTTCATCGGAAAAGCTGATCTCCTCCACATACCTGTAGGGCAGGTGAAGATATCTTCCCACAGCCTTAAACAGCTTCTCCTCATCCATGACTTTTCCCCTTAGGAGAAGATCTATAACCCTTTCATCTGTAGTTTCCTCCTCTATGAGGTTATCAAGGTAGGTGATTAGGATCGGATCTCCCACCCCTTCCGCCCTTATAATCTCGACAAGGGAGTCCTGTTTATACAAGTTTTCATAGAGGTCTCCCCTCTTCTCCGTAGAAACGTCATCCTTCCTTTTTTTAAACATCTTTTTCAACATTGCTCTCTACTACTCCTTCTCCCGGATAGATAAGACGCGGGGTGATAAACATCATAATTTCAGATTTTTTTGGGTCACTGGAGCTCTTGGTAAAGAGACGGCCAATCCCCGGTAGATCCTGAAAGTAGGGAACACCTGAAGTCATCTCCCTCTCCTCGCTGCTTATGAGACCTCCAAATACTACACCCTCCCCGTCCTTCAGCCTAATCATCGTATCTATATTCTTATTCATAAAGGCAGGGTATACTCCATAGTCACTCTGAACATACTCCGATATAGAGCTTACCTCCATCTCTACCTTTATGGTGACCTCATCATCCTGGTGGATAGCTGGAGTTATGTGGAGGATTATTCCCACATTTACATACTCAACTTCTGGAACTACGTCGTAGCCCCCGCTCGTCTCTCCCAGATCTCTGGCAGTTATAATAGGTACCCTTTCCCCTATATTTATAGAGGCTTCCTCTCTGTTAAGCACCATCATACTTGGATTTGAAAGTATCTCGGTATTCTGGCTGTTTTTAGACAGGGTCAGAAGGTTAGGGTTTATAATATTATAGAGTATACTTGCGTCTGTATCGCTGTTCAGCTCAAACATCGAATCAAAATCAAAACCTATCTCCTCACTAAACCCTTCCGACACATCCATCAGGGTAACCTCTATCACTAGCTGAGGGGCTGGTTTATCCAGCTCTTCCAGAAGTTTTTCTATTCTCCCAAGCTCATTTTTTCTTCCCCTTATGCTGACCCTATTGTTTACCTCATCTACAACGGTGGCAGAAACTCTTGCAAAGCTGCCTATGGTCTCGGCCGCCTTATCCGCCTCTATATAGGAAAGGTCATAGGTCTTCTCAAAGTATTTTTCCTCATCCTCCAGTTCTGCCAGAAGTTTTTCCACCTGTAAAATCTCCGCTCTCGATGCCTTGACAACCAGGTTGTTCTCTGCAGGATTCACATATACATTGGGTATCCTCAGGGTTGTTCTGAGAAGGTTGGAAAAGAGCTGAACATCTGTATACTTCAGGTCAAAGGATCTGGTTATCTCTGCATTGTAGGCAGCAGACCTATTTGCCGAAAAGATAAAAAAAGTTTTTTCATCTATCTTTTCGTAATCCAGACCCTTCATCTGAAAGATCAGCTTAAATATATTCTTTGCACTCATATCGTTTGCCTTTATATCTACCCTTTGATTCCTTAGGGGGGTGTCCACAATAAGATTGATATCCAGCTCCCTTTCAAGTATCTTAAAGGTATTTGCCAGGGTGGTGTTAAATGTTAGATCCAATTTTTTATCACTCTCTATCTGAGCAAAGCTATAGGTACCGATAAAAAACAAGATCAGCACCATATTTAATATTTTTTTCATATCTCAACCTCTTAAATATTTATGTTCACCTTCAACAGTTCAACAGGTTCATAGATAGTCAGAAGATCTTCCTCCTCCAAACTGACAACTACGCTATGTTTACCGTTTTTAGTGCTTATATCCATACTCTTTCCATCTACAACCTCGCAGATCTCCCCTCTATACTCCAGATAAATTTTCTTATGGGAGGAAGAAGATACTACTCCTAAAAAACTTATTGCTTTTAACTCCTTCATGATGAGATCCTGCTCCGTCACCTTAATTTCCTTGGCTTTATTGACTATCTCCTCTCTTCTCAGGACTGCTTCAAAGAGGTTACCTTCCTCACTTAACTCTACTTCCCTTCTCCTTCGGTATTTTTCATAGTCCAACTCTAAAACCAACTTTTCCCTCTGAACTCTCCTTCGCCCCCCCCCTCCTTGAGAGGGTGTCCCTCTGGCTGGCTGGGTCTCAGGTCCCTTTATTAAAAAAAACAACCAAATCGCGAGTAAAAACAGAAGCACTAATACCTTCCTATCCTTCACCTTTACTGCTCCTAAAATAGACTTGAATATTGAAGTTTCCCTTCACCCTTCCCCCGTCCGTTTCTATCTTCAGATACTTCACCTCCAGAAAGAAGAATGTTTTTTCTACTTCATATAAAAATTTCCTGATATTGTTATAGGTATCCTGAAAGCTGAGGTTTATGCTCACCTTGCTTTCTTCCTCCAGAACCTCGTAGGCTACCTCGTTTACTCCCCTGTACTTTTTTCTTATCCCTTCAAACTTTTTTACAAAGGTATTTAATTCATCCAGGGTGGAAATCTCTTCCTCCATCTCCCGTATCCCCTTCAGGATCTTAAGATTCTTACTCAGTTCTACTTTTTCCTCGCTTTTCTTTCTCTTCAGTTCCAAAACCTGTTTTCCCTCATCTTCCAAAATCTTCAACTCCCTCTCCAGCTCCTCCTCTGCTCCCTTTAGTGAAAGATAACAGTAGATTCCCGAAGATAAAAATACGGCGAGAGAAACTATAGATACCACATATATCTTTTTAAGGTTCATTTATATCACTCAGCCTCAGGGTCAGCCTCTCATCCGATTGTTCTGTGATGACTACCCTTCTAAAATATGGTTCAAACTCCGAGATAACCCTTATCAAATCCACCCTGGGGTTTTGAATATACACCGACACCTCTTCCCCCCTTATGGAAAATTCGGTGAGATAAAAACTACTGCTCCTGGTTATTGCTTCCAGTTTATTCATGATCTCGGTAACCTGATACATACCGACATCGTGGACCAGCTGGATAATCTCTTTACTTCCCTCTATCTCTTCCCGTGTTTCCCTCTGTTTTCTCAGGATCTCGCCAATCTCTTCATTGATCCCGGTTACCTCTAACCTCTGCTCCTCTCCTGCTTTCCTTATCTCAGATATCCGAGTGGCATAAAAAAAACTGTCCCTATGATAATTTTTTAAAATTATCATCATTCCCGCCAAAAAAACAATGACAGATAACTTCAATAAATAATCTTCTATTATCTCTCTTTCTCTGTTTATATATTTTTCGTTAAGATTTAATTTTATATACTTCAAAGATCTTCCTCTGCTTCAACAATAATATATTTTTCATTGGATTTTTCTACCTTCCAGCGGGTGTAGGAAACTCCTCCCAGAGACTTCCCTTTAACTCTGCTCCACACCTCACCGGAATCCCTGTCATACTCCCAGTCCCTCTTCCAGTCATGATTTCTGTTGTTATTGGGGTCTCTGTATCCTCTTCTCAGAAATCCCTCCTCTATGAGCTCATCTAGACCCTTGGGATACTCCCCCTCCTCCTCACTGTACTCATCCAGTGCTCTCTTTATCTGGATAAGGTTAAAACCCAGCTCCTTCTCTTTAACCCGTTTGTCCGCCACAAGCCAGATCCTGGCCTGGGAAGCGAGAAGGGTCGTCATGAGGGTCGTCATGATCAGCACTCCTATAAAGGCATATCCTTCCCTTTTCTCCATTAATACTCCGAGTAAGGGGTCCCGGCGAGATCTTCATCGGTATTATTTACCCTTACCTCACCTTTTGTGGGATTGTAGACCCATCCTCCATCGGTAGACATTATAATTATCTCCTCGTCGTAGTTGTAGAACACCTGGCTGGTTTCCTTCACCGGATCCTCTGGAATCCTGCCCTCTTTAAACATCTGTACTCCTATCTCCTCTGGATATCTACCATTGGCCTTGGCATACTCCACATCCACCGCACTCCTTATTGTGCTTAGACTCTCCATGAGCTTGCTTTCCTTGGCCTTCATTACCAGGCTGTGAAACTGCGGTGTGACCACCGTCGTAAGTATGGCAACAATTACCACCGCTATCATCACCTCTATCAAAGTAAATCCCTTCTTCTCCTTGCTTCTTCTCTCTTTCATCTCTCCTCCTACCATTCGCTATAACTTCTATTATTACTTCCTATCTCTGTGGACAGGGAGCGCACATCGTAGATCCCCCCCTCCGTAGCATAGACAAGATACCACTCCTCCGCCCCTGTAATGGGGTCTTCGGGGATATATCTCAGATATCTGTTCCGGCCGGTCACCAGTTCCTCCAATGCCGAGGGATAGATGTTTTTGTTATCCGAATCCCTATTATCCAGATAATAGAAATCCAGAGCCTCCCTTATTAAATAAAGATTTTTCTTGAGGGCCGCTTCCCTGGTCTTTACCACCATCTCACTGTAGGCCGGTCTTATAGCCAGGGTCAGAATGGACATTATGGATATTGTTATCAGAAGTTCCACAAGGGTAAGCCCCCCCCTACCACTCACTGTACCTGCTTCCCTCCAGGGAGGTCTGGGAGCTTTTTGAGTAGACATCATATACATCACCTCCATTCTCCGTGTAACTTATAATCCCCCAGTTGGAGTTTTCGCCCTCCGATTTTTCCTGGGAAAAAGGGTCGGAAGGGACCCTCCTCAGATACTTGTATTCCACAAGGGTCTCAAGGGTGGGAGGGTATCCGCTCTCCATCTTATCCCTTATCTCTATAAATTTGTCCTCCTGCTTCTTCTCTTTATTATCAGTTTTGTCTCCATAAGCTACCTTTTCATCCCCTTGTTTCTTCTCCCCTGCCTCTTCAAACTCTCTCTTGAACTCATCCAGGGCTTCCCTTATAACCATGAGATTCCTTTTGAGCTCATATTCCCTGGTCCTTATCACGGAGATTCTTGTAGCAGGAAGCGTCATAGAGGCCAGAATGGAAATTATTGCTACCGAGATCAAAAGCTCTATGAGCGTAACTCCTCTCTTCATTGTACCTCCTCTAGCTTATGGCTGTGGAGAGGGATAGGATGGGAAGCATTATTGCCATTACTATTACTCCTATTATCCCTCCCACAAAAATTATCATAACAGGCTCTATTAGACTCACCACCATATCTATTCCCTCCTCCAGCTCTTCTTGGTAATACTTGGATACATCGGCGAGCATCTCTTCCAGGTTGTCGGAACTCTCACCGGCACTGATAAACTGGATTGTGAGGGGAGGGAAACCTATGTAGGATAGTCCCCTGCTGAACTTCTGCCCCCTTACAACCTCCTGAATAACAAATTCCAGATCCCCTCTGATCTTCAGGTTACCTATATTTTTCTTGGACATATTGAGAGCAGATACTATATCCATCCCGCTTTTTATGGAAAGGGAGAGGATGGAAAAAAATCCGCTTATCTCTCTCTTATAGATAAAGGCCTTCAGAGGTTTTATTGCAAGAAGCGCGGAATCCAACCTTCTCCTGTATTCCTCTTTCCTGAGAGCTTCAAAGGCAAAGTATCCTCCCGCCCCCAGCAAAACCAGTGCCACATGCCAGTAGGAGGCTAATACCCCCGTTACTGCCAGCACTGCCCTAGTCACATAGGGAAGTTCCTTCTCAAAGGCATCATAGATGTTGGCAAAGGAGGGAAGTACCACCATGCTCAGGAAGAATATCGCTACCAGGGAAAATATCAGCAAAAATGCCGGGTAAACCGAGGCGGACACTATCTTCTTTTCAATCTTATTTTTTTTCAGAAGATAGGTATAGATCATGGAAAAGGTCTCTTCCAGCACCCCGTTTCTCTCCCCTGCCTCGATGATGGAGCAGTAAAACTCATTAAAATACCTGGGGGACTTCCTGAAAGCTCCAGAAAGGGGAACCCCCGATTTGACCTCCCTTATTACTCCTTCTATGGTATCTTTAAACTCCCTGTCCTTTATCTGGGTATACACGGATGAGAGAGTTTCAGGAAGGGGTATCTTGGCTTTCAGGAGGGAAGCCATAATCTTGGAAAAAAGAAGGATCTCCCTTCTATCCCTCCCCCTTCTTCTCATCCTCATGGGAGATTTCTCCCTCCTCAGCTCAAAAATCTTGTATTCATTGCCTTCCAGCTGCTTTTTTGCTTCTCCCTTGGAACCTAGGTTCAGATAGCCCTCCACTACCCTTCCTTCCCTGTCCCCGCACCTGTAGTAGTACATCAATTTCCTCCCACAAATCTTACTCCTCAAAATATAAAATAAATATTTCAGATGTAATCCGTAACTTTTTATAAAAAAACAATTTTCCGTCTATATGATAGTATAGAAAATTAATTCTAAACTGATTTTTCTTAGTTTTAATTTTTTCAAACAAAATATAGGCATATTTCAAATAAAATATATGCCTATATTTTGGAAGTTCTTACTGAAGATTTACCTAAAGGATAGTTTTTTATGAATTGCAATATATCTCTGTAATTTAGGTACAATAAACCTTCTTTTCCATCATCATTTTCTTTAGTGTATGGTTTTTCAAAAATAGTATCATCAAATGAAATGCGAGCATTGTTATCTTGAAATTTTTTAAGGTCAGGCTCCTTGTTAGGCCTAAAGTTTTCTTCACAGAATTGCCCCGAACTTAGAAACCGATAAGGTTTTTCCTTAAAGTTGTTGGTAAAATTATAGAACTCAGAGATAAAATGCGGAAATATTACCGCAAAAACTTAATTCCCCCCCTTATTAGCTACAGCTTTACTTTTTAAAATCCTAAGATCTTCCAGAAACTGCTTACTCTTCTTGTCCCATTCAATGCTTCCAGAAAATTCAGTAAGAATTGTTCCATCCTCATCTACAATATAGGTAGTCGGCAGAGTCTTCACAGCATATTTTTTTGACATCTCCTGGCCCTTGTCAAAAAAATGAGGGAAATCAGCGGGATTTTCCTCGAAGAACTTATCTATTGCACTTCCACTTCTATCCAACATTATAGAAACAACATTTATTTTACCACTGTTTTTATTGTAAAATTCATTGAGTAGAGGTTTTTCTCTGACACACCAAGAACACCAGCTTGTACCAAAGTTATAGATGGTTATCTTTCCTTTGTAATCATCGGTATTCCCCACTAACTCCCCCGCAGTGTTATAAAGTTTAGACTTTGGGAAGATTTCTCCTTTTTCCAGCCCCTCTCTTGCTCCAAAAGCCACTGTACTTAATAAAATTAAAAAGATCATTATTGTTCTTTTCATTTCCAACTCCCATAGTTTCAATTTTTATGCTTCTTTAAACAGGAAGTCACTGCCCGAAGGCAGCAACTTCTCCAGATTAATTATTGTTTTCTCCAAACAGCCCAAGCATCATTTTCATATGCAGTTTTCGGGTCATCTCCTCCTTGAACCCACCAGTGAGCTCTGTATGTTTCCCCAAGGTATACAGCTATATCCCCCTCATTGTAAACCTTGGTTACATCCCATTCAGCAGATGCCTCCGGATTTTTTCCTTCAATTATCTCTCCATCTTTAATATACCCGACTTCTTCCCAAGCCTCATCACCTGTACTTGGTGCTACGTTTACCCACCATTTAGCATAGTATACAAGGTCTCCCTCTATAGTATATGTCTGATTATAGTTACCATTAGGACTATATACATCCTCTAACGTAAGATCTTCTAAGTTTGAGTCCCCTAGTAAACCATTATCTACTTCTGGAGTTTCTGGATCCTCTGGAGTTTCTGGATCCTTAATTATGTCATCAACATGACCAGTTAGTTCCCAAGCCTCATCACCTGTACTTGGTGCTATGTTTATCCACCATTTAGCATAGTATACATAGTCTCCTTCTATAATATATGTGTGACTATAATAAACATTAGGATCATCAATAAATACATCCTCGTGCGTAAGATCTTCTAAGTTTGACACTCCTACTAGTCCTGGTGCTCCTGAGTCTCCTGAATCTCCTGAATCTCCTTCATTTTCTACAATAGCCGCTTCATCGATCTCTTCCCAATATTCACTATTGGTCACTTCTATATTTTTTGGAACTATCTTTCTTGCACGATATGCGACGGCATTCTCATCCTGTACAAGTGCATTAACAAAATAATCGACTTCACTATTGTGCAACGGAGCACTAGAAAGTGTTGAAGAGTTATAGGTGAAGTAAGCATCTTCATAATAAGTGTCACTCGGGAAGGATTTCTTGTCTTCGCTATCCGCACACTGTGATTGGTCCCCGGTCATTAGCGGGGTGAACCCTGTTTCCTCCCAAGGAACAAGCTGACACTTTCCAGGATTATTCCAGTCCTCTGTGAAGAAAGCATCATATGAATATTCGCTCGTCTGATCCTCATCAAAGACCTGCGTATTGGTACAACCAGATTTTAAACCGTCATACCATCCATTCCACACACCAAAATACTCTGCCAAAGCTTTAAAGTATGTCAATCTGTTTTGAGATTGAGCTACCTCTTGACTACCGCCACACTCACTACCACCATTAATGATAAGTGTTTGAACTCCAAAACCTTCTTCACGTCCTGCTGCAATATCTCTTTCATTAGGAGTCCAGAAACCTACAACGGTATCATGGATCGACGGTTTAGGACTTCTTGGAGTCATATAAAAATATACCGCACTTGCAAATGAAAGGTAACCTGCTTCCTGAGCACTTTCAGGCGTTGATGTATCTGAGATCATTTCTGGATTCTCAAGAAGTCTGTAATCACCATACATCAATCTTGAAAATGGTCCATAGTTATAGTTATAGGAAAGCTGTTTTGCTCCCCGGCCATGATAGGAAGCTTTTTCATCTCCACATGGAAATGCCTTCCCTTGGAAAGTTTCATAGCCACAAAGTCTGTATCCTACTCTATCTGTACCAGCATATCCAACTTCCTCTATGTGAAATAGTCCCTGTCTCCACTGTTCTGGAAATTGCTCAGGGTGATCATCATGAAGTTTTATGGCACCGCTATGGACATAGCCATCCAGAGCCACCGATTCCCCTTGGGCAGCGTGAGCTCCTACCTCTTGTGCAAAGTGGGCAAACATCGATGCCAATTCTGCACGGGTCACCATATCCAGGGCCTCTTCGGTATTTGTTGTATCTACATACTTATGGTTTGCAGATAATTCGCTTCCAAAGAGCGGCCACTTGGCGATGGCCTCAATAAGCCCCTTATAAGTATATACAGAACTTCTTACAGGAAAAACATAGTCAAAGTCTTCCTCAGGGAAAACACGGATAACTCTTTTTACATTTCCTGGAAGTTTAGCCCAATCTTCTTCAGAGAACGCTTCTCTTGAAATTTTTTCTCCGACGGGGTAGACACTTCTCATCACTTCATGTATCTCCCTTGTTTCCTCAGGACTGTAGGCATAAGAGGTCTCAGCGGCCTTTTTTAAGTTCGGGATACTAAATATAAGATCTTTTTCTTCTTGAGATCTATCCTTCCATACATCTAGTTTTTCAAGTTCACTATCCCTGATAACTGTACCATCGCCGTAAGCTGGATTTGAAAAACCCAGGTAGACCATTGAAGCACAAATGCAAAGTGCTGCTCTGTAAAATTTGTTCAACATTTCTCTTTCTCCTTTTTTATATTTCTTTCACAACTTTTTAGTTGAAGTTATGCACCCTTAACACTGTTCATGTAATAGACTGAACCACCGTTGAATTATACTGACTTTAAGTAAGTACTCTTTTTCTGAAAAAAAATATAAACACATTATTTAAATACTGTAGCCTTAATTAGCAAAGTATAGGCTAGTGTTAATAATAGTAATTTGAAGCTTACATTGAAAAACTTCCTACTAATAACTCTGACTCTGCGATTATCTATGGAATAGTTTTCTTTTAAATTTCCAAACAACCTTTCTATTTCCCAACGCTTACCATATCTCATTTTTCCTCTTCTAGATAGTAGATAAGTATAGTTAGATCTCCTCAATGAACCTTTTATCTTATCTAATTCAATAGTTTTAGCTTTTCGCTTGTTTAAAGGACAGATTAAATTAATATCTAAGTCTTTTGAGTATTTAAGTAATCTGCTGACATCGTACCCTTTATTTGCAATAATGTCAGCGCCTGGCTTAATTCTCCTTAAAGAATCTATTAAGTATTCACACCTTGAGTCGTAAATATTTGCTGTAGTAATTCCAAAAGATAAAGGGATTCCCTGAGTGTTGTTCTCAAAGTATATATTATTAGTCATATCCTTTTGAATATAAGTTGGTTTGGTCACTTGTTTATACTTCATTTTGGATATGATTTTTAATTTTTTTGTGAGTTACTTTTGCAACACTCCTCTAAAAATAACATTTTTACCTCATCAAGCATAAGTGTCAAAGCCACTCGTTAAAACAAGAAAATATTAATGGTGGTTGACCTAAATGTAAGCGCTCTTGACTAACATAGGTTTTCAAGGTAATGCCCTTTGCAAATTTATTTAAAGGAAGAGAGAGTATTAAAAATTTAATTGTATAGGCTGTCCAATTTATTGTAGCCTATACAAACTCTCTATAGAATGGTGGAAGACAAACTGATCGTTTCTTCTAAGCTTAGAAGAAAGGGGAAGAAAATTTAAAAGAAATATTTGGATATATTAACATGTGGTTACATTATGCAGAAGCTAAAAATGGAGCGACACTTGCTATAAGTGAAGCAATTCTCCTCGGTCTTTCAAATTGTGAAAAAACATTTCATATATGGATTATCTAATTTTAAGTTTTATTTCTGCTCTGATTTCTTTCTTTCCTAATTTAAGTAATAGTAAATAGAGTGTTGCAAAAGTAATTCACAAAAAATTAAAAATCATATCCAATATAGAGTAATAATTGAGTTACCACACAAAATTCTACTCGAAAGGATATGACCAGTAATGTATATACCTCAAACTAC
>NZ_BSDY01000019.1 GCF_027925155.1 Propionigenium maris DSM 9537 | reverse complement strand
TAGTAGTTTGAGGTATATACATTACTGGTCATATCCTTTCGAGTAGAATTTTGTGTGGTAACTCAATTATTACTCTATATTGGATATGATTTTTAATTTTTTGTGAATTACTTTTGCAACACTCTAAAATACAATAAAAAAAAGCTTCAAAAAAAGTCTACCGATTTACTAAGGAAAAGTTGTTGACCGTATTTATAAGTTATGTTAGTATCTCAATATAATTAGTACTTAATTCCTACGAATTAAGTGTATTTCAAAACATGGAGGAAGATTATGTTTTACTGAAACTGATCATGGGCAAAAGCTTCCGGTGGAAGCTATAAGATCTACTGCAGATGGATAGTATAGGAAGGTTAATTTAGATAGATGAGTGTTTTTATCCCCCTTTCTTTTAGTAATTAGAGCTATATCTATTCATTTCTTTTTATTTCTAGTTAGATCTTACCTTTTTTAATTTATATTTTTAATCTGATTTTTTAGAGGGGAATCCTAATGGGGTTCATATTTTGGCCACTGGTTATAGGGGCTTTTTAAGCTTGAAAAATTTTATCTTTTTAATGAAGGAGTTAATAATCCTAGAAGGATAAAGTTTACCGGATGGTCTGTAAAAAACTACGGGATATTTCCTGACCGAAATGCTAATCTTTTGGAAGGGTTTATCTATATAGAAATTTTATTAAGAAGTATTAGGGGGAGGAAGAATGAAAAAAAGCATTATTATTTTATTGGCATCGGTTTTACTGATCTTAATGGGGGGATGCTCTCAGGAGAAGGAAGAGAAGGCAGCAGAGGAAAGGAAGGTTTTAAAGATAGGGGCTATTCCAGACCAGAATGTATCTAAGCTAAATAGACGTTTTGAGGAGCTGGCAAACTATCTTGCAGAGGAAACCGGACTGGAGGTCGAATATGTGCCAACGGTAGATTACAGCGCTCTGGTAACGGCCTTTGAAAGGGGAGAGATTCATCTGGGATGGTTTGGAGGTCTTACAGGTGTCCAGGCCAGAAGTGTAACTCCAAATTCTGAAGCTATAGCCCAAAGACCCAGAGATGAGGAGTTTCACTCTGTTTTTATAGCTCAAAAAAACTTAGGGGTTTCCAACCTAGAGGAGTTAAAGGGGCTTAACTTTACCTTTGGAAGCGAAAGCTCAACTTCCGGGCACCTTATGCCTCGTTACTATATGGGGAAGGGCGGAATAGATCCAGATAAAGACCTAGAAGGGTCTCCTAACTACTCTGGGTCACACGATAAGACATGGAAGCTTGTGGAGTCTGGAGCTTTCCAAGCAGGAGCACTGAATGAGGCTGTATGGGAAAGTGCTGTTTCAAATGGCAAGGTTGATCTGGAAAAAGTAGAGGTTTTCTATACAACACCAGCTTACTATGACTATAACTGGACTATCAATGATGTAGATGCTGTATTTGGTGAGGGAACCAAGGAGAGTGTGAAGAGGGGACTGTTATCCTTTGGTGAGGAAAAGAGCGAGGTAATGGAGCTCTTTAATGCAGAGAAGTTTATAGAGACTAAAAATGAGAACTATGATGCAATTCTTTCAGTGGCAAAAAAGCTGGGAATTATTGAGTAGCCGGAGGATAGGATATGCCTGAGAAAGAGGTATTTAAATTAAGTAATCTGCTCAAGAGCTATGAAGGGAAGAGAGCACTGTCGCTTTCCTCCCTGAAGATCAAAAAGGGGGAGAGGGTTGCTTTGATCGGTCCAAGTGGTGCGGGAAAAACCACCCTGCTAAATTTAATGGCCAACACAATAAAGGCAGACAGGGGAGAAATATTGATAGATGGAATTCCCATGACTGAGTATGGTTTCGGGAAGCAACTCCATAAAAAGATGGGGATTATCAGGCAACAGTTTGATTTGGTGGGCCAGCTGGCTGTAATCCATAATGTTTTGGCTGGGCGTCTAGGAGAGTGGGGATTTTTTAAATCCCTTCTTTCCCTCTTCATTCCCCAGGATGAGAAGGTAGCGGTGAAAGCCCTTAAAAGGGTAGGGCTGGAGGACAGGGTATATGAAAGAACCAGTAAGTTATCGGGTGGGGAACAGCAGAGGGTAGCCCTGGCGAGACTACTGGTGCAACACCCTGAAGTTATCTTGGCTGATGAACCGGTGGCCTCCCTTGATCCAGCACGTGCTGAAGATATCCTTCAGGTACTGGTAAAGCTGGCAAGGGAGGAGGAGCAGACCCTTATTGCAAGCCTGCACTCTGTAGAGTATGCAAAAAAATACTTTAGCCGTATTATATCCCTGAGGGCTGGAGAGATATACTTTGATCTTCCCTCGGAAAAAGTAAGTCCTGAAGATCTTAATAACCTCTATAGTCTGAAGGAGATGAAGTAAAGGATGGATAGATTAGGTCGACTTCAATCACTTTTAAAGAGGCTTACTCTGATAGTTCTGCCGGTCATTATTTTTATGTGGAGTCTGGGATCCATAAGGGATTGGGATAATCTACTCCATTCAGGAGGAGGGACCACCCTTCTTGAAATATTGAAGGCCTTTGCATCTCCTGACATGTCCCCAGAGATAGTGAGGTTAGCTTTTGCAGCGTCGTGGAAGACCCTGGCCTATGCTACAGCTGGAATGACTCTGGCTATTGTTATTGCCATTATCCTGGGGACTCTGGCTTCTGGAGTGCTGTCTCTGAAAAGGTTCAACAGGATCTTTTCTATAACTGTTTTTAGAGGCCTTTTGGGTCTCATGAGATCTATTCATGAGCTGGTATGGGCCTGGCTATTTGTGGCTGCAGTGGGACTATCCCCCTTCTCTGCAATTTTAGCTCTGGCAATATCCTATGGGGGAACCCTGGGGCGTATCCTGGCAGACATATTAAACGATGTTCCAGAGGAGCCAATAAAATCATTGAAGTCAAATGGAGCCTCCCAGATGCAGATCCTGTTTTACGGGTATTTTCCCATGGCTATCCCCAATATGATCAGCTATGCTATGTACAGGTTTGAGTGCGCCCTTCGGTCCTCTACAATTATGAGCTTTGTGGGCTTAGGAGGCCTGGGGTATCAGATCCACCTGTCACTGGCAGATCTGGAATACAATGAGGTCTGGACATTTATATTTTTTCTGATCGCTTTAGTTGTATTGGTTGAAGTCTGGAGCAGCTCTCTCAGAAGGAGGGTGATGGCATGAAGTTAAGAAACCCCTTTTTAAAGAGAAGGATGGATTTTGTCGGTTTTTCCTATGGAGCATTTCTGATACTGGCTGTAGCTTCATGGGTTTTTATATTCAAGTGGGAAGATGCAGATGCAGCAGCCTTTTTTTCCAGTAAAAATATGGAGTATGCAAAAAGGTTCTTAAACAGGTTGTTTGATATTACAGGAGAGGGATCAGCCTTTAAAGACCCGGTCAAATGGAGGAACGCCCTTAGGCTTACCTATGATACACTGCATATGAGTATTCTGGCGACATTTTTTTCAGCTGTCTCCACGATTGCAGTTGTTATTCCCGCTGCCAGGAACGCAGCAGACGGAACTCTGACCCTTTCTAAGAGGTGGTATTCAAGGATATTATTTTTGATTATCAGATCTCTCTATATATTTTCAAGGGCTGTACCTGAATTAATCTGGGCTATGATCGTCATATTCATCTTCAAGCCCGGTATATTTCCAGGAGCTATAGCCCTCTTTCTTCATAACTTTGGAGTTCTGGGAAAGCTGTGTACTGAGGTGGTGGAGGATCTGGATTTAAGACCGCTGAGAAACCTCTCCTCCTCTGGAGCCAGCACGGGGCAACTGCTCATATACGGGGTAGTTCCAATGGTGATGCCCAAGTTTATAACCTTTATACTGTACAGGTGGGAGGTTGTTATCCGTACAACTATTGTTGTGGGATTTGTAGGGGCAGGTGGACTGGGGCAGCAGTTTAAGCTGAGCATGAGCTGGTTTAAATACACTGAGATAACACAGCTTCTGGTCTGTTACCTCCTTCTCGTGGTTGTGGCTGACCTTTTATGTTCAGGGGTGCGTAGGATGATAAGGTAAAAAATTTAATGAATCTATTTTATAGAAAGACTGTTGGAAGGTTTAACAGTCTTTTTTTATTTTAACCTCTATTCTTCATAAAGCTGTCACCCATCTGTCACCGTAGATCTATAATATGAATAAACAGACATAGGAAAAGTTAGATGTGGAGGAAGAGATGAGAAGAATTATAATTTTTATGGTGGCAGTAATGGGAGTGGGATTGTTTCTTGCAGGGCAGATGATGGACAGAGATAGAGATGAGCTGAGGCTTGTTCAGAAGGAGGTTGTACTGGAGGGAGGAGTCAGAGGCCAGGAGAGCCGTCTCACAGATGGAAGGAATACCTTCTACTACAGCTACAGATTTCCAAGGGAGGTTATAGAGGAGAAGTTTTCCATGGATGATATAAACCGTGAGTTCTACATGGAGGTAGTGGATTATGAGAGGGAAGGTAGTGGGGAGTACCTTGTAGAGCTTCAGGGCGCAGGAAGGGGAGTTGTTCTCTACAGGGGAGGAGAGGAGAGGAGGTAGTGGTTATAGCAATGGAGAGGGACTCTCTTTTAAGAGTAGAGGAAGCCTTGAGAAAAAACAAGGTTTTAGAGGGAAAGATAGAGGAAAAGTTTAATCTTCTCAAGGAGGCACTGATCAAAAAATAGGAAAGGGAGGACCCACAATGAGGTCCTCCCTTTAAAGTATCTATATCTTCATATCTCCGTACCTAATGATCCCTCTCCTTCTCATTCCCTCACTAACTACAAGGGCAATGGTTGCAGGGAGGATGAAGTGCAGAAGAACAACCTTAACCAGGGCATTTCCTCCCATGGCCTCTATGGTAGCTATCTGACCAACAAGGCCAGCTGTTCCCATACCTCCCCCAATACTGTTTCCCTGCATCTTAAAGACCACTGTGGAAAGGGGTCCCAGGAGAGCAGAGGCTATCACAGCGGGAAGGGCAATAACCGGCTTCTTTACTATATTGGATATCTGAAGCATTGAGGTACCCAGTCCCTGGGCAACCAGCCCGCTCACCTTATTCTCCCTGTAGCTGCTCACAGCAAAGCCTATCATATGACAGGAGCATCCTACGATGGAAGCCCCTGCAGCCAGCCCTGAAAGCCCCAGAGAGATGGATATAGCTGCACTGGAGATGGGCAGGGTAAGGATGATACCCATAACCACTGAGATCAATATACCCATGGGAATAGGGTGAAGGGTAGTGATATAGTTTATGAATCCCCCTATAGCTGTCATCATGGATGTGATTGGTGGTGCCACTGTGGAGCCAGCCAAACCTCCTATAAAGATTGTGGCAGCAGGGATTACAATTATATTTAGCTTGGTTTTGTCCTCTACCAGTCTTCCTATCTCTGCCCCAACTAGGGAAGCCACAAGAGCTCCCACAGGCTCACCTATAGCCAGGGATCCACCCTCCCTAACTGTGCCAGCACCAATGGCTCCGCATATGAGTCCTGAAAGAACTACCAGGGGATTCTTGCTTCTGGAGTAGGCCACCCCTGCACCTATGGCAGGACCCATCATAAACTGAGCAATACTTCCATACTTTATAAGGGAATCGATCCCCCCGTAAACACCTATCTGTTTAAGGATAAGGCCTATTATGAGGGATGAAAACAATCCCAGGGCCATCCCGTTTAATACCTTTGTAACATAACCGTTACCTGAACCTTTAGACATAACTCACCTCTTCTACTGATCTAAAACAATATCTCTGCTACTTACTATTACAGCTCCACCTTCTCTCATCTCTCTGATGGCATCATCTGAGTCGGAAGGACTGAGGTTCACTCCACGACAACCATCGGCAACGAGGTATACCTTGTATCCCAGCTTGAGGGCATCCATCACTGTGAACTTAACACAGTAATCTGTGGCTAAACCAACTACATAGAGGGTATCCACCTTCCTCTCCTTAAGGAACTGATCCAGGTCTGTTTCCTCCCTGGAGGCACTGTAGAATCCGCTGTAGGAGTCTACCTTGGAGTTGGTTCCCTTGTGGATCTTATCCTGGACGAATCTTAACTCAGGATGGAGCTCAGCTCCATGGGTGTTCTGTACACAGTGGTCGGGCCACCAGATCTGAGATATACCACAGAGGTCTCCCATCTCTCCCACCTTTCCACCTGAGTTGGAAGCAAAGCTTCCGTGGTCAGCAGGGTGCCAGTCCATGGTAGCAACCACAACCTCTCCCCTGTCGGTGAATCTATCGATAAGCTCGTTAACTACTGGAATGATCTCCTCTGCCTGCTTAACTTCAAGAGCTCCCCCCTGGCAGAAATCATTTTGAACATCAACTACTAAAAGTCCCCTCATATTTATCCCCCCATACCATAATTTTATAATCCTTTAAGGATAAGATAATATATTTTCTCCAGAATTACAAATGCAAAAACGCCTAAAAATCTACCATTTCTCAAAATAGTTATAAAATTCACAAAAACTATGAGGAAGATTTTAGTGGGAGAGATTAGGTAGTTTTACTAAAGAAATTTATAGTGAAAAAAGTATTTAAAAAATAATTGAAATTTAAGGAAAAATACAGGAGGGAAGGGGTTAGGAGGGAGTTACCAGAAGGACTCCTCCTATATAGGGTCTCAGAAGATCTCCCATCCTCTCCATAAGTGAGGAGTGCTTCTTCAGGGAGAGGGTACAGAGGGTGTAGGTATCTTCTGGGGATATTTTAAGGTCCCTAATAGATACTCCCAGCTCCTCCTTAAGTTTATTCAGGATATCTCCTCCAGAGAGGGATTCCTCAGAGGTGATCCCTTTAAGGGAAAATCCTCCCCTAAAGCATAGGAGCTTCAGGTTGTCTCTTTTCTCCAGAATACCGTAACCATCTATAATCATAGTACCTCCATAGTCTTTTTATCGTTCTCCATTGAGAGGAGATCATATCTTTTTCTACTATATTTTACCAGATATGGAAGAGATTATTACTTATAATGAACTTAGAACTACCTTAGAAATATTAATTGAAGGAGGGAGGAAAAAACAGGTATAATTGTCCTAAGAGAGAAGGGGGTAGGTATGAAGTACGATGTGATAGTAGTTGGAAGCGGAGCCGGGGGATATTATTCGGCTATCTCCTCAGGGAAGAGGGGATTAAAGACGGTTTTAATAGAGGGAGAGGAGCTAGGCGGAACAGCCTTCAGGTGGGGAAGCCTTGCTGTGAAGAGGATACTAGACGGTTTCAGAGGAGTAGATGAGGAGCTTCTCAGAAAGCTAGGAGTAGATATAGAGGAGCACTACAGGGGGAAGTATGCCCAGGGAGTGAGGGATATGGCCTATATAGAGGGGATCATAAGAAGAAAGCTAGAGAAGGCTGGAGTTGAGGTGGTTATAGGTAAGGGGAGGTTCGTAGAAGAGAGAGAAGACGAAGTAGTGGTAGAGGCCGGAGGAAGGGTCATAGAGGGGAAGAACCTCATAGTGGCCACTGGAAGCACTGGGGATAGCCTGTGGAGGGGGGAGAGGATTATAACCCACAGGGAACTCCTGGCCATGGAGGAGCTGCCGGAGAGGATATGTATAGTAGGAGGGGGAGTAGAGGGGATAGAGATCGCCAATATCACCTCCTATATAGGGATAGAAACTGTAGTTGTGGAGATGGAGGAGTCCGTTCTCAAGGGGACCGAGAATAATCTTGTGGAACCTGTTGTGGAAAACCTCAAGAGGAGGGGAACCGAAATCTATCTGAATACCAGGGTAGAGGAGTGTATAGACCTGGGAGACAGGGTGAGGGTATCTCTTGAGAATAGAGGAGAGATGGAGTTTCCTCTCGTGGTGGTCACAGGGATAAGGACATCCAATATGCCAGAGGGAGTGGATGTAGAGACAAGGGAGGGTTATATAGTGGTGGATGAGAACTACAGAACCTCCAATGAGAGGATATATGCAGTGGGGGACATAAACGGAATAATGGGAATGGCCAATGCTGCAAGGTACCAGGGGGAGCAGATGGGGGAGATTCTAGCAGGGAAAGCAGAGGGAAGAGCCTACCCAGAATCCCTCTCCAGAGCCATCTATACCATCCCGGAGATAGCATGTACTGGGTTTGAGGGAGAGTACTCTGGGGCCGCTTACTTTGCAGATACCTTCAGGGGATTCTCTAAGGGAGTAGAAAAAGGCTTTGTAGTGGTGTATAGTAATGACGGTAAAACCATATGTGGAATATCCATGAGTGGAATGGATGTTTCCGAGTACCTGGGGCCGTTGGGATACCTTGTGGATAAAAAGGTGACTTTGGAAGAAGCCAGAAAGATAATGATGGCCCATCCAACTATGATGGAGGCCTTCCACGATGCAGTGGAAGATGCAATTAAGTCAATTTCTCACAGAAAATGCCAATAAAATTACTTTGGTCCTTTCTTTGCTTGCCCAAAGAAAGAACCAAAGAAAAGGCAACTCTCATAAATGTTTCCTGAGTATGATTACTAATATTACGTCCCTTTAAGGGCTACAATTACAGCTCTGTGGGCTAATAATTATGTAGAATGCTGTAATAAACTTAAGCTGTATAACGGACTAGCTAATTACCTGAGTAGAAAGCATCATCAACTATGAAGAGTAGATTCAATAAAACAGCCCAAATGATTTGTAAGGTTAATAAAAAAAAGTGCAGAATTTCTTCTGCACTTTTAATTTACTTTATAACTATCTTTCCGTCGATGATATCCTTCTTGATCTCCTCTAACCTCTGGATCTTCTTCTCACCGATAACCTCTCTGGTATATTTGAAGTCTGTAGTTCCTACTCCGTCCTCAGCAAGACCAAACTTATAGGCCTTCCCTTCAAAGTTACCCTCTACAGTATCCTTGATAAGGGCATATACAGCATTATCCACATTCTTCAGCATGGATGTGATAACCTGTCCCTCAACCATGTAGTCCTGGTCGGAATCTACTCCGATAGCATAGATTCCCAGATCCTTAACAGCTTCCATCATTCCTACCCCTGTGTTACCAGAAGCGTGGTAAACTACGTCCACTCCCTGGTTAGCCAGAGAATACGTAGCTTCCTTTCCCTTTACAGGATCGTTGAAGGGAGCATTCCCTCCTATATAGATAGCAGTTGTAGAGATCTCAGGGTTGATATACTTGGCTCCCTGCTCATATCCCCTTCTGAAGTTGTTGATTAAAGGAATGTCCACTGCTCCTATGAATCCCACAGAGTTGTTTTCACTCATCATAGCAGCCAGAGCTCCAACCAGGAACGATCCCTCCTCCTCGCTGAACACAAGGGAAGCAGTATTTGGAACTCCCTCTATGGTAGTATCTACAATGGCAAACTTTGTGTCCGGAAACTCTCCTGCTAACTCAGTCATAGCATCCTGAGCTGTGTATGATGTAGCTATTATAAGATCGTAGTCGTTTTCAGCAAACTCGGTAATGAAGATGCTGTCCTCCGACCATGAGCTGGGCTCAACATACTTTACCTCTATATCAAAATCCTTCTCAGCCTTCTTAAGCCCCCTGTAAGCAGAGTCGTTAAATGACTTATCTCCCAGTCCTCCCATAGCCAGGATAAGTCCTACCTTTATCTCCTTGGCAAATGTACATGTAGAGATGATAAAAAATAAAACCAGTATTTGTTTCATAAACCTTTTCATAAAAAAATCCCCCTTTAAATTTGAATCAAGGATATTTTAAGTCTTATGGTTATAGGTGTCAAGAATGAATATTTTATGTCTGTTAAAACAATGAAAATATCCATAAAAAAACAGCCTTCCAAACCCTGGTGGCTTGAAAAGCTGTTCCTATGGAATACTTAACTTCTATTTGAACTTCTTGATGTCATCTACATTGATAGATCTTATATTAGTTGCTCTTCCCTTAGTGTGGAGCTGGATCTTTCCTTCATTTAGAAGTTTCTTAGCCAGGTGGGCATCCTCGGAATCAGGTAAACCTATGATCTTCCAGTTGTTGGCAGCTTCTCCCTCGATAACCCCATTCTTAGCCTCTCTGATATACTTCATAGTCATATATCTGATAGTACCGTCCTTGAGTCCGTAAGCCTCCTTGGAAGCCCAAAGCTTCTTAACTGTAGTACTTCCCTCTAGGGGACCACCTGCTCCAAGCATTCTGTCCATTCTGTATGAGTTCATACCAAGCTTTATAATAGTATCTTCCTTAACAGGGGTACCATTATTTAGAGTCAGGTCTTTGATTCTGTTACCAGCTTCCTCTCTGATGTCGATATCATATGTAACCCCCTTGGCAAAGTCGAAGGTAGCATACTTCTCACTTCTTCTGTCCAGATCGAAGCTTAGGATAAGGTCTCCCTCTTTTAGAGTGTTGAAGAATCCAGCAGACCACTCAAGGTACTTCTTCAGGTCCTTACCGGTAACCTCGTAGACAGTGATGTCCCCTCCAGTATATCTGTAGTTGAAGTTTATATCCTTTACCTTGATAGGTCCCTTGTCCAGTCTTGCCTTGTCCTGATCCACTGACAGGGCAATAACATCAGCGTCTGAGAAGTAGAAACCAACCTTTCCAAAGAGTGTAGACAGACCAGAATCCACTGTATGGATAGCAGGAATACCTCTGAACTCATCTGCCGGTACCAGGTCTCTCTTTGTCTCTCCAACAACTATATTAGCTTCCTCTCTCAGCATATTGTGGAATCTCTCATAGAGCTTCTCCACAGCCTTATCCGACTTCACTCCCTTTACAGAAACAGTCTCGGTTTCCTTGGAAGTCAGCTCAGTTCCCTTCTTATTTACATCGAACTTAAGGGTAGCAACTGAGATATCTTTTCCATACTTATACGGCATAGTAATAGGTGTCCCATTGACAACTACCTCTGAAGCCTCCTTGTGGGCATGTCCTCCCAGCATAAGGTCGATCTCAGGGATCTCCTTAGCAATATCTGAAAGACCTGTATTAGTTATATTGTTTTCATTTTCAATTCCCAGGTGTCCTGCAAGGACGATGGCATCAACTCCCTGCTTCTGTAGGTTTGCCACCTCCTTCCTGATCTCTGAGATAATCTCTCTGTACTCAACTCCGTCCAGGTTATCTGTATCCTCCTCGAACTTTACAGTCATAGGGGTAGTAGCTCCTATGATACCAATCTTAACTCCGTCCTTCTCTACAACAGCAGATGGTGTATAGTAGTGCTCACCGTTGTCTCTGTAGAGGTTGGTAGCCAGAACCTTTCCGTTATACTGAGAGTAGGCCTTGTCCAGGAACTCCATACCGAAGTTAAACTCGTGGTTTCCAGGTACGATGAAGTCATAGCCTATCTCATTGTAGATCCTCATTACCGGGTGGAAGTTCTCTGCAAAGTAGATGCTGTTGAACTTCTCGATGCTGTTATCCTGAATAGCGTCCCCTAGGTCAAGGAGTATAACATTCTTGTTTTCATCTCTGTACTCATCCATAAGGGTGGAGATCTGAGAGAATCCTCCAGAGTAGTTCTCTGTATCTGTGGAGTAGTCCCACGGGGAGATCCTTCCGTGTACATCGGATGACGCAAGGATTTTAATATCCACTTCCCTTGCAAAAATGGAAGCAGTTAAAGCCATAAGGCTGAATAAAAGTGTGTAGATCTTTCTCATAATTAGTTCCTCCTTAAAAAATCAAAATATTGTAGCACAAAAAGGATAGAATTCCTATCATAAAAGAATGATTACGTTCTTTTTTAAAGTTCTATTATGATTGATAGTTTATGGGATAAGCTTTACCCTAGGGAAGGCTGGTTGAAAATACAGGATAAACATAGTATAATTAAGCTTAGAAATTTGTACTAAAAAGGAGTATGAAATATGGTACTAGCGAGGAATAAGAAGGCTTTTCACGATTATTTTATAGAGGATAGATTAGAGGTAGGAATGGAGCTTATCGGGAGTGAGGTAAAGTCCATAAAAGCCGGTAAGGTAAGTATCAAGGAATCATTTGTAAGAATTATAAAAGATGAGATGTTTGTGATGAATATGAATATAACTCCTTGGGAGTATGGAAGTGTATATAACCCAGATGAGAGCAGGGTAAGAAAGCTTCTTCTCCACAAGAGGGAGATAAAGAAGTTTCATGAAAAGGTAAAGCAGGAGGGGTATACCATACTTCCCCTTTCCATCTATACCAAGGGGGGACTTGTAAAGATGGAGATTGCCCTGGGTAAGGGTAAGAAAAACTATGATAAGAGACAGTCGATGGCTAAGAAGGATCAGCAGAGGCAGATCGACAGGGCAATGAAGGAAAGACATTAATTTAAGCAAAGGGAGACACAGGGGTGTCTCTTTTTCTATAAAGAATAAATTCAAGATATGCATAAAAGAAAATAGCGTTATCACTAGAGAAAATAGTTTAACGATCTTTAACACCTTTAAACAAAAAGCAGGATATAAACTTCATACTTCAGTATTAATCTGTAGGAGGTGGAGTTATGACCTATGAAAAGATTAAGAGACTAAAAAAATTAAAGAAGAACTTGAAGAAGATTAACAAATTAAGAAAAGCTGAAAAAACTTAAATCAAAGCAATGGGAAGGTAAAACCCTGAGGCTAACCTCAGGGTTTTTATTATTAAGGAAGGTATAGAATTGAAAAAATCCATGAAAAAATAAGAACTTCTATATGTTTGCAGGGATGCAACGTCACGCTGCTTTTTCTTTAATCTTTAGAAGTACAAAGATTTAAAAGATGCCATATCCCACAGAGTTACTTGGTGAGGTGGAGTATCATTAAAATACCACAAAAATACTATAAATTAAAAAAACACCTTTATTATCGCCACGTAACAAATGTTATAGTAGAAACCTACAAAAGTACTAAAAAAGTAATATTGGGAGTGGTGACATGAGAAGGAAAAATGATGTATTTGTATTTGGACTGGCAATATTTGCTATGTTTTTTGGAGCGGGGAACCTTATATTTCCTCCGGAGATAGGAGTTACAACAGGTAGGGAGTGGCTAATAGCTGCATCGGGATTTTTTATTACAGGTATCTGCCTTCCGGTAGGGGGACTGGTGGCATTCAGCAGAGCTACAGATGTAAATAAGTTTGCCCATAGGGTTTCCGGTAAGTTTAATACAGCTTACTTTACCCTGTTGATACTGGCCATAGGGCCTATGCTTGGAATCCCAAGAACAGCCGCAACGGCATATGAGATGGGGATAGCTCCTAATCTTGGAGGGCTTAATCCGCTATTGGTGTCATCTATCTACTTCGTAGTTGTATATTTTTTAGTTATGAATCCTTCCAAATTAATGAATAATATAGGAAGGTACCTTACACCGATAATCCTTTCTATTCTGTCGGTAGTAATGATCAAGGGAGCTCTAATGGGGTTTGGAGTACCTGGGGACAAGGTAATAGATCAGAACTCATTTTCATATGGATTCTTCGGAGGGTATCAGACGATGGATGCCATAACTTCAGTAATATTAGGGGCAATAATAGTTAAGGGATTAAAAGCCAATGGATATGTGAGGGAATCTGAGCAGAGGTCCATGATAGTAAGAGCAGGAATTATCTCAGGGGTAGGAATGGCTCTGGTATATGGAGGACTTCTCTATCTGGGAGCCATGGCCAACGGGAATAACCTGGGACTGAGCAGAGCGGAACTGGTAATGTACTTTGCTAAAGTTACCCTGGGAACATATGGAATAAGAGCACTGGGGCTGTGCATAACTGTGGCATGTTTAACAACCTCTGTTGCCCTGGTTGCCATAGCTTCCGACTTCTTCTCTGAGAGGAGCAGGTTTTCCTACAGAGGAATAACTGTAGCTGTGTGTACAGTATCAGCAGTACTAGCTGCAACGGGGCTTGGATTTATAATAGATATAGCTGTACCTATACTGACTATCCTCTACCCTGCCACAATAATCCTTATAGCTCTTAATATAGCCAAGGTGGAGGATCATAGGGTATTCAAGGGAAGCATATATACGGGATTGGCCTTCAGTGTGCTGGAGGTAGTGGCAAGATCAGGAATATCAGAGAGCATAGAGCACTTATTCAATATTCTGCCCTTCTCCTCAGAGGGCTTTGCCTGGCTAATACCAACATTGATTGTATCTGGTTTAGTGGCAGCTTTAAGGGACAGGATCAATATAGCAGCTGAAAATATTTAATGCTCCAACTACAGGGATAGTTTAAGAGGAAAGGGAAAGGATTGAAGTAGATATTATAGGGGACTTCCTTAGTTATCTCCTTTTAGAGGTATATTATGAAATACAATGGATTTTAAGAGAGAGCCCCGGAATGGGGCTTTTTTAGTTATTATTCTCAGTTAAAAAAGTCTGCCTAAAAAAAGAACAAAAGGATACAAAAGCTTGATTTTACCTCTCCTATGGACTATATACATTAGAAATTATATAGTTAACATTAAAATGCTTTTGTTAACTAAAGGGGAGGTTAGACGTGAAGGAATTAGTATTAAAGGGGAAGAAGAGGGGAAACCTGATGAACAGGTTTATCGATATTATTGAGAGGGGAGGGAATAAGCTGCCCCATCCATTTATACTGTTTAGTATGCTAATAGGGATAACTATGGTGTCATCCTTTATCCTGAGCAAACTGGGATTTGAGGTTACCTACTTTGGAGTGGGAAAGAAGCTGGGGGAAGCCGGAGGAGAAACCACGGTAGCTACGGTAAACCTACTATCCAGGGAAAATCTTCAGTATATAGTGGAGAATATACCGGATATCTTCATATCCTACGCACCTATGAAGCTTGTGATGATTATGATGATAGCCAGTGCTTTTATAGAGAAGACAGGTTTCTTTGAAACATTTATGAAGAAGTATCTATTGAAGGCACCTAAATCACTTATTACATTTGCCCTTGTATTTGTAGCAATAAATGCCAATCTTATGTCCGATGCAGGTACTATATTTGCAGTGTCCATAGGGGGAGTGGTTTTTGCAGCCCTGGGAAGAAACCCACTGGTGGGAGTTATACTGGGTTATGTAGGATGCAGCGGAGGCTTTACAGCAAACCTTTTCCTTGCAGGAACAGACGCCCTTCTGGCAGGAATAACAGAGAATGCAGTGAGATCCATGGGGGTGGAGGTATCAATATCTCCAGTGGTGAACTACTTCTTTATGGCAAGTGCCACGTTGCTCATGTCCCTAACAGTTACTATCTTTACTGAAAAGTTTGTAATTCCCATGGTGGGGGACGGAGATGGAATAGAGGATAAGTCGCTTTTGGAGAACCACAAGATAAGTTCAGAGCAGGAGAGGGGATTGAGGTATGCTTTTATTGGTTTCCTTATCTTCCTGGGAATAATGCTTCTGCTGTCTCTTCCAGAGGGGGCTTTCTTCAGAAATAGTGAGGGAAGATTCCTTCCTAAGTCGCCGCTCTTCCAGTCCATTATAGTGATAATATCTGCTCTATTCCTATCAACGGGGATACCATATGGTATAGGTACAGGGGTAATCAAGACAAGCAGAGATATTCCGAAAATTATAAGCATGGGGCTGACTCAGGCAGTGCCATTTCTAACAACTGCCTTTGCAGCTTCTATATTTATAAAGCTGTTAAATATGTCCAATATATTTAAGATACTTGCAATTAAGGGGGCGGAGCTGCTAAAGAGTGCTGACGTAGGCCTTGTTCCTCTGTGTCTAATGGTTATAGTAGTGACAACTATGATAAACCCATTTATGACAAGTGGTTCATCCAAGTGGCTCCTTATAGCTCCCATGGTTGTTCCAATGTTTACAGTATTAAATGTTCATCCGGCCTATGCACAGCTGGCTTACAGGATAGGAGATTCGTGTACCAATATAATCTCTCCCCTTCACTCGGCTCTGCCGGTTGTACTGGGGCTGCTGGCTCAGTATAAGGCAAGCAATAAAATACCTCTGAGGCCAGGGGAGAAGGAGCACCGTGATCTTGGGATGGGAACTATATTTGCTCTCACAATTCCATATTCCATGGTACTTCTATTAACTATGACGGCAATGTTTATTCTTTGGATCCTACTGGGGTTACCAATTGGCCCTGGGGTTACTATGAACTTAATTTAAATTTATTGAGGAGGGAATATGATTATAAAAAATGCAAGGATACTCAGCAGCGGAGTAGAGGACGGAGTATATCATATTAAGATCGGAGAGGGGAAGATAGAGGCCATAGTAGAGGCTGGGAGCTCGTTAGACATGGATGCTGAAGAAAAGTGTATAGATGCCGGAGGTGCCTATGTGACACCGGGGCTTGTGGATGCCCACACACATCTGGGAATGAAGACCGATTCAGCGGGGACCTTTCATGCAGAACACAATGAACCCAACAGCCTGATCTCCTCTCACCTGAGGGCCATAGACGGCATAAATCCTCTGGATATTACCTTTAAGGAAGCAAGGGAGGCCGGGATCACAGCCTGCGCCAGTGGTCCAGGATCGGCTAACCTTGTAGGGGGACAGTATGCCTGCATAAAAACCTATGGGAGTGTAGTGGAGGATATAGTTGTAGATCCATATATAGGTATGAAGGTGGCCCTGGGGGAAAATCCCAAGAAGAGATATGATATGACGAGGATGGGGATAGCGGGGAACCTGAGAGATTTCCTGAGAAAGAGCAGGGAGTACAGCCAGGGGAACTATGAGGAATACGATGAAAAGTATGAGGCCATGATCCCCGTAATGAAGGGAGAGAAGCCCCTTAAGATCCATGCCCACAGGGGTGACGATATAGTTACTGCCATAAGGATAGCCGAGGAGTTTGATGTAAGGTATACCCTGGATCATGTGACCTGCGGGGTAGATGTACTGGAGTATTTGGAGAGGAAGGATGTACCTCTGCTTCTGGGACCAAGCCTGGGAGCCAGAGGTAAGTCGGAGCTCAGGGGAAAGGGGTTTAACAATGTGGTGAAGCTCTCCCAGGGAAGGGATGTATGCCTCATTACAGATGCCCCGGTAATTCCCCTGCAGTACCTGCCAATCTGTGCAGGCCTTGCCATCTCCAAGGGGATGGAGTACAGGAAAGCTCTGGAAGCGGTGACCATAAACCCTGCAAGGGTTATGGGGGTAGAGAACAGGATAGGAAGCATAGAGATAGGGAAGGATGCAGATATAGTTATCTGGAGGGAGAAGCCCTTTGTGACTATCCAGGACCCTCTCTATGTAATAGTTGACGGAAGAATAATAGAGGGAGGGGATGAGATTGAATAGACTATGTGAGCTAGACAGAGTGCTCCACTCGATACCCGAGATCGGGATGGAGGAGTATAAAACTGCAGACTTTATAAGGAGGACCTTAGAGGAGAACGGGATAGCCTATGAGGCGGCAGGGGGGACGGGAACCCTTGTATACTTTAAGGGAAGAAGGGATGAGGTCATAGCCTTCAGGGCGGATATAGATGCCCTTCCCCTGGCAGATAACTCCCACCACATATCCCCCTCTGTAAACAAGGGATTCTCCCATGCCTGCGGGCACTCAGCTCACACTTCGGCTCTCCTGGAGACAATCCTTCAGGTAGATGAGGGGATAAGGGAGGGGAAGGTCCTTGAAAAATCTCTTCTATTTATATTCCAGCCTGGTGAGGAGGGGTGCGGAGGTGCACGTTATGTTATAGGAGATGAGGTTTTTGAGAAGTACAGGGAGAGGATAGAGTGCTTCTTTGCTACCCATGTAAACCCAGAGATGGATGAGGGCAGGGTAGCTGTAAGGGAGGGGTATGTCTCTGCCCAGAATGTGAATATAGAGTGGGATATAGAGGGGCAGGGGTGTCACGGAGCCCAGCCCCATACTGGGATAGATATTGTTGTGGTTACCTCGGAGCTCATAGGGGCCTACCAGACCATTAGGTCTAGAAATGTCCATCCAGATGATATGTATCTATTTACCATAGGAAAGTTTCTGACGGGATCCAAGGTAGACGGAGTGTTTCAGCCTGGGGGAGCAAGGAATATAATTCCAAACAATATCCAGCTTGAGGGGACTATTAGGATGTATGACTCCAAGTATATAGATATATCCAGGGAGAGGATAGAGGCACTGAACAGGGGTTATGAGGAGGCTTACGGAATAAAGATTCATATGGATTTCAAGCCCAACTACCCTGCCATGGTGAATGATGCAGGACTCTATGGAGATATGGTGGAGGTTCTGGAAGAACTGGGAATAGAGGCAGAGGAATCCAAGAAGATGACTGGGTCTGAGGACTTCTCCTTCTACAGGGATATAGCCCCTACATTTATGTTTTTAACGGGAACAAGGAATGTAGAGGAGGGGCATACAGCTGCTCTCCACAATCCGGCCTTTGGATATACCTCTAAAGCTCTTGAGACCATAGTAAGGGTATATCACGGACTTATTCAGCAGAAGGCTATGTAAAGATGGTGGAGGTTTAAACCTCCGCCATTTTTAATTATTAAAAAAGTATAGGATTTCCTCCAGTGGATGGGAAAAAAGATCAGGTGTGGGGAGGAAAGGGAGCGAAGGTTGTGAATTATTAATATGTAGGGAGTTTAAAGAAAAATTCATTTTAAGGCAGTAACCTTATGATGGGTGTGTAGGATGTCAGGGGTGCTCTTAAGAAAGAATCACTTCCTTGAAGGACTCCCCTGAAGAGAAGGGATAAAGAGGTGAATAAAGATGTTGATAGAGCAGATACGTCACGCAACAATAATAATAACACTGAGAGAGTATAAGGTAGTGGTAGATCCCATGTTTTCTCCCAAGGGAAGGTTGCCTTCTCTCAGGGGCACTAAGCTGCTGAGGTTTAAGAGAACCAATCCCACGGTGGAACTCCCTGAAGATATGGAGAAGAGGTTAAATGGTGTAACCCATGCTCTAATAACCCATACCCACTTTGATCATATAGATGAACCTGCTATAGATTACCTCAAGAGGCACAGTATTGTGGTTTTCTGCTCGGAGGAGGATGAGGAAGTCCTTATGAAGAGGGGGCTTAAGGTGATACCCCTGAAGAACTCCCAGGAGAACTTCTTTTTTGACGGAAGTATAAGGCCTGTCCCAGCAAGGCATGGCTGGGGATGGATAGGAAGGGCTATGGGCCATGGTGTGGGATATTTTATAGCCATGCCAGGGGAGCCCACCCTATATATAACAGGGGATACAGTTCTTACAGATGAGGTAAGAAGGGTGATAACAGATCTGAAACCCGAGTGGACTGTAGTGGCAGGGGGAAAGGCCAAGCTGGCAGTGGGAAAACCCCTCCTCATGTCCGAGGATGAACTGCTGGAAGCAGTGGAACTTTCCTCTGGAAGGGTTATACTAAACCACATGGAAGCCATGGATCACTGCCTCATAGACAGAAAGATCCTCAGGGAACTCATGAGGGAGAATAAACTGGAGAATAAGGCAGTTATACCCAATGACGGGGATGTAATTGAGTGTGACTAAAAAAAAGGATCCTATAAGGATCCTTTTTATTTGAGGAAAGTGCCCAAAGAAAATTCGATACTTTTGTCTTGATACAAATGTATCCCAAAAATCAAGTCTTCCGGCAATTGTCTTTGTGAGGACTCCAAACATTCCATTGCTCTCCTGGACTCTCTACAGAGCCTGAAGTAGCTAAACGCAATGAAGTAAGTTATTAACGTGAAGCTAGACGACAGCCTGCAGACAGCCGCTTTAATTTCAAACCTGAATTCTTATTGACTTGTGTGGTTTGTACTTCTGATTTTAATCTGTATAAATCAGCAACGAAAAAATAATTTAAATCTCAAAGTCCCATTTTTTATCTAGGGGATATATTTTGAGGAAATTCTCTTTTCTTAGAAGGAAAGCCTGTCTTTCCTAGTATAGAAGTTTTTATAGGAGGGAAGAGATGAAGAGGAAATATATGGAGGAAGCTATACACCTTGCCCGGTGGGGTATGGAAAATGATAAGGGCGGCCCCTTTGGAGCAGTGGTGGTAAAGGATGGAGTGGTGGTAGGCTGGGGATATAACACAGTTACCAGCAGCAACGATCCCACAGCCCATGCAGAGATAAACGCCATAAGGGATGCCTGCAGAAACCTGGATACCTTTTCACTGGAGGGATGCGTAATCTACACATCCTGTGAGCCCTGTCCCATGTGTTTATCTGCCATATACTGGGCGAGGATTGAGAGGATATTCTTTGCCTGTGAGATGGGGGATGCAGCGGAAGCGGGATTCATAGATGAGGATCTCTACAAGGAATTCTGTCTTCCCCACTCCCTGAGAAAAATTCCCAGTGAACAGCTTATGAGGAGGGAATCCATAGAGGTTTTTCAGAGTTGGAGAGCCAAGGAGGACAGACTTTTATATTGAGATATTAGGTTATGGAATAAAAGAAGAGGAGATGAACTCCTCTTTTTAGTTTGCTTATTAATTTGAATTATTTTTCAAGGGGAAGGTCCTCGTTGAAGGTCCAACCTGCAAAGGATGAGTCGTAGTTTGCAGCTTATCGGTAGATCAATCTAAAAAATAGATTAAAGGGGAATAAAAATTTTCTTTAGCGTGATATAATAGGGTTAATAGACGAGGCTGAGAGAGATAAAGGAGATAGGAGGAAAGAGGAATGAGAATATACAGGTTTAATGAGATAGATTCTACAAATACCTTCTTAAAGGGAAGAAGAGATCTGGAAAACTACGATATGGCTATAGCAGAAGTACAGACTGCAGGAAGGGGAAGAAGGGGAAATGAGTGGAAGTCCCCTGAGGGAGCAGCACTATTTTCCTTTGCCCTCAAGGAGGAGGAGTATCTTCCCCTGGAGGAGTGGAGAAAACTACCCCTTGTGGTGGGAGTATCGGTACTGAGAGCTCTGGAGGGTATAGAGGCTGGGGATTATCAGTTTAAGTGGACCAACGATGTATACCTAAATGAAAAAAAGGTATCGGGAATCCTGGTGGAGAAGGTAGAGGGATTCTTTATCATAGGTATAGGGGTAAATGTTAACAATACCGAGTTTGGGGAGTTGGAGAGAAGGGCAACATCCCTTTCCAGAGAGAGCGGCAGATCCTATGAACCGGAGGAGGTAGCTCTTAAAATTATAGAGGAATTTAAGAGATGCTATAGTAAATTTCTCATGGGAGGGTGGAGCGAGCTTCTCTATGAAATTAACTCCAAAAACTACCTGAAAAACAGACCCGTAAAGATAGATCTCAGAAACAGGATTGAGGAGGGAGTGGCCAGGGAGGTAGCTTCCGACGGAACCCTTGTTGTGGATGTAGAGGGTGAGAGAAGAAACTATGATGTGGGAGAGATACATATCTCCTTTGAGAGGTGATAGATTTGTTTAGGCGGCTAAGAAAAGTTATCAATAGTTATGGAGCTCTGAGAAGTAGAAAGGTGCTGGCTCTGGCTTTTATACTCTCCCTTCTTCTGGCTCTGCTGGCAGAGATAAATAACCCCAATGGGGAGTATATAGGGGATATCGAGGGAGTACTCTTTAACTACTTCCCTATGATATTTATGAATATAGCTCCGGTACTCTTTGTTTTCAGGATTGGCTTTCTGAGAAAGATAAGGCAAAATCCCCTCTATGCCATATATATGATCCTCTACTTTCTCCTCTTTGTTCCCCTCTTCATGGGGATACAGTCCAAGGGAGGAAGGGTAGAGATAGACAGGTCCAGCTTCTTCTATATAGGTGTAACGGGACTGAATCTTCTGGCTATCGCCATAGGACACATAGTCCTCATAAGGTATGTGTTCTTAGATGTGATCTTCAAGAGGAGAAAGCCAACGGGAAGGGACACCATAATAGTGTTTATGACCTATGTAAGTATGGGGGTAAGCTTTGGATTTGTCTATGCTCTCATAACAACTCTGTCCCCTGAACCTGCCTTCTCTAATATGAGTCTGGAGATGGCGGAGGACCTGGGTGGAGTAAAACTTTACTTCAGACATATCTACTACAGCTTTATAACCCTTACCAGTGTTGGATTTGGAGATATATATCCAGAGAGCTGGGTTGCTCAGACTGTGGCAGTTATAGAGTCTATCCTGGGAGTATTCCTACTGAGTTTTTCCCTTGGGATAATCCTCAGCTCTGAAACTGAGGAGCACTCTGTAAAGCAGGATGAGAACGATAAGTTTAGGAAGGAGCTTATGGAAGATATAGAAAAATTTCATACAAGACAAAATGAGATGAAAAATCTCAAGGAGGAACTGTTGGCTGATATAGAGGAATTGATAGATAAAAAACTGGGAAACAGAATAGACAAGGGATAAATTAAAAGCAGCTGTCATAAGACAGCTGCTCTTTTTATGCTGCATCAGCAGCTTTTTTCTTTGATTTGATAAATCCTGATGACAGCAGTAGTCCCAGAGCACAGACCAGGATTACAGGATAGAAGATATATGCATAGGAACCGAAGGTCTCCCTAATATATCCTCCAACAAACCCCTGGATAAGGGCTCCTATTCCATATGCAGTAAAGAGGATCCCGTAGTTTGCTGTATAGTGGGTCTTTCCAAATAAGTTTACCGTGGAAGCAGGGGCAATAGCCAGCCAACCTCCAAGGTTTAGCCACATTATGGCAAAGGCCACGGCAAAGACGATGATATTTCCTGCAAATAACAAGGAAAGAACTCCTGCAGTTATTATCAGGGTATAGGATATAGCGATAGTCCTCTTTGTTCCCAGTTTATCTGTAAGGGCACCGAAGATGGGTCTTCCTATACCATTGAAGATGGCAAAGAAGGATGTGAAGAAAGCTGCCTTTACCGGAGTAAGGTTAACAACCTCCTGGGCATAGCTGCTGGAAAGTCCTATGATCATAAGACCTGAGAAGGTCCCGATGACATAACATGTCCACAAAGCATAGAAAGTAGGAGTCTTTACCATCTCCACAGGAGTAAATTCTCCAGATGGGCCAGTTCCTACGTAGTGGTGGCCTTCCTTCTTCTCCGGAAACTTAAGGGTAAGGGAGAGAAGACTCAGGATAACAGCAAATGTTACTCCCAGGATCTTAAAGGCAGAAAATACCCCAAACATTATTATCAGCTCAGTAGCGAGAGGAGCAGTGATAAATGGAGAGAGCCCAAATCCCAAAAGGGTCAGTCCCACAGCAAAACCTTTTTTGTCAGGGAACCACTCAGTTACAATAGCCATAGGTATACCATATACTATACCTACACCAATTCCCCCAAGAACTCCATAGGTAGCTATAATAAACTCAATACTGTCAGCAGTTCCCGCGAGGATCCATGCTATAGATATGAGCAGCGATCCTCCTATGGCAAGGATCTTCGGGTTTATCTTTTTGATAAATAACCCAGCCACAGGCATGGAAAAAGCATAAAACATTAAAAATACTGTGTAGGGCATACTTGCCATGGTAGATGATATGCTTACTCCGTGGGCGTCTTTAAGGGCCTCAACAAGGGGTTTTTGAAAAACTCCCCATGAGTAGATCGTCCCCATACACAAAAACATTACCAATCCACTTATGATATAAAATTCTCTTCTTTTCATACACACTCCTAATCATTGTTTTTTTGAAAATACACTTGTAATATCTAATTACGGTACAAGATTAGCATAACCTTGAAATAATAATCAAATTTTTGTTAAAAATTTAATATGTTTTATATAAATTTAATAAATAAGTGGACAAAGTCCACCTATATGGTGGGTGTTTTCCTTAAAAAATAAGAGGAAATCTAAGAAAGGGATGGGGGTAATTAAAATTATAATTTTATGATAAAATATAGTGATGTGAGTTGTGCCTTTTGTCTTGATACAAAAGGTACCTAAAAAAATTTGATACCTTTATCTTGATACAAATGTATCCGAAAAATCAAGACTTCCGATAATTGTCTTTGGAAGTATAACATAGCTTCCGTTTCTTTTAGGGGCTCTAGATAGAACCTAATGAGTACAACGAAACGAGGTAGAGGATAAGTGGAGCTCGACGACTATCTGCAGTCGGCAAACGAAGAATTAAAGTAAGCTATTGTAATGAAATTAAATAAAAAATTGAAAATTACTGGAATCAATATATCTGAAGGGAGAAAAAATGGAATTAAAGGTATATAGAGAATATAAAATAGTAAAAGCTTATAAAGAATATGTATCTAGTTCAGTTAGTAGGAAGTTCTATAATTTAACTCTAAAAAGTTGGAAAGTTATTTTAGTATTTAATACAATTCTAATGATTTTATTTTTTTGTTACTTAGATTCAAAAAATTCTTATGTTAATTTATTTCAGACAATTTTATCAGGTTTATTTGTAAGTTTACTTACATATGTAATGACAGTTGTAATTCCAGAAAGAAATAGAGTACGTAAAATAACACATGAGTTAGAGGGAGGAATTGATGGATTCATGGGTTCAATATTTAAGAGTTCAGGATATACAGGAGAAAATTTAGAATTTTATATAGATGTTATTTTTTCTCATTTATCAACTATAGAAAATAACTTAAATACAATAACAAGAGAAGTTGGGGTTTTAAGATGTTGTCATCCTAGTAGGGGTCTTCTATCATCTGTAAGTGTATTGAGGAAAGACTTAAAGGAACTATTGTGCTTGCATAGTAACCAAGAGAAGAATTGTGAGGAAATAAAAGAAAAAGTTCATAAGATTAAAGAGTATTATATGAATTTTGTTGTGGTAAGATGTAAAGAAGTTAAAGGATACTATTTTATTTCGTAAAAGAAAAATTGGTTTAAGTATAAATTGAGCTTGGCTATTTGAAAATAGCGTAGATGAAATATGAAAAGAAAGTTTAGAAAAATATTCGTCGACTATCACAAGGGTGTGGCAGACGATACGATTTTTTCAAACTTTTTTGATTATGGAATAGTTATTTTCAATGAGCCTTGAACTCTTGGTTACTTCTGTTTCAAGACAGAAGTAATGCAAAGAAATTTGAATACTTAAAAGTAATGAAAAATTATAATTTATAAAAGTTTTTAATGAAAGAAGTTTTCTAAAACTTTCTTTCTCAAAGAAAGGATAAGATATGTTAGATAAAAAAAGAGTAGTAGTGGGAATGAGCGGGGGAGTGGATTCCTCTGTGGCTGCCCTCCTCCTAAAGGAGCAGGGGTATGAGGTAATAGGGGTGACCCTGAAGCACCTGGGAGATGAGACCAGTGAGAACCCCAATGTGAAGACGTGCTGCAGCTTAGATGATATCTTTGATGCCAGAACAGCCTGCCACAAGGTGGATATCCCCCACTATGTGGTGAACGCTGTGGAGGAGTTTGACAGGGAGGTAGTGGATTACTTCATAGAGGAGTATAACAGGGGGATGACTCCGTCTCCGTGTATAGTGTGTGATGAGAAGATAAAGATAAAGAAGCTCATAGAGGCAGCCAACAGGATGGGAGCATACTATATATCTACGGGGCATTACTGCGATGTGGAGTATAGTGAGGAACTGGATGCAAGCCTGCTGAAGCTTGCTGAGGATGACCTCAAGGATCAGACCTATATGCTCTACAGACTGGGGGAGGATGTAGTTAAGAGGATGCTGTTTCCTCTGAGTTCATATAAGAAACCTGAGGTAAGGGAGATGGCCAGGGAGGCGGGGATATCAACCCACGCCAAGAAGGATAGTCAGGGGATATGTTTTGCCCCAGAGGGGTATAAGGAGTACCTTAAGAGAAAACTTGAGGATAGGATCGAACCAGGGAACTTTGTCAGCAAGGAGGGAAAGATCTTTGGACAGCACGAGGGGTATCAGCTCTATACAATAGGCCAGAGAAGGGGGCTGGGAATAGTTCTTCCCAGAGCATACTTTATCACCGAGATAAGGCCTGAGAGCAATGAGATAGTTCTGGGAGACTTTGATGAGCTCATGAGATCCAAGGTGGAGCTTGTGGACACGGTATTTCTTGTGGAGCTTCAGAAACTTCATGGGAAGGAGCTTGTGGCCAGACCGAGGTTTTCAAGCAGGGGCCTTCCAGGAAGGATTGTCACCCATGATGGAAGAGTCTTCTTTGAATATACAGAGGAGAATGCCCAGAATGCTCCAGGACAGCATATGGTGGTCTACTACAAGGGATTAGTTGTAGGGGGCGGAAAGATAGTATATTAAAACCAAGAGACCTCAGGGTCTCTTTTTATTATTAAAGAAAGTATAGAATTTATAAAAAAATTACATGAAGAAATAAGGATTCCTGCTGATTATCAGGATGCAACGTCACGTTGCTTTTTTAGTGTACCATAGAGAGGGTTAAGAAAAAGGAAAGGGGAAGAAACTTCAGAATAATAAGATAACAGCAAGGGAAGAAGGAGATACAGAAGGAGGTCTATTATGAAGCGGGAGCCTTACTTTAAGAAGGTAGATGGTAAGTGGTATGTATGGGACAGCGAACTTCAGGAGTATGTAGAGGATACTGAAAGTAAGGACGATCAAAGGCAGCAGGCCGCCCAGTAGAGGGCGGTCTTTTTTATTTTTTGCCAGATAGGTGAGACAACCTTCAAGCAGTATCTAAAATAAGGTCTTTAAGGTTTAAAAATCCTATATTTTTGCAAAAGTCTATTTTCCCCAGGAGGGGAATACTGTATAATGAGAAAAAAGAGGGGGGATAGATTTGAAACTAAATAAGATAATGGATCAAAAAAATGCAGATGCAATATTAATTACCAATATGTTAAATGTAAGGTATTTTTCAGGATTTACAGGGACTACAGGGGTAGTTCTTGCAACGGGAGAGAAGAGATACTTTATAACGGACTTTAGATATACAGAGCAGGCAGATGCTCAGGTAGTTCCCAATGGTTTTGAGGTAGTGAGGGAGGACAGACAGCCCCTTGAAAGGGTGGCAGAGCTTCTTAAGGAAAACAGTGTGAAGAGGCTGGCTATAGAGGATACCTCTGTGAGCCTTTCTCAGTTCAGAAGCTTTGAGAAAAACTTTGAAGGGATAGATTTTGTGGACCTTGGGGATATCTTCCTGAGAGAAAGGATGATAAAGACTCCTGAGGAGATAGAGATAATAAGGGAAGCAGCTAGGATAACAGATGAAGCTTTTGCAGCTATAAAACCCCTTATAAAGGAAGGAGCTGTGGAGAAGGATCTCTCTACAGAGCTTGAGTATCAGATGAAGAAGAGGGGAGCAGACGGGCCTTCCTTTGATATAATCGTAGCATCAAACTACAGATCTGCTATGCCTCACGGAGTGGCAAGTGAGAAGAAGCTTGAAAGTGAAGGGTTTGTAAAGTTTGATTTCGGATGCTTCTACAAGGGGTATGCATCTGATATGACAAGAACTATCTACCTGGGAAGCAACCCTACAGAGAAGCACCTGGAGGTATATAATACAGTGAGAGAGGCTCAGGAGCTGGCAGTGAAAAGTGTGAAGGCCGGGGTAACAACCAGGGAGCTGGATAGGATAGCCAGAGAGTATATTGAGGGTAAGGGATATGGAGAGTATTTTGCCCACGGACTGGGGCACGGAATAGGTCTTCAGATCCACGAGTATCCAGGGGTATCCTTTAAGGCTGAGGAGATAGTCCTTGAGGAAAACATGGTAATCACCATCGAGCCTGGAATCTACCTTGAAGGATTTGGGGGAGTAAGGATAGAGGACGACATCGTAGTAAAGAGGGACGGGTATGAGATCCTCAATGGAACAACTAAAGATCTGGTAAAATTATAAGGGGAACTCCTGCTTAGGCAGGAGTTTTTTTATGGAAGAGAAAAGTAGTTTTGGGATAGAGGGAAGTATGAATTAAGGAAGTATAATAAGTTAACGCACTTATTCTTATCTGGCGTTTACTTTTATTATTGTCTCGAAAAAAAATCTTATATTCAAAAAAAGTGCAAATAAAGAAGAAAAATGTTAAAATGTGTATCTTAAATATGGTATAAAGTTTATTTTGTCAAATATGAGATGATTAAAGTTTTATTATAAAAACAGGAGGTTGTTTTTTTGAGTAAGCTTAAGATAATGGAAACGGCACTTAGAGACGGGCACCAGTCCCTCATAGCCACCAGACTTAAAACTGAAGAGATCCTGCCAATCCTTGAGAAGATGGATCAGGCTGGATACCACGCCATGGAGGTGTGGGGAGGGGCTACTTTTGATGCCTGCATTAGATTCCTCAATGAGGATCCGTGGGAGAGACTTCGTGAGATAAGGAAGAGGGTAAAGAACACCAAGCTTCAGATGCTCCTTAGAGGTCAGAATCTGCTTGGGTACAGACACTACGGAGATGATGTGGTGGAGAAGTTTGTGCAGAAATCCATAGAGAACGGTATCGACATCATAAGGATCTTCGATGCCCTAAACGATTACAGAAATGTCAGAACATCTGTGGAAGCTACAAAGAAGTATGGTGGACACGCCCAGGTGTGTATCGCCTATACCACAAGTGAGGTTCATACAGTGGACTACTATGTGGAGAAGGTGAAGGAGATAGGAGCCATGGGTGCAGATTCCATCTGTATCAAGGATATGGCGGGAATCCTCCTTCCCAGTGTAGCCTATGAGCTCATAAGAAGGATCAAGGAGGTATCGGACCTTCCTGTGCAGCTTCATACCCACTGTACATCGGGAATTGCGTCTATGCTCTATATGAAGGCAGTGGAAGCCGGGGTGGATATTATAGATACGGGAATATCTCCATTCTCTGGGGGAACAGCCCAGCCATCTACCGAGGTATTTGCCCAGGTATTCAAGGGGCATGAGAGGGATCCACAACTAAACCTGGATATCCTAGCTGAGATAGCCGACTACTTCAAGCCCATCAAGGAGAAGTACAGAGCCGAGGGAATCCTGAACCCCAAGGTGATGGACACGGAGCCTAAGACCCTGAAGTACCAGGTCCCCGGAGGAATGCTGTCAAACCTATTATCTCAATTGGAGGGACAGGGAGCAGCAGACAAGTATGAGGATGTACTTAACGAGATCCCCAGAGTAAGAAGGGATCTTGGTTATCCACCACTGGTAACTCCACTGTCTCAGATGGTGGGAACCCAGTCGGTATTCAATGTCCTTACTGGAGCCAGATACAAGGTAGTACCTAAGGAAATCAGGGACTATGTAATGGGAATGTATGGTCAGTCGCCGGCACCAGTGGACGAGGAGATAAAAAAGGTAATAATCGGAGATGAAACTCCCATCGACCACAGACCTGCAGATGATATTGAGCCTGAGTTTGAGAAGATCACTGCAGAGATAGGGGAGCTGGCTAAATCTGAGGAGGATGTACTCATGTATGCCCTCTTCCCGGAAAATGCAAAGAAGTTCCTGGAGAACAGAGGAAAGCCCCAGGTAGAGGAAGTAGAGGAGTATCATATAAACCTGGTAATTTAATAATTTAGTTCATTCTTTGCTTCTCCAAAGAACGAACCAAGAAAAGAGATCCTTTAACAATGTCTTAATGGCTAAATATTAATTTTATCGACTTTATGAGCTACAGTCTTTCCCTCGGTCAGAAACTTAAATTGTTTAACGGCTGAGGTAGAAAGATTCTGTACAAAGCTTGATCGACTGTTAAAGGCAGATAAAAATCTCAAATATACATTAGTGTGACATTGAAAGAAGAAGAAAAAGGAGGAAATAACTTGATATTTCAAGAGCAAATGACCTTTGCAGAGGGTCTACAGCTTACAGCAATAGCCATGGGTATAGTATTTATACTGCTCTTTGCCATATCGGTAATCTTAGAGCTGTTCAGACATATTCCCTATGGGGAGCAGAAATCGGAGACAAAGCCAGCACCTCCAGTGCAAAAAGCACCAGCAGTGGAGATGGCAGGAGTGGACTGGGCCGAGCTAGAAGCCGATGAGGATATGATGGTGGCAGCCCTTGTGGCATCCATGGAAGCAGCAGGAGAGAATAAGGATACAAACTATAGGATAACAAGAATAACGAAGCTATAGACGGAGGATTTGAAGAGATGAAGAAGATCTATAAGATAAAGGTAAATGGAAAGGCATATGAGGTGGAGTTGCAGGAGGTAACTACTGTAGAGGGGACTGTGGAAGCTCCTGCAACCCTAGGAGAAACAGCACCGGCACCAGCTACTCCAAAGAAATCCATGGTAGGGGGAGAGACTGTAACAGCTCCAATGCCTGGAACTATTGTGGACATTAAGGTAAGGGTAGGAGACTCTGTAGCTAAGGGACAGCTTGTGGCAGTACTTGAGGCTATGAAGATGGAGACTGAGATCCTGGCTCCAGATGCGGGGACTGTAACTGAGATCCACGTAGGAAAGGGAGCAGCAGTAAACTTAGGAGATGCAATAGTATCTTTAGGATAGGAGGAAAACAATGTTAGAAATTATAACTCAATTTATGAGCAGTACAGGTTTTTCCCTTTTATCCATCCAGCAGGTAATAATGATGTTAATAGCCTGTGGATTCCTGTATCTTGCAGTGAAAAAGGGATATGAACCCTACCTGCTGATCCCAATAGCCTTTGGAATGTTACTGGTTAACCTTCCAGGGGGAGGACTTATGGAGAAGGGGGGACTCTTCTACTGGCTATACCAGGGAACTAAGTATGGAGTATATCCGCCGCTGATCTTCCTGTGCGTGGGAGCAAGTACGGACTTTGGGCCCCTTATTGCCAACCCTAAGAGTATCTTACTTGGGGCAGCAGCACAGTTTGGAATCTTCTTTGCATTCCTTGGGGCTATTGCCATGGGATTCCTTGGACCAGAGGCAGCTTCCATAGGTATCATCGGAGGAGCAGACGGACCTACAGCTATCTACCTGACTTCACAGCTAGCGCCGCAGCTACTGGGACCAATAGCTCTGGCAGCTTATTCATATATGGCCCTGGTACCAATCATCCAGCCGCCGATCATCAAGGCTCTTACCACTAAGGAGGAGAGAGAGATCAAGATGGAGCAGGCAAGGCACGTGAGTAAGAATGAGAAGATAGCCTTTCCTATTATTGTAACTATCCTAGTTGTAATGCTACTACCTACAGCAGCTCCGCTTGTTGGAATGCTTATGTTTGGTAACCTGATCAAGGAATCTGGAATGGTACCAAAGCTTGTGGATGCAGCAACAAATTCGCTTATGTATATAGTAACTATTCTACTGGGGATTACAGTTGGAGCTACAGCTAACGCTGAGTCCTTCCTGAATCCACAGACGATGAAGATAACAGCTCTTGGACTGGCAGCCTTCTCTATAGGAACAGCCAGCGGGGTGTTGTTTGGTAAGGTAATGTGTAAAGCGACCGGTGGAAAGATCAACCCTATGATCGGAGCAGCGGGAGTGTCAGCAGTGCCAATGGCAGCCAGAGTGGTACAGAAGGTGGGACAGGATGAGAATCCTCACAACTTCCTTCTTATGCACGCAATGGGACCAAATGTGGCAGGGGTAATCGGATCGGCAGTGGCAGCCGGTGTACTTCTAAATGTATTCTAAAAAAGCAGCCTGGAGATTCAGGCTGCTTTTTTATTGCTAAGGAAAGTATAGAATTATAGATTAACTCCATTATAAAGAGTTATTGCATAAGGTTAGAAAGGATGCAACGTCACGTTGCTTTTTATATCTTTTGAAACTAAAAAAGGAGAGCTTGCGAGAGCTCTCCTGAAGTATTTTTTTTAGTCCAATAATGAGTAGTTTTAGCTGACAGCAACTAATGAGTTGAATGAAACAAGAGTGTAGAAGATTCCAGACAGAAGACTTCCTCCCAGTAAAATAGATGCACATCCTTCAAATATTTTTTTCATAATAGTTCCTCCTAGAAATTATATGTCAATTTTTTATCTCTGTATTCCGGTAAAAAATAAGCCCTTTAAAATGATGGTTGATTTAAGCCTTTTTCCAAAGTGTTCTTTAAACACATTGATTTTAAAGAGTTTTTTTAGTGATATTTTTATCTTGTAATAATTATATAATTTTTTCACAAAAAAGTCGAAAGCTGGGGAGAGTAAAAATTAACCACCTATTGGTCAAAAACGTTATTATCTTCACAAAAGAGGAGAGGGGTTCTCTAAACTACTGAGGATATTAAGGGAAGGCAGGGAATAATTGGGATGGATGTAATTGACAAAGGAGGAAAAAGGTCTTAAGATATCTAAGGAAAGGTAATGTTTTTTTGAAAACATTGGGAAGTGAAATTTGAAGTTAAAGGATGGAATATAGATGAAAATACAGAAGAGCAAACCCATGAGAGAACTGGTGTATGAGGAGTTAAAGAGGCTTATAATAGAGGGAGAGATAGAACCTGGGTCAAGAATAGTGGAGACTGAATATGCAGAGAAGTTTCAGATAAGCAGGACTCCCATAAGGGAAGCTATAAGGATGCTGGAGCTGGAAGGGTTTGTAGAATCACAGTCCAAGGGGGGAGTCATAGTAAAGACCATAACCAAGGATGACATCGAGGAGATCTATAGGATAAGAATAGCTCTTGAGAGCATTATTATAGAGGAAGTAATCAAGAAGGCGGGAGCCAGGGATATCCGTAGGCTGACGAGACTCATGGAGGATACAGAGGATCTTATGGCAGAGTATGAGGATGAGAAGGAAGTTTTTGAGCTCTTCTCTGAATTTAATAATATACTCTATGATATAGCGGATTTAAACAGGGTAAGAGAGATGATAACCAATATCAAGCTATATCTGAGCAGTTTCAGAAGGATAGCCATAGAAAATGAGGAGAGAAGGGAGATCGCCTTTAAGGATCATAAAGCGATAGTGGAAGCTATAAAGGAGAAAGATATCTCTAAAGCTCTTGAAGTGAACAAGCTTCACCTGGAGAGGTCTAGAGATTTTATTGTGGGAAGTTTATAGAGAAGGGCTGAGAGAGATCTCAGTCCTTATTTTATTTCAGATTATAGTAAGAGGGATGGTATAGATAGAGAGCTTAAAAAGTTAATAGTTGAATTTTTAAATTGACAAGGAAGTATAAATAATATTATTATATACTCTGTACTTTGTATACAGAAAACATTATGAATTGAGATGAGATTATCTCAGGGAGTGAAGATAGATGGTGATTAAGAAGAGTAAATCGGTAAGAGAGCTGGTGTATGAGGAGCTGAAGAGGCTTATAATAGAGGGAGAGATCCAGCCTGAAGAGAGGATTGTGGAAACTGAGTATGCAGAAAAGTTTCAGATAAGCAGGACTCCAATAAGGGAGGCACTTAGGATGCTGGAGCTGGAGGGCTTTGTGGAATCCAAGTCCAAGGGCGGAGTAATGGTAAAGAGCATCAAGAAGTCGGATATAGACGAGATCTATAGGATAAGAATAGCTTTGGAGGGAGTAATCCTTGAGGAAGTTATAAACAATGCCAAGAAAAAGGATATAAGAAGGCTGGAAAGGCTCATGGAGGATACAGAGGACCTCATAGATGAAAGTGGTGAGGATAAGGAGGTATTTAAGCTTTTCTCGGAGTTTAACGACACCCTCTATGATATAGCAAGCCTAGACAGGGTCACTGAGATGATTACCAATATAAACCTATACCTGAGAAGGTTCAGAAGGATGGCTATAGAGAGCGGAGACAGAAAGGAAGTTGCCTTTAACGATCACAGGGCCATAGTAGAGGCAATCAAGGAAAAGGCAGTTGAAGAGGCAAGAAGTCTAAACAAGGTGCACCTTGAGAGATCCAGGGACTTTATCAAGGCCAATATTCAATACTAAAATGCAAAAAGAGCTTAGGCTCTTTTTTTGTTTTTTGTAGTGGTAGGGACTTAAAAATAGATAGAGAAAGAGAGTTAATATAAGTTTTTAAAGCCACCTAAAGAAAACTTAAATGCCAGAACGTACTGTATACTGTATAACTCAGTAAAAACTTTTGAAATGATTAAAAATTTAAGAAAATTTTAAAGAAGGTACAGTGGACGAACACCAATATTAACCAAGGCTTAAAGATGTTTGTTAAACAACGCTTAACGAACGATAATGAAACAAATTGTTGACAGAAACATAATAGTGATGTAAAATCACTATCGACATATATCCTGTATACAACATACAGGATGCTGTGATTGGGTTGGGGAACTCAATTGGACCTGACAGTTTATATTTAGTATTGAAGAGAAGTTTATTGCTAAGGGATTTCTAACTCAAAATCTTTTTAGCTTCTGATGGGAGGCTTGAAGATCTTCAGGCATAACTATATTCTTCAGGACCGGGGAAATATTATTTAACTATGTGATTATTTAGGAGGGAAAATGTCAACAGCAGCAGTAAGTTCAGAAAAATCAAAGGCTGAATTCAAGATATTTGGAATGTCAGCAAAATTATTTTCAATTCCACTTGTGGCGGTGCTTTTAGTACACTTCACAGATTCACTACCAAAGGGGCTTGTGGGAGCACTAGCATTCTCATTTGTATTTGGAGCAATATTTGGAGAGATCGGAGACAGATTGCCGGTATTTAAGGAGTATATCGGAGGAGCACCAGTTCTTATATTCCTAGCAGCAGCACTGTTTGTACATCAGGGATGGTTTACAGAGAGAGAGATAGATATTGTTACCTTCTTCATGAAGAAGTCGAAGTTTCTTACTCTGTATATTGTAGTTCTAATGACTGGATCTATCTTTGCAGTTAACAGAAAACTACTACTTAGATCTTTAATCGGTTACCTGCCAGCTATCTTAACTGGAGTAATAGGAGCTTCTATTATGGGTATCCTGGGAGGATTTATCTTTGGGATCTCACCAAAGGAGATCATGATGCTATATGTACTTCCTACTATGGGTGGAGGAAACGGAGCAGGAGCAGTTCCACTGTCTGAGATCTATGAGGCAGCAACTGGTAATCCTAAGGAAGCTTACTACTCCTATGCAATTGCAGTACTGACTATTGCAAATATCTGGGCAATCGTAGTAGCGGCAGTTCTTAATAAGATTGGTAAGAAGTATGAGGTTCTTTCAGGAGAGGGAGAACTTGTAAGAGCAGGAAACCTTCAGTTAGAAGAGGATGAGCAGGTAGAAGTAACTCCAAGAGATATGGCAGTTGGGTTCATGATGGGTCTTTCAGCTTATATGATAGGTACTTTCTTAAATAAGAATGTTTCCTTCCTATCTGGAATTCATACCTATGCATTAACAGTATTAACTCTAGTGGCATTTAACGGATTAGGTCTTATCCCACTGTCTATCAAGCAGGGTGCAGGAAAGTTCCAGAAGTTCTTCTCTAAGCAGCTGACATGGGTACTGATGGTAGGAGTAGGGGTAGCTTATACAGACCTAGGAGAGATCATCGCTGCAATCACCCCAGCAAATGTGATTATCGCACTGATGATAGTTGTAGGAGCTACTATAGGAGCAGGATTAATGGGTCACCTGGTAGGATTCTATGCCATCGAGTCTTCAATTACAGCGGGACTGTGTATGGCAAACAGAGGAGGATCGGGAGATATAGAGGTGCTAGGAGCTTCAAAGAGAATGAACCTTATCTCATATGCCCAGATCTCATCTAGATTAGGTGGAGGAATAATTCTAATCATCGCATCTATAGTATTCCAAATGATTGCATAGAGGATATTAATCTAAAATTTACATATTAACCCTTAAAAAAGCCGGGATATTCCCGGTTTTTTTATTGTTATTTCAGGCCTAATGCTAAAATATAGCTTAAAAAACGTTTAAGCTTAAATTAAGAAATGTGATGATATAGATGATAAAATCTAAAGTTAACAGGAGTAGGGGAAGAGTCTGATATAAGAACAAAAAACAAAAAAAACATACAAGAAGAGGACGAGTAAGATTATCATTTAATTTTAAAAACAGATGCCTTCTTTTAAAGCCTTGTTTTTAAAGGTTTATTAAATTTTAAAAACCTTAAAATAAGCTTAAATGAAGAGGGAAGTAAAAAAGTTTGAAAAAAAATAACATTTAAAATACAATGCTGTATACAGTGTTCAGGATATTGGATATAAAGTTGTTTTTGTTGGGCAAAGTGTATGATAAACATCTACGGGAAGCTCATAGAAGGATCTTAATCCAGTATTAAAAAATTAAAATAAGGAGAGTTCTAAAATGAGTAAAACTTTTGGTGAACTAGTGAACTTCAAGGAGAGTAAGTGGAAGGGGCTTCCAACAGGAATCTTCTTCAGTATGTTTGTAGCAGTTTTATTAATGGTGTATCTGCCAGATGCAAAGGGAGTACAGGGAGGATATATCAGGCCAAACTTTCTATCGATTCTGGCAATTACAGGAATATTCGGTATCTTCTTTGGAGAGATTGGAGACAGAATACCAGTATGGAATAAGTATGTAGGGGGAGGAACGGTACTTGTTTTCTTCATGGGAGCTATCTTTGGAACCTATGATCTACTGCCAGAAGCAGTGCTAAAATCTTCTAAGGTATTTTATAATAAGCAGCCGGTAAACTTCCTGGAGCTTTTTATTCCAGCACTTATCGTAGGATCTGTACTTACAGTTAACAGGAAAACCCTTCTGAAATCAGTAAGTGGATATGTACCTCTTATCCTTATTGGTGTACTGGGTGCAACAGTAGGGGGAGCTTTAATGGGGTTGATTTTCGGTAAAACTCCTCTGGATATCATGATGAACTATGTACTGCCTATTATGGGTGGAGGAACTGGAGCAGGGGCTATCCCTATGTCTGAGATGTGGGCTGCTAAAACTGGTGGAGATCCAACTGAGTGGTTTGCCTTTGGAATATCTATCCTGACTATAGCAAATATCATAGCTATCTTTACAGGTGCCCTACTTAAGACTCTGGGAGAGAGGAAGCCGCACCTCACAGGGAATGGAGATCTTATAATCTCAGGAGATGGAGAGAAGGAAGAGGATATCGACTGGGGATCGGTGGGGGCCAACCAGCAGGATTTTGCAGCAGCACTATTTATGACTGGAGTACTGTTTATGTTCTCCCACTTCTCAGGAGTGATCTGGGCATCATGGAATATGCCTTTTGATATCCACAGACTGGCATTCCTGGTAATATATGTAATCATATTAAATGTATTTGATGTAGTGCCTACAAGACTTAAGGCCGGAGCTAAGAATATGCAGTCCTTCTTCTCGAAATACACGATCTGGGTGCTTATGGCAGTTGTTGGATTTACAACAAATGTAAATGACATTATAAATGCCCTTACAGTTCCTAATCTGGCTATAGCAACAGCTATTGTACTGGGGGCAACTGGAGCTATCATGCTAGTTTCAAAGTTCTTTAGATTTTATGCTGTTGAAGCGGCTATTACAGCAGGACTTTGTATGGCAAACAGAGGAGGTTCCGGGGATATAGCTGTACTAGGAGCAGCAGACAGAATGGAGCTAATCTCCTTTGGACAGATTTCATCTAGAATAGGTGGAGCGATGATGCTGATTATCGGTTCCATAATATTCGGATTATTTGCATAGTAAAAGACCTCATAGAGTAAAGGTGCCGGGATTATCTCCGGTACTTTTATTTTATAGTTATTTTCATTTGAAAGAGTGAAGGAAACCCTTTGGTCTAGACGTTTTGTCTCTCTGAAAAGGATATTTGAAATGTGTGAACTTCTGAGCTAGACTTCACATAAGACGGAGATATTTTAGGTGAAAGTTTTGAATAGAGTTTCTCTCCTTTAATGGAGAGGTTCACCAGAGGGAGGATGAGGAATGAAAAACTTTAAGGAACTTGTGGATATGAAGGAAAGTAAGTGGAAGGGGCTGCCAACGGGGGTATTTTTTACGATGCTCCTTGTGGTGGCTCTCATGGTTTATCTCCCAGATGGTGAGGGGATACAGGGAGGATATATAAGGGGGAACTTCCTGGGAATTCTGGGAGTTCTTGCTGTATTTGGTCTTCTATTTGGTGAGATAGGGGACAGGATACCCATATGGAACAAGTATGTAGGAGGAGGAACGGTACTGGTATTTTTTATGTCTGCTATATTGGGCACATACAGGATGGTACCAGAGGCAGTAATGAAATCCATAGGAATATTCTACAGTAAGCAGCCTGTGAACTTTCTGGAGCTCTTTATCCCTGCTCTCATTGTGGGGTCGGTACTTACAGTTAACAGAAAAACCCTTCTGAGGTCGGTAAGTGGTTATGTTCCTCTAATCATACTGGGAGTATTGGGGGCAACTGCAGGAGGAGTTGTAGCGGGACTGTTATTCAGAATAAATCCCATGGATATAGTGATGAACTATGTACTTCCCATAATGGGGGGAGGAACCGGGGCAGGGGCGATTCCCATGTCTGAGATGTGGGGAGCCAAGACGGGAAGAGATCCCCAGGAGTGGTTTGCCTTTGGAATATCTATCCTGACCATAGCAAATATCATAGCCATCTTTACAGGAGCACTGCTGAAGGAGCTGGGAGAGGAGAGACCTCACCTTACAGGACATGGGCAGCTGATAATGAGCGGCAATGAGAGGGAGGAGGATACAGACTGGAAGGCTACAGGAGCAGATGAGCAGGATTTTGCAGCAGCTCTTTTTATGACGGCTGTATTATTTTTATTTGCTCACCTGTCTGCAGAGGTGTGGAAGTCCTGGAACCTGGCCTTTGATATCCACAGGCTGGCCTTTCTGGTTATCTATGTAATTATCCTCAATGTGGCAGATGTGATTCCAGACAGATTAAAGGCGGGAGCCAAAAATATGCAGACTTTTTTCTCCAAGTACACTATCTGGGTACTTATGGGAGCAGTGGGGTTTGGTACAGATGTAAATGATATTATAGGGGCTCTTACCCTTTCCAATCTGGTAATAGCAACAGCTATAGTTTTAGGGGCTGTAGGAGCAATTATGTTTTTCTCGAAGTTTTTTAAATTTTATCCAATAGAAGCGGCCATTACAGCGGGACTGTGTATGGCAAACAGGGGAGGTTCCGGGGACATTGCGGTCCTTGGAGCAGCAGACAGGATGGAGCTTATCTCCTTTGGGCAGATATCCTCAAGGATAGGGGGAGCCATGATGCTTATAGTGGGATCCATAGTATTCGGGCTATTTGCATAGAGGATGATAAAGCAGGGGATAGCTTATGCAGAAACAGAGTCGTTCTATAAAAACTATGCCTGCTATCTTATTGTTAAAACTACTTTCAATGTTTTTAAAACAAACAAAACGAACAAATAACCAGGAGTTTTTTTTATTAAATATGCATTAAATACTATAAAAACGTTGACATATGATGTGAAAAATTATATACTTTTCCTGTTAAAAGAATACTGTATACAGAGTACGGTATAACGAATTTAGGAGGTTAATCTTTTGAGTAAGCTTAAGATAACGGAAACGGCCCTAAGAGATGGTCACCAGTCTCTTATTGCCACTAGACTTAAAACTGAAGAGATCCTGCCAATCTTAGAGAAGATGGATGAGGCTGGTTACCATTCTCTGGAAGTGTGGGGAGGGGCTACATTTGACGCTTGTATCAGGTTCCTTAATGAGGATCCATGGGCGAGGCTGAGAGAGATCAGAAAGAGGGTAAGGAACACTAAGCTGCAGATGCTGCTTAGAGGTCAGAACCTGCTTGGATACAGACACTACGGAGACGATGTAGTAGAGAAGTTTGTAGAGAAGTCAATTGAAAACGGTATAGATATCATAAGAATCTTCGATGCACTAAATGACTACAGAAACATCAAAACTTCTGTAGAGGCTACAAGGAAGTATGGGGGGCACGCCCAGATCTGCATCGCCTACACAACAAGTGAGGTTCACACTGTGGACTACTATGTGGAGAAGGTAAGGGAGATAGATGCCATGGGTGCAGACTCTATCTGTATCAAGGACATGGCTGGAATCCTAATGCCCAACGTAGCCTATGAGCTGATAAAGAGGATGAAGGAAGTAACTGAGCTTCCCATAGAGCTTCATACCCACTGTACATCTGGTATTGCAGATATGCTTTACATGAAGGCTGTGGAAGCTGGAGTGGACATTATAGATACAGGCATCTCACCATTTTCAGGGGGGACAGCACAGCCTGCAACAGAGGTATTTGCTGAGACCTTCAGAGGACATGAGAGGGACCCAGAGCTTGATATGGATATCCTGGCTGAAATAGCTGATTACTTTAAGCCTATCAAGGAGAAGTATAGAGCAGAGGGGATACTGAACCCCAAGGTGATGGATACGGAGCCTAAGACACTGAAGTATCAGGTTCCCGGAGGGATGCTGTCAAACCTTCTTTCCCAGCTAGAGGGACAGGGAGCAGCAGACAAGTATGAGGATGTACTTAATGAGATTCCTAGGGTAAGGAAGGATCTAGGTTATCCCCCACTTGTTACACCGCTATCACAGATGGTGGGAACCCAGTCGGTATTCAACGTGCTTACTGGCGGAAGATACAAGGTGGTACCAAAGGAGATCAAGGACTATGTAATGGGGATGTACGGGCAGTCACCGGCACCGGTGGACGAGGAGATAAAAAAGATAATAATCGGAGATGAGACTCCTATAACCCACAGACCTGCAGATGATATCGAACCTGAGTTTGATAGATTAGCAGCTGAGATCGGAGACTTGGCTAAATCGGAGGAGGATGTACTCATGTATGCTCTATTCCCTGAAAATGCCAAGAAGTTCCTGGAGAATAGGGGGAAGCCTCAGGTAGAGGAAGTAGAGGAGTACCATATAAATTTGGTTATATAAAGGGTTACAATAAAGAGGTTTTAAGGGACCATTTGAAAATTTACGTCAATGAAGTATGAATTAAAATTATAGAAATATATTCGGCGACTTGCCAGGAACTTAGTCAGACGATACGATTATTTCATAATTTTAAGATTACGCAATAGTTAATTTTTAACAGGTCTTGAACTTTGAGTACCTTTCTTTCAAGAGAAAGGTACAAAAAAAAGGAGGAAATAACTTGATATTTCAAGAGCAAATGACCTTCGCAGAGGGTCTACAGCTTACAGCAATAGCCATGGGAATAGTATTTATACTGCTATTTGCCATTTCATTAATCCTGGAGATGTTTAAACACATCCCGCAGGATGAACAAAAGAAGGCATCATCCAGACCTGCACCAACACCAAGTGCGCCGGCAGTGGCAGCTGCAGGGGTAGACTGGGCTGAACTGGAAGCAGATGAGGACATGATGGTAGCGGCACTTGTAGCTTCCATGGAAGCAGCAGGGAAGAATAGAGATACAAACTATAAAATAACAAGAATAAAAAGGCTTTAACGGAGGATTTAGAAGAGATGAAGAAGATCTATAAGATAAAGGTAAATGGAAGGGCATATGAGGTGGAGCTACAGGAGGTAACTACCGCGGAGGGAACTGTAGAGGCACCAGCATCTGTAGGGGAGTCAACTCCAGCTAGCGCTGCACCTAAGAAGGCAATGGTAGGTGGGGAGACTGTAACAGCTCCGATGCCTGGAACTATCGTAGACATCAAGGTAAGGGTAGGAGACTCGGTAGCTAAGGGACAGCTTGTAGCGGTACTGGAAGCTATGAAGATGGAGACTGAGATCCTGGCTCCAGATGCGGGAACTGTAACTGAGATCCACGTAGGAAAGAGTGCAGCAGTAAACTTAGGAGATGCAATAGTATCTTTAGGATAGGAGGAAAGCAATGTTAGAGATTATAGCTCAGTTTATGAGCAGTACAGGATTTTCCCTTTTATCCATTCAGCAGGTAATCATGATGCTTATTGCATGTGGATTCCTGTACCTAGCAGTAAAAAAGGGATATGAGCCATACCTGTTGATCCCAATTGCCTTTGGAATGTTACTGGTTAACCTTCCAGGGGGAGGATTGATGGAAAAGGGCGGACTATTTTATTATCTGTATCAGGGAACTAAGTACGGAGTATATCCACCTCTTATCTTCCTTTGTGTGGGAGCAAGTACAGACTTCGGACCACTTATAGCAAATCCTAAGAGTATCCTACTTGGAGCAGCAGCACAGTTTGGAATCTTCTTTGCATTCCTTGGAGCTATCGCAATGGGATTCCTAGGACCGGAAGCAGCTTCCATCGGTATCATCGGAGGAGCAGACGGACCTACAGCTATCTACCTGACTTCACAGCTAGCGCCGCAGCTACTGGGACCAATAGCTCTGGCAGCCTACTCATATATGGCCCTGGTACCAATTATCCAGCCGCCCATCATCAAGGCTCTTACCACTAAGGAGGAGAGAGAGATCAAGATGGAGCAGGCAAGGCACGTGAGTAAGAATGAGAAGATAGCCTTTCCTATTATTGTAACTATCCTAGTGGTAATGCTGCTACCTACAGCGGCACCGCTAGTTGGAATGCTTATGTTTGGTAACCTTATCAAGGAATCTGGAATGGTACCAAAGCTTGTGGATGCAGCAACAAATTCGTTGATGTACATAGTAACTATTCTACTGGGGATTACAGTTGGAGCTACAGCTAACGCTGAGTCCTTCCTGAATCCACAGACGATGAAGATAACAGCTCTTGGACTTGCAGCCTTCTCTATAGGAACAGCCAGCGGGGTGTTATTCGGTAAGGTAATGTGTAAAGCGACTGGTGGAAAGATTAATCCTATGATCGGAGCAGCGGGAGTATCAGCAGTACCTATGGCAGCCAGAGTAGTACAGAAGGTAGGACAGGATGAGAATCCCCACAACTTCCTTCTTATGCACGCCATGGGGCCAAATGTGGCAGGGGTAATCGGGTCAGCGGTAGCTGCCGGTGTACTTCTAAACGTATTCTAAAAGTAAGATAAAAGGAGAAGGTTGCCTTAAGACCGACTATGGGGATGATAGGATCATACATTGGTGGTAGAATCGATGTAGGTGCAGGGATATTAGTAAAAACTATATTTGCTGTGAGAGTATTATAGCATCCCCTTAGGAGGTGCAAGGGTTTCCTTGCCCTTTAATGCCATAATCTGAGTAATAGGGAGTTCATTTATTGAAGTCTAGCTTATGGAACGGAAAGGGGACTTCTGAAAGCTAAGATTTATAAACTTTGAAGGCAGGTAGTGGTCATAGTATCACTACCTCAGCCTGTAAAAAGAAATGTGAAAATTAAAATTTATAAGAGGGAGAGATAAGGATGGAAATAAAAAAGTTACGTAGGACTATGCTCTTTTGTCCTGCAACAAACCCAACAATGTATATAGATGCTCAAATGTATAAGCCAGATTGTCTGCTGTTTGACCTAGAGGATGCAGTAAGGTACGATGAAAAGGACCTGGCAAGAGATCTGTTAGCAGAAGCTCTTAAGAGCTTAAGCTTTGGAGATATAGAGGTTTTTGCAAGAATAAATCCTCTATATACAGAGTTTGGAGAGGCTGACGTAAGAGCCCTTGTTCCAGCGGGACTCAGAAGAATGAGACTACCTATGTGTGAAAAGGTAGAGCAGGTAAAGGAGCTGGATGCCCTGCTAACAGAGGTAGAGAGAGCATATGGAATAGAGGAGGGAAGCTGTAAGATACAGTGTTCCCTAGAGACTCCCCTTGGAGTCTGGAATGCACTGGATCTGGCTACTGCATCACCGAGAGTAATATCTATCTCCTTTGGAGCGGAAGACTACACAAGATTATTAGGTGTAGACAGAACAAAGGATGCAAGTGAACTACAGTTTGCAAGACAAAGAGTGGTTAATGCAGCTGCTATAGCTAAGGTTGATGCTATCGACACTGTATGGGCTGACTTTAAGGATATAGATGGATTTATCAATGAGGTTAAGTACGCAAGGCAGATTGGGTTTGCAGGAAAATCCTGTATCCACCCTTCACAGGTTGGACAGGTTCACGATGTGTTCACTCCTAAGATGGAGGATGTAGAAAAATCTCTAGTTATAATCGAGGCAGCAGAAAAAGCTGGAATTGAAAAGGGTGGAGTAGTACAGGTTAACGGAAAGATGGTAGATATTCCAGTAATTGATAAAGCAAGAAGAATTGTCGGACTTGCAAAAGCTGCAGGCTTAATTAAGTAGGAGGGATTGGTGTGAGCATAAACAAGGTTGGTATAGAGATACCTCAGGAGATTCAGGGATACAGAAAAGACTTTAAACCATATGCAGGAGCCTTTGAAACAGAGCCAACTGCAGTAACAAAAACCAGAAGGATAAGATCTTCTAAGCCGGGAGGTTCAAAGATAATAGAGAACCTAGAGGAAGCTATCAAGAGAAGCGGACTTAAGGACGGGATGACTATCTCATTCCACCACCACCTAAGAAATGGTGACTTTGTATTAAACAAGGTAATGGATGTAATTGCTGGGATGGGAATCAAGGACCTGACAGTGGCGGCATCGTCACTGACAAAGGCTCATGAGCCGCTACTGGGGCATATCAAGAATGGAGTGGTAAGCGGGCTGGAGACTTCAGGACTTAGAGGACTAATTGCTGAAGAGATGAGCAGGAATGCCATTATGGATAAGCCAATTATCTTCAGGTCTCACGGAGCAAGAGCAAGAGCAATCGAGTCTGGAGAGCTTTCAATAGATGTGGCATTTCTTGCAGCACCTATCTGTGATACAATGGGTAATATGAATGGTATGGAGGGGAAGAATGCCTTTGGTGCAATGGGATACCCTATGGCAGATGCTGAGTATGCCAACTGTGTAATAGCAGTGACGGATAATTTGGTACCATTCCCTCTAAATAATATCGCAATCCCAATGACAAATGTAGATTTTATCGTTGAGATAGATGAGATTGGAGATCCCAGAAAGATTGCAACTGGAGCCACTAGAATCACCAGTAACCCAAAGGACCTCTTTATTGCCGAGCAGGCAGCAAATGTACTGATAGCTTCTGGAGAGATCAAGGAGGGATATTCATTCCAGGCTGGAAGCGGAGGGCCGTCGCTGGCTGTTTGTAAGTTCCTGAGAGAGTATATGGAGGAAAACAAGATTACCGGGTCATTCTCATCTGGAGGAATCGTTAAGGTAGCAGTGGATTTCCTGGAGGATGGACTATTCAAGTCGCTACTGGACGTTCAGACATTTGACGCAGCAGCGGCAGAGTCTATGAGAAAGAACCCTAACCACGTAGAGATGTCTGCAAGTATGTATGCAAACCCTCATAATAGATCGTGTGTGGCTCACCAGCTGGATGTAATGATTCTTTCAGCAACAGAGATAGATACAAACTTTAACATCAACTCGTTGACAGCCTCAACTGGAGTGATCATGGGAGCTATTGGTGGAGCACAGGATACAGCAGCAGGAGCGGGACTGACTCTAGTGGTGGCACCTTCCATGAGGGGAAGACTTCCTATCGTAATGGATAGGGTAACAAATGTTGTAACTCCTGGAGATACAATCGATGTACTGGTTACTGAAAGGGGAGTATGTGTAAACCCTAGAAGAACCGATCTAATTGAGAAGTTTACAGGAGCAGGAATCGTGTTAAAGGATATAAACGAATTAAAGGAAGAGGTCGAGGCACTGACAGGAAAGCCAGCTAAGAATGAGTACACAGACAAGATTGTTGGTGTAATCGAGTACAGAGATGGAACTGTTATTGATGTGATCAGACAAATAAAAACTAAAAAATAAAAAGGTTAATAAGATGGATATAAGAGAGAAGATACTTTTAGACAGAGAAAATAGAGTGAACCTGGTAAGGGAGAGATTAAGCAGTAACAACTTAATTCTCACCCTTAAGGTGAATATTGTAGGTAACGACAAAAATATAGATGGAACAAAAGCTATCCTGGATTACTTCTATAAGAAAATAGAGGAAACCTTTGATATTAATTCCACTGAATTCATCGATTCCTTTGATGGTAACTACTATATAATAGAGCTTCCAAGGCTTGATTATGTAGAGACTAAGAGGAAGTTAATAGGGCTGGAGGAAACAACTCTGGGAAGGCTCGTTGATATAGACCTCTTTTCAGATATGAAAAAGTCAGTATCAAGAATCGATCTGGGGCTGGAACCGAGAAGATGCATTGTATGCGGCAGGTTATACAATACATGTCTCAGGGAGAGGGCCCACACCCTGGAGGAGGTCCTTATTAAAACCAAGGAGTTAATAAGAGAGGGACTGGTTGAGGTTCTTTTAAAGTTTACCACGGACTCTATTGTTGAGGAAGTATCTGCTCATCCCAAATTTGGTCTGGTAACCAAGGAGTGTAGCGGAAGCCATAGAGATATGGATTACGACACATTTATAAGGAGTAAGGAAGCCCTCACCGAAAGTATGGAAAGATACCTGTATACGGGCTTTGAAATAGATGAAGATACCCTTCCCCGTCTCAGAGGGATAGGTTTAGAAGCAGAAAAAGAGATGTTTAAGAGTACAGGGGGGGTAAATACCCACAAGGGGGCAGTTTTCCTCTTGGGGTTCCTGCTTCCCTCCCTTACAAATGTCCTCTACTATGACAAGGAGATAGATTCCATATGCCATATAGTAGGGGAGCTAGGAAAGTCTATCCTAAAAGACTTTGAAGGTTTGGAGGGGAAGGAAGACCTGACCTATGGTGAGAGAATCTACTTAGATCACGGAATTACAGGAGTAAGAGGGGTTGTTTTTGAAGGATTCAAGGTACTCACCGATAATATCCATGAGATAGTTGAAAGTAGTGAGCTGGAAGGTAATGAAAATGTTCTCAGGCTACTACTACTTTTTATGAGGGAGATAGATGACACCACACTACTTCACAGACATCCTGTGGAGATACTGAGGGAAGTAAAGGAAGTATCTCACGAGTGTTATAGGGACAATAAACTGGACTACGATAAAATCAATGAAATAACTGAAGTTTTTATTAAGAGAAGGATATCTCCCGGCGGATCGGCGGATATGGTGATATTAGCGCTAATATTACAAAAAGTAATTAAAAATTTTGGGAAGGAATGGATTTTAAATGTATAGTAGGGAAGAGATTGTAACTAACAGCAGGATCAGTGAGTATAAGGAGTTTCTAAAGAAGCATGAGCTTACCTATGAGGAAACAGACTATACCATAGGGCTCTATGACGGTGATAAGTTGATAGGATGCTGCTCCCTGACCGAAAACTGTATAAAGCTCTTGGCTATAGATGAGCTATATCAGGGGCAGGGACTCACCAATACGCTGGTAGGGGAGATGCTCAAAAGGGTCTATATGAGTGGAAGGATGAATGTCTTTATCTTTACCAAACCAGAGAAGGAGTTTGAGTTCAATAAGCTGGGGTTTTACACCATAGTAAAAACAGAGGATGTACTGTTCTTAGAGAAGAGATCCGACGGGATAGGTTCCTACCTGAAAAACCTTGAAAAGGAAAGATCGGAGAAGGGGAGGGTGGCTTCCATAGTAATGAACTTAAACCCCTTTACCCTGGGACACAGGTCTCTAATTGAAAAAGCATCCAGGGAAAATGATCATGTACACGTGTTTATTGTGAAGGAAGACAGGAGTGTATTTCCCTATGATGTAAGGCTGGAGCTACTGAGAAGGGGAACCGCTGAATTTGAGAATGTCACTGTCCATGAGGGCAGTGAATATATCGTTTCCAGTACCACCTTTCCGACCTACTTTATAAAGAGTAAGGATGATATACCTGAAATATATGCAAGGGTGGATGCCTTAGTATTTGCCAAATATATAGCCAAGACCTTAAATATAAGCAGAAGGTATGTAGGGACGGAACCCCTGTCAAAAACAACTAATATGTACAACAAGGTTTTAAAGGAAGCTCTGGGAGAAGAGAGCATTGAAGTTATAGAGGTAGAGAGAAGCCAAGCAGAGGGAAGGGTAATAAGTGCCTCCTATGTAAGAAGGTATATAAGGGAGGGAAGGCTGGAGGAAGCCTTTAAACTATTACCTGAAACAACTATTGAATTCCTGAGATCGGATAGAGGGAAGGAAATCATAAAAAAAATTGAGAAGATGTCGGTAAGCCAAAGACACTAAGAGGGAGGAACCATGAAAATTACTAAAACTGCTGTAGTTGGAAATGTAGAATCAAATGATTTAATGATAATCGTAAGTCCAGGAGAGGGACTCACATTAAATATTGAATCTTCAGTATATGAGCAATTTGGATCAAGTATAGAGGCTATCATCAGAGAGGAGTTAGCAAAGGCAGAGATAAGGGATGCTCATATCCAGGTGGAAGATAAGGGAGCATTTGACTTTACTATAAGGGCCAGATTGAAGACAGCAATAAGAAGAGCTCAATAATGAAATTCAAAGACTGCCATTATTTGGTAGTTTTTTTTTATAGAAGTATGAGACTATAGTTTAGTGGTTGAGAATTTTAAAGTGATAGGATATAGTCCAGTGATATATATTGCAGAAAAAGAAACTATCAATTACTTATATGCTAACTATAAAAGAGGGGAAGCTGTTAAAGGACTGGCTGAAATATTAGAGGGAATTAAGTAGAAAAATTATTTCTATTAATGTGCTATAATTAGAGTAGCTTTTAAACCTTATGGAGGAGATTATGAATTTAAGAGAACTCATAGATAGAGAGATAACAAGGGAAGAGGCATTGGAATTAACAAAGCTAAAGGGATCAAAGCTTATGGAACTCATGGCAGTAGCCAATGAGGTAAGGGAGAAGTATTGCGGAAATACTATCCATACATGTACCATATCAAATGCCAAGTCTGGACAATGTGAGGAGGACTGCAAGTTTTGTGCTCAGTCGGCCCACTATAAGACAAGTTTAACTACCTATGATCTAAAGGGGGAGCAGGTACTTTTAGATGAATATAATAGAGCTGAGGAGCTGGGAAGCTCTAAGTTTGGGGTAGTAACAAGCGGAAGAAGTATAAAAAAGGGAAGCAAAGAATTTGAAAATATAAAGAAGTTTATAGAAAGAGCCAAGGAGACAGACAACAAGGTAAGTCTTTGCTGTTCCATAGGCCTTCTAAATGAAGAGGAGCTGGCAGAGTTAAAGGAAGCGGGAGTGACAAGGTTTCACAGCAACCTGCAGACATCTGTGGAGTCATACAATGAGATAGTGGCAACTACCCATAATATAGAGGGAAGGATAGCTACCATTAAGGCAGCTAAAAATGTAGGAATGGCAGTGTGCAGCGGAGGTATCATCGGTATGGGTGAGTCGTGGGAGGACAGGATCTCCATGGCATTTACCCTAAAGGACCTGGATGTAGACGGTGTACCGGTAAATATTCTAAATCCTATTCCAGGAACTCCCCACGGAGAGAGGGAGCATCTGGCAATGGATGAGATACTGAAGACCATAGCTATCTATAGAATCATATTTAAGGACAAGGTAATAAAGATAGGAGCCGGAAGAGAGGGGATCCTCAAGGACTTCATGGGAAGTGCCTTTATGTGCGGTGCCAATGGAATGTTAGTTGGAGGATACCTCACAGTAAAGGGAAGAAGTGAGGCTGAGGACTTTGCATTTATGGAAAATGTAAGAAGAATGTGGGAAAATTAGAAGGGAGAGCCAGCATGATAGATAAGGATAGAGTTAGCCGTAACTTTTCCAAGGGAGCAAGTACCTATGATAAGGCGGCAATAATTCAAAAACATATGGCAGATAAGATGGAGATATTCGTGGACGGATCCAAGGAGAGCTACAGAATCCTTGAGGTAGGATGCGGAACAGGGATATTTTCTGAGAAGCTGCTCAAGAGATTTCCCAACTCCAGGGTAGACCTACTGGATATATCTCCCAGCATGCTGGAGAAAGCAAGGGAAAAACTGGGAGAGGATGAGAGGATAAGCTATGTCCTAAGTGACATAGAGCAGCACGTCATCGAGGGTAAGTATGATATTATCTTTTCCAACGCAACCTTTCAGTGGATAGAGAACCAGGAAAATCTATTTAAACACCTTCATTCACTGCTGGATTTTGGAGGAAAGATAGTTTTTTCTACCTTTGGAAAGAGAACCTACTGTGAGCTGAGGGAAAGTTTTGAGATGATGGAGGGAAGCTTTTGTTTCTCTCAGGACTTTATATCTACCGGTGCCTTAAAGGAGATAGTGGAGGACAGCTTCCTTCTGCTGGCATCGGATGAGGAGTATATGGTGGAGAGTTATCCAAGTGTACTTGATTTTCTGAAGATGATAAAGAGTATAGGGGCAAATAGTGCAACGGGAACTGGACAGATCCTTACAAAGGGAAGCCTCAGGGAGCTGGAGGATATCTATATGAGAAGGTATGGGGATGGGACAAAGATAGATGTCACCAACCACCTGATATATATGGTTCTTGAAAAGAGACATTAAAGGAGGGGAAACCCTTCTTTTTTTATTGAGGATCTTATCTTTTCAGGTGAATGAAAGGTGTTCGGAACTCCATTCTCTAAAAATTACGAATGTCTGGTTATTGACAAGAGGGGAAAACTTGGCTATCTTTGTAGTAAGGGTATTTAATCTTGGGTATCAGGAGGAGATAATATTGGGAAGAAGAAGGTTTAATCAGGCTGATTTAGCAACATTCGAACAAAACTCTGAGGAACAGATTAAAAGGGCAAGAGGATTTAACATGAGTTATAAGTTTTCTCACGTTGTCAGGGCAGTGTCCGAGATTACCGAAGATGGGATGGCAGTGGTATGTGGCAAGGCGCCAGCAGGGAACTATACTCAGGCTGAGGAGATCTATGAGAGGTTTTTATTGTCCCACCCCGATTCAAATATACAGATACTGGATACAGATGGAAATGTAGTGAAGGAGCTCATTTCCTAAGAAGTTAAGGATAGATAAAAAAAACCACCCTGGTTTCAGGGTGGTTTTTAATTATCTATTTTTAGTCTGAGTCATGATATCTATAGGACAACCTTCGAATCCAAATGATTCTCTAAGTCTGTTCTCAAGGTATCTCAGGTATGAGAAGTGTACCAGCTCTGGGTAGTTACAGAATACTACGAACTTAGGCGGTGCAGATGATACCTGTGTAGCGTAGTTGATCTTAACAAGTCTACCCTTTCTTGTAGGTGGTGCATTCATGATAGTCGCTTCCTTGATCACTCCGTTAAGAAGACCAGTGGAAATTCTCTTAGTGTACTCACCATATACAAGGTCAGCGTGCTCAAGAAGTCTCAGAGTTCTCTGTCCTGTAAGAGCTGAAACAAATTCGATTGGAGCATAGCTAAGGAATGGAAGCTCCTCATAAAGCTCATCTGTCATGTGCTTCATAGTCATAGTTTCCTTCTCAACAGCATCCCACTTGTTTACAACAACTATAATAGGCTTTCTCTCTTCGTAGGCAATACCAGCAATCCTCTTGTCCTGCTCGGTAATTCCCTCCTGACCATCTAGCATAAGAAGACATACATCTGCTCTCTTGATAGTCTTAATAGCTCTAAGTACAGAGTAGTACTCAAGGCTCTCCTCTACCTTGGACTTTCTTCTGATACCAGCAGTATCGATAAGAATATATTTATTGTCATCAAACTCGATGGAAGTATCGATGGCATCTCTTGTAGTTCCTGCCATGGAACTTACGATAGCTCTCTCCTCACCAGAAAGTCTGTTAACTAGAGAGGACTTTCCAGCATTTGGTCTACCGATGATAGCAAGCTTCAGTCCCTCCTCTTCCTCTTGAAGTTCCAGCTTGTTGATGTTTTCTGTGATAACATCCAGCATATCTCCAAGGTTGGATTTGTGCTCTGCAGAGATTGGCATCAGGTGCTCGAACCCCAATGACCAGAAGTCATAGAGATCGTCCTGCTGAGCCAGGAAATCATCTACCTTGTTTACACAAAGGATAACCGGCTTATTCTTCTTTCTGAGGATGTAAGCTACCTCCTCATCTAGAGCTGTAACTCCAGCTTTGGCATCCACTATGAACATAATAACATCAGCTTCGTTCATGGCAACCTCAGCCTGCTGTTTTATCTTTGACATCATAAAGTCGTTGTTTCTAGGCTCAAGTCCTCCAGTATCAACTAGTACGAACTCTGTACCACACCACTCTGTTTCTCTATATAATCTGTCTCTTGTAACACCCGGCTGGTCATCAACGATAGCTACTCTATCTCCAACAAGCTTGTTAAATAGAGTAGATTTACCTACATTAGGTCTTCCAACTATAGCAACTATTGGTTTCAATGTTAAACCTCCTTATTTTTTCTTAGATCTATTTTTATTATTTGTACTTAGTTTAGCGTTTTTACTGTGTTTAGTGTTTTTACCGCTCTTTCTTTTGGAATTATTTCCATCCCTGCTTTCAGAGCTTTTCTTGGAGCTTCCATTTGACCTTCCCAGGAAAGTTCTACCAAATCCTCTCTCCTCCTTGGCAGTAAGCTTATTCTTCTGCTTTTCCTTCCGGCTGATATCCTTTTCTACGAAGAGCTTCTTCCCTGTGAAGGGATCCCTTTCAGTGTAGTACATCAATGTGGAGTAGGTGGATGGAGTAGGGGTAAAGATCTGTACCTGCTCGGGGTTCAGTCTCAGCTCCTGACTGGCAAACTTCTTGAGGTCTGCCATCTCCTTGTCACCGCACCCCGGATGGGCTGCAATGAGGTAGTAGGTAAGGAACTGCTTCTTACCCATCCTTTCATTTATATCATAAAACTTATCCTTAAATGACTTCAGTACACCCTTTCCCTGTTTACCCATAAGACTAAGGATCTTGTCCTCTGTGTGCTCGGGAGCTACCTTCATCTGACCAGAGATATGGCTTTTGATGAGCTCCTCCAGGTAGAGGTTACCACACTTATTATCACTCATGATAAGGTCATATCTGATACCAGAAGCGATGAAGATCTTCTTTACACCCTCCAGCTTATTAAGTCTCTTAAGGAGGGAGATCTGCTTGCTGTGGTTTGGCCTTATTGCACTGCAGGTTTGTGGGTACATACACCTTCTGTCCTTGCAGGCTCCGGCCTTTAGCTTCTTAGGGCACTCGATGCCATACATATTGGCAGTGGGACCTCCCACATCTGAGATATATCCCTTAAACTTGTCTCCAGTTGTGATAAGCTCAGCCTCCCTAACTATGGAGTCCTCGCTTCTCTGACTGATGGTTCTTCCCTGGTGGACAGCTATGGCACAGAAGTTACACTCACCGTAACACCCCCTGTGAGTTGTTATGGAGTTACGGATTGTTTCCATGGCCTTAACGGGCCCCTGCTTGAGATAGTAGGGGTGTACTTCCCTCTCAAAGTCCATTCCGTAGATCTCATCCATCTCCTCCTGGGTAGGAGTGAGACTAGGGGGATTCTGTATAAGGTAACGGGTATCCTGCTGCTGTACCAGTCCCTTAGCTGTAACTGGATCACAGTTGATATAGAACTTTTCAAAGGCCTCTACAAACTTATCCTTGCTCTCTACACACTCTGTGTAGGAGGGAAGAAGCTCGTAACCCTTTCTGGGCTTCTTGGCTATATAGGAGATACCTCTGATGTTTCTCCACTCCTCCTCTCTCTTCATGGCAAGGGCAAGCTCCAACATGGATCTCTCTCCCATTCCATAGGAGAGGATGTCAGCCTTGGCATCGAAGAGCACCGACTTCCTCAGTTTATTGGACCAGAAATCATAGTGAACAGTTCTTCTAAGGCTAGCCTCGATACCACCTATAACTATGGGCTTCTTCTCATCCTTGAAGTTCCTCTTGATGAGGTTGGTATAGGCTATGACAGCCCTGTCGGGTCTCCTGTTGTTTTCCCCTCCAGGTGTGAAATCATCTGACCTTCTTCTTCTTTTGGTAGCAGTATAGTTTGCCACCATGGAATCCACACATCCTGCTGAGACTCCCCAGAAGAGTTCCGGAGAACCAAGACGTGTAATATCCTCACTGGAATCTATATCAGGCTGAGCTATGATTCCTACCCTGAAACCATGTTTAACGAGCCACTTCCCTATAACAGCACTGCCGTTGTAGGATGAGTCTATATAGGTATCCCCTGAGACAAGGATGATATCCAGAGCATCCCATCCCAGTTTATTTACTTCTTCTATTGTAGTTGGTAGGAACATAAATCACCTCAAAATCATAAAACTGCTGCATTACCTGTAAAAATCAAAAATAGCCCAGGGCTTCAGGTATTAGCCCATAACATCTATTGCACTATTATAAAGTAAACTACCAACTTAGGTAGTTTAGCTGAGTTTAAAAATACCACATATTATAGCATAAAATTAAAAAAAAATACACCATTAGATAAGGAGTAGAGGGGAGAGATTAAAGTTCTTTATAAAAAGAGTAAAAAATATCCCCGAGAGGGGTCCTTTTTCTTCTAAAAAAAAGCCTGAGATGGTATAATAAACACATTAAAAAAGAGAATTTTTAGGGGTGATTTGATGGAACAGGCTCTGAATATAGTAAGGGACAGGGGACTTACCCAGGAGCAGAAGATAGCGGGGCTGGCAAGACTGGCTGAAAGTACTATCGATATACTTAAGATAGATGAGGAAACACAGAGGTACAGGGATATGGGGATTATGTGTGACCTCTTTGAGGGGAATGCTCCCTACAGACCGAGATATATCGTACCAGACTATGAGTTATTTATGCAGAAGGGATGTGAGTTTTTAGGGCTTACTCCTGCAACTAATATATGGGAGGCAACCAACAATCTGCTGATTCTGTATAAGCATGTACCGTCTATAACGACGATGCCTGTTTATCTGGGGAATCTGGATTATCTGCTGGAGCCCTATGTGGAGGATGAGGAGGAGGCACGTCTTGCAATAAGGTTGTTTTTAAAGCATATAGATGCAACGATAACGGATTCCTTCTGCCACGCCAATATAGGACCCCTTGAAACTAAAGCAGGTCTTATAATCTTAGAGGTGATGAAGGAGCTGCAGCTTCCTACACCAAACCTGACACTGAAGTATGATGAAACTACCAGCCAAAAGCTGGCTATCCAGAGTATAGATACAGCTCTTACTACAGCTAAGCCAAGCTTTGCCAATAACAGGATGTTTACAGAGGATTTCGGAGGAGAGTATGGAATCGTCAGCTGTTACAATGGCCTTAAGGTAGGGGGAGGAGCAAATACCCTTGTAAGGATGAGACTTGGAAGGCTGGCTCAGGATACCGACAGTGTAGAGGAGTTTATGGAGACGGCTCTTCCACACCTGGTGGAGAAAACCCTGGGATATATAGATGAGAGAAGCAGATTTATAATAGAGGAGAGCGGCTTTTATGAGACCCACTTCCTGGTGAGGGAGGGATTCCTTAAAAAGGAGCAGTTTACGGGACTTCTGGGAATAGTAGGCCTGGCTGAGTGTACCAATACCCTTATGAAGACAGAGGGGAGAGACCTGAGATTTGGAAGGAACAGGGAAGCTGATGAGCTGGCAATGGAGATCGTAAAGGCAATATCCTCCATGATAGAGAACCACAGGTCGGAGTATGCAGGAGCCTACTTCGACAACAAGCACTTATTCCACTCCCAGGTAGGTATAGAGACGGATAAAAATGAAAGCCCAGGGTGCAGAATTCCAGTGGGAGAGGAACCTGAGATGTTTGAGCATGTGGTTCAGTCGGCACCATTTCACAAGTACTTCCCAAGTGGTATAGGGGATATCTTTGTGTTTGACAGGACCTATGAGAACAACAAGGAATCTATCCTGGATATAATAAGGGGAGCCTTTGGAGCAGGGATGAGGTTCTACTCCCTCTACGGAAGCGACTGCGACGTGGTAAGGGTAACTGGCTACCTGGTAAAGAGATCTGAGATAGAGAAGCTTGAAAGGGGAGAAGCGGTCCTCAGAGACACCACTGTTCTGGGAAAGGGAGCAGCGGACCACAGCGGAGCTCTTTCCAGAAGGCTGAGACAAGAAAAATAGAGGTAGAGGGGCAGACCTGGTCTGCTCCTTTTTGCAGGGACAATAAAAGATTTACAGAGTAGGTGCAGAGATGATATTAGTAAATAAGATAATAAAGTTTTCCAGTGTAGACGGCCCAGGAAACAGGATGGCAATCTTCCTCCAGGGATGCAACTACAACTGTGACTACTGCCACAACCCTGAAACCATAGGTGTGTGCAGCTCATGCAAGAAGTGTGTAGTAGGCTGTCCCACAGGAGCCCTGAAAAAAGAGGGGAAGAAGGTAGTGTGGGATTCCAAGGGCTGTATAGAGTGTGATAAGTGTATAAAGACCTGTCCCAAGGACGCAAGTCCCATGGTGAGAAGGTATACCCTTGAGGAACTCCTAGGTGAGATAAAGAGGGTGGCACCCTTCCTCAGGGGGATTACCATCAGCGGAGGAGAGTCTACCCTTCAGTATAAGGAGCTGACGGAGCTCTTTAAAAGGGTAAAGGAGGAGACCGAGCTGGACTGCTACATAGATACCAACGGATCCCTTCCCCTATGGGAGGAGAGGTATAGGGAGTTTGTAGAGGTTACCGATGCCTTTATGGTAGATGTAAAGGCCTGGGATAAGAGGGAGCACAAGAAGCTCACGGGCCAGGGAAATATAAATGTGAAGGAAAACCTGAAGTTTCTCCTGGATTGTGGAAAGCTCTTTGAGGTAAGGACTGTGGTTGTACCTGAAAAGCTCGATAACACCCAGACTGTGGAGGAGGTTTCCAAGGTCATAGGGGGAAGGGGAGTAAGGTATAAGATAATAAAGTACAGAAGGATAGGGGTGAGGGAGGGAAAACTCACAGGAGTAGATTCCCCTTCCGATGAGTATCTGGAGGAGCTGAAGGGAAGGGCTCTGGCTCTGGGAGTAGAGGATGTAATAGTTATATAGATGCTAGCAGCAGGGCCTGAAGTTTATGAAGGGAGATCTAAAGGGGCACTAGCTGCTGGATTGACTTTAAGCTAGATTAAGCTGGGGATAAAATAGAGAAATTTTGGAAGGTAGGGGAAGATGGAGGAGCGTTTTTCATATGAATTTGCCGCGGGAGAGTATAGAAGGCTGGAGGAATACCTCTCTGAGAGGGGGTACAGGTGTGAACCTAGCGGAAGCCTCAGAAGGAGAAGGAAAGATGTAGGGGATATAGACTTTCTTGTACTGGGAGAGAAGAGAGAGGTACTGGAAGTGGTAGGAAGCTACCCCGAGGTAGAGAGAAGGATAAATAAGTATGAGTTTCAGCTGAGGAGCGGGGTATGTATCCACGCCATTCCCGAGATAGAGAGGAGATACAACTTTACCCTGTGGCAGTCCACGGGTCCCAAGAAGCACGTCAAGTGGGTAAAGGAGATCTACAGGGAGAGGGAGATGGAGCTCAGAAGAGAGAATATAGAGGAGAGGAAGATCTATACCGAGATAGGTCTGGAGTATATAGAGCCTGAGGAGAGGTATAGGTATCAAGGAGAATAGATGACCAAGAAGCAAAAAACCAAAAAGATAATAAAGATAATGAATGATAAGTTCGGGAACCCGGAGTGTGCCCTGAACTTTACAACACCCTTTGAGCTGCTGGTAGCTGTAATACTGTCGGCTCAATGTACGGACAAGAGGGTAAATATAGTCACCGAGGAGATGTATAAGCATGTAAATACTCCAGAGGCCTTTGCAGCTATGCCTGTGGAGGAGATAGAGAGACACATAAAGAGTACAGGCTTCTACAGAAATAAGGCCAAGAATATCAAGGCAGCCAGTATGGAGATAGTGGAAAAGTATAATGGCGAGGTACCCCAGGGGATGGATGAACTCACAGCCCTTGCAGGGGTAGGTAGAAAGACTGCTAATGTAGTGAGGGGAGAGGTGTGGAGACTTGCATCGGGGATTACAGTGGATACCCATGTAAAGAGACTCACCAACCTCATAGGCCTTGTAAAGGGAGATAACCCCATAATAATAGAGAGGGAGCTCATGGAGATAGTCCCCCAGGATCACTGGATAGACTTCTCCCACTACCTGATACTTCAGGGGAGGGATGTGTGTGTGGCAAGAAGACCTAGATGTACAGAATGTGAATTAAATGAACTCTGTAACTACGGAAGAAAAATAATGAGAAACTTATCAAAAAAGTAAGAAAATAAAGTGAGGAGTTCTATTATTTTGAAACTTAAAACAAATGTGTGTCCAAACATTTCTAGAGCAGTTAAACACTATTCTAGAGAAAACCCAGGTTTCAAAAAGTATAAAATCACTAGTGTTATTTAAGCCCTTAAAACCATTAAACTCCTTAAAAAACAAGGGTTATACCTTGAATGAGTATGGTAACTGTGTTATACTAAGAGCAGGAAAAAACAATTCTTGACAGCGATCATAAAGAATGCTATATTCATATTAACTAATGTTCAGGAGAGGATGGAAATGAAGGTATATTTAGACAACAATGCTACAACTAAAGTAGATGAAAAAGTCCTAGAGGCTATGTTACCTTATTTTGGGGAAGTTTATGGAAATCCATCAAGTATGCACGGCTTTGGTCAAGAGTCAAATAAGGCGATGGAAGAAGCTAGAAAAACTATAGCAGATATACTGGGAGTAGAGGCAAGTGAGTTAGTATTTACAGCTTCTGGAACAGAGTCTGATAATATGGCTATTCGTGGAGTGGCAAGAGCTTATAAAAGAAGAGGAAACCACATAATTACAAGTTGCATCGAGCATCCTGCAGTGAGAAATACCTGTAAAGACCTTGAGAAGGAGGGGTATGAAGTTACCTACCTTTCAGTGGATGAGAATGGTCTGGTAGATCTAGAGGAGCTAAAGGCTGCAATAAAAAGAGAAACTATACTTATAACTGTAATGCATGCCAACAATGAGATTGGTACTATACAGCCTATAGAGGAGATCGCTAAGATCGCCAATGAGAAGAAGATTGTATTCCATACAGATGCAGTACAGTCTGCTGGTAAACTAAAGCTTAAACCAAAGGAGATGGGAATAGACCTTCTTACTATTTCCGGGCACAAGTTTTACGGGCCTAAGGGAATGGGACTCCTTTATATAAAGCAGGGAACAAGACTTGGAAAGGTAATCACAGGTGGTGGACAGGAGAGAAAGAGAAGACCTGGAACATCTGATGTACCTGGTATTGTAGGAATGGCAACAGCCCTGAAGGCTGCTGTAGCTCACCAGGAGGAGGAGTGCAAGAGGCTATCTGAACTGAGAGACTACTTTGAGGAGGAGCTTCTGAAGAAGGTCCCTGAGATAGTTATAAATGCCAAGGGAGCACCAAGACTACCTGGAACTTCAAGTGTGACATTTAAGTATCTAGAAGGGGAGTCTATACTTCTTTCCCTTAACTATAAAGGAATTGCAGTGAGCTCGGGATCAGCATGTTCTTCAGATGAACTTCAGGCATCCCATGTACTGCTGGGAATCGGTATACCGGTAGAGTTTGCCCACGGAACGATCAGATTTAGCCTTGGTAAATACAACACCAAGGAAGAGATCGACTATGTACTGGCAGAGTTACCGCCAATTATTGAAAGATTAAGAATGATATCACCTCTTTGGGGAGAATTCGTTAATAAATAAGGAGTGAAGGCAGATGCAATATTCAGAAAAAGTAATGGATCACTTTATGAATCCAAGAAACTCAGGTGTAATTGAAAATCCAGATGGATACGGAAAGGTAGGAAGTCCTTCATGTGGAGACGTAATGGAGATATTCTTAAAGATAGAGGACGATATCATCAAGGATGTAAAGTTTAGAACTTTTGGCTGTGCATCAGCAATTGCAACTTCTTCTATCTCTACTGAGATGATACTAGAGAAAAATGTAAGTGAAGCGCTAGAGCTTACTAACAAAGCAGTGGCAGAGGCATTAGACGGTCTTCCGCCAGTAAAGATGCACTGTTCAGTACTAGCTGAGGAAGCTATCAAGGCAGCTATCGAAGACTACATGAGCAAAAAATAATTAATTTAAGAAAGAGAGGGAAACCTCTCTTTTTATATTTGATGGGGAAAATGGAAGGAAGAGCTGGAATAATGATCGCATTAAATTGAAAATGTCAATTTAAACCTTCAAGAAACGGTGAAAAAAGGTTAAAATATAGGGTATAAATACTGGAAAACAGGAGATGGAATGTTGAAGAAAAGAATTTTAATGATACTGATGCTTCTTATGTCTTTAAAGGGGATGGCAGAGGAAGATTATACTTCTCTCCTCTTGGGAGATGATAAGGGACATATATATTATTCAGAGAATATAGATGAGAGGCACCCTCTGGCCTCGGTAACTAAGATGGTGAACCTGATGGTGGTCTACGACAAGGTCCATGCAGGAGAGATAAAGCTCACGGATATGGTTCCCATAAGTGAGAAAGCCAGAAACCTGGGAGGAAGCAGGATCTGGATGGGAAGAGGATCGAGGATATCTGTGGAGGAACTCATCAAGGCCACAGCTATATATTCAGCCAACAATGCAGCCTATGCCCTTGCAGAGTATGTAAGTGGTGGAGATGTGGATAACTTCATAGAGCTTATGAATGAAAAGGCCAGGGAGGCAGGAGCCGGTGACGAGGTTATCTTCTATACTCCCATGGGACTGCCGCCTCATATGACTGGTACAGGAATGGATGAGGGGAGTGCAAGGGGGATATACCTTCTGTCCTTGGAAGCTCTTAAGTATCCAGACTACATAAAGATCGCCTCTACCAAGGAAACAGTTATCCAGGGAAGCCAGAGAATCCGGAACAGGAATAAGCTCCTTTCTGTGGAGAAGGGGATATATGGTATAAAGACGGGGCACCACAGCACAGCGGGATATAATATAAGTATAGCAAGTAAAAGAAATGATATAAATGCCATAACTGTAGTTTTCGGATCACCAACGGAATACAGGAGAAATAAGGTGGCCGAGGAAACTATAGATCTCTTCTATAAGGAGTTTCAGGTAAGGAAGGTAGTGGATTCCCATGCTGCCCTTGGAAGGATCAGGGTAGAGAGGGGAGAGGAGGAGTATCTTCCTATCTATCCAGAGAAGGATATCATGAAGTTTACAAGCAATAAGTGGGATGTAAAGATAGAGACCGACTATAATAAGAGGATTGTAGCTCCTGTAGCAAAGGGAGAGAAACTAGGAAGTTACAGAGTCCTTGTAGATGGAAAAGCTATAGGAAGGGGCTTCATCTATGCCAAGGAAGATATAGCCAAGGAAGATGCATTAGAGGAAGTTCTGAAAGATATATTTGAAGATAAAAAAGCTGAGATTTAAAATCTCAGCTTTTTTTATAGGGTTTTATTTTTCCTTTTTAGGGTGTGGATGGTGACGTGGAGCTGATTGACCTCGTGCTCTAGAGTACTTAATATCCAAAAGAAGAAGTGGTTGGCCTTCTGCTGCTCGTAGATCATCCATACCATCTTTACAGAAACAAGGAGGATAGCTATCTCCAGGGAAAGGGTGGCATCGATATGTTTCAGGATGGCCCCTAGGATAAAGAAGCCTAAAACAACAACCAAAAAGGTTACGTTGAAGAGCATCTCCTTCTTTGCCTGCTTTTCAACTAACTTTCTAAGTTTTTGTTTCTTCTCATAGAAGTCTTCCAGTTCCTTTTTTAATTCCTCATCGGTTATATTTTCAAAGTTCTTCTTTAAATTTATAGAAAATCCGTCCAAAATCTATTCCTCCTTAGAATAAAAAGATCCTTATTATACCTAAATATAGTACAAGGTAACAGGGGAAGGGGGTAATTAAATATTTCTAAAATAATTAAAAAAAAGTTAATATTTCCAGGGGATTTTAGGAGGTAAAGGTGCAGATACTGGGTTTAGCTGGAATTAAGATTAAGGGAAGGTGAAGAAAAAAATAAAAAACTTAAAAAAAGTGTTGACGGAAGACTGTAATAGTGATATTATACTTCTTGTCCGCGAGGGAGACCGAAGGACGAAAAATGAAACTCAGAATAACTGAAAGTTATCTGAGTACTACAAAACATCCTCAGCAATGTCGGTGTTTTGCAGCAAGGACATTAGCAATTAAATAGAGAAGATAAGTCAGAAAGACGAAATGATTTTTTAATCAATTCGCAACCAATAATTAGGTGTATAATCACGAAAGTGATTTAAAATATATTTGAATGAAGAGTTTG
>NZ_BSDY01000018.1 GCF_027925155.1 Propionigenium maris DSM 9537 | reverse complement strand
AATCTCATAATATCCGGTATTAGCTGTCGTTTCCAACAGTTGTCCCAGTCTAGAGGGCAAGTTCTTTACGCGTTACTCACCCGTCCGCCACCGTACTATCACCCGAAGGTGAATTCCAGTCGACTTGCATGTGTTAAGCATTCTGTCAGCGTTCATCCTGAGCCAGGATCAAACTCTTCATTCAAATATATTTTAAATCACTTTCGTGATTATACACCTAATTATTGGTTGCGAATTGATTAAAAAATCATTTCGTCTTTCTGACTTATCTTCTCTATTTAATTGCTAATGTCCTTTGACTCGTTCGCTTCAGTTTCCCTCGCGGACAAGATATATAATATCACTATTATAGCCTTTCGTCAACACTTTTTTAAAAAAACTTTTATTTTTATTTCCTATTTAGATCAGATTTAAAGCCCTAGCCAGAAACGGCACCAGTAGAGCCGGCAGGATGTTCAAGGTTTTTACCCTTCCCAATCCCAGTATATTTATTCCTGTAGCCAGGATAAATAATCCTCCTAGAAGGGTTAACTGATTTAAAACCTCAGGGGTCAGAGTATGCTCAATAGCCCCTGCTCCCAGGTAGATCCCCCCCTGCCATATAAATAGTATTAGAGCAACTACAGCTATGGATATACCATAGTTAACAGATAGTATTACAGAGGTTATCCCGTCTAGGACAGCGTTGGCATAGAGCATGCTATTGTCTCCTCTGAGGGCACTCTCAATGGGTCCAACTATAGAAAGTGCTCCCACACAAAATAACACCACCCCGATAACTATTCCCTGAAGAGGGCTCTTCTCCTCTACAAAACCTTTATTGAACCTTTCTATCTTTCCCTCGAGGTCCATCCACTCACCTACAACTGCTCCTATAGCTATAGCAAGAATAAAGATAATCGGATTATTTATCAACTCCATACCCTTGGATATATTGGATATCCCTATAGCCAGGGCCACAAGCCCCATCCCCTGCATAGTCCTCTCCTTATACCTCTCCTCTATTCCCCTGTTTAGCAAACTTCCGACAATACTCCCCACCACTATTGTAGATGTATTCACTATGGTTCCCAGCATAATTTCATCCCTCCTTAATCTCTTCTATTAAGAGAATTATAAAGTCTCCACCAGCTAGAGAGTCAACTCTTTTTCTTAATCTCTATTACCCTTATATACTCCCTCTCCTTTGAAGCCATTGAGTTACTCACTAGGGCCATCTCATAGTAGGGTCCCTCTACCTCTACTCCCTTCTCCTCTATATACTCCTCCATCATTTTGTAGTATCTAGGGCTGTCATTCCTGGTTCCTTTAAAGTATACCCTTATATACTCCCCCTCAGGCTGCTCCTCTACCTGGAGAGCTTCAGGAAACTTTTCTCCCACAAGGTATACCCCAGAATACTTTTCCCACTCCCCCTCTCTCCTCATAATTAGCCCCACACTTCCTAGGACCAGGCTGGCTGAAAAGTCACTTACCCTTCCAAGCTCCCTCACTACAAGTTCCAGCTCCTCCTCTGTAACAAAGGAATTTTTCACACTGAAGATCCTTCTCACAGGCTTCTTTTCGACTATTATCCTGCCAAACCTTTCTATCCCCTCTACCTCCTCTATATATCTCAACCTCTCCTCTACACTTCTCTCAGCCCTTTCCAGCTCCTCGATCTTCATTCTCAGCTCATCCCTCTGATTCTCAAAGAGCTTTTTGAGGGAGGTTAGCTCCCCCTTCTCGGTATACTCCTTGATCCTTTCCAGGGGAACCTTGCTGTATCTGAGGTTCAGTATATTGTTCAGTAGCTCAAACTGCTCAGAGGAGTAGTATCTGTACCCGCTCTCCTCATCTATGTAGAAAGCTTTAAATATTCCCTTGTTGTGGTAGTGCCTCAGTGTGGTCACCGGAATCCCAAAGAGCTTGCTCATCTCTCCTATGCTGTATTTCATTCCTCTCTGCCTCCTCATATAAAAACAAGCCCCTCTTTGAAAAATTCCAAAGAAGAGCTTATTAGATTTAATGAATAACCTTCCAAAGAAAGATTACTTTACAACAATATTTACTATCTTACCAGGGATAACAATTACCTTAACAATGTTTTTTCCCTCAGTATTCTTAACTACATTTTCATTTTCTACAGCCATCTTTTCAAGGTCTTCCTTGGAGATGTTTCTGTCCACATCCAAAGTAGCTCTTACCTTACCATTTACCTGTACAGCTATAGTTATCTCGTCTGAGATTGTGAGAGCTTCTACGTGCTCTGGCCAGGCTGCATCAAATAGGTATCCCTCATTTCCTAGTTCTGCCCATAACTCATCACAAGTATGTGGTACAAATGGTGAAAGCATAAGAGTCATATTCTTCAGGGCATCTGCGAAAACCTTCTTAGATTCAGATGTCATCTTATCTGCTTCAAGTACATTGGTCTTATAGTCCTGCAACTCATTTAAAAGCTCCATTGTAGCAGCTATGGAAGTATTGAAGTGGTAGTCTGCCTCGATAGATTCAGTTACCTTCTTGATCGTCTGGTGAAGCTTTCTGATAACAACCTTATCCTCCTTGCTTACCTTCTCAAGTTCTATATCTCCATCCTGGATAAACTCCTTGTTCTCTGCTACCATCCTCCAGACTCTATTTAGGAATCTGTATGAACCTGCAAGTCCATTCTCATTCCACTCCAGTTCCTTCTCAGGTGGTGCAGCAAACATAGTGAATAATCTCGCTGTATCTGCTCCATACTTCTCTATAATGTGCTCTGGATCAACACCGTTGTTTTTAGACTTAGACATCTTCTCTACCTTAACAACAAGCTCCTCACCAGTTTCCTTGTCGTAAGCATTGTCTCCCTTTATTTCAACCTCTGAAGGGTATAGGAAGGCATTCTTGGCATTTGAGTAGTATGATGGTCCTAGTACCATTCCCTGAGTAAGAAGTCTCTTAAATGGTTCATCTGTTGAGATAAGTCCCATATCTCTCATAACCTTGTGGAAGAATCTAGAGTAAAGCAGGTGCATTACCGCGTGCTCTATTCCTCCGATATACTGATCTACCGGTGACCATCCGTCTCCGATCTCCTTGTTAAATGGAAGATCTGTATTCTTAGGGTCACAGTATCTCAGGTAGTACCAAGATGAATCCACGAAGGTATCCATAGTATCTGTTTCTCTTCTGGCTGCTCCTCCACACTCTGGACAAGTTGCATTTTTAAACTCCTCAGATGTCTCAAGAGGGTTTCCGTTTCCAGTAAACTTAATATCCATAGGTAGCTTTACAGGAAGGTTCTCATCCTTTTCCATCACTACTCCACACTTATCACAGTATAGAGCCGGAATTGGAGTTCCCCAGTATCTCTGTCTGGATACTCCCCAGTCCTTTAGTCTGTACTTTACCGTTCTCTCTCCCATACCTTCTGCTTCAAGGTGTTCTGCGATCTTCTTCTGTGCTTCCTTTATATTTAACCCATTAAACTCACCAGAGTTTGTAAGGATTCCCTTTCCAACAAAGGCATTCTCCATATCCTCAGCTGCAATAACGATCTCTTCCTTGGTCTTCTTGTCTATAGGGTTGATTACAACTCTTAGAGGCAGGTCATACTTCTTTGCAAAGGCAAAGTCTCTCTCATCGTGACAAGGTACTGCCATTACAGCTCCTGTACCGTAGTTCATAAGAACATAGTCTCCAATCCAAAGCTGAACCTTCTCTCCATTTACAGGGTTTATTACATATCTTCCTGTAAACACACCGTTCTTTTCCTTCCCCTCTGCTGTTCTCTCGATCATATCCTCGTTCTTCATCTTAGTTACAGCATCCTTGATTCCAGGGTTTTCAGCCAGGATCTCAGCTACCATTGGGTGCTCTGGAGCTATTGTACAGTAAGTTACTCCATAAAGAGTGTCTACTCTGGTTGTAAACACAGGTAACTTCTCCCCAGTTTTTTCAACTGTAAAGTTTATCTCAGTTCCAAAGGACTTACCTATCCAGTTCTTCTGCATTGTAAGAACCTTCTCAGGCCAACCTTCCTTCAGCTCCTGGTGCCCCTTAAGAAGTTCATCAGCGTAGTCCGTTATCTTAAAGAACCACTGCTCAAGATCTTTCTGAATTACATCGGTCTTTCCGTGTCTCCAGCACTTTCCGTCCTCTACCTGCTCATTGGCAAGAACTGTTTCACAGTCCGGACACCAGTTTACAGTAGACTTCTTCTTATAAACTATCCCCTTCTCATACATCTTCTTGAAGAGCCACTGGTTCCATACATAGTACTCCTCCTTGTAGGAAGCAATCTCTCTATCCCAGTCATATGAGAAACCAAGCATCTTCAGCTGCTTCTTCATATTCTCGATATTCTGTACAGTCCAAACTGCCGGATGAGCACCATTTTGAATAGCTGCATTTTCTGCAGGCAGTCCAAAGGAATCCCATCCCATTGGATGAAGTACATTGTACCCCTTCATCTTCTTGTATCTAGCCACTACGTCTCCAAGAGTGTAGTTTCTTACGTGTCCCATGTGTAGTTTTCCAGACGGGAATGGAAGCATCTCTAGAATGTAGTAATTCTCCTTCCCCTCTACCTTGTCCTCTGTTCTAAAAACATTGTCCTCTTCCCACTTGGCATGCCACTTAGGTTCTATCTCTTTGTAATCATATTCCCTCACAGAACTCACCTCTCTATATTTTTTAAAAAAAAGACAGCCATATAGGCTGTCATCAATTACTTCTCCCAGCAAGAACTTTTATTCCTGCAACTTAAATAATTCCCTCTAGAGGGAACTAAGAGATTTATTTTGAAACTCCTAATTCGCTACCACTGCTATTAAATTTGTATCTACAGATCCGAGCAGCAAGAGGAGTTTATTCTCTTTTCTTGTAACACAAATTAGGTTTTCCATAAGTTATCTCCTTCAACTTTTATTACTACAATATAGCAGAGAAAAAATTCAATGTCAATTTCTTTAACGTACATCTTCACTATATTTTTCAAGTTATCCATAACTCTTCTTCAAAGTAAATATACCACAATTTAAATATTTCCACAAGAAAAAGGACCGCCCTTCCTAGGGGGTCCCTCCAACTTTAAACCTTCCTGTACGTTTCCAGCCAGGCTTCACTCTTCCTCTTTATCCTTTGAATAGCATTGTCCACTGATTTTACCTTTTTATTCAGCTTATAGGATATCTCCTTATAGGTATGTCCCTTTACCATATTTTTAAATACATCCTGCTCAAATTCACTGAGATGCTCTGCAAGATACTCCTTGAGCCCCACAATTTGTTCCTTGGTAAGGTACATCTCCTCAGGATTATAGGTTATATAGGACTCTAAGCCCTTAAAGTAGGAAACTTCCCTGTCCTCACTGCTCTCCCCATACATTCCTATGGCTGTATTCAGCGCCATGTTTTTTTGTGAGTTGGCAGATTTTATCGCTGTAATCAGCTGTCTTTTTATGCATATGGTAGCAAAGGTCTTAAAGGATGCTGCATTGTCTGCATCATAGGCTCTTATAGCTTTGAGAAGTCCTATCATCCCCTCCTGTATAAGATCCTCCCTTTCAGCTCCTACCAAAAAGTAGTTCTTCGCCTTCAAAAACACAAAATTTCTGTAGTGATCAAATATCTTTCTCACAGCTTCCTGATCGCCGCTCTGGGCGTGCTCTAGCAACTCATCTGTAATGGTATTCAACGACATAAAACCACTCCCTTATCTAGAAACTCTCAGAGTTTCAATGGGCCGGCTTAATGTAGGTTTTTTGAGATCTCTGATAGTAGTATCCCACCTGCCACTGAAACATTTAACGAATTTATTTTTCCGTGCATAGGTATCTTTACGAGAATATCACAATTTTCCTTTACTTTTTTTCTAATACCAAAACCTTCACTTCCCATGACAATAACTGTCTTATCTGGATACTTTTCCTCGTGGTAATATTTGTTTCCAGCTCCATCTGCTCCATAGATCCAGAAGTCAAGTTTCTTCAGCTGACTCATGGCCTCAGAGATATTTTTTACCTTCACAATATCCACGTGCTCTATTGCCCCAGTAGAAGTTTTTACTACAGTTTCATTTATCTTTACCGAGTTTCTCTCTGGTATTATAATCCCACTTACACCAAATATCTCAGCACTTCTTATAATGGCTCCAAAATTTCTAGGGTCCTGTACACCGTCAAGTATCATGACGATGGACTTTTTCTCTCCTGCAAGCTTTTCTAAAAATCCTCCAAACTCCACATAGTAGTCATACTGACTGATAAAAGCTACCACTCCCTGAGAATTTTCCACTCTTTTTCCTGTAGAGTGAATCTTAATATTCCTCTTGGAAGCCAGTTTTTTCAACTGTCCCAGCCTTTCAGCCTTAACTCCTTTGAACACCTCGATCTTCTCTATATTCTTTTCTGGATTCTGAAGGGCTTCCACCACTGCATTTATCCCTATAATTTTTTCCATCTTATAAACTCCTCTTTAAACTATTCATTAGTTATTAAAAAAAGTCAAATTAATAATAAACTTTTTTTAATATTTTTCTACGCTTCCATCTTTATTCTCTCTATATCTGCACCTATAGCCTTTAGTTTTTCCTCTAACTGCTCATAACCTCTGTCCACATGATATATTCTGTTTACGATACTTTCTCCCTCTGCTTTAAGGGCTGCAAGGACTAAAGACGCCCCTGCTCTAAGGTCACTGGCCATAACTTCAGCTGAAGAGAAGGTCTTAACTCCCTCTACAACTGCCACATGATCCTCTATATCGATGCTTGCTCCCATTCTATTTAACTCAGGCACATGCATAAATCTATTTTCAAAGATAGTCTCCTTAACCTCACTTGTACCTCCCACAAGACACATAAGGGTCATCATCTGGGACTGAAGGTCCGTTGCAAATCCAGGGTGCGGCATAGTCTTTACCTTAGCAGGCTTCAGGTCCTCCAACTTAGATTTTACCTTCAGGTGGGTACCCTCTATCTCAAATACTGCTCCCATCTCCTCTAGCTTACTGATAAAACTCTCTATGTGCTCTCTAACTACACCTTCTACCTCTATATCGCCGTTAAACATAAGAGCTCCAACAACATAGGTACCAGCCTCTATTCTGTCTGGCATGATTGTATACTCCCCTGGGACCAGCTTCTCTACACCTTCTATTACAAGCTTGCTGCTTCCTATTCCACTTATCTTTGCTCCCATGGAGTTCAGGAAGTTACAAAGGTCCTCTACTTCAGGCTCCCTTGCAACATTTTCTAGTGTTGTTACTCCCTCAGCCTTTACAGCTGCCATTATTACATTCTCTGTAGCTCCCACACTAGGGAAGTCAAAGAGTACATTTGCTCCTAAAAGCTTGCCGTCCTTGGCCTTAGCTTCCACATAACCATGATCCAGGGTAATATCTACACCCATAGCTTCAAAGCCTTTAAGGTGAAGATCCACAGGTCTAGAACCGATAGCACATCCTCCAGGAAGGGAAACTCTTGCTTCCTTTGCATGAGCCAGCATAGGTCCCATTACAAGGAAGGATGCTCTCATCTTCTTTACAAGCTCATAAGCTGCCACTAGGTTTGTCAGTCCCTCATTTACAAATTTATATGAATTCTTATCCAGCCTCTCAACCTTCATTCCTAGGCTCTCCAGTAGTTGGATAAGCGTTCTTATATCTCTTAGGTCAGGTACATTCTTTAATACATATGTCCCCTTCTCTATAAGTGTCCCTATGATTATAGGAAGAGCTGCATTTTTTGCTCCGCTTGCTCTTAGTATCCCCTTTAATTTATTTCCGCCTCTTATTCTAAATGCCTCTACCATCTTTCCTCCTATTTTTTAGTACATCCCGGACATTTATTTCCCAATAATTTATCTAGTATCCCCATCTTCTTGAAGCACCCTAAATATTCCGGTAGTGTATCCTTGATTTTTTCGTAACACTCCTTACAGATCTTCTGACCCCTGGCTTTACTCAGTTCCTCGCCCAGACCAGCATCTATAAAGTCCTGATCCATATCTCTTATCACAACGTCTTCATCAGCGTTGTCCAGAGCATCCTTAGACACTACAACTAGCGCTATCTCTCCTCTGTAGCTTAGGCCGTCTACCAGTTGGTATCTCAGCCCCAGGTTTTCCGCTTCCCTGATATATGGCTTCAATCTGTCCAAAGATACATCCCTTCTCATCTTTAATAGAGATACATCTCCCTCCTTCATCGCCTCTATGATTTCAATATAGACATCATCTTCTTCAAGTTGATCCTTCTTCAGGGCGGCTATTACATTTTCCTTGAACTCTCCCAGATATTCGCCCTTTTCCATCTGGGTTTTTATAAATCTAATCTTAGTTTTTTCTCTCTCATCTAAGACTTCTTTGTAAGCCATCTTATCCCCCTCTGCTCCTATCCAAAAAAACGAGCATTTCCTATCTATTATAACATAGTACCTTATTTTTTTAAACGTTGTTCCTTTACTTGATTCTCCTTGAGAAAAGTGTTATAAGTTAATATGTTTAACCTATTACAAAAATCTAAAGGAGGTGGTCAGGTGCTAAGAAAGTTCTTCTTGATTACTTGTATTTTCCTTTTATACAATATAAGTTTTTCTGAAAACAAGCTTAACTTTATCTTCAATGTAAGTAGGGGATATATGGAGTACACCAACCTGGATACCCAGGTTAAGTATGGTCTCAACTATTCAGGGGGAAGGGCCAGTCTGGATCTGGAGGAGGGAAGATATAAGTTCCAGTTCTTCTCCCCAGACTACCACACAAAGGAGATGCTCATTACTTCCGACGGTAGTTACAGGAGTTACAGTGTGGAATTGGAGAGAAGGGAATCTTCATTTTTCATCTCCATAATCGAGAGTAGAAAGCAGGAGGTCTACCTTTCCCATAGGCCTGTAAACAGAGGAAGAACCCTGGAGGGAGCAAAGGTCATCTTCTATCAAAACAATGAACCTGTAAAATCTTTAGAGGTTCACTCCCTTCTAGAACCCCTAAATATCGAACACGGATACTACGACATAAGCCTGGTTATGGGAGGTAAAACCATCTTCAGGATACAGAGGTTCCCCATAAACGATAAGGGAGGGAAGTTTATAAACTTCTTTGCAAGTCCTCCCCAGGTTAATGTAAAGGGAATCTTAAAAGTTGGTGATATGTCCCTGGGAGGGGCAAAGGTCACCTTTACCGATGTAGACAACAACTCCTACTCTATGAAGTCGGATTTTTCCGGTGAGTTCAGCGGATACCTCCCAGCAAAGAAGTATCAAATAAAGGTGGAGAGGTTTGGTTATAAACTCAAGAAGGAGGTAAACCTTCTCTATGAATTCACCTCCCAGGTATCTTCCTACAACCTGAGGCTTGAACTTGAAGAGGTTCCCAGCATTATAGGAGGAAGGGTTTTCGATGACCTGGGAGTCCCTATCGAGGAAGCGCGAGTCACTATGAAAACGGAGGATCAGGTTTTTGAAACCTTTACCGATTCCTATGGACGTTTCAGAGGTGAGACTCCTGCAGGGATAGTATTTATCAAGGTGGAGAAGGGAGGATACTTCCACCACGGGATAGTTCAAAAGATTGAAAAATCCTCTACAATTTCAAACCTTGAGATCAGAGTAGCCAGGCAGGTCTTCTCCCTTAGAGGAATTGTTTCAGACGGAGTTTCTCCCATCAAGAGAAGAAGATTAGACCTTATCGATGAGGAGGGAAGAAGGTTTGACTCTACCCTCTCTGGAGACAATGGTTACTTTGAATTCTTAGATATTCCCGCCACAAGGGAATTCTATATCTATACAAGTGTAGAGGGCTACAGGAGCTACTCCTCTGAACCCTTTGCTCTGGATAAAAATGAAGAGAACTTCAATATCATCCTCGATCCTATGGGAAGTAAGGTTATCCTTCAGATAATGAAGGAGCCAAACCTTCCCCTTGAGGAAACTACCGTTTTAATCAACGGAAAAGAGAAGACGACAGATGCCAATGGTATGATCTATACCGAACCATCAACTGTCCCTCTTACAGTGTCTGTGAAGGGAGTCACAAAGACCTTGGAGGTCACCGATAAGCAGGAGATCTATGAATTAAAGTTTTAAAAAAGGGGACTACTCTTTCGAGTCGGTCCCCTTTTCCTTTATCTTTTTTATATTGTCTGCATGAAGTTTAAATATCCTATCTGAAAGACGATACCTCTTAAATAGCTGCTCCGTCTCCCTAAAGCTTCTCGTATACTCCCCTTTATTGTGGTAGTACACGGCAAGGTAGTATCTTTCTTGAGGTTCCAAATGTCTCTTTTGCTGTAATTCCTCTACAGTAGCTCCACTTATACTTGGGTTTTCAGCAAAATAAAGATACTCTCCCCTTCTTTCATCTATATTCTCCATCTCAAAAGGATATTTTTCCTCATAAAACTCCTTAAACTCTCTGTTCCTCTTGGATAAGACAGATAGTTTTTCCTTGGATAGGTACTCCTTCAGAGGAAGTAGCTTTGATATCTCTCCAGCCCCATAGAGGTAGTTAGCACCCAGCTCTAAATCAGACTCTTCTAGAGGCAGGTTCCTCTCTACCCTATAGGCTGCATAGGCTTCCCTGCTGATATTTTCAAGAACTGCGTCCACATCTTCCTCTCCTGCTCTTAGGAGCTCCACATATTTTGCCAGATACTCCAGCTCTCCAGCTTTTATCCTATTCTCATAGAAGGCTTTATCCTTTAAATCTAAGATAGGTGCATTGCCTTCTTGGGTTAACGCTACTTTTTCTGAAGTTGCCCCCGTTGATGCATCCTCCTCTAATTTCCCCTTTTTATATTCAAGGTAGTAGTTTTTCTCCGTCTGGCTCTTTAACACTGGTTTTACTCCCAGCTTTTCAGCATAGGTAAAGTAATTACTATATCCTCTGATATCCTCTATATCCTCTATCTTCAGATACTCCCTCTCTACCTTATCTCTGTCATTTGCAAACATCTCAAACAACCTCTCGGCAGAGCTCCCTCTGTCTAGCTCCTGGCCCTTTAAACGAGATATGAGTTCATCTATCTCCGATCTTTTCCACCTTTGGTCGTTAAAATACCTCTTAAACTTCTCATCGTCATTTCTCAGATAGAAGAGTCTTTCAACCCTTCCCACACTATAGGTCGAGGTGTCTATTGGGAGCCCCTTAGCTGCCACTTCATCCTCTATTAGGATCCTGTATTTAAGCCTTATTTCCTCATCGGCCTCTTCCATGAGAGCTACTAACTCCTTCTCTACCATCTCATAGTCTCCCAGAAGCCTATAGTATCTTATAAGCTTCCCTGGATCCTTTTCAGCCTTTCTGTAACGCTCTATGTAACCCTTGGCTGCTTCCTCCTCACCTAGTTTCAGGTGAGCTATTGCCAGCTCATAGTAGGATTCTGTACCACCCTTCTCCGTCAGGTAGTCTATATACTCTGTGTCACTCTTAGGAAAGTAAACTCTCTCCTCCCCTACTCTAGTTTCCTTGTAATATCCTGAGTTTGCAGCAAAGATCCCCAAAGTCAGAATAATATTTAGTACTAAAACCTTTAAAAACATAGTACCACCCTTTTAATTGTTATAAATCGCTTTCTGTAACTTTTCCTGTATCCTGTTTATCCCTGTGCTTATATTATCAGACATCTCATCTTCCGTCGGTTTTAGCTCTGCTACCGATTTCTCAGGAAGTCCATCTCTAGATACAGTTTTGGCTCCGCTTCCTGATGTTCCCTCAACGATATTTATCCTGTCTGTAAGCTCCCTATTAAGTATGAGCTTTGGAGTTATAAAGATCATTAGATTTGTTTTATTTTTATCGTTGGAGCTGCTTCTGAAAAAGTACCCTATTATAGGTATCCTGCTCAGGAATGGATTTTTTGTATCTGTTCTGGTTGAGGTATCCTTTATAAGACCTCCTATTGCAAGGGTTTCACCATTTCTCACTATAACGTTGGTTTCCACACTTCTCTTAGATATAAATGGCACTCCGTCATCTGTTTTACCCGTTACTTCACTTATAGTAGGAGCTACCTCCATCTTGATCATTCCATCCTCAGATATCTGTGGAGTTACCTCCAGTGTAATTCCCACCTCCTTAAACTCATAGCTTGTTGAGGTAGACTCTCCGCTTTCACCTATATACTCCAACTGCTTATATGGAACCTCATCCACAAGGTCTATCTTGGCCTTCATATTATTGAGGGTTGTAATGGTTGGCTTTGCCAGTATCTCTGTGGATTTATCAGTAACAATATTTCTGTAGATTGCCGTAAACTGGTCATTCCCCAGAAGTCCCAGCCCAATGCTTATACCATTGGATATATTAGAAGCATCTATTACTGTATCTACACCGGATATTGGAGAAAAAGCTCCGTCTCCACCACCGTCATCTCCGCCACTATCTCCACCGCTTCCACGGTTGTCCTGGCCATTATCCTTATTGTAGCTCCAACTGATTCCCCAGTTCCTTTCATCTCCTTCACTCACCTCTACTATCCTGGCCTCGATTACCACCTGGTGATCTGGAGTATCTATACTCTCTATAACCGACTTCAGTTTAGATACCTCACTCTTATTGGCTATTACCAGAAGTCCGTTTAGTGTCTCGCTTATCCTTATATCCCCTGCAACCTTATATCCCATCTCCACCAGAACCTCATATACCTGGGTTGGACTTAGATGCTTGGTTCTTATAAGTTCCACGTTCTTCCTTACTTCCTCTATACTCTTACCATCTCTCCCCCTTAAGAACTCCTCTACCGCAAACATCTCTCTTCTTCTTGCTCTTACAGTCAGTGAGTTGTTGTCGGGGTTTTCTATTATGGTATCCCCATCCTTCAGGAGCTGCCTCACATCTCCCATTATCTCTTCGGCATTCACATTTTCAAGCTTAAATACCTAAGAACTAGGCTTATCTGTATTTATAGTCTCCACTGCCTTTTCTACGGTCATTACCTCTACCAGATTACCACTCTGAAGGTAGGTGTAACCATTGGATCTCAGTATTGCCTCTAGAAGATCATCTATAAGGGCATTTCTTACACTAAGGGTCACTGTTCCCTGAATACTGTCATCTATAACCATATTGAGGTTGTTGTCAAAGGAGATCCCTCTGAGGACATTTACAAGGTCTGCTCCCTGGTAATCTACACTAACTCTTTTATTTGGTGCTATCATCTCCCCGTTGTATCCTGCCCCTTTGGCCAGAGTACCTGTGATAAGCATACACAGTATCAATAACTTTTTCATCCGCTGTTTCATCCTCTAGTTCCTCCGAATTTCTAGTGTTTTTTCATCTCCCATGCCGTCCTCTATTACTACTCTCCCCTGTAGTACCCTCTTAATCTTGTGTCCATAGAACTCATCTCCCACTTCCAGTATCATCCCGTTGGAAAAGGTTGCTGTTCTTTTTCTTCCTATCATTACTCCAGTAAGAGTAGGAGCTATACCGTCCCCATCGGTATAGGAAAAGAATATGTCCCTTCCCACTCCCTTGTTTCTCTCCTCCTCTTGTTTGATAGCGTCATATACCTTCGCTCTCTCATCCTCCATAACGTCTTCAATTACAAAGCTTCTGTTAGGCTGAAGTTCCATAAGAATATGGAAGTTATCTTCCCTCTTGGAAAACTTTAGGTAAAGGATCATCAGAGCAAAGATTACAACTCCCCCTATAAGGATCTCTCTCTTTTTGAGGTTTTTAACCTTCTCCTTAATCCCGTTAAAATTTAATTTTATCTCCATCTAAACTCCCCAGCTCCTATCTTGAAAGGTAGATCGAGAAGGACGCTGAAATATCCAGTTCATTCCCGCTTCTACGTATTGTTATGCTATCCAGATTGATATTTTTCTCCAGATTGTCTATATCGTTTAAGAAGCTTTTCAATGTATAAAAATCCGTCGTAAACTGAGTGCTTAAAACATACTTTTGAGTATTATCTTCCACAGAGTCGGTAAAGTTTATATTGGAAAGCTTTATATTGTTAGACATACTCAAGTCGGTTATCTTCTCCCCAAGATACCTCTCCTCACCCTTATTTATAAGCTTAGAACTCATATAGTTTCTCGTAAAGTAGAGGTTGTAATACTCCCTGTAACTTCTTTCCAGGGAGTTTACAGATCTTACTCCCTCTAAATAATCTGCCTGAGCCCTCTGTATCCTGGTCTCATTTCCCTCTACCCTCTTCTTCAGGTTTACCATCGTTATATTTTGAAATAATACATAGACTATGAGATAGATCAATACCTGTAAAACTATTATCTGCTGGTCATTCTTACTTGCCATCCATCTCACCTCCTGAAAGTGTTACCTCTATCAGGAAATCATTTACATTCTTATTACTCATAAGTTTTGTAGTTCTTATCAGTCTTGCTTCCTTGGATATCTTCCCTATATCTCTCAGCATCTTATTGATATAGACCTCTGCATACTCTGTACCAGAGATCGCCTTCCCCCGAAGGGTTACCTTATTTCCGCTGTAACTTACATCTTCCAGGTATATCTGGGAATCCACCTCATAGGAAAGGTCCGAAAGAAAGTTATTGAAGATGGTATTTTTACCTGTTATTCCAGAAAGGTAGGAGATATCCCTCTTTAGCTCCTTGGTCTTCCTTTCTACGCTTCTGTATTCCTCCAGGTCCTTTTCTATTAACTTTTGTCTTTCAGATATAGAGTCCAGCCTCTTCATCTGGTCTACCTCCTGAAGCTTATAGTATCCATACCTCATTCCCATAAACATTATAAAAGCTATACCAATGGCTACGTAGATAGGGTTCTTTTTTGCCTTAAAGGGAAGTTTGAAGGATTTCCCTATAAACTTAACCCCATACTTAGATTCCACAGTCCCCAGAAGGTTTGACCACTCAGCAGAGACTCCCTCCTCTAGCTTTTCCGTATCTACTCCCAGTAAGTGGTTGTATAAAAACACATGCTCCAGATAGAAGGTCTCCTTCAGGAACTCCTCAAATCCGTTTCCGGCGGAATCATCCACCTTATAGTAAAGGGTTTTGAGAGCCTCCCCAGCATGCCTGAATTGGAAGTAGTCCATATACTGAAATACCTTTCTCTCTATCTTACTTATCACATTACTCCAGGCTTCTGCGAGATCCATGCCTCTTATCTCACCCTCATCCATGAGGTGACTCCCCTTGTTAATATTCACATGTCCATGCTTCCCATAGAGGTCTCTTGCCTCCTCTATATCCACCTGTAGGACCTGGGAGATCTCTCCTATGATGTCCTCAGTTCCTATATTTATAGTTCTATAGAGCCCCAGACGCTCCCTGTGATATATGGTTATAGTAGTCTTCCTCTTGCCTATATCCAAAAACATAGTGCTTTCCTTAGGGTTGGTATAACCTACCTGCTTCCTGTTAACGGTAAACACTTCAAAGTCGATTCCTTGAAGTTTCAGGGGCTGAAGCTTAGCTAGAAGGTCCTTGGGAATAACCTGTACATATACACCGTAAAGTCCCTTGCTGTCACTTGCCCCTATAGCTTCAAAGGCTACCTCTTCATCTTCCTTGAGGAGCTTCTCACCAACAAGCTTTCTCTTAACTGCATCCTCCATCTCATCATCTGGCACCAGAGGAAGTTCCAGATTGAGGTGGCTAAGGTCTCCTACAGTGTAGAGTAGGTTCTTCTTCAACTTCTCCCACTTCTGCCTCTTAACCACTTCCTGGATCTTAGCCACAGCTTTTTCTATCCCCTCTTTTGGAGCTTCCTCCTCTGTAACAGGGAGCTCCTGCTTCTCCTCTTCAACTGGTTCCAGTTCATAGTCCGTCTCTAGAATTTCAAGGATTTCGAGCTTATTCTTCCTGTGGCTGCTCACCATAAATCTTATTAAATTTTCCTGTAACTCTATGGATAACTTCTTTTTCATAAACTCTTTCTCCTGATCTTATAACTTTCTCTCAAGTAGAAAGCTAAAGAAAATTTTTCCTGCTCTTTTATAATAAAAAATAAAACTATATTATCAGGTAATTGGATATCTCCCAAAACATCTTATTACCTCTACCAACCGATATTTTCCTTCTCTGTTATATGTTCCTTTTTAAACTTAGCTGCTCCAGCTTCGTCATATTCAATAAAAGAATTAGAGCTTATCTGTGCAAGCCCTCCTGTAATCAGCGCACCATATACTTCACTGGAACCATCCAGTACAACTTTAGACTCCGTATAGAAAAAACCATTTACCCTACTAGAACCTGTTACTTTAGTATCTGAACTTCCTTTATTTACTATGAGAAGTTGGGATGGATTTCCTCCTGTATTAACACTTCCCTTTATATCTATGGCTTCTTCGCTATAGATCTTTACATTGGCTCCAGATCCCAATATTATTTTCCCACCATCTACGACCAACTTCTTTATGTAGTAAACTCCTCTAGGAAGGATTGCAGTTCCCTTAACCAGAAACTCTTCATATCTTGCTCCTGGTATAAGTGTTTCTTCTGTTCCCGCCCCTATCTCATATATGCTACCTCCAAAGTTTATACTTGGTAGCGAATAACTTGAAGTCAGCAACTCTGTGTCTTCATCACACTCAAAGTTATTTCCTTCTACTCCTCCAACTAATCTACAACTATTGCTTATATTAGCTTTTATCCTGGCAAACCTTCCATTGGTACTCTTCCTTGTATGGCCACCGCTTTTAAACTCTATTCCCTCTCCATTATAGATATTTATAACATCTTGAAAAAGCTTTTTCCCAGGATGTATTATCTCGTCGTTTTTCTCCAGCTCTATGGTTATTTTCTTTTCAGTATAATATCCACTTTCCTGAGCTTTAAGGGATTTTGTTTTATCTTCAGCCACCTTGCTTAAAACTAAGGAAACAGCCATAAGCATCGTCATAAGTATCATGACTACTGGTAATATAAAACCTTTTTTCATAGTTTACTCCTGTTCTATTAATACCTGTGTTTAAAATAGTACTCGTATTTCAGAGTTCTATATCTACTGCTTGGGTGAATTTGAAGATGCATATTTCCGCTATTCCCCTTGGAAGCTCCCGCTTCCACTTCAAAATAAAACTTCATTCTTTTCTCATGAAAATAACTTGATTCCTCCACTGTTTCAATTACATCGTATTTAGAGTGCAGTACAGAGTCATTTGAAGGACTGTAAAACTCTACTTTTTGAAACACATAGTCCTTGGTTATCTCATCCCACTCAGTTCCATCTTCAGTTCTATTCCAGAAGGCTTCCGAGTCGAATGTTATAATAAGCCAGTATCTTGAGTTGTCGGGTATTTCTAACTTATTTTCATTGGAATTCCCAGATCCTGCCCCTACTCCCGGAGGCTTAACTATATCCTTATCCCCTTCTGGTTCTTCAGGATCAACTTCACTCCCATTACCTTTTTTTACATTAGAAAACCTAAATGCATAACCTCTCTTTATATCTTTGTCTTCTCCTACCTTTAAGATGGCCTCTATGTAATAACTATTCTTCGTATCGCCCTCATCTACAGGAAGTTTTTTTTCTGTAGCTATATCTACTTCACTTCCACCCTTTAAGTAGTCTATTGGGTTGCTGCTAATTTTACTGTCTGCTACTATCTCATTCTTATAGATTTTTAAATCCATCCCTTGAAGGTCAAAGTTCCTGTTTTTTTTCAATATAAAGCTTCCGTTTCTCTTAATGCCTTCATCTAAAAATTCATAGGTTATCTCATTCTTAGGAGTTTCCTCATCCCAGCTTCTTTCCCTAATTATTATTTTCTTTGTTTTTCCATTGTCTAAAATCTTTGATATTGAAAAGTGTTTTTCATCGTCACTTTCAGTATTCTTTTGAGGATCATCTTTTTTAGAGTTTCCATCATACTCCTCTAAGTTGAGATCACTTACTATATAGCTGAAAAAGGTCTGCCTCTGCTTTCCCGCCTCTTCATACTTCATTCCTGCATCATAGGTTTCCACATAAGAAGTTATTATCAGACTAATAGACCCCAAAACGATGGAGAGTATAGCCATGGAAACCATAAGTTCTACCAGAGTGTAGCCTCTCTTCTTCATAGCAACTCCCTCTCCTAGCTCTTGTAACTTGGTTTTTTATAATACTTTTATTCTAGTTCCCCTAGTTATTCCTTAAATGATATTTTAACCTTATATCCTTTGTCTTCTGATTCCCAGTATTTATTAGTCTAAATTTTATTTTTGCCCCAACTGGAACTTCGACATTGGCGATAAAGGTGTTTCCTCTTCTGCTCATAGAAACAAAACTTCCTCTATCATTTATCTTATATTTTATAGTACTTACATTCCAAGGCTTGCTGCCAGGATGCAACCCCTCTACCTGAACTTCAATCGATGTAGCCTTAACGCTATGTTTTGGAGTAACAACAAGTGTTCCTCTTGAGCCTTTTGCTAAGTCAATGCCTCCACTTGCTCCTTCATATGACAAGTCAACCCCTGTTGAACCTCCGGAATCTGTACCTCCCGACGGATCTTTTCCATCTGGAGTACTCGCCTCCCTTTCCTTTAGGTTTATAACCATCTTATCCTCTACAAAGTCTTCATTATCATTAGCATTGTAACATCTTATAAAAACATCAAATTCTCTGACCTCATCCTCTGGATTACCATTAAGGTCTCCAACTTCAACTATTCTGTAGAGACTCTTATCTACATCTTCTTGGTAGTTGTATTGAGAAAAATCAAACCTCTGGCTTTCATCATTCCACTTGACCAGATGGTAGATCCCTTTTTTACTGTTAGTGTTTGTGCTATTCTCACTCCTTTTTTCAAGCATATCCTTTACTTCACTATATAGAACCTCTCTAGAGCTGCTTGTTCCTGCAGAAGAATACTGATCTATTCCCACCTTGGTGGGCATCATGGCACTTATCTCCTCTATGAGCTGGGCATTATACTCCAGTGCCTTGGTATAGTCCCTGTTAAACACCGTAGCTTCAAAGGAACTGTTCAGGCTAAGCATGAGAGGAACTATCCCCAGGGAAAATATAGTTATCGCCACCAGTATTTCTGTATAGGTCACTCCCCTCTTCTTCATCCTACCTCCAAACTACTCCTAATTTTAAGGGTCTATTAATCCTGGTCTATAGTCATGCTTGCTACACCATTTAACTTTAGGTCTCCAAGCTTGTTCTCTTCCTTTCCATACTTCAGCTTATAGTATCCAGCTACAGCTATCATTGCAGCATTGTCTGTACAAAGCCTCATAGAAGGGTAGTAAACAGCTACATTCTCCTCCTTAGCTCTTCTTGTAAGCTCGCTTCTCAGCAGTGAGTTTGCAGCTACTCCTCCTGCTATTACTATATTTTCTACCTTCTTATCCAGAGCTGCTGCTATGGTTTTCTTACACAGGATATCCACTACTCTGTTCTGGAAGGAAGCTGCCAGATCCTCAGGCTTAAACTCCTCTCCCTTCATCTTCATCTTATTTACATAGTTGATCACAGATGTCTTTACACCAGAGAAGCTGAACTGATATCCATCTACCTTAGGTTCAGGCATAGGAATTGCGTCCTTATCTCCCTCATATGACAACTTATCTATTACAGGTCCCCCTGGGTAACCTAGTCCAAGTACTCTAGATACCTTGTCGTAGCTTTCCCCAACGGCATCGTCCATGGTTCCTCCAAGGTCTGTGAAGTTATGACCCTCATCTACATAGACTATGTTTGTGTGTCCTCCAGATACAACAAGAGCTATACACGGAAGCTTTACAGAATGCTCTACAAAGTTTCCGTAGATGTGGCCCTTTATATGGTGTACAGGTATGATAGGTATATTGTGTGCATAGGAAAGTCCCTTGGCAAATGACAGCCCCACAAGAAGAGCCCCTATAAGGCCTGGTGCATAGGTTACCGCTATGTAATCGATATCATCTAGACCTACTCCTGCTTCCTCTAAACTCTTATCCAGGATCGCTGCTATATTTTTTATGTGTTGTCTCGATGCGATCTCAGGCACTACTCCCCCATACTCTCTGTGGATCTCTATCTGAGAGGATATGTGGTTTGAAAGGATCTCCTTTCCATCTCTTACTACCGATATTGACGTTTCATCACATGAAGTTTCTATTCCTAAAATTAGCATATTTTCTCCTTTTCCCTACCTTTAATTATTCTTTACTACAATATATTATTATACAGCATTTAACCTTAATAATAAAGATATTATACCATCCTTAAGGTTCTCCATTTAGTTTGGTTCTGGGTAATTTTAGTGTATAATTTAAATATGGACAATTTTTATGGAGGATTGATATGACTGAGAAGGAGATAATAAATTCTTCTGATATTTTCTCAAAATACAGACCCTACTTTTTAGCCCAGTTGGAGAAACTTACAGATACCCTAGAGGAACTTTTTGAGGGAAACCCCCAGATAGATTTAAAGATAGAGGGAAGAGTAAAAAAAGTAGAAAGTTTTAAGAAGAAATTAGAAAAGAAGAAGGACAAGTATAAGGATGCCTTTAAGGATATGACAGATATCCTGGGAATAAGACTTATAACTATATACAAGGATGAAAATGACGAGCTTATAAATATTCTGAAGAAGAACTTCAATATAGATCTGAAAAATTCCAGCAACAAATTTAAAAAGCTGGACTACGACAGGATGGGATATATCTCCCTTCACTATGTATGTTCATACAAGCATCCCGAGGAAGACCTCCTACCAGAGGTAAGGGAGGTTGTGAATAATCTGAAGTTTGAGGTGCAGATCCGTAGCTACCTTCAGCATGTATGGGCTGAGGTAGATCACAGACTGAGATATAAAACCCTTATCGATGTACCTACGAAGATAAAAAGAAAACTCTTCAGGCTCAGTGCCCTCTTCGAGATGGCAGACAGTGACTTCTGCCACATCAGGGACGAAGTCAGAGCTCTGGAAAGATTTTATGAGGAAAAGTTCTCAGCTAAAAACTACAACCTTCGTCTGGACCTTTCCACAATTAACTTTTATCTCAAATATAACGACAAGAAGATCGCTGAAATACTTAATATAATGCAGATCCAGCACTACAATACCTTTGATGTTGCCAAGGAGGAGAAGCTGGAGAAGAAACTTTTGAAGTATGCCATTAAGTTTGGTCTCCACGAGATAAAACACATCGATATGCTTATCCACTGTCTTCTCAGCAACCAGGCTGCATTCCTTACCTATGCCGACAAGGAGATGAGGTCTAAGCTCTCATATGTGGTAAACTCAGGATGCACCTTCATACTGAATATGCTTCTGGTTCTCTTTGAAAGCAGAGATCGCCTCAAGGTTATCTACAACCTCAGCGAGGAATCGCTGGATTCCCTTATGCTATTAAGGGAAAAGGTAGACTTTGATATCTAAAGAAAAGCTGCAGAGTCCCATTTGGGACCTGCAGCTTTTTTATTTCTTAATCCAGCTGATCATCTGCTACGTGGTAGAGAGGATCCTCCATTATATTTATCTCCATTATCTCCTCAGCATTCTTAAGAAGCTTGTAACAGTCGGTGCTCAGGTGCTTAAGGTGTAGTACCTTTCCAGCCTTCCTGTACTTCTCTGTAATACTGTTGATCGCCTCTATAGCCGAGTGATCATTCACATGGGAGTTTCTGAAATCTATAGCTATCTCCTCAGGGTCATTTTGAATATCAAATATCTCCTTAAAGCTTGCTACCGATCCAAAGAATAGAGGACCATCAAGATCATAGACCTTAATTCCCTTTTCATTAACTCTAGTTGTTGCTGTAATCCTCTTTCCCTTCTCCCAGGCAAATATAAGTGCTGAAATTATAATTCCTATAATTACTGCAAGAGCCAGGTCATGAGCTATAGTTATTCCAGCCACAACAATGATTATAATGAAATCCTTGTGAGGTATTCTCTTTCCAAACTTAAGCGTTTCCCATGCAAAGGTTTCAATTACCACCATAAACATAACCCCTACAAGGGCTGCCAGTGGTATTACCTCGATTACCCCCGAACCAAATAGGACAAAGGATAGCAGAGCTAAGGCTGTGGCTACACCAGATAGCCTTCCCTTTCCGCCACTGGTGATATTAATCATAGACTGACCGATCATAGCGCATCCACCAGTACCACCCATAAATCCATTTATCAGGTTTCCGATTCCCTGTCCGATACTCTCCTTGTTTGTCTGACCCCTTGTATCTGTAAGATCATCTATTAGAGATAGAGTCAGAAGAGATTCTATCAATCCTACCATTGCTGCTGTTACTGCAAAGGGAACTACAATTTCAAGAGTTTCTAGGTTGAAAGGTACCTGAGGCAGGTGGAATGTAGGCAGTCCTCCTGCAATCCCTCCCTGGGCAAACTCACGTACATTCGGCATGTGGATTCCAATCTTGTTTAACCACATTCCCATCCCTGTAGTAACACCTATAGCTGCCAGAGATGCTGGTATAGCCTTGGTAAACTTTGGCAGGTAGTGCACTATTGCCATAGTCAGTAGCACAAGACCAATCATTGCGTAGAGCTGTGTTCCCTGCATCCAGGCACCATCCACCTTAAATTGGTTAAGCTGTGCCAGGAATATTACTATAGCCAGTCCATTTACAAAACCTAGCATTACAGAGTGAGGTATCATTCTGGCGAACTTACCAAGTTTAAATACTCCCACCAGTATCTGAATTATTCCCATTACCACAACAGTGGCAAAAAGGTATTCCACACCATACTTAGCAACCAGCGCCACTAAAACAACTGCAATACTTCCAGCTGCTCCAGATATCATCCCTGGTCTCCCTCCAAAGATAGCTGCACAAAGTCCTATTATAACTGATGAATGCAGACCTACCAGCGGATCTATTCCTGCTACAAAGGCAAAAGCGACAACTTCTGGCACTAGAGCAAGAGCTACCGTCAGGCCGGCCAGTATTTCATTTTTAACACTAATGTCTTTACCTAAAAAACTCCTCATATTTCCTCCCAATTTTTTATTTAATAAAACTAAAGTTTTTAATTTAATTTTAATTTTTTTCTGCGTACCAAGCTGCATTTTACCATACTTTTTAAAAAAATGCAATTTTCTTACATCCAGCCATATTTGATGTACAAAAAAAGACCCCGAAGGGTCTTTAATATCTCACATGGAGCTATCTTACAGATAATCCTCTACTTCCGATTATCTTCTTGGCATTCTCTACTCTCTCCTGAGTTGGAGCCTCTACTCCCTTTAACTCATAGTCCATCCCCATCTCTTCCCACTTATACTCTCCGAGACTGTGGTATGGAAGGATCTCTACCTTCTCTATATTTCCAAGAGTAGCCATGAAGTCAGCCAGCTTCTCTAACAGGTCATCTCTGTCAGTTATCCCTGGTACCAGCACGTGTCTTACCCATACTGGTTTCCCGATCTCAGCCAGGTACTTGGCAAACTTTAGAGTAGGCTCTAGATCTACCTTAGTTAGATCCTTATAGATCTCTGGGTCCATACACTTAAGGTCTAGCAGTACCAGATCCACATACTTTAGAGTTTCCTTTACCTCGTCGTTGAGGTAGAATCCAGATGTATCTACAGCTGTATGGATTCCGTCCTCCTGACACAGCTTAAATACCTCTCTTGCAAACTTTGGCTGCATTAGAGGCTCTCCCCCGGTCATAGTCATTCCGCCACCATTTCTGAAGAAGGGCTTATATCTCGCGATCTCCTTGAATACAAACTCTGCACTCTCCTCATAGGTTGCATCTGCCATCTTCCAGGTATCTGGATTGTGACAATACTTACATCTCAGAGGGCATCCCTGAGTAAAAACTACATATCTTAATCCTGGTCCGTCTACTGTTCCGCAGCTTTCATATGAATGAAGCTTTCCCTTTATCTTTCCCATCCTTAACACCTCTACAATAATTTATCATTTTTTTAACAAAACCTTCTAAAGAAAACCTTAAACAACTCTATTAAAAAAACGATTATTAGTAATATATTTTAACATATTTTTAATTTTTTACTATAACTTTCTTGATGATCCATCGCTCTGTCCAGACTTCAATCAACAAATAAGGGAAATCCAGATGGATTTCCCCTATTCTTTTATATTATGTAAAATTACATTCTTGAGTTGATTGTTCTAGAGATTACATCTAGCTGCTGCTCTTTAGTAAGCTTCGTGAAGTTTACTGCATAACCAGATACTCTGATTGTAAGCTGAGGGTACTTCTCAGGGTGTGCCATTGCATCCTCAAGAAGTGACTTGTCGAATACGTTTACGTTTAGGTGCTGTCCACCCTCTGGAGTAAAGTATCCGTCCATTAGGTTTACAAGGTTAGCTTGTCTGTCAGCCTTTTCCTTTCCTAATGCAGCTGGAGTAATTGCGAATGTATAAGAGATTCCGTCATTTGCATGCTGGAATGGAAGCTTAGCTACTGAAGATAGTGCTGCGATAGCTCCTTTAGTATCTCTTCCGTTCATTGGGTTAGCTCCTGGTGCGAATGGTGCTCCAGCAGGTCTTCCGTCTGGAGTAGCTCCAGTTTTCTTACCATATACTACGTTTGAAGTAATTGTAAGAAGTGACTGAGTAGGTCTTCCTCCTCTGTACATCTGGTGCTGCTTGATCATGTTCATGAACTTCTCAGTGTACTCAACTGCGAATGCGTCAGTTTCTTCGTTGTTGTTTCCGAATGCCTCGTAGTCTCCCTCGATTTCAAAGTCAACTGCAAGTCCCTCTTCGTTTCTAACTACCTTTACCTTAGCGTTCTTGATTGCAGCTAGTGAGTCAGCTACGATTGAGATTCCTGCGATTCCGTGAGCCTGAGTTCTCTCGATCTCAAGATCGTGTAGAGCCATCTGGAATGCCTCGTAGTTGTACTTGTCGTGCATGTAGTGGATTACTTTAAGAGCGTTTGTGTATACTCCTGCAAGCCACTTAAGAACTTCGTCGTATCTCTCTACAACTTCGTTAAAGTCAAGGTACTCAGATGTGATAGGTGCAAAGTGAGGTGCTACTTGAGCTCCAGACTTCTCGTCCTTACCACCGTTTATAGCAAATAGTAGAGCCTTAGGTAGGTTTACTCTAGCTCCGAAGAACTGCATTCCCTTACCAACTTTCATTGGAGATACGCAACAAGCGATAGCGTAGTCGTCTCCGAACTGAGGTCTCATTAGGTCGTCATTCTCATACTGTACTGCAGATGTATCGATTGATACCTTAGCACAGAAGTCCTTCCAGTTAGCTGGAGAGTGAGTTGACCATAGTACTGTCATGTTAGGCTCTGGTGCAGGTCCTAGGTTGTATAGAGTGTTTAGGTATCTGAATGAAGTCTTTGATACAAGAGTTCTTCCGTCTACACCCTCTCCTCCTAGTACTTCTGTTGTCCAAGTAGGATCTCCAGAGAATAGGTCGTTGTATGCAGGTGTTCTTAGGAATCTTACGATTCTAAGCTTCATGATGAAGTGGTCGATTAGCTCCTGAGCTTCTTGCTCAGTGATGTTTCCTGCCTCTAGATCTCTCTGGATGTAGATGTCTAGGAAAGTAGCTGTTCTACCAAGTGACATTGCTGCTCCATCCTGGTCCTTGATTGCTCCAAGGTATCCGAAGTATACAGCCTGAACTGCTTCCTGTGCTGTCTCAGCTGGCTTAGTGATGTCTACTCCGTATGAAGCACACATCTTAGTGAATGCCTTGATAGCTGAGATCTGCTCCATGATCTCTTCTCTGTTTCTGATGATATCTTCTGTGATCTCAGGAACATCAAGTTGCTTGTGCTGAGCCATCTTGTCTGCGATAAGCTTGTCTGTTCCGTAAAGAGCTACTCTTCTGTAGTCTCCGATGATTCTTCCTCTACCGTATGCATCTGGAAGACCAGTTACGATTCCACATCTTCTTGCTGCTTTTACCTCATCTGTATAAGCTGCGAATACTCCCTCGTTGTGAGTCTTTCTGTACTTAGAGAAGATCTCAGCAGTTACTGGATCAATCTCGTATCCGTACGCCTCAAGAGAAGATTGAACCATTCTTAGTCCACCTCTTGGGAAGATTCCTCTCTTTAGAGGAGCGTCAGTCTGTACACCAACGATCTTCTCAAGATCCTTCTCGATGTATCCAGGTCCGTAAGCGTCTAGTGCTGATGGAGTTTTAGTTTCTACATCATGTACACCTCTCTCTTGCTCTTCCTTGAACATCACAGTTAACTTATCCCATAGCTTTTTAGTTGCGTCTGTCGCATCTGCTAGGAATGTGTCGTCTCCCTCATATGGAGTATAGTTGTTTTGAATAAAGTCTCTTACGTTGATCTCTTTCTTCCAAAGATCACCAGTAAATCCTGCCCATTGCTTTAGCATGTCTCGTTACCTCCTGATTAATCGAAGTATATAATTGATAGTTTAGTTTAGTATGATTTAACACTTTTATACCGTGAATATAACATGAAATTGAAACTGTGTCAAACATTATTATAATTTTTTCACTAGTATTTTATATTTTTCCTCTAAAATCCGTTGTTTTTCATAAAAATAAAAAGTTTTTTTCAATATTTTGTGTACCCTAAAAGTACATTTTGTTGTTTAATTGTATTTCACACCACACTTTTCGGAAAACGGTGTTTTTGTTTTTATTTTGTAACAATTACACTTTACAAAAAGTTTAACATCTTTAACAAAGTGAAGCAAGTTTTTTTACATGTTCAGTCAAGTTTTTTATATCACAAATTTCTCTCATAAAAAAATAGGAGAATTAATATCTCCTATAGTTTTCCTCTATTATTTTTTTTACCTTGATATCCAGCATCTTCCTCTCTTCCATACTGGATTCCTTTACATCTATGGGCTTGTCTATGATGAGTTTAACCTTTCTTCCCATCTTCATCCAGATACTTCCCCTTCTCTGAATATCGTAGGTACCCTTTACCGTTACAGGTACAATTATACCATTGGTATCCGTTGCCAGCCTGAAGCTTCCCTTCTTAAAGTCTCCCATCTCCTCTGTAAGACTCCTTGCTCCCTCTGGGAATATTGCCGTTGGATAACCAGACTTGATTATCTTTACTGCTTTCTTTATACTCTTTATCCCCTCTCTGGGATTGCTCCTGTCTAGGAAGATACAGTGGGATTTTCTCATCCATATTCCGTAGAAGGGCCAGCTTGCCATCTCCTTCTTGGCTACAAATCCTAAGTCCATGGGAAAGTAACCATTTATAAGAGGGGGGTCCAGATTACTCTGGTGGTTTGAAACCACAACTATTCCGCTGCTTTTGTCCAAAGCTTTAATAGCTTCCTCATCCTCATAGATAACCTCTACCTTGGCAAAGGTAGCTCCCAAAAGCATCCTGGAAAACCTCTTCAGTTCCTTTCTGGCCAGCATACTTCCCTTCTGCTCACCCATGAGACATATTACAGGTATATATACTATCGTCATTACTACAAACCACATCAGGCCTGTTAAGCTTATTAAAATTAATCCTAGCACCTCTATCACTCTCCTCAAGTAATATTACACCTGTAATTTTAACACCTTTTTACATCTTTGTAAACCCTACTCCTCTATTTCCCTCATTACTTCCCTTATATCCTCGTATCTGAAGCCCTTTCTCATGAGATAGGCTATCTGCTTATCCTTCTCCCTTTTGGCCACCTTTTTCAGCTGTTTTCTCAGCTCATCCCTCTCATCGTGGTCAGCTTCTCCAAAGGCTTCAGCTATAACCTCTCTGCCTATTCCCTTCATAGACAACTGGTACTCCAGCTTTCTCCTGCTTTCCCTACTCCTCTCTATGAGGGCCCTTGCGTAATCCAGGTCATTTATATATCCCCTGTCCACCAGCTTTTCCACTACCTCTTCCACTATCCCGTACTCCCGGAACTTCATCCTCAGCTTCCCAAGCATCTCTTTTCTGCTGTAATCTCTTCTTGAGAGTAAAAAAATAGACTTAGCAAGAGAAGCCAGGTAGATTACTCTCCTATACTCTTCTCTGCTAAGCTCCTTTTTCCTGTTTAGATCCATCTCAGATATTATCTCTGGACTTACATCTACTATCTCCTGCTCCTCTAGATTACTCTCAAGATAGAGTTTATTCCTCGCTACCTTGAGTATCTTCAACTGTCACTTCCTGAGTTTCTTCTGCTTCTGGGAATAGCACCTTATTTACCTGCAGCTCCACCTGCTCCAGTAGATCTGTTTCAGTTTCAAGTCTTGTCTTTACATTCTCCTTACCCTGTCCAAGTCTTATATCTCCAAAGCTGAACCATGCTCCCGACTTGGACACTATATCGTTGGCTATGGCAATATCCAGGATCTCTCCCACTCTGGATATTCCCTTACCATACATAATCTGGAACTTAGCTTCCTTAAATGGAGGGGCAATCTTATTCTTGGTTACCTTTACAGCAGTTTCGTTACCTATTACACTGTCTCCCTGCTTAACACTTCCTATTCTCTTTACTTCCAGTCTTACCGATGAGTAGAACTTAAGGGCTCTTCCTCCAGTTGTTGTTGTCTGAGGACCGAATCCGAATCCACCGATCTTCTCTCTTATCTGGTTGATGAATACCATAGTTGTTTTGGATTTATTCAGGGTAGCTGTCAGCTTTCTCAGAGCCTTAGACATCAGTCTTGCCTGAAGACCCATCTGCTGGTCTGCCATCTCTCCCTCTATCTCTACCTTTGGTACCAATGCCGCTACCGAGTCAACGATAATTACGTCCACCGCTCCAGATCTTACCAGCATATCAGCTATCTCAAGAGCCTGCTCTCCGTTATCTGGCTGAGAGATAAGAAGTTCATCTGTATCTACTCCCAGTGCCTTGGCGTAAGCAGGATCCAGTGCGTGCTCAGCATCTATAAATGCAGCAACTCCTCCGGCCTTCTGCGCCTCTGCAACTATATGAAGGGCTATCGTCGTTTTACCAGAACTCTCTGCTCCATATACCTCTACTATCCTTCCTCTTGGTACTCCTCCAAGTCCCAGTGCCAGGTCCAGGTTCACACTTCCAGTGGAGATCGTCTCTATATTCATATGAAGGTTGCTTCCAAGCTTCATTATAGATCCCTCACCAAAATCTTTTTGTATCTGCTTCATTGCAAGTTCAAGTGCTTTTTCTTTATCATTTGCTTCTTTTTTTACTCTTGCCATTCTTAACCCCCTTATGGTTTCTTCACTATGATTTTACTATATTGATCTATGCCTTTCAACTCTTTGAACTATTTACACTCTAATTATAGCAAATACCTTCCTATTCCTCTAAGGACCCTAGAGGTGATCTGGGGAATTTATTTTTGTATATCCCTTGGGTTTTTCAGCACTTAAAACGTTATTTTTGATTTTTCATAGTTTTTCTATACTAAACATCTTTAATTTTCCCGCTAAAAGGAGGTTCAAATAAACCTTCTATATCCTTAACCTCTGACTCCAGTATCCTGGAAAACTTCCCCATGGTCATAAAAAAGGAAAATAGTTCCTCCCTAGATAACCCCTTCTCCTCTAAAACCTTTAAGAAGTTATCCCTTCCTCCGTAGCTATTCTCAATATACTTAGTTCCAAGGTATGTTAATTGAATATTCTTTTTCCTTCCGTCCTTCTTTCTCTCAATAATCCCCTTTTCCTCAAGGTTTCTAACACTTCTGGATATAAGTTTGGAATCATAGGGTAGCTCCCTGGACAGCTGATAGTAGGTGATTCCCTCTCTGCTCTCTAAGTAAAGTATAAAAAATAATTCAGTAACTGTGATCTCTGGTTCTAAACACTTGTTAGCTTCCATAAATCTCATCATATTCCTATAGAAGATTACCACCTCCACAAGCATCTTTTTTCCTTGTGCTCCCTCACCAAACATAAAAATCCCCCAATCGATAATTTCTATTCTTTATTTCCAACACTCTACACCATTTCCCCGTTAAAATCAAAAAAAGAGATGGGCTTCTAGCCTATCTCCTTCTCTATTATCTCCAGTACATCCTCTGCTTTCAGCTTCTTCATGCAGTTAAAGTGACCCTTGGGACACTTCTTATCTCCGTGAAGGCTGCATGGTGAGCAGGGCTCATCCCTGTAGATAAGGGTTCCATACTCATCATATTCAAACATCCCCGGATCTGTTGGGCCAAATATTACAAAGGCCTTTGTCTTTACACCCCTGGAGATGTGAAATGGTCCTGAATCATTGGTTACCAGGTAGTCTGCCTTGGACAGCAGTGCTCCGCTCTCTTTTAGAGAGAGCTCTCCCGAAAGATCTGTACAGATTCCTCCGCTCACCTCATTTATCTCAATACATTTTTCCCTGTCTCCAGCTCCCCCGACAAGAACTATATCCTTTCCATACTTTTCATGGATCAGCTTGGCAAGGTTACCAAAGCCTTCTACCGTCCACTTCTTGGTTTCCTTGGAGGCTCCCGGTGCCATTGCTACAAAGTTGTTATACTCCTCTACCTTGGCAAGGTCGCTGCTACCAAAGGTAAAATCCAGGTCCTCCCCCTGATAGGAGATTCCCATCTTCTCAAAGGCTCCAAAGTAATTTTTTACAATGGTATCATCTGCCCTGTACCTGATAAGCTTCATCTTCACAAGAAGAGTTTTCCACAGAGCCCTCTTCTTATATCTATAGGTCTTTGCCCCTAAAAAGAAGCAGATCCCCACGGACCTTAGCTTCGAGTGTAGATCAAAGACATAGTCGTATTTATTTTCCTTAATTGTAGAAACAAACTCCCTTATTCCCTTAAGCCCCTTATATCTTTTCTTGTCAAAAAGTATAAGGTTATCTATATAAGGAGACCCCTCTATGGAATCCTTAAATTTATCCAGAACCACGAAATCTACAATTGAATGGGGATATTTCTTTTTAAATTCCTTTAATACAGGTGTAGTCAGCACCACATCACCTATAGAACTCAGCCTGATCACTAATATCCTCAATTTCCTTCTCCCTTTTCCTTTATTGTTGTTAAATTACTTCTTGCCCCTAAGCCTCTTCTTGGTTCTTCCATACCAGTGAAGGTAGCTGTTCAGCATCTTTGCCCCTCTATAGTAGATATCATCCTTGGGGAAGATATCTATCTCCCCAGGACAGCTCTCCTCTAGGTAGATAAACTCATATCTGCTCCCAAAGGTGCCGTATATATTTTTAGAGAGCTTACAGTCTATGAGGTAGATCCTTCCACCCTCTCCCACCATAAAGTTTACAAGCTGGGAGTCCCCGTGAAGGTATCCCCTTTTATGGATCTTCTTTAGCTCCCGGCCTATCTCCTCCAGGTGCTCTATACTCCCCTCTCTTCCATCTATATAGCTGGATACAAAGTAGGAGTCCTCAACCCATAATTTATTGGTTACTTCCACAGCAAGGATACCCCTTGCTCCCAGAAAACCGTCCTCTATTATCTTGTTGCAGTTTTTCATCTCCAGGTAGCTGGAGCTTCCCCTGAAGATAGAAAGAAACCTCTGCCACCTTCTTCTGTTCTTCTCCTTGGGCTCCTTAACTACCAGCTTCTCTCCCTGATAGTTTACAAGGAGGACCCTGCTTCTGTTGTCGTCCTTAAGGACCTTGATAATATCCAGATTACCTGCAAGGATATCCTCTGCCAGAGAAAGGTATCTGTCATCAGAGTAGTAGAGCCTTATATTTCCATCGTTTTTCTTCTTCATATTCACCCCAGACCTCTCATATACTAAAGAGTTTCTGACTATCGTTTCATTACTACAGTATTTTTAATTTTATCACTTTTAAGAGTATTTTTCAATTAGGGGAATCTTTTATATTTTGTATTTTGAAAAGGTACAGTATAAGGGATACCATTAATAGTGGTCGTTACTTTTCTCTTGAAAGAAAAGTAACCAAAAGTTCAAGAACTTTCAAACGTCTGATTGGTATATATTTCTTTTACCACCTTTATGAGCTACAGTCCTCGGTTCCCTGCGGAACTTATTCTGTTGGACGGCTCAGTGCAGGTGCTTTCCTGTAAAAGCTCTGCGACTTGAAAGTTCGGTGAAAAATCAAAAAGTTCTTTATCTTTAGTAGAAAAAAACTTTTGAACGATAAATTATAAAAAATTTAAAAAGACTTAAAAATATCTATTTTGTCTGTTCTTTTAAAGTTTTAAATATTAAAAAAGTTGCAACTAATATTAACAATAAATATCGAAAAACATTAAGGAGTGAGTTATGAAGAAACTTTTTTGTATTGAGTCGGACTGGGAAGAGAGCGTCAAAAAAGAAACATCAATTTTACCTTTATTGGAGTGTATTAAAAGCGTTTATCCAGACTTTGAGTACATATATAGAACTGCTAATACAAAAGAGGAGCTTAAATATTGCTTAAGTAAGTTCAAAAAACTAAGTCAGCCTAAAAATGATTTCAATGTTATAGTCTTTTGTGGGCATGGTAAAACTGGCAAAATAACTCTTGGTAGTGGGAAGACTGAAGTTGAATTATCTCTAAAAGAATTAGCTGAAATATGTGAAGAGATCGATGAAGATTTGTTTAAAAATAATCTTGTACATTTTGATTCCTGTAGTATTCTGAAAACTACAAATAAAAAGCTAAATGAATTTACCGAACTTACTGGAGCTAAGGCTATAACTGGTTTTTCAGAAGATGTTGATTTTATAACTTCTTATGCGTTAGAGATGATTTTATTCGAAGCTTTATTGCACGAGAACAGTATCAAAAAAGCTTTAAACAGCGTTTTAAAAAAACATGAAGACGGTTTATGCGAAATAACTCATTTTACACAATTTATATAAGTTAAAAAGAATTTAGAGTATTCTTAAAAAGAATAAAGAAGATGAACCATGATCTATATACCTCAAAAATGCATCTAATAGCTTTTTTGAAACTTTATCTAAACTCAATAAAAATTCTATAACCTCATAATAAAAGCCCCTACTTCTAGGGGCTTTTTACTATCTTTTTATTTCATTAAGTTTTTTCTCTATTTTTTCCATCACCATCTCTGGCTTCAGGTCAAGCATGCACTTGAAGTGGCCCTTAGGACACTTCTTTCCTCCATGAAGACCACATGGTCTGCATGGAAGTCCCTTGTTTTCTATAACCTGGCTGTTAAGGGACCATGGGAAGAATCCCAGCTCCTTAACTGTGGCTCCGAATATTGCCACAATATGAGTTTCAGGCCAGGCTGAAGCTATGTGGATAGGTGAGGAATCGTTTGTCAGAACTATATCACTTCTTCTGGCTATCTCCGCCACCTCCAGAAGGTTTGTTTCCCCAATAAGGTTTACAGTGTTTTTCGTCTCCTTTATATTGAGGAAAAGCTCGTCGTTCCCGCCAATGAAGACCATGACGATGTCATCTCTTTTACCGAGCCTCTCAATGAGATCATTGAAGTATTCCACCGGCCATTTCTTGGTAAACCATTTGCTTCCCGGAGCTATGGTAACTACCTTTTTCCCCTCTATATTTCTGTCCCTCCAGATCTTCTCAATGCTCTCCCTCTCCTTGCGACCGGGATAGAGCTTTATCTCATATCTCTTGCTCTCATTTCCCTTTACAAAGGAAAGGAGCTTCTCCACCTCGTGCTTATCCTTATCGTAGTGGATCTTCTCAGTGAAGAGAAACTTCCCTGCTGCATTATCGTAGCCAAGCCTTCTGTTGCAGCCCGTAAGCCATGCCAGGAGGCTGCTTCTCAGGTATCTGTGGGGGCATATAACAAGGTCAAAGTTCTTGTACTTCAGCCTCTTTCCAAGGGCCATAAGACCCCTTATCCCCTTGTGCTCTCCCCTCTTATCATACTCTATTATCTCCTCTAGGTTGGGGTTGTTTCTCAGTATGCTGGCTCCCACGGGGGTGGTAACATAGGTTATCCTTCCCTCGGGGTATGCATCCCTCACCTTCTCGATTAAGGGTGTGGAGAGCACCACATCACCTATAAAGGCTGTCTGTATTATAAGTACATTCATCTCTTACCCTCCTAGCTTTCCTACAATGAGATCTATCAGCTTCTTCCGATGCTCCTCACTGTAGCTGTCAAAGTCTTTGTGGGAGTAGTCCTCGGAGCTATTCCCTTCATCTGGTATCACATAGTCCACACCATCCCAGCCGTAGACTCCCCACCTTGTTGGATGCTGGGTCTTCTTGTTGGGGTAGAGGGCCACAATTTTTCTCTTAAGGGAGCCTGCAATATGGGTAGGACCTGTAGATCCCCCAAAATACACATCTGCTCTCTCTATAAGGGCAGCCAGGTTCAGGAGATCTCCCCCGTTGGCAAAGAGGTAGGTTTTCTCATCCTCTATTCCGTCTACTACCCTCTGACCCCTCTCCTCCTCGGAGATGTGGCATGCAATCACTATATTTAACTGGGGCTTCTCTTCCTTTACTCTTTTAAGGAGCTCCACATACTGGTCATCGGTTATATTCTTAGCCGACCCTCCCATAAATGGGTTCACCACAAGTATCTGCCCCTCTATACTGTTTTCCTCCAGGAAGATCCCTACAGCTTTTTTGTGCTCCTCTCCCAGGAAGATCTCTGTATTTATCTCATACCTTTCCTCAAAGGTTTTTGGATCCAGCTTTCTTATGAGGTCCAGGTTGTAATCTGCCTCATTCTTTACAGACTTGGACCTTTTCTGCCATACACCCTTGTTGTAGGTAAAGAATGAGTTGATCTTGGATAACGGTCCAACCCTCCACTTTGCCCTGCTGGCCTTGGCCAGCTTAGCCACAAAGGTATCGTTGTAGAGAGCTATAAACACATCTGCTTTAAAGTGCTTTATCTTCTCCAGCAGCTCCCTCTGTCTGTAATCGTCTATCTTTAAAACCCTGTCCACATAGGGAAGGTTTTTTACTATCTCATAGTTGTACTTCCTTACCAGCACCACTATCTCCGCCTCTGGATACATCTTCCTGAGCATGAAAAAGCTGGGAATTGAAAGCACAAGATCCCCTATCTTATCTGTTCTCGCTACTATTATCCTCTTAATCTCCATCTAAACTCTCCCTGAACTATCCCTTATAGGCATCTGTTTTATACATCTCTCTCAGCTTAAAGTACTTTATCATAGAGTACATAGCGCTGGTGCTGGCTATGGTGAATCCCTCTATCCCGTCTAGGAATCCCAGTCTTATAATATACATCCTTATAAACTTAAAGATTGGGTTCAGTACTATCTGAAGGGAGTTTACCCTCTTCCCTCTTCTGTAGTACTCCTGGGCACCAAGGGTTGTATACTTATTAAACCTTTCAAAGTAGTCGTGCATAGTCAGGTAGGAGTAGTGGTAGATCTTCTCTCCTATCCTTCCCTTCTCAGACTCCGTTACAAACTCCTCGTGTACAAGGCTGTCGCTTACCCTTACCTGGCCTCTCCTCCACAGTCTTGTAGCATACTGGTTGCTCCATCCCCCGTGCTTCAGTTCCTTTCCAAAGCACACTGAGCACCTGTTTATATCATAGACGTCGTACTTTGACTCGCCCTCTGTTATCCTCTTTATTTTATCTGTTAACTCAGGAGAAAGCTCCTCATCTGCATCTATAAGAAGTATCCACTCCCCCTGACACTTATCTATTACTGAATTCTTCTGAGGTCCAAATCCCTTCCAGTCCTCAGGGTACACCCTTGCTCCATGGAACTCTGCTATTTCCACAGTTCTGTCAGTGCTGTGGCTGTCCACTATTATTATCTCATCTGCAATCTTTTTAGCTGCTTCCAGAGTCTTGGGCAGGTTTCTTTCCTCGTTATAGGTTATTATCCCCACTGATAGTTTCATCTTCATCACCTTATAGTCATTAGTCCATTAATTATACCACTTTTTATCCCCTATTTTATATCTTCTTTTATTTTTTACAAAAAAATAGAAAAGACTGAGCAGGGTAACTCAGTCTTTTCAATAGGTCATTCATGGTTTAAAAGAATTTCTTGAGTGGGTCGCTCAAGTTTGACTAAAACATATAGACTTAAAAAAAGGGGGGCTTAAGTACTACATGGAATATATCAATGGTGCCTAGAAAAGGATTCGAACCTTCGACCGCTCGGGTATGAACCGAGTGCTCTAGCCAACTGAGCTATCTAGGCATATTTGGTGGCGGGGACAGGACTCGAACCTGTGACCTTCGGATTATGAGCCCGACGAGCTGCCAACTGCTCTACCCCGCGACATATTTTTGAGATATTTTTTTAGTCCTTTCTCTCAAGACAAGAATAATTATATTACATAATTTAAACAATGTCAACAACAAATTATATTTTTCTGAACTTTTTTTCAATATTTTTATCTTAACCACCCTAACCCCCGTTAATGCTAGTCAAGATTCATACTGATCCTCTGCTCCTCCAGAAAATTATCTATTTTTTTATGATATCTCTTTACTTTTTTCAGATACACCGACTCTATCTTCTTCTTGCTTCCCCTCTTAAGCTGCATCATCCTTCCGGGGCCGAAGTTATAGGCCATGATCCCGTCGGACAATGAAGAAAACTTTATGACCTGGCTGAGAAGATACTTGCTCCCATACTCCACGTTGTTTTGTATATCCAGTAGCTCCCTTGCGCTCATCTGTTTAGCTCCCTCCTTACGGGCCATATAGTTGGCTGTAGGAAGCTTTAACTGCATAAGGCCGTAGGATGGGTCTACAGATACCACATTGGCCCTGTAGCTGCTCTCAGTCATTATAAGGGCGCTGATCACCTTCCAGTCCAGCCTGGTTTCCTTAGACGCCCTGTAGATGGAAAGGGCTGTAACCCTCTCCTCCCTCTCTCCCATATTTCTTCCGCTGAATTTTTTTACCGTATCCAGTATGTCTCTGAATTCCTCCAGCTCCTCTAGCTCCTCGGTCTGAACCTTGATTATCTCCTCCTGCTCCAGTATCCTCCTTCTGAGATTACCTTCATTTATGAGAGCCTCCTGCTTTACCTTGTTTTTTTCCAGGTCCGACTCCAGCAGCATCTGTCTGCTCTCATTTAAAAGCTGGGTATACTCTCTCTCCTTCCTTATATACTCCCTCTCCTTGTTGTAGAGCTTTACCAGAAGAGACATGGTCAAAATGAAGAATACGAATAAGGAAACTAACTTTAATCTGTCTCTATTCATAGCACTACCTCCTCATTCTCAGTTAATCTTTTATTAGGTCTGGTGAGAGAGTTTCCTTCAAAAAACAAAAATTCCCGAGCTAAGCTCGGGAACCTTTTTAATATTACATCTTTTCAAACTGATCCTTACCTACTCCACACAGAGGGCATACCCAGTCCTCAGAAATAGCTTCAAAAGCTGTTCCTGGCTCTACACCTGAATCTGGATCTCCTACCTCAGGATCGTATACATACCCACATACAACACATACCCATTTTTCCATGCTTATTCCCCCTTTATTTTCCTTTATGAAAAGTTATTTTATTCCTTCGTTGAATCTACAAATGTTCTGTTCTTCATCTCTCTGTCCAGCATAAATAGTCCAGCACCCTTACCCTCTATCATCTTCAGCTGCTCTAATATACCGGAAACATTGGCTTCCTCTTCCACCTGCTCCGCCACATACCACTGAAGCATGTTTATAGTAGCATAGTCCTTCTCCTCATAGGCTACATCCAGTAACCCGTTTATAGACTTAGTTATAAACTTTTCGTGAGCAAGGGTATCCTCAAAGACCTCTATAACATCGGTCCAGTCGGTTTTTACACCCTCTACAGGCTTAAGAGTAACTCTTCCGCCCCTCTCTATAATGTGATCGAAGAACTTCATGGCATGACTTACCTCTTCCTGATATTGTACCCTCATAAAGTTTGAAAAACCACCCAAGTTTTTCTCCTCAAAGTAAGCACACATAGACAGGTAGAGATATGCCGAATGATACTCCCTGTTTATCTGCTCATTTAGTACTTCCTCTACTCTTTTATTCATAGCTGCCTCCCTCTATCTATCCTTCCACAGACCGTGGATATTGCAGTACTCTCTTGCAGCTACCTTTTCCCCCTTAGACACTGTAAAGCATGCCATAGGCTTATCTCCAGGCTTTAAGTAAGCTCTGTAAAGTCTGTTATCATCTATAAGTAGCTCAATAAACTGAATGTAGTGCTCCTCTGTCATAGGATGCTCCACTTCCTTACCTACCTTTACAACATACCCGTCCTCGTGCTCCTCAATATATGGAACATGCTTTTCAGTTGTTGCGTCCTCAGTCTTCTCCTCTAATCTGCTAAACCCCTTTAAGGCTTCGTCACAAACTGGTGTAACTACCTCTACAACTCCCTTGCAAGTATCGCACTTGTACATAGCCATTTTTTCCATTTTTGCTCCCCCCTGTAATTTATTTAGACTTCTTTTCTAAACACTTTTCACAAATTCCCTTAAAATATAGGTGGTGCTCATTTATCTGGAAGTTATCCAGACTCTTGATCTGTATCTTCTCTGCTTCTACATCGATATCATATACCGCTGAACACTCCTCACACTTAAAGTGTCCGTGGATCTCCATATCTGCGTCATACCTTGTTTCATTTTCCTCTATAACTATTACTATGGCAATCTTCTTCTCCACAAATAAGTTAAGAGTGTTGTAAACAGTTGTCTTCGACAGCGTCGGTATCTCCTTCACCAGCGACTTGTAGATCATCTCCACTGTAGGGTGGTTTCTGTGAGTAATTAAGTACTCAAATATCTTCATCCTCTGGAATGATGGTTTTATATCGTGACTCTTTAGATACGCTCCTATATCCTCTACTTTTAACTTCATATTTCCTCCTCAACAAACAGATTGTAATCATTTCATTATTAATCTTATATCTTTTTTGCTGAAATGTCAAGAAATACAAGGTTTTTTAAGGGTCTACATAGCTATACTTACTTTTTTTTTATTTCTTTTTATTATTTAATTTTTTTCTTCATAAATAATCTGTCTACCCCTCTGCCATACTCGTCCCTCTGAAGCTCTATCACATCGTAGTCCAAGTTTTTATAGAGGTTTATAGCAGCTTCATTATCTGGAGCCACTGTAAGTCCTATTTCACCTATGTTTCTCTTCCTAAAAAATTCCTCTGATCTTCTCAATATTTCACTGGCATAACCTCTGCCTCTGCTCTCCCTTCTGGTACAAAGACCATAGAGAAAGACCTCCTCCGAGTCAAACTTCTGAATAAACTCGGCTATACTAACTACCCTGTTGCTATCCTTTAACACAAATACCTTTCCATACCTGACCATAGGCTTGAGGATCCACTCATCCACTCCGCCGTTTGCCCCAAAGGCCTCTATCTCTATGTGGATTATCTCATCTATGAGATCCCTGTCCTGCCACCTAACCTCTACTAGTTCCAAAACTATCTCTCCTCATACTCTACATCACAGAGGTATAAGCCTGCTCCCTCTGCCATAAGCTTACTGTACTCCTTTTCAGGGTTGGCCAGCCTCTCTGCTATATGCCCAGGCTCCACCTTTCCAAAGTATTCAGCAAGAGCTGTACCTATTATTATCCTGATCTGAGATTTTAAGAAGGCGTTTCCTCTGATATACACCTCTACTCCGTCCTCTATGGGAGTGCACCTTATCTCCCATATCTCCCTTATGGGCTTATGGACTATGCAGTCGCTCAGTCTGAAGTTTTCAAAGTTATGCCTTCCTATAAGGGGCTGAAGTATCTCCTCCAGCTTCTGAGGATCCACCTCCTTGTTTATATAGGAGATATATCTTCTTCTGAAGGCATCCTTCCTCCAGCTCATCCTGTACCTGTAGGCTCTGGATACAGCTCCAAACCTTGAATGAAACTCCTTATCCACCTCCTCCAGAGAGATGAGATCTATGTCCCTTGGAAGTAGGTTTGAAAGAGCCTTAAAAAGCCTGTCCTCTGGGATAGTGGAGTACACCGGGAAGTTGGAAACCTGCATAAGGGCATGAACCCCCCTGTCCGTTCTTCCAGCTGATATTATATTCATATCCTCCCTGAGGATCACCTTGAGGGCTTTCTCTATCTCCCCCTGAACCGTTCTTTTATTGGGCTGTCTTTGAAAACCATAAAAGTCACTTCCGTCATATCTGTAAACTATCTTTATATTTCTCATACCTTCTCCTATTTACAAAAAACTACTATATAATTATAACACAAACTACCCTTAATTTTATGCAAAAGAAAAACCAGGAGCTTCCTGGTTCTCAAAAGTTCAATACTATTAGCAGCAGGGTATCGTGGTTAACTTCAAAACTCAGAGAAACTATCCTCACTTTTAAACCAGCCTATAGACAATTAAGTATATTTAAAATTTATAGATAAATAAAAAAACAGCTCTTTCGAACTGTTGATCTTCAAATGGTGCGGAGGGGGAGACTTGAACTCCCACGTCAAAGACACTAGATCCTAAGTCTAGCGCGTCTGCCAATTCCGCCACCCCCGCATTTGAGTGGTGCGTCACACAGGGATCGAACCTGTGACAACTCGATTAAAAGTCGAGTGCTCTACCAACTGAGCTAGTGACGCATATTGGGGTGAATGACGGGATTTGAACCCGCGACAACTTGAACCACAATCAAGCGCTCTACCAACTGAACTACACTCACCACGCATATATTAAATTGTAAATGGCGAGCCTGAAGGGATTCGAACCCCTGACCCACGCCTTAGAAGGGCGTTGCTCTATCCAGCTGAGCTACAGGCTCATGTATGGAGCGGGAAACGAGGGTCGAACTCGCGACATTCAGCTTGGAAGGCTGACGCTCTACCAACTGAGCTATTCCCGCATACATGTAAAATATAAATGGTCGGAACAGCAGGATTTGAACCTGCGACCCCCTGCTCCCAAGGCAGGTGCGCTACCGGGCTGCGCTATGCTCCGTTACTTTGTTTTTGTCTCGCTCTCTCGCGGACAAGAATAATAATACCACAATCGCTAAATCTCGTCAACACTTTTTTCAAAGTTTTTTTATTTTATTTGTTTTTCCCCTTATTTTAATACTCTTGCACTAAAAAAGAAGCCCCTAATAGGGGCTTCTTTAAATACCTACCTCTGAAACTACCGAGATCTCCTTCAACCTCTTGAACTCCCTTACCACAAAGAATAGAGTTATTATGGAGAGGATAAGGTCCGTTACAGGGACAGCCATCCATACCCCGTCTACTCCAAAATACTTTGGCAGTATGTAGATTAGTGGGATCATAAGGATAAGCTGCCTCACCACATTTAAGAAGGTGGTAACCTTTGCTCTTCCCACAGCCTGGAAGTAGCTTCCTCCGATAAGGTGGAACCCCACACAGAATACCATACTGAAGACTATTCTGAGTGATCTGGCAGTGAGCTGGAACAGTTCAGCGTCATCGTTTATAAAGGGAGCTATAAGTATCTCAGGGACAAACATAGCCAGGATAAAGGCTGTAAGGGAGATTCCAAAGGCCACCTTCAGGGTGAGCTTGTAGGCCTCTCTTACCCTGTGATAGACCTTGGCTCCATAGTTGAACCCCAGGATAGGCTGACTCCCCTGGTACATCCCCACTATAGGCATATAGAAGAGGACATTTATACTGTTGATGATCCCATAAGCTGCTATGGCGATATCTCCTCCATAGGTATTCAGATTTTTATTTATAAATATAACCACCACAGAGTTGGACATCTGCATTATGAAGGGAGCTATTCCGATATTGGCTATCCCCTTCACTATCTCCCTCTCCAGAGGAATATTTTTTAGCTTCAGATCTATCCGTCTGTTCCTTCCTCCTATAAAGTGGTAGAGCTGCATCCCTGCTACAACTACATTGGAGAGCACTGTGGCAAGGGCCGCTCCTGTGATCCCCATATCCATGGTAAAGATAAATAGAGGATCCAGTATGATATTTAACCCACACCCTATGATGCTCATCTTCATAGCTGTCTTGGGGTTTCCCTCACCTCTGATTATATGGTTGAGGCCAATAAAGCAAAGCTGAAAGGGAAGGGCATAGAGGATCACCGTCATATAGTCGTAGGCATAGGGAAGGTTTTGAGGGGTCGCCCCAAACATCCTTAGTATATCATCCAGGAAAAACATTCCTCCTGCAGCCATAATTGTCCCCACTCCAAGGAAGAGTGCCACTGCATTTCCCAGTATCCTTTCCGCTTCCTGGGGTTTTCCTGCTCCTAAATTGATAGATATAAGGGCTCCTCCCCCTACCCCTACAAAGAGTCCCACTGCAAGGATAAAGGCAAACATAGGCAGGGTTATACTCAGACCTGCTATGGCAAGCCTCCCCACTCCAAAACTTATAAATATTCTGTCTACAATATTATAGAGTATATATACCAGTGTTCCCATTACAGCTGGTATGGAGTACTCCCAGAGAAGCTTGGATATCTTCTCCTCCTTCAATCGCTCATTCTTCATATTTCCTCCCAAATTAAAGATCTCCTAATCTAAGTAGTCCAGAGACCTTTCATATATCTTGCTAAGTAATTTTTTTAATACTTCCCTTTCCTCAGGGGTCATCCCCCCCATAAACTCATCCTCCCACTCCCTTGAATAACTCCTTATCTCAGGAATAACCTTCCTCCCTCTAGGGGTAAGGTAGGTGTTTAGACGCTGCTTGTGGTCCGGGTCTCTCCTCTGCTCCAGGTAACCCAGGGTAATGAGTTTTGAGATACTCTTGGAAACAAGGCTTTTATTTATAAAATATTTCTTGGATATCTCATTACACCCCAGCCCCTCACGATGCCCTAGTATAAGCAGTATAGGGTAATCCGTCACCCCTATATCCAGGTTCTGAAGTCTCTCCCTCATAAAATTTTGTCTCTGCCTGTATATTACAGACAGGTATCCCCCTACAATCATAGCTCTCACCTCATTAAGTTGTTTACTTCTAAACAGTTTATATCTAAACAGTTTACTAAAGAATTAAATATATGTCAATTTTTTTAATTTAGGTGGACAAAGTCACTTACTTTTTATAATTCTATTTGATAGAATGGACTCACATAAGTCTTGCCCCTTAAGTTTTTCTTGGGAACCACCTTATCTCAAAATCTTAGGGGTTAAGGCTTTATTTTTTTGTAAAAAATAAAAAAGAGCGTCACGCTCTACCCTTGTTAGCTTTATTTAAAGGCTTTTTATAATGGAATCAATCTAATAGTTGTAAACCTTTCTTAACAATAAAAAAACTCCTGAAAAATTCAGGAGTTTTTATCTATATATCATATTTTATTTCATTTTTGAAAAGTCCATATGCTTTTCACACTCTTTTTTAGTATCTTCATAAACTTTATCCATCTTTTCTTTTATCTTTCTGATCTCAGCAATGTGCTCATCGATCTTTTCCTTGTTTCCTGGACCATCCACAAGAAGCTTATCAATAGCAAATACATGCTTTAACTTTTCTACCTCAAGCATCTTGATATCATACCATCCCTTGTTGATGATGTCCTTTACCATCTTTCCATGACCCTCTTTTAAGCCAACGTTCTTATGCATTCCAGGTGTTTCCACTGCTTTGTAAGCTGAGTTATAAAGTGAGTAGAAATCTTCTCCCGATCCTTTATCTCCACGAGCTGCAAAAGATAAACTTGATAATACCACGAACATTAAAATCAGCAAAGTCTTTTTCATACATCTCCTCCTTAGGTTTTTATAGACTTAAGAAGGTATACATTCTTTCAAGATATTTCCTTTTTCCAAAAGAAAACTTTTCTTTATTTTCTTTTAAATTTATTCAGGAAACTTTTAAAACCAGTCTTAGCTTTATTGGCTTTGTTCATCTCCTTCATCTCCTGCTGTTCCTTGTGGTAGTTGGACCAATTTGGATTATTTTTCATATTCTGCTTCATACTCTTCATGTATTTATAGGTATTTTTTGCTGTATTATATTTGTAAACAAAACCATTTTTTATGTCCTTGGTTGTAGTTCCTATTCCTGTAAATACCCTTGTTACCCTTCCAGTCATCTGCTTAAGTTTTGTATATTTATATACTTCCTTACAGTGGGGGCACCTATACTTTGCAGGTTTATCCGATATCTTCATCTTCTTTCTGCACTTAGGACACTTCAATACAATCTTTTTCATCTGATCCCCCTTTAAAGAATAGCCTCTAGCTCCCACATAAGCTGTTCCTTCATCTCTTCAAATCCCTCTATATTCTGAAGCTTTACATTCTTACCAAATAGCTTGATCTCTATATCTCCTATCTTAAGTTCAAGTATCCTCTTCTCCAGTTTCTTAGAGTGGATCAGGGCTCTCTTTTCTACCTCTCCATTGATCTCCACAAGAAGCATTCCTCTTCTGAAACCTACCATCTTAGCTCCTGCTACCTTCTCCATTATAGCCTGCTCAGCCTTTCTTTCCTTTCTCGCTTCAGCGTTGGCTCTCTTGTTCTCGGCCCTTCTTCTTCTCATCTTGTCCTCTTCAAATCTCTTGGACTTCTTTACCTTCTTATCCTTATCCCACTTAGTTCCCTTTGGTTTACTTTTATTTACACCCTTTTTCATACTTCCTCCTATAATCAGCTTATTAAAAGTATATTATACTTTAAAAATCAATTTTCTTCAATTTAAAGTTTACAGGAGCTCTTTAATGATTTTTTTATTAGACTTCCTATAAGAATAGGTTATAATGTCTGAATATTATTTTAAAAAGGAGAAATCATGAATCAACGTTTAGGAAGGGAGCCCATAGGTAAGCTCCTTATTGAATTTTCTATACCTGCCATCATAGGCTCCCTCATTGTTATGCTTTACTCGGTTATAGACCGTATCTTTATAGGTCAGAGGCTTGGAGCCATGGCCCTTGCAGGAGTTACCCTTACCTTTCCCTTTTCCCAGATAGCTGTATCTCTAGGAGGCCTCATAGGTATAGGAGGAAGTACCCTGGTGGCCATAAAGCTCGGAGAGGGTAAAAAGGAGGAGTGTGCAAGGATCACAGGTAACCAGATCAGTCTTTTTCTCATTGTATGTACCCTAATAACCATTACCCAGGAGTTCTTTCTGGTTGAGATCCTGAGCCTTATGGGCGGTGAGGGGGAAACCCTCTCCTATGCTGTGAGCTACGGAAGGATCTTTATCCCTGTAATCTTCTTCCAGTGCTTCACCTATGGTTTAAACGGGGTAGTGAGGGCTCAGGGCTTCCCAAAGTACGCCATGACCACATCGGCAATAGGGGCTATCCTGAATATCATTCTGGACTACCTCTTCCTCTTTCCCCTAAATATGGGGGTCTTTGGAGCAGGGCTTGCCACCTTCATCTCCTCAGGGATAGCTGCCGTCTTTAACCTGAGGTTCTTCCTCTCTGGAAGATATCCTATGACCATAAGGCTCCCCCACCTGAGACTGAGAAGGTCCATCGTTCTGTCCATAGTAAAGTTGGGAGCTTCAGCGGGACTTATCCAGTTTTCCAATGCTGTGGTTATGGGAATGTACAACTCCCAGCTAAACAGGTTCGCCGGATCCGATGCCATTGCAGCCTACGGTATCTTTATGACAGTTCACTCTCTCATTATAATGGTGGTTATGGGTATCGCCCAGGGGGGAATGCAGCCCATCATCGGTTACAATTTAGGGTCTAAAAACTACTCCAGGGTAAGGGAGGCAATAAAGCTTACCCTAATCTACGGTGTGCTTCTGTCGGCCCTTCTCATGGCCATAGTTCAGCTCTTCCCCACTCCCATTCTGAGGATCTTTGTGGATGAACCCTCTACAATAGACATAGGAGTCATCGCTATGAGGTTTGGATTTTCAGTGGTTCCCCTCATGATATGCTCCATAATCATCTCAGGGGTATACCAGGCTCTGGGAGAAGCTAAGACAGCCTTTATCTTTAACTTTCTGAGAAAGATTGTAATTATAATTCCTGCTGTGATAATCCTCCCCCAGCTCATGGGGATCAACGGTATATGGTTCAGCAGACCCCTCTCAGACACTGTAGCCTGCTTTATTATGGTTATCTACCTTCAGAAAACCATGAGGGATCTGAAGATCAAGGATAGTAATTAAGAGAGGTTATCCTCTCTTTTTTATTTGCCAATCCTCTGCACCACATATATAATAGTAGGAAGATATCTTTGCTTTATAAGGAGGAAGCTATGGTCATCGATCTTCACGAGATGAACAGGAATGAAGCTATTCGTTTTTTCATAGATAAATACAATGAAGCTTTCAGGGGTGGATACAGGGAAGAGATAACTGTAATCCACGGATATGGATCCAGCGGAAGGGGAGGAGTAATTAAGAAGGAGCTCAGGGAATTCCTCGACAGCCACAGGGGATACCTCACCTACACAGTGGCCACAAATCCCGGATCCACTCTGGTTACCCCCCTAAAGGCAATAAATGAAATGCAGGATATGATCTCCATGGAGGTCCTGGAGTTCTGCAGGATCAGCCCCAAAACCATGGATAAGATCAAGGGAAACTTCTTTAAAAAATATAAGAACAACGAGATAAATGCCTGTGTTAAAAGGCTTGTAAAACAGGGTTATCTCACCGTTAACCTGAAAAAAAATGGTGAAGTTTACCAGACTAAAAAATAAAAAAGGAGGGACCAGATGATTGTAATACTGTCACCCAGTAAAACTATGGATATGACCGGTTCTGTAGAGCTTCCACACAACAACTTCTCTGAAAAAACCATGTTTTTACTGGAAAAGTTAAAAACTTTTTCCCCGGAAGATTTGTCTAAAACTATGAAGGTCAAGGGAAAAACCCTGGAATCTGTGGTGGATATCTACGCCAACTTCCATACCTCCGGCTATAAAAAAGCCATTGAAGCTTATACTGGAGCTGTGTTTAAGGGGATGAAGGTTAAGGAGTACTCCCAGGAGGAGAGAACCTTTTTAGATGAACACTTTATAGTTCTTTCAGCCCTCTATGGAGTTCTTCCAGCTGATTCCCTCGTAAGGGAGTACAGACTGGATATGACTGTAAAGGTTTTAGAGGAGGAAACTCTCTATGCCTACTGGAAGGAGGAGGTAAATAATACCCTCACAGAGTTAATGAAGGCTAAGGGAGAGAACCTCCTGATCAACCTTGCATCCACTGAGTTTTCAAAGCTTATAGACAGAAAAACCTTCCCCTATGAGATCATAGATATCGATTTCAAGGAGGAGAGGGACGGAAAGTTTAAGGCTGTCAGCACCTATGCCAAGAAAGCCAGGGGAGTTATGGGTAGGTATATAGTCAAAAATAAGATCTCCCAAGGGAAGGACCTGAAGGAGTTCAAGGAGGAGGGTTATTCCTTTAACCAGGAGCTTTCCACCGATAAAAAATACATATTTACAAGATAGGAAGGAGTTGCAATGTTTAAAAGAGAGATTGGAAAGGGAGGGCTTATGCTTATGACCTCCTTGAGGATAAGAGAGGATGTCTTCCACTATGAACAGGGGGTAGATAAGTCTCTCATGACCGATGAGAAAGATAAGGAAGCCTACCACTGTATCGTTTCAGATTTTGGTATGCCCATAGGCACCGGAAGACTCTACGAGGATGAAAGCGGATACCACATAGGGAGAGTAGCCGTTAATAAGGATTATAGAGGTAAGGGACTGGGAAAGGATATCGTTACAGGACTTATGGATAAAGCCTGGGAAGTAGGGGCAGAAAGGATCTCCGTTCACGCCCAGGAGAGTGTTATCCCATTCTACGAGAGCTTAGGCTTTACAGGTAAGGGAGATATCTTTATGGAAGCCGGTATTCCCCACCTGGAGATGGAGGTAGTTAAGAAGTAGATGAAGAAAATAATAGTTTTATTTTTGTGTATGTACACATTGACCTTTTCCATTGTGGACTTTCCAAACCTCAGGTGGAATGATAAGGTCTTTGACATAATGTTTTCCTATCCTGGAGTTCACGAGGAGAAATCCTTCCAGGAGGGAGTAGAGGTATATGTATTAGATAACCCTAAAGATTCTGTAGCTTCCTACAACTTCCACCTTATAGATGGAAGTCTCTACAAGATAGAGATCATCTTCGACAATGAGAAGATAGATACCACAAGTAAAATAAGAGACATCTATGATACCCTTGTTTCAAAGATGGGAGAGCCACTATATGCAGAACCTATAAAGAGGGATCTTGTTACTACTAAGCTCACTGGAAACTCTCAGGTATTCAGACCAGACAGGGAAACTATGGTCTTCTTTAAGGGAGTAGATACCCTGGATGAGGATGGTAATATGATCGATAGTAAACTTATCATCGAATACAGAAATATAGCTAACCTGAATATTCCATAAAAAGGAGCGTGACGCTCCACCCTTGATGATCTTATGAAATGTTTTTTTGGAGTCAATCTATAATTCTGTACTTTTTATTAAAAAAAGTCCTGCCGAAAGGCAGGACTTTTATGCTTCTTTGAGCTTCTTTACTCTTTTATTATTGATGGTATACATAACAAGGCTTGTAAATACCAGTGCCATTCCCACTAAGATGATAGGAGTAGGACTCTCCTCTGGAAGCATTATCCAGCTGATTATTGCTCCCAACACAGGTATCAAGAACTTCCACATATTCAGTTCCGACACCTTGATCCCGGGAATCTGAATGGCCATAAACCACATGGAGAAAGCTGCTGCTGATACCATTGCCAGCCATATAAGGCTCAGGTAAAACTCTCCTGGCAGATTCAGGGAGTAGCTCCCCTCAAAGATCCTTCCAGCCAAAAGAAGAATTAAACCTCCCCATAACATCTGGTTGGATGTAAGGAATCTACTGTCTATTCCCCCCTTCATCTCAGCCACCTTTATATTGGCGTAGCTGGTAAGGGCCGAGTTGGTAAGGAGGAGGATTATCCCGAAGATCTCCCTTCTTCCCACAGCTGTAACTGGCTTACTGGTTGTCATTATAACCACTATCCCTACCATTCCAAGAAGGATACTCATAAGCTTCCCCTTGTCCAACCTGTCATCCTCCATGAGGAAGTGGGTCATCAAAGCTGTAATAAGAGGGCCGGTCCCTATTATTATAGAGGCCGTGGCTCCTGCTACATATCTCATTGCTGTATAGTAGAGAGCATATCCTATGGCAGTATTCAGAAGCACCACATAGGTTATCAGCTTCCTGTGATGGGCTAGAAGCTGCAGAGTGTTTCTTCTCCAGCAAAATGGAATCAAAATCAATCCTGCCAGGGTAAATCTCAAACCTGCAAAGGTAAGGGGGGCAGGCAGATGCCTGAATCCTATCTTGACTCCTGCAAAGGCTGTAGACCAGAGAAAGCATGAAAGTACTCCCATCAACATCCCATGAATCTTTTTAAATTTCATAGCCCTACATGCCTCCTTTAAAATAAATAATTTAATTTCTTATGAACTCTATCTTTTTCAAGCTTTCTAATTTCATATGTATATCCCCAGAAGTCAAAGGCTTTTATCTGATCAGTAAAACTCTCTGTAAGCTGTCCATCCCTCCTAAGTATAAACAGAAGCATTACCAGAGCTTTTCACTTCTTCAATATCTTCATTTTACTATCCTTCTCCTTTTGAATTCCTACAAAAAAATAAAAAAAAAGAACCTAACGGTCCAAGTTAATAATGGCGGGAGTGACGAGATTCGAACTCGCGACATCCTGCGTGACAGGCAGGCACTCTAACCAACTGAGCTACACCCCCATTATTATGGTGGTCACAACTGGACTTGAACCAGTGACCCCCTGCTTGTAAGGCAGGTGCTCTCCCAACTGAGCTATGCGACCATGTTATAAAGTTTTAAATGGTGCCCAGACGCGGATTTGAACCACGGACACGGGGATTTTCAGTCCCCTGCTCTACCGACTGAGCTATCTGGGCATCATGGCGGAGGATGAGAGACTCGAACTCTCATGGCTTTAACACCGCCGGTTTTCAAGACCGGTGCCTTACCAATTAGACTAATCCTCCAAGAATTGGTACCCCGTAGGAGAATTGAACTCCTGTCTACAGAGTGAAAATCTGGTATCCTAACCACTGGACGAACGGGGCAAAAAAATGGTGGATCTAGTTGGATTTGAACCAACGACCACTCGGTTATGAGCCGAGTGCTCTGACCACCTGAGCTATAGATCCATATTTTTGCAACTATTAAGTTTAAATGGCGAGCCTGAAGGGATTCGAACCCCTGACCCACGCCTTAGAAGGGCGTTGCTCTATCCAGCTGAGCTACAGGCTCATTTATAAAATGAGTGGTGCGTCACACAGGGATCGAACCTGTGACAACTCGATTAAAAGTCGAGTGCTCTACCAACTGAGCTAGTGACGCATATGGAGCGGGAAACGAGGGTCGAACTCGCGACATTCAGCTTGGAAGGCTGACGCTCTACCAACTGAGCTATTCCCGCATGTTTGTTTTTGGTGGCGGGGGCAGGACTCGAACCTGCGACCTTCGGGTTATGAGCCCGACGAGCTGCCAACTGCTCTACCCCGCGACACTTGTGTTGGTGATATTAAGTTCAAAAGTTGAAATGGTGCCTAGGGCCGGAATCGAACCGGCACGGTATCAGATACCGAGGGATTTTAAGTCCCTTGCGTCTACCTATTCCGCCACCCAGGCTTATATTCAGCTTTTTACGCTTCAGAAGTTTTTTTCGTCCCCCTGAAGACAAGAATAATAATATCATAGAAGCCAACACTCGTCAACACTTTTTTTAGCTTTTCCAGCAAATTTTTTCAAACTCACACACCCTGCAATGACTAACCCTTTGTTTCTCAAGGCCTTCAAAGGAAAAGCTTTCTATTTTTTCCATGATTTTTTTTATGTATTTTTTGTTCTCCTCATGCTTTTTTTCATCATACTTTATAGTAATATTGCTGTCTAGGTTCTCAGTCTGGTAGTAAACCATTTCTATATTTTTTATCCTTCTGGCATTCTCCAGGATAAGATTGTAGTTTTCCCATAAAAGAAATAAATATATCCTCGTCTGGAGGTTTTCTGCCACATCCTTCTCCTCCAGCCTTCTCCTGTTTGTCTTAAAATCCACAATCTGAAGTTTATTCTGGGGTTTTACCAGGATAAGGTCATACCTTCCAAGGAGCCTCACTCCCTCCTCATTATACCTTATCTCAAATTCAGGATAGTATCTCCACCCCTCCCTCAGGGGATAGGTTTTCTTTAGGTTTTCCAGGTCCTCTAGGAGCTTCTCATCTCCCACCTCCCCTATCATCTCCTCCATCCCCATATAATACCTCTCAGCAATGAGGTGAAACTCATTTCCTCTCCTAAAACTTTCTCTTATCTCATCATCCTCCGACCAGTAGAGCCCCTGAAAATACCTCAGCTTAAACTTGTAGGGACAAGCTTCAAAGGTAGCCAGGGAACTCTGGGTGTAGAGAAAGTTACTCTCCCTTCTTATATCCTTCATATATCTCCCTCTCCGATTCTATAAAATCTCTAATCCTTCTAAAGTAGTAGTTATCGTGACCTTCATTGCAGCTCAATATGAGGTATTCTCTCGCCCTTGTTATCCCTACATAGATGAGCCTGGTACACTCTGCTATCCTTTCGCTCTTTCTCTTTATGGAGATGTTTTCATATTCCCTGCTTATAAACTCCCTCCTGAACTCCCCCTCCATATAGTCTCTGGGGTATTCATATTCCTTCTTCAGGTAGTTCTGCCTTCCGTAATCATTATCTGAAAGGTATGCCGGGAAGGAGTTGGAGTTTACATTGAAGAGCCACACCATATCCCACTCCATCCCTTTGCTCTTATGGTAGGTAGTAAGGGTTATATTATACCTTTCCTCGATCTTCTCCTCGGTCTCCTCCTCCACACTCTTAGCCAGGTAGGTGAACTCACTGGCCCTGGTCTTCTTAAGCTCTCCGGCCAGGTCATAGATACTCCAACGGGGGTTGAGCTTAAATATCCTTCTCAGATCCCCGCTCACCTTCTCTATCAGCAGCTGCTGTTCAGCTGTGAAGTTAAATATCTCTCCGGAAAAGAGAAGAAGCCTCTCCAGGGAGTTTTGTGGAAACTCCAGAAGTATCTTCATCCTTCTGATATTTTTAGATATCTCCTCCCAGTGCTCATTATTTTTCATCTCCTCCGATATGTTGAGCTCATCCTGTGAAAAGAAGAGTTTCTCCATGGAGATTCCCTCCAGGTATCTCATGAGCTTGGAATCCCTCTCAGGATCCAGCTCCACCAGGTGGGCAAGGATTCCTACAAGTTTTCTTCCATCGTAGGGTCTCGAGAGAAACAGGAGAAGATCTCCCAGGAAATCCAGGGTCTCTACCAGCCTCTCAGATATATCAGCCAGGATCTGAAACTTCATTCCCTTCTTCTTAAAGAGCTTGGCTGCATTTTCTATCTGATAATTCTTGGGGAATAGTATTGCCACCCTCTTCTCAGGATATTTCTTGCTGAATGCATCTATAAATGCAGCCATCTTATTCATCTCTCTATACTCGGTATCCTCAGAGATAGCCTTTATTCCATAGACATCCATCTGAGGGTTGGGAGGATAGTCCCCTGCAGCCACAGGGGATATCTTCTGGTTAGCAAGAGCTGTCCTGGCTACCTTGAGAGGATGATTCTTCCTGGTATCCTCTACAAAAAAGTTAGCCAGATTGCATATCTCCCGGCTGCTTCTTCCAGCTGTAAACATGGGCGCTGTTGGATGTGCTTTCAGATAGTCTGAAAATAGCTGGGGGCTGGAGTTTGTAAAGGTTGCCAGGATGCTCTGATTCAGGTCTCCCACTCTTACAAAGTTCCCATTGGTTATTAGCTTCAGAATCTTATTCTGTATCCTGTTGCTGTCCTGAGCTTCATCCTCCAGTATATATCTATACTTCTTCCTGTATCTTTCAGCTACCTCCTTATTCTCCTTGAGGAGTCTGTAGGCCAGGTAGAGAAGATCATCATAATCCAGGTATCCTCCCTTTTTACACAGCTTGTCGTATCTGGAATAGAGGTCTCCTCCCACCCTGAGGATGCTCTCCCTCCTGTATTTTTTAGTTATGGAGTAGAGCCTCTCTGGGGAGATATCTTCATTCTTACACTTGGATACCAGCTTCAGGGTCATCTGAACAAGCTCATCACTCCACCTCTTATAGTTTCTTTCATTTTTCTCATTTACATCCAGGAAGAACTCAAAATCCTTCTGCTTCTCCTTCTTGTAGGCGTTTACAGCCAGGGACATGAGGTAGTACATGTTGGCCTGGGTTAGGTTGCTGTAGTCGTTGGCCAGTCCCGTTCTCTCCTGGTTCTCCCTCAATATCTCACTGGTAAGCTTATGGATGGTGATAACCCTTATCCTCTTTAGATATTGGGCCCCCTCCTCTCCCAGTACCTCTCTTATTCTTTCCTTAAAGTTTATAACTGAAGAGTTCATATATGTAAGGATCAGGATCTCCTCCCCCTCCTGAAGCTCCTCTCTGGCGAGCTTGGCTACCAGGTGGCTCAGGATGAAGGTCTTTCCTGCTCCTGGCACTGCTGGGATTCCCATATATCCCCTTGTGTATCCCATTATCTTTCTCTGATCTTCTCTGAATCTTACCTTCATAAACTCTCCCTCCAATTTCTTCCTATGGTTATTATACTTCCTCTAAAAACCTCTGCGCCACCCTTTTATTTAAAAATCTTCATAAAGGAAGTTTAGGTAATTGGAGTATTAACTATATGGCCGGACTATATTTTATGCTGATTCCACAGCCATTGACTAGTCCAGAATAATATAGTATATTGTTTACTAAATTAATAAAAAATAGGAGGAGTGTTTAGATGAAGAAGTTGTTAATCTTTTTAATTGTTTTAAGTATTTCCCTGGTATCCTACGCAGAGACGAAACCATTTATAGTTGGAATGGAGCTTGAGTATCCCCCATTTGAAACCATCGATGAAAATGGAAATCCCACTGGAGCAAGTGTTGCCATTGCAGAAGCTCTGGGTAAGAAACTTGGGAGAGAGGTAGTAATCGAGAATACCTCCTATCCGGGACTTATTCCTGCTCTCTACTCGGGAAAGATCGATGCTATAATCTCCTCTATGACCATCAATGAGGAGAGAGCCAGAAGGGTGGACTTCTCCGATCCATATACTACAGCACAACTTGTTATGCTGGCTCACAAGGATTCAGAGGTAATGTCCCCTGCTGATCTTAACAATCCAAAGGTTGTTATTGCCAACAAAACTGGTACTATTGGAGCTCTATGGGCTAGGACCTATGCTCCTAAAGCAAGGGTAAGAAACTTCGATAAGGAGAGTCAGGGAGTGCTGGATGTTGCCCAGGGAAAATCAGATGTCATCATCTATGACCCCCTTGCAGTTGCAAGGTACCACGCAAAGTATCCCGATACAACCAGAACTATCATGGAGCCTCTGCCAAATGTAAATGGATGGGGAATCGCCATCAGAAAGGGACAGCCTGAACTCCTTGAAAAGATAAATCAGTTTATTGCTGAAGCAAAGGTGGACGGTACCTTTGACAGGATTAGAGATACATACTTAAAAGAAAAGGCTGAAGAATTTGAAAAGGAAACTGGACTTAAATTCTTCTTCTAAGAGAAGGAGCTGCATATGGACGTAAATACTCAAGATAAAAACAATATTTTCTTTAAGCTTTTTATAGACAGAAATATTTTTTCCCTGGCCTTAAATGCGATTATAGTGGTGGGAATCTTTGGAGGGATCTTCTCCTTTACTGCTAAGAGGTTTGAAAACTACATGGTTGACTGGGGAGTGGTGATAGAATTTTTACCCAGGGTCTTAGAGGGCTTTAAAACAACCCTTATTCTAAGTCTCTTCTCCCTCTTTCTAAGTATGTTTATTGGTCTCATTATCTATCTGGGAAAGGTCTCCAATATCCTCTTTGTGAGATTTTTTTCAACGGTATACTCAGAGATAATTATTGGTACTCCCCTGCTGGTGCAGGTTATCATTATCTACTACTTTATCGGAACAGCCTTTAGGATAGAAAATAGATACTTTATGGGAGTACTCATCCTGTCGGTCTTCTCAGGAGCCTTTGTTTCAGAGATATTTAAAGCCGGTATCGACAGCATCGACAGGACCCAGTGGGAAGCTGCTACCAGTCTTGGTTTTAATAAGTTTCAGAAATATTACTATATAATACTTCCACAGGTTTTTAGGAGAATCCTTCCCCCCCTTGCAGGGCAGCTGGCTCTTCTTGTAAAAAGTTCATCTCTTCTTTCAGTCATTGCTGTAGTTGAGTTTACAAAGGTTATGCAGGAGATAGATTCCATAACCTTTGCAACAGTGGAAAATTATTGTGTGTTAGCTGTAGGTTATCTGCTCCTTACATATCCTATCTCACACTTCTCAACATATCTAGAAAGGAAGATGGCTTATGGAAATTAGTATACAAAACCTTACAAAGAGCTTTGGAGAACAGGTTGTCCTGAATAACCTCAACCTGGAGCTTGCGGATATTCACTCCCTGGCTATAATCGGTCCCTCGGGCGGGGGTAAATCCACCCTTCTGAGAATCCTGGCAGGACTTGAGATCCCCCAGGAGGGTAAGATTACCATAAACTCCGAACCACTTAACTTTGACTACAAGAGTCTCCAGAGCTACAGGAAGGGAATAGGTGTTGTCTTTCAGGCCTTCAACCTCTTCCCCCACCTTACAGCTCTTCAGAACATAACCCTGCCCCTGGAGAAGGTCCATGGACTCTCCCTCAAGGAAGCTGGAGCAAGGGCTTCCGAGCTCCTTGACAGGTTCCAGTTAGGAGAGCATATGCATAAAAGGCCTCACCAGCTTTCTGGAGGTCAGCAGCAGAGGGTTGCCATAGTTAGAGCCATTGCTCTTCAGGCAAAGTTCATGCTTCTAGATGAGCCTACCTCGGCTCTGGATCCAATCCTTACATCGGAGGTGCTGGATTCCATCAAGGAGCTAAAGGAGGAGAAGAAGGACCTCATCCTTGTTACCCATGAGATGGGGTTTGCAAGGAATGTAGCTGATCACCTTATCTTTGTGGATAAGGGAACCATCATCGAGCAGGGACACCCAAAGGAGCTCTTTGAAAATCCACAGTCCGAGGAACTTAAATCCTTTCTGGGAAAAACTCTAAAGTATTAACCCTACCCTCTCAAGAGATTGAGGGGGTATTTATTTTCCCTTCAATTGACATCTTCTCCCCATTTCCCCTATACTCTTAATAAAGTTATGGAGGTTTCTATGAATAAGTTTATCTTCTTTTTTATGCTGATACTGGGGCTACTGTTTTCAATCTACATCCTAGGCCTTATCGCCGGATAAAAAAAAGCTCCCCTTTGGGAGCTTTTTTATCCTATCCACAACAGGAACTCTTCCTATTCTTAGCCTTGCCTATCTCTGCATCCAGATTAAAGTCACAGCCTGAGCTCTTCTTTTCCTCCTTTTTATCTTGAGTATTAACCTTGGCTATCTCATCCTCTAGGTTAAAGGTGCAGCAGCCTCCTCCCCTTCTCTTCTCCTCTTTTTGAAAAAACTTTTTTAATAACGACATGTTCTCCTCCTCTGTATTTATATTAAAAACGATAATTTCTTAATTAAACTTCGATCTTACTTCTAATTTTCAACTTTCCTTACATTATACAATTGCATTAAAGAGGTAGCCTACCCCTACTATTCCCACTGCCACTATTCCCACAAACACTCCTATTAGCTGAGGTTTTATAACCTTCTTCAGAAGGAGCATCTCTGGAAGGGAAAGAGCCACAGCAGCCATCATAAATGACATGGTAGTACCAACTCCCACTCCCTTTGCTATGAGGGCTTCAGCTATTGGAATGATCCCTGCTGCATCTGTATAGAGAGGAATTCCCAGAAGGGTTGCTGCTGGCACTGCAAGGATATTTCCCTTACCTCCATACCTACTCAATAGATCTGTTGGTGCCCATCCGTGTATGAATGCTCCTATACCAATACCCACAACTATATATGGAAGCAGTTTTTTTACGATATCCACAGACTCCCTCCATGCATAGGAAAACCTTTCTCTTCCCCTATATACAGGCTCTGCCTTCCCCTCTATATGCATCTTAAATACATACTCCTCTATATACCTCTCCATCTTCAGCTTGCCTATGAGAAGTCCTCCCACCACTCCAATTACCACTCCTGAAACAGCATAGATTACCGCTATCTTCCATCCGAATATAGTCATAAGGATTACAAAGGCTGCTTCATTGACGATGGGAGATGTTATTAGGAAGGAGAACACTACCCCAGTGGGGATTCCTGCCTCTATAAATCCTATAAAGATAGGTACACTTGAGCATGAACAAAATGGTGTCACTATCCCCAGGAGAGATGCCATCAAATTGGACTTTGGTCCCTCGTGATTTTCAATAAACCTCTTTATCTTCTCTATGGAGATAAAGGTTCTTATAACTGAGATAATATATATCCCTACTCCCAACAGGATTATTATGGTGCTGGCTGCATGGAAGAAGTACCATACCACCTCTCCCGCTCTGCTTTCCAGGGATAAACCAAAAACATTTTCCACTAACTTTGCCCAGAGGGCATCCAAACTCTTAAACATATCTTCCTCCTTTAAATCTTTTCATCTACACCTACATAGAGTCCAAACTTCAAAAAAGGTTGCACTTTTTTATAAATTTTTTAAAGCAAATAAAAAGCAACGTGACGTTGCATCCTGATAATCGGCTGAAACAATCACTACTTCAGGACTTTTTTATAAGTTCTATACTTTCCTTAACACTAAAAAAACAGACCCCTTAGAGCCTGTTTTTCCTAGTTTAATTACTTTTTATTTTTTTCATAGTTGAGAACATTTCCAAACCTGTCCAGCTGAAAGGTACAGCACTCATCCAGAAGCTTCCTCAGCCTCTCCCTTCCCCTCTTGAGCTTTGATTTTGAGGTATTTTCATTCATCCCCAAAAGGTTTCCCAGCTCCCTGTGAGTGAGGTTCTCAAACTCATGAAGCCTTATAACCTCCCTGTAGTCCTCTGGAAGGTCCTCCATAAACCTCTTCATACTCACAATTATCTCATCGTTGAGGTTGTCTTCCTCCTCCTCTGTGAGGTGATAGTTTTCCTCAAACTCAACTCCCTTGATCTTGTAACACCTCTTGTAGCAGTTATTTATGGTGTTACGGGTTATCTGATAGATCCAGGAGACCATCTTCTCCTCGTCCCTGAGGGAACCTATATTTTCATGGAGTTTAATATAAACCTCCTGAAGGATATCCTCTGCATCCTCCATGTTCTTTATCCTCTTTCTTATAAAGAGCAGCAGGTGTTCATTTAGCTCCTCCCACTTCTCCAGCAACTTCCTCTCCACTGTGCCTCCTAATCCTTGCTTATCTCAATATCTATATCCAGCTTCTCAAAAACCCTCTCCACAAAGAGGTTGGCCTCTCCTATAAATCTCTCCTTAGTTTTTCTGGGGTTTTTCTTCAGAAAATACTCCACCCTGCTGGCTGCTGACCTTCCCTGGGTCTGCCACACCCTCTCTATCCTCACAGGCTTTCTGCTCCTGGTGTACTTGGCCCCCGTCCCAGCCAGGTGCTTCTCATATCTGGCCCTGTAGTCCCTGGCTATACCGGTGTAGAGGGTGTCTCCCTCACACCTCAATATATATATATAATAGATATCCTTCATTCCTTCACCTCGTAAATAAATCTTACCCTTCCTCTGGAAAAAAATCAACATTTTCGAGGAAAAAAATAAGGAATTACCTCCTTTTGGGGTATATGCTAGATAGCCTAAATATTCAAAGGAGGGAAGAGATGCTAACCGATATATATAACCCGCTAAAGGGCGAGATGTTTCAGGTAATGGATAAGTCAGGAAAGATTGTGAATAGAGAGTATATGCCCTCTATCCCAGATGAAACCCTTATAAAGATGTACAGGACTATGCTCCTGTCGAGAATACAGGATGAAAAGTCCCTGAAGTACCAGAGACAGGGAAGGATGCTTACCTTTGCACCGTCTCTGGGGCAGGAAGGGCTTCAGGTGGCCACAGTAGCTGCCACAGAGAAAAAGGACTGGATCTCCTCAGCCTTCAGGGAAAATGCTGCCTGGTTGTGGAAGGGGCAAACCATGGAAAATATCTTCCTCTACTGGTGTGGAAATGAGGAGGGGTCCCGTATTCCAGAGGGAGTGAACCTCCTTCCAGTAGCTGTTCCCATCGGTTCCCAGTTTAACCATGCCACAGGACTTGGAATGTCCATCCAGTACAAGGGAGAGGACGCAGTGGTCCTTGCCTACATCGGAGACGGGGGAACATCCGAGGGAGAGTTCTACGAGGGAATAAACTATGCCGGTGCCTTTAACACTCCAAATGTCTTTATAATTCAGAATAACCAGTTTGCCATCAGTACTCCAACATCTGCCCAGACAAAGGCTAAAACCCTGGCACAGAAAGGAATAGCTGCAGGGATCCCTTGTATACAGGTAGATGGAAACGATATCTTTGCTACCTATGCTGCCACAAAGGAAGCTGTGGAGAGAGCCAGGAGGGGAGAGGGTCCTACCCTTATCGAAGCTGTCACCTACAGGATAGGTCCCCATACCACTGCTGATGACCCTACAATCTACAGGGAGGAATCCTACCACCAGGAGATGCTCACCACAGATCCCCTTATCAGAACAAAAGCTTATCTAATAGAGAATAACCTTTGGAGCGAGGAGGAGGAGGAGAGAGCAAGAAAGGAGTTCGACCTCCTTGTGGAGGAAACCTTTAAGAGGGTTGAATCCATTGGAAAGATGGAACTCAGGGAGATCTTTAAATATACCTATGCTGAGATGACTCCCCAGCTGAAGGAGCAGTATGAGGAGTACAAGAAGTATATGGAAGGGGGGAGTAAGTAATGGCTGTTGTTAACAATATAGAGGCTCTTAATATAGGATTGACCCAGGCTATGGAGAGGGATGACACTATCCTTGTCTTTGGAGAGGACAGCGGATTTGAGGGTGGAGTTTTCAGAGCTACAAAGGGACTCCAGGAGAAGTTTGGTAAGAAGAGATGTTTCGATACTCCTCTTACTGAAGCTGGAATCGTAGGTTCAGGGATAGGAATGGCTATAAACGGCCTTAAGCCCGTGGCAGAGATTCAGTTCCAGGGATTTATCTTTCCCGCCATCAACCAGATAATGGTTCATGCTGCCAGGATGCGTAACAGAAGCCGTGGAAGGTATACAGTGCCCATGGTTATAAGAATGCCATATGGAGGGGGAATCAGAGCCCTAGAGCACCACTCAGAGAGTATAGAGGGAGTCCTTGCCCATATCCCCGGATTAAAGGTAGTCATCCCTTCAAATCCCTACGATACAAAGGGACTTATCGTTGCTGCCATAAATGATCCCGATCCGGTGATATTTTTAGAACCTAAGAGGATCTACAGAGCCTTTAAGCAGGAGATCCCAGATGAGATCTATGAAGTTCCAATCGGTAAGGCAAGGGTTGTAACCGAGGGGGATGATATCACTGTAGTGGCATGGGGAGCTCTTATTCCCGAGGCAATTAAAGCTGTGGAGATACTCAAGGAGAAGGGAATCGGGGTGGATCTAATCGACCTGAGAACTATCGCCCCTATGGATACCGAAACCATTATAGAATCTGTAAAGAAGACCGGAAGGTTTCTTGTGGTCCACGAAGCTGTAAAATCCTTTGGTCCCGGAGCAGAGCTCATATCAGTGGTCAATGAAAAGGCCTTCCTGAACCTTGAGGCACCGCCTTCAAGACTTACTGGATTTGACATTACAGTTCCTTTGGCTAAGGGAGAGCATCACTTTATAATTACACCGGAGCAGATTGTAGATAAGGTTGAAGAACTGTTGAACTTCTAGGAGGGATAGATTATGTTTGAATTTAAGTTTGCCGATATAGGAGAGGGAATACACGAGGGAAAACTCCTTGAATGGCTGGTAAAGGAGGGGGACCTCATCGAAAACGGAGATTCCCTCTTTCTTGTGGAAACCGATAAGGTAAATGCTGAGATCCCCTCTCCCCTGGCAGGAAGGATAACCGGCCTTAAGGCCAGTGTAGGGGACACCATAAAGGTGGGGGATGTTGTAGTTGTTATAGATGACGGCGCCGGAAAGATCTCTGAGGTAAGGAAGAGGTCCGAAGGGGAACTGGAGGTAGAGGAGCTTGTAGGTGTTGAGGAAAAGGGAGCGGGAGTGGTTGGAGAGATAACCGTCTCCAACGATGTCATTCCCAGCTTTCATGAGCCACAGGCTGTTCCAGCTTCTAAGAAGAAGAAAAAGGTCCTTGCCACTCCAGTTGCCAGAAAGATGGCCAAGGATCTGGGAGTAGATATTACCCAGGTGGAGGGAAGCGGAACCAATGGAAGGGTTATGAAGGAGGATATAAAGAAGTTTTATGCCTCTAAACAGCCTAAGAAGAGCCTGGCTGTTACCCATCCTACACCGGAACCTACGGAGTTTAAGTTTGACGGCCCAGTGGAGGAGATGGAGCTTTCCTCTGTAAGAAAGATTATCTCCGATGCCATGACCCAATCAAAGCAAAATATTCCCCATGCCGTTATGATGGATGAATTTGATGTAACGGACCTTGTTGCCTTCAGGAGGGAAGCCAAGGAGTCTGCTGAGATCAAGGGAATTAAGCTTTCATACCTTCCCTTTATCATAAAGGCTCTCTCCATCGCCCTGAAGGAGTACCCTATATTTAACTCGGTATATGACAAGGCCAACGAGAAGATAATCTACAAGAAGTACTACAATATAGGAATCGCCACCGATACAGACAGGGGACTTCTTGTTCCTGTGGTAAAGGGGATAGATCACTTGAGTATCCTAGATGTAGCCCATGAGATGAATAAACTCATAGAGGAAGCCAGAGACCATACCATCTCCTTAGACAAGCTTCATGGAGGAACCTTCTCTATAACCAACTATGGGGCTATAGGTTCCCTCTTTGGGACCCCTATAATTAAGTATCCCGAGGTTGCCATCCTGGGAATTGGGAAGATAGTTAGAAAGCCTGTCTTCGGAGATAATGGTGAAATTGTTGCCAGGCACTTTATGCCTGTTTCCCTTGGAATAGACCATAGGATAATAGATGGAGCCGATGCCGGCAGATTTGCCAACAGGTTAAAGGAACTTCTCTCCAGTCCAAAGCTGTTACTTATGAGTTAGGAGGTTACTGCATATGAATTACGATATAATAGTTTTAGGAAGCGGACCTGGAGGATATGTGGCAGCCATAAAGGCAGCTCAGCTGGGAGGCAAGGTTGCCATTGTGGAGAAGGATAACTTTGGAGGGGTCTGCCTCAACTGGGGGTGTATTCCCACCAAAACCCTCCTTAAAAATGCCAAGGTCTACCAATATATCCTAAACTCCTCCAAGTATGGAGTGGATATCCCAGACCTCTCTGCCGTTACCCTCAACTGGGAAAATATGCTCTCCAGAAAGGAAAAGGTAGTGGAGAAGCTCACATCTGGAGTGGAGTACCTTCTCAAAAAGAATGGTGTAGATATCTACAGGGGATTTGGTACGGTTATAGATAAAAATAGTGTAGAGGTCGAAGGCGAGGTTATCAAGTGTGAAAACCTCATCCTTTCCACTGGCTCCACCCCTCGAATTCCTGAGATTCCAGGAATAAAGGAGGGCTTGGCAAGTAACTTTGTGGTTACCAGTAGGGAAGCCCTGGAGCTGCCCTCCATCCCAAAGGAACTGGTTATCCTTGGAGGAGGAGTTATAGGTGTGGAGTTTGCTACCCTCTACAGCTCCCTTGGAACAAGGGTTACCATAGTACAGAATATCGACAAGATTCTGGAGTTTATGGATCACGATGTAGTTGCTGAGATGGAGGAAATTCTTAAAAAGTCAGATGTTGAGATCCTCTACAACTCCTCTATCATAAAGGTAGATGGGAAAGAGATAACAGTTAAGGGAAAGGAGGGAAGAAGAACCCTTACTCCAGACCATCTCCTTGTAAGTATAGGAAGATATGCAAACTTAAAGGGGCTGGAAAACCTCTCTCTGAAAACCTATAGAAGGGGGGTTGTAACCAACAATAAGATGGAGACCAATGTCCCTGGAGTTTATGCTATAGGTGACCTAAATGGAGTATTTAACCTGGCCCACGTAGCTTCTGCTGAGGGGATCGTGGCTGTGGAGAATATCCTAAAGAAGAAGGATATGACCATCAACTACAACAAGGTTCCAAACTGTATCTACTCCTCTCCTGAGATGGCTGCTGCTGGTTACAATGAAGCAGATGCCCGAAAGAAATTTACCAAGGTTATCGTTTCCAAGTTTCCCCTTTCAGCTAATGGTAAGGCCTTAGCCGAGGGAGAGAATACCGGGTTTATCAAGATAATTGCTGAAGGAGAGTATGGGGAAATAGTGGGAGTGCACATCATAGCTCCCACAGCTACAGATATGATCTCGGAGATCGTTACAACCATGGAGCTTGAGGGAACTATTCATGACCTGGCCAAGGTTATCCACCCCCATCCATCCCTTTCAGAGATTGTTATGGAGGCTGCCCACGGAGCTGTACACAAACCTATCCATATGTAGGAGATTAAAAAACCTGAGTGGTGTTCACTACTCAGGTTTTTATTTCTTTACTCACCTGTCCCTCCCATGTTTAATTGACTTTTTTTGTAATTAATAATAAAATACCTAATATTAACTGTTTAGGAGGTTTAATGGATAATTTTAATAATGGGCGTCTCTTAAAGGCCAAAAAATTAACCCTTACCTTGATTATGTTCGTTGTGGTGATATTTACATATCTATCCATTGGGGAGAACGAAAACATTATCAATGGTTTAGTAAAAATTGTTACATCTCCAGCTGTACTTATTACAGATTTCCTTGTAATAGGAGGACTGGCTGCTACCTTTATCAATGCAACTCTCATATGTCTCTTCAACTTTATGTTGGTTAAACTTCTGAGAGTTAAGATTACAGGTCTTGTACTGGCTGCATTTTTTACCGTTTATGGATTTTCATTCTTTGGAAAAAACATGATCAACATCCTCCCTATCTATATAGGGGGAATATTATACAGTAAGTATGAGCACATCAACTTCAGGGAGATACTTCCCACTATCATGTTTACCAGTGCCCTTGCACCATTTATAAGTGAAGTTGCATTCAGAGTAGAGGCAAATGAGTTTTCATATATCAATGCCATAGCACTGGGAACTGTCATAGGATTTGTAGCTACACCTTTAGCTAAAAAGATGGCTGGATTCCACGAAGGCTTCAACCTCTACAACCTTGGATTTACCGGAGGTATACTGGGAGCTGTTATCACCTCCATCCTTAAGGCATACCACTTTACTGTAACTCCACAGAAGCTTATCTCCATAGAGTATGATATGGATATAAAGATCATATGCTCCTCTGTGTTCCTGCTTCTCATAATTATAGGATGGTATGTCAACGGAAACTCCTTTAAAGGCTACAAGGAGCTAATCGCCGATTCAGGTCATAAAGCCGACTATGTAGCTAAGTATGGTTACGGACTTACCTATATCAATATGGGAATCATCGGTTTTGTTGCCACAGGATTTGTTGTTGCTCTAGGAGAAACATTAAACGGTCCCCTTCTTGCTGGTATTCTAACTGTAGTAGGATTTGGTGCCTTCGGTAAACACTTTAGAAATATTACCCCCATCCTTCTGGGAGTTTATCTTGCAAGTTTAGGAACTACAAGCGACGGCTTTGTTATCGCCCTTTCAGCTCTATTTGGAACTTCTCTGGCTCCTATTTCAGGTGTCTATGGAGTCTTCTGGGGAACTGTTGCAGGCTGGCTTCACTTTGCTGTAGTAAGAAACATAGGTGTGGTGCATGGTGGACTTAACCTGTATAATAACGGATTCTCTGCAGGTATCGTTGCAGGAGTCATGCTTCCTATAATCAGAACATTTAAGGAGCACAAGGATCAGAGGACACAGAAGTACTACCTTAAGAAAAAGGAACTCTATACTATGATGATGAGGGAACAGGATAAAAAAGATAGTCTCATAGATTAATTTATTAAAAGGAAGGCCTAGAGCTTTCCTTTTTTATTTGAAATAATGTATACTATCATTAATAAAAGAAATTTTAAGGGGGTATTTTAGTGAATTTTATAAAGAAATTATTTAATAGAGATCACAAAGAGAAAATTAAGAAGGAGGTGGAAGTAGAGGAGGAGAGAGAATGTTTTTGTCCCAAGGTAGATCCCTTCTCCCACTGTATAATCAATCCCTACTTCAAATCCAACGAAGATTTTTCAAAGGTCTTTTCAGAATTTGAAACCAGAATGGGAAGCCTTCAGAGATATTTTGAGATGAATAACCTCAATATAAAATATTACTTAGAGACTTCCAAGGATATTTTAAAGAAAAGTAAGAGAAAGGGAGAGACTCCTGAAGAGGACCTGAAGAAGTACGATAGATGTCACTTTGCAGATGTTGATTATTTTTATGAGATGCACTACCTTTCTATTCTTCTCATTATATTTACCATGTTTGAAAACCTTTTAAGTAACCTGGTAAAGGATCTCTCCTATATCAACAAGGTAAACTTAAGCAGCAACACCCAGAAGGAACTTCCTTATATAAATAAGTATATTCTTTTTCTGAAGAATAAGTGTCACCTGGATATAAAACTTAGCCAAAAGCAGTGGCACAGTATCAATACTGTAAGAAAGGTTAGAAACAACTATCTTCATAACTTAGATACCGATATCCCAGATGACCTTCAGAAGGAACTATTAAAGATTATTACTCCTAAGAACAATAATAAGGTTACAATAAACGAAGAGTTCCTCGACATGTGCTTCACTCTCTTTGGGGATATTGCAGCTCAACTAGAAAAAGCCTACTGGGATTATAAGAGAAGTACATTTAAGATTAAATAAAGATGTCTGCCTAAGGATTTGGGCAGCTTTTTTTATTTTCTTCTCTTTATTATTGACCGTATACACAAAAAGAACCCTTCCACAGTTAAGTAAAAAGGCTCTTTAAATAAAAAAAACTTGGCAAGTTCCTATCCTCCCAGGGGGCTGCCCCCCAAGTACTTTCAGCGTTTACGGGCTTAACTTCTGGGTTCGATATGTGACCAGGTGTACCTCCGTAGCTATTCTCACCAAGC
>NZ_BSDY01000017.1 GCF_027925155.1 Propionigenium maris DSM 9537 | reverse complement strand
TTTGAGGTATATACATTACTGGTCATATCCTTTCGAGTAGAATTTTGTGTGGTAACTCAATTATTACTCTATATTGGATATGATTTTTAATTTTTTGTGAATTACTTTTGCAACACTCTATAATTTTAAGAAAAAAATCCTAGGTGTAGGGTGAATTATCTGATAATATAACCTCAATAAATATCGGAAACCGATATCAAATAAAGATATCGAAAAAAGATAGTTGGTTCTGAAAAGAAAAGTCAACCAAGAGGAGAAGATGATTAAAGTAATTTAAGGAGGATAAGATGAATTTAAAGGAAATTATAGGGGTTATGACAAAGCTTGGTTTTACAGCCTTTGGAGGTCCCGCAGCTCATATAGCTATGCTGGAGGAGGAGGTGGTGGAAAAGAGAAGGTGGACCAATAAGGAGCACTTTATGGACCTGGTGGGTATAACCAATGTGATCCCAGGGCCAAATAGTACCCAGATGGCCATGCACCTCTCCCTTGAAAGGGGAGGAATAGCAGGACTGCTTCTGGGGACCCTCTGCTTTGTAGGGCCGGCAGTATTTCTCACCATACTTCTTGCAGTGGCCTACTATACCCTGGGAGAGCTGCCCTATCTGGAGCACTTCTTCTACGGGATAAAGCCTGTGGCCATAGCTATAATAACCATGGCAGTGTATAAGCTGGGACAGAAATCCACTAAAAATAAGTTCTGCCTGGGGATATCCATATGTGCATTTCTCCTCTCCTTTACTCCCATGAGGGAGGTATATATTATCCTGTCCTTTGGTATAGGAGGCCTCCTCTACTCAGTAGGGGCAGGGAACAGAAATAAGCTCTACTCAGTGGCTGCGATACCGGCAGTTATTTTAGAAAGAAATCTCAGGGATATACTCCTCTCCTTTCTGAAGATTGGCACTACCCTCTTTGGAAGCGGGTATCTCTTGGTTGCATATCTGAACCAGGAGTTTGTGGAGAGGTTGGGATGGTTGTCCTATGATGAGATACTTGAGGCTATAGCCATGGGACAATTTACACCGGGACCTGTCTTAACTGGAGCTACCTTTATTGGATATCAGCTTATGGGAATAAGTGGTGCACTGGTGGCGACCCTGGGAATATTTCTTCCCTCGGTATTCTTTGTATACCTTCTCAACAAGCAGATGGAGAGGGTGAGAAGAAACAAGCACACCAAGTCTGCACTCTTGATGCTGAACTCAGCTGCTGTGGGAGTCATGGCAGCAACTGCTATGGAGTTTCTCTTGGCCTTTAAGGGGGATGTAAAGGGAATAATCCTTGTTGGTGTTGGGTTCTACCTGCATATCTATAAGAAGATATCAGCTATAAATATTATTCTTATAGGTATGGTTTTGGGAGCCCTTCTCAGCTACCTCATATAAAAAAAAGGAAGGCTTTTGCCTTCCTTTTCTATTTCTCTATAGTGAGGTTTATCATCCACTGAGTCTGGAATTTGTCAGTTACAGTACCAAAAATGGTTCCCCAGAAGGTCCTCTGAAGAGGCATCTGGACCTCCCCTCCAGCAGAAAGCTTATTAAAGATGAGGTGGGCTTCCTTCTCGGTGTCGGGAGTGATATTGATATAGAAGTTTGTTCCCCTAGTGATGCTCTGTCCCCAAGTCTTTAGGATATCGCATCCCATGAGGGCCATTCCCTCTCCTATCTTCAGTTCAGCGTGCATCACCTTTTCCCTGTCCTCTGGCACTAGTGAATCTCCGTGGGGCATCTCCATATATTTTTTCAGGGATATATACTCCCCCTGAAAAACTTCCCTGTAGAAGTTAAAGGCGTCCTCTAAGTTCCCATCGAAGTTTAAGTAGATATTTATATTTTTCATAGTCGATCTCCTCTCCAAGTATTACTTATATTTTACACCTGCATCCTCCATCTTGCAATCCACCTTTTTTTCTCTCCCTATTAGGAGGAGAAAATAGAGCCCCCCTCCCAGAAGGGACATTATAAAGTAGAAGCTATATACCTGGGCTATTCCATAGTTATTCAGGATAAGCCCTGAAAAATACTGGGCAAACATCCCTCCCAGTCCAGCAGAGAAGGAGAAGTATATAGCCAGAGCTGTAGTACGGAGACCTGGACCAGTGACTTCACTTATATAGAGGGTCACAAGAACCAGGAATGATCCAATTGAGAGCCCCTGAATAAAGAAGAGGGTAAGGATCCACTTGGGATCGGGCATAGTGCTGTACCAGAGCCACCTGATGGAGAAGATGAGGCTGCTGATAATGAGTCCAGAGGTAACGTTTATTCTTCTGGAAAGATTTTGTACCAGAGCCATGACCGGGGCTTCACTTCCTGCAAATAGAAGGAAGGCAAGGCCTACCCCCGAAAGACTTCCCCCCAGCTCCCTGTAGAGGAGGGAGAAGTAGTTATTGTGTCCTGTCATAGATCCCCCTACCAAGAAGGAAGCCACAAGGAAGATAAGGTAACCTTTGTCTGACAGCAGTTCAAGGATATCCCCTCTATTCAGAGAATCTTCCCTGGTCTTGCTATGGGATCTGTCATCTATTCTGGCAGTAAGGATGAGCACCAGAATATTTGAAAGAGTTATTGCAATAAAGATAGAGGAAAGACCGAGGTTCTCAGCTAGCAAACCTGTGAGCTGAGCCCCTAGGGCAAATCCCATGGCTCCCCAGAGCCTAACCTTTCCAAATTCTAGGTCATTTCCCACCACCATACTGTCTATAACAGGCATTATCCCTGAAAAGAAAACCATGAATACTCCGTAAATTATGGTAAGCTTAGCCACCCCTGTCCCTGCTGCCATTGTGAGACCCGCTAGGGTATAGCAGGTGATAAGGATAAAAACTATAACCTTTGAATTCCTGTATCTATCTGCCAGATATCCCCACAGGGGCTGCATTATAATTGTAACCAGGGCCCCCAGGGCAAGAGCACTTCCTATATTCAGACCGCTGAAGCCCCTCTCCTTTAGAAAGGGAGAGAGGAGTGGGAGAAAGCTTCCGAAGGAAAAGAAGATAAAAAAATACCAGGCTGAAAAAAGTTTATACACCTTCATACATCTACCTCCCTATCCTCGGAATAAAGATCCTCATGGGGATCCCATGGGAATCTACAGAAGGTATCTCAGGAACTGTAAGATATCCCTCCCTATGACTTGAAGCAGCAATAGCCAGGATTATGGCATCTAAGATATCATCTCTTGCTACCACAGACCTTTTGTACTTTTCCATAAAAATCTCCACTGTGGAATCTGCTCCCGGAAAAAACTTCTCAATAACCTCCATCCTCTCTTGAAAGCCCTCTATGGATCTCTTGTTGTGTTTCATCTCTTCCCCTCTCAGCCTTGCAAAGGATATCTCTGGGTGTCCCTCTATGATATTTTCTAGTATCTCACTGTCCTTGGTAATAAAGTTATCTACCTCCCTAATTTTGGGAAAGAGGTTGTAGGACTGCTTTGAAAGTCCCTTTCCTAGGATTTCCCTATTTACCTTATTTGCCTCACGATAGTTTTCGCTGTATACCGCCTGTCTGCACGGAACAGGGAAGATACTCATCTTCCTTCTCTTTAAAAACTTTCTGGCCTCTACATCACAGACTCTCTCGCCATCTCCCTCGGACTTGAGCCCCATGGGCATGTCTATAAGGGTTAGAGTGGAGGAGGCAACAAGATCCCTCATCTCCTCCAGGGTTTCTGAAAATATTAACTCCAATCTATCTCCTAAAACAGCAGCTACCCAGCCTCCCCGACAGTCGTCTATTCCTATATACTCCTTCATGATCTACCTCCTAAAATATCTCTAAGTATAGATTAAAGAGTGGGAGGATGTAAATATTTTTTTCAAAAGTTTCATGGGGATCTATAGGGATTAAGGGTGGTCGCTCTTCAGCTAATAATCTGGGAGTATAATTAAAAAGGAAAAGTTCTTAAACTTTAGAATTAAACCTTTTAGTCGAAAGAACGATTAAAAGGAGGTTTATATGGAAAAAGATTCAGAGATAAGGGTAGAGGATATCAGGATGGAATCCAAGGTGAAGTTTTTCATCTACAGCCTTGTGGGAGTATTTATGTTTTTCATACCAGTTACAATAGGTGGAAGGAGTACCATACCTCTCGATCATATTGTGGGATATATCTCAAAACATCTGGGAGGGTTGACACCCTACTATGCTTTTATCGTCATTGTTGCCGGTGCAGTGCTGCCCTTTAGGGACGGAAGCTGGAGGGAGGACAGAATAAAAACCCTCTTTTCTATCTTTAAGGTTGCAGGGGTAGGGGTTGCTGTCATGGCTCTTACTGAGGTAGGGCCGGCCTTTCTCTTTGAGAGGGATATGGTTCCATTTTTATATGATAAGCTGGTTATATCTGTGGGGATAATAGTTCCCCTGGGAGCAGTATTCCTCTCATTCCTGGTGGGCTATGGTCTCCTTGAATTTATAGGGGTGATTATGGAGCCTGTGATGAAACCCATATGGAGGACTCCAGGAAGATCGGCTATAGATGCTGTGGCTTCCTTTGTGGGGAGCTATTCTATAGGACTTCTCATAACCAACAGGGTTTACAGAGAGGGGAAGTACACAGCCAAGGAGGCCTGCATAATAGCCACCGGATTTTCCACTGTGTCGGCAACCTTTATGATAATTGTTGCTAAGACCCTGGGGCTTATGGAGATATGGAACTTCTACTTCTGGAGTACCCTTATAATAACCTTTGGAGTAACAGCCATTACAGTGAGGGTATATCCCCTGGCTTCCAAGGAGGAGGTCACATATGATGGAAGAAGAGTTGAGGCAGGAAGTGGTGAGGGTGGAAATATCCTGGCCAGAGCCTGGAGAGAGGGGTTCAGGTCCGCTGAAGTTTCTGCTCCCCTGAAGAGGAATATAGGTGAAAACCTGAGAGATGGTCTCAAGATGGCTTGTGGTATCCTACCTACCATACTATCTGTAGGGCTGTTGGGGCTGATCCTGGCTAAATATACTCCGCTCTTTGATATCTTAGCCTACATCTTCTATCCCTTTACTTTGTTGATGAAGCTTCCGGAGCCTATGCTTGCAGCTAAGGCTTCCTCTGTGGAGATAGCGGAGATGTTTCTCCCGGCCCTCCTAGCTAAGGGAGCTTCCCTTATCACAAGGTATGTAGTGGGGGTTGTTTCCATATCGGCGATCCTCTTCTTTTCAGCGGTAATCCCCTGCATAGTGTCCACAGATATTCCTCTTAAGATAAGGGATATGCTTATTGTATGGGTTCAGAGGACAATACTTACAATCATCATAGCAGGAGGAGTGGCTCACGCCTTCCTGTAGAAAGAGATATTTTTATTTGATGATGAGGAAAAGCCTTCCCTTCAGAGTATTATATAAGTGTGGGAGGTGAAGGCTGTGAAGAAGTGGATATATATAATAATCTACCTGTTTTTTTTCCTGGTTACTTACTCTCAAAGCAGGAAGAATGTCTTGATACTTCACTCCTACTCTGAAGACTATCTGTGGACCAGGGAGATCCAGGATGGGATCTTAGAGGGACTTGAAGGAAGGGAGGGGAGCTATAATATTTCTCTGGAATATATGGATACAAAAAACTTCCCCTCCGTGGAGTATCTTGAGGAGTATGACAGGTTATTCTCCTATAAATATACCTCTAGGAAGATAGATCTGGTGATAGCAGTGGATGACAGGGCCTTTAGCTATGTTCTCTCTAGAAGGGAAGATATCTTCAAGGGGGTGCCCATCCTGGGAACGGGACTCAATACCCTGGAGGATGAATACCTGGAAGCAGAGGATGCCTACATCATGGTGGAGGAGCCAGATTATGAGGCCAATATAAAGCTGGCCCTCAAACAGAATTCAGATGCTGAAAAGATATACTTTATTACCGACATAACCCCTACAGGGCAAAAGATAAAGAGGGAAGTGGAGAAGGTTGCGGAGAACTATGATATAGAGAGGGAGTGGCTGGAGGATCTCACCCTTGAGGAGCTCAAGGGAAGGGTGGAGAGTCTGGGGAGAAAAGATATCATCATATACCTGGTGTTCTTTATGGACAGGCTGGGGAACTCCTACAGCTACTATGAACCAATAGCAGAGGTGAGCCGGGCTTCCAAGGTACCCATCTATATAAACTGGAGCTTCTATCTGAATACAGGCGCTTTTGGAGGATATGCCTTTGACGGAAGGAGGATGGGAGTGCAGACCATAGATGTGGCAGAGGGTATCTTAGAGGGGGAGGAGATTCCCAGGGTTACAGGGACAAGTCAGAGAAGCAGCTATGTATTTGACTACAATGTAATCCAGGAAAGATCTCTGGAGTATGTCTACTATCCTCTGAAATCTGTTTTTTTAAACAGACCTGAAACTTTCTACCGGCGAAACCGGAGGCTGATCCTCACCTTTCTCGGTGTATTAGGTGTTTTAACAACAATTCTCCTACTAGTATATATTAATCTTGTGAAGGAGAGGACTATAAACGCCCGGGACAGGGAGCTACTGGATACACAGAAGGATCTCCTTAACAGGCTTGGAGATGTGATAGAGTACAGGTCAAGAGAGACAGCAGATCACGCAGGGCGTGTGGCAAAGATCTCAAAGTTTATAGCTCTCAAGGTGGGGTGCACTCAAAAGGAGGCGGAGATAATTGAGATAGCATCCCCCCTCCATGATATTGGGAAGATAGGGGTTCCAGATGAGATACTGAACTTTCCAGGGAGGTACACCGAGGAGCAGTTCAGGGAGATGAAGAAGCATGCCAATATAGGCTATGACATATTAAAGGGCAGCGGAAGAAGGGTGATAGATGCAGCGGCAACAATTGCCCATGAACACCATGAAAGGTGGGATGGGAAGGGATACCCCAGACACCTGAAGGAGGATGAGATAAATCTCTTTGCCAGGATAACCATGGTGGCCGATGTGATGGATGCCCTTCTAAGCGAGAGGAGCTATAAGAGAGCCTGGACCTACGATGAAACCCTGGAGTATATAATTCAGGGGAAGGGAGAGATGTTTGACCCCAAAATAGTGGAGGTAGTGGAAACTTATAGGGATGAATTGAGGAAGATTTCAACTGAGGTATAGATGATACTTCTTGGAAAATATAGAGCCGTCTTCAGCACTTCCTGAAGACGGCTCTTATATTGTAGGTGGATAAGTTTTGATATACTTTCTAAGATCTTTTGGCTTGTATTAATACAGGCATAACTTTTAATAGTTAAAAAATTAGCCTATTAAAACTGAGCTTCAGAATATACATTGCAAGTGTGTTCAACAAACTCAAAATGATGCTATTTCAAGGAAATTTAGCGAAATGTTTGGAAAATATGCAGAGGTCCAAGGAAATAAATTAAAATCATTAGTTGGAAGATTAACTTTTTTAAGTATATGATTAATTAATATTTCTTTATACAATGTAAATGTGTGTATGGATTTTGAATTTTAATGTATCTATTAATGGAGCATTTAAATGATTTAATTAGTGTTTGTAATATTAAGGTCAATAAAGTTGATTAGAATTGATGTTTTTTTATCTCAAATTGGACATAATATTGTCTGGTAATGTGTATATTATTAATTAACGAGATAAATAATTTTAGAGTTATTGTGAGAATTCAGATGTTAGTTTTTATTATTGATATCTTTGTTACTTAAAATATTTAAGAGTGATTTTAATCAAGATAATTAGATAAGGAGACTTTTTAATTAAGAATGCAGATAAAACTGAATAGGGGGAGAGAGTATGGATTATGTTTTTTATAAAAAGAAATTAGAAGAGTTTTCATCATTAGATGAAGTTAGAACTTTAAAAAAAATAACATTAAAGGAGGGGCAGGAATTTTATACAAGTTTTTATTTTTTTTTAGCTAAGGGTATCCTCGAAGAAATTTATGTAGATTCAAAAGGTGAAATTATAAAGATTAGGGATGTTACAAGCGATGAATTTATAATAGGAGAGGCTAATTATTTTTGTCCTTCAGAAAATAACTTATTTTATAGAGCTAAAGAAGAAGCTATATTAGTTGAAATTCCTTTAGATTTGTTGGAAAAATGGCTGAGAGACATAAAATTTTGCAAACGGTTAGTTAAGGAGGTTGTATTAAATCTTACTTTGCTGAAAAAGGAAATTTTTTTACGATCGAAACTTCTCTCTCTAGAGAAGTTAAAGTATTTTTTAACAAAAGAAAAAAATGAATACGAAACTGTAAAAATAAGCAACATTTCAAATTTTATAGAAAAATATTCTCTAAAAAGGTCTAATTTTTATAGAGACCTGAAGAAGCTTGAATCATCAAAATGGTTGAAAAGAAAAGGAAAAATGTTAAAATTAACGGTAAAAGATTCTGTTTATTAGAATTAATGATTAAATAAATTAATAATCTTTTAGAGAGCTCTTTCTAAGTGAACGTTTATGCTTTAAATATTATTGTTTAAATAGTTAGTGTTCTCAATCTTAAAAGCTTATTCTCTAATTGGCATCTATTTTATTCATCTCGGTAACTGAACCATAGCAGAACCAATTAAATAAAGGAAATAATTTAAAAAATCTCTTGGATAAAAGTCCGTCATTCAAACTTCATTCTTCTAAAGGTTAGTATCTATATTTTTATTAGAAGAGATTGGCTGTTGCAAAAGTAATTTACCAAAAATTAAAAATCATACCCAAATATAGAGTGATAATTAAATTACTACATAAAATTTTACTCAAAAAGATATGACTAGTAATGTATGTACCTCAAACTACCATTAAAAGCAAGTTGCTCTACAAGATACTTCGAATTTTAAAGCTTAATTTTCCCAAGCCATTTAAATCCAATTTTCTAGGAACACCTAGAAAAAACTCTTTGGGAAAAGTAAGATATAGTAAACGTTGGGAGATAAAAAGCTTGGTTAGCAACTTAAAAGAAAATTATTATATTGATAATCATAGAGTTAGAGGGCTAAATAGAAAGATTTTTAATGTTAGTTTAGAGATACTATTATTTATAACAGCCTATAGAAGAGAACTTTAAATTGTTTCGTTTACTTTATTAAATTTTTCAAATAAGCATTATTATTTAAAAAATTAAAAATTTACTCACTACTACTAGGAGGGAATATGAAATTAATTATAGAGTATTATAAGTTTTTCAATGAATATAAAGCGAGGGTAACCTTAATGAAAGATAGGGGTGTATCATTTGTAGAGTTAATTGTTCTATATTCAATTTTTAGCAAGAAAAGAACTCAACGTGAAATTGTGGATTTTCTTCAAAAAGATAGATCCCAAATATATAGAGTTTTAAAAAAACTTGTGGAAAAAAAGTTGGTTATAAAAAAGGAAAATGAATATGTTATAACTTCTTTAGGTGCTGAAGTTTCTAAAAATTTAATAGAAGAGAATGAAAAAATTCTTAATATTTTGAATAATAAAGTTGATCTAAAATCTCTTCAAGAAAAAATTAAGGAGGCTAGCTTAGCAATATCTAATTGACTTCAATAATTAATTGTTTGCTTTGTTTATAGGATTAAAATTTTAATTTCCTACATTGTCAAATTAAGTGCAACACATAACTCGCCCCTTAATACTTTAAGGGGCCTTTTAAACCCTAAACATTTCTAGGTCTATTGTTAAGTGCCCAAACCGCTTTATTAACATTTTCTTTAGTTAGTGTTTGGAAATCTGTTACCTCCTCAAGAACTCATTAGTATTTTCATTTGTTCCTCTTTCCCAAGAATGGTAAGGGTTGGCAAAATAGAAGGCGGCTTCTAACTCTCCTTTAATTCCTTTCCATTGTTTGATGTAAAAGTCTTAACTACCCATTTTGGTCGATATTTAAAATTTTCAATAGTCGCTTGAGTAAAGGGAGTTGCTTTTCTATCTTTCATTAATTCAGTGATAAGAAATCTCAATTTCCTGCAGATACGTGTCATTATCGCGCTTTGTTTATCACTATCAATGATAGAATCACTTTCAAAGTGCCTAATCTCACTTCTTTCATCATCCTCTCGAGCTCTTTATCCAATCATCTTCTTATCTAGAATAGTTCCTCTAGTTTTTCTGATATCATTTGGTTTTCTTTTACCTTTCCTTGGCAAGATTTTAAATGTAGTTTCTAAGAGTATTCCTTCTCGAATAGAAAAATAGATAGTTTTAAAGCTAATATTATAGCTATCATCTTTTCTGGCTCTTCTAGAGATTTGTTCAGGTGTCTACCCACCTTCAAGCTTACCCTGAATATCTATTAGTAATATTGTTTTTTCAAGCTTTTTATTAGCTCCATAATTTTAGAAAAAAACTTTTGCGCTTTGTGCGGACTACACTTTCCGTTGATAGAATTCCTTTAAATTTCTCTGTTGACACTAGATCTACTTCTACATAATTTTTTAGCTATTTCATAGTTTTTAAGCCAAGCGCTAGAGATTCTAATATACTTTCTTTTTCATCAATGGTAAAATGTGTATAACTCATAGACACTTCTTTTAATGTTTGGTCGCACTTACATTATATCAAGGAAATATTTATGAGTCTTTTTTGTTGTAATTAATTATACAATTCAAGTCTTAAAATTATTATGGATATGGCATTTTCTATATTTTCCTTAAATTCAATTATTGAATAAGCTAGCAGGCTTTTTAGAATAGATATTCTGAGAGCCTGCTTTCATATTTAACTGTCAATTGTATAAGTATTTGATCCCCTCCCTTTTAAAACTGCGATCCTACTTCTTATCAAATTCAAAAACCACAAGATAAGGCTGTTTCAAGAGAGAAATATCTCTAGGGGATACTCCCTTTATTACTAATCTTCTTAATCTCCCCATTAATATATTTTTTATCAGTATTTATAAAAACATTAAGTTCTCTAAAAATTTGTCTATCATAAGGTGGAATCTTCTGATTTTTTAGATGTATCCATCTCACTTGCCACCTCAAACTCCTCTCCGCCTTTCACAAAGAGATTTCTATAAACTATCGATCTCTTTTATTTATAAGTAATTATTACCTATTTTTAATACAATTAAAAATTTATAAGAGCAGATATTTTTCTATGACTCCAATAAATCAAATGATGTAATACTTATTTTGTTAAATTAGGACAATGGTCAAAAAAAACTGTAATTTTATGCCAAATAATACACCTAGGATGGAAAGAAAAGTATAAACTACAGAATACAGTGAGAGAAGTGTAAATTTATAGAGGGACTTTATAAGTGGTGTCTCTGAAGCACGGAGCCTCATATTAAGCAAAAGAAGTATAAGGAGGAAAAATGAAAAAAACAATGCTAGCTTTATCCTTAGTAGGCCTGTTAATGGCATGTGGAGAAAACGGAGCTGACAAAACAAAAGGAGCTGATAAGATGGTGACACTAACAAAGGCGGAGAGGGAAAACAAAACAGAGGAGGAATTACTAGGAGTTCTGCTGTCAAAAGCAGTGTACAAGGAGGCAACTCAAAATCTGAAAGGAACAGAGGATAAACAAAAATTGGAATTTTTAAAGAGGAGGGCTGTCAACGACTACTATATCCTTTCGGTGGCAAATAAAAATACCGATGTTTCGGACGAAGAAATATTAACAATCTACAACAAAAACAAAGGGGATCTCCAGGGAAAAGCCTTAGAAGATGTTGAGGGTGCAATAAAAAGCTTGATATACGAAGCAAAATTAAAGCAAGAAATAGGAGTTGTTGTGGGAGAAATCAGAGATAAATATGCTCTGGATGAGCAACTTAAAAAATACTTAGAGGATAAATAATACTACAGAAGAAGGAGAGGCCCTGAGATGAAGATGAAATTGATTTTACTAGTAGCAGCACTTTTAATTACAAGCTCAAAACTGGGATATTCGGCGAGTATTGAAGCTGGAGAAAGTGTAGCGATTGACAACAATGGAAACCCTCAATTGAATGAAAGAGAAGCTTTAAAAAATACAGTTTCGGGAGAGCTAGTTGAAAATAGAGGGGAAATTTTAATTGAGGGGACTCATCCTTCAAATAACAGCAACCTGGCAGGGATAAGAGTCGACGGAGCGGATGTAATAAATAGCGGTACCATAAAATTGACAACTTATGATGCGGGACAAGGAATTAATGCAAAAAATTCCACAGTTGAAAACTCTGGGAGAATAGAAATATCGGGGGGGAGTACCAGGGGAATTGTGGCGACAGATAGTGAGATAAGCAATAGCGGTGAAGTAGATATTATAGAAGGATCGCGTATGGCTACCGGGATAGAAGTTTTTGGAGGAAGCAGCACAAACAGTGGGACTATAAGTGTAGGAGGAAGTATGTCCAACGGAATGTCAGCTTGGGAAGGAGCAGTTCAAGAAAACAAAGGTGAAATAACAGTTACCGGAGATCAGAGTGTTGCTATGATAAGCCAAGGAAACTCGACATCTTTAAATACAGGAAAAATTACATCTGAAGCTTACCAGGGGAGAGGAATTATTTCTTATGAAGGTTCTCACCTGGAGAATAGCGGAGAGATAGTCATGGGTGGCTACCAAAACTTTGGGATGGTAAGTGATAACAAATCAGGGGCTCCGTCGACCAACAATGTCGTTAATAATGGTGAGATACGTATGACTGGAGATATCAGTGTTGCAATGGCAGGGATGGGAATAAATGAGATTCAAAATAATGGAACTATCTATATTGAGGGCTCGGGTGGAGTAGGAATAAAATACAGTAATGTAAATGATGTAAAAAATGACGGTGAAATAATATTAAAAGGAACTGCAAACTGGGCGTTTGGAGTAGACATAGTTAAAGACACTGAAGTAAAGAGCGTGGGAAACATATCGATTATTGATTCAACATCCTCTGGAGCAATTAAGGTAGAAGGAAGCGTAGAAAAAGGGATCAATGAAGCAGAGGTAAGCGTTAAAAACGGAAGTGGTATTGCAGTAATTAAGGTTGATAATACAGGCGAAGCGATAAACAGAGGAATTATCGATATAGAGGGTGGAAAAAATAACTATGGGATCCACTCTAAGGATGGAAAAAAAGTATCAAATGAAAATCTGATTTCTATTGGCGGAACACAAAGTGCAGCTATCTACAGTCCTGGAGGGGAGTTTATACAAAACACAGGAACAATAGAGCTAAAAGGAGATACTCAGACAGGCATATACTATGAAAATGAAGATGCGGGGCTAGTAAATACGGGAGAGATTATTATAACGGGGAATAATGGAACAGCCTTTGATGTGAACAGCGAGAAAAACACAAGTGTAAGAAGTGTTGGAAATGTCACGATAGCTGAAGGTGCAAGTAACTCTTCAGCGGCTTATGCAAAATACAGTATCAAAACCGCAACGAATGAAGGAAGTATAAAGGTTCATGGAAAAAAATCGTCAGGTCTGACTGGACTGGACGGGACCACCCTGGAAAATAAGGGGACTATTTTTGTGGATACAAATGAATCTTATGGAATTTATGCGGTTAATGATGCAACGGTCATAAATGAAGGGCATATAAGCAATATTGCTGAAGATGGAATAGCTATATTTATGGGAGTAGAGGACAGCAACCTGTATATGGATACAAACTCAACGATAACAGGAAGCGTTTACTCTGCAGGAGGGGTAGCAACTTTTTATGGGACAAATACCAACGACAGTTTGGCTGTTCACGATATAAACTACGATTTAGTCAATTTTTCCCACCTAGACCTTAAGGAGGGCTCCTTTAATGTGGGAAATGATACTCTCCTTATAGCCCCTAAAAGTAATGTATTGGCTTCGGATCACTTTGATACATCGGAATATAGCGGGAGTCTTGTAATATCTGAAGGAGCAGAGGTGACGATGCAAGTAGGAGTAAATGAAGGATTGAGCAGTACTATTCATGCAGAAACTATGAGTATCGAGGGGAAGCTAAACTATATGCCGATAGATCAGGTGTATGTGACGGAAGAGGATGAAATAATAATTACAAATATTTTTACAGAAGAGGAGATAACCGGAGTATCGGATGAGACGGTAGACGTGATAAATGTAGTAGAGGGATGGTCGGGAGACTACCTTCTTTCAGAGGACAATACCAACTTAAGCTTGGTGCTCACAAGAAGTAGTGAGGGGAAATACCTGCCAGATTCATACTATGATGGAGTCTTCAACTATCCGCATACATACTTGGATGTGAAGAACGTCAATGAAGCAGCTCAGATAACGCGAACATTTGGGGTTATAGATAAAATTCATAATGAAGAGATACCATATATGTTTGAAGTAACTGCAATAGGCGGTGCAGGAAATTATGATGGTGGAGATGGAAAGGGTAAGTTTAACTACCGAAGGTATGGGAACGAGGTTAAGTTTTATAATAAAATTACAGACGATATTTTATATGAGGGAGGGTTCTCCTATATAGAATCCAACATAAAATACCGGCATCTGAGTAAGGAAAAGATGCAGAGTTACACACTGACTTCTAGCTTAGCAAGGGAATTTGATGACGGATTCAAACTAGGAGGATATATCTCCGCTTCTCTAAATAAACATGATTTGGAGAGAGGGGTTACAGGGAAAAAAATAATTTTAAATACCGACTACGATACATTTACCGGTAAGGTGGGAACCGCTTTAGGGCATGAGTATAGAGTAGACAAGAATACGCTGTACACTTCCTACCTCGATGTTGGAGTACTCTATCAATACACGGAGGACTATACAGAAAGGGGAGATACCAACTACGCGATGCATATAAGTGAAAACGAGACTTTTACCCCGGTACTTAGTTTAGGAGTGGATAGAACGGTTCGTGACAAAAATATAAGAACTAATATAGGCGCCAAGCTAAACTACTATATGGGGGATCCTATGGAGAGAAGAGAGAGTTACTTCCTGTTTAAACCTGAAGTAAGATATGATGTTGAACCGGTTAATATGCCGGAAGTGACGGTGGCTTTTAACATGGGAGCGGAAATAGATCTATCTACCAGAGTTTCAGTGTTTCTTAATGGAAAAATAGAGGCTGGAAAGGATCTCTGGGAAGCTTTGGGGAGGATAGGGGTGACATATGAATTTTAAAAGTTTTCTTTATTTAATGGCTATATTTTTAATCTTTGGAAGCACTTCCAAGGCAGATGATGCTGTAAAAGTAGAGCTGGTGGACAGGAGTGTCAAGGAGTTAAGAAGGGGAGGAAGCATCGAAACAGAGGAATACCTAATAAAAAATGAGGTTGGCAACAGAGAAGAGGAGAGGTATTACTTTAAGGTTGAAAGTCTAAAGAGAGAAAAAGTTATGGAGAAAAAAGTATTTGTCAAAGGGGAAGTTTTTAACAATGCCACTGGGGAGAAGGAAACAGGGATTCCTACCTGGCGTAAGATTTATCAGATAAAGATGGTGAATGACACAGAGGGACGTATAAAGAAGGTGTTTGAAAAATCCTATGTCATGAGTCTAGAAGGCAGGGAAGTGATAATGTATGTTCCCATAAAAACCATAAAAAAGAGGCACAGATACTACGATTCGGTTGGAAAATCTGGTGAAAGAGAGTCTGCAGAAGAAGTGGATATAGAGAAATTTTACAGGAAGATATTTTATGGCTCAGGGGAAAAAAGCTCTGTGAAAACCGAGGCGCTGTTGAAGGAGATAGTTCCTGAAAGTACATTGATGGAGTATAACACCTTGGATTTGGGTGATTTAAAGGAGGTGGTGGAGAATGAGGATGAGGAGGAGTTTTTTTTAAAGGGTACTATAAAACTTTAATGAGGTGAGAAGATGAAGTATATACTTTTGATGGCAGTGGTACTGATTGTGACCTCCTGTAAGCCTTATCAAGAGAGATTAAGGGTTGTCAGTTACGACAAAGTAAAGCTGCCTGAGGTAGAAATTAAAGCGGAGGTCGAGAGTGGACTTGGAAAGAAGCTCTTAGTTTTAGATGACATATTGGGGACATTTGATTTTGATAGGGGAACCTTGCAATACTCTACAATAACTTCAGAGACTGTAAGGGAAAGTGTTGTAGATAAGATCTTTAATAAAAGCGGTGTACTCACGATAATAGGTCATACAGATAGCATAGGAAGCAAGGAGTACAATGTAAGTCTGTCATACAGAAGAGCCAGTTCGGTAGCCGACCTAATAATGAGTTTGCTACCTCTAGACTCTGGAGTAGAGGTTGAGATAATCGGTAGAGGGATGGAAGACCCGCTGGTTCCCAATGACAGTAGATCAAATAGAAGAAAGAATAGAAGGGTAGAGATTTATTTTGCAGAGGGGGAGGCTGAGTGAGGAGAGGAAGAAGCCTGATCTATATAACTTTATTAATAGTAATAATATCCCAAGCGGTAGCTGCGAAAGAGGTGAGAAGTTCTGCAGAAAGAACCCAGGAGTTGGAGATGAGGAGACTCAAAGATGAAAGGGTTCAGCAAGAATTAAAGGGTGAGTTAAAGAAGTTGGAGACCCAGAAGGAGGAGGAGGAGAAGCTAGAGATTACCTCGGACCAGAAGTTTTATATATCAAAAATAACCTTAATCAATGCAGAGCTCATATCTACCAAAGAGAAAAGAGCAATAATTTCAAAGTATGTTAACAGAGAAATAGGCCTAAAGGAGATAGATGAGCTGATAAGGGAGATAACTAATCTTTATATAAAAAAGGGGTATGTTTCAGCAAGGGTCAGCATCCCCACGGATCAAAACTTGAAATCTCAGGAGCTAAAGCTTAAAATTTTTGAAGGGAAAGTAGAGGAAATTAAAATAAACGATGGGGGAAGAAAGGATAACCTCAAAAAGAAGTACAACTTACAATTAAAAGAGGGGGACGTGGTAGACCTAAGAAAGATAGAGCACAGTGAGAGCATAATAAACGGTGTCCCTAAAAGCAAAGGAGTCTATAAGTTGGTCCCGGGAGAAAAATATGGCCAGACAATTTTGGAGGGGGAGACTGAAGGGAGTAAGATAGGAAACTTTGATCTCACCTATGATAACTTGGGGCAGGAAGGCACTGGCAGGAACAACGTGAGAGCAGGCTACAGTCACGGAGATATAATAGGAATCAGTGATGTCTTATATATTCAAGGTTCGACGACCCTTAAGGATGAGAGGGAACAGTACAACAGAAGTGTTTTTGTTGACTATAAGATCCCCCTGAAGCTTTGGGAAACTGGATTAGCTTACTCCTATTCTCGGAGTAAGGAGCATATAGATGGGGATGTAAGCACTATTCTTCAAGAAAGTGAAGTAGAAAGCATAAAGCTAAAATTGAACAGGTCACTCTATAATGGAGCAAGGGGTAAACTGAAGATGGTATCTGCTTTTACTGTAAAGGAATCCGACTCATATATCCAGAAAAGCTGGGTGGAGACCACCAGTTATAAAAGCTCACAATATGATATAGGAGTTTCCTACACAGGAATTATCTCAGGTGGAAGTGCCTATGGAAAGGTTAACTATGTAAGGGGATTAGGAAGTCTGGGAGCAGACAAGGACCCAGATAACAGTGAAGCAAGGAGGCAGTTTGACAAAATTAAGCTTTATGGAAGATACTACAAGCCTTTGAAGTGGTTGGAAAATTCATTGGCATATGAAACTACATTGGAAGGTCAGTATAGCTTAGACGACTTATATAGTTCAGATAAATTCTATATAGGTGATGACCTCACAGTGAGAGGATTTCAAAATGGTGTAAGTGGTGAGAATGGAATGTTTGTCAGACAGCAGCTCTACTACAGCATTAACTCGGGAGGAATGGCAGGAAAGTTAAAAGTTATTCAAGGAGCTCAACTTTTTATAGGAGCGGACTATGGGTTTGCTGATAACAGTATAAATAAGGAGAGCAGCCAATACCTCAGCCGAGAAGAGGTGTTTTCAGTTTCTGTTGGAATCAAAAAGAACTTTGCTAGAGGAAGCTTGAGTACAACATATTCTGTACCAATAAAAGCACCAGACTATGTGGAGAAAGACGAAGGAGGAATATTTTATATTTTAGCGAGTATTTATCTTTAAAAGTTATGAGGAGTTGAGTGAATAATGAGGAGTAAATTAAAAGAAAATCGGGTAGCTAAGGCCGCTATAGGGTGGGCCATATATAACATAATGGTTCCATATAATGTTACTGCGTATGCTGCTGGAATTATTGTTGATAAAAATACTCTGGAAAAGCATAGAGCAACCCTTGGAAAAACAGCCAACGGAATAGATCAAGTGGATATAGTAGCTCCAGATAACAATGGACTCTCCCACAATAAGTTTTTAGAGTTTAATGTCAACGAAAGAGGAGTAATATTAAACAATTCAGCGGGCATGAGTTTAACTACACTTGCCGGTCTTGTTTATGGTAACTCCAATATAACTCCTGGAAAGGAGGCCTCGGTCATTCTATCGGAGGTTACAGGATTAAAAAGATCTGAGATAGAAGGCTTTGTAGAGGTAGCTGGAACGCAAGCAGACTTTATCCTAGCAAATCCCAACGGTATTTATATGGCAGGTGGAGGGTTTATAAATACCCCCAGAGTTACTCTGACAACGGGGGAAGTTATTAATGGAGTAGATGGCAACCTACAGCTGAGAATAATGGATGGTATTGTAGAGGTAGCGGGAGCAGTAAATATAGAGAATACCGACTACTTTGAGATATTATCTAGGGCAGCAAAGATAGGAGGAGCATTAACAAGCAGTAGTGGAGAAAACAGAAGCACAAAGGAATTGAAGGTGTTAACAGGAGACAATACCTATGACTATAACAGCTCAACCTATAAAAGCCATGAAAGTTACGGAAAGTACGATTTTGCAGTTGATGCCAGCGAACTGGGCTCGATGTCAGCGGGTTCCATAAAACTTATATCTACGGATAAGGGTGTGGGTGTAAACAGTGAATCGAAGATTGTAGCAACACTAGGAAATGTTGAGATAGATTCACGGGGAAATGTAGGCATAAAAAGTGCGGTCTCTCGAAAAGGGGACATAAAGATAGAGAGTAGAGAGGGAGATGTACGAATAGTTGGTGAAAAGGCTAGTATTCAATCAGCTAATAACTTGGAGATCAGCGCAGCGGAAGGTGTAGAGATAGCTGGAACAGGATTTTCAGACCCTTACAAGGGGGGGGCGCAGGCAACAAATAAGGTTGATATTACAGGAAGAAATCTGAAAGTATCGGATGGAAACATGGTTTACAGCGAAAAGGGGAGCATAGATATTAAAGCCGATGAAGCAGTTGATGTTTCGAAAGGAGCAGTTTTGCTCTCAGAGGGAAAAGATATTAAAGTAAGTGCCCAGGAAGTAAGCAATACAGGCTCCATTAGTGCAAAAGAGAATGTATATGTCCAGAGTGATGAGATGTATAACAGCGGTCAAATGCAAGCTAATAAATCAATTGTTTTAGAAGTGGATAAGCTGACAAATTCAGATAAAATACTGGGGCTTGGGTCCATAGAAATCAGTGGGGGGAAGCAAGTAACCAACGACAGTTCAGGAGAGCTTCTCAGTAATGGAGAGGTCAAATTAGAAGGTTATGATAAAGTTGTAAACTCCGGGGTGATCCAGGGGAAGGATGTTAAGAGTTCGGACAACAGGAGTTTCCTCAATACAGGGAAGGTTTCCGGGAATACCTCTGTAGAAATGAAGGGAGAAGAGTTAATCAACAGCGGAGAAATTACCTCTGCGGGTTCCCTGAATTTAGATATGGAAAAATTAATAAATGAAAAATTTATTATATCTAATAAAAAGATGGTAATTAGCAGTGAAAGGATCTTAAATAGTGGCCAATTAAGTAGTGGAGCAGGGAACTTGAGTATAGAGTCGGAGAGCTTGACAAATAGCGGGGCAATTATTTCAGGCAGAAACCTGGATATAAGCGCATCGAATATACTGGAAAATAGTGGGTCGATTGTTTCAAAGAATGATCAGGTTATAAGATCTGTAAACTTAAGAAACAGCGGCTCTTTTATTTCCGGTGGGAGTTTTGATGATGAGGGCAATCTTGTTCTAGGTGAAGGAAGTTTAAGTCTGATAATAGAGGAAGCCCTAAGCAATGGAGGATCTCTAATAGGAGGTACAGGTCTAAATATAGAAGCAAAATCCATTGGAAATACAGGGAAGATTCAAAACTTTGGAGATGAAGGGAGTATAAAAGCTGGAAGCGATCTCGAAAATAAAGGCAGTATCTATTCAGCGGGAGAACTTTCCATTGAAGCGGCAAGGATAGAGAACACTTCTGCAGAGGGAGGTGAGGTGACCGCTTCAATACAGGCCGGCGGGGATTTAAGGGTCGGAGCATCGGAATCCCTGAGTAACAGCGGAGTGATGGCCTCGGTCAAGGGGTTAGAGATAAGCACCGCGTCGACACTGGAGAACAGTGGGCAGATAAGTTCCGGGGAAGATCTGGATCTAAGGTCTGAAAGATTAAGCAACAGCGGGAATATCCTTTCGGGTAAGGGGCTAGAGATAAGCGCCACGTCGATACTGGAGAACAGCGGTTTGATCGTCTCCGGAGGAGATCAGGCTATAAGATCTGGAGAGTTAAGCAACAGCGGTTCTCTTATCTCGGGGGGAAGCTTTGACGAGGAGGGCAATCTTGTACTAGGCTCGGGAAGTTTAAGTCTGATAATAGAGGAAGCCCTAAGCAATAAAGGATCTCTAATAGGAGGTAGAGGTCTAAATATAGAAGCAGAATCCATTGAAAATACAGGGAAGATTCAAAACTTTGGAGATGAAGGGAGTATAAAAGCTGGAAGTGATCTCGAAAATAAAGGCAGTATCTATTCAGCGGGAGAACTTTCCATTGTAGCGGTAAGGATAGAGAACACTTCTGCAGAGGGAGGTGAGGTGACCGCTTCGATACAGGCCGGCGGGGATTTAAGGGTCGGAGCATCGGAATCCCTGAGTAACAGCGGAGTGATGACCTCGGTCAAGGGGTTAGAGATAAGCGCCGCATCGACACTGGAGAACAGTGGGCAGATAAGTTCCGGAGAAGATCTGGATCTAAGGTCTGAAAGATTAAGCAACAGCGGGAATATCCTTTCGGGTAAGGGGCTAGAGATAAGCGCCACGTCGATACTGGAGACCAGCGGCTTGATCGTCTCCGGAGGAGATCAGGCTATAAGATCTGGAGAGTTAAGAAACAGCGGCTCTCTTATCTCGGGGGGAAGCTTTGACGAGGAGGGCAATCTTGTACTAGGCTCGGGAAGTTTAAGTCTGATAATAGAGGAAGCCTTTAGGAATGAGGGGGCCCTGATAGGAGGTACGGGTCTAAGCATAGAAGCGGAATCCATTGAAAATACAGGTGGGATTCAAAACTCTGGAGGTAAAGGGAGCATAAAGTCTAGAAGCGATCTGAAAAATAAAGGCACTATCTACTCAGCGGGAGAGCTAGAGGTCGAAGCAACAAATATAGACAACCAAGATAAGATTCAGGGCGGCGAGGTAAGTTTAAAGACAAACATCCTGTGGAATGGAGAGAAGGGGCAGATATACAGCGAGGGGGATGCAAAGGTAACTTCGGAGCTCATTAACAACAAAGGATTTATAGGTGCTAAATCGACTCTTTCAATGGAAGGCAATAGGCTGACAAATGAAGGTGAGGGGCAGATAGCGGCAGAGGATATCTCCATTAAAAGTACGGAAAAACTCAGCAATTCAGGTATAATTTTAAGTGAGAACAGCATCGACATAGAGGGTTCGGAGGTGACCACGGAAAAAAATTCTGTAATTAAAGGAAAAAATATCTTAATTATTAAAGCGGATCAAATAATTAACCGTGGAACTCTTCTCACAGAGGGAGAGGGAAGGATAAAATCCAAGAACCTGGACAACCAAGACAGTGGCTTCATAGGAGCGGTGGCCGCGGAGAACACTGAAAGCAAGGAAGGTACAGAATTCCCAACCTCTCCTGTTATGAATATAGAGGGCGGGGATATAAAAAATTCAGGTGAACTATACAGTGGTGAAGAGCTGAATATCAAAAGTGAGTCCCTTGAAAACACGGGAAAGATCAGTGCAAAGGAAGACATAAAAATTATTACGGAGATTCTCAAAAATAGTGATTCGGGGGTTCTGATCTCCGCAGCCAACATAATTATGGAAGTTAGTGATGGAGTAGAAAACAGCGGTGAAATCCTCGCCAACAAGGATATTATTGCTGCAATATCAGGGGTAGGACTCATCAATGATGGAGGGGTTATCAATGCATCTGGTAGTGTTTCTATAGTAGCAGAGTATGTTAATAACATGCAGGGGAAGATATATTCAGGGGTGGAAACAAGGATCTACACGATGAAGCTTGACAATGCCGGCGGTGAAATAATAACGAACGGAAGATTGATTATAGACCTTACCCAGCTTGGAAGCCACTCCAATGACCTGGAGTTAAAAGGGAAGATCTATGGGGACACTCTGATAGAGCTTAAAAACTTCAATGATATTATCAACAGGGAGATAGACCTCATGACCAATGGTGATATCAGGCTGACCTCCGATGGAGATATAGTAAACGATAAGAAGATAGTGGCACTGGGTAACCTGGAAGTAGCGGCAGGCGGTTACGTTGAAAGCAAAGGGAGCCCGGGGGAGGAAGCCCTGCTGCAGTCTGGAAAGGACCTGACCATAGATGCAAAGAACTATAAACACAATGAGGACTCCAAGATCTACGGCGGGACTGGGAAAACGAAGATTAATCTTCAGGAATCCTTTGAGAACAAAGGTAAGATGCTGGGGCTAGGAGAGATCTCCCTAGAGGTTGCAGATGGGCGAACGGTGACAAATAGCGGACAGATCCAGTCCAACGGGGACCTAAGTATTACAGCGGATGAGATACTGCTGAAAGCAGACACGTCGATCTACGCTTCGGAGAACATGAGCCTAGTGGCCCGAAGGGGAGATATCATCAATGAAGCGGGGGCCCAGATCCTGACCCTCATAGGGGATCTGGAGATGAAAGCTGGCGGTAGCATCTATAATAAAGCCACCGAAGAGAGATCTGCAAGTATAAAAAGTGGAGGGAACATAGTTGTAGAGGCAGTTAACTTTTACAATGAAGCAGTCAGATACAGCGGCGGCTTGAGTGCAAGAGTAGACTTTTTAAACATGAGTGATGATGAGATATATAAATTTATACTTAACGAGGATATAGTGAAAGCTATATATGAGGGTGAGGCGCTTGTTGCAGACAGGTACATGGTCATTCAGGGGTGGGGAAAATTCGTAAGTATTTGGGAAGAAGAAGCCTTCAGAGGTCAAGATTGGTGGAATAAGGACTATTATTTTGATGTGACGTATAACTCTCATAATTACCATAATTCCAACCTGGTGAAGGGGAGTTTTCATGTAGATTATTATAATAGTGAGCTGGACACCAAGAAACATGCTGAAGTAACAGGTAGTTTCAAAAATAGTCTTGATGCAAGCGACATTCTAGTGAGGCAGAGCTCCCTAGAAGCTGGCGGAACTGTGACTATGAATTTGTCAAATAACCTTGAAAATGGAGGGGTGATAAGGGGGGACCAAGGAGTCGAAATAAATGCAAATGAAATAAGAAATATAACCTTTGCAGATGAAATGGAGTATGTCAGAGAGATTTCAGTAGGGTTTAAATTTAGCAATATGTCATTCAACCCACACCATAACTGGACAGAAAAAAATGGGGTAAAAAGAGTAACTGCCACTGAGTATTTGGTCGCCAAGGATAAAGCATTAATAAGTTCAGGGGGAACGGTCAAGCTAAATGCAAAAAAAGTAACGAATGAAACAACAGCGGGACACGGCATAAGAAGTGTTGAGGAGGGGAGTTCCGACAGGGTAGATCAATCCGATAAACCTGATTTTGAAGAGCAGGAGACAGTTAAAGAAACAAAGGTTGATGAAAGCACCGTTATAGTTGAAGATAAAACGGATGGGACGGAAGTAGATGACATCGATAGGGAGATACCGGATATGGATGTTGAGGGTGTCGATACAGGTGTTGAAAGCAGCGGTACAGAGGTGCCGAAGATTGAGGGCGTCGATACAGATGTTCCAGAAACTGGCAGTGAGGTAGATCCAATCAAGGGAGTTGAGGTCGTAGTCGACCCATTGGACAAGATCGAGATACCGTCGGGAAACAATGGTATCTTCGTAAGGAATGATGATACATTGGAAAAAGCCGATAGGCCCCTCATAGAAACAAACATTGATTTCATCAATCAAGACAACTACTATGGAAGCGACTATGTTTTCGAGATGTTGGGAGCGGATCCAGAGGATGGGGTCAGACGGCTTGGGGATGATTACTATGAGACCACACTTGTAAACCAGATGTATCTGGAGGCTACAGGGGGAAGAAAGTTTGAGGGAGAGGAGTATGACGAAGTTTCATTGATGAAGGCTTTGCTGGATAACTCGGTTTTAGCTGCCGAGGAGCTGGGGCTGGTTGTGGGCGAACCTCTGACGGAGGAGCAGATGAAGGAGCTGGACAAGGATATAGTCTGGTATGTAAAGGCAGAGGTTGACGGTGTGGAGGTCTTAGTTCCTCAAGTTTACATCTCATCAAATAGCCTCGCAACAGGAAGCACAGCGATAGACAGCAGCATAACAGGGTCTGTAATCGTCGGAGATGTTGTGGCTGTGGAAGCGGACAGGTTTGAAAATATAGGATCGACGGTAATAGGAAGTGAACTGGTTCAGATCGAAGCGAACGATATCCTCAACCAGTATGGTGAGGGATCAGGTGCTAATATCTTAGGAGGAGATATCTACCTGACAGCAGAAAATGACATAAAAAACGTGGGAGGTACGATAGCTGGAACAGGAAATGTAATTCTAGAAACCACAACAGGGGATATAATCAATGAGACTGTGGTAGAAAGAACTGATTCTGTTTATGGGTATGTGGACTCTGTTAAAGCTGTTGGAGCAATAGCCGGAACAAATGTGGTGATAGATTCCGGCAACGATGTGATCATAAAGGGCGGTGTAGTAGACGCGACAGAAAAAGTGAACATCTCTGCAGAAAACGACATAAAAATAGACACCGTAGAGCTGGAGTACTTTTCGGACATAGATACTACAACGGAAAGATTCACAGAAAGCGCCACTGTAAACATCGGAAGTCAGATAAGTGCCGGAGAAGGTGTTGGAATTGCAGGCGTTGGAGATGTTGACATCCTGGGCAGCAGCATAACCAGTGAAAGGGGAGACATAATAGTAGTCGGAGATAAGGTAACCGTCTCAGGAGTAAAAAATACATCGGAGAGCAAATATTCCAAGAATAGTGGAGACGGAGTGTTTTACAAGGACCAAGAAGATATATACATGTACAATGAAACCTTAGAGAAGTCAACTATAGACGCAAAGGATGGAAACTTTAAAATATCTTCAAACCAAGATCTGGACATTATGGGAAGCTCCCTCAAGGGGACAGGAGATGACAATATCCTGTTATCCAAGGAGGGAAGTGTAAATATAGGAACCATTGAACTGGAACAAAAGTATGAAAGGACGGCGGAGAGTTGGGGATTCGGAGGAGTGGATACTGGGATCTCCGACACAATTTTAGGTGCAAGGGAGGATGTGTTAGGCTCATACGATGACACACAAAGTGGAAACGCAAGGACGGGATACTGGTCGTCTCCAGGTTTAAATGAGAGCGCAGAATCCCTTCACGACAAAGGGTTTAAAACGGGAACATCTCTAAGTGAATTTGGGGCAAGTGGCTCAGCAACGGCAACCATCTTCGAATATACCAAGGTCGAGGAGACACTGGATGCCAAACTCTATGAGCAGAGCAGTATTGAGGGTGGCAGCGTAACTATAAAAGCTAAGGAAGACATAAACCTGGAGTCTGTAAAGATAGATGCCGACAATACGGTGGCCATGGAGAGCGAAGACGGGGATATAAATATGACCTATGTTCAGAACGAGATAAACACAAGTGCTGAGCAGACATCGGTGCAGGTGGGAGGTGAGGCAGGGTATGAAGTTCCACTTCTAGCCATAGCAGAAACGATAAATGATATGATCAACTATTCAAATGAATCGGAGTATTCCAGCGGCGGAACCGATCCAGGGGAGGTAGTGGCAAGAGCTGTTGAGCTGGGAGGAGTACTCTCAAAACAGGACGGGACACTTGTGGACACGTATGTAAAAGTAGGGGTTTCCGTGAGTGATTCAACAGTAACCAGCAGCAGCAAGACGGCTATAGACTCCCAGATAACAGCCGAAAATATAATTCTCCAGGCAGAAAATGGAAGCGTAGATATTGCCGGTGCTCAGATTGTAGCTGAGGATGCAATCACTGTAAAAGCTCAAGACCTTAAGGTGGAGGCTTCGAAAAGTGAGTATACCCAGAAGGAAGATGGATATGCCGTAAAGGCAAGTGTAGGAGTAGGAGGAACTGTAGGTGTTACGGATGCAGTCTCAGGTAATGTAACCGGGATGGTAGAGGGGTCTTTCGTGGATTCACATACCGACTCCCTAACCCACAATAACTCCAACATAAGCGGAGCAAATGTCAATTTAGAGATTTCAAATGACGTCACACTGAAGGGTGGAAATATAAGTGGTGAAAATGTAAGGGCAGATATTGGCGGAGATCTGAAGGTAGAGAGCTTACAGGACACCCTGGATCACAACCTTAAATCCACGGACTTCTACGCATCTGCAAGTGTAGAGATGAATGTCTTCGGAGAGGTAAGTGGAAGCGGAAGTGTCGGAGTGACTCATGGACAGGTGGTAGAGAACAAAGAATGGGTAGGTACACAGAGTGGAATCACAGGGGATAACGTTAATGTCAATGTAGATGGGAACACAAGTTTAACAGGGGGAATCATAGCAGCGACCGATGGAAACCTCAACTTCACAACTGGATCTCTAACGACGGAGGACCTCAAGGACAGCAGTATGAGGGACGGGGGATACGCAGGTGTGGGTGCTGACTTCTCTTCAGGTGGAATAGACAGTGTAGATATAAAGGGAGGAAGAGTAGAGGGGTACTACAAGGAACAGGATGTAAATGCCACAGTAGGACAAGGAAATATTGTGGTAGGGGGACAGAGTCTTGAAGATTCCGGAATAGATGTAAACAGGGATCTTGACAAGGCTACCGAAGTAACCAAGGATGAAAAGCATTTTAAGTGGGATATAGACTATACCCTCAATAAGCCTGACAGCTCAAAAAATGAGAACTCGGAAACCCTTAGAAAGAGAGAGAGTGACACTACGGGCACACTTGCTGATAAGAGTGAGGTGGAAGGATTTACACCGACAATAAGTAAAACACCGACTGTCAGCAGGCAGGAAAGCAATAAAGTGAGTACTCCGGTTGCAAATAGCAATAGCAGTCCTAAGATAAGCTCGGATCAGTTACAGCCTAACACCAATGGAGCTACTTCTATAGAGAAGGATAATATAGTCAAGGCGGAGGTTGACACGGATAAGATAAATAGCGGCACAGCTAGTGGGGTAAATAAGGTAGATGTTACAGTACCAAAGGTAGATGTTACAGTACCAGAAATAAGCAGTGGCCAGCAGGTACAACCTAGCACCAATGTAACTACCTCTATAGAAAAGAATATAGTCAAGGCGGAGGTTGACACGGGGAAAGTAGATAAGGTAGATGTTATAGTACCAGAAATAAGCAGTGGTCAGCAGGTGCATATAAATACTGAAAACCCTACAATGAAAAGCGTCAAGCTCAATACTTATAATGTGGAAGCTCCGAAAATAGATGCGAGCAGTCAATTAGTGGATAAGGAGATAACTCCTGTTGACACTAGCAGACTAGTGTTTGAAACGAAAACGGAACACCTCAAAAAGGAGACAGCGGAAAAAGTAACAGTTAAGACGGAAAGGCTGGAAATAGGTGGTATCGACAGCGTGAAGCAGACAGATACTGTAAAAGATGCGGCAAGCCCAGTCCCAGGCATCGGGGGGGCAGGTAGTATCGACAGCGTGAAGCAGACAGGTACTGTAGTCCCTGGTATCGGCAGAGTTGAAATGCGGAATGAAAGAGTTAGGAGTGATCAGGAGTTCCAAAAGCTAACAGGCAAAAAGTCGGGGGAAACAATAAAAGATTCCCAGGGAAGCGAAGTAGACTTCGGTGAAGTGGAAAAAAACAAGACGCTGGTGAGTAAAGGGCAAGGAGCCGATCAATATAGTAGTGAGCTGGATCTAGGTGATGGCAGAGTAATCACCTATGAGGAAAGAGTCTTCAAAAACACGAGACCTGGAAGCATAGTGGGTGTAGGAAGTGGAGTTGCCTTTAGAAATTCAGGTTCAATAGATGTAAAGGGACTGACAGGTGTAGGTAAAAATAACAATGTATTGTTTGATTCCAGTGAGGTCAAAACCAAGGTAGCGAGGGATGTTAAACTGGTAACAACGGTGAAGGAGCAGGATATCTCCTTTAAGGATGAGGTAACGGGAATAGTGGTGAGGGAAGGGGAGCTGGCAAAACTTCCCTATGACAGCACTCTCGGAGGTAAGGTAGTTAAGACAAAGGATCCAGACAGAGTTATTCTCTGGAAGGATGGAGATGCGGAGCCAGTGGTTGTAGTTCGCCCTAAAAACAACCTTGAATCTGAAGAGTTTAAGTTCAGCGATGATATAAGTGGTAAAACAGTGACAAAGCAAGAACTAGCAAACGCCCCCTTCAACGAATTTTTAGGGGGAAAAGCTGTAGATCTTGGAGGTGGAAGATATCTTACACAGGACTCCCAGGGAAGTCTGAATACTGTAGCGGTCAAGGAGACAAGGGAGGTTCCAGAAAGGATCTACGACCCTCAGACGGACAAGACATTTGACGGTGAGGAGTTTGACCGTAGAAAGGAGTTCAATTCCGACCTCGAGACGGATGCTTTAAAGATAGGTGAGGGAAGGTTCTTTATTAAGGATAAAAATGGAGACCTGCAAATAGTCCAACTGAGTGAGAGCAAAGTCCTCCCAGAAAGGGCAGTGGACTCTTCAACTGGCCGTGAGGTGACAAGAGAGGAGTTTGACAGAGAAAAGGCCTTTGATGAGAAGCTGCAGAGGGATGCTGTAGAAATCGAAGATGGAAGGTACTTTGTAGAAAACGGATCGGGGAAGATAGAGATAGCCGAAATAAAGGTTGTAGGAAAAGGCTCCGATAAATATTCGGATCCTGAAACAGGCACAAGGATTGATAGTGATGAGTTTGAAGAGAGGAAAAGCTATAATGAAGCTCTTAACCGTGATGTTGTTGCATTGGGAGATGACCGTTACTTTGCAAGGGGAGAGCATGGAAGGATTGAAATTCTTCAAATAAATAAGATCCAAGTAAAGCCTGCAGTTGCCAAGGACCCTGTCAGCGGTGCTGAAATGCCTGTAACAGCTTTCACCGATAATAAGGTGCATTCCCCAGAGTTAGGACAAGATGTTGTTAAGATAGATGAGGGCAGGTTCTTTATAAAGGATGAAAGGGGAGAGCTGGCTGTATTAGAGGTAAGATATACGGAGAGAGAGGATCTGGGATTTGAAGACCCCCTGACCGGAAAAAAACTTACAACTGAAAGGTTTGACCAGCAAAGCATCTACAATGAGGACCTAGGAAGGGATTCTGTAGACTTGGGAGACAACAGGCACTTTGTAAAGGACGGGGAAAGCACCTTAAAAATACTCGAGGTAGATCAGGTTGCAAGTGTGGTGGACCCTGTCAGCGGAATTGAGGCTAGGGATTCGGATTTTATTTACCATAGCGAGCTCGGAGAAGAAGGAATAAAGATAGGGGAGGACAGGTATTTTACCAAGGATGCCCAAGGCAATATTCTTATCACTGAAGTGATGAAGGGTGAGACTATCTATCGGGATGAAAGAACCGGCAGAGAGATAACAGCTGGCGAGATAGGAGAAGCCCCTGTAAATATCATGCTGGGAGAAAAGGCGATAAAGGTAGAGGACGGCAGATACTTTACCCTCGGCGAAGATGGAAGGGTCGAGGTAGCAGAGGTCGGTTTAAAGGAAAGAGTAGATTACGAATATACCGGAGGTGGTATCAGAAGGGAGCTTACACAGGAAGAGATCGATAGCTTAAAAAGCAACCCTGCACTGAATGGAAAGGTTTTAAAGGTAGAGGGAGACAACTACCTTGTACTAAAGGAGGATGGAGAGGCATACATAAGTACAGGGGAACAGCTGGAAAAAACAGTATACAGGGAAACCGTCAGCGGTCTTCTGAAGGACGCAGTTGCAAAGGAGGATGCAGGAAGAGTAAAGGAGATAATTTCTGAATCCTATGAAAGCTCCAAACTCTCGGAGACGCAGCAAAAGGATCTTGAGTCCCTCAAGAGAATCGGAAGGGACAAGGGAACAAGCGACAAGGAGTATCTGAGTATTGTGAAAAATTATCTGGAGAGTGAGCCTGGCGGAAACTATATAGATGATCGTAGCGGAAAGGTATATGGCGACCCAGCTGGATACCCTTCTGAAAAGATTTCGTTTTCAGGGGACGGTATCGTGGAGGTAGAAGTCAGCAAAAATGAAAAGCTGGTAGTAGACAATGAAAGGGACGAAGTCAGACTAGTGACGAAAGCAGATTCGCCAAATATTTTTAAAAGGTGGAAAAACGAAGCTGCTAGCAACTGGGGGGCAGTATTCGACAGGATAAAGGGAATCTTTTCAGATAAGGAGGAGAGAAGGAGAGATGACGCATTAACAGGAGAGGCTGGAGAACCGCTGTACTTCGAGTTGGAAGAGCAGGCAGGTATGGTTGACAATGCTCTTCAAGATAACGACCTATATGACGGTAGTTATAGTGATACTAAGTCAATTTATGCCGAGATAGGTGGAAGCCAGACGGTCACCACTGGTATTGATGGTAAGGTTGTGGTTTCTGCCGATGTGCATAGAGGGGAAGGTTCCTCAGGGATCATAGCCTCCAATGGAGTAGATAGTGGAACAGACACTTCAAGGGAAGTCAGTAACAGGGACAACATTACTAGAGAGGAAGCCCGTCGAGAACAGTATAGAAAAATGGACGAGATAGATCTGAGAGATGGTGCAGCTGTAAAACCATCCGCCTCTGAAGATGATAAAGTATTTGCTGAAGCTGTCGAGGCGAAGATATCTGGGGTAAAAGATCTAGAAGTTAGTAATTTAAGGGATGAGCTGGGCGAATCCACAACACGAACACGTATTGTAGGAGATGATGTGGAATTTACGTTTGATACAGGGGTAAATGGTCTTCAAGAGAAGGGTCTACATGAGAGGAGTGATATTGCAGGCGATTTGACCAATGACTTAGCAGCTATTTTGGCCGAGTACGACTCGGCGGACGGTGTGGCGGATAGTGAGAACGACCTATATGAGGGCAGTTATAGTGATACTGAGTCAATTTATGCCGAGATAGTTGAAAGCTCAATGGATGAAGCTGCAGCAGATAATTCAAGAGGTGTTGTAGGTGCGAATGAAGGAATAATTGAAGGCGGAAACTGGATACTTTCTAGCAGGCAAGATAATCTAGGATGGAGCAACTCTGGTATTGTTCCAGACTTCAGAAATGAAGGTATGATGAATGTTTTGGACAGTTTAAGTATTCCAAAGAGGAGAGACAGTGATGGTGATTCAATTTCTTTCGAGGCCGCTGATCCAATCTATGAGGAGATAGTACTAGGTGGTCAGCTGGATAATGGTCTGGACAATGCCGCTGATTCAATCTATTCCATGCTAGATGAAGGATTGATGGATGTTGAGTCAGTTTATAACGAGATAAATGAAAGGTTAATGGCTGGGTCTGGAGAGGCTGTAGTCGGTCCGGACGGTGTGGCGGATATTGAGAACGACCTATATGAGGGTAGTTATAATGCCGCTGATTCAGCTGATTCAGACTATGAACCGGTGGAGATGGGGGGTCAGCTGAAACAAGCTTTGCCTGTGGACGTTGTGTCCAACAGAGAGATGGCCACAGATGTTGCTCAAGAGAACTATAGAGCTGAAGGGCTCAAGGCTATGATGAAGGGCAGTGAAGGGGCAGCAATCCAGGATCTTACAGAGAGGGCAAGGGCAGAGTATAGGGCGTGGTACGGCAAGGAGGTAGAGGATGCCAGTACAGCTGACAAGATAAAGCAATTGAAAGACTTGGCAACGATAGCCAATTATGGTACAACTGTGCTGAATGAGTCTCAAAATCTTCGTGTCATTGCGCTGGAGAGTAACTTGGACCTAAGCAACAGTTACCTTGAACTTCAGAAAAAGGTGAACGAAAAGGTTGAGGAGAAAATAGCGGGGAATAAAGAGTTTGCAAAAGATATCTTAAGCTCTACTCTCAGAGAGACAGCATTTAAGGAGATACCGGAGGACAGAAGAGAAATCTTAGTGAACAAGTACCTAGAATACAGGATGGCTGCGTTCCAAGAAGTTAGCGGTATAGATGTTAACCCAACAATTCTAAAACTTGAGAAAGCAATGCAACTAAACGGGTATTTTGATGAGGGCATAGTTAGGGATACTACTTATGCCAATGGTGTAATAGATGAAGTTGCGGTTAAACCTGAGGCAGGCCTTCCTATTTATTACAATGAAAATAGTAAGAAGGTGAGTTTAAATGATGTCTTAGAAACTCTGACCCATGAACTGACCCACAAGGAGCAAGCAGAGCTTATTGCGAACAAAAGTAAGGCTGAGGGTCTTGGGCTTGGTATAGACAGAAAATTATTGAAGTACAGTGGTAAGGTCTATCCAATAGACAGAAGTGACATAAATATGTATGGAAACAGGTATCTAGCGTCGATCCAGGAAAAAGATGCTTTTAGGAGACAGGAAGATCTCCCACTTGCAGTAAGAGTTTTGGCCGATGACAGCCCGTACGATACCTTGGTACCAAGGCCAGACAATGCCGCTGATTCAGACTATGACGATGTGGTTGTTTCTGAAGCAAGGCCAGACAATGCCGCTGATTCAATCTATGAACCGGTGGAGATAGGTGGTCAGCTGGATAATGGTCTGGACAATGCCGCTGATTCAGACTATGACGATGTGGTTGTTTCCGTACCAGCCCCAGACTATGACGCTGATTCAATCTATGAACCGGTGGATGTAGGTGCTCAGCTGGAGCAAGATTCGTCAAATCTTGTTCAAGAGAATGATCTATATGAGAGCGGTGATGTTGATTCAATCTATGACGATGTGGTCGTTTCCGTACCAGCCCCAGACAATGACGCTGATTCAATCTATGAACCGGTGGAGATAGGTGGTCAGCTGGATAATGGTCTGGACAATGCCGCTGATCCAATCTATGAGGAGATAGTACTAGGTGGACAGCGGGAAGAACCTCCGCGTGTTTCTGGAAACCTTAAGAAAATTGGAGACAGAATAGCAGGATTAGCTTCCCGAATAAAAAAAATCTTCACCGGAAAAAATTCTGTGGCCAATGTACCCAACCTAAAAGCGGGCATAAATAATCTTCAAGAGAACGATCCCTATAACAGTAGTTATAGTGATAATGATTCAATCTATGAGGAGATAGTACTAGGTGGTCAGCTGGATAATGGTCTGGACAATGGCTTAGCATCTATTTTGGCCGATTACGACTCGGCGGACGGTGTGGCAGCATCTTCGGATGATGGCTCCAACGATGTGATAGAGAAAGTTGGAAGCTTTGAGACTACCGAAGACTGGAAGAAGCTGAAGTCAGCAACCAATGTAAGGTATATCCAGAAGATTGCAGAAGATACAGAATTAATAAATACTCTCAAAGGATACATAAATGGAGCGGATTTAGAAGGTGGCATTGGGGACGTGCTGGAGGCAGGTATGAAGAAAGGAGAGAAGGAGGATTTAGTAAAGAAGCTGGGGGAAAAAAAACAGCATGCCTTCAATGAAAGTGCTAAGTTAAAGAGTAATCCCGATGCCTCAATAAAATTTGAAAAATTGCAAAGTGAGAACGAACGGGGGAAATATTATCCAAAGGAAAATAAAGTTGCTTTTAAAGAAAACCTAGGGTTACTTGCCTGGCTAACTATTCTGGATCATGAAGTGGGTCATAAATATCAAAATGATCTCTTGGCAAATAAAAAGTTAGCTGAGTATGGAGATCTTGGAACTGACTACACTCAGTTTGGCTTTGACAGAAAAAATTATAACTCCACGGACCTGGCTTATTATAAAGCGAGTATTTTAGAGAGGGACACTAGAGAAAATGAAGGAGTTACAATAAAGGGCCTTGAAATTATAACAAGAGAAGTATTGGAAAACCAAGATTTTAAAGCTGAAGAAGGATATACAGCAATTTCTAAACCGATACTAACCGATGATGTGAGGGAAAAAATTGAAAGGCAGTTAACACCAGTCTCTGAGGAGCATAACAGAGGATTTATTCAGGAAGTATCAGCAAGTGAAGAAAAACAAAAAAATATTGAAAAATATCTGAATAAACAAGAAAAGGAAAAGTTCGAGAAAATAGTCAGCTCCTATGAAAACCTCCAAACCCTTAAAGAAGCAGACTGGTTCAGACCGGAAGAAGTGGAAAGTGAGCTGCAAAGATTAGACAAGGAGTTCAAAGAGCTGTGCTCCTCGAATAAGGAGCTGTCAAGAATTGTAGATGAATCCAGGTTAATTGATAGTCTAGCACACTCAAATTATCCCAGTGGTACCGAGGAATCGGTGGATAGTTTAAACGAAGTAGAAATCATTAGAGGTGAAGGGATCAAGGCTATGATGGAGGGCAGTGAAGGGGCAAAAGCTCTGGACAAGGTTCAATACATGATAGATCTGGGATCTCTTGAAAGGAGGGTACCGAAAGAGAGGGAAGACAAAGTCTTAGATATGGTATTTAAAAGGGTGTACGGGAAGCCTTTGGCAGAGTTAAGTCGGGATGATAAAAAGGAACTCCTGAGAAAACTGTCGGAAGTAGAGGCAGGAATAGCGACGGACAGTTTTGAAGAAGGTCTGGGTAAGTTGAGAGATGATCATATAAGGAGTGTCTTAGAGTTGCTTGGTGAGGATATTAATAAGGACAAGGACTGGTATATTTCCGAAGGATTGGACTACACCGGTAAACTCCTTGCCAGTGTACTGGAGAGGGACCTGGGGTTGAGCAAGTGGCATGATGAAGTGAAATCCAAGGTCGAAAGGATTTTTCTTGCTAAGCTGAAAGAAGCTGAATTTGGTAGTGTTGACCTAAGAGCACCGCTATCCAAATATAGTGAGCGGGAGATAGACGCTATAACTGCCGACTATCTTGGGAGCCGTAGAGAAGCTTTTACAGAAGCTACCCAAATTGAGTTCAGGCCTGTAGATCTCATAATAAAGGGTGAAGAACCGACAGAAGTCAGAAGCTGGATTAATCCAGGGTCGACAAAGGATAAAATAGTTTTTATTAAAAGAAGTAATGATACACTTGGAAATTACTTAAAGGCACTGTTGCATGAGGAGGTGCACATTGAGCAGCGGGAGCTGATTAGAAATAAGGCTATAGCAGACAGCTTGGGACTTGGTGAGGACCGAGAGTTACTAGAGTACAGCTGGAGGGTAGCTAACAATGACTTAGATGTAGGGTACAAAAATTCTCTGATAGAAGGAGATGCCTTCACAACTACAAGGAGTTGGAGTAAGAGGAAGGAGGAGCTAGGGCTTTTGTCTCTGGGGTTTAACTCTGATTACAATGGACCTCATAAAGAATCACTTGAGTTTCTGACCTCTCAAAAAAAATTTAATAAAGCCTTCAAACCGGGACCTCTAGAGATGCAATACGAAGATCTGAGAGAGATTGATAGAGGTAGATTAGACAGAAAAAGGGACAAGGAACTGATCGGTCTGCTGAATTCGCTGGAAGATGAGCTAGGGGGGGTGACAAGTTCCCTCGACAAAGCAAAATCAAAGTTTGAAAGCTCAAATAACAGGAAGAAAAAAACAAAGATACTTCAAAATTTGAGTGAGGCACACGCAAAATATCTAGAAGCCCTAAATAGTCAAGAAGCTCAGATAAAGAGGGCTTGGCAGCTTGAGATAGCAAGTAAGGGAGCAGAAAAGGCTTACTTGGATAAGGTTAACAGGGAAGTTAAAAAAAACTTAGAAGAGTTTTATAAGAAGAACCCTTTAATAAGCAAATACCTTGCAGCAAAGGGTGTAAGTGAGCTGTCCAGCCTGAAAGAGTATGAAGACAAGGTCGAAAAAGTTAGAAGAAGGTATGAAGAGGACCCGAGTCAAGAAAATTATTCTAAATTTCTTGATAAATATTCAAAGTTCCAGAATAAGCTTAAGGAAAAAGAAGATAAGCTGGATAAGATTTTGAAGTCTAATGAGATAAAGGTTGAAAGTGAGAGAAGAGCAGGTAACATTCTGGCGTCATCAGAAGGTTCGATGGCGATTTCTAATGCAGAATGGACTAGATTCTTCGATGACCAGGAAGGAGGTTTAGGTCAAGCAGAGGGCGGTTATCCAATTGGCAGTTCTTCATTTCAGGAGGAGCCTTTTGGAGATAATGACAAGAGGCCGCTGGTAGATGATAAAGATGAGGAAAAACCTAGAAGGAAGATATTATTTCCTAGGGAAAAATCAAGGTCTCTAGTGGATTTAAGTAAGAATACTTCAGAGAAGCCTGTTGGAAGAAAATCGGAGGAGAGCACAGGTGTGATATTGTTGCAGCATAGGGCAAACAGTGAGACGGAAATCTAGACTTAATAGAAGAAAGGCTGGGCGATAAAGAAATAAGGAGTATCTCTAAGGTACTTGGTAAGGATAGGGAAAAAGAAGGAGACAGGTATAAGTACGAAAATGAGGCTTATACCTGTAAACTTCTTGTTAGCGCACTGAAGAGGGATATGCTTGAGCAAGTAGTGTGATGAAATCAAACCTAAAGTTGAGAGGACTTTCTGGCTAAGGGAAAACGGGCTAGGAGAGGTGATGTTTTTCTTCGATAAAGGAAAATTAAAGTGTGAAGGATTATAGTGGCTATAACAAATGATGAAAATGAACGTACAGAGGTAGACGGAGGTTCAGGTATCTTTGGCTATTACATAGAAAATACAACTATAGCTAATAGATCTCGGTTTGACCCCCTAATTATTGGACTTATTTGGTAATATAAATAGTTTTGTATTTTTAGATCCCTCCCTTAATTACCTTGATACAACAGTATCACCCAGTAATTAAGGGAGGGATTTTTATGTCTGGATTACCAACGATATATGAGATTTGAAGTTTTGCATGTCAAGTGAACCCTAAAAAGACGCGGATGCACATGACATGCTTTTTTACTCTGACAGACTTCTTTTATGCACATAATTGATAGCTCCCAATAGCCCCTTTCTAGCCTCTGGCGAGAACTTATAATATAGTTTTCTAGCCATAAAAAAGCCTCCCTTAAGTAATGTACTTATTACCACAGGAAGCTAATTATTTAAAAGTATTTACAGAATTTTTTGCATAGACCCAATTTACATGTAATTTGGGAAAGGCCCTAAAAATAAAACCAGATAAAATTTCAGTTAGAAATTTTTATCTGGTTTTAAATATTTTTAAAAGGTTTCGATTAGTTTATACCTTTTTCCAATTTCCTTTAAATTTTTAGGGGTATAAGGGTAATGTTTATTATTTCTTGGATTAACAACTTTTATTTTTCCGCGAACTAATGGAGAGATGAGATCACAAATTAAGGGATACTCACAATTAGAGTTGGAATGAACTTTTATTTTTCTAGGTTTGCTATTAAAAAAAGATTGATGCTTATGAATTATAAGCTCACTAGGTAATGTTTTTATTTTATTTCTCTCATTTGTAAAATTAATTTTAGAATAATTTCTACTTCGGATATAACTTTCCAAACGATCAATCATATAATTCAAAGAAAGGTCTCCTATTTGGCATTCATTTTTATCATAGGAGCCTCCAACGTCGGAATGGACACCAGGAAACCAGACTTCCTCAACTCCAGGCCCCATCTTTATAAGATCGGGTTCAAAAATTTTCCTATTCTCATCAATACTAAGAATGTGGACAGCCCTTTCAACATTAAGAGAAGTTATGTCTTCATCTAAGATAATTTTTTCCCGTCTATTTCTTAGTTTAATCCCCAAAACCCTAAGGGGAACTGAAAAGGCAGAGACAGTATCCCAGATGCCTAAAAAGGCTATCTTAATTCCCATTTTGCCATTGATCCCTTTTTTTTCGATATCTTTTGCAAATAATCTTGCACTAGCTGCACCTCTGCTAAAACCAAAGATGTAGATAGTATCTCCATCCCTGTATGTTTTTTTTAAAAATTGCATCGCTCTGTGTCTTTTTTTTCTTTCCCCTACAGCAAAAACACCCTTAACAAACATTCCCAAAAGTAAATTTTCTAGATCACTTCCCAATCCCCGGCTATAATATACTATTTGGTTTTCACTTGGAATAATGAGATTTTTTAATTTAACTATGTTAGAAACCACTTCATTATTAAACAATCCTTTTTCATCATTCCATGTTCCGTCAAATAAGATAAATAACTTTCTTCCCATAGATTACCTAATGTTAATCATGTGACAAGTCGAGTTTTGGTGAGGGGTTTCAGGGGAAGCTTTGTCGGAGGCTATGAATTCAAGACTAAAGATCATTAGTTTTAACTTTTGAAGGTTTACCTTAGTTTTGAAAAAGCTTTCAATCCCAAGATCTAGTGTCAGTGTTTTAAGTGAAACTTTAAGTAAATTCAACTTTTCTTCAACTGTCTGTATCTGAATGTCATTACCATAGTTTTTAAAAGCTGCTTCTACTTCAGTTATGAGGGTGATTAATTCATTTTTTAGAATACCCACTTCATCCTTTAAATTATTAAGATTTATATTTTCCATAAAATCCTCCAAAGACATTCAAGGGGAAAATTACTTACCCCTTGAATACAAAGTTATATCTTTAAAAGTTCCTTTACAGTATCCTTGAACTGCCAATTATGGTAGGCATCCCAGTCGATAGACCAAGTCATGAATCCTTTTATATTGTCGATGTTTCTGCTGAGAAGTTCATTCCAGGCAATTTTTATATCTTCCATAGAAGGAACTCCAGTACCTGCAGCACCACGTCCAGCAGGCAGCCCGATCATCAGCTTTTCTGCTGGAAGCGGGCCAACATGGAAAGTCTGTGCAACCGACTGTCCCCAACCGGGACCGTCGTGTCCTAGAATAAGGGCCTGTGTAAATGCAGGGATGAATTTTTTCTGATCACGGCAGTCTACATATATGCCGTCAAAGTCATAGACTCCAGTACCAGGAGCATTATAGTATTGTGGATGAATGGTGGTAATTAGATCCATAGTTTTCTGTATAAGTTTTATATAGAAGTCTCCAAATCCTCTATGGATGAGGTAGGCTACTTCAGGGGCCAAAGAATAAACGAACTCAGGATCGGCGAGTCTGAAGTGCTCTACAATTTCCTGAATAGCCTCAACTATTAAATCATAATTTCCTGAACCTCCAATAGCCCCCCCTTCAAGGTCGATGTCAACTCCATTAAAACCGTATTCCTCTATAATTGAAATAACGCCCCTCTTGAAGGTTTCTTTTTGAGCCTGATCACTCAGCTTGAAGACTGCAGCATCTCCTCCTAGGGATATAATGACATCATGTCCTTTTTGTTTCATTCTTTTAACCTTTTCCTTAAACTCTTCCTTGGTTACTCTTCCAGAAGCGGAAGGATCAAATTTAGGAGTGCATCGGTCTGCTTCATTGAGAATAAAAGCAGCAACAATAGTACCATATTCTGAAGGGACGTCCTCAAGATCAATATAAGAGGTAGGGCCGTTGCCACCCCATGAGGACCAATAACCAACTAATCCTTTTTTGATGGTGGGGTTTTGAGTATGGATGATCGATACTGAATTACTCTCATAGAAAGTTACAGTGTTATTTTCCGTCGAGGCAAAAACGACACTGACCTGATTATTACCTGCAATTAAAGGTAGATCAGCTACATCGATGAAAATATCAACTGTAGTATTATAGAGCTCCGAAGGAAGCTTTCTTCTAAGCGCAATGGAATTATTAACATAGACAGCGTACTCATCGTAAATTTCATCTGAAGGCAGGTAGAATTTTCCATGGACACTTGAGCTATCTTCACCAATCCTTAGAGTTCCTACTGTAACAGCACCACTTATAGGCAGATTATCCGGGAAATCAACCTCAATCTGCTCTCCAGGATTAACCACATCATAGATAGCTTTTAAAAGACTGTTTTTATCCTGAGTATCGTGGGATAACTCCCAGGCCATGATGCCATTTCCCTTCTCCTTGGCTAATCTGGTTTTTTCCTTAATGGTAGGAATTCCGTTGTAGTACATCCCCTCCACTACGTCTTTTTCCGGAGCAGAAGGATCTAGCTCTACCAGCTCCCTGTAAGCTTTGAAGGCAGGTCTTGAGTAAAAGGGAACTCCCAGTACCAGCTTTAATTTATCTATGTTTCTTGTATTTTTCCAGTAGTCCATGGCAGCCAAACTCTGAGAAATTGGAGAATGAAGTTCTCCATCCCCACCGGCATATGCCATTATATTAAGCCAGTCAACGTGCCTAATAGCCTCATCGGTGATGGCCATGGAATGCCAATTCTCCTGCCAGGAGGTTCCAGAACTTATAACACCAGCTTGAACTGCCAGGGTTAAGAGGTGCCCTTGAGGCTTAAGTTTTTTGTTAAATTCTAAGATTAACTGGGTAAAGTTATCGTCATCGCTACCTCTTTGCGGGTGCTCCCAATCAACATCTACACCGTCCAGTTGGTAGTGGTTTACAAGGTTAAAGACCTCGTTTACCAGAGTTTCACGACCAGCTTTAGTCGAACAAATTTCAGAGAATACCGGCCCTAGGAGCTCCTCTCCAGAGGACCAGCCTCCAAGAGAGATAAGCACTTTAACGTCACTTTTCCTGGCTTTATCCACAATTTCTTTGAGCCTGTCGGGATCAGGTAAAGGCATTAGAGAACCATCTTTTTTATCGGTGTCTGGAAGAGCAAAAGCATAGATTAAATGAGTTATTTTGTCCCACTGAATTTCTTTTGAAAGATCACCGTCTTTCCAGTAGGGATAATATCCTACAATTTTAAAGCCTTCTGTTCCTTCAGTGGGGAGAGTATCGACTGTAAGTGTTTGAGAAGTCTTCATAATACTCCCTACCTGAGATTCTCCCTGATAGTGAAACTCCCCTGAAAAATAATAGCTACCAGGCTTAAGAACCGTATTGAAGACAACTTCGGAAGAAACATTAGCTGTTTCCCTGGTCTCTAAAAGTTCACCAGATTCATTCAAAAGTTGGTATATTGTCTTTTTTAACCTCAGCTGTGGGTCAACCACTTCCATAGCTTGCACCGATGCCCTGTTATCCTCCCTTAAACTTATTTTGAGCTCACCAATATTAGGCAAGATGATCTCCTCTTCATCAATTTTTTCTCCATCAAGATAGAGGTGAACCGGCCTTCCATTTAGTAAGCAGTTTGAAATAACGTCTTTGCTGAATGGAGCTCCACCTGCAGATATACCATGGTAGATGAACTTACCGTTTGGAGGCAGTGATATATGGGGCCTACCAGACCAGTCTTTGGCAGATGTGAGCTTCAGCCCCTGGGTTGTTCTTTCATCTTCAAGCTGCCAGTGCTGAAATGACGTTAGTTTAGTGTCAAAGGTCAGTTCCCAATCTCCACCATAATTTTCATCTGTATGGGAGATTACCTCCAGTGTAGCTGCAAAACTATTTCCCCACTTTCCAGGGGCATCTAGTTTAACAGTGGCAACTTTGGCAGCTTCTTCACTCACTGTAAAAATAGAAGATATTTTTTCTAGAATTTCTAAATTATCGCTTCCCTGGTAGAAAAACTTTCCAGAGATATAATAGTTATCAGATCTTAAAGTTCTATTAAAGTGAACTTCAGCATATACATTTGTCTCCTTTATGGTATCGATTTCTTCTCCAGATCCACTAAAAAGTGTGTATTCCACAGATCTTAATCTTAATTCGGGATCGGATATCTGAGTCGATTGAACAGAAACTTTTTTGTCATCTCCAAGTTTAGTCAAGAGATCCCCAATAACTGGAACTATGTAATCTGGAGTTGGGATGACGTAATCCAGGTTGAAGATCATATCTTCAACTTCTTTCATTAAGGCAGAGATCTTTAAAAAGTCGTAGATAGCAGATTCCATAGTCAACCTTGAAGCGGCTGCTTTTAATTCCTCTATTTTTGCCTCCACAATCTGAAATTCACTGCTTAATGCAAGAGACGTTAAGGCATCTTTAGTGTTACTTCTAATCTTTTTAACTTCGTTATTTAAATAAGTAACACGTTCTTTTAAGTGTTTTAATTCATAATTTTTTGTCACGATATTCCTCCTAATAATAATCCAGTATGCGGAGCCCTCATGACTTTTAAACCAATCTTGACAGGATAATATCTCAGAAAATTATCTTTGTCAATTCCAAAAAAAAAAAAATCAGAAAAAGAGTGATTTTTATTGTTATTAAATGAAAAGTCTCAACTGTCTTAGAGTGGTGATATAGGCTGTATTTAGGTTGGAGCACAGCCCTGTTAAATTTAACTAATCAATGTTTTTTAGAAAACGGTTAATTTTTTTTAACTGTTTCTGAATTTTTAATAATTCCCTCTCCTTGTCTTCTCTGCACTTTACTAGTAGAGAGTAGCTACTTTCAGTAGAACCTAAAGAAAAGAAGCATTTTATTTTTTCTATATCCAACCCCAAACTTTTGAGTCTGACAATTAGATTAACTTTAGATAGGATTTCTTCAGAATAGTAGTGATAACCATTATCTGCAATATACTCTGGAGACATTAGATTCTTCTTTTCATAATATCGAAGAGCTTGAACAGTAGTGTTTGTCAGACTTGCAATTTTATTTCTCGTAATATAACTATTTTTTTTATTTTTTGTAGAATTGTTAATTTGATTTGACACAGTATTTTTTCTCCTTCTCTTCCATTGTTGAATTTTTTATTTTGTAAGTTTTAAATTTTAACAAGAGGAATATTAACAGAAGATTATCTATGGACTTATCTCATTTGGAATAAAATTATAATTTTTATTTTTTTTGAAAATGACTATTGACTGTGTTACAGGAACACAGTTTAGAATAAGAACATGTCAGATATTATTTGATTAATTAGGGAGGATAAATGTCACTTTTTAAAAAAATTTTAAAAAAAGGTAAAAAACAAACCAACACCTTAAAGTTGCAAGAAAGTTTACGTATCGAGAGGTTGGAAGTAGCAGCAGAGGAGTTGATGATAAAGATTAACTCTTTGGAAGAGAGAGAAGATGCTCTCTACAAAAAGGAGTTAGAACAACTTGAAGAAAAATGTTTTCTTTTATCAAAAAAAATGGATTCTTTAAATGAAACTTTGGAAAAGGTAGAGTAAAACTCGGAAAAGATAAAGTTATTAAGAAAATGCTCAAAGCCTGATTAACTTTTAAACCAATCAAAATAAATGATTAATGAGGAGGCAAGATACAATGGCAACTAACAATTATAATGAAGAATTTTTAAAGATAAAGTCGACAGATGAAGCCAAGCTGAGGGAGATTCAGGAGAGGTATAATAAAATACAAAATCCTGCACTTGATCTTACTGAAAAAGTTAATAAGCTTAAGATCTTAGTTAATGACTTAGAAATAAGTGATACATTAAATTATCATTTAGAGTTAAAGCTTCTTGTTCAGGAGATAGAGAGAATCCTCGAAAATGAAGAGGAAGGATTGAAAAAAATACCAACAGTGGAGGGATTTGATCTTGTACTCAAAGACGGTTCTTTAGAGGGAGCACTTTTGGGTGTTTTTGATCCTGATTCTGCAATATTGGAAGTTAGATATTCATTATTTAAGGATGGCAGTGTTGTTGAGGAAGTTATCAAAAATTATCCAAGTGAAGTGGTTAGGTTTAATGAAAATTCAGTAGGCTCTTATTATTCAAAGGCTACTGTTGTCTATAACTTGGAGGATGGCACTGCAGATAAAAATATTATAGTTGAATCCAACTATGTAGATATAGAAGAGGAGGTTCTGCCTCTTGAAGAACCTAGAGTTGAAGGTATGATGTTAGAGGATAAAGGAAGCCTAAGTGGAAGTCTCATAGGAGTACTTGACCCTGAGCAAGCGATAACATCGGTTGTCTACAAACTAAAAAATAGAGCAGGAACTGTAGTAGAAACAAGAGCAGAAACTCATCCAAGAGGTAGTGTAGCTTTTGATTCCTACCAAGGAGGAGAGGAGTATCAGTGTTGGGCAGAGTACTACTATGATTTAAACGACAAAAAAGGTGAGCAGTTTAAGGTAGTTGTATCAAACAAGGTGACAATCAACGAAGTGACAGAGGAGAACTTCCCTGAAGATCTTCCACACTCAAACCTTTGGGCCTATGCTAAGGTGGTTAATAACAATGTTGAAGTAACTCTCAATAATACGTGGGGAATCATTTCAGACACCTATGGAGTATATGTGGATGAAAAACTTGTAAAAACAGGAAAAGTTAATCATACCTCCATCAATAAGGGATCGGCAGAAAATAGAGTCGATATTTCATATTATAATAGAGGAGATGTCAAAGTTGTCTATAAAGTTACCTATGAGAGAGGGGATGGCCCAGATAAAGTTGTTTACTATAAGAGTACTACAGGCAATATGGCTCCATCCTTTGAAATGGGAAAGGAAGTTTGCAAATATCCAGAATGGAATCCAAATAAGGAGTATGGAAGTTGGGGAAACCCCGAAAATGGAGGAGAAAAAGTCTATTATAAAGGGAAACACTACCACCATGTAGGATGGGTTAAGAAGGGAGAGGCTCCAGACAGATCACAATGGGGATGGAGGGAGTTTTATTATGCAGAGTGTCCGGAAGATCACGTAATGGATACTTTAGGTAGCGATGCCAATGCTCATCTCCAACCTATGGAGGTAAACAAGGTAGTTGGTTTAGGAACTCCAATGGAAAAGAAGTTTATAGCTTATACCCCAGAGTGGGGGAAGTGGGGAGGACTAAACTATACTCCAAAGATCTCACCATGGGACAAGATTACCCATATGCAGTATGCTTTTATCGATGTAAGACCAGATTACACAAATGGTTTCAATGTAGATCCAGATGATGACCATTCAGCGTTGAAGCGGGCCAACAAAGATTGTCCAAACTTTACAGGGTATCCGCTGGTTACGCCAAACTTTTTTGACGGAAGCGCTGCTTTTTCAAACTATGGAAGCACCAATGCCTTCCATACAGAATATGTAGAGTACAGTAAGAAGTATCCATATGTAAAGACAATACCTTCCTTAGGAGGGTGGTCCAGGTCTGGATTCTTTAGAGATGCCGCTTCCGACAAAAACATAGCCTTCTTCACGGAAAGGTGTGTTGAACTGATCAGAAGATTTGGATTTATGGGTATTGATATCGACTGGGAGTATCCAGGAATCAAGAGAGAGGGAGACAAGGTGGACAACCACTATGATATTGGATGCCCTAGAGCCACAAATGATGAAGGAAAGATGTTTACCAAGCTTATGAAAAGCCTAAGAAAAGCACTGGACAGTGCAGGGGAAGAGGATGGAAAATACTACTTCCTATCTTGTGCTATAAGTGCGGGAAGACAGAAGATCGAGCTCAGTGATGTGGAGAACTGGCATGCTTACTGTGACTATATCAGCTATATGACCTATGACATCCATGGAGCTTTTTCCGACAGGACAAATCATCACTCATATACACATCAAAATTCCATGGAACCTGCACAGGAGTACAACTCCATGTCCATTGAAGAGCTCCTGGACTACCTAGAAGCATACTACGGAGTTCCTCAGCATAAGATCAACATAGGGACACCGTTCTACTCAAGGGGATGGTCCAATGTGAGAAAACCTTCATCAGGATGGGAGATTCCAAGCCTTCCAGGACTTTATACAATGGTGACGGCTACAGGAACCCCAGAACAGGGAAGGGCTGCTCCAGGAACCCTTGACGGAGGAAGGGGTGCCGGAGTACTTCCGATTAGCCATATCAATAAACTTCTCAGGGGAGAAAATGTAAATGTGGTGACCCTGGATCCTGTGGTAGGACCAGAAAATCCATTTAGAGGGACCACTCTGCTGGGACGTAACTTCAAAAGATATTATGATTCGGAAGCCAAAGCTCCTTACCTATACAGTGAACAGGATGGAATATTCTATACCTATGAAGATGAGGAATCTTTATCTTATAAGCTGAGCTACCTAAAGAAAAAGGAGCTTGGGGGAGTAATAGCCTGGGACATCAGTATGGATGACTTTGGAGTGAACACCATAGGAGACCCATCCCACTATGATAGACTTGAAGTGGAGGATCACATGCTTTCAGAAGTAATATTCGATAGCTTTAAGTCGAATGCAAGAGTAGTAGCCCAGAGTAACTACAATAAAAAGTGGCTTAAATAGGTAGAAGCAAAGAGGAGGGTCTGTAGCAGTGCAGACCCTCAATAAAAAGGCGGTTAACTGTAATGAGAGAAGATGAAATATTAACAAGGGTGGCTGGAGCTAATGAGGTTAAAATTATTAGATGATAAGTCGTCTGTAAAAAAGGTATCCTTTACCTTAAAAGGGCTGGAAAAGGTATAAAGAAGCAGTCATATTCAAAATTTCCTAACTTTGTATCCTGTGAATATTTTTCAATGGGAGAGTATGGGGTTGAAGTTTTAATAACGCTTGTAGATAGTTCTGTAACTAAATTAAGGTCAAATAAGAAAAAACTAAATAAAGTTATTCCTCAAAAGACAAAAGCAAGAGGAAAAATATTGATTTTAAGGGAAAGTTGAGGATTTGAGATCCAGCTAAGCTTCACAGGTTAATAGTTAAGTTTGATGAGGGATGGTTTCAAAAGCTCAATGAATTCAAGCTTTTTTAACCTTTATGCAGTATTTTTGTGAATAAATTAATGTGGAAGAGGCTTCTTAGCGACACTGAAGTGGAAAGGAGATTGGTTAATTAATGGGAGAGAAAAAGTGGCAATCATAAATACTAATAATAGATATACTTTAAGGTATAAGGGAACCGGCTTTGTAGCTCCCATGTGTTTAGCAGCAGCTCTTATACAGTTCCATGCTAAAAATACTTATGGCATTACACTAGGACTGGAGGAGATGAGAGAGGTTTTAGTTGAAACCGGAATAAATAGAGTTACTCCCCACCAGACAAGAGTCACATCAGACGTTGAAGCTGCTATTAAGTGGATTGATGAAAATTATGGAAAGATTTTAAAAAAAGAGGCTCCTAGTATAGATTCTGTGGAACTTTAAAACTTAAATAACCCTTTGAAGGGACAGTTGAAGAATATTAGAGATCCAGATAAGACCATAGTGAGAGTAGATTACGATCAAGAGATGGAGGGAAGAGTTGGGACATAGAAGAGAGTAAAGCAGTTAAACATGTAGAGCCTGTAACCTTTAATGAAACAGGGACATATTACTGTACAGCTAAGTATTACTATGATCTACTAGATGGTGCTGGATAGAAGATGGTTTCCCTAGGCCTTTCGAATCAAGTAAAAATTTGGGAAAGAGGATGATAAATCTTTTTAAGATAAAGGCTGCGGCAGAAGCGAAATTTGATAGGATAATAAAAAGGGATTAACTAACCACCTGCAAAGCTGGAAGAGCAGCGGGAAGTATTAGAAGAAAAAGTAGTAGGTCTGATTCCAGAGGACTCTCTTAAACCTTATCTCGAGTTAAAGCTTTACAGTTAGAGGATAGAGAGTTATTGGAAAGTCAACCTTAAAACTTTATTATTTGGAATTAATATTATTTTAGGTAATAGTTTGTTGTAAAAAGTCGTAATTTGAAATTTAAGGATCTATTTTTTTCAAGGAGGTTAAAGCGTAGTGAAAATTCATGAGAGTATTTCGGAAATAGAAAGCAAACTCGATTCATTAATAAAGAAATTTGATTTGATAAGGACAGTAAAGGTTGAAGAAAAATATCAAAAAGAACTGGATATAGTTAAAGGAAAGATAGAAAAGTTAATAAGAATGTCCCAGGAGCTGAGCTTAGATTCTACTATAGATAGCTTTTTACAGTGGGAGGCAAATTTTTATGAAATAAGAGACATAATTTTTTGCCTTGAATGTCCTATAGAAAGTGAGGAAACAGCAAAAAGAATGCCAGTGATAGAAGAGGTGCTGCTGAATCATGATACCGCTCAAAAGAGGTTTGAAGTGTCCACTGTGAAATATCAGGATCCGGATAGAGCTGTTACCGGAATAGTTTATAAGCTGAGAAAAAATGGCGAGGTTATAGAAACAAAGTATACGAAAGTTATTTCGGAAACAGTGGCCTTTGCTTCAATAGCCGAATCTGGACACTATCAGGTAGAGGGAGAATATACAGCAGACCTACAAGTAGGAAGTGAACCAATTAAAGTTATCAGGCACCTCTCCAATATTGTAAAAGCTCAAGAAGAAACAGTTGAAAGAGATATCGAAGTAAATATTAATATAGCCAACAGATACAGTGATTTTGGAGGAACGGTATTTGTTACAAATAAAAGTGGAGAAGCTATCAATGGGTGGACTTTAGAATTTGAATCTGACTTCAGAGTTGTTAGTGCCTATTCTTCAAACTACAGCTTTACTAATTCAAAACATGTATTTAAAAACGCAAGTTGGAATGGTAACTTAGGATCGATTAATTTTGGATTTAATGGGAGCCCTATAAATAGAGAGGATACCATTAAGAATTGCTTTCTTAATGGAAAACCTTGCCTTCTAAAAGTAAATGGTAAAGTTGTAGATGACGTGGGAGAGATCCTTCCAAAAGAAAAGCCTATAATAGAGGAAGTGGTGTTATCACATAATTCCAATACCAAGAGATTTATTGTATCAACGGTGAGGTATCAAGATCCAGATAAGGCAATTACTGGAATAACTTATAAGTTAAAGAAGAATGGCGAGATTGTTGAGGTGAAGTATACAGGTCTGCTTTCTGAAGCTATAAGCTTTAGTGCATTATCGGAACCAGGGAACAACTATCTAGTGGAAGGAGAGTATACAGTTGACCTGCTAGGCGGTGGTCAAGATCTCCAGTTTATTAACCATAATTCAAATACTGTAAAAGTTCAGGGAGAGGAAGAAGTTAGGGAGAGGCCAACTATAGAGGGGGTTGATTGTCACGTTGATAATTCTAGTAGGGAAGTTACGGCCTATTGCTATCTTAGTGACCCTGACTCTGCTGTAACAAAGCTTACTTATAAGTTATATAACATTAACGGAAGTTTAGTGGAGCTTAAGGAAGTAGAAGCATGGGAGGCTTCTATAAAATTTAATCCAGTTGAAGAGCCTGGAGATTACTATGTGGAGGTAGAAGCAGAGTATTCTTTAAATGATGGAAATTTATATCCACCACTATGGAAAAGATCAGCAACTTTTAATGTTAAATTTTCAGTAGAGTACCTGCAATTAGATTATACAGCTGAAAAAACATTAGAGGTGCAGCCTCTTAATATATTTGGTACTGAAAAAATTCAAACGATCACCTATACTTTAAAGAATTGTAGTGGAGAGGTAGAAACTAAGACTTCTACAGAATATGACAAAGCAGTATTTTTTAACCCTAGACATAACGACTTTTATTATGCAGAAGCAAGTTTTAGACTTATAGATGGAGAAGTGGTAACAACCTTCTCAAACGGAGTCAAGGTTATTTAATTTTAATATTTGAGGAGTGGTAAAAGTGTTAAATATATTACTTACTAGAAGTGCTGAAAGTGACGGAACTCTCTACGGGGAGATTCTTTCTAATGGAAGTGAAAAAAAAATAGAGAAGATAACTTATATTTTGAAGACTGGGGAGATAATAAGGGATATAAGGGCATCACAAGATCCTAAAGAGGTAGTGATCTTTAACTACACAGAAGCGCAGATATATAGGCTAGAGGCTAGAATCTTATATGAAAATGGCGATACGGAAGAAGGAAATTCAAATGTATTAAAGGTAGGAGCCCCAGTTGTTTCCGATGAAAGTAGATTAAAGAGGAGGATTCCTAATCTAAAGGGGAATCTAAAGTTAGGTGACCCAAAGAAGGAGCATAGACTATTGGTCAAGTTCAAAGAGGGGGGGATTGAATACCTGAAAAAAAATCCAGAAACACTGTCCTTTTATGATCTATTAAAGGAGAGGGTTGAGTTTCAAAGAGTTCTTGAGGAGGAGAGTGTAAGAAGGATCAGGGAAAGAAATCACTCTGACCAAGGAGCCTTAAACTTATACAGGGTATCGCCAAAACTTTCAAATCTAGAGCTGCTTAAACTGGCAGAGGAGTTAGAAGAGTCCAACTTTGTAGAGTACTGTTCCCTAGAGAGCGGAGAGGCTATACCAGCAATAGTTAGTGGTATCTCTGGTGTAACGGGAGCAGCTACTACTCCACCTGATTTTCAGCAGAGGCAGGGGTACCTAGATTCCTATCCGGGAGTAAATGCTAAAGCAGCTTGGAGAAAGGGGATTAAAGGGCAGGGAAGCGTTGTAAGGCACCTGGATTTTGGAGTATACAGGCACCATATAGACTTATTGGGGAATATAAATGTGGTAAGCAGCAGGCCGGAGACAGAAGATTGTAACCATGGAACTGCATCCACAGGAATAATTGCCGCCAGGCACAATGGCTACGGAGTAATGGGAATAGCCCAGACCTGCAACTTTAATTTTTATGATACAGGAGACATGCTCAGGATGGAAGCCGATGCAAACCCAGGAGATATTTTAAGCTTTGATATACAGTGGCACATTGGTGGAAAACTCCTTCCCTATGATTACCAAAAAAGTATATGGGACTGCTTCCAGAGGATGACAAAAAGGGGAGTAATAGTCATCTGTGCAGCTGGAAACGGGAGTAACAATCTACACAATTTTCCAGAATATACCCAGTGGGGAGAAAATGGAGGAATGCTCATTGGAGCAGGAGAGAGCTATTCCGGGCATAAAAGACTGGGCTTTAGTAACTACGGTCACCAGGTATATATAAATGCCTGGGGACACAATGTGACAAGTACCGGGTATAAAGATCTATGGGGGAATAATAACGATAACAGTTACACCAGCCGATATAGTGGGACAAGCTCCGCTACCCCTATTTGTGCAGGGGCTTTGGCATTGATACAGTCCTATGCCAAAACAAAACTCAACGTTACTCTTGGACCTGCAAGTATGAGAGAACTCCTTCTAGAGACAGGGATAAAGGGCCCTCACAGTCACGAGATAGGACCAAGACCCGATGTGGGAGCAGCCATTGAAATGCTGGAGGAAAAGTATGGCTTGCCAGGTTCAACTGAAGCGGTTAGTGACAAATTGAAGCTAACGGAGAAATCAGGTGTTTTCACCGTAGAACCTGTCAAACTGAAATTTGAGGGAGCTCTGGATAAAATAACTTACTATTTAAAGAGCTGTACAGGGGTGATAGAGAAGGTCATAACTACTAATACAGAAAGTGTATCTTTTAAGACACCTGCTCAAGATCCAGGGGTATTCTTTGTAGAAGGAGTTATCAGGTCTCTATGCAGCAGCGGTGGCTGAGGAGGTGGTGTAACTCCGGTGGAGTTAACAAAGTACTCAGATATAATTGAAAAGCAGGAAGATAAGTTTGATGTGGAAAAGGAGGAAGCACTTAGACTCATCACAGATCCCAATGTAGTGGTATTAGATGTTAGAACTCCTGAGGAGATCGCCGAGGTGCCATCTCTTGTGGAGGATCCACTAAACATAAACTATTATGATGAGGACTTCGAGAGTAAGATTGAGGAGTTAAACAGGGAAGGTGAGTATTTGGTCGTCTGCAGAAGCGGAAACAGGAGTATGAGAACCTGCTTCATGATGGAGGCAAAGGGGTTTAAGAAGCTGTATAACTTAAAGGACGGTATGGATGGTTGCAACGCCTGAGGGTAGAAGTGGGTCTTAGGTTAAGACCATAAAAACTTAAGGGAGTGATCTGGAACTTAGAATTATCTCAACCCCTTTACACTGAGTCAAGACCGAGTGTGGTAGCATTTGAGTGTAAAGGGGTATTTTTATGCAAAGAAGAGAAAATTCGAAAGAGTTTAAAATAGGAGTTGCAAATAATGTTCACCAAGGTAGTAGCTTCATTAAAATTATATGTTTAAAGTAATTATTAATTAAATGAGACTGCGGGGCAGGCTCATTAAAAAGCAATATTATAGTAAAGTTTTATATAAAGTGGTAAAGTGAAGCTAGTATAGATATATGGCTATTCAAGTGAGAAAGGATAGATGTAGATTTATAGTTAAATTGCAAGTAGAAGGATAAAATGAAAAAAATCTTATTATTGGCAGAAGTTACAGCAGTAGCTCAACTAAGTATGCCAGATGTGATAAGCTACTGAGAAGGCTTATGAGATTGCAGTACAGAAATGACAGTAGAAGTAGCTGTTGGAAGGAATCCATTCCCATGAAATTTGTAAAGGGGGCCCAGGTAATCTTAATGTTATTTCAAAGCTGCTTCCTGGAATTGAGGTAGGGAGGGTTATAGAACTTCTAGATGACAACTTCTGTTCTGGTGCTTCTCTTGCAGGGGATACCTCCTGTATGGATAAACTTACGGAGATGCTCAAGTATCACGTAATGGGTGAGGGAGAGGGGACATTAAGAAGATTAAAATGGGACAAAAAGCTGGTAAGAAAGTACTTACTTTTAGTGAACACACTTGCAGTCGATGTGGGTTTTGTACCTCATCTCTCAATTAAGTAAGGGAGGTAAGAGAGGTATGTTCTTTCCTTGCGCATGGAGACGGCTAAGTGAAAAATTAGCTTCAGAACAGGGAAATTATTGCTAGTAGAAGGAAAAATATCATAAGGTATGTTTGCTGGGGAGTCATTAGATTTATTTCTAAGAGCTCCCTTTTACTTTTCTACCTTTATTTATTCATCTTTTCAGGATAAATTACAACCAGCATTCTAAGTATCTTTTCCCATCCTCTGATCTTTTGAGTCCGTTTTTTCACCATGTTTTTAGAGGCAAGGTAAGGTAATTTCTGAAGAGAGTCATCTATTGGAAAAACAGCCTTAGAACAGCTTACTTTCCTAAATTGACTATTTATACTTTCTATTACATTCGTAGATGGATAATCTTTCTGATCTCTTGTGGGTATTCGAAAAAGTGGCTTAATTCATTCCAGTTGTCATATCAGGATTTAAGCGCAGGAGAGTATTCAGGGTATTCTTTATTCAGTCTTTCTAGTGAATCAAATCCAGATTCAGCGTCGTGCGCTCTGTAAAATTTTTTTAGTTCCTGAGCAAAGAATTTCCTTTCCTTGTAATTAAGAAATCTCAGAGTATTTCTAATTTGGTGGACAATACATCTTTGAATTTTTGTATCAGAATAGATAGCCTTGATAGCTTCCTTGAACCCAGGTAAGCTATCCACAGAAGCAATAAAGATCTCTTCCACGCCTCTGGATTTAAGGGAGTCTATCTCTTTAAGCCAGAATTTAAAGCTTTCATTTGCCGCGACAGTTATACTTAATATATCTTTCTTTACTTACAGATCTATCCCTACAATTATGTATGCAGCTTTGTTAATTACCTTGCCATTAGTTTTAACTTTGAAGTGAATACCGTCTAAAAAAACAAAGGTCTTGATTTCCACGGGTTAGCTTCCTCAATTACTTTATCGGTTATCCTGATTATCTAAAGCTCACGCCATAGATTTCTTCTAAGTGATCATTAATATCTGTGGTGGACATACCACGCCCACACATGGATATTATCTTGTCTTCTATATCCGATATATCACGGGAATATTTAGGAATAACCTGAGGCTCAAAAGTTCCCTTAGGGTCACGTGGAATATCCAGGTCGACTTCTCCTATACAGGCTTTTACCCTCTTATTGTTATAGCCGTTTCTAGAGTTATCTGCTGCATCATTTCTAATAGTCTAGTGCCTCATCCATTTCAGCCTTCAGCATAAGAGAAACCATATCTTTAAACATACCTTTTAGAAGAGACTGCGCGTTAGCAATGTTTTAGATATCATTTTCTTGAAAGATCGTTTTAACCAAAGAATTAATATTTTTAGCTTTTCTACTCATACAAAAAACCTCTTTAATCAATAGATTATATTTCTAATGACTAGGAAGGCCATATTAAGTTTGCACTAAATTCGGGAAACCCTCAAATTCCTTGCTAAATGCCATTGTCTTGATCACATTTAACAGGTTTTTTATGAAAGATTTTTTAGAGTACTATATCTCATTTGATAATATATTATTGCATCTAATTATATTGTTCAAGTTTAAAAAGAATTAATTAAAGTTTCATTAATACATTTAATCAGGTTATGCAAGGAGATAATATTATCTCTAGAGTTTTTATTTAAAAAATAATCTACCCAGCAGTGGGCATTGGAAATTAGTCTTTTACCTTTCAAGGAAAGAAACAGAGAGGATGCGTTTCGAGTCTTCTTATCTATTATTAAATCATAATATTTTAAATTTTTAGTCATCTTATTAATCATAGCTGGAGAGACATATGCCACTTTAGAGAGAGCTAACTGATTCAGTCCTGGATTGTTTTTTATATAAAAAAGTAGGAGAAATTCAGAGTAGCTTAATGTTTGGATACCATTCTTCTGTAAAAAAACCTCAATTTTCTTTTCAAGAGTTCTTCTGGAATTTTTTAGAGTTATAAGATCAAATAAAGGTGTCATAAAAAATAACCTCTATTTTACTAATAATGATTGAATAGTCATTAATTATAGAATTAAGATTTATATTCTTTTGAGTGAGTAAATGACTATTTAACAAAGTTTTGGTCATATAGTCGCGATATTCAGAAAGTATTTTAAAGGACTCATCTTTTAGAGATAAGGAGTATTCTAAAGGAGAGGAGTTAACGATCCTTTTTTTTACTAACTTTCTATCTTCTAAAGAGCTTATCGAACTGCTGATTTGTGAAATTGTGAAACCTAGTATATTGGATAATTGGTATAAGTTTATATTACTGTTATAAAAGAGAGTTTGTAGAATTAATAGTTCTAAGTGATTAACTTTAGAAAGATGTGTTTTATTAAAAAAATTTTTCAATGAAGTGTTTAATAAAAAACTCCCTTTTTGAAGTTCACAGGCGAGATTAAAAAAATGGTTGTTCATATTATAGCTCCTTAATCATATTGTTTATAAGTTTTAATTCAACTTTAATGTTAAAGTGAAATTTGTTATTAAGTCATTAAAAAATAAATTAAAATCCCCTAAAAAACATAGCATATATTTTAGTAACTGTGATTTTATCTCATTTGAGAGTATAAGTCAAGAACACCTTCGATATAATAAATAATAACTAATGAGAAAATTTATAATTTTAAACTGGTATATAAGATGAATCTTAAAATAACTAACTTTAAAAAAAAATTTTTCGTTTAATTTTTTATTTTTTAAGCTTTTTAAATTTAAATGGTATACGGCGAGGAGCATGGTTTACGAAACGTAAGGGTATTTAAAAAGAAGTTCTTACAGCCTGTATTAGAAGGAGATAAAAGATTTTTTGATAAGTTTAGATGAAACTTTTTAAATTTTGGAGATAGAAAAGAACAGGACAGAAGGCTATGGGATTAGAGCTTCACCTGAAAGGAGAAGAGGCATTTTTATAAGGAGTAAGGATATTGGAAATACTTTCGAAGACTTATTAGGCAGGATGAGATTTTAGCAGATTAAATGTGAAAGTTAAAACAGAAATAAGGCTTCTAAAGTAATTTTTATTACACCTGGAGGCCAAGGAGGTTATAGACGGTAGGTAGTAGTCATTTATACTGGGGATAATTTATCTGGGGGATAGTCGGTATGGTCTAAGGGATAGAGGAAGTGCTTAAGTATGAATTATATTGTTCCACTTCTATATGGAGATTTTAATATAAACAACGCATATGTAGATGAAAGTTTTGATATAGGCAACGTTAGGTGGAGGAGAGATATAGGAAATGTCTTTATCAATGTAGAAACCGAAAGTTTAAAGAAATTAGCACTCGTCTCTCTAATTGTAATTTTTTAGCAGGAGCTGAAGGAGGAGCCCAACATGCTGATAAGAGATTAGGATTTTCTAACTTTACTATTTCCTCAGCACTCTTAAATTAAGTTAGAATGGATTTTAAATAAGAATAGCTTTAATAGAGGGATTAATCTGAGAAATAGCAAAAGAAATAAAATCTCAACAAGCTATTGCTAAAATTGATTAAATGATCAAAGAGCTAAATTTTTTTTATTTTAGCTCTCTAGTTAGTGTGGTGAGTAGATTTTTAATTAAAGAAGGAGGAAAAATGTACAAATATTATGTCATAACTGAAAAAGTCAATGGATTGAAAGGCGTATTATTACGAGAGGGTTACTCTTTAAAAAGTTTAAAAAGCTATAAGAAAACAGGAAAAGAAATTAATGATTTGTTTTATGAAGACTCATGTTCTGAAATTAGAGCTTTTCGACAATTAAGCTCCATAAAGCCTTATTATTTCCATCAGATAGAAGTTAATGAATTGAGAGGAGTAAAAAAAAAATTACCCGATTTTTAAATAGAAATAATGAAGGAATTATGTTAAGAGTAAGGGAGAAATAGTCAGTGATTTATATATTTTTATTAGGAAAGATAGAGTCTCTTAAGAGAGTTTTATCTGTTGCTTGGTTTTTATAAAAAGATAGTTAAATATTTAAGAAAATACGGAGGTTATTTATATGAAGAAAACTATAGTATTAATGTTATTTTTATCAGTGCTATCATTCGGCTCTAGATCCTTTGAGGTCATTGAAGATATTCTTGAGGCAAGGTTTGATTTTGAATATTCCATTATTAGTGACTCAAGGTATGATGTTCGTGGTCTAGATTATGATTTGACCATTTCTTACGGTAGTGCTTATATGGAAATAGAAATCGACTCAATGTTTGGAGGTTCTACCTGGAAAAAACTAAGCCCCTCTGTAATTGAAGAGTTTATAAGTACACTTGTAGACATAATTAGAAAAGAAGTTAATAACCCTGATTTAAGAGTTATTGTTTATGTAAAATCAGATAGAGAATTAGGTAACGATCAAATACTGTTTAATAAAACTTACTGATAATGTAAATAATTTTGTGTATTTAAGAATTCCTCTCTTGATTACTCAATGATACTAATATATCAATTAAGATATCTGGATTACTAAAGGAATCTATTAGAAATTTTTTCAGAGAAGAAAACTTTAAATCCATTAAAAATATTGAAAATGGGGTTTTTGGGTCTTTCCTAAATTACGTGTAAATTAGATTTCTAGCCGTTAATGGGAGCTTCAGCTGAAGCTCCTTTTAAATTAAATGTTTATCCATCTTTTCAGGAGAAATTACTACTAGCATCCTAAGTATCTTCTCCCATCCTCTGATCTTTTGAGTCCACTTATTCAGCATGTTTTTAGAAGGCAGATAAAGAACCTCCTGAAGAGAGTCATCTGTTGTAAACACTGCCTTAGAGCGGCTCACCTTCCTGAATTGGCGGTTTATTCGTGGTATAGATGGTCTTTCTAATCTCCTGAGGATACTCGAAAAAGTGGGTTAATTCATTCCGGTTATTATACCAGGCTTTAAGCGCCGGAGAGTATTCAGGGTATTACCTTATTTAGCCTTTCTAGCGAATCAAAGCCATATTCAGCGTCATGCGCTCTGTAAACATCTAGCTTCTGAGCAAAGATCTTCCTTTCCTTGCTAAGGAACCCTAGAGTGTTTCTGATTTATCTCTGTACCTTTGTATCGGGATAGATAGCTTAAATCCAGGTAAACCATCCACAGAAGCAATAAAGGTCTCTTCCACACTTCTGAAGCTAAGGGAATCTATCTCTTTAAGCCATAACTTCCTCCAACTAGATGTCTTTTAGTACTAATTATACCTCCAAAAATTGCTAAGAGTTAGAGCTCTGCTGTTTGAATTCTTAACCCATTATAAATTCAACTAATTTTCTAGAGAATCTACTTTTTGATAAGTCATAGTTAAAATGTGGAGAATCACTAAAAAAGTTTAAAGTCTTTTAAAAGTTTCCATTGAAATGGATTCTTGCCACAATTGCAGCTGTAATAACTTCAGCATCTTTCATTTTAGTTTGAGAGCTTTCTTCATTACAAATTAATTCAAGTATAGATGATACAAATTCAAGTATTTAAAAGATTTGTTTTTTCATATTTTATGCCTGTTTCTTAAGTGTTATTTAAGCATATTTTATAAAAAAATTATTAAGGTAGCAACTTAAAATATATATTAATTCGCGCAAGAATCCAAGCTATCTAAGGGTCAATAAGCATAGAAAAGTTTAGGGTTCAACGATATTTTTTAATGTTTTTCTGTGAATGCATTAATGTTAAGAAGAAAAGTGTTGACTGTGTTCCGGGAACACAGAGTATAGTTAATTAGATATGTAAATAGCATAAGAAAATTATTACTGGTAAGGAGGAAAAAAGATGGCTGACAAAGTGAAAGAATTTTTAAGAGGAGGAGTGGCAGAGGACCCCAACGTGGATCCAAGTACGGGTAAGATTAATTTAAATATACCCTTCTTCGAGCTCAGCGGAGTGAGTCCAAAAGTTAATATTGGAATTGGTTACAGTTACTCTATGAATACAAAATCTGAGGTCAGAAAGAATGTTATGGAATGGGAATCAGGGTTACTGGGAGTTGGATGGAACATCAACCTTGGTGGAAGGATACTGAGAATGACTCCTATGTTGGATGCTACAAAGGAGAAATACTTGTTTTTCTACGGTGGATCTTTTACGGAGCTTATTTATGCGGAAGAAAACAGGTTAAAGGGAAGAAGATATAAATCCAGAGAGATGGACAATTGGTTATTTTATCATAAAGTAACTGATGAGGGCTCTTCATATTGGGAAATTATTGACGATTCTGGAATCAGCTATTTTTTCGGTTACAGTGAAACAGATGATGAGAATGACTCAGAATGCTATGATAACGTGGAAAGAAAATTGATTGAAGTCAATTGTGAAATAGGAGGTGGGCATGATAAGAACTTTTATAGAGAGGGAACAGTAGAATATGGTGTGTATAGAAAAGAGAAAACAAGATATTATCCATGGATGTCTAAAAAAACCGCAGGGTCCGAGGTTTTAGAGAATGTCTGGAATCTTTCATCTATAAGGGATAATTATAATAATGCAACGAAGTTTTACTATATAAATGATTGTCAGAAAATAGGAGAAGGAGAAGAGTGGTATACAGTACAAAGTTATCTATATAAAATTAAAAACTCCAATGGAGATTACATTGATATTGAATATGGAAGAAAACAAGAAAAGGAAATACATATTGAAGATTTGTCAGCACATAAACCTAATGGAAGACAGGAGAAGATTAGTAAACTATATATTAATTTAATCGGACTTCTGACACCTCAAAACAGAAGAACTAAAGAAATCGAATACAGTACATTAGACTCCGAGGAAAACCAGGGTGTTTATAATACTAAAAGATATATTAAGTCTATAAGAAATGTTATAAATAATAATTATCAAGATGAGCCGAGTTTTGAGTTTGGATACTATCCTTCTCAGGATGAGGATGTACCACTCGCCTTAAAAAAAATAACATATCCTACAGGAATTTCTGTAGAATATGAATATGGAAATAAGGAGTTTAAGAATATTTCATTAGAACACACTTCTAATTTATCTGGATTGAGTGATATAAAGTATATGATATTACCAAAGTATACCCTAATAAGTGGAAAAAATAAATCAGGAGATAGTGTTTTAAGGATTCACTGGTGGAGTACCCTAGGTTGGAAAGAGGTAGAGGTAGAGGTGCGAGAAGGGACACACGACTACTTAGGACAATACAACTTAGCTGCAGGTGAAGACGAGTTTATTTTTGAGGGTCGGAATGGTGTATCCAGAATTTTTTCTTTAGAAGAAGATTCTTTGACGTGGAAAGAAAACCTACTGGACGCAGACGAGTATAAGTCTAGGAAGATTTTTACGATGAATAAAGATTATATAGCTTGCTTCGGTCAGATTGATCAAGATTACAACCTAGTAATCTATAAAAAGAATCATTTGAAAGATAGCTGGGAGTGCCATAATAATTTGAAGATAGGGAAAGAGAAGTTCCCTGAATATACTGAATACCTTGAAATTGAGTCTCCGGAGCATGCTAAAAATAACTATAAGGATCGTAGAGCTTGGGCGATAGCCTTAAATGGGGATAAGGTGATGATAGCTAAATATCACGCTGAGCAAAAAAAGCCTTGTAAGGAGGCGTATGATATAGAACTTCAAGGATATTTAACACTTGTAGGAGTTCAGTTTTCACTGGAAGAGATTAAACTACTTGAGGCGGTGACACACGCTACTCCAAGCATCACAAGTTTCGCTACTTTTGGAGATATACTTGCTTTTAATACATCAGTGGGGATGAACCAAAATCAGATCTTATCTGACAAAATGGAATATAGCCTTTCTTTCAGAGACTCAATTATAGAGTTCCGATATTTAGCAATTCCGTATTTAGCTGCACGAGGTTGGGACAGTGGTAATAATACGCGGGCAGAAGTAGAAACTGGTAATGCACCTTTTTCACTTTATTATACCTATGATCCTGATACACTAAAAACTGAAGAACATGAAGTTAATTCACTTTTTGAACGATATACTGAAGTGGATTGGAAGCATGCTTTTGGTTCTAATGACAGAAACTATAAATTTAAAATCAGCCTCAATAGATCGTTTGTTTGCACGGAGAATCTCTTACTTGTTTCAGATACATTTGGATGGGCAGAATGCCCTACTAACATGCCGAATCAATATGTCATATACGACAATGGCCATGGAGATATACTTCCAAGTATAGAAACCAGTGTAGTGGGATATAGATATGAGGACGGTGAGTGGAACAAGCTAGACAGCTCTGACTCTCTTTTATTCTATGAAAACCAAAACAAGGGATTTGTTAATTTTACATTCTTTGACGAAGATGTCATTGGCAGAACTAATAATATAGATGTGCTTAACAATATAGAGAATATTACCAGGAACGATCTTGCATTTATGGTTTATGATATCTCTAATAATACTTATAGATTGAGCTTATTAAATAGCAATTTGCCGCAGCACGATAAAACTCTAACTCCTGAAGAACAAGAAGCTATAAAACTTTCCGAAATAGAGAACGGAATAATCAGAGGATTGGCCACACTAATAAATATAGGTTTTTTAGTGCTTAATCCAGAGGCAATTTTTGGGATTTTAGCTTTTCAAATGGCAATAATGGGGGTCAATAAAGGTATAGAAGCCGCATTTAACACTGCAATCATAGCCCAGTTAAATGCGGCAATGAATAAAGCCATTCTCCAATATGGTGGTAATGAAAGCATGGGGAGATATATAGTGAATGGAAATGCTATGTTGTATAGGCAGACTGAGGATACGTTTTCAACATTAGTTGGAAATTTGACGGAAGAAATCACAGGAAAGATGATTGGATCATATGGAAACGATGTTGAAGGTCCGGTAATTCCATTTCTAATGAAGGACGGAGATAAAATTACTTTATATGCCAGAGAATTACATGGTAAAACCGTTGGAAAAGTAAAAGAGGTATATTCAACAAAAGAGTATAGTGATAATGCTATAGTAGTTGATTCAAATGGTTTTGTATTGATGTATGATAATGAGGATAAAGGTATACCTAAAAGCTATAAACTGTTCAAAAAAATGTATGACAGGATAAGTGGAGATTTTAGTGATATTTATGTATCCAAATCCACAATGAAGACAGGTGAGGTTATAAATGGCGAGGAAAGGATATTTGAATCATCCTATGAATATGAGCACATTGGCAACATAGCTGTTCTAAGTAAAGATGGAGCCATTTATGACACAACAAGGATTAATCTTGGGGATGAAAAAACAGTTGAATATACATATATTACAGAAAATACGGATCTAAGCGATGATGTGGTTAGATATCCAAGCTTAAAATAGAGAGAAGGAGGGGTTATGAGAGTTAGTGTTACAGGTGATAAAAAGATAGCCTATTTAAAGGGGGCTCTTTTAAGTAGGCGTATTGTTAATAAGAGGAAAGAAGAATTACTTAAAGAAAGTAATGCTTATGATTTATATCATATAGCAGAGGCGGACAGATATGTAAGACGGCTGGGGATAAGTGAAAGTAGTGAATCTAAGTCAGAAGCAAAGTCAAGTACAGAGTATGAATACAATAAAAGATACCAATTGGCTAAGAAAACAAACTTCTTATCTGAATATGATGGCAATGACTTAAAAAGAATAAAGGTAGAGCAATCTATGAATTACCTGTGGGAAAATGACGGTATAGCTGCTTCTAAGAATAAGCTGTCTCAGATAGAGAGAGAAGCAGTAAAAGAGTTTGACAGCACAGGAAAGGATCTGAGAAAGTCGGTTAAAAGATATAGATATGATGACAACAAGAATTTAAAGTGGGTAGAGGAGCCAAGGTTTCACGAAGAGGATAACAAGTGGTATAGGACTTGGGAAGCAGTAGGGCGTAATAAGGAAGGACTGGTGACCGCTTCTAAAAGTAGTGTTTTGACTGATGGAACTGGTCATTCTTTGGAAACTGGAAGCTTTGTAATCTATAGTGCTGGAAAAAATTATCCGATTGCAGAGTTCTCAAATTTACCTATATTGAGAGGGTGCCAAGCACATGTATCTTATATAGGGTTTGCAGATTATGAAGAATCAAAAAATCTATCTTCACTGAAGGATATGGGGTGGATCCTAAGTGTGAATGATTTTAAGGTTCTCTCGAGTGGAGGAGGGAAGAGTCGTAACAATGTTTTGTTAGCTATGAAAGAAACAGAGATAAGAGTGGGGAAGGACACAGTATCTGTTGATTCTTTTGTGGGTGGGTTTGTTAATCCCGGTAGAGGAGAGATTAGAGTTGAGGTTGATGGCGAGGCTGTACTAAAAGTAAGTGGCGAGAGGTGGCAGTATATAGAGGTTCCTGTTCAGTCCGGTAAAGGCCTTTGCTTAAGTTTGCCGGAAGGAGCTATTGTTGACATGCTTTGGTGTAAGCCAGAGGGAACAGCTATTGAGATAAATACCTACACAAATGACCAGAAACAGCAAACATATAAAATAAACAATAATGTAGGAACAAGGTTTTATTACAATAATGCAACAGGGCTTTTAAGGACAACGTATCAAGAAGATCTCCACAGCGGTGAAACAATGGAAGCTTCGATTGCTTTAGGGGGATATGGCCGATTTGGCAACAAGATGTATATTGCCAAAGGGGAGGAGATTAAAGCTCCCACAAATGAAAACTATCTGTTTTCCCTTCAGAGTTTAGGAGAGAAAATTCTAAACTTGGATAGTTTAAATGAGATGCCTCCTATAGATGGAGGAGTATTCTGGGAGGGGGAGTGTGAAGAAGAGCACTTTCATAATGAAATATCCGTAGAGATTAGCTCCAATAATTTAGGAAAGATAGGGAAGATCACTTATCAACCCACCTCAAAAGAGGAGAGTGGAGCCCAAAGAGGAAAATATATTTTTGAGCAACCAGGTGAAACGGATAAAATAATAGTTGAAGATGCCTTATTTTACAAACAGTGGAATGTAGTTTTGAGTAGCGGAACACTTCTTTTCTTTGCAGGAGGGAAGCTGCTTTTAGCCGAGGTGTTTTCTAAAGAAGTTGTAGGGCCATACAGCCTAAGTGCAAATAAAAGTTTTAACAATAATATTATATTTGATTCGCCAAATATAATGGTTGATATCTCCAATGGAGCAGGGGATACAATACAGAAGCAGGGAATAGTATCGATAGACGGTAAGCCTCACTTAAGAGCAGAACAGATAATTTATAATGGCTCCGGGGATGTTATTTTAAAGAGTAAGAGGATATCTCTGACCCATCAAGATGTCAAGTTCTTGGAATATATTCCTGACTTGGTAGAATTAGATTGGAACAATGAACTAAGAATAGGGGGAAGAGTGGAGGAGTATTATATGGATATGAAGCTTTCCACTGCTCCAGCTGCATATCTTAAGCTTGAAAGGGATGGAGTGGGAAGGGTTACTAAAGAGACAAAAGATATTACGGATCTTGGCTTAGTTGCTGGTGAGGGGGAGAGGCAAACACTAGTATCTACCTCCTATAACTCTACTTCCGATTCCTTAGGTAGAGACTACAATAAAGAATATTACAAATCTAAAAAAAGAGAAATGAAGTATGACATTAAAAGGAACAGTGAAACCAATTTTAAGATGGTTACAGAGGATATTGGAACAGATCTTCAAGGCCGTGAGTTTTATCGGAGCCTAAAAGGTCCAACAGAAGAAGTTACTAAAAAAATTGCTCATGAGCGTGGAAAAGGAGCGGAAAGGATAACCCATGAAATTGTCGAAGGATGCGAAGAATCAAGAGAAATAAGCACAACGGTTTTACCAGACGTTTATGACAGAGTGATAATGCGAAGTGAGCCTGACATAGTTGGTGGTGTCATAACAGTAAGGGATAGCCTTGGAAGAAAAAGGTTTGTAAATGATGTGTTGGACGGGGAAGGCAATAGATCTCCTCACTGGAGATATTTTCTATATGATAGGATCGGAAGGCTGAAGGAGGAGGGAACAGTATCTGGATTAGAAGCTTTAGATAGTATAGAAAAGCTTGTGGAGGCTGCAGATAATATCGAGTTCCCTGAAGACGGCAAGAATACAACCATTTCCTATTTTTATGGAATTGAGGGAATGCTTGAAACTAACAGCGATATGGAGCAGCTAAAAAATTTAGATGGAAACCTCACTAAGGTAGTAACCTTTACAGGGGTTAAAGAGGTCACAACACACTACAGTTATGATGGATTTGGAAGGATTACAGGAATAGGAACAAAGCTAAATGATGAAAAGATGGAAGTTGTTTCTTACGAATACAATGGAATAAATAAACCAACGAAGGTCAGCCATCCAAAGGCAGAGATACTATATAAATATGATACCTTAGGAAGAATGGAGAGTGTGACCGTAAACGGAGTAGTGGTTGCGAGTGACTATATATACGATTTGTATGACAGGGTCGTGGAAAAGAGGATGTCAGAAATCATCGAAAGGCGTAGATACAATTTGAATGATAGTTTGGAGCATGTAAGGTATTTTACGAAAGAGGATTCTGCTGATAATTTACTGTATAGCGAGAGTTTAGATTATGATGGGGATGAGTATAACCAAGGTTATATAACTGGAATAGAAGAGAGGACTAATAGTAAGAGGACAACTAAGAAGTATGCCTACGACTACAGGGGCAGACTAATAAGTTCAGAATCCAAAGATGAGGACTCAGGAATAACTGATTCCATTACATATTCCTACGATCTATATGGTAACATGCTAGAAAAAAAGAAAAATGAAGAATCAACAAGTTATTTACATGAGAATTCCAATAATCAGTTAACGGTGTATTGGTCAGACGATAGAGAACCAAATTACATTTCTTACAATGATATGGGTGATACTGTTAGCAAAACCTTCTACAGTAGTGAAGCAGGGGCTTGGAAAAAGAAAACTTATAGATATGAGGAAGGGACGAGAAGACTAAAAGAAGTTGTTTTAGAAGATGAAAAGCCAGAAACAATTCATGGTTCAATGAGTTGCAAAGTTACATATGTGTATGATCATTTAGGAAGAAGAGTGTCGAAAACTCATAAAGATGTTCCAAGGAATCCAGATGATATTACAGGAAGTCGAATATATAGTGCCAGACAATTTTGCAATATGAATCCGTATGGGAACTACGAATTGGTGTGCGATATAGATATGAATGAGATTACATCTGACCCAAGTGCAGGCAACTATCCTAAGACGGATGTAATTTTCAAGGGAACCCTAGATGGGGGGGGGTATACTGTCAAAAACTTGAGACTTGATGGAACTTCACTTTTTGCTGAAATGAAAGGAGGTGCAAAAGTAAGGAATTTGAAGTTTGAAAATGTAAAATTTTTAGATAAGTCGGATAGTTACCTCATCGCATCAAAAATGTACGCAGGAACATTAATAGATAACGTTTTAGTTGACGGTCTTTCGAGTGGGCATGGATCTACAAGTGCAACCTTTATTCGCCGGACAATCTCAGAATCGGGAGTTGAACCACCAACAATTAAGAATTGTGAAATTAGAAATGCAGAGTTTGGTTGTAATTTATATGCTATAGCGCACTCATTTAGGGGAAAGCTTTTAAATTGTGTAATTGAGGGAATTACTGGTAGTCATTATAGATATATGCCTTTCCTTTTTAGCATTATATATGATGAAGCAGATATTGAAAACTGTGTAGTGGCATTAGGGAATCGTATAGGGGAGGATATTCGTATTATATCTATCGGGACCAATCCAACTATAAGAAATTGTTATATTGATCAAGAACGGTATGCGAGTTCTTATAGCGTTTTTCCATTTTTAAAGGAGAGCACGAGAACTTTACAAGATCCTCAATTTTATAGGAGCATTAACTGGGATCAGAATCTCTGGGATATGAAGGACGGAGAGTATCCGACTTTACGGACTTTTAAAGGGGAGTGTCCACAGAAGCCCCTGTAAGTTAGAGGCTGATTTCAGTGAAATCTTCACTAGTTGTTTTGGTTGTGTCTTTATATATTAAGAAGAGATTGTAAAGGATATTTATTGGAGAGTATAGTGAATTAAGATAAGAAAGGGTCAGAGGCTTCAGCATTACTTGCTGAAGCCTCTACTTTAGACTTGAAGGGAGTGCTAATAATAGAGGACCTTTGCTTTATTACTTTATTCTTCCTTAGATAGCTTGGACTCTTACGTGAATTAATATCTAATAGGTTTACCTTAATATTAAGAGGGAAAGAGAAAACTAAAAAAGATATTCAATGGAAGGAGAGGAAGGAGGTATAAAATGAAATATATTTATGGTTTACAGCACCTACCATTTGTGGAGCTAGATGAAGATGGAGACCTTAGAGTAAACATATTCGATGGTAGCGGGATGATAGGAGTAGTGGAGAAGAATAGGGTCAACTACCTGCTGAAGGACCACCTGGGGTCAACGAGGGTTGTAGCAGATGAGAGTGGAGTAAAGAGAGGAGAGCTCAACTACTCCGACTTTGGAGAGACAACAGTATCGGGAAATGTAGGGGATATAAGGTACAGGTACACGGGACAGGAGTGGGATGAGGAGGCAGGGGAGTACAACTACCTGGCAAGGGAGTATGACCCTGCAACGGGAAGGTTTAACAGCCCTGACCCAGCAAGGGAGGGATTCAGTCCCTATGTGTATGCAGGGAATAATCCTATTAATTTTATTGATCCCGATGGGGAGGAGTCAATCAAATATACTTTGACTTTAGGTTCTACTTTGAGTTGGCCGCTTCGAAAAACAAGTGAAGTGTTAGACATGCTTCCCGGAGGACAAGATAAGCTTTATAGATTAGCAAAAAATGTCTCTCGTCCTGGAGGTAATAAGATTTTTCATGAATTAAAGGATGGTTTATTGATGGAAAAAAATTCGGAAAATGTTCCTCTGGAAGGGACGTACTATTTTGCTATGAATGGTAACAACAAGATAGCTCTCATGAAGAAGGGAGGGAAGTTTAGTACAAAGTATGAGGAACGTTATTTTTTATTAGATGGGGAGAGAATGATAAATCCTTCACTAGTAGGAAAAATGAATATCAAAAGTGGACTAATTAAAGCAATAAAGGTAAAGTCTAGTGTTCATGCAATAAATTCAGAAAGAGACATGAAAGTAAGAGTTGGTCAAATGCTGAGATCTATTTATAAGATAGAAGGAAACAAGACTTCTCATCTTCCAGATACGCTACTAACCCAAGAAATTAAAACTAGAATAGATATAAACGCTCCGGAAATTTCTAGGCATGCAGAAAGCCGAGAAGTTGTTGAGTTAGAAGGGGCTCATGTGCCGTTTGTAGACTTTGAATCTATAAGGTGGTAGAAGAGTTAGTAAGTTTTATATATGGGAAATAGACACATTCCTGAACTCTGATGAAAAGGAGGTCGTATACACGGATTTTGTGCTATATGTGTACTGTTTGATTTGAGAATAAATTTTAAAATGATTGAATTTATTGGTACAAGGAGGGAAAATGAGATATCTTCATGGATTGGGACGACTGCCATTGGCAGAGATAGATCAAGATGGAGACCTTAGAGTAAATATATTTGATGGTAGCGGAATGATAGGAGTAGTGGAGAAGAATAGGGTCAACTACCTGCTGAAGGACCACCTGGGGTCAACGAGGGTTGTAGCAGATGAGAGTGGAGTAAAGAGAGGGGAATTTAATTACTCCGACTTTGGAGAGACAGCAGTATCGGGAAATGTAGGGGATATAAGGTACAGGTACACGGGACAGGAGTGGGATGAGGAAGCAGGGG
>NZ_BSDY01000016.1 GCF_027925155.1 Propionigenium maris DSM 9537 | reverse complement strand
AGTAGTTTGAGGTATATACATTACTGGTCATATCCTTTCGAGTAGAATTTTGTGTGGTAACTCAATTATTACTCTATATTGGATATGATTTTTAATTTTTTGTGAATTACTTTTGCAACACTCTATTAACCTTAGCTTAAACACATCAGTTATTGAATTCTATATTAATTTATATACTGTCTGTCCTTGGGACAGAGTCAATTTTTTTTTTTAGAAAAAGCGCAGTTATGTATTTAATACTTGATTTTTAAAAGATCAATTACTAAATAAACTGAAAAAAGACAGTATAAGGGTTAAAAGTTAGGCAGCCTATTCTAACTCTCAGAGAAATTTTGCGATATTGAAAATAATACAATACTTTTGTAACAGTCTAATAAAAAATATTATAATGCATAAGAAGCTTACATAAGAAAACATAAAAGCTTCTAAGGGTAAAGGGACTATAAGAAACATCTCAACATAGGCACTCTTGAACCAGAAACTTCCAGTTTAGAATAAGTTGAGAAAAGGATATTGAAGTTGGCCAAGTAAATAATTAAGGTGACCTTTTGAGAATGCAGGAGAGTACCAGAAGCAAATAAGTCTATTTTAAGTCCAAAATAAAAAAGCAGACCTTTAAAGATCTGCTCTAGGTTTTATAAATACTGGTGCCACCTGCCGGAGTCGAACCGGCGACCTCTACCTTACCATAACTTTTTTAACAATATCAATTCATTTATATAACCTCAACCCTTTAAAAAAGGAAGCAGGACTTTTTAAAAAAATAAAAAAATCATATTTTTTTACTTTTTTGTTACCACTTTGTTACCTCTCTTCGCTTTAATTCTTCAAATTTTAGAAATAAGAATTGAGAAGAAAAATTAAAAATTGGAATTTGCTCTCAGAATATCTGTGGTTGATTTTGTTGGACTAATAGATATTGAATTCATGGATAGACTTTTCCTACACTTTCAGCAACCACCTCTTCTTATTTTGGGAACAATTTCTGATTACTCTACATACAGTTGTGTCTCTTCTTCAATAATAATTTCTCCGTTACCGTTCACTCCCCTCAGGATATAGATGGTGGTTTCTTCAGGACTAATGATTCTTGAGTACTCATCTGGTAAAATTCCCCATGTTAATGTCGCTTCTTCGCCTCTTCTTATTCTATCAGGCTCAACTGATATCCATACCAAGTAAGCCTCATCCTCTGTATAAAATCTACACACTTCTTCTCTTTCAATCACAGGCTCTTCCTCACTGGTTGATGCTGTCTGAACATTTGTCGCTGTTTCTGCGGGACGAGCAACTCTTTCTCTCACAGGATCTTTTGCTTCTTTTGAGCTAGTACTATTCAAATTCTCAATATAAATACCACCAATAATACATCCAATACCCATAATAAAAGACAGCGTTCTAGATAGATTATTAACTTTAGGAATTTTTATTTCTTTAATGGAAATACCACCCCCTGCGATGCCTATAAGTAATAATAATGATCCCATTAAAATCAAGATAGTATGAGTTCCAAACATTTTATGTTTCCTCCCTCTTTTATTAATAAATTTATTAAACTTTCTTAAAAGTACCTGAATTTAAAACCAACGTTGATGAAAAGAATATTCAAGATTCAATTTTATAAATTAAAAGACTAACCGTATTTTTTTATTTTACAAGTATTCATAGCAAATTAATAATTATAACTTGATAAGCTATTTTAACTGATATTAATTTATAAACTAAACATCTTAATACTTAATATATATATATATATATATATATTAAGGTGTCTAAAAATCCTTTTAGAGTTAAACAAGTGAAAAGTGTTAAAATCTTATATCTAGCATCTAATATTAAGAAAAATATAGAAATTTTTAGGTGGATAATTAGATAAAAATCATTATTATGTTTCTATTTTTTTGATTGAAAATATAGCTCCTGTTAATACCATCATCTAAAAATTGGCATTAAAAAAAGTGACATTAAAAGCCACTCTTTTGCAAACCGTATTCTATTTTTTATCTCCAATTTTGAAAGTAAGGTAACCTCCTCTTAATTTCTAGTATTTAATTAAATAAAAAAGAGGGCGACCCATAAGCAGTAAATCTGTAAGGACCGCCCTCATATTAATCTTTACTTTTAGTGACAGATTAGTCTAACCAATGATCTAATTCAAATATATCTGCTAATTCTTCATTAAGAATTTCTAGTGCTGGAGCAAAAGCTTCAAAACTGTGATTTAAAGATTGCTGAAATGATTTTATATCAAGATTTATCCATACCCAATTATCATAAGGACCACTTGCATACCCTTTCTTAATCATTTCTTGAATTATAGGATTATCTATCTCATAAGAAATTATACGTGCAGATCCGCAGGGGCCCTCGTCTATTGGGTTATCTATATTATCTTTTATTGCAGCTTTCTCTCCTGCTATTTCAGCATTTTCTATTGCTTGCTTTATAATTTCATAATGGCATTCTGTATCATCATGAATTATAAGTGGGTTTATCAATTGTTCGGCTTTTAATCCGTCTATTGTTTGAAAATCTATAATTCTATTTTCCTTTACAGCTTTTTCTATTTCTTCTAGAATTATTATAAAAGAATTTGCTAGTACATCCTTAGAAAAAGGTGTCTCATAATTATTTTCTTCTGCTATATAATAAGATGTTAATTCTTTTTGAATTTCTTTTGCTTCTTCCCTTGTCCATACCAAAACCCCTATTTCTGAAAAGCTTTTTTCTTCATCTGAAAATATAGGGATTCCATTGAAATGTTCATAGCAACCATGAGAGCCTTTTTGAGTAATATCTTCAAATAAGTTACTTTCTTTCCATCTCCATTCACGCTCATGGCTCCAATCTATCCATTTATTACTAGATAAATTAAATGGAACATATCTATACTGTTCTGTTAAACTCAAATCTTTTTCTTCCAATAGACGAATATATTTTCCATTTTTTTTATACTTAAGCTTTTCTTTAGATAAACCATAAATAACTGGCCTAGCTCCCATTTCAAAAAATTCTTTTTTTAAAAAAGCAACACCATAACCTCCAACCATTGTAGAATCATTTCTAGATTTAACATACTCTATTAAGCTATAAATAGGCATTTCAGTCGCGCAAATTACAGGCTCTCCGCCAAACAAAGTTGTCTTGCCATTTCTTAAGGAATAACTAGGTTTTAAACCATTTATTCTTAATATGGTTTTTAGTACATCGTAAGCATCTCCATATCCATACAGTTCACCATAATCATCTTCATTGAAAAAATCACTTGTAAAATGTATCATCCATTTTGTTATATCATGTCTCATAAATAACCACCTTTAAGTTTTTTAATAAAGAAAATCACATGTACATAACATGTGATTTAAATATTATGTTATGACTTTTTTAAAAAATCAACCCTAGAATCTATACGGACTTACGTACGTCCCAAGGTGTTTGTTTTTAAGCTTTTTTTCTCAATCTTTTATCCCTTTACTAAATAAATACCATTAGGATCTATATGTTCTCCATAAAAAAGCTCCGGTGTTCCTTCTTCTCCTGTACCTTCGAGCATTAGAGCAGCTTTAGCTTGCTCAAAGGATTTTAATATTGAGTGACCAAACCCTAGTGATGAATAAAACTGTGACGCAAAAACAATAGCTGCTAAATCACCAATAGGTTTATTCATTCCTATAGCTAAATCAATGTGCTGAACTACTGATTCAGCTTGACCACTTGAAAAGCAGGAATTAAAAACAACTAATTTCATACTTTCACTGGTCGTTTTCATAGTTTGAGTTATAGCTTCTGGAGACACTAATTTAGCTTCACCAGTATTTCCTGATAAAACTAAATCACTACTCTGAGCTCCATGCCCACTGAAATGGATTATCGTTGGATTGTGCTCATTTATGGCTTGGAGAATATCTAAAGGTCTCACTGCCCATTCTGATATTATTTCAACTGAATCACGGTACTCTGATTCTTTTATTTTTTTCTTTATTGAACGAATTTCTTCATCCAAAGAGAGGGGAGTACTTCCTTTTGGATTTGATGCTAAAAATAATACTTTAATTTTTTCAGGTAGTTCTTCCATTCTAATTGTAAGTGGGTTTCTTGAAAGTTCTTTTTGCATAGCTAATTGCTTCTCCTTTTCCTTAGATACAACTCTTAAATGATTTATTTCTTCAGTTCTTTTTTTCTTAGTGTATATCTCAAGTGCACGGTTGAGATTTTTTGTTGCCCTTGTAATATCTTCTATTTTTTTTGCTATCTTAGTTTGTATTGCTGCATAATTCTTTTGTAACCGTGTTATCTCTTTCTGTTTAGTTTCTATTTGTCTTTGCTTTGAATTTCTAGAAGAGAGACTTGTATTTTTAGTAATACTTCTAGTTATTCTATTTATATCAGAACATATTTTATTTATTCTTTCACTAATTTTAACTGAATCTTCCTGAAGTTTAGATTTTTCTTTATTTAGCCGAGCTAAAGTATTTCGATAAGAATCAACAGACATAAGGGCACTTCCTTCTATAAATTATTTGTTTCTACTATAATATATATAGCCCAATTAAAATAAAACTTCAACTCATTATATTTCAATAACTGATTTTATAAAAATTAATGCAAAAGCCAGGGAAATATCCCTGGCTTTATTAGTTCTTCATTCCATTTATCCCTTTCAACAATTCTTCATCAGGGATCTTCTTCAGCCCATCTATCGCTTTCTCTCTGATCCCTTCTCTATCACTCTTTAATGCTCCAATTATCCATTGAATCCCTAAGTTTATTAAAAACCCTTTCATCTCTATACCCCCTTATCTACTATTTCTCTGATAGAAGTCCTCAGAGCCTCATATACTTCTTGCCTATGCAACTCCCTTGTACTATCTAAGAAAAAGCTCTCCACTATCACACAAGGAGCCTTAGTCCCCCAAAGGATATGCCCTCCTGCCTCCTTCCTTTCCTTTGATTTAGCTCCTCTATCAGCTAAGTTTAGCCTCTGTACCAGATTTTTTTGAATGATCTCTGCCATTCTTTTTCCTCTGCTGGATGCCCTGCAGTAAAGGACTTCACTACCCTGAGCTTTCTTATTAGCTGCATTTAAGTGGAGCTCTAATATATAATCTGGACTAAGACTATCTATCTCACCAGGGAGCTCTGAATAACTTCTATTACGTGTCTTGAGAACCACATCTATATCATCCCAAGTATCTCCTTTTAAAAGCTCTAAGGTTCTATTTAAACAATATTCATATTCTGTAATGCCTAGGCTTTCATTGACTGCTCCCGGGTCTTTATAGGAGTGTCCCGGAACTATAACTACTCTTTTCATTAGCTTCCTCCTCTAAGCAAGTTAATTGCTGTTTTTAGATGCTCAGTGAATCCCTTGTGGATCTCCTCATGGTTGTTACTATAAATTTCAAAAGATTCTTTATCTAATTTTGTCTTATCTAAAAATCTTTCTACACTTGCGATCTCACTCTTTATCTTTCCCTGTTCTCTCCAAAGATAGAAGAAAAGAATAAATAATACTGCTATAAGCCCCTTTAAAGGATCCTTTAACAGCAACTCAACTATAGATACCATTTATTCCCCCTTATATGTTTTAGAGAGCTCATAACAAAGCTCTGAATGCTTCTCTAACAATTCTGTAATCTTAATTTCCAATGAGGTAGTATACATTCCTAATGCTTCTCTTGAAACTACTTGTGCCTGTGTAGCTTCTATCTGTTTTTCTGTGGCTTGGATCTCACTATTAAGGAACACTCTCTCCAGCTCAGCACTATAAGTCCACTCTGTACCATTCCACTCATAAAACTTTCCAGGCGAATGGATATACCTTATATTATCTCCCTCAAGAAACTCTCCATCCGTCAGTACTCTGTACCCTTGTTCAACAAGTTCTCTCTCATTATAGAAAGTGATAGAAAAATCTTCTTCGATTCTATAAGGAGTAGTAAGATCGCCCTCAAAAACAAAGTGTACCTCAGGATTATAGTCATAAGGGAAGGCCTTCTTATAGTCTTCTCCTATTCTTTCAGGATTGAGAGATGTACTCTTCATAAGTTTTTCTTTTGCTACTTCCCATGAAGAAGCTGCTTCTTTTTTAAATAAGTTATATCTCATTTTTTCTCCTTTCCAACGGAACAAATTTAGATTTTAACAAAAGAAATATCTACTCCTAGATCTGTAGATGGAGGTGTTGATCCTACAACCAAATACGATCTAACGTAAATATAATTCCCAGACAGGTATTGCTTATATACTGCTAAACTACTTAAGCTGCTACCACGATCAGCTATTCCAAGCACTCTATGTGTTGCAGGAGTCACTCCAGTCGGCAATTCTAAAGCATAGTAGGTACCAACTTTTTCCTTTGGAATTGTAGCAGGCATCTGTACAATCAAATTCTCTATCTGTTCTGTATTATTCAAAATAGCAGCCTTATTTGTATTTGTGAATCCTAAAGCTTCCATTGCCTTATCCCAAGCCTTCTTGACTGCCTTAGCAGTTGCAAGGAGTATAGAGCTGTCTATCTCAGCATTATCTGTTTTATCTAAGTTAAAACCGCTGTTCTTATCAAACTTATCTTCCTTCCCAGCCAGTCCCTCTGTAAGATCCTTTATAGTTGCATAGACCTTGCTCTGATCTATCACTGCATTAACATTAGCAGCATTGGAGATATAAGTTATTACATCCTCTACCCTCTCAAGAACTCCAGCTCCTTCTGCTGGAATAAGATCTGGTGTATTCGTATAGCAGTAAGAGTAAAGTATCTCTACTCCATCTTCTCCTCTGGCAAAAACTCCTATTTCCCTTAAATAAGTGTCCTCTGTTATCCCGGCATTACTAAAGGCTGTTCTTACTCTGTAGCTACCTCCTTCTAATTTTGCAGTACTTGTTATGGATAACGTCTTAAATGTTTCTACTAACTGGGTAAGTTCCTCGGGGTCTCCTGCAGGAACTCCTTTTCCTAATTCCACCTTTGTAAAAGTAAGAGACTCTCCACCAATAACAGCCCTTGCAAGGAGGTCTTTTCCTAGATTGGTAAGAGAGTTTCCTGTATATTTAGCCATTTACACCTCCAATATATCTCTCTACTTCTGTAATTGCCTCTGTACTAAATGGTATCTCTTCAAATAAAGATAAGTGAGTTGTAATACCATGATAATTGCTGCCTTCCCACTGGTTACTCACTATAATCCCCTCTAAATGACTTCTTTCATTTTTAGTCATCTCTATAGCCTTGTAGATTTCACTTAACTTATCTCCAGGAGGAGAACTGGTTCCCACTATCTTAAAGTGATAAGGATCCATATCTGATTCCCACCACTCTAAAAGTTCAAAATCCCCGTGAATATCCTGAACTGTTTTCTCTACAGCATAGCTGGTCCCCTTTGTTTTTCTAACAATATAGGATGTCTCTACAAGCTTAGCTTTTGTTGCTTTAGGCAGTGTCTGGTCATATCCTTCTGTCTTCCATTGGTATGCTAACTCATCAAGAACAGCCTCATCTAAAGAATTAAACCAGCCATAAGTAAAAAGGTTACTTTCTTTTTCATTAATAAGGTTAAGCTCCTCCTGTACTATCTGGCAGATGATTTGAATATCTTTATCCTGCTGTAAAAAATATGGAAGTAACTTTAATATGTTTATTTCAGATATTTTAATCATCTTCAATACCTCCATAAACAGGATTAACATTAACTTCCTTTGCCACTTCAAAAGTTTCTACAACGGTAAATTTGGGGTTGATGATTTCTATTCTCTTAGCCCCAGCTTTTCTCACAAGATAATTGAGTTCAGTTGGATTAATGTCTCTTTTAAGAGCTCCTTTTTGCCAGGCTATATAATCACTCACAGACTTTTGAACCTTTGCTTTAATTTCATTTACAAGCCCTACATTACTATTTGATATATAGTAAGTAAAATCTATATCATAAGTAATTTGCGATGGCTTATTGACTATCAAATTATCAGTCAGAGGCCTTCTTTTTTTATCACTGCAAACTGTTTTAACTGCCTCAAGAATGCTATCTGTCGGTAACTCTCCTCCTTTCATTAGAGGGGTAATTCTAACTGTTCCAGGAGTAGTTTTAGCCACATTAACATCTATAATATCCTGGTGAGCTGTCTTAGCCCAATACTTATACCCATCTCCAGGACCAGCTGTAGAGAATTTACTAGGAGCTTCCCTTATCCTTTCTTTAAGGCTGGCATCAGATTCAATTTCAGCCCCTCCTTGACTTCCATCAAGGTTAGTTACTGATTTAAAAAATGGGAAAGGATCTACTATCTTATTTATCTCACCAGGTAAAAAGTCATTACCAACCTCTCCTACCTCCGTGCAGGTCCCTATCACATCTTTGCTGGTTTCTCCTGGAGCAAACTCAAAGTAATCTGTAATAAAATATAGATTATTACCTGGAGTTACTCTGGTAGGAGTAACTCCTATAACATTAGGCTGAGCTTCTTCAATTTCAAACCTCAAGGTGTCAGTGGCAGCTTTTGCAGGTAATCTTTCTGTATCTGTAAATACCCCTATCTCATCAGTAAATTCTCCCTTTGTATGCCTAACAAAGTTCATCTTAAATCCCTCATTGGTGGTTTGATTCCTTATAAAGAATCCATAAGCTATTGCTTGAAGAAGCCACCTTCTTTCATCTGAAAGAGCAAGACTCTCTCCACCTAACTTTTCAAACTTATTAATAAATCTTGCAGTTATTTCTTCAGCACTCTCCTTATGGATGTCTAAGTTGCTACTCAATTATCTTCACCTCCACCCTCGGTTTAAGAACACCACTTTGATGATCTGTAACATAAGATACCTTTTCTACCTTGAGCCTAGGCTCATACCGCCCAAATTGCTCCTTTATATTCATAAGTCTCTGGGATCTATTCAAAGGGGTATCTATGATATCACCATCTACTCCGATCCCTCTTCCCAGAACAACTTCTCCTTGGATCACTGAAAGGATATTACAACCATTTTGGAGAATCCGTTCTACTCCTTTAGCTTTTAAATTAATATTTTTTCCTGCTTCCAATGTATATATCATGGGCTTATAGCTCCTTGGTTATAGTCTTCATGAACATTTTTTTTAGTTGTTTCCTTCTTAGGTGTAGTTATTATCTCAATGCTTCCATCTATCTCCTTTATATATTCCTCTAATGAAATGCTGACATCTATCTTTCTAACTTTTCCCTTATTTGTTATATGCTCGTGTCCGGCATCATAGGATACTATGACGAATTCCCCTAAAAGCTCTTCTCCTAGAACAAAGTCTAATATTTCTCCGCTTTCTGAATAACCTATCAGCTTCCTCAGAACCTCCTTGGGGTTAATCCCCAGGTCACTTCTCAGGGAGATCTCTAAGTTTAATTTCTCTAATGAAATATCCACCAGTTCCAATAATGGCTTTAGGCCTCTTCGCTTATGTTGCTCATAATTCCCTCCTCCACTCCTCTTGAGGTTACTAAAAATCAAAGCTTCAATATTGTCTCCATCAAAGGATACTGAGAAAGGGATCTCTCCTAGTACTCCTATCATTACTCCTCCTTATTCATATGGAAGTGAAGTCTTTCCACCTGAATCTCCAGTATGCGGGTGCTTATTCATACTCCCCTTATCTGTTATCACATCAGCACAATTAATATCATGATCAAAGTTACTCTCCCCTGCAGAAACATTAAAAGCTTCTGTAGTGATATTTACTTCCCTAGCTTGAATATTAACCACTCTTCCACTTGCTATATTTATATCGCCCACACAATCTACCTCTAGAAGGTTCGTTTCCATGTTATACTTAACTCTTGTCCCATCTGGAAAGAAGATATACTTTACCTTCCCGATTTCTGGAGGTAGGTTTTTCCCCGAGTTATAGGATCCTATAACAAACCCTGTGCTTGGTGCATGAGGTAGAAAGATGCAGACTACATCTTCTCTAAGACTAGGCATGGAATAGTTCTTCTCCTCTTTGGTATGCGGCAGCAGTACCTTCAGCTCCTTTGACACAATTCCTGGAGAATCATCAAACACCACCCTAACACTCGATTTTTTATAATTTATAGAGGATACCTTTCCAGTTCTAATCATTCTAAACTCCATTAGAAATCAATCCTCCTTCTCGCTGAGATGCTGCATTGGTATGCTCCGTCTAAGCTATGCTCTACAGATGTTATCAGATAGACACCACTGTATCGACCAAACCCATTTAAGGTGATAGTCATTCCAGCAAGGTAACTGACATCCCCCATATCTTTAAACTTTATCTCTGTTTCATGTTTGTTTTTACTTCTCAGTAGTTTTCTTGCCCTTTCTCTGAGAAACTTTTCCTTTTCCTCCTTAGTACCTCCCGTTACTCCTGTATCTATATTTTTATATAAGATCTTTCCAGTTTTGACTTTATAAAACTCTGAAGCTGGGGCTTCAAAGCTTCCCTTTAAACTTTCCCCGAGTTCTGGATCATAATAAGTAATCTCACAACAATCATAGATCTCAAAGTCATCACACTTAATTTCATAGTTCATAAGATTAGGTTTTAAGAAGGTCAGCACACTTTCTACCTTCTCGTATTTTTCCTCATCAAAAATTATTATTTGAAGATCAGTAATTTTGAGTGTAGCCCCCTGTTCCTTTGAGATCCGATAAAGTAATTGAGTATCCGATTCCTTTACCTGATCCACCTTGTCAAAAAGAAATTCAGTGTCACAATCATAAAAAAGGTTCATTGAGTTTCTATCAGCTATTTCCTGAGCTATTTTGCGAAGTGATACATTTTCCCAGGTACTATCCCTCGATACACTCTTAAGCCCTTTATTAATATCAACCGATGTCCCTGAGATAGAAACCTTATCAGGGACACCACTAAATGATATATCGTCCACTGTGAAGGTTCCACACTTCAAGATCCTGTTGTCTCCTTCCCCTTTCCAGTTTATGACTCCTATCTCTAACTCAAACTTATCCCCTTTAAGGACAGCCCACTCATTGATCCACTTATCTCCCATGAGGTTAAAGGTTGCCGAGTCCCCCTTATCTAAGTTATCTGTATATGATGCTGACTGTAGATATGGTGTGACCTCTCCTGTAATATCTTTTCCCTCATAGGTTATCTTTACGTAACTCCTTCTTGCTCTCATTGTTGCCTCCAAGGAGGAAGAATTTCAGAAGTGCTTGGAATATCAGGGCATATAAGGTCAATTCCTGAGCTGAACTTTACTACATTGGCATACCTGATATTAGCTTTAATAAGCTCCATAGAATATCTATCACTTCCATATACTTTATGGCTGATTCCATCCCACATATCTCCTTGGAGAGTAGTATAAATATCTACCTTCCTATCCAAAACTCATCCTCCTTTCATTTTTTTGAGCCTTTTGTAATGCCTTTTCTACCTGGTCCTCAATTAATTTTGATAGCTGTGGTAACTCTTTTTTTAGTTGCTCTAGTATATTGCTCCCTCCATGGATTACTGGAGCAAATGTTATTGATATTTCATTTCTAACTTCTGAATTAACTTTTGACACATTAGATTGAACTTTAGATGTTAATGCAGGGATTCCCTCTCCTGCAAACATCCCCATCTTCTTTCCGGCATCAAACCACAGTCCTTGTGACCTTCTTGATCTATCATGGGGAATTATCGATTCTGGAGTCCTTCCATCACCTACTAGAGCGAGGTGCGGCTTGCTTACTACACCGCCTTTTGCATAGGCTGGTATAGTATTAGTAGAGTTCCCCTTATCCTTACCTCTTTTCTCCTTCCATTCTTTATATTTATCCATTCCAAAGCTAAAAATCTTACCCGGTATAGTAAACTTTTTCCAAAGCTCCCATAGCTTCTTCAATCCACCGGTAACATATTCATATGTTGTTTTAAAGCCTGACTTTATAAGGTCCCAGTTTTTATATATGAGGTATCCTCCTGCTACGACAGCGCCTATTCCTAGAACCCAAGGATTAAATAGCATTGCTTTTCCAGCACTTCCAAGAGCTGTTACCCCTGTTTTAAGTCCTCCTAACAATGGTCCCCACTGCTTCCAATCCTTAACCAGCATCGCTGTATTTTTCAAAAACATTAAGTCTTCCTTTGTTTTAGAAAGTTGCTTAATCCCGAGTACAGCTCCGCTAGTTCCTAACTTTAACCCTACAAATCCAGCTGCTCCATATGCTAAAGCTTTTGTCATCTTAGGATTCTCTTCTGAAAGCTTGGCAAGCCCATCACTAAATGTTCTTAAAGCATCGGCTCCACTTCTTATAGGAGGAAGGAATACTCGGGTTAAAGTTCCCGCTGAGTTGACTAAAGATTTTCCGACCAACTTTAAGGAAGTGCCTGTAGTATCCAGTTTGTTATTGTATTCATTCATAACACTTCCAGAATACTTACTTGTATCTCCTACAAGCTTTAAGTTATCTTTTAAAAAGCTTGTATTGCTTATTAAGAGCCCCATACTACTCATAGCTTCTTCTCCGAACAGTTCCTTTGTAACAGATAGCTGTTCCGCTTTATCCAGCTTATTCAAACCTTCAAATACCTTCAGTAGAGTGCCCTCAGAGTCTTTCTGAAGATCTTGTGCTACCTGGGTAGCATCAAGTCCCATCTTACTAAATGCAGAGGAAACACTTTTAGTTGCCGCTTCTCCTGAAGCAAGGGTTCCATATAGCTTCCTTATAGCTGTTGAAGCGGTACTTGAATCCTTTACTCCTAATGCTACAAGGGTTCCACCAAGTGCAGCTGTTTGAGCTTCAGAGAAGTTAGCCATCCTTCCAAGGGATCCTACAGCTGTAGTCATCTCTGCTACTTGAGCAGGTTCTACCTTGATACTATCTCCTATTAGATTCATCTGATCTGCAAGTACCATTACCTCTTTCTGACTCATTTTAAAGGCTTCTCTCCAAGTTGCAAGAGTACCTCCTGATGTTCTAGCATCCATATCAAAAGCTACTGATACCTTGGCAGTATCTGCGGCAAACTTAGGGATTTCATCTAACTTTATTCCAGCTTGCCCAGCTGCTGCAGCAATCTCATATATCTCAGAGTTAAATTTAGGAATATCCTTAGTAGCTGCTTTCAATTCCTTTTTAAATCTCTCAGCCTCTTCTCCAGCTAATCCTGTAGTTTTCCTTACATCAGCAAATGCAGTCTCATCATCTATTGCAAACTTTACAGCAACTCCTATTGTTGCTGCTTCTCCAGCAGACCTGGCAAATGTCCCTCCGGCATTATCAGATACTGACCTCTTAAGCCCTTCATATTTTTTGACTTTTTCTTGTTCTTCCCTCACTTTTTTCATAGAGTTGGCGAGCTCTTTTTGCGATCTTGAGTACTTAGCTGTTTCTTCCTTTGCTTTTTTCATCTCACGCATCTTCTCAGCAAGCGCCTGCTTTTGCTTTTGAGTGCTTGTTTTCAACTTGTCTTCAGCTTTTTTTGCTCTTTTAAACTCATTAACCATTGCCTTGGTAGGTCTTTTTGTACTGTCTAACGCTTTTCTTAGCTCACTTACTTTGGCACTGGTTGCTATGAGCTCCATTTGCTGTTTTTTATACTCTGCCCTTCCACTTTCAAACTGATTTTCAAGTTTAAGGCTTGTTTTACTTAGGCTTTTAAAGTATCTTTCCTGCTTCTTCATATCCTTCATTTCATTGCTTAACTTCTGCAATTCCTTAGAAGAACTTCCAAAAGCTTTTTTTAAGGAGGGATCAACACTCCCTCCTATCTTCATTATGAAATCTCTACTGCCCAGTCGGGATCACCTCCAACCACTTTACTAGCTCTGTAAGCTTCATGCTTAGAAAAAAATCAGCACCACTGTTACTTATCTTTCCTGCAAGGAGTATCGCTTCTCTGAGTTTCTTAAGCTTTTTTTCAGAGTCAAGGTCTACCCCAACAAAAAACCCTTTATAGCACCTGTTACTCTTGAGAAGTCCTTAGGATTAAGCTCTAGGATGAATTCATAAGGTAACCCAGAAGCTTTTGCAGCTACTGCAGCCTGGTATGCTTGCGAGTAGTTTGCATCTGGTATAGGTTGAAAGAATCTCTCTCTAAAATTAGTTTCCGCTTCACATATATCGCCACCAGTCAACGAGTTAAGATCTAAATCAACCTTTTCAATTTCTACATCATTGAACTTCATTTTTTTGCTTAATTTAATTGATATGGTGCCGTTCTCTATTTTAATCTCGCTATTTTTTGCTTCATTTTTATTTTGTTCTCCCATTGTTCCTCCATATTTAGAAGAACGTCCGAAGTGCGGACATTCTAATTCTTATAAAAAATCATCTTCGTCCAGGTAATTTATGCCATCCACAACAAATTTATTATTAAACTTGTCTATATGAAGAGTAGGGATCTCATCCATAAATACCAATAAACTGATTACCTCAAATTCAGCTTCAGTTTCCATGGATTTTGCCACTTCACCCTTACCTAGATTCTTACCCTTTGGCTTCACATTAGCCACTACTCTAATATTTCTAGCCTTTGACTTAGAAAGCGGGTGTCCTGAGTCCTCTACGAGCATCTTCCCTCTAAAAGTTAGGTTATGAGTTCTAGGGGCCAGCAGTGTTGAAAATTGCATATTTGGAGACCTTTTCTTGATCTTTATCTGCATCCCCTGGGTAAGACCAGCTATTGGCATATCTATCTCCCCAGCTATTCCAGAGCCTGATACTGTATCAGTCATAAACTGGATATTAGGAAGTTCTATATCCACAACTCCAAGCTCTTTTAATGCATCTACATAAACACTAAATCCCTGTAGGGAAGTAGGAATTCCTCCTAACATTAGTTACCACCTCCAAATAGTGTTTTTAAATACTCAGTATCATACTCTAGATCTGATTCTATAAGCTCTGCTACTCCCACAGGTGCCATATATCTCTTAAAGTAATATTTACCGTCCATAAGGCTTGTAGTGGGGTTCTGATTTTGATTGAACTCTATTCTTCCTCCCAATATCGCCTGTTTGGTTACAAGACCATTGTAATAATCGTTATAAGAGTCTACGATCTTATCCATCAGCTTAGGTGTAGCGGGTTTGTCTACATCTAACCAGTAAGTAAGGATAAAGTTGTTATTATCCCAGATAAACATCCTCTTGTTATTAATAAAGTTGTCTTTAATATCCCTGTTGCTTGGATAGCATCCTGTTCTGTTCCCCCATAGCCTCCACCCATTATTGAAGTTGATCGAGGTAGCCACTCCATTGTCATTTAGATAGTTGGCCTGCCCTAGGTTAAGCTCCACTTCTGTACCATCTTCAAGGCAAATTCCAGTAGTCATAAGAGGTTTGTTTGAAGGCGATTCGTAAGGCATCTCCTTGTTTTTCTGATCTATGACATACATTGAGGCAGCTACAAGAGTGGATATATGATAGATTTTATCTCCTAGACTAGCTCTAGGCCAGAAGTTATACTGGTTTTCATGGATGTAACTGTTATCATTCTTCCAAGCTGGAACCTTACTATAGCTATCCACAGTTTTTGCTTCTATATCTGTGAGGGCTATTCCATTAAAGACCTCATTGATATTTTTCATACTTGATACCAGAGACTGAGCTACTGCCGGGATATGGCTCCACCCTGGAGCCAGCCCTATATTAGGTACTCTGTTGAATTTTGTGAAAACATTAGGAATAAGGGCAAACCCTTCATTTTTAAATGATACTGGGTCTACTCCTCCTATGATGTCATCATCATCTACTGCAGAAGGATCTAACTTATCAAAATCTACAGTTTGGGCTCCGTCTGCTATGGTTATTGCCACAAGGTTAACAGTCCCATCTTCATTAAAGGCCGCTGTGTAATCTGTTCCTAGTTCCTTTCCTGTTATCTTTAAAGTATCCAGTAGGACACCTGTATCTTCTAGTTTTGCTATTCCATCGACAAAAGTAGCTGATGCAGCTGCTACGCTGGTTTTATGAATCGCTGGATCCAAAACGTTTATCATAACTACTGGTCCTGTTTTAAATAACCTGAAAAATGCATCTATAGCTTCGCAAAGAGTATATTTCTTCCAGTCGTCGCTATACCCAAAGGCTTCTATAGCCTCTTTTTCTGTATAGCAGATAACTGGTGTATTGACTTTAGGACTAGTTGCCATATTTACAGGAGCTGTCCCTACCACTACAGCGGTATTTCCCATCTGTAAGATTGTAGACAGGGAAGTAGGACTCTCTCCTGCTCTTACACCGTGATTTACTGACATTATTTACCTCCTCTGATACTTTCCAAGGCTTTCCCATATATGATACTCATCCTCGACTCAGCAATTTTGAGTTGTTGGCAAGCTCCTATATAGTCTTTCTTTTCAATGAAAAGAGGAGCTGTTAATGGATACTTCTCCTTCAGCTCCTCTACTTCTTTTGGGAGCCCTCCTCTAAAAGCCATACCTTCCTCCAGGATCCCTCTTCTTACAGTAGGTCCTATATAAAAAATAGGTGGTCTCTTTTTTGGCTTGGCTTTTGTTTCCTTTCTTTCCATTGTCTTTTTCTTTTCAGACATTCTTCCTCCTTACAGGTAATCATCTTGAGGTGCTACTGTTGCCACAGTAAAATTCAGCTTACTTTCCCCTAGGTAATAAGGGAATTTTACCTCTCCAAAAACCTCGTGCTTCATCTTCCTTTTTAAGTGACCAAAATTAAAGTTTGTATCCTTTAAAAAGTTTTCTCTAATTTTATCTATGATAGAAATCACATCCCAATGCCCATAGGCATATGTCTGTTTCATTTTTTCTTCATTTCTATGATCTGCTTCGCTCATTCCTACAGTTCCGTAAAGGACTGCTACTTCTACATCACTCTCATTGGCCTCATCCCCAACGTAGGTTGTCTGTATCAGGATATAAGGATTTCCTTTAGCTGCCTTCTTGGGAAGTGCTCCGATCTCAATAAGAGGATCTACGTACTCTCCTTCAATATCAATGAGTTTTATTCCCTTGGTTGATTCCTTAATTCTTTTTTTTATTTCCTCTTCCAGATTTCTAATTGACATTATTTCCCTGCCTTTTCAAAATATTCATCCACCATCTGAGGGAACCTCTCGTCCACATACTCCTGGGCAGTCTCCTCTATATACTTATCCAGGTTAGAGGCTCCTATCATCCCTCCCACTGAGTAACTCCGCTCCACATCCATAGGATATCTGTTGGGGCCAGACCTTCTGAAGACTTGCATATTTCCCGGTTGATTCCTTTTTTCTCCCAAGAAAGCTCTCTTCAGTTCCTTTAATCCTCCGCTTCTACTTTGAGCTACCTTTATAGGCCCATTGGAGGGAACTTCTACCTTAAACCTTGCTAAGGTGAACCTGTCCTTGTTTCTCTTCCGGTTGTTTTCAAGCTTTGCTTCAATGTTCCCTGGCTTTGCTGAAGTTATTGTTAAGGATTCTTTTATGGGTTTTTTATCTATGAAGTATTCCTCTATAATTTTCTTTACAACTTCCCTCTTTGCTTCTTTGGCTGCTTCATTTACTAGCCTTGCTGTCACCACACTCAAGGCAGATCCAGCCCGCTCGCTAATCCCTTCTAGTTCTTTCTTAGCTTTTTCAAACTCTTTTTGGTCTACAAATATCACCGGTACACCTTCACCTTCAGGTTTATAACCCCATCATCTTCCTCGGTTTCAACTATCTCATAGGAAATAGAGCCTATAAGAAGTCTCTCCTCTCTTCCTGGACTCCCTAGGAGAGCATAATCGCTCTCCTTTAAAGAAACTATTTTAGTGGCCTCTGAATTATTACTATACCCATAGTCATAGGTACTTTTTTTCCTAGTTCTTTTTGATTGTTCCTCCTCAAAGAGAACGGTCATCTCAATTCCTTCTATAACCACCTTCTCTGCAAATTCATTTGAATTAAAAAAGGTATTAGCGATATCCTTGTTAAGGTAATCCTTAAAGGTTACCATCTACTTAACCTCATAACCTTCGCTTAACTTGGCCCAAACCTCCGCTGCTCTCTCTGCTTTATTTCCAGTAGTTTTTATATCTAGCTTTTCATCAACTCCATCAAGATCAGGAACAGTCATTTTCATGAGCTCAGCAAAAGAAAGAGGTGCCTTGTCTTCCTGAGACTTTTTAAGGTTCTTATTTTCTGCCTCCAGCTCCTCAATTCTTTTTTCAAGAGGATTTTTACTTTCTTTAAATTCCTTTACAGTACCGTTGGCTATAAGACTCTCCAGGACTTTCTCATCCTTTATGTCTACAAGATCTCCTATTTCATATGTCTTTTTAGCTGTCCTATATTTTCGAATAAACCTTTTCATTTACACCACCTTCCATGAGAAGTAAGCTGACATGTCTGAAGGCTGGAAAACAGGCCTTGACTCAGTTGAAATAGATTTTTCTTTTCCATTTTTACTTATACTCACCCTTGAGTGTCTAATTTCCTCGTGAATATCCTTCCCTCCATCTTTAAAGTAAACAACCGGAGCATACAGGACTTCACCATAAGTAGGACCTCCCACTATTGTCCCCTCTGGGATAATAGGTTTGATCGCACCATTTTCTTCTAGTGTTCTATCATATTGATATATATGAACAGATCTCTTCTTATAGAAACCTATATAGGCTACTCCTGGAGCCAGGTCCTTTTGCTTAGATTCAATTGCTTCCAACCTTCTGTTATCTAAGTATTCTAATGTTTGAGGGTTGTTTACAAAAGCTGATGAAGCCTTTCCATCCATTACCACTGCCCCTACTTTTGTTCCGTATTTTTCAGCCTCTACAATAAATCCATCAAGATCGTCTAATGCTTTTATTGTGTTTACATCCCAAGTTTCTCCAACTCCTAAAGTCCCCTTATTTGACATCTTATAATCAATCTCATATGGATGGTCTCCTGATGAAGAAGTAATCTTTCCTTCACTTAAAAACTGTCCTGCAAACAGCTCCTCTTTGTTAGTGATTTGATTTTCTTGATTTCCTAAGATCTTTCCAACCCTAGTTGCCATTCTTAAACTTGCACTTTTACCATCATTAAGACTATCTCCAGCATCCCTTTTAAACGCATCTCTAGGCGTTAATACATACTTAGGAGATATGCTAGGAGCTGTTATTGCATTAGTACTTATCGCTTTTTCTTTTACTACCCTACCATCTTCTATCGGAGATACTATAGGTGCTACCTGGTTACCATTAGCTGTTGTTTCTAGCCAGACTTCCTCCTCCCCTACTGTTACTCTTGTTGGAAAGAATAAATCCCTTAAAAAGCTTCTCTTAACCTTCTGTTTCTTTCTTATTTTTCTAATTGTTTTGCTGTTATAAATTCCCATTATTCCCTCCGTTAATAAACTTCTTTTATAAAAATAGAGTTCTTTCTAGCAGCCTTGATAAAGCTTTTTATATCGCTGTCTTCTTTAACCTTAAGATATTCCTGGTTATACTCTCCTGTAAGTATCACATCTACCTCAGTGTCTCCTGCAGTAGCGTCTACATCTTCGATGAGTATCGCATTGATATCTGTATAATCGACTTCCCCTGCTATGTTACTTGTCCCATCAGAATGCTCTCCAAGGAGGGATCCCGCTTCTAATACGGCTCCTGACTTTATTATTGCTTTTCCTACTACTTCGGGAAAAAGGCCCGCCTTAGCTGCCTCCCATTCAAAAGTTGTTATTGTATTTTTCATTCTTCCCCTCCTTATACAGCTTCATATCCAGCTGCAGCTGCATTCAATATTGCTTCATCAAGTTCTTCACCAGTGTTCGTTGGTGTGGGCTGCCCTACTCCTTTGGCTCCACTGTTCTCAAAATCTTCCTGTCTTTCATGTATTTCTGAAGTTGCTTTAAACGTATCGGAATTAAGGATCTCCATAGCTACTTCTTCAGCATTTTTAACTTCCTCATACTTTGCCTTGGCTACTATCTCAGCTCCTCCATTTTTAGTATTTAGATTATCCAGCTTTTGGAGTCTGGTTCTTTCGTTAGTAACTCCTTCAGATACTCCTGCTTCCTTACCTTCGTTATAGATTTCATTGTAAAGCTCTGGATATTTATTTTTTAGCTCATCCTTTGTCATCTTTTCCCCCTCATTTACTGTATTTTTTATCTTTGACTCATTTACCGGCTTCACTTCAGGTTCTTTAGGCTCAGTGATTTTCCCTCTATTTCTCAAGTTTTCAATAAGACCTTCAGGAGTATTGTCATAAGAATTTAGGATTTCAAATTCTTCAAAATTTTCAATAGTTCCTAAGTTACTGAAGTCTTCTATTTTATCTATAAATCCATTTGCTAAAGCTTCTTCAGGATTCATCCATGTGGTTTTATCCATCATGTCAGATATTTCTTCTCTTGTAAGGTTACTTTTAGTCATGTAAACATCGATTATATCTTCTTTTATTTTGTCTAATTTATCCGCCCCTTCCCTAAAATCTTTAGCTTCTCCCATAGCAAGCCCTGAAGGATTGTGAATCATCATTTCAGCCCCAAGGCACATCCTTGTTTCCTGGCACGACACTCCTAAATAACTAGCTGCACTTGCTCCAATACCATCAATAGTACCTATTGTCTTGATATTGTTTTTAGCTGCATACCTTTTTAAACTATTTGCTATGGCATGAGCCTCAAAAACATTTCCACCAGGCGAGTTAATATTAAGATTTATTATTTCTGTGTCCTTTGCATTTATTGCATGCAACTCTCTTACAAAAGCTTGTGAACTAACTTCCCCTAATTCTTTCCAGGCCCACTTAGTAATTGCTCCATAAATATAAATATCTGTTTCTTTTGTTTCTTTGTTTGTAGAAAAGTTCCAGAACTTCCCTACTTTTTTATGTTCCCCCGGCATCTATTCCCCTCCTTCTATGTTTAGTTCCCTTATCAGCCTCTCTTCATTCCCTCTTTGCTTAATTACCTCTTCGAAGTCATTTCCGTACTCCTGACATTCAATCTCCCTCGTGGTAAAGTGTTCCTGTACTCTTATTTGTGCCGCCTTAACCTCTTTAAAAGGATCAAGACTAGCCTTTTTAGGCCCTACCCACATAGCTTTACAGTATGCTTTTCTCTTAAGCTCATCTTCAAAAAATCCAGGAGCTTTGATCTTTCCATCTGCTACAAGCTCCAAGACAAATTCCTCATAGATCGGTTGATTGAAATAATCATTAATTAACCTTCTGACTGCTACAAATCTCTTCCAGGCCTCCTCTATAGCTGCCCTACTAGCTGAATAAGAGCTTTCAAACCTATTTAGTAATACTTCCTTAGGGATTTCCAAAGCACAGCCTATTTCCTCAATTATTGAATCTACGAAAGATTTATATTGTGCATTAGGTCTTGAAGGAGATACTGTTACAATATCCTCTCCTGGGTTTAATGTCTGAAGACTACTTGATGATACTTCCAGCTTTGATGAATCAGTTATTTTCTCTCCTTCTTCTACTCCCCCTAGTGCTCCAAATTCTCCATCCTCTCCTCTGTCACTCTTTACAAATGTCCCAAATATCCCGCTTATGATAGCTGCATCTAATTCAGCTTTTGAATATCTTCCTAATTGCTTCAATGCTTCCACCACAGGTGCTATCACTGGGACTCCTCTCCTTTGTCCTGGCCTTTCTGGTTCGAATAGGTGGAGGATATTTCTTCTTCCAGTCTTTCCAAAAGCCTCTATTCTTTTTGTAGAGTACGTATACTCATCTCCTGGATGTTTATCAGCTACGTGATAAGCCACTAGCTCCCCTGTAGCACTTAGTTCAACACCGCCTTTTATGTCAGCATCACTACTTCCTTCAAAAGGATTCATTACTCTGTCAGCTTCTACAACCTGGATAGACAACTTGCTTCTGACTCCTTGCCTATTTTTTAAGACAGGAATAGCGAAAACATCTCCATTCATCGCCCAGCTTAATGTTGTTAAAGCCTGCAACATATAAAATGTGTGCATCCTCATACTGTCTGCATTGGGAGATCCTGCCCATAGTTCAAACTCTCTTTTGATGGTCCTTTCTATTTCAAGTGCTTCTTCTCTTTTAAGTCCTAAAAATTCATAATCAATTACAGGCTTTGGAACAAGTCCTGCTCCAATTACATTAGCTCTAAATTTCTTAGGGATTCCACACCCTAATGGAGTCCCCATATACAGGTCACGAGATCTCTTTATAAGCTCTTTTTGGTTAGACACTATATCTTCATCAGGCCCGCCTCTCCCTAGTATCCAGGAGAGAAATGTGCTCTTTGTTTTACTTGCTCCGTGATGACTATACCCCTTATTGATTATTTCTAGCCCTTGTCTTGCATAGGCTCTTTTTAGCCCTGCTCTGGGGCTGATCTCATTTATCACTCTGTCGATTAGATTCATTTTTTCTCCTATAAATCATCTCTAAAGATGACTCTGCGCCCCATCTTTGATTTTCCACTTAAACTTGCTACCTTCCGCTCATAATACTCAACATACTTCCTGATTTCGCTTATATTGGCTCTAGTAAGCTTTCTGCCACCTTGAGTTTCATAGCTCTGCCCTCCTATGGCAACTGCTTCCTCCGCTTCTAGCCACATGGCAAGCCTTCTTTTCGCTTCTTCCAGTATCATCTTTTCTCCTTTTGTCTGCACTGCGGACAACCTATAATCTTCCTATCTTTCCTGCATTATTCTTAGCTCTCAGCTCTGACAATTTCTCTAAGTTGACTCTTAGTAAAGTAAATGCAGCAGTTGCATAGTCTCTAAGGTCTATCCCCTCATTTCTATCTCTTATCTGCTTCCAGACAATCTTTCCGTTTTCAAAGGTCTTAACTTCAGCTGTTAAAGATCTAAAATATTTAATATCGTAATTTTTATCTGGGTTGGTAGGGAAATAACAAGTCCCTGGTCCACTCTCTATTTTCAGTCTGGAAAAGAGTAGATCTTTCAAAGCATTTACCCCTATTGGAATGAGGTGAATCTTATTTGTCTTATCTTTTCTAGGCTTATTGATAATAGGGACTCCATCTCCCCCTCTACCCTTGATACCAAATACCCTCTTACTTTCTCTTGGAGCTATAAAGTCATAGGTCTTTTTAGTGTGATGTCCCCCTGTATCTATGCATGTATTGGTAATATTTAAATGTGATCCATCAGCATAATAAAAATCCTTTTGAAGGTAACCATCTAGCTTTTCCCATACCTCATCTTTAGCAGGGTTTCCATAGAACTTTTTATACTCAATTCCATAGGATCTCTCACCTAGTCCCCAGCCTACTACTTCTATCTCCAGTCTGTCGTCCTGCACATCCACTCCTGCAGTCAGGATTAATACTTCATTAGGTAGATCTGCCGGGTAAGGTATCCTCTTATCGTAAAGTGCTTGATAATCTATCTTGTCTTTTATTTCTTCTTCCCATGTTTCACCGAGAGAAGTGTTTGTCCATGCTTTTAGCTTTTCTGGATTCCCTTTAGCCTCTAGATAGTCCTTTCTAACATCTTCCCAAGTCCTAAAAGGTGAAGCCAATTCATTTAAATGGAAGCCTTTGTGTGGATTTTCTGGGAACTCTGCTATCCATTTTCCATTCAATTGATTCTCGCTCTTCCATTCCTTCTCGGTGTGAAGAGAACCACAAGTTTCACATTCCATTACAATTCCTTCAATGTTCTCTCCCCATTTAACTTTGTCCCATTCCAGCGGTTGAAACTCTCCACAGCTAGGGCAAGGAAGATTCCATCTCTCTTTAGAAGACACATTATATAAATCTTCTATTTTTGAATTTCCTTTAATGGTAGGAGTAGATACTCTGACATGCTTTTTGTTCCAGAATGTTGTAGTTCTCTTCTCTGCCAGGGTTAGGGGGTCTCCCTCTTTTCCTGCTGATTCTGGAAATCTATCTACCTCATCTGAAAGAACTATTCTTATAGGTCTTGAAGCCAGGGATGAGGGGGAATTAGCTCCTACAAAAGTTATATGTCCCCCTGGAAATATCTTTTGCATTACTGTATTTCCTGAATCCCTACTTCTTGGATCCCGAACTATGTCCTTAAGAACTTTTGTAACCCTTATCATTGGTGCTATTCTGTCCTTAGAAAAAGCTTTCGCCATATCTACCGTAGGTTGCACTACCATTATTGGACACGGATCTAGATGCATGTATCTTCCAATGGTGTTTAGAATTGCCTCTGTTTTCCCTGTTTGCGCTGAGAACATTAGAGTTATTTCAGTTATATGATTCTCACTGATACAATTCATTATTCTTTCTAAATATGGGGTTCTATCTGTATTCCACCTTCCAGTTTCAGCAGATGACTCACTTGCTAGTTCCCTATACTTATCAGCCCACTCCGATACCTTAAGATTCTTAGGAGGCTTAAAGCCTTTGAGAGCTCTTCTTAATATTTTTAAAGTTCTGCTATTAATCTTTGATACCTTCCTCATCTCTCTCCTCCCATTCCAGATCTTTGTATTCTGATAAGCTATTTAGAATCTCATCTGTAAATGTTTTTAAAACTGACTCTATCTTTAATCTTTCAGTCTCTCCTTCTAAAAGCCGTGCTGCTTTACTAGGAATAGCTCTCACTTTTGATTTAGTCATACTGGTTACCTCGCCAAGTATGATTTCTACTTCATCCACTGGAATATATTTTTTCTTTAGCACATCTAATTTGAACTGAGCAGCTTCAGCCTTAATATCCACAAGCTTGTCCCGCTTTGCATCTACTTCTTCAAACTGTTTATCCCTATACGCAATATAGAGATTAATGCACTCCAGGAAGTCATAGCTCCCCTTCTTATTCCTAGCATCTAAAAATATATCCCTTGCATACCTTTCTGAAATTTTAAATCTTCTTGATAAAAACTTTATATCTGCATAAATCTCCTGCATATCTCCTCCAAATATATCTGGGAATTTTCAATCGGAACTGCCTAAAAAAAAATCTGTCACAAGGAAGAGCCCGAGCCTCCCCACCGCACAAACCTTTTAAAATTCCCCAGAAGGACCCAAAACTTATCCGTCCTCCTTATCGCTGAGAAACATCACTCCTACTCCATCCTTTATTGCTCTCTTCCCTACCTCATACTTTACTCTCTTGAGATCAAGCTCCACCTGCTCCAGTGGTGTTAAGATACTAAATAGTTCTTTGCCTAGTTTGAATAACTCAGAGGTTGCCATTATCCTATTCTTCAGGGCTTCCTCTTTTGACTTAACAAGTGGCCTTTCACCTTTTCTTTCTAGCTCCATTAGATATGATAGGTTTGATTTATGGAGGTTTTGATAATAACCAATTATTTCATCCCTCAACTCTACTCTCTTGCTTATATCATCCTCAATGATTGCCTGCTGCAGGATTGCTTTACTCTTTCCCTTCTGCCACTCTTCCTTGCTGGCTATGTTTCTGAGGGTTCCATAATTCACTGTATACTTTATCGATAGATCTACTAAGTCGACTCCAGCTTCATAGGCTTTCTTTATCTCAGTCTTTAATTGAGTAGGTATTTTTTTATATTTAGCCATCAATCATCCCTCAAGGTACTAAGGCCTATAAAGAGTCTGTTTTCCATGAGGTCTATGATCTTCTCACCCATGCACTCCTCTGTGTTTATGTACTGGATAATTCTCTTTCTTAGCTCCTCTACATCCTTTGTACTCTCTACAGTAAAGAATGGGTTATTGCATGTGTAGATATACGTGTTTGCCAACATGCTTATAGTCTCATTCTTGTTATCTGTTGATAGAGTACTAATTCCATATTTCTCTGCAGTTTCCATTAGTTTTTTTAGTTGATCTATCTCCAGTAAGATTAAAATAAGATCACCTCCATGTATTTCTATTCTGGTGTCATTTTTTTGTCATAAACCCCTTGGTATTTTTGAGCTCATTATAAAGAATTCTCTAGGGAATATCTTGAATTAAATTTCTATTCACTCCTCTGTGTAACCCCTATAAAATATAGTGTTATTAGACGATTATGCCTGGGAGATTCTTCCCCACTTTTCGGGATTTGTGGGGAAAAATTATTTCCACTAAATAACTTAATTTTTCCATGTTATTTAAGTGAAAATATTTGTCTTTTATTCTCTTGATTTCTCTTCCTTTATGCTTACTATCATGCTTTTTAACTATATCTATGAGGTGTTCATAATCAAATACCCAATAGTTTTCTAATAGGTGTTTATACACATTGGTGGGGACTCTTCTCCCGCTTTTTTTAGCTAGTTTAGAGCTCCTCTTAAAAGCAAGGTACTCTGCTTCTAACCTTGGTACGATCTCCTTCTCTAGACAGTTATATGCATCTACAAACAGTTTGTTATGTGATAGTTCTCTAAAGATATTATCTATGATCGAGTCATCTGCTAATAAGGCTTTTAAGGTGTTGTCCTTTCCTAGCTTCTCTGTGTAGTAACTATATGAGCTACTTAGCAGCCACCACTCTATACGCAGTAGATCTATCTTGGGTAATACAACTTTTTGCTTGTTGAAGGCTGCTTCTTTTTGCAATTCCTCTATCTTGTCATAGGCTCGTACTCCATGATTGTTCCATCCACCATCAAGGGTGGAGTCCTTAAATAAGTTCTTATATTGCAGTGTCTTTTGTCTATTGCTTATCTTTCTTAACCTTTGAAGATTTAAAAATAACAATGCCAAGACCTGAAGATATTCTTCAAACTTGACCACAAGGTTTATATTTATTTCTATCTCACTAATAATAGCTCTTGAGATATCAACCTCTACCTTATTTTGTGCTAGTTCATCCAATATCATAGCCAGGGCTTCTTTCAACTCAACCCCTCTTGCATTTGTTATATTGTGACCCTCCAATACCTTATTTGGATTGAAGGAAAGATTACTCCATACTGTATGCTTTCCATTGTCTTGAAGTTTTTCCACCTTTTCTAAAGTATAGTAGTCATCCTCTAGCTTGACCCTTTCTCCTATCCAGTCCTCCCCCTCTATACTCATTGAGGCTTGTGAGGGGGAAGTAAACTCTATATTGCTAATAACTATCCTGTCGATTCCTATCCTACACACTCTCCTCAGATCTAATTCCATCTAATCACTCCTCAAATAAGGGAGCTCTTATCTCTTCTAAAGAAATCTCTTTGCCTTCACGAACTAGCTTGATATCCTCTCTTCTACTAGATAGATACCTTTTAACTATTGCATCTACATATCTAGGATCTAGCTCCATAGTCCTGCAAACTCTTTTGGTTTCTTCACAGGCCATAAGGGTAGATCCACTACCTCCGAAGAAGTCAATAACTATATCTCCAGGCCTTGAACTATTTCTTATTGGATAAGCTATTAAGTTAAGGGGCTTCATAGTAGGATGAATATCATTTCTTACAGGTCTATCAAACCTCCATACTGTGGTCTGCTTCCTATCTAAATACCAGTTGTGTGCCTTCCCTGGCTTCCATCCCACTAATATAGGTTCATGCTGCCATTGGTAGTCTTGCCTTCCCATTACCAAACTATTCTTTACCCATACACAGCACTGGGCAAAGTAGAAGCCCGCCTCCATCATAGCTTTTCTGAAGTTCATCCCTTCAGTGTCTGCATGAAATACATAGATCCCACCACCATCCTCCAGGCTCTCATATATCCTAGAATATGAATTCAATAAGAACTCATAAAACTTAGAGTCGCTCATATTATCATTTTTGATTGTTAGCTTCTCTTTGGTAGCTCCTTCATAGTTGACGTTGTACGGAGGATCAGTCACTACTAACTGTGCTTTTTCATTTCCCATAAGAGTCTTAACATGCTGCTGGTTGGTAGAATTACCGCATAATAGCTTATGCTTTCCCAGCTTCCATAGATCACCTAATTGTGAGAAGGGCTCCCTCTCTAGATCGACTTCTGGAACCTCATCTTCTTGAATCTCTTCTATGGCTTCACTTAGATTAAGATTTATATCTTTTATCTCATCTAAATCAAATCCGGTGAGGATGAGATCGCCATCCATAACTCTTATGGCTTCTATTTCTAGCTCTAGCATCTCCATATTAAAACCTGTATCCATAGTCAGCTTGTTGTGAGCTAGAATATATTGCTTTTTCTGTACTTCAGATAGATGCTCTAGCCTTATAACATCTACTACTTCACTTCCCATCTGCTGCAGTGCTATAAGTCTTCCATGCCCCTCTATGATGACATTGTTTTCATCTATAGCTATGGGGTCATTGAAGCCAAACTCCTTTATACTCGCTTTTATCTTATCTATTTGTTCCTGAGGATGTTCCTTGGCATTGTTTGCATAAGGAACTAACTCTGTAATATTAACCTTTTCAATCTTCATATCCACCTCCTCACTTTTATCCTTATCCCAAAGGGTGAGCTGATATTGCCTAAAAGACGATTAAACCAGCTCATACTTTAAGATAAGGATAAAATTCCAAATAAAAAAGGGCGCTTATCCCATATTAAAATGAGATAAGAGCCCTGGTTTGCCTAGTCGCTCTAAGATATTAAATTTTTATGCTTTTCGTAGGTCTAATAAAACAGACCTTTCCATTATGTACTTCTATAAGAATTTCTCCATGTCCACTATCCTTGGAAACCTCTTCAATTTCTTTTTCAATTCTTTTAAGTATTTCCTTCATAACTCACCCCTAATATAATCCTAAATAAAATTTTTGTCAAATAACTTTTCAAATAGATCTCTGATCCTTATATTAGGAGTATATAGAGTTTGTATTTAAATTACTAGGGGTACAAAAAGAAAAAGTACCAGAAACGGTACTTTTTTCTTAAGGTTACTCCCCTATATTCTCAAAGGAAGCTTTAATAAGCCCTTTACCATTATCCAGATCCTCTAGACTTTTTACTATGAACTCAAAGTTCCCAGTCCCAAAGTGACCTACATTGGTCACATCTCTACCTATAGAACTATACTCCTCTAGTTGCTCAGAGGTAAACTTTAGATAAAGGATTATCCTCTTTCTCTGACACTCTATACACATAAAGTTCTTAGATGTCTTATAGGCTACATACAGTTTTTTTGGAGCTTCTTCTACACTCTCTCCCAGGTCCACTGTATAATCTCTTATTTCATCTAGCAGGTTCTTTAATTCTTCTGTTCCTAGCTTGCTTTTCCGGTCCTCATAGGTATGGATAGACGCTTCTTCCTTACACTCTTTTTTCCCTTTATTCACCTTCATAGGTTTAGGTGTAGATATATCCTTTCTGCTGAAGACCTCCTCTAGATTGAACATCCCATTCTCATAGTTCTTATACTTCCATAACTCTATAGGTGCATTCATCATCTCTGCTGCATGAAGGTCATACTTCTTATACCCTGGAGCTATGCATATGACCCTTATGCTGCTCCAGTCCACCTCTACATCCCCAAGGGTTTTATTTACAGCCATTTGAAAGTCTCCCTTGTGATCCTTTAACCATGATAAATAGAATAAGGATTGATTTAAAAGACTGGAGGATTCCTCCTTCTTATACTCTATTATCACAGGGTTATTATCCTCTGATATAGCAAGGGAATCAATCCTTCCAGAGTGAACATTACCTGTATGAAACTCTGAAGCTACAAACCTGCAACTAAAGATCTCTTCAAGGTTATTTTCCACTAAATTTTGTAAGTCTTTTTCTAGAGGAAAGTTTTTCTGTTTTATTGTTTCTAGTTTATTACCCCCTCTATTAAATAGCGGCATATTTTTCCTCCTTTATTTAATCATCTGATCCAAGATATGTTGCTATTGCAAAGATCACAAGAACTATTACTGTTATCGATTGTAATGCTGAAAAGAAACCAAGTTCACTGCTTCCTATTCCTGAAGCAGTTGAAATACCGATTGATTTATATAAGCTTTCCATAATACTTAATGTCTCTATGCTTTGAGTATGTAAATCATATAATAAAAAATCTCCTTTAAAAATATCTCTAAAAAAATTATAAGCGATCCCCTTTTTAAAAGAAGATAATTCTTTCAGAAAACCTTTAGAAACTTCTAAGTTTAACAAATGATAAAGAACTGCAAAGTTTAAGTTCAACTCTATATAACTATTGATTGCAAGTTTTATTCTTTCATGTGATTTCAAACTAGATGATTTTTTTCTGATTTTTTCTTCTCTAACTTCTATTTCTCCACTTTCAGTTTCATATCTAGCATTTTTTAATATATATTTTTTTGGTTCAACTACATCTTTCCCAAATGCAAAGATTAATTCAAATGATCTTGAAATACAACGATATATAAGTAAGTAGAGAACATAGTTTAAACTTATAATTTTCACAGGTAAATTTGCTAAAAAGAACATTACAATTGAAATTGCTAGATTAATACAATTTCTTTTTTTTATGTATCTAGCTAGCTTTCTTTCTAATTTTTTCCTTTTAAATTCACCTTTAAGATATATTTTCCCTAAATGAGCACTAACCCAGTCTAAAGATACAATTGACTTCAAAATTATCTTAAGGAATTCCTTATCTAAATCACTTTTTTTTAATAAGCTACATAACCTTTTTACGCCTTTTATTTTTATTCCTGTAATAGTAACTAAATAAAAGGCGTATAATATTAGGCACAATAAAATCTCAAGTAAAATTATATTCCCCCCCACATTAAATACAACATATTTTTACTAAAAAAAATATATTGTATTATCATTTTAACTTCCACTTATTTCTAAGCTTTTTTATCTTCTTGTCTGAGTATTACTAAAAAACTCTATTCAATAATATTTATAGTAATATCTGAGTAAAAATGATCACAAGCGTACTATACTTTGGATTTATATTGATAATGGTAAATATAGAGCTACTATTCTTAAAAATCTATAGTTTTATCTCAATTAATTTGAATACCTTACTTCTCATCCCCCCAAAATATATCTCTTAACATTAATGTTATTTAAGATATTACAAGAGGTTTATTGATTGGTATTTGAAAGATAAAATAAAGAAAAATTCAACACTCTTCCTTCTAATGACCTTTTTCTATTAGAAATATCGGCTTTCCATACTACAGATCTCTCAAAATTTTTAAAAATTCTTCTATATTATAAGCTCCATCTTCTTTTAGAGTTTTACTCTCAAAGACCATGTAATATTTATATTTAGGCCCAGCTAATTCTGCCAATTTCCTTCCTAAACGTAGTTTTTTTAAATTCTCTTCATTGCTTAAGTAATCCCCTTTTGTTTCGATCATTAAGACTTTTCTATCTTGTGTTAAGACCAAAAAATCAGGGAAGTGATTTATAAAACCATTTATGTAATATTCTTTTTTTGAAATATTCCTATGCCACCATTTTACATTATTAAGACTCGCTATTTCTAAAGCTATTTTATTTTCAAATTTATTTCCACTTTCTTCTGATTCATACAATGATTTTGCTATTCCTGAAGATGTATTCACTGGATTTATTTCTTTTTTTAACATATAATTTTCTTTACAAAAAATCTTATCACTTTCAATAGATGAGTAGAATATTTTTTCTTGGTACTTCTCTTGAAGTTCTTTTATTTTTTTCTTTATAGAAGAAGAATATTTATAAGGTGTGGCTTCAAGATCATGTATTTGCTCTTTTGTAAAGTTTCCTAAAATTCTTTCAATGTAATTTTTGATTTCTATTTCACTTATAGAATTTATTTTTCCTAATTGAGCAAAGATAATGTTTTTAAAGTCTTTTATTTTTTCAGAATCGGTCTTCTGCGAGACGTGTTCATTAATATAACTTATTGCTTCTTTATCCAATTTTTGATACTTTGGTATATATTCATCATTACCTTGATTTTCAAGATCAATTTTTACAATATCAGCCTTTATAATATCAAAATCAATTTTAATATCTTCTTGCTTCAAAGAAAAACCTTCTAACAAATCTTCTTTAGATAATTTTTTGTCAGCTTTTATATCAAAAAGGCTATTTTGTTTTGTTTTTATAAAGAATTGAGGTAACTTTAACTTTCTAGCTTCTTCTTCAAATTCTTTGTTCATATGATATATTTTCATTTTGGATTTCAACTCCTCAGCAACCAAGTCAAAAGGATTTTCATCTTTTATTTCATGAAGTTTTTCTTTGAATTTACTTTCTTCTTTTTTGGCTACTTCAATAATTTTTTCCGTAAATTCTATAGTCTTTTCAGTATTTTCAACTATTTTATTGGTTTGAAATTCAAATTTATTTCCATTTTCTGGGACTAATGGAGAAATTGATTGTTGCTTCAAATTAAAAAGCTCATTATTATTAATTTTATTTTCTTGAATATTGTCACCAACTATTCTATAGTCCTTTTCACTATAACCAGACTTATTAAGTCCTTTTATTATATTCTCTAAAGTCCCATAAAAATCATTTGAACAAGTAAAAACATATGATAAATTTAATAGTTCTTCCTGATGTCTTTTTACATAAGGCTGCCTTAGAATTCTCCCTAATGTCTGCTCAACATCAACTTGTGATGTTCTATTTGCAAGAGTGGCTAAAATATAAGCAAATGGACAATCCCATCCTTCTTTCAACGCATTAACAGTTATAATAAATCTGATTTCACAACTTTTTTTTGATAAATCCAATCCTTTTAACTCATTTTTATTAGAAGTTTTTATAGCTATCTGTTCTTTAGGTATCCCAATTTCTATTAATGCTTCCTTAATCTTATCAAACGTTTCACTCTCTTCTCCTCTTTTAGGCTGAGCTTGAAAAAGAACAATTGGTCTAATATAATTCCCAGTTAACTTTTCTTCTTGAATAGCTTTAATTTCAAGATTTTTTTGGAGTTCAATAGCATCAATTAGTACTTCCTCTTTGTCATGATGATTATATACAACAACTGGTAGCTTTACCATATTTTCCTTTTTTAATTGCATTGCATCAACATAAGAGATTATATTACTATTCGCTTTAGGAGTTGCTGTCAAGTCAAGTATAAAGGACGGATTTAAATTATAGAGCATTTCTAGGCTTAAAAAAGTTTCTGCATTATGACTTTCATCCACAATTACGAGAGGATTTAATTTATTAATTACTTGAATTAACGACGTTTCATCTGCATTTTCTATTTTAAATGAATTATTTCCATTTAATTTATCAAAACTATACAAATAACCATTTTCTTGATAAATTTTTCTATCATCCTTCTTTTTACTTCTAAGAGCGTCATAGCTAAGTACAAATATACTTAACTGTTCACTTACTGTACCAAGATCAAAACCCTGACCACTTAAAAGTTCCTCTTTTGTATAGATTTCTACTCTATTCTTAAAATGAGTATTAATCTTTTGTCTATAAGGGTGTTCTCTATTTTTTAAGTTTTTTATTGTCTGCTCCAAAATTGTAGTTGAAGGTACAAGCCAAACTACAGCTTTAGTTTTAATAGAAGGCATTGCTTTGAATATAGGTTGGATAGAGTTACAAGCAACAAAAGTCTTTCCACCTCCTGTTGGTATTTTTAAACAGATGTGAGGCACTCCAGCTATGTTATTTTTGTAAGGTTTCATCCCTCCATGTCCTATAGCAATTCCTCTTTTATTCCAAAATTTTTCATAAGAAATATTAATTTTTTTCTTTTCATTCAAAATTTCTAAAAAATCTTCTAAATCGTACATTACTTTTTGTTGATATTGTTTTAATTCCATTTCTCCTCCGTCCAAATATATTTTTATTATAGCTGTGTGATATCTCTTGGAATTTTTTTAAAAATAATATTTTTTTCTAGTAATTCGTTTTTATCGATACTACATGCATCAGCGTAAATTATATACTGTTCTGACGGCTTATCTATAGTTAATAGAAATTCATAATTAAGTTTAGTGATTTTATCACTATCGTAATAAAAATAATAATCTGAATTATTTTTACTTCCTAAATAATATTTATTTTTTGTTACTTGCTCTTTGACTAATTGTTCCCCTGTTTCTGTATAATAAATATAATTTCTCAAAGTTTCTTCATCGATATTTTTATTCAATATGTTATCCGGTGTAAATAACCTTTCTCCAAGCTCATAAAAATTAAAGTTACTTTTAATTCCTTTTATGAAGCTTTTACCTTTTCCATAACCAGTTATTACTTTTTTAATTCTCTTTGCAGTTACAGTATCAGCATACTCTTCTAACTCTATTAAAATAAACTTCCTCTTCCCACCATCTTCTTGATTCAAATTTAAAACTGCATGACCTGTCGTTCCTGATCCGGCGAATGAATCAAGTATAATGTCCTCAGAATTCGGAGCACCAATTTTTAACAAGTATTCAATAAGTTTGTTAGGCTTTGGATAATCAAATTTTTTTATCTCCATTCTTTCTAATTCTGTCTTCATTTGCTCTGTTGTTCCCATTTCGGTTATCACTGATAATATATTTCTTGCTTTTTCTCTTGTTTTTTTATAATAAATCACACCATTTTTTGATAAATAAAAAGTTATTTCTCCATCTTTTTCTTTTAGTGGTTTAAAACCATTATCTATGAAGTCTTTTAATTTATTTGCGTTTGCCCACCCACTATAAACCGTACATTTTTCTTCTAGTTTGTAATTCGATACAATTAGGTCATTAAGTTTAACAGGCATCTTATTGTTTAAATTATATTTATTTCTTATTTCCTTAGAGATAAACTTTTGGTCATTAACTTCTATATAAAAATCATCAGAAATCGTACTTTTTTCTATTTTCACATTCCTTTCTAAACATGGAAACCCAACAGGTAAATCTATAAATGAGGGGGGATTTTTTTTCCCATTTTTTGTAATTGAATTTTCTGCATAACCTTTCCAAATATTACTTTCTTCACGAGTTGTTGGATCAATAGCATGTCCAATTGCTGAATCTATAAAATTTCTATTTTTGACATAGGTTAAAATGTATTCATGATTAACTTTTATATGAAATTGATTATCACTATGCCCTTCTGTTCTCCAAACTAATTTCGAAACGAAGTTATTGGATCCGAATATTTCATCACAAATCAATTTTAAATTTGCTTCTTCATTATCGTCAATACTAATAAAAATAACACCATTCTCTTTTAATAATTTTTGCAATAACTTGAGCCTAGGATACATCATACAAAGCCATTTATCATGTCGAGATAAATCTATTCCTTCTTTTTCTACTACTCCTCCTAACCATTTTTTAATCTTAGGATGATTAACATTATCATTATAAATCCAATTTTCTTTTCCTGTATTATAAGGTGGATCTATATAAATGCATTTGACTTTTCCTTCATATTCTGGAAGTAATGATTTTAGTGCCTCTAGGTTATCTCCATGTATTATTTTATTCTCACTTTCAGTTTTTTCTTTGCTTTCCTTCCCATTATCAAATCCATACCTATATTTCAGTATTCTAAATGGTATCTCTTGATGGTGATTAATAACTTTATCTTTTCCTATCCATTCAAGCATTGGCATATTTATTTATCCTTTCATTGATTCTTTTATTCTTTAATTTAATTTTTTCACTTAAAATTCCATTCTATTTCAATCATTATAGAATTTAGAAAATATTTATCATTTCTTATAATACATTAGATTGTTAAATTTTATTCTCCCCTTCCTAGCTTTCTTCCAACTGAGATACTTCCATTCATAAGATCTCAAATTATATGTTTTCCCCCACTAATTAAGCCTTATTCATTATCCATACAACCTTACCACAAACCTTAAAGTTGTCCCCTTTCCTTACTTCTCTGGCTGGATATTCCTTATTATCTGAAACCAAATAGCACTTCTTATCGATGCATCTATACCTTTTAACCACAGCCTCTTCTTCATGGAGAAATACGCCAATTTCATTGTTCCCAACCTCAGTATCCTTTTTTACAAGTACTACAGATCCATTATTAATAGTAGTCTCCATAGAATCTCCCTCTACATTGATGGCAACACACCCCTTTCCCATACTTGCAGGCATAGGAATAAAATCAACAGGCATAGGATCTGGTTCTAATCCCATTCCGGCAGACACACTATCATATAGTGGTATTTGTATATAGTCACCTTCTACTATGTGGCTGATATTACTTTCCTCTTTTTTACATTCTTTTTCTTTTTTAAGACGGTTAAGTTCTTCTAAAACACTCTTAGGGGTTTTAAAATATTCAATTTCTCTTTTTAAAAAAGCTATCTCATCTTTGGTTAACTCCAATACATCAGCAATTTTTTCTATAGTTTCCACTTTAGCAGCTACTTCTTTTTCAATATCAGAAATATAGGTATGTGAAAATCCAGTCTTATAGGCCATTTGTCGAAGTGTATAACCTTTTTTTTGTCTCTTTTCTTTTAAAAAATTTCCAAAACTCATAGCTTCTCCTTTTTACTTGATATAAAGATTTTATTGTTTTTTAATGACTTTGTAAACAAAATTGATTACAAAGTGTAAACAAAAAAAGTTGACAAACTGAGTACAAGGTTGTAAAATCCAAGTGTAAATAAAAAAAGTTTACACAGGAGGAAAGAATGTCTTTAAGTAAAGTTGTAAAAGATCGTTTGTCTGAGATAAATATGACTCAATCAGAACTATCTAAAAGATTAGGGGTAACACGCCAACACGTCTGGAACTCCCTTGAGCGTTGGGAAAATGGTCACACTCCAACTGTCAAAACTATAAAAAAGTGGGCCAAAGTTCTTGATATAGACTATTTAAACTTAATATCAAATTTGTAAGTAAAATTTTATTACTTACAAATAGTAAATAATAAAATACAACAATAATTTAATCATAAGGGGGGAAGCTATGAGTAGACCTGAGTGTTACTTGTCCTTAGAACTGGAACAAAGAATGAATCTTCAAGTCAGGATCATGACTATACAGGATTACATGAGATATGGAGGTGTTATAGATAAATCAGATGATGATAGAAGAGTTAAATCCTTTGGTTTCGATAAGCATACCGAAGATATGCTTATCTACTTCACGAGACTTCTGGACAAAGCCATAGAGTTGGAAAACTGGAACCTAGTAAAGAAAACCAAGGATGAGATATCAGACTTTAAGAAAAAATACACAGACAAGAAGAAATCCCTTCATGAGTTGGAGCTGCACTATGAAGAATTGGACGACAAGCTGAGGGAGTGGCTCATGGAATACCTGGCCACCTCCCTGGAAAGGACCCAGAATGAGAGTTCAAAGATAGATATGCAGATGATCCGAGAGAACCTGAATAAGAAAAAGAGAAAAAAGGAGAAGTAGCATGGAATATTTCACAGTTGGAGATATAGCCAATCAGGGGTTTTACCCTATTCCAGAAAAACTATTTAACAATAAACACTACCAGAAAAGGGTCAAAAAAATCAAAAAAGTCAAAGAAAAGAGTTTAATGGTTCCCAAGGAAATTAATACTACCGAGGAACTGCTATCAGATACATCTAAAATTGTATACGGTGTTATGTGCCGGTACTTGAATTACTCTCTTCAGAATGGATGGTTTGATAAAGATAAAAAGGTCTATATCAAGCTCTCTGTTACTACCTTAGCAGAGATGCTGAATAAATCCAGAGACACTATTATCAAATGTAAAAAACAATTAGAAACAGTAGGGTTGTTAAAAATAATAAAGGAGCAACATAAAGCAGATACTTTTTACCTGGGAAAAGTAAAAGATAGACCTGAAGAGGATATCGTTATGGAGGTGGAAAGCAGGATAAAAGATGAAATTCAGACTCCTAAAATCCTCGAAGTCGATAATATCGACCCGTCGAAAGTTTCTGATAAACCAGTCGAAAGTTTCGACTTGGAGGTGGTCGAAAGTTTCGACCCTATTAGAGTATTACCTATTAGAGATAATAAAAGAGTAGTAGCAGAGAGGAAGGAAAATCATACTGCTGCCCCTGAAGATGACTTTACTAAAAACCTGAAGAACCTCCTCCTGGAGTCAGCTGTAAAAAACACCAACTCCAATACCCTAAAAAATATCACTACCCTAACCAATGGTGACATCAAAGAGGTAGAAAGAGCCATAGCTTTTATGAAACTCAAGAATAAGAGCATGACTCCAGGTATCCTTGTGGCCATCTTAAGGGATGGAGACTATAAAAACTCTGGAAGCATAACCCCAAAGGAGATCAGACGAGATGAAAAAATAGAGTTTATGGCATCTAAGTTAGGAGAAACTGAAGTGAGAAGGTTGAGGGGCTTAGTATTAAGTGAAATTGGTTTTGAATGCACTGGAGTAGATGATCAACTGGGAAACATCCTCTGCAGAAAGTTTAACGAATATCTAGCCAAGGGAGGTGTCTATGTGCAGTAGCTATAACAAAGATCTGGAAAAGGCTCTAAACAGAGCAAGAAAGAATATCTATGTATCCAAAGCCGTGTCCAGGCTCAAGAGGGGAACATGGGAGTATCTGGAATACCTCAGGATCTTCTCCCACAAATACAGGGAGGAAAATGTAAAAGCAGCCCTCAGGGACCTATACTCCTTTAACCGTGAGATTAAAGATATTAAGGGACTGACAGCTGCTCTCGTAAGAAAGAACTATAACCTTCAGTGAATCCCGACCAAAGAAGACCTGAAGAAAGTTCTTGCTCTTAGTATAACACAAGATTTTACTTATAAATATAATTTTAGGGGGCTCACATGAAAAAATGCCCAAATTGCTCAGAAAGGGTAAAACACTACTCGACCAAATATTTATACGGCAGTAAGAAAAAAAGGTACTACAAGTGTTCCTGCGGGGCCAGGTTTGTAACTACCTATCAACAGAAAGAAGTTATCATCAAAGTTTTTAAGTGATAGAGGAGGCTTATAGATGAAGAGAACTATAGAGGAATTAATAAAGGAAAGCAAGAGCTATATAGATCAGGGATGGGTAGCTGACCAGGCCATGAAAGAGGTATGGGACAGTAAATATGATGATCTTACAGAGGACTTTACAGATGAGCAGATCTTAGCCATGAGGGATAAGTTCTTCAATGATAAGTTTGATACCCTGGACCTCTACGAAAGAAAGCAGTCCTATTAAAAATAAAAAAATTAGGAGGAAGTTTATGATCATATATGTGAAAAATAATAAGGGAGGTACAGGAAAGTCTTCAATCTCAAGGAACTTAGCCCATGGCCTTACTACTAAAGGGTTTAGAACTGCTTTGGTTAGTGGTGACTCTCAGAATGATTCTCTCATCCTTCTAGGGCAGGAATTTACAGACAAAAAAGGTTTGAAATACTTTTCTCAATACGGAGAAGATATCGAAATCAGGATTAGAAAAGACCTTGACTATTACCCTCTGGAAACTAATTCCATAGGAACAGGATTGAGGAAAAAGGTTATTAAAGCTTTTGAAAGACTCGATAAGGAGTATGACATTGTAGTAGTTGATGGAGCCCCATCCAAAGAAGACCAGCTTTCTAAAATTGCAGCAGAAGTCACACACCAAATCATCATCCCGGTTCAGCTTGATGGTGCATCTATTAAAGCAATTAAGAGACTCCAGGAGACTGTAGATATAGAAAAGGTTAGCTGTGTAGTTCCTAACCTCTTCTTAGGAACAAAAGATGAAACAGATATCTATGATGCTCTTGATCAATTCTTTGAATCTACCAATGTGTATCTCACTAAAGCAATTAAACATACCGCTTTTGAAAGACGGCTATGTTTAAAAGGTAAGAGTATCTATGATTCTAGGTCTAAGAAAACTTTAGAATCAAAAGCTGTATATGACGAAATTATGGATGTGATCATCACATGGGAGTAATGGATATTAATAGTGACTTAGAAGGTTTTAAGGCTTTAAAAGTTTCATTGGTTCATACCCCCAAACAGATCAAATATTTGACCAGGGACCTAACAGACAGTGATGAGAACATCCTCTGGAATGAACTTAAGCATCTAAGAGGAACTACTATCCTTTCCTTTAGAGAGATTGGGAGGAGATTAAAGGAGTTACAGGAGAGATATTCCAAAAAAGGAAGTGGAGAGTTTGAAAAGAGATACAGTGAATTAGGTTTTAAGAAGATGGAAGTTTATACCTTCATAAAAAAGTATGACTTATTTCTTCTTGATGCTGGTACAGAAGAAAGTATCCTTCTAGATCCTCCAGAGAAAACCACTTCTTCCTTAGTGAATGAACCTGAAGAAATAGAAGAAGCTGAGATTGTCCGCACTGTGGACAATCCGGAGATGATAGGCAAAAAACTGGAGGGGGCATCACAACGAATAATCGGAGAACTTGAAAAGTCTCCGAAAGAAGTGAGAGGTAAGTTTTATTCCGGAGAGATAACTACAGCTACAGAAATTAAAAATGAAAGAAAAATCATCACTCCCGGCAAGACATTAAAGGCTGCTGTCATTGAAGATGACAGAAGGAGCGAGAGGGTAAAGGAGCTTACCAAGGAACTGAAGGATATAGATAGAGAAATAACCGAACTGCTGGAAACTGAAAGAAAGCTAAAAAGATTGAGGGAGCAGAGGGCAGAGGTTGTAGAGGAGCTATCTAAAGTTAATAACCTTAAGTTAGATTTCAATGAAGACCCAGTTTATAAAAATCTGATGGAGCATTTAATACAAATTAAAAACAAGAGGAAAGGTGTCATGACTCATACTAAAATAGATCTTAAAGATGATTGGTGGAGAAGCAGGGCATATGAATGGTGGCAAGAGAATAAAGACACTCTGGGACTTCAATGGTATGAAATTGAAGAAAAATATTGTGTATAGTCAAATAAAGAATTATTAAAGGAGGAATAAAAATGGTAGAAATGGCTTATATAGACAATGAAGAGGCTTGTGTTGTTGTAACTAAAGATTGTACATGGGATGATGCTGTAAAAAAAGCTGAAGGTTTTTTAAAGGGGTATGCTTCAGGAGCTTGTATTGTTACAAATCCAGCAGAACCTAAGCAAAGCTATGTCCATAGAGATGCTGAACACTGTAAACATGAAGGTTGGGAGTGGGCTCTTGATAGATATACAGTTAGTAATGAGCCCGTTTGGACAATAGATGTACATACAAAAGAGGTGGAATAGACGTGAACATATTAGATGGCAGCAGCTTAATAGTCAGTGAAATGTGTTGTAATTGTAAAAACTACGGGGCAGATGGTTATTGTGATACTGTAGAAGCTAATATGAATGCCCATGATAGCGGATGTCCATATTTTGTTGAAGAGTAACAAATAGATATTTTATTATTTGGAAAGGAGTAAATATGTTATTGTATGGAGCTAAGGAAGTGGAGAAGCTACTAGGTGTATCAAGAGCTAGAGCTTATCAGGTAATCAAAGAAATAAATAAAGAAATGGCATCCAAGGGATACCTAACCATAAGTGGAAAGGTCAACAAGATCTACCTGGTTGAAAAGTTTGGATTCAAAGAGGATTACTTGGAGAGAGACAATGCCAGCATATAAGGAAGATAATGGGACCTGGACCCTTCTCTTCCGTTACAAAGATGAGATCTTGGATAAGAATATCCAGAAAAAGAAGAGAGGCTTTAAAACAAAAAAAGATGCTCTCAAATATGAAAGGGAATTCCATTATAAAGTTAAAGGTAGTACCGATATGAAGGTCAATACTCTTTATGATCTGTACTTAAAAGATATTTCCTTGAGGATAAAACCTAAAACTCTGGAAACTAAAAAATATATCTTCTCCACTAAGATACTTCCCTTCTTTGGAGAAATAAAGCTAACAGATATCACCCCGCTTAAGATCAGAAACTTTCAGAATGAATTAATGAGTCAAACCAACCCAAGGACCGGAAGTTGCTATACACTTGCTTATCTTCAGAAAATAAACGCTCAGCTAAAATCACTCATCAACTATGCAGTAAGGTACTATGGCTTAAATTCTAACCCCTTCACAAAAGTCGAGAGCCTCAGGCAGCATGTTAAGGAGCAAAAAAAGGAGATCAAGATCTGGAGTGTGGAAGAATTCAACAGGTTTATTCAAGTCATAAAACATAAACCAATAAGCTATACAGGATTTAATCTCCTCTTTTGGACAGGTATGAGAGTGGGTGAGCTACTGGCACTTACTAGGGAAGATATGGATCTGCAAAATAGAAAAATACACATTAGGAGAAACTATAGTAAATTGGTCGGAGGAGAAGAGGTAATAGGAACCACTAAGACCCAGTCAAGTGAGAGGACTATATTGATCGATGATCATTTAGCAGTAATCTTAAAGAGATATATTGGTATGCTCTACAAGATAAAGGAGAAGGAAAGGCTCTTCTCTATCACACAACACCTTTTTAGAAATGATATCACCAGATACCATGAAAAAGCCGGTGTGAAAAAAATCAGGGTACATGATCTAAGACACAGCCACGCATCCTTCCTTATCAATAAGGATGTTAATCCACTTATCATCTCTAAGCGGCTAGGACATGCCAAGGTGGATATTACTCTTAACACCTATGCTCACCTATATCCATCCAAAGAAGAAAAGATAATAGATATAATAAATGAAAGCAACAAGGTTTAAAATCTTGCTGCTTTTTTATTTTTTCAAAATGTTACCATTTTGTTACCAATAAAAAAAGAGCAGATGGTAAGCTCTGCTCTAATGATTATAAATACTGGTGCCACCTGCCGGAGTCGAACCGGCGACCTCTACCTTACCATGCTTTTATGATTTTTTATATACCTTCTATCCCTTTGTTTTCATTTATTTCTTTTTTATTTATTTGTTTTTTGTAACATTTTACACCCTTTTTTTATATTTTCTTTGCCAAAACTTTGCCATAAGCAGCATCTAGAATGTCCACCATTTTATCCTCAGTAGATTGATATAAATGTGAGTATGTGTTAAGCGTCATATCTACCTTAGCATGCCCCAATCTTTTGGATATTGCCAAAGGGTTCACCCCCTCATTTATCAGCAGGCTTGCATGAGAATGTCTTAAATCATGAGGTGTAACCTTTTTAACACCTGCCTTATGACAATACCTAGAGAGATCATTTTTAAAAACTTCCCTTGTCATATTAAAGAGTCTGCCATCACTACTTATCCCATAGAGCACTCTAATATATTTCTTTAACAACTTTACAAGATCCTTGGGCATTTTTATAACTCTTTCACTGCTTTCATTTTTAGTTGATTTAATTATATCCTTTCCATTCAACCTAGCATATGATTTGTCTATTTTTATCGTTCCATTAATTAAGTCTATATCCTTCAAACTAAGCGCTAAGAGTTCGCCTGTCCTAATACCAGTCCAAAAGAGTACGTGAAAACCTATATAGCTCATTGGTTTATGTTCTATCACCTTCACAAATCTATTGAATTCATCCAGTGTCCAAAACTTTACCTTCTTTTCATACCTTAATTTTAAAGGTCCTGCCTTCTTACATGGATTCTCACTCAATTCATAAAAATTCACTGCATGATTCATAAGAGCTGAAAGTTGTGCATTTATCTTCTGAATATAGTGAGCCTTATATGGTCTCCCATTCCTTGGATTGACCCCTGTGATGAGCCGGTTTTGAAAATCTCTAACAATAATCGGGGTTATTTTTGACATCTTCATATTATTAAAGTAAGGAAGAATACTACCTTGAAATATAATTTCTTTCAGATGATAGGTAGTATCTTCTACTCTTGGTTTTACATCGGCCATATATAATTTATAGAAGGAGGCGAATGTCATATTGACTGACCTACTTCCTTTTAATTTATACTCACTTTCCCAAAGTTTTGCTTCTCTTTTAGTAAGAAACCCTCTCTTCTGAGATTGTTTTACAACCCCTCTTTCTTTGTAAGTGTAAACTACTCTCCATTTTTTACCATCTTTATAAACCGGCATCTACCTTTTCCTTTCTATATCTATTCCTAATTTTTTACAAAGAAACTTAGAATTTACCCTTCCTCTTATAGTAATGTATCCTGCATTCTCCATATCTCTGTTCACTTCTTTCATTATCTGATATGCTTTTCCAACCTTTACCTGACATACCTCCATTACATCTTCTACTTTTAATAGCTGTTTCATTCCTATCCCCTTCTCTTTTGTTTCTTTTTCTAATAATAAAACTCTAATAATTTATTTTTTTATGTTTTATAAATCGGTAAAACTTAAAAAAATCTCCACCCTGTTTTTTACGCTAAAAAAGCGTAATTTTTTTCTAAAAAAATATAGTTAATGGTACCTCTAAAGCCATGGCTGTTTTCTCGAGAAAACTAAATAAAACATCTTCACCCCTGGCAAAACGATTTAATCTAGTTGTATAACTCTGTCTAGACAAACCTATTTTTTTTGCTACATCTTCTAAAGTCATATCTCTCCTTCGGATTTCTGCCCTAATATTATTTGCTACCTCATAATGCTCACTCACTACATTCCTCCTGACTTATTTAAAAAACTCTACACCATATTTTTTACCATTTATTCTGCGTAAAGTCAAAGTTTTTTTTCTAAAAGTCAATTTATTTTGCTTTTATTTAGCGTAAGATGTAAAATAGTCTTAGTAAATTTAAGGGGATTGGGGGATTCTGCAAATGAAAAAAACAGGTGATATAATCAAAGAGTATCGTGAAAAGCAAGACTATACTTTAACTAAATTAGCTGAAGAAGTTAATAAAAGTGTCGGATATATAAACGATATTGAAAAAGGAAGACGTAATTTCCCTAAGAAAGAAATTGGTGATAAACTCATCAAGGTTTTAAAAATTTCTGATGAAGATATTAAAAATATAAAAAAGTATGAGGATTACAAAAGGACTCCAGAAAGTATAAGAAAAGAAAATTCTGATGCTAAAAAAATCATTACTTTTATAGCTGAAGGAAAAACTGAAACAAAGCTTTTTAAAGAAATGCTCTCTAATTTATTTACATGCAATTATGATGATTTACTACAGAAAATCAATTCATATAGCAAAAATAAAATAGAAACTAAAAAATCTATCACAAAAATACACGGAATGATTAATCTTAAGTTGCCTGTTTATAAAGAAACAAAAACAGGTGGAATAAATATAAACAAAAGTAAACAAGTCGGAACTAAAGAGATCTTTACGAATAAAGCTTTAAAAAACTCTTTTATAATTGAGATTTTAAATGACTCCATGAGCCCTGAGATTAATCCTGGGGATTGGATAATAGTAGATCCTGACGAAAAAGAAATCATAGAGAATAAGATATACCTTGTAACTTATGAAGAAAAGACCTTTATCACTCAGATAGCTACTCCAGCTAAAAGTATGGTCATATTAAAAAACTTCAACAATACTAAGTATCCAGATAGATATATTATGAATGAAGATGTAAAGAAACTGACGATAGAAGGTCGAATTGTTAAAGCCGTTTCAGAAAAAGAGTATTAGCACATTCAAATCAATTACGGGGTGGTTGTATGTTTAACAAGAAAGAATTAAGTGAAACAGATATAAGAAGTAAGTATATAGATCCTTCTATTTTAAAGAGGGGATGGAGCGAAAACCAAATAAAGAGAGAGCACAGCTTCACCGATGGTAGGATAATCGTAAGCAAGAAGGGGGCTACCAGAGGAGTTAAAAAGAAGGTGGACTACATGCTCTACTACAAGGCTAATATGCCACTAGCAATAGTGGAAGCCAAGAGCAATAAACATTCTATGGGATCAGGAATGCAACAGGGAATAGATTACTCAGAGGGGCTTCAGCATGCTGAGAAGCTAGATATCCCATTTATCTACTCCAGTAATGGAGATGGGTTCATAGAGCACGACAGACTTACTGGAAGAGAAGTGGAGCTAGGTTTAGATGAATTCCCGTCACCAGAGGAGCTATGGAGGAGATACTGTGTTGGGAGAGGGATTACACCTGAAGCTGAAAGAATAGTTAAACAGGACTACTTTTTTAAATTAGGTAATAAAACTCCTAGATATTATCAAAGAATAGCCATTAACAGGACTATAGAGGCTGTATCCAAGGGACAGGATAGAGTACTTCTAGTAATGGCCACTGGAACGGGAAAGACTTATACAGCTTTCCAAATTATACATAGGCTCTGGAAGGCTAGGGAAAAGAAGAGGATCCTCTTTCTTGCAGACAGAAACATACTTATCGACCAGACTATGGCCAATGATTTCAGAGATTTTGACGACAAGATGATAAAGATTAATAGAAGAAATATCAGCAAGGCTCACGAGATATATTTAGGACTTTATCAATCTATGACAGGTACAGAAGAGTGGCAGCAGGTCTTCAAGGAGTACAGTCCAGAGTTCTTTGACCTAGTAGTTGTAGATGAGTGTCACAGAGGAAGTGCCAAGGAGGATAGTGCTTGGAGGGAGGTCCTTAATTACTTCTCCAGCGCTACGCATATAGGCCTTACAGCTACTCCTAAAGAAACCAATGAAGTAAGCAATATTCACTACTTTGGTGAACCTCTCTATACCTACTCACTAAAAGAAGGAATAGAGGATGGATTCCTAGCTCCCTATAAGGTTATGAGAAAGGGGTTAGACAAGGATCTAGTTGGATATAGACCTGAAAGAGGAAAGGTAGATAAATACGGCAATGAGATAGTCGACCGTGAGTATAATGTAACTGACTTTGATAAGAGTCTAGTACTGGAGGAGAGAACTAAAACTGTAGCTAAGGAAGTAACAAAATTTCTAAAGGCTACCGACAGGTTCAGTAAGACCATAGTATTCTGCATAGATATAGATCATGCTGAAAGGATGAGACAAGCACTTATAAATGAAAATAGTGACCTAGTCAGAGAAAATCCTAAATATGTAATGAGAATAACTGGAGATAACCCAGAGGGGAAGGCACAGTTAGATAACTTCATTGATCCTGGAACTGCCTACCCAGTAATAGCTACTACATCTAAACTTATGACTACAGGGGTAGATGCAAAGACGTGTAAGCTTATAGTATTAGATAGTAATATAAACTCCATGACTGAGTTTAAACAGATCATAGGAAGGGGAACTAGGGTAGACGAAGCCTACGGTAAGTCATACTTTACTATAATGGACTTCAGAGATGTAACCAGACTCTTCTCGGATCCGGATTTTGACGGTGAGCCTATACCAGATAAAGATTTTGATCCAACAAGTATTGGTGGCTATAGTGGTGAGAAACCTCCAAAGGGTAAGGGCGATGAGGATGATGAACCTGAAGGTGAATATGGAGGTGCACCTAAGAAGTTCTATGTGGACGATGTAGAGGTAAAATTAATCAATGAGAGGGTACAGTACCTGGATGCCTCTGGAAAGTTGATTACAGAGTCTCTGGTAGATTACTCTAAGAAGAATATCAAGAAGCAATTTGCAACCTTAGATGAATTCCTGAGCATCTGGAATAGAAGTCAGAAGAAGGAAGCAGTATTGGCTGAACTTCACGAGAAGGGAATTTTCTTTGATGAGCTCAAGGAGGAGATAGGAAGAGATATGGATGAGTTTGATCTCATATGCCACCTTGCCTTTGACAGGAAGCCTCTTACAAGAAGGGAGAGGGCTAAAAATGTAAAAAAGAAGGATTACTTCTCTAAGTATGAGGGAAAGGCCAGAGAGGTATTAGAAGCACTTCTAACTAAATATACAAACCAGGGGATCTCCCAGATAGAGGGCATCAAAGTGCTTAAGTTGGATGAATTTAAGAAAATAGGAGGATCTCCGGCAAAAGTTGTAAAGATGTTTGGTGGCAAGGATGGATACTTGAATGCAGTAAGGGAATTAGAACAAGAGATTTATGCACAATAGGGAGGCTGAAAATGAAGGAAACACTTAAGCTTGATTTCAAAGAGATGAAGAGTTTAGTTATAAATAAAGTAGATGAGGAAATTGTAGTCATCTATATCAGAAGAGAGGACAATAAGCATGCCATGCAGGTATTAGTCAATGGAGTAGTGTCTAAGACTCCTATTAAAACGATATTAATTGAGTATGTGGAATACAATAAGTTGGATGTAAATATAGAAAAAGGCAGAACAACATATCAAATTTTTGACGATATATATAAGATAAGATATAAAAAATAAGAGTAATTAGGAGATAGAGATGTCATTAACAAATTTTGTAAAGGGTACACAGGATATAATGAGGATGGATGCAGGGATAAACGGAGATGCTCAGAGGATAGAACAGCTTGTATGGGTCCTGTTTCTTAAGATGTTTGATGTAAAGGAGGAAGAGTGGGAGTTAGAAGATGACTATAAAGCTATCATTCCTAAGAAATACCAATGGAGAAATTGGGCTGCTAATGATGAAGGCATCACCGGAGAAGAACTTCTTGAATTTGTAGAGAGCATGTTTAAAGACCTAAAGAACTTAGAGGTCTCTGCAGATACTGATCCTAGAAAGGCACTAATTAAGGATTTCTTTGAAGACTCTCATAACTACATGAAGTCAGGAACCCTTCTTAGGCAGCTTCTAAATAAGATAAATGAAATAGAGTTGGATGACTATGAGGAAAGGCACGCCTTCAATGATATATATGAGAGCATCCTAAAAGATCTCCAGAGTGCAGGTAATGCAGGAGAGTATTATACCCCAAGAGCTGTTACAGACTTCATTATAGATAGACTAGATCCAAGAATAGGTGATAAAGTAGGAGACTTTGCTTGCGGTACAGGAGGATTTCTTGTAAGTGCATTAAATCATATGAAAAAAATGCGAAAGAAAGAAAATACAGGAGATATGGAGATTTTGGGAAGATCTATCTATGGGATCGAGAAGAAACCTATGCCCCATATGTTATGTTTAACTAATATGATCCTCCACGATGTGGATACACCAAATGTCCGTCATGATAACGGACTTGCAGTAAAGGTAAGAGAGATCCCTGCAAGTGAGAAGATGGATATAATCGCTATGAACCCTCCCTTTGGTGGAAGTGAGGAAGAGGGGATAAAAAAGAACTTTCCTAATGATTTTATGACTAGTGAAACTGCTGATCTTTTCATGACAAGGATAATGTATCAACTCAAGGACAGAGGAAGAGCAGGAGTAGTACTTCCAGATGGATTTTTATTTGGTGAGGGAGTAAAGACCAATATCAAGAAGAAGCTTCTGGAAGAGTTTAATTTACATACAATAGTAAGAATGCCTAACGGTGTATTTGCTCCATACACAGGAATCAACACAAACCTGCTATTCTTTGATAAGGGAACTCCTACCAAGGATGTATGGTTCTTTGAGCATCCACTTCCTAAGGGATACAAGAACTATACCAAGACCAAGCCTATAAAGCTCTCTGAGTTTGACCTGGAGAAGGAATGGTGGAATGAGAGAAAGGGAAGCGAGTATGCATGGAAGGTAAGTGCTGAAGATATAGCAGCTAAGAACTATAACCTGGACTTCAAGAATCCTACAAAAGAAGAGGTTGTATACGGAGACCCACAAGAGGTACTGGAGAGGTACAATGCTACAAGAGATGAGATAAAAAAGTTAAAGGAGATGCTGAAATCTGAGCTGGAGATGGCATTAAAGGGTGAGTAAGATGGATTTTATACTAGATAATTTTAATATGCTATTTGACAGTGAAGAAAACCTAAAGAAGTTAGAGGAGATAATCCTAGATCTGGCTGTAAGAGGGAAGTTAGTACCTCAAGACGAATCAGATGAGTCAGCAAGTGTACTTCTTGAGAGAATAGAAGAGGAGAAGGCTAGACTCATAGCTGAAAAAAAGATAAAGAAGAGTAAGAAGCTAGAACCCATATCTGAGGAAGAGATTCCCTTCAACATTCCAGACTCTTGGGAGTGGGTAAGACTAGGGAAGATAACTAATAAACTAACTGATGGCTCACATAACCCTCCTAGAAAAAAAGATGAAGGTTTCAAAATGTTAAGTGCTAAGAACATAAAAGAGCATTATATAGATTTTGATGAAAGCTGTAGGTTAATATCAGAGGAAGAGTTTGAAAAAGAAGATAAAAGGACACAAATACAATCAGGGGATATATTATTAAATATTGTTGGAAGCATAGGAAGATCAGCTGTAGTAGGTAAGATTCAAGAGAAATTTACTTTACAAAGAAGTGTTGCTGTAATACAGACGTTAAACAATCCATATTTTTTAAGTTATTTATTTACCTCTAATATGTTTAACTCTCAAATGATAGCTAATGCAAAAGGAACTGCTCAGTTAGGGATATATTTAGGGAAATTACAGAATTTAATACTTCCTCTACCTCCTCTATCTGAACAAAATAGAATAGTGGAAAGGATAGACTCTCTAAAAGGCATCATAGATAACCTCAGAGATGAGATACAAACAAGAGAAAAAACAAGAGAAGGCCTTAAGAGATCTATCATGGCTGAGATTGAGAAGTCATCTGATGATAAGGAACTCCTCAAGAACCTGGAGCTAATCTTCCAGAACTTCGATATCGTGGTGAAGAGGAAGGAGGATATTAAGGATATCAGAGACCTGGTGCTTTCCATGGCAGTGAAGGGAAAACTGGTACCACAGGACAGCTCAGATGAGCCTGCCAGTGTGCTGTTGGAGAGGATAGAGGAGGAGAAAGCAAGGCTAGTTGCTGAGAAGAAGATAAAGAGGTCTAAGAAGCTTGCTTCCATCTCTGAGGAGGAGAAGCCATTTGACCTTCCTGAGAGCTGGGAATGGGCAAGGTTAGGTAATGTTGGACTATTTGAAAGAGGAAAATCTAAGCATAGACCTAGAAATGACGAGAAGTTATTTACAAATGGAACTTACCCATTTGTGCAAACAGGTGATGTTGCTAGATCAAAATCTAACGGCTACGTTATAGAGAATTATTCAAAAACTTATAATGAATTTGGATTAGAGCAGAGTCGGCTTTGGAAAAAAGGGACTTTTTGTATAACAATAGCTGCTAATATAGCTGAGGTAGGATTTCTGGGTATTGACGCCTGTTTCCCTGATAGTGTTGTAGGTTTTATATCTTTAAGCGACGAGTATACTCCTAAGTACGTTAAGTTATTCTTTCAATTAACTCAAAAAAATATTGAGAGTTTTGCGCCTGCAACAGCACAAAAAAATATTAATTTAGGTATTATAAATCAATTGACAATACCTTTACCTCCTCTAGCAGAACAGAAGAGGATCGTCCAGAGGGTAGACAAGCTTATGGAGCTTTGTGACAGGCTGGAAGAGCAGGTGGAGAAATCTCAGAGAGAGATGGAAGCACTTATGGGGAGTGTTATGCAGCTTTGATAAGAAGATAACTTCTCTTATCTAAGAACCCTTTTTAGGGTCCCCTTTACTCAGAGTAGTATTTACTGTATTTATTGGTCCTTAGAGAGGGAATTACAAGGTTTTAGAATTTTAAAAAACTATAGAAAATAAATTAACTATGTGTTATTTTATTAATATAAGCATGGCGTGATGTATAAGATCCCTAATTTAAAAATAAGCTAACTAATTATCTCATATTAAAAAGGAGGTATTGTTATGTATGGCATTATGAACAGAAACATTAATGTATTTCAAGGATGGGATCCTGAGGATTTTCATAACCCCGATCACGAAGAAAGTTTGGGAACATGGAAAGAGACTATCAAGTATGAAGAAGGAACAGATATTATTTCCAGTATTCGACAAAGAGCATACCGAAGCCACCTCAATGAGATTGAAGAAGGATGGAAGATAATATTATTTGATTCTGCTAGAAATAACGTATATGGACATGCGACAGTAGCTTATGTGAGGGATACAATAATTAACAACGAAGAACTAAATGACTATTCTACTAAAGAATTTGATACCTTTATCGGAGAAGAGCTAAATAGCGAAGATAGAGGCTATATACATTTTGCCGATGTAAGATGCTATAAAAATTTTCTACCTAAAAATAAGGTAGATATTGATTTACAGAAATTGTTTTTTAGAGGGCGTACATTTTGCAAAATAAATGAGGAAGATTATAATAGGATTATAGAATTACTAGAAGAAGTAAACGAATAATGGATTTTAGGGGCTGAGAAGCCCCTTTTTTTAACCTTCAGCACCCCTTCCATAAAACCACCTCCTAATTAAGTCTTAAATTATATTTTACAGTAAAAGAAAAAAGCTCCTCTCTGGATAAATCCATGCTGAGCTTTTTTCTTTTACTATACATCTTTTCTAATGTCTCAATATACTCACTCTTCTTTTCATATTCTTCTAATTTTCGATGAATGTTATGCCAATCCATATTCACCTCTACTTCTTCTATCTCTCTCCAATACCTTTCTCTATAAAAATAAATCACCTCACCATCTTCAACTTCTTGATGCTTATCTCTTAGTTTAGCGGCTATCCTGTCATGTTTATCTTTAATACAGTATAGTTCAAAGGGAGCTTCTACTATTTGTGACACCTTCAATTCCAACCTTTTAATCTGAATATCCAGCTCTTCTACCTTCCTTTGTTTAATTTCTTCTAAAAGGTTCTCTTCTCCTCCTGCACCTAAGCAAGCTAAAGACCACCGATCCCAACCTGCTACATGATCTTCTCTCCAGTCTAGCTCCTTATCTTCACCTCTTCTTTCCTTGGCGTAATCGCTATTTTTATCATTCCATCTCATAATTAACCCTCCTTTAAAAATAAAAAGAACCAGGAAATTTCCTAGTTCTAATTTTTACCATATTTTAGTTTAAGATAGCTGCAAGCATTGACCAAAGAGGTATCTCTAGATTTATCTATAAGATATTGAATATATCTATAGTCTAGCTCAAAAATTTCTCCCAGGCTCAGACCCTTATACTTCCCAAAAGAAACCTTCATGAGCAGAGATTTTTTTAGTTTATCCTGTATCTCTTCTTGATTATTTAACTGTCTATTATTAGGAGGCATTTCGCCTTTAGGTTGTGTGGCGATAGTTGGATTAATAGTAAACTCATAGGATTTTCCTCTCTTTCGTATAGAATACCACCGGCTCTCTACGTCATAGAGGTATCTTCCAATTCCCCATCCACTTGAAGCCACACGTTTAAACGCTGAAGAAATGCCTCCCTTTAGAGATTCATATTCCGTAACTTGTGCTCCATCTTCTTTTGCTATCCATTCCCCATTTATCCTTAGAGATAAACAACAAAGGAAGCCGCCTTGGACTTCTCTATATGACACACTCCAATTTGTGAAACCTACTACTTCATCTAGCCGTTCTTGAATCGCTCTTGCTTCTACATATGCTAACGCCAGCCCCATAGTCTTTTCCTGATTTGTTGCTCCTACTTTAAACTCTATTTTATTTTCATCAAATGGAGCTTTAAGTTCCTTTACAATATCTTCCATTGATTTGTTCATAATATACCTCCATTCTCTTATACTTATAAATGATGATAACCATACATAAAAATATTAATATTCATAGGCAAACATAAGTGTCCAAAAACTACTTTCTTCTTCAGCAGTCCTTATGCAGAAGAGCTTACCATTCTCATATTTTTCATTTAGTTTGTACTCCTTTGAGTACTCTGGCTCCTCTTGACTATGGGTTAGTGTATTACCTGAGATCTCAAACACCTGGAGATAGTCTTTCTCTACGTTCATAGATTCTATTAAACTCTGAATATAGATAAGTAATTTTCCATCTAAAGAATCGCCGACATTTTTTGTAATATAAAAATGGAATTGTTCTTCTTTATCATTTAAAGAAACTTGATATTCTCTAAGTTTTCCTATAGAACCATCAAAAAATCTTTCCCGTAAGTCTAATATATAAAAATTCCACCTTTCACTATCCTCTAGAATTAATTCATATAAGTTACTCCAAGCTTCCATCATAGCCGTACTTATAGGATTCCCATCATCTAATAATTCAATAGCTCTTTCTTCCAATACTTTAACCCATTCAGCCAAAGTATTTTCTTCAAGATTTTCATTCATCCTATAAAAGTCTTTATGTTGTATCTTCATATTTAATCCTCCTTTAAAATTTAATAACTTTGGGCTTCTAGGATGCTCTCTAGCCCTACCTTATTTTCAGAACCTTCCAATATTTCAATGAAAGTATTGTATGCTTTCTCAAAACAGTAGGTTAGGTATCTATCTTTTCTGTACATAGCTAGATATTTATAGGTTCCCTCTATATCGAGATTAAAAAAGGACCCAAAGATGAGAGTGCATAGTTCTGCCTCTGTCTCTTTCAGGTCCTTTGTAAGTTCCGCTCTATTTTCTTTATAGTGATTATAGTAATGGTGAAACTCATGTATCAACACTCCTGCCATGTCCATCAGATTCTTAGTAGGCTTTATAAAGATCTCCTTACCATTAGTCATCCCCATAGCTTGTCCCAATTCCTTAGACTCTATCACTGGGCAATACTGTTCTATAAATTCTCTAGTAGCACTGAAAAGCTGTACAGGAGTATACGAGATATCTTTAGTTGCTTTTATGCCTACATCTATATTCGGTAGCTCTTGGGCCATCTCAGTAGCCTCTACTTGGCTGATATCGAAGACATTACCTTTCTTATAGCCATAAAGCCTCCTTTCCACTTCGCCAGTATCCTTATTTTCTTCATTCTTGATTAGAGGAATGAGTATAGCTAGTGCCTTAGATCCCTTCTTCACCTTGTAGCCTAGTTCACTCCATTTCTTATATCCAGCAACATACGTAGCTTTTTGATACTGCCTAAATATGAGGAGACTGTTATTTAGACTGTAACTGTGGAAATGCTTCCTCCTGAACTCTATAAACTTGTTGAGTTCCTCTGAATTATCTAGAAAGTCCTGTATTTTATCTTCGATGCCACCTTTAAGTTCATCCATTTGTTTTCTGAAAACCTCTCTTTTTTCTTCTTTAGTGTGTTGTCTTACCATATTCACCACCTCCATCATTTCTTAAAAATTACAATATAGATTCTATTATTATTTCAGTAAATAAAAATACCACCCACCTTATAAGGGAAAGAGGTTTATAATTACTGTCGAAAAACTGGCCTTTAAGTGAAATAAAAAGAGGAGTCCGTCTCGACTCCTCTTGAAATTTATATGTACTTTTTAAACTAGTAGACTTATATGAGCTGTTCTCAGGTTTGCTTTTAAAGGCATTCTGGAAGTCTATATAAATCCCGGACTAATCCATCAAATCCAGCTGTGAAGCAAGTACTGTAAGCTCTTCCTTTATTTATTTCCTGAAAATAGCTTTTTATAAACCTTTACTAGATATAGAAGTGCCAGACCTACTGTAAAAATTGTAATAGCAGGTACAAAGGGTTTCATCACCGCATTAATTGGCTCAGAAACTACATCTGAAAGTACTTCAGAGTTTTCTTCAGCAACTATCTTAATCCCTTCTTCGACCCCTCCACTGATATTATTTGCCGTTATTATCATTGATGTTGTAAGCCCTCCTGCCATTACCATTTTATAGTCTATTTTATCTAGAAACTTAGCACCATTTTTCTCGTAATTTTTCCATAATAGCTTCCGTGTTTCAGGTGAATCAGCTTTCTCGCCGTATGCGATGACCCTAGATAACTCCGACTTATTACCAACTTTACTCAGTTTGCCTATTGCATCATCTCCGAAGTTATCGATTATCCTTTTGGATATTCCCGGTGCAAAACCTTCTAACTCTAAAATTTTATCTCCGTGTTTTCTGACCAGACCGAGAATCTCATCGGTGTTATGGGTGAGGCTGTATATGGCATCTGGATTTTTAACCGCTAACTCCAAAACCTCATCTCCGTACTTTCCGGAAGCTTCCAGCAGCTCTATTCCGCCCTTTCTTACTACATCTAATACTTCATCGCCATATTTTCCTACACCTCTCTCCAGAGTTTCTCTTGCAGCTTTTTTCGAGCTGAACTCTACCACTTCATCTCCGGACTTAAATATCATTTCTATTACATCATCGATGACAGAAGCCGGTGCTGAGTAAATGATATTAAAAACCATTATAAATAATAGTAATGTCTTCTTCATATCTACACTCCTAGTTTAGCTAATGATTTATTTGTCATTTCCTTGTTTAATTCAGAAAAATTCTTATCGACACTATCGAGGTTTGATTTCCTTTCCCTTTTAGATTGGTCAGCATACCTCAATATATCTTCTTTTAACTTTATCTCCAACTCAGACCTAAAATCAAAAAATGCTTCCTTTATGTCATATATAGTCCAGGCAAATATCCCTGCGGCAATTAGATCTGCAATAGGGAGGTTCCCGTCTACCGCTGCCACCGCTCCTCCCTTTGCTAGTCTTTTGATCACTAACCTTCCTAGATAGGCACTTATTTTTTTTATAACGATTACAGTCCTTGAGAGCTCAATAAGGTCAAATATAGATAGGGGTACCAAAAGAACCCTGGAATTAATGTTTTTCTTAATTGTGCTCGTAAGCATTACCGTGTCCACTATATAGGTCTCGGCACTTATTGTTGTGTAATTTTGAGTGTTGAACCGATCAAACTCACCGATTACCTCTACAGACCTGTTAAATAATTTTTCCTTTGTACTCCCTATATAGAGATTAATCTCTCTGCTAACTTGTCTCTCCCCTTCCAGCATAATACTAGTAAAATACTTGTTTGTCAGTGAATTTATCTTCCCCTCAGCGAAGTTAGTATTTTTTTTATGAACCAACTTATTCCAGACATCTTCTAAATATAGTTTTGATATTTTAGTAACTGAAGAAGCAGCGAATGTTTCTTTATAAAATGGACCTAAATTTGACAACAACTTATTTTGAGTGCCATTTATTATTCTTTCAATTTTTCTTTCAGTCTTAACCCTTGCTTGCCGCTGCTGCTCCCTATAAATAGTTTCACTTATCTGAATCTTAGTCTTTAACTTCTTTTTTTCAGATTTTAACGATTCCCTTTCTTTTTTCTCTAATGCTCTTATCCTCTCTTTTTCCTCTAATGCTCTTATTCTCTCTTTTTCCTTATCTTCACTTTTTTCAGGTGCTACTTGATGTTTAGTCTGTGGTTTAACATCTATGAGTCCCCTATCACTTTGTAGCTCCCTCTTGATATCATAGTTATTTATACTAATTATCGTTAGCACAAGGGCAGCTATCCCAAGAGCTACATAGGTTAAATTTCTTTTATCCCGTATCTTTTTTAGGTTTAAGGGGCTGTAAAAATCTACCCTCCTACCTATTATCTTTGCTATCTTCCTTCGATACTGTGTCGAGTTCGATATAATGAAGATCCTCTTAGTTCCCTCATCTTCACCATACTCCATACTTGTTTTAAGAAGGTCATTACTTTCTTCATAGCCTATACCTCTTTTCTTAAGTTCATTTAATGTATCAGATAACAAAGTATTTGGAAGACCTTCTATACAGTTGCTATCAACAATTACTTGCGTTACACCTTCTGTAGTAACATCTTTTAAAAACTGCCTACTCATAGTCACCTCCTAAAATAAAATTTAGAAACCATTAACATTAAAGCTTTAAAATGAACCATATATAGCTTTTATAAAGTAATCGTATGTATTCCTTCTTTATAATTGATTACTTTATAAAACATATTAAAAACCTGGCAGCGGCATATGTGCAACTACCAGGCTATATAAGATCCTATAAATAATCTGAGTCAAGAAATTCTCTAAAATAAACATATTGACACCCTTCTATATATATTATGACAGAAGAGGAGTAAAAATTAACCCTTTTACAAACATTCCTACTATATAAAGTTAGATATAGAGTTTCTAACTTTTTTCTTGAACCGAAAGCACTGAAATCCCATCTATCAAGAGATCATCAACAACGGTCGTACAGTTTTGAACCTCTACACTTATTTTTAGAGGGTCTATATTCTTATGAACTTCGTATATGTAACACTCTTTTTCCTTGTCTTCCTTTAGATAAATGTGAACTGAACAGAGATCAATTTTCATCTCCATTTCTTGAGACGTATCATCACCTTCAAGACCTTCATCAAGCATTGTCACCTTCCTTGTGTCACTATAATTGAAAACATCAACCTTCTCTGTCATAAAATAGTTATAGACACCATCATCGATAATTCTTATCTTAAACATGCTAGATCCCTCCCATAATTTTAAAAATAGTGATATTTATAAATCTAATTGCCCTTTCAAAACATTAATATACATTGTCTTAGTAGCAATTAAAAATCTTCCAGATAATTTATTTAAGATAACTGGTTTCTCAAAATTGAAAACCATATTACCTTTAGGAATGTATATGTCTCCTGATTTAATCCATCATAGAATTCTATTTCCATGATTTCCACCTGAGGTATGAATCTTGCTTTTTTACCCACAAGTTTTGCTATAAAATCTTATATAGAGACTTTATAGCATTTTCTGTGGGTAATTTTGCAATATTAGGATATTTCACTCCTGGCTCTTAGTAACATTTCTTTTTCCATAGCTTTTGAAGCTTTATATTCCTTAGTTCCTCTGTTACCGACAACTACATTTCTATAAATAATAACCTTTTTAATCGATTTCTCTTCTCTAACCTTAAGACCAGCTTCCTTTAGAATGTACCTAACTATCTTTTCATTCTTAGCATCTTGTCCTCTGGTAAAGACATAACCTATCACACTTATTATAATATCCTTAGTTTCCAGGAACCTTCTAGTGTCGATTCTATAGTTATTCTTTCCCAAAATCTTCTCAACTATCTTTTCATCAACCTCGAATGTGAACTGTTTTTCCACTTTGAAGTAATCCAGTATCTGCTCCTCTGTTGTCTTTTCTCTATCTTCTCTCCACTCTTTCAACTTTCTATTGAAGTTCACCTGAACTTTTGGCTCCAATATCATCTTAAAATAATCAGCTACTATATCTGAATAGTAATCTTTAAGGTTCAGGTTCTCTTCTGGTTTTTTTCCAGCCTTTAGGACACTCACTAAGAGGTTCGCTCCTTCTCTCAACTTATCTCCATTCATCAAGAGCTTTCTGTGAGCCTTCTTAGGTTGTACCTCTTTTTCTGTTTCTTTATCTTCATCTTCAAAATCATCTAGTGTTTTTATTGATAAAGGCCATCCTCTATCTTCACTTACAAAATTCAAAACGTTCCTGGTTCTGCTTGCTCCACTGTTCAGAAGGGTATAATACACATGAAATACTTCTTCTTTGAACTTAAACTTTCCATCCTCTAAATATAGATAGGGCATTATAGAAGCTTTTATATCTTGCATTATGTTGATGAAATTCATTTTATTATTGAAACTATCTAGTACTTTTCCAATTTCTTTTCGAATCTCTTTTTCAGATGCCCATGATTGCTTTGGTAACTTCTCCACCACATACATGTCTATCCTGATTGCCTTTCTCCACCTCTGAGGTAACTGAATAAATGTGCTTGCTTTGGTATTTACAGGCTCTACATCTAACCACACAGCAACCCTTCCAGGTGTCATGATATTCACCCCCTCACTTATCAACATGGTGAAGCCAACAAGATCAGGCTGTATCCCTTTTAAGATGTTTTGATAGTATTCATGGTCTTTATCTCTAGCAGTAAGAATTTTAAACCCCAGATACTTCTCTTTAGAGTCAAGCTTGGTATCACATACAACTAAAATTGGTATATTATGTTTCTGACAGTTAGCTCTGAGCTTCTGAAAGGCTATGAACTTCTGTCTTCTTGTCAGCTCTTTCCCATTCTTTCCAGTAAACATATGAAGCTTTACAGGAAACTTAACTCCACCTTTCACCCTTATCAACCTGTTCCAGACTTTTGGAATATCAAATGTTGTACCTGACAGAAGGATTCCTATATCTGCATATTGTAACCTTGTTACAAGGAATAGTAATTCTCTGTATCCTGCATCGTCAGTTATTTTGTGGGCCTCGTCAATAATTAGAACGAACCCTTCTAGCTCTTTAGGATCAGTCTCCCTTAGAGCCTCATAACAGAATACAACTACATCCCCTGGCTGTAGCTCATCCTTTATAGAATTGAAACTTGGAAGTTTCTTTCCACTCTTATCCTTTCCTCCAACCAGAATTATCTCCTCATGCCCCTCTTTAATTTGGTCCTTTATACTTGTTGTTGGAACTCCTATTAAAATAGGGCGTTTATATACCCTTGGCAACCATTCTACAGCCATTGTGGTCTTTCCAATGCCACAACCACCATCAATCATCAGAGTGCCTTCTGTATGACTCTTTATAGCTGCCATAAACTCCTCGTTTTGTGTAACCCTCTCCCCCTCTTTCAAATAGTACGTCTCTACTTCTTCTCTACTTCTCCTGTCTAACCCTCTTGTCAATTCCTCTGGAGTAAGGATATACTCTTTACCATAACTTTCCACATATCCCCTGATAGTCAACTTTTCACCAAACATAACCTTTTTATCCCAAAGAAAAAATAAGCCTCCCTTTGAATAAAGATTAACCTTTAAATCAGGTTTTTTCCCATCGTCGTACTTGTATACCCACACATCTTTACCCTTAAATTGATATTTCAGTTTGTTAAGATTTAGGATATTAATCAGTCGCTCCAGGTCCTCTCCTTGAATAGAAAGTGAAGTAGAATCACCACCAGTAGTACCCCCTATCCCCATTATTTGTTTGTTTAAAGGGTTAGTCGCTTTATCTGAAAGAAATAGTAGCATCTCTTTAATTTTTTTTCCTGGGATAAAAGGGAACCCATTATCGTTCAGTTCTTTGTAGACCCCTGGTCTGTCCACCCTCCAATTTGTTGCGTTTGTAGGAGCTATCGTAGCAGGTGCATTAAAGAAAAACTCTATCTCTCCCTTTTCATCTGGTGCCACCTCTACTCTTGGCAAAGGACTTTTGAAAACATATTTTGCAACCTTTTTACTATCAAACTCTGCCTTAAAGTCCGTCTTAAAGTTTAGCCTGTAGCCTCCAGACTTCGTTCTGGCTATCCCAGTATCCCTCATAAAAGGAAATAGTCTGACAAGCTCTTCAAAAATCTCTTCTCCTAACTTCCAATTACCTGCAACATCTATGTCCCCGCCAACTGTATATATATTTTCCTGCAATTTGCCATACATAACCTTTACACCAGTTGCATTCACTTTTTCTTCTTCTGAATGCTTTACCTTAAAGGCTTCGTGGTTTGCTTTACCTTTTAATATGCTATAGTGAAGATTTTCATACAACAGCTGATGTTGAATCCCTTCTTTTTCTAAGTATTGCAGTGTCTGATGCAAGTTGTTTTCTCCTACTCTGTAATTATTAGCCATCCATTAAATCAATAATTTCCATACACTATCCTCCTTCATAGGGGCAGGATATAACTTACTCCTATATTATTTTCTATAGCTACACCAGTAATAAGGCGGAACCCATAATGATGCAGCTATAAAAATTAATATAAAGTAAAATATTTAACCTTTTGAAGCTAAGTAACATTATCACATTATGTTACTTAGAATTTATTGAAAGTACTTGTATTTATTTCAGCATCATACTAAAATATCTACATCTAAAAAAACGTTACATAGAAAACTTAAAAAAATAGGGCTAAGGTGATGATAAATGATTAATAAAACTGTTGAAGGGTTTGAGGACCTTAAAATGATAAAAGCTTTTGAGAAGGAGCTTCTTAAAAATAATGAACTAGTATATCTCATCTGGAAGGTTTCACTCAATTTAGCGTTGAGAATTTCAGATACACTTGCAATAACAGAGAAAGATGCCCAAAGGTTTATTAGGACTGGATATTATCTCGGCAAGGATCGAAAAACAAATAAATCCAATAGAGTGAAGTTAAATGAAAATACTAAGGCAGCACTTATTAGAGCTTTAGAGTTAAAATCTACTATGATGAATGAAAATAATCCCTATCTTTTTGTCTCGAGATCCAATAGAAGTAGAAATTCGGTGAAACACATAAGCAGAATCCAGGTATTTAGGGTATATAAGGAAGTGGTTGACTACTTAAATTTAGATATCCATATAGCTACACATTCAGCCAGAAAAACCTGGGGAGTTCAGGTATATCAAAAAACTAAGAACATTGCCCTTGTAATGGAAAGGCTGAATCATAGTTCAGAAAGATCTACATTGAAGTACCTTGGGATAACGCAAGAAAAAATGAATAAAATAATAGAAGAATTTAACTTATAAGATAGAAAGAAGGCTAGTATAAGTTATCAGAAAAGTTTTTTTTAATTGGTTTGCCAAAAGTTTGCCAGATAAAAAAAAGAGCAGACCAAGGTCTGCTCTAGATACCATTTTTACTGGTGCCACCTGCCGGAGTCGAACCGGCGACCTCTACCTTACCATGGTATTGCTCTACCTACTGAGCTAAGGCGGCACTTCCACTGAGAGTATACACTTTTCTCCAGATACTGTCAACCACTTTTTCCCCTCTAGTACCCGAAAAGATAGAATCCTCCGCCTACTATGAGAGCCGGTATAAGGTTATACACACTTACCCATACAGCTGACTTCTTATTTATGGCAAGTAGAGGAAATAATGCATCCCCATCGTTACATATGGCGTTGGCTATGAGGGCTGAAAATGGTATCACTCCAGTGACGTAGAGGGTAGCCAGAAGGATCTGGGGACCGCATCCAGGGATAAGCCCCACAAGGACTGCTATAAGCACCACAAGGAAGCCGCTTTTACTCATAAAGGCTGTAAGAACCTCCTCTCCCCCCATGAGCTCAAGGCCCACCTCGTATAGTAGAAAGGCCAGGAATACCCAGCTTATCACAAAGGCTGTCTCCTCGGCGTTGTGTACCAGGGTCTCCTTTAATGAGTGCATCTTGCTCTCCGTTTCTGCATGGTTGTCATCCTTTAACACCTTCTTGGAGATAATTGTATAGATAAGTGAAAAGAATGTTCCCACTGCCCCTATAAGGGTCAGATTTTTAATGGGCAGACCGCTATCCAGGTCTATCTGCATAAGGTCCATAACTCCCAGGATGAATCCCGGAACTATGAGCATCCAGAAGAGCTTGTAGCCTATCTCGTGTCTGAACCTGTGAAGGTTCCCCTGGACACTGTGCTCATGGTGAAGGGCCATATCTACAATATCCCCCTCCTCATGCCCTATGTGCATAAAGGCCACGCTACCGTTCTCTGCATCCAGCTCAAACTCTGTAGGCTCATCCTCAAAGGCCTTGTGAAGGTTCTTAAGTTCCTCTCTGGATCTTACCCTCTCCACAAGATCTACTCCGATCTTAAACCGATCCATGAGGTATCCAGTGACTACAGCCACTATGAAGGACACCAGGGAAACCAGAATAAACAGCCTCGGCGAGTACACCAGTATTACAAAGGCGGCATCTCCCATTGTGGCAATAAGGGTAGCCACCACTGTACCAAAGCTTACCTTTCCCAGGAGGTAGAGGGGCATTACCATGATAGCTCCTCCGCATCCCGGTGTAAGCCCCAGAAAGGCCCCTATGACAACCTGCAGTTTCTTCCTCTCCTCTATAGCCCTTATAAGCCTTCCTTCCGACCTATAGTTAATATAACCAAATAGTAATAGTGTTATTCCCACGAAACTTCCCACAGCTATAAATGTATCTGCTGCTGCTGTGTAAGCTATGTCTAAAAAATTATCAAGTATCCTCATCTATGCCACCTCTTCTTCATTCTGTTCTGTTCATTTTTTTATTTTGAAGTTCAAATATTTCACTCTTGCTCTTTTTTACAAGTTTATAATATCTTACTTAAAAAGTCAACTTTTCCTGTAAACTATTTTTTGTTTATATTTTTTCCTCTGTAAACCTCATAACTATTAAGATTATTTATCTTTAGTAAATGAATAAATATCTTTGACCTTTAAAGGTTTTTAGTTAAGAAATCTCTATAAATTAAAATCAGCAACCACGAATTACACCAATTAACACGAATTAAGGTTTTGAATTAAATTAGACGTCTGCAGGCTGTCGTCTAGCTTCACAACAACAACCTACTTCATTGTGTTTAACTTCTTCAGGCTCTGTAGAGAGCCCAGGAGAGCAATGGTAAGTCTGTATCACTCCCAAAGACAATTGCCGGAAGACTTGATTTTTTGGATACGTTTGTATCAAGACAAAAGTATCGAATCCCTCAATAAAAAAAGACCCAAGTATAAACTCAGGTCCTTTAAAATTATATTATTCTAATATCCAAGACTATCTGCAGATTCCCTGCTCCCTAGCTATCTTCATAACAGAGTCTGCCACTACCCTTGCTACCCTCTCATCAAAGGCATCTGGGATGATATAGTCGGCTCTTAGCTCCTCTTCCTTAAGTATCGCCGCGATACCTTGAGCTGCTGCCATCTTCATCTCCTCAGTTATCTTCTTAGCTCCAGCATCCAATGCTCCTCTGAACAGTCCAGGGAACGCAAGTACGTTGTTTACCTGGTTTGGATAGTCGGATCTTCCAGTTCCCACGATCTTAGCTCCAGCTTCAAGGGCAAGCTCAGGCATGATCTCAGGTGTAGGGTTAGCCATGGCAAAGATTACGCTGTCCTTGTTCATAGTCTTAACCATCTCAGGCTTAAGGATTCCAGCTGCAGATACACCGATAAAGATATCCGCTCCCTTCACTGCCTCAGCTAGTCCACCAGTAACGTTGTCCTTGTTTGTAATTTCAGATAGTTCCTTTGTCAGGAAGTCATACTCTCTAGATGCATCCTCTCTTGCGATAATTCCATCTACATCCAGTGCCAGGATATCAGCTACTCCAAGCTCCCTTACCATCTTGATGATAGATGATCCAGCCGCTCCAGCTCCACAAACTACTACCTTTGCATCTGCAAGGTCTCTTCCAAGGAATTTATAGGCATTTATCATTCCCGCAACAACTACAATAGCTGTTCCGTGCTGATCGTCGTGGAATACAGGAATATCCAGCTCCTCCTTCAGTCTTGTCTCTATCTCTACACATCTAGGTGCTGAGATATCCTCAAGGTTTATTCCACCAAGCCCTGGTGCAAGAAGTTTACAAGTTCTTACTATCTCATCTACATCCTGAGTATCCAGGCAAAGAGGGATAGAGTCCACTCCTCCAAACTCCTTAAAAAGAATTGATTTCCCCTCCATTACAGGCAGTGCTGCCTCTGGTCCGATATTTCCAAGACCTAGTACTGCAGATCCGTCTGTGATAACAGCTACAAGGTTACCCTTTGATGTATATTTATAAACGTCTTCCTTATTCTCAGATATCTTTCTGCATGGCTCAGCTACACCTGGAGAATATGCAAGGGATAGCTCCTCCTTGCAAGTTACTCTTACCTTAGATACTACTTCGATCTTACCTTTATTCTCTTCATGTAACTTTAATGAATCCTCATATACTGACACTCTTCTTCCTCCATTAAACATTTTATGACTTATTATAACCAATCTGAAATCAGATGTAAAATACTTGTTTTTTATCAACTTAATAGTTTTTAACTATCATATACTATTTAGTTCATAGTTATTTTTTAGGTACTCTATAAATGATTCCACACTTGAGCTTTGATACTTCTTCCTCTTCCATTCTACTCCTATACTTACAGACATTGGATTTTTAAAGGGAACCTCTATGAGGCCATCACTATCCTTTATGCATTCCTTTATTATAAATCCACTGGCTAAGCCCTCTGATATTATCTGCTTAGCTGTTTCTATCTGTCCCGTTTCCAGGAGAATATTAGGTTTTACCCCTATCCCTTCAAACTCCTCTATTACCTTTTGATTTATGTTAAACCCTTTATTAAAGAGGATCAAAGGAACCTTCTTGATATCCTCAAAGTTCAGAGTATTCTCTGTTTCCAGTATAGGCTGATCCTTAGATGTGTAGAGTCCATATGACGTTTTTAATATGGGAATAAAGTTTGTATTATTTGGCTTTGAGTAACCACTGGTTGTTATGGCCAGGTCCAGTTCCTCCTCCTGAAGAAGCTCCCTTGATTTTATAGTCCCGTGCTCATAGATCTCCAGGTTGATATGGGGATACTTGGATCTAAACCCCTTTAATATCTTTGAAAATAGAAAAGCACCTGTCATAGGCGGTACTCCTAATTTCAGGCTGCTTTCCTTCTTTCTATCCTTTACTACCTCTACCAGATTATCGAGGTTCTCCACTATTTCGAGAACCTCTTCATAGAAGAATCTACCATCATCTGTGAGAGATATCCTTTGCTTTTCTCTATGGAATAGGTCTATCTCCAGCTCCTTCTCCAGCTCCTTTATAGCAACTGTTATTGTAGGCTGAGAAACATATAGTTTTTTAGAGGCTTGGGTTATATTTTTGCATTTAGCAACTTCCAAAAAATATCTTATCTGAGATAACTTCATACTCCATACCTCACCTTATTATCTACGGTATTTTGCCTGTCCCTCTTCATAAAGGTCATTACCGTGTACATCGTTAATTACTATTGCAGGGAAGTTCTCTACTTCAAGTCTTCTGATTGCCTCAGCTCCAAGGTCCTCATAAGCTATTACTTCAGCCTTCTTGATGGACTTTGCAATAAGAGCTGCTGCTCCTCCAACTGCTGCAAAGTAAACTGCCTTGTGCTCCTTTATAGCTGCCTTTACCTCTGCAGATCTTGCTCCCTTACCGATCATTCCCTTTAGCCCCTGCTCGATAAGCTTTGGAGCATATGGATCCATTCTGTAGCTTGTAGTAGGCCCGGCACTTCCGATTACCTTTCCTGGCTTAGCAGGAGTAGGTCCTACATAGTATATCACCTGTCCCTCTAGCTCTAGAGGCAGCTTCTCCCCCTTCTCTAATAGGTCCACAAGTCTTGCGTGGGCAGCGTCTCTTGCTGTATAGATTACTCCAGTGATCTCCACTGTATCTCCTGCTTTTAGCTTTTCTAAATCCTCAGTTTTAAAAGGTGTTGTTAATTTCATTATAGTACTACCTCCTTGTGTCTTGCTGCGTGACAGTTAATGTTAATAGCTACTGGAAGTGAAGCTATGTGGCATGGGTGAGTCTCAACCTTTACAGCTAGAGCTGTGTTTCTTCCCCCTAGTCCAAGCGGTCCTACACCAGTGTTGTTGATAAGCTCTAACAGTTCTCCCTCAAGCTTTGCGTTGATTGGGTCTGAGCTGCTGTCATTTACATCTCTCATAAGAGCTTCCTTAGCTAGAAGTGCTGCCTTCTCAAAGCTTCCTCCTATACCTACTCCTACGATGATTGGAGGACATGGATTTCCACCTGCATTTTTAATAGTCTCTACCACAAGCTGCTTTACTCCCTCTATACCGTCTGCAGGCTTCAGCATCTTAACTAGAGACATGTTCTCACTTCCTCCACCCTTAGGAGCTACGATAATCTTCACCTTGTCAGATCCTGGCACAAGCTTAGTGTGGATTACTGCAGGAGTGTTGTCCTTTGTATTTACCCTGTCAAATGGGTGCTTTACGATGGATTTTCTTAGGAATCCCTTCTCATATCCTCTTCTTACACCCTCCTGGATAGATGCATAGATATCTCCATTTACTCTTACCTCTGTACCTACCTCTAAAAATACTACCACTAGACCTGTATCCTGACACATAGGTACTCTGTCTGTTGCAGCTATATCATCGTTTTTGATGATCTGCTCCAGTACATTCTTCCCCACTGGAGACTCCTCGTTTGCGTGTGCTTCCTTAATCTTATTTATCACATCGCTTCCGATAAAGTAGTTTGCTTCGATACACATTCTTTCTACTTCTTCCGTTACCCTAGTTAAACTGATCTCCTTCATATAACCACCCTTTTTCTATAATTTAATGTAGTTCTAAACCTTGCTATTCTACTTATTATAAACCCTTTTCAGCTATTTTTCTAATAAATATATGAAATGAATGACTTACCCACTTATATATCCACTATATCCTTTTGTCACACTTTGTCCCGTTTTCATAGAAAAAGAGACCGAATTAAGATCCGGTCTCTGTTTTTCATTCTAATTGTGTCTGTGCTTCCCCTTGGAACCCGTGTGCCCCTTGTTTTTATTGTGATGCCTTCCTACATCTATACCAAACTTCTCCCTGGCATCCAGCTTGTAATCCATACTGTTCTTCTCCATAGCCACCCTGTACTTGGCCTTCTCATCGATGAGCTTATTTATTGCCAACCTGTTGGGTTTATCCCTGAGAAGCTCCCTCTCCATCTTCAGGTCTGCTTCCCTCATATTCAGCCTCAGCTCCTGATTCTCCCTTCTGTGGACCTCCCTCATGGTGGTCAACTCCTCTTTCTGGGCATCTGTAAGTCCTGCAAGCTGAGTTTCTATTCCTCCTCTTCTCTGTCCATCCATAGGTCTGCTGCTCCCGTTAGTTGCAAAGGTAAGAGCCGATACCACCAACATTCCTGCTACTACTGCTTTCTTCATAACTGTCCCTCCTTTACTATCGTTCTCTTTGCCTAAGTCTACCTCCCCTCTGTGACGGGATAGTGACACCACCTTGTCATTTCAGGAAAAGCTAAATATTATTTTAAGAGAGGAAAATATCTACTTTTTGCCAAAAAAATATAAAGGGGGTGTTTCTATGAGATTAAGCTTTTTTATTCACGGGATGCAGGCGGAAAACCAGATGCTGGAGTTTCAGGAGAGTATGATGAAAATAGAAGGAGTAGAGGATATCAAGATCAACTTCCACAAGAAGAGGGGAGAGATAATCCTGGACGATAGTGTAGAAGAGCAGCAGATAAGGGACAGGATCGAACTTATGGGCTTCGAGGTCTTCCAGGTGCTCAGATAGCTTAAAGAAAAAAAGGAGGTATCTAATAAAAGGTACCTCCTTTTTTAAAATCCCCTCCATAACCTGCTATACAATACCTCATCTACTTAATTATAAAAATAAAATAGAGTGTTGCAAAAGTAATTCACAAAAAATTAAAAATCATATCCAATATAGAGTAATAATTGAGTTACCACACAAAATTCTACTCGAAAGGATATGACCAGTAATGTATATACCTCAAACTAC
>NZ_BSDY01000015.1 GCF_027925155.1 Propionigenium maris DSM 9537 | reverse complement strand
ATTACTGGTCATATCCTTTCGAGTAGAATTTTGTGTGGTAACTCAATTATTACTCTATATTGGATATGATTTTTAATTTTTTGTGAATTACTTTTGCAACACTCTATTTCCTTAATAATAAAAAAGGCTCCAGGAGGAAACTCCCGGAGTCTTTTTGTCTTTAAAGGTTATTAGCTGCCGAGGCAGAGACCCTGGCTCTCTTTTTCCTGGACCACTCTACACTTACAATGACTATTCCAAAGAAGATGAGAGTTCCCCCTCCAAGCATTGTATAGCTGAACTCCTCTCCCAGAAATAATACTCCGCAGAGGGCTGCCACAAAGATCCTGGCTTCGGAGATAAGACTTCCCTCTACAGCCTTTACATACTTAAAGCCATGGGTGAGGGTGTACTGGCCAAGGTAGGAGAAGGTCCCCATCCCCATAACATAGACCCACTCGGTAGGAGTAGGCATCTTAAAGGTGGATCCAAAGGGAATAAGGGTGATAGCTATACCTATGGACATGAGGTAGAAGAGGATCGTATTGGGAGTGTCGGTCTTTCTGGCTTCTCTCAGAGCTATTATTCCCAGCCCTGCAACTGTTCCCATTACTATTCCCAGAAGGTCCACTGCTTCAAAGGTTCCAAATCCCGCTCCAGAGATGAGAAGGATACCTCCAAAGGAAACAACTACCCCCACTATGTTCTTTACCGTCCATCTTTCATCCTTTAGAAAGATCGGTCCCAGTGCTGCTACAAATATAGGATAGGTAAGGTTGTAGATATTTGCCTTAGTTGTTGTGGAGTACTGTATAACTATGAAGAAGAGTAGTATTGCAAGGGAGGAAAGAGCGGCTCTGGAGAGGACAGCCTTCCTATTTACCATCCTGACCTCATACCCATTTTTCATCATCCCTATATTCACGAGGATAAATCCGATGAGAAACCTGAAGAAGGTTACCTGGGTTCCCGGGATACTCCCTCCTGCAGTAATAAACTTTACAAATATTGTCATCATATAGAAAAACATGGTTGATGCAAAAACCATTATATATCCCTTTTTACGATCAATTGAACTATTCATTTTGAAACTCCTTTTTTTAATTTTTAAGTGGTAATTATAATACTTTAGGCCAGAAAAGTCAATTTAATCAGTCTAGTTTTAAGGTAAGAAAAATAGGGGATTGACAGGATGGGAGGACGGGGGTAATAGAGTCTGTAAAAGGAGAAAAAATATGAAACCTATAATAGCTACAGAAAGAATGGATATATGTCTGGCTCAGAAGGGTGATATTCACCAAATAATAGTTCTTGAAGAGAGTAAGGAGAACAGGAGGTTTATCTGGCAGGGGTCCTATGAGGATCATCTGAAAGAGATAGAATGTGAGGATACCTACCTTCTTACTCTGAAGAAAAAAAGTTGTGAAGGGCTTTTGGGATTTGCCCTGTGTTCCCTAGATAAGAGATCAGATTCCTTTGAGCTGAGAAGGATCGCTGTATCTGAGAAGGGAAGAGGTTACGGCAGGGAAGCTATAAGGGGTATAATGGACTACTCCTTCAATACCCTTGAAAGCAACAGGTTCTGGCTGGATGTATATCCCCATAATGAGGTGGGAATTCATCTCTATAGGAGCCTGGGAATGACCCTGGAGGGGAGGTTGCGGCAATCCTGCAAGGGGGAAGAGGGTTATCTTGATCAGTTTATATTCTCCATACTGAGGGAGGAGTACCGTAAAGAAAAAATAAAAAAATCTTTAAAGTAAGGTGATCTTTAGTATGAACTGCATGTAAATTATCTTTTGTAAAATGTACTCTTTTTAAATCATTTTGATACTTAAATACAGGTGGTTTCCTTTATAAAAATGTTTTCTCTTTGCTTGGATACATCAAATCTGGTCATGAAAAGATGAAAGATAAGGAAACAATGCGCAAGGTGTCGTTTACTAAAAAGGAGTTAAGTGTTATTTATAATATTAATAAATAACACTATAAGGAGAAAATCATGGATAATAAAATTACTGATTTTAATGAAAAGTATAGAGAAGAGCTCGTTGAAAGTCTGAATCTTTTGACAAGATCTAAGAGATATACTCAAAATAATAGTTCTGTAGAGAACTTTGCTTTCTGTCTGGAAGAAATCTTCAATGTATTTGAGACAAGTGAATTCAATGAGTATATAAAAATTTTAAACAAAATTGAATTATCTAACCCCGATCTAATTAAAGAGTTAGAGGAATATTTAGTTAAGGAGATAAATCTTGCAGCCTTGCTTGGTTTTCACGCCGGGCGACTTCTGGCTAAAAACCCTGTTTAACCTTATGAATAGAGGTATTAGAGAATCTAATAAAAAAAGGGGTTCTTCTGTTTAAAAGATATTAATTTCAAATTGCAATAAAAAATAAAAGTTGACAATCTGTTCTTTATAATGTACTATCTTATCAAATAATTTTTATGGAGGTGACTATTGTGTCTAAGAGATTTACTTGGTGGTGGCAAAACTTATCTATTACCCAATTTAATAAACCATTATTAAGTAGATCAGGTTTTGACCAATAGTTTTTATAGATTTAATTGAGTTCCTTTTGTTTGTTCAGCCTGCTTTAGAGCAGGCTTTTTTATTTAAACAAAACGGGACCCTTGGGTTTATTAGGAGGCTGATTTATATCAGCCTCTTTTTTTATTACTAAGGATGCAACGTCACGTTGCTTTTTATTAACTGTAAATAGAGAAGATTAAGTATAAAGGGAGATGAGGATTATGAAGAAGATACTAGCAGGATTAATGGTGGCAGCAGCACTTACCGGATGTGCAAGTAAGGAGGAGAAGCCCTTAGATAGCACAGAGAACAAGATAAAGATAGGAGTTACCCAGATAGTGGAGCACCCGTCCCTGGATCAGATAAGGCAGGGAGTAGAGGATGCAGTGAGGGAGAGTCAGTTTGGCGAGAGGGTAGTCTTTGATTTTCAGAATGCCCAGGGGGATTTTGTTACAGCCCAGAGTATAGCAGAGCAGTTTGACAGGACAACAGATATGATGGTGGCCATTACCACTCCAAGTGCTCAGGCAGCACAGAATAAGATATCGGATAAGCCTGTGTTCTTTACTGGAGTAACCAACCCAGCAGGGGCAGGTTTAGGAGCTGAAAATGTTACTGGTATAAGCGATATGTCCCCTGTGGAGGATCAGGTTAAGCTCATAGTTGACCTTCTTCCAGAGGCTCGTAGAGTTGGGACAGTATATAATACCGGTGAGGCCAACTCGGTATTCCTTACAGAGGAGTTCACCAAGGCTGCCAATGAGTACGGGCTTGAGGTAGTGGCAAGGGGAGTAACCAATGTAAATGAAGTGGCAACAGCTATGGATACCTTTAAGGGGAACGTAGATGTTATCTATACCACTAAGGACAATACAGTGGCATCAGCCTACTCCCTTATAGTAAGCAAGGCCGATGAAGGAAAGATACCGGTAATTGGGGCCACAAGGGACTTTACAGAGATGGGTGCCCTTGCATCTGCCGGAACTTCCGAGTATGATGCAGGATACCAGACTGGTCAGATGATCGTAAGATACCTGGCAGGAGAGGAGATGACCAACCTTCCAATAGAAAATGTGGAGAATATAGAGGTAACATTTAACGCTGAAAAGGCCAAGATCTACAGTGTAAACACTGAAGATATGGAAAAAAATGGTGTAGAAATCATAAAGTAGTATGAACACACCGAACAAGAAATATTTCTCAGTTCATCGATGAAGCTATGGTTTTCAAGGGGTCGTAAAAAAAGAGTGGAACAAAAGAATAAAATTATTGTTATCTACAAGGGTCAAAATAAACGTGGTATCATCTTTCTATAATATAAAAGATTAGAGGAGAGATGATTATGATGAAGAAGATGTTTGTTATATTGATGGGAATACTGATGATGGCCTGCGGTAAGGAAGATGAAACTATAAAGGTAGGTGTGAGTCAGATAATAGAGCACCCGGCTCTGGACAATACAGTGGTTGGATTTAAGAAAGCCCTGGCAGATGGAGGCTACGGGGATATTCAGATAGAGGTGCAGAATGCCCAGGGGGACTTTGCCACAGCTCAGACAATAGGAGCTGCCTATGCAAGGGATAAGGATATGATTCTGGCTGTATCTACTCCAAGTGCCCAGGCAGCATACAACGCAACAAAGGATAAGCCGATACTTATTACAGCAGTTACCGATCCTGTGAGTGCAGGACTTGTGGGAGACAATATAAGCGGAACCTCCGATGCATCTCCAGTGGACAGACAGATGGAGCTTATCAGGAACCTTCTTCCAAATGCCAAGAGAGTAGGGGTTGTGTACAACACAAGTGAGCAGAACTCCCAGATACTTGTTGATCAGATGAGGGTAGAGGCTGAAAAGATAGGGTTAGAGGTAGTTGAAAGCGGAGTAACAAGTATAAATGAGATTGCCCTGGCTCTAGATAACCTGTTAGGACAGGTGGATGTACTCTACACACCTACAGACAACCTGGTGGTATCATCAACACCCCTTGTTCTTGAGAAGGCAGGGGAGAGAAGGGTTCCTGTAGTGGGGTCTATAGAGGAGCAGGTAGCCCAGGGGGCCTTAGCTACAGAGACCATCGACTATGAGAAGCTGGGATACCAGACTGGAGAGATGGCAGTGAGGATCCTAAAGGGCGAGGATATAAAGGATATGCCAGTGGAAACACTGAAGGACACAAAGCTTATTATAAACAGGGAAACAGCTGAGAGATATGGCATCGATCTGACAGATGAATCGGTGAGGGAAGCAACTATAATTTAGGAGAAAGATAGAGGTATTAATATGCTTATAGGAACTATAGAACAAGGACTGATATTTGCCATAATGGCACTGGGATTATACATCTCATATAAAATTCTGGATTTCCCAGATCTTACTGTGGACGGGAGCTTTCCCATGGGAGCAGCTATAGCAGCTGCCCTTATAGTAAAGGGAGTTCATCCCCTGCCGGCTCTGCTGGCATCCTTTGCAGGGGGCGCCCTTGCAGGATTTATAACTGGCTTCATCCATGTAAGGTATAAGATAACCAACCTTCTGGCGGGAATAATTGTTATGACTGGTCTGTACAGTATAAACCTTAGGATAATGGGAAGATCAAATATTCCACTCTTTGGAGTGGATCACCTGTTTTCAGGAAGAAATGCAATTACAGTTATCCTCATACTTATAGTAATATGTAAGCTGGTTATAGATTTTCTTATGAGAACCAAGTTTGGATTTGCTCTGAGAGCCCTGGGGGACAATGAGACTCTGGTTATCTCTCTGGGACTAAATGAGAAGACACTTAAGATACAGGGCCTTATGCTGGCCAATGGACTGGTTGCCCTCTCTGGAGGGATCCTGGCTCAGTACCAGGGGTTTGCCGATGTGGGAATGGGTACAGGAACGATAGTAACCGGACTGGCTTCTATTATAATAGGCGAGAGCGTATTAAAGAGGGGAAGAATGCTGAACCTTACCACCATTGTAATAGCCGGTTCCATCATATACAGACTGATAATCAGTGGAGCTCTGCAGATTGGATTCAACGCAAGCGACCTGAAGCTTATAACAGCAGTGCTTACTGTGGGAATTATGTCCCTGAAGGGGAAGAAGATGATTAAAAACGGAGGAATGAAAGATGTTAAAGATAGAGGGATTAAGAAAATCCTTTCACTCGGAACTGGGAAGTGTAAAGGAAGTGTTCAAGGGGCTGGACTTTAGGCTCCAGGAAGATGATTTTGTTTCCATAATAGGTAGTAACGGAGCGGGGAAATCTACCCTTCTCAACACAATTATGGGAAATATCACTCCAGATGAAGGAAGGATCATAGTGGACGGGAGGGATATAACAGGGATGGAGAAACACAAGAGAAATGCCTTTATCTCAAAGGTATATCAGAATCCAAGCCTTGGGACCTCACCATCTATGACGGTATTTGAAAACCTTTCCATGGCAGATAACAAGGGGAAGAAGTTTGGTCTCACCCTGGGACTGAATAAGAAGAGGAGGGAGCACTACAGAGCTCTTCTTTCCCAGTTAAACCTGGGAATAGAGGACCAGATGGACACAGAGGTCGGACTACTCTCTGGAGGACAGAGACAGTCCCTGGCTCTCATCATGGCTACCTTAAACAAACCAGAGGTTCTTCTCCTGGATGAGCATACAGCGGCTCTGGATCCGAAGACATCTGAGATAATTATGGAAAAGACCAGAGAGGTAGTAGAGGGGAGCAGGATACCAACCCTTATGATCACCCACAACCTCAGCGATGCAATAAAGTATGGTAACAGGCTTATCATGCTCCACCAGGGAAGGGTAGTATTGGATATCAGGGGAGAGAAGAAGAAGGCCCTTACCCCGGAAAAACTTCTGGAGGAGTTTCATAAAAATCAGGCGGAGATAAAGGACAATGAGCTTTTCTCCTAGAGGAAATATATAAAAGCAGGTAGAATCTACTTTCTAACTGCTTTCTTTTTTTGCTTCTCCTCATACATTCTTTTGTCACTTTCCTTTATTATCCTGTCTATATCATTTATATCGGTGCTTTCCACCAGGATAAATCCCATGGAGAACTCGATATTGCTTCTATATGCCTCCCTTCTGAGTCTCTCCTCTATTAACTGGATATTGGAGCTCTCTGCCACCTCACCTACCACAAGGAACTCATCTCCTCCCAGCCTGAGGATGAGGTCCTCATGCCTGAATACCTTCTTCAAGATCCTGGCAAATCCCAAGATATACCTGTCTCCCTCCTTGTGCCCCCTGGTGTCATTTATTACCTTTAAGCCGTCCAGGTCAAAGTAGAGGAAGGCCCACAGGGCTGGATCCACAGCTTTTATTCTCTCATCTATTGTATCCAGAGCCTTTCTCGTATAGAGGCCTGTGAGGTGATCTGTCATTCCCTCCTTTATAATTGCAGCTCTTACTGCCTTGTTCTTCTGATATATGGAAAAGACCATTAGGAGGGTTCCCAATAGGATCAGAGAGTTGATAAAGAAGATTGTAAACATCTCTCTCATAAACCACCTTTTATACTGATCATAGTCATACTCTGCACCAATTAAGATAATGTTCCCACCCTGAGTCTCATAGGGAGAGACAAGGGCTCTGTACTTTCCAAACTCATCCCGATAGATTCCAGAGAACTCATCTCCTCCCTCCTCTATCATCCTTCTCTTAATATCATAGATGGTATCCTCCTGGGGACTGACCTTATAGAGGTAGTACTGGGCAAACTCTCCCCTGTCGATTATCTCAAGGGGAATTCCTCCAAAGGCATACTTCATCCCCTGGGGAGTATCCACGATGGTGTAGCAGAACTTCAGTTTTTCAGAGTGGGCATAGAGGGAGAGCTGCCGAAAGATCCTTTCTACCTGCTCCATATCAATCTCCTCACCTCTAGAGAGTTTGTCGTGGAGATCATGGGGAAGGATCATCTCCATGAAGGTTATCACCTTTCTAAGCTGGGCATTCAGGTGTTTCTTCTGATTTCTCACGCTGATACCCATGAAAACTATATTGAAGATTAGAAGTGCCAGGAGCACCAGTTTTAATTCGCTCTTATATTCCTTCATCTCATCACCAGATCTTTAATATAAAAATAGTAGTTTTTTTATCCCTTTATACTCTTTATTCGGAGGAAGTTGAAAACTCCTCCTCAATACCTATTCATTAAGGTGGGAGGATGCTAAAAAATAGAATTGATTTAAACCATATGCATAATATTCTTTATATATAATTTTGTTTCAAAATTAAGTCTTTTTTAAGAAATTTTCATTATTAATCAATTTAGTACGAAACCGTTACCAACTCCGGTTTTGTTCGGAAATAGCGTCATTTAAACACAAAACAACCAATAAATACCAAAAATAAAAATTTGACTCTTATGCACTTTAGGGAGTATATTCATACAAAATAAAGATTTCTTAAATGGTGAGTGAAATTTTTATTAACGTTGTATATGGTTTATATTAATAACACAGCAAGCACAAAAAAAGACTACTTATTTTTTTAGGAGGTATTACTTTATGAATTTCAATGCTCTACTGAAAATTTCACCCGTATTTGTAATGGCTGGAATGATGATCTCAGGTTTTGACGTACTTATCGCTGCTCCCGTATCTACCATCTTTGCCGCTGTTGTAGCTGCATATACGGAAAAACTTTCCTTCAAGGAGATTCTGGATTCTGGTGTTAACAATGTTAAGGAGATGCAGATTGTATTCTTCATACTGATGGCTGCCTATGCCATGGCTGAAACGTTTATGGCTACAGGGGTTGGGGCATCTATTATCAACCTGTCTCTTTCCCTTGGAATTACAGCTAAGTCGGTAGCTGTTGTGGCACTGATGGTTTCATCCATCCTGTCCATAGCCACTGGAACGAGCTGGGGAACTTTTGCAGCATCTGCACCTATCTTTTTATGGCTAAATCATATCCTGGGAGGAAATGTACTCCTTACTCTGGCTGCCATTGCAGGGGGATCATGCTTCGGTGATAATATAGGACTTATATCAGACACTACAGTGGTAAGTTCTGGTATCCAGGGAGTAGAGGTTATTAAAAGAATAAGACACCAGGGGGTGTGGTCAGCACTGGTACTAGTAGTTTCAGCTATTACCTTCTACCTGGTAGCTATGTTTATGGGACTTCCTTCGGGATCTATAGAGGCTTCAACTGCGATATCTCAGATACCAGCAGAGGTATGGGAGGCACTGGCAAATGAAAGAGCATCTGCAGTTACCCTTCTTGAGCAGGTACAGAGCGGGGTTCCTATCTATATGACAGTACCTCTTATTATAGTACTTATCCTAGCAGTAAAGGGTATTCCTACCCTGGGATGTCTCTTTGCAGGAATTACTACAGCTTTCCTCTTTGGAAGAATGGCTGGTACTGTAGCTGGAACTAGAGAGTTCTTAGACCTTATCTACACTGGTTTCGAAGATGCAGGTTCATGGGTTATTATAATGATGATGTGGGTTGCTGCCTTTGGTGGTATCATGAAGAGAATAGATGCCTTCAGACCTCTTTCCAACCTGGTAGTTGCTATCTCCAGAAACGTGAGACAGTTAATGTTCTACAATGGTGTTCTTTCTATACTTGGAAATGCCGCTCTTTCAGATGAGATGGCACAGATCGTTACTGTGGGACCTATCATCAGAGAGTTAGTTGAGAAGAACGTAGACGGATCTCCAGAAGCTATTGAAAAGCTAAGACTTAGAAATGCTACATTCAGTGATGCCCTTGGAGTATTTGGTTCTCAGCTTGTTCCTTGGCATGTATATGTTGGATTCTTCATCGGTATAGCCAATGCTGTATATCCACTACATCATTTTGTAGCAATGGACATGATTAGATTTAATATAATGGCTGTTATAGCAGTGTTCAGTATCCTCTTCCTGACTCTTACAGGAATGGATAGGTTTATACCGCTATTTGCCCTCCCATCGGATTCAGAGGTTACTCTGAAAAAGCACAAAGCAAGGGAAGTTACAGTGTAAAAAGCAACCCTCTTCAGATTATCTGAAGAGGGTTTTTTATTGTATGAAAAGAGAGCCTGACTTTTTAGAAAGTCAGGCTCTAATATCTAATCCTTTGAACTATATAGCTCCCAGGCATTGTAGGAACTCCTTACAAGAGGCCCAGAAGCTACCCCTTGAAACCCCATCTCAAGGGCCCTCTCCCTGTACCAGGAAAACTCCTCAGGACTGATATACCTCTCCATGGGAGTGTGCTCCCTGGATGGCCTTAGGTACTGGCCAACTGTAAGAAGGTCGCAGCCATGTTCCCTGAGATCCTTAAATACCTCTAAGACCTCCTCCTGAGTCTCCCCCAGTCCAAGCATTATTCCCGACTTTGTTTTTATCTTGGGATTCATCTCCTTGATACTCCTTATGACCTCCAGGCTTCTCCTGTAGTCAGCATCTGGCCGGACGGTGGAATAGAGCCTGGGAACAGTTTCTATATTGTGGTTGAGTACCTCGGGAGCAGCATGGGCTATCCTCTCTATGGCAACTTTACTTCCTCTGAGATCTGATATAAGTATCTCCACCCTGACATCTGGGGTAGTTCTCCTTATCTCCTCTACCACCCTTCCAAAGTGATCTGCCCCCCCGTCATCCAGGTCATCCCTCGTTACCGAGGTAACCACCACATACTTCAGCCCCAACCTCTCCACAGCCATGGCTATATTTACAGGTTCCTCCCTGTTAAGCAGTTCAGGCTTACCTCCCCTTACATTGCAGAAGGTGCATCCCCTGGTACATATACTTCCCATTATCATAAAGGTGGCTGTTTTCTTGGAGTAGCACTCACACCTGTTGGGGCACCTTGCCTCCCTGCACACTGTATTGAGGTTCAGGGTGTCCAGAAGCTCCTCCACCTCCCTTACCTTATTATTGGTCTGTATCTTTATCCTCAGCCACTCTGGCTTCCTCTCATTGTGTTCCATATCTTCCTCCTTAGCTGTATGATTAATCTGCTACTCTATCTATACCCCAAAAAGGACCATTCCCTTTTTTACAAGCCTCTCCCCATAGGAGAGGGTGTTGAAATAATTCCATTTCTGTGTTAACCTTTAACTGAAAAAGTTAGTAGATTTAGGAGGAGATTATGGATTACAGAGACCTTAATATAGGAGATAAGATAGGGAATAAGGATATTGCAGAGTTATTTCTCTGCAGCAACCAGGGGGGAGTAAGAAAGAGTAAGAAGACCAATACTATAGTTCTTATAGCTAAGTTTGACAACTGCTCATACAAGCACAGAAAAGAGGGAGATACCCTCTACTTTACAGGTATGGGAAAGAAGGGAAACCAGGAGATGAAGAGGCAGAACAAGTCTATCCTCAATGCAGCTGATGAGGGATTCGCCCTGCACCTCTTTGAGGTATATGAGGAGGGGACCTATGAGTACGCTGGTGAGGTGGAGCTTGCAGATATACCTCTAGTAGAGGAGCAGGCCGATGACACAGGAGCTATGAGAGATGTGTTTATGTTCCCACTGAAGAAAAGGAATAAGTAGCATGGGGAGGATAGTTGTTCCCCAGATGGTGAGTCATCTGGAGGGAGTTGTTTTTAGGAAGGGAACCATGAAGAAGATCCTTCATATAGATGGAGTGGAGAGAAGATTTTCCTACTTTATCCCAGAGGGGTTAAAGCCCGGAGCCAGAATTATCTTTCTTGCCCACGGTTCCCACTGCAATGGGGATATAATGAGGGCAGCCACAGCCTATGAGTTTGAGGAGATGTCCCAGAAGGAAAATCTTATAGTTGTATATCCAGATTCCTTTGGACCCTACTGGAATGACGGGAGGCTGGGAAGGCTCCATCCGGCAAGGGAAGCTGATATAGATGAGGAGAAGTTTTACAGGAAGATAGTCCACTACCTTGTTTCTGTATATGGAGGAGATGAGAAGCAGGTATTCTTTGGAGGTTTCTCCAACGGGGGAGCCCTGGGATTTAAGTTTACCCAGAGCGGTATCTTTAAAAAAATAGCTCTCTGGTGTATCAACCTTCCCAGTGAGGAGAACAGGGATTACTCCCTTGAAAAGGCTACCCCTGTGATTATAATCAACAATGTAGAGGACAGGATGGTCCCCTTTCAAGGGGGAGATCTTATGGGATCCGACGGCAGGAGTAGGGGAAGATTTGATTCCACCTATGAATCCTTTCTTAAGATCTCCAGGGAGGAGACCCTTCCGGAACCTTTGGACCACAGGCTCTACAGGGAGTACAGGGTTAGGGAAAATATCCTAATAGAGGTGTTTGAGGGAGGACATGTAATCCCCCATCCAAATACTTCGTGGCCCCTCCTTCTAGGAAGGGGAGCTCCCTTTGACTCCGTTAAGATGGTGCTGAGGTTTTTTAAGGGGAAGTAGATATTCTATAGATAGTAGTTTTAGAGGGAACAGAGATGTTCCTTCTTTTTTTATTGTTAGGAAAAGTATATAATTATAGATTAATTTCATTATGATAGATTATTACAAAAGGTTAAGAAGGGTGGAACCTCACGCTTTATTATTGACTTTTTCAAGAATATTTTAAGTTTGTATAGGTAAAAACCTATTCTTTGTATTGAATATTAGTATTGTTAATTCCCTTTAAGGCTATGTTAATATCTTAACTAAGATAGAAACAGTTAAAAAAGGAGGAATTTATGGCAGTGAAAATGAGTAGAAAAAGTTTTGATGAAGCCTTTGAAAGGTTAAAGGAAACTTATGTAATCTATGCTCCAAAAAGATTTCCCAAGGAGGGAAGGTATGTAGACACAGATGTTGTCAGATACGGAGTGGTGGAGAGAGGAAAGGAGATAGTCTATGATGCAAAATCGGACTATCCTGCCAAGGAGGTTATAGGTCCTATTACTGAAACCCTATTCTACTTCACCGACGATGAGTACAGGGAGAGAAAGACAGATAGCAAGCCCGTCCTTATATTTGCAAGAGCCTGTGATATAAATGCCTTTAAGAGACAGGATAGGATCTACCTTGAGAATGGAGGCTTTGAAGATTCCTACTACAGGAAGATGAGAGACAGAATCTCCTTTGCCCTTATGGAATGCCCAGATAAAGGGTGGGATACATGTTTCTGTGCCTCTATGAAGGGGAATATTGTTGAGGATAAAGACTATATCTTTGGATTACAGCTAGAGCCTGAGACAGTAAAAGTGGATATAAAAAAGGGTAGTTTAGAGGAGGTATTTAAAGGGGAAGAGATGGAGTATTCAGTACCACTAGTTACGGAAAATAGCAGAAAAGTTGAGCTTCCTGTTATTCCTAATAAGGATATTCAGCAGCAGGTAAAGAACCTTGACTTGTGGAAAGAATACGATAAGAGATGTCTTATGTGTGGTAGCTGCACCATAGCCTGCTCCACCTGTACATGCTATACATCCTATGATATGCACTATACTCCAGACAGCAATGCCGGGGAAAGGAGAAGGATAAGTGCTTCCTGTCATATAGATGGTTACACCGATATGGCTGGTGGACATACCTTCAGAAGCACAGCCGGAGAGAGAATGAGGTTTAAGACTATGCACAAGGTCCATGACTTCAAGAAGAGATTTGGGGGAGAGCATATGTGTGTGGGATGCGGAAGATGCGATGACAGATGTCCGGTATTTATATCCTTCTCTACCCTTATAAATAAACTTACCCATGAAACTGAGAAACTAACAGGAGGTAGCAAGTAATGGAAAATCCAATTATGCCGAAACCATATAAGATATTAGATATAAAGAAAGTTACTAATATAGAGTGGCTTTTTAAGGTGGAGTTTGACAGGGTAGATGAGTTAAACTACGGGCAGTTTATTCAGATCTCCATTCCTAAAGTGGGGGAAGCTCCCATCTCTGTTACAGAGTTCAATGTGGAGGAGGGGTGGATAGAATTTCTAATAAGAAAGGTAGGATTGGTTACCAATGTACTCTTTGAGTTAAAGCCCGGGGATGAGATGTTTTTAAGGGGGCCCTATGGGAACGGCTTCCCCTTTGATGAAAACTATAGGGGAAAACATCTGATAGTTGTGGCCGGAGGATCTGGCTGTGGTCCGGTAAGGTCTATGATAAATGCTGTGCATAAGAAGTTTGCCTCCACTGAAAATATGGAGCTCATCCTTGGGTTTAAAAATGAGGAGTGTATCCTCTTTGAGGAGGAGATATCCCAGTGGAGAAGGGATCACCATGTTATTACCACTGTAGATGAAATCTGCCAGGATGGCAACTGCAGCCTAGGATTATCAAAAGGGCTGGTTACAGAGCACTTTAATAAGTTAAACCTTTCTGACATTCCAAATACAGAGATTGTAATTGTAGGGCCTCCAAAGATGATGGAGTTTGGAGCCAAGGAGTTTGTTAAGATGGGGGTTCCAGAAGAGAAGATCTGGCTTTCCTTTGAGAGGAAGATGTCCTGTGCAGTAGGAAAATGCGGACACTGCAGGGTAGATGAAACCTATGTATGTCTTGAGGGACCTGTATTTAACTATACTGAAGGAAAATATCTAATTGATTAGGAGGGAAGAGAATGAATCACGATATAAATATAACTAAACTAAAATTAAACTGTTTTCGTCAGTCAAAGGTTCCCGGGGAGTTTATGCTTCAGATGAGGGTTCCGGGAGGACTTATTGATGCCAAGTATCTTTCTGTGGTACAGCATATAGCTATGACCTGGGGGAACGGGACCTTTCACCCTGGTATGAGACAGACTCTAAATATGCCGGGGATAAAGTATGAGAATATAGAGGCTGTAAATGCATATCTGGAAGATTACATCAGGGAGGTAGAGGTAGAGGCCTGTAGTGTTGATATGGAGGTAGATTCATCTGGCTACCCTACAATCGGAGCCAGAAATATTATGGCCTGCATCGGGGGAGCCCACTGTATCAAGGGAAACTACAATACCCACGAACTTGCAAAGAAGCTGGAAAAGGAGATCTTTCCAAGCCACTATCACATAAAGATGTCTCTGGCTGGATGCCCCAACGACTGTGCTAAGGGTCACTTCAATGACTTTGGAATAATCGGTGTAACCAAGCCCATCTTCCACAAGGAGAGGTGTATTGGATGCGGGAGGTGTGTAAAGGTCTGTAAGAGCCATGCCACAAGGGTTCTAAGCGGAGATAACCACAAGGCTGTGAAGGACAGCTGCTGTTGTGTGGGATGCGGAGAGTGTATCGAAGCCTGTCCAACTTCTGCATGGGTAAGACCTGAGAAGAAGTTATATAGAGTCATAGTAGGAGGAAGGACTGGAAAGCAGTATCCCAGAATGGGAAAGATGTTTTTAAACTGGGTAACTGAAGAGGTGGTTCTAGGAGTAATCAAAAACTGGCAGGCCTTCTCAGCCAATGTACTGGAGAATAAGCCTCAGTATATTCACGGGGGACACCTTATAGACAGGGCTGGTTACAACAAGTTTAAGGATATGCTTTTAGATGGTGTAAAGTTAAACCCAGAAGCTGAAGTTGCCCAGAGGATACTCTGGAGCGAGACCGAGTACAGGGCAAATATAAATGTTAAAAGCATAGAGGATCATCCAAGTCAGGGGAATCCCTATAGCTGTAGCATAGGTAAGTAGACATGAAGAGTATTATTATAGTTGGTCACGGGAGCAGGGTAGAGGAGAACAATGAACTCTTTAAAAACCTTGTAGAGGTACTGAGAGAGAGGTCGGATCTCTCCATAGATGAGGCCTTTCTCACCTTTGGAACTCCCCTATTGGAGGAAAAGCTTGTAGAGGTTTATGAAGAGGGAATAAAAGAAACAGTTATTATTCCCTACCTCCTCTATGGGGGAAAGCATGTAGAGGTTCATATCCCTGAGATAATAGAGAGAACTACTAAGAGGTACAGCGATTTTAAAATACACCTTGACTCTATTTTGGGGCTGGAGCCCCTCATCGTGGATATTCTCACCTCAAAGATAGAAAAATATACTACTGAAAATTAAAAAGAAGAGGATTATCCTCTTCTTTTTATTATAAAGGAAATATAAAATTATAAAAAACTAAATAAAACAATGAGTGCTCCAATCGATTATTAGGGTGCAACGTCAAATTGCTTTTTAATTTATATTATCCAGCTCATCGGCAAGGGCCTTCTCCAGGTATGGATTGAGGTTCCACATATCCCTGAAAGCTCTATACTCATCCAGGGCCTTTTTACTTGGCTTTCCCTTATTTCCTGCTCTTATTACAAGGTTTTTAGGAGTGTGCTCCGTTTCAATAAATTCAAAGATCTCCACATTATACCCAAGGGCCTCCAGAAGGTTCCCTCTGATGGAATCTGTCACAAGGGAAGCTATCCTCTCCTTAATAGTTCCGTGCTTCATAAGGGGAGACATTACATCACTGTCGATCTGCTTAAATAACTCCTGCTGGCAGCAAGGTACCGTCATTATTAGCTTAGCGTTCCACTTTACTGCCTTAACGATAGCATCATCTGTTGCTGTATTACATGCATGAAGGGTAATAACTACATCTACCTCATCAAACTCTGTATATCCCTTGATATCTCCCATCTTAAATGAAAGGTCCCTGTATCCCAGCTCCTCAGCTATCTTATTGCACAGCTCGATAACATTTTTCTTCAGGTCCAGCCCAACTATCTCTACCTCTACTCCCAGCTTCTGCACTAAATACCAGTAGAGGGCAAAGGTCAGATATGCCTTACCTGAACCAAAGTCTACTATCCTCAGCTTCTTGCTTAGGTCAAGTGTCTTAAGGGATCCCTCCATTACCTCCAGATACTTGTTCAGCTGTCTGAACTTATCGAACTTACTCTTGAAGACATTTCCCTCACTGTCCATTACTCCAAGTCTCTCAAGGAAATCGCAGGGAACTCCCTCCTCGATAACATATTTCTTCTTTCTGTTGTGGTTCAGGGCGCTGAGGTCCACCTTCTTGCTTGCTTTATTCTTGATGATCTTAGCCTTCCCCTTCTTATTGATAAGGATCTGGTAATCTCCCTCTCCAGTATAGAGCACTCCCTGCTTGTAGAGGTTAAATAGCTCCATTAATTCTGCCACAGCTTCCTGGGTATCGAGGTTTTTATGGACGGTATTCCTGTCCAGGATATAGGCAAACTGAAACTTCAGCTCCTCCTTTAATACAACGGGTTTTACAGTGACCTTTTTATATTCAGTAACTCCCTTTCTTGGGTTGCTCAGCACACCAGAGATAAGGAGGTTTTCCTCTAAGGATCTTTTAACCAGTATATTTATTTCGCTCATTATATCAACTCCATTTCATAATCATAGAATAATGTACTATACTCTAGTAGGCATTACTTGAAATTTACCCTATATAATAACATTTATTTTTAATTTTGTCATTTACACAATTTAAATATAGTTAGGGGGAGGTATGATCTATAGAGAATTAAACAACAATATAAAGCAGTTTTTTTTGGGGACCTTTATCATCTACCTTGTGGTTAGGGGTGTTTTCTTCACCTTTGCTGGAATTTTTTTAAAGGAAGCAGGATTTTTAGAGGGATTCGTTGGTAGAACTCTTTCATGCACCACTCTGTCTATTGCTCTATCATCAGTGCTTTCATCCTATTTAATTAAAAATTACGGATATAAAAAAATAATTATTTCTGGAATAATTTTCACAGGAATTGGAGCAATAGGGTTAGTCTCCACATTGAACCCGGATATGATCTTGTTTTCAGCCTCTCTCATGGGAATGGGCTTCAGCATGCATATGACCAGTGAGGGAGCCTTTCTCATGGAGAATGTTTCAGAGGAAAAACGGGTTAAGGTATTCAGTTACAACTTTGCATTAAAAAATATTGGAATAATTGCCGGGACCTTTCTGGGAGGAAGACTTTCAGATCTGTTGAAGATTAACTTTACCGGCCTCTCATCCCTGCGAATGATCTTTCTTCTCTTTGCCACCCTTCTATTTTCATTTACCGTTCCTATAAATAAAATTACGGAAAATAATGTGGAGAGGGAGTGGACAGGACTAGGAGAATATCTAAAAAGCTATAGAAGGGTAGTTCGTGGGCAAGTAGTGAAATTCCTCATCTACAATAGCACCATTGGTTTTGGGGCAGGTCTTGTGGTTCCCTTCTTCAGTATCTACCTGAAATATACACTGGATATAGGAAACAGCCTAGTGGGAACTATTTTATCCATAGCTCAGATGGGAGTAGCAGCAGGGGGACTCTTAGTACCCTTACTGGCCAAGAAGGTGGGCAGAGAAAAGACGGTAATACTCTGTCAGCTACTTTCCATCCCATTTCTTATCTCCATAGCATTTCCCCAGGGAATAGTTATAATAACCATATCCTTTCTCATGAGGTCAACCCTTATGAACTTAAACCACCCCATAGTTCAGAACCTTTCCATGGAGATGGTCGATGAGGATGAAAGGCCCATGCTCAGCAGCCTCTTTACCCTGTCTGGCAACTTGACCAGAGCACTGGGAATGGTGGCAGGGGGATACCTTATGGAAAAGGTATCCTACAATGCCCCCTACTACTTCACCATAATCTTCTACCTCTCAGGAACCTACCTCTTCTATAGATTATTCGGCAGAGGTGGAAGTAAGAATGTCTCTCCCAAATAAAAAGTCCCATCCTTATAAATACAGAAAAATTGTTAGACGGGACTTGAAGAAGGGATTAATTTACTTTTGTTTTTATCTAAATAGGCGATCCACAGTCCTTAATCACATCAGGCCACTTCCCCAAAATAGGAAAGTCCATTTTTAAAGATTTCCCTATAAAATAACCTAAAAAACCAAGTTATTCCAACTAATTCTTATAGATCCAATAATATATCTGTAGATAATTGTCATTATACTTAGATTTATTATCAGAGATAATTTTTTAGTGGTTTTTTAGAAATATCAGAAAAAAATGAAGCTCTAATTTAAGTTTTAAGGTCCTCGAATTTTGAAAAAGGATAGAATACAAAGACGGTTGGAAGCGAGTTCTTAAAAGTGAAATAATAAGATATTTTTAATTTCCGCCCTCTTTCTTTCTGTAATTTATTTAACAGGACTTTTTATTTGGGAGGGAGAAAGATTAAAAGAAATAAAAGATATTGGAGTATATATGAATATCAATATTAGGGAGGGATCTGTATGTATATAGAAGAGGTTAAGGGGTTTTATAGTATTTCCCCCTTGAAACTTTTTAGAAAAACCGAGGGAGTGGTATTTGACCTGGTTCCAGAGGGGATAGTGAAATCCACTAGTTCTGTGGACAGAGTAATACATAAAAACAATGCTGTTTCTCCTGGGAAGGTGGGTGAGGTGGAAAGACCCTGGTATATGCACTACCATCAAAAGGATAATCTGGTGGTGATGCACGGTTATAGAAGAGTTGAACTCTATAGCGGAGAACTGGGAAGAAAGCTCACCTTTGAGATACACCCGGACAAGATCTATCGTGACGGTGAGCTGATAGCTTCCGAGGGAGTGGTTCTCTCCTGGGATGTTAAGATCTTCCACAGGATAGTCAGTGGTGAGAATGGGTCGGCTTCCCTTAACTTTGCCATAAGAGATGAGGGGTTCGATATTAAGACCAACTTCAACATCTATGATCTCAATGAAGAAACCGGTGAGTATACAGTTGTGAGGGAGGGGTTCAAAGATCAGTTTAAAATTTAAATTTGTATTTTATAGTACAATGAGTATATAATATGAATATGATGGATAGAGAACTTATAAAAACAATTACAGAAATCGAGAAAAAACTCAGAATCAGGAAGTTAAAGGAGCTTGAGCTCAGAGGTGTAGTGGGACTGGCTCCTACCCACGGAGATATTCTTGTGGCCCTCTTCAGAAATGAAACCCTCTCCATGAGAGATCTCTCTGAAATTATCCAGAGGGACAAATCTACAGTAACAGCTCTTGTAAACAAGCTGGTAAAGTTGGGGTATGTGGAGAAGTATAAGGGTGTTGAGGACAGCAGAATAAACTTTGTGAGACTGACTCCCTTTGCATATGAAAAAAGAGAGGCCTTTATCGAGGCAGCGGATATCATTATAGAACAATTTTCAAGGCATATAACCGAAGAGGAGATAAAAACTGCTTTGAATATAATGAAAAAAATTAATAGTAGTCTCTAAAAAACCTCAGATGTCGAATCTGAGGTTTTTCCTATGGATATAGATTTTAACTTCTTTTTATCACCTTAATACTTTCTGTAATTACATTTATAGGACAAGGGAAATTAACCAGAACTATTAAAATTACAAATATCTGTTCTATGTAAAGCCTCATATAACTTATATCACTGCCCTTGATAAGGTAGGATATTATAAGAGATACTGCTATGGATGCGCTGAGCATAGTGTCTATCAGCCACCCCTTTCTTTCTAATCTCAGTACCTTAGAATCGGTATGTTTACTGCATCTGTCTAGGTAGTAAAAAAATATTCCCCCTCCCAGGACAGATATGAATGTGTATGCCCCTACGCTACCTGTATCTACAAGTTTTCCTCCCTGGAGAACTATGATTATATTTTCCCTGAGAAGATATAACAGAAAGGTTATAATTGCTCCCGATCTCAGTATAAGAAAGTACTCCTTGAGGCACCTTAGCTTCATCCTTTTGCTTCTATCCTCTCCCACCATTGTGGTAACCTTGAGGATCAGAAATGTAAAAAATGAATCCAGCAAACTGTAGCTACCATCCAGTAGTACCAGCTGAGACCTGCTCCACACCGCCATGACTAATCCAATTACTGCAAAGACTACTCCACCCCCAAATGAGATTTTCAGGCCTACTTCCTCTGCATTTGGATACATAAATATCACCCTCTATTTTTTAGATTCGTCTATTCCTTTTCTATGCACCGACTAGATCCCCCCCTTTTTAATCCCTTATATAGTTATTAAGAAAATTTAATCTATTCCTTTTTTTCAGAGGATCTTGATAGATATAAGATACTCTATAATAACTTTTTATGGGAGCCTGGACCTCTAAAAAAGTTCTGTTAGGTCTAGAAAAAACTTTATTAGCTTCGGTAGATCAAGGGAAAGATATTCAGCAGAATATTCATTAATCCTTCTCCCTATATTAATCATTGGTGCTGCCAAAGTTTCCATAGAAAAAAGGAGGCCCTAGCCTCCCCTATACATACCGTAAAATATGGTTTTTCTCCTTAAAAGCTCATGGAAGCTGCCGCTTTCAATAACTCCCTCCTCTCCCAGAACATATATCCTGTCAAAGTTCTTGAGGGTATCCAGCCTGTGAGCCACCGCCACTACAATCCTGTCCTTGAAGTAGCTGTGAATATTCTCCATGATCTTAGCTTCAGTAATGTTGTCCAGGGTATTAGTTGCCTCATCCAGGATTAGGATCTCAGGTTTCTTCAGAAATACCCTTGCAGCAGCTATTCTCTGCTTCTGACCTGAACTTAACTGGATCCCATTGCTTCCCGGTAGGGTAGACTCCCTCTCTGGAAGTTCCTCCACTACCTCATGAAACATAGATCTTTCAAGGCTTTTATTGAAATCCTCTATATCCATATCTCTCCTTACAGCCGTGATATTTTCCTCTACGCTCTCATTCATTATATGTTCATTCTGGTCTATAATTCCCAGCCTTCCCAGGTAATCAACTCTGTCTATAGAGGAGAGACAGACACCATTTATCAGGATCTTTCCCTCCTGTGGGACAAGCGCCTTCTTGATAAGGTTAAGCAGGGTACTCTTTCCTACACCGCTCCTTCCTACAAAGGCTATCTTCTCTCCTTTATTTACAGTGATATTCAGCTTAGAGATCACCTCTCTTCCCCCGTGGGAAAAGGTCAGGTCTTTTAGCTCAAGAGTTTCTATGGGATCCTCTATCTTATTTTTACCAGATTCCTCCTCCTTAGTATTCATTATTTCCCTGAATCTTGAGATACCAGTCATACCTCTCTGATAGATATCCACAAGGCCCATGAGCTTTATAAGGTAGATTCTGAACCTGTTTGTAAGGAGAAGAAAGGAGAGGATTACTCCCATGGTTATCCTTTCTCCGATATAGAGATATCCCCCTGCAAAGATAATTATCATCTGTGTCAGGTTATTGTAAAAGGTAATTCCAGACATAAGAAGGGAGATGTTGAAACAGTTCCTTCTCTCCTCCTCAAGGAGCTCTTCATTCCTTTCCTGAAATTTACCGTATCTATAACCTTCTAATAGATTATCCTTAATAAAAAATATAGTTTTGAGGGTATCGTGTATATTAGAGGTCAATTCACTGTTTTTCCCCCTTATAGCCCCGTAACCCCTCTTAAGCCTTTCATTTCTTAACCATACAAAGGCAGAGGTAAAGGGAAGGGGGAGAAGAGTTAAGACTGTCAGTGCAGGGCTGAATCCTACCATTACAAAAACAGCACCTATAATAGATAATATGGAAAACAATATGTCCTCAAGACCTCTATAGAGGAGTGTAGAGGAGCTTTCCAGGTCTCCGGTGAGCCTCGTTATTAGATCTCCACTCTTATTTTTATTAAAAAACTTCGAGGGAAGATCGAGAATCTTTTTATAGAGGTCATTTCTCATATGATACTTTAGTCTGTTCCCCATTAACTGTCCCCTGCTATAGGAGAAGAGGGAAACAGCAAACCTTAAAATGTATAGCCCTCCCAGAAGAAGGGAAGATCTTGCAAACCTATTCATATCTCTTGCTGGAATAATGTCATCCATGAGAACTCTAACTAAATTTGGAGCCCAGAGATCCATAAGAGTAACAGCAAAGCTGCTGACTAAAAATACTGTCAGCAGCTTCCTTTCCAGCTTGTAGTAATCTCTTAACTTAACTTTCAAGGGATAACTCCTCATATAGCTCCCTCACTACCTCTATTATTCTAGGTGTCGGTCTGAGGATCTTATCTGAATCCACTATAGCGATATTTCCTGTTTTTCCAGCTTCAGTATCCTTTACAAAGGGATTGCTGTTAACAATATCCTCCTTCTTAAATATACCCATTGCTCCCAGAAGGACATTTGGATTGGAGGCAATCATAAACTCTGCTGAGATAATTGGTCTTCCTCCTGGAAGGTTGTCTGCAATATTTTCGATTCCAAGAAGGTTAAAGACCTGTCCTGGTAGAGATTTGGAGTTAAATGCCATCAGTGGAGAAGTACTAAAGAGGAAGGCTCCCTTAAGTCCCAGAGGCTTATCCTCTACCTTCTCTCTTAAGTCACCAAGCTCTTCTTCATACTCAGATCTGACTTTAGCTGCTTCCTTTTCCCTGCCGGCAAGAACTCCATATACACTTACATTATTTAAGATCTCATCAAAGTTGTTTCCGCCATTTACAATGAAGGGAATGTTTCTAGCCTTTAATGTCTCTCCAAAACCTGCAACCATAGGGTTTAATATAACAAGACCTGGGCTATAAGATATAACATGCTCTATAGATGGTTTTGTTATTGTCCCTACAGAGGGAAGGTGCTCTGTCTTATCTTCAGGCCATATCTTAGTAGTAGTAGTTCTAGCAATAGCAGCTATATTCTTCTCTCCACCTATCATGTAGAACACCTCTACAGCTGCAGGATCTATAGCGATTATTCTCTTATACTCCCTAGCCTCTACACTGTTCCCCACAAAGTCTGTTATCTTACCTTCCTCTATACTTAGTGCCATTGAACACACTGAGATTATAAACATATTTAACAGTAATATTATCTTCTTCATTATTTCTCCCATCCTAACGTTTAATATTTTAAAGTTTTATGACCATTGGAAAATATCGTAAATAGAATATGAAAAAGAAGGTTAGAAAGTGTCGACTGTCTGAGCAAAGCGAGTTTCGATTCTTTCAGGCTTCTTTGATTATGAAATAGATATTTTCAACAGGTCTTGATTTCTTGGTTACTTTCTGTATCAAGACAGAAGTAACTATTTCTTTCTATACCAGGGGAATTACATATGGGTTTCCGTCATCGTCTGTAATTACCTTGGACTTAAGGTTGTAAACTTCTTTTAAGATCTCCTCTGTAAGGACCTCCTTGGGAGTTCCCACATACTTAGCCTTTCCACCTACCATGAGAACAAGCTCATCACAGAACATAGAAGCAAGGTTTAGATCGTGGATTACAGCTACCGATGTAAGCCCCTTTTCCCTCACAAGTTTTCTAACCTTGACCATAAGCTCCACAGCATGGTTAAGGTCCATAGCAGATGTTGGTTCATCCAGCAGTAGAATATCCGGATCCTGAGTAAGAGCTCTGGCAAGAAGCACTCTCTGAAACTCTCCTCCAGAGAGGCTAAGTGCTCCCCTCTCCTTAAACCGACCTATATCCATCTCTTCCATGAACTTTTCCGATATCTCCCTGTCCTCTCTGCTGTAGCCCTGCCACGAGCTTACCAGGTGGGGAAGTCTTCCCATTAGGACAAACTCCTCTACCTTCATAGGAGACATAAGACTTGATTTCTGCGGTACAAGGGCCACAGTTCTTGCAAGTTCTTTTTGTGTATATTCCCCTAACTCACTTCCTCCAAGAATGATCTCTCCCTGACTTTTTTTCAGATAACCCAGTATATTTTTAAGGAGGGTGGACTTCCCACAGCCGTTAGGCCCCAGTATCCCGGTAAGTTTTCCCTTATTAATCCTTACATCCACTCCCTTTAGTATCTCCTTTTTTCCATAGGAAAACCTTACACCTTTTACTTCAATAGCCATTACATACTCCCCCTTCCACTCTTAAATGCCAGGTATAGAAAGAAGGGAGCTCCAAAGAAGGCTGTTACAACTCCAATTGGCACCTCCACAGGGGCAAGGACCATTCTTCCAATTGTATCGCAAATAAGAAGAAAAAAACCTCCTGCAAGGGCGGCATTGGGAAGAAGTTTTGAGTTGCTAGGTCCTGTAATAATTCTTATACTATGGGGGATAATAAGCCCCACAAATCCGATCATCCCTGAAAAAGCTACTGAGAAGGCTACAACCAGTGAAGCTACCGACAGTACTCTTACCTTTAACTTATGGACATCTATTCCAAGGGAGTGTGCTTCCTCATCCCCTGATAGAAGGGCATCCAGCTGGCTCCTGTTCATAAAGAAGAAGACCAGGGATAGTATAAGTGGTAGCAGCAGTATCCCCACCTTCCTCCATGTTGCATTCCCAAGGTAACCCATAAGCCACATAGTTATCTTAAAAGAGTCTTCCCCAATGAGGTACATGGCAAAGGAGGTCATAGCCCCTATAAATGACGAAACCGCTATTCCTATTATAAGAAGAGTAGTTACGTTAACCCTCCCTCCTCTGTTAGAAAGGTGGAAGATAATAAATGTGCTGGCAAGACATGAGATAAAGGCCGAGATACCATACATAATATCAGGCATCTTAAAGATAAATGCCAGAACTGCACCAAAGGTAGCACTTGCAGCTATCCCTATAATGTAGGGATCAGCAAGGGGATTTTGGAAAACAGTCTGTACCACTACACCGCTGGATGCAAGCATCATCCCTATTAAAAGTGCCATAAGTATCCTTGGAAGTCTTATGTCAAAAATTATTGTTCTTACATAATCAGGTGCTGTTGAGGGATTAATTATCTGCCCTACAGGAACCTGAATACTTCCCATTCCCGTTGAAATTACTGCCATAACAACAATTCCGCACAGTAGTGTAAGGGGAAGTAACTTTTTTATGTTATTCATGTGAATTCTCCTTGTTCTGTATTTAAAGGAAGAGGTCTCCCCCTTCCTTTAATTTTATAGTTTATTAAAACTCATACTTAAACCCTGCATAGTAGCTTCTCTCATCTGCCGGGTCATATACCATCTCTCCACCGCTTAATCCGGTTCTGTCATAGTTGTTTCTGTTGAATAAGTTGTTTATCCCAGTGTAAAGCTTCAGACCGTTTTCCATAGTGTAGTTAATCGTCATATCTGTAGTGATTGTGCTTCCTGCTTCAAACTCGTTTGCTCTGTCTAAGTAGTAACCGTCCTTATAGTTAACCTTAACTACTGTATTTAGTCTGCTTGTAAAGTCATACTTTGTTCCAATATTAAAGTTCATTCTCGAAGCATATGGAACCTCATTTCCCTCTATGGAAGTATCCGACTCATTCTCTGTAATCTCAGTCTTTACATATGAGAAGTTTTCAAAGAATGTGAACTTTCCAAGATACTGTTCTGCACTAAGTTCGATACCGTATCTCTGAGTTTCTCCCAGGTTGTTGTAGTACCACTCCTTACCGTGCTCTACCTCCTCGTAGAAGATCTCATCCTTAGTTCTTCCTCCAAACACTGTGGCACTAACAAATGAACCGAGGACATAGTCATTTACTCCCAGCTCTATAGTCTGGCTTGTCTCTGCATCCAGGTCGTTATATATATAATTAGTTCCATCCTTATCCTGGAACTCTGTAGGTGCTGGTGTTCTGAAGCTCTGCTCAAACCTTGCATAGACATTACCTGTATCTGAGTATAGGTAGTTTACAGCAAACTCAAAGGCATCATTTCTCATACTCTTGCTGTGAGTTTCCTTCTGAAGTCCTGTATCTACAACACCTCCAGGGAGTCCTGTAATCCATCCAGGAGTAGATGGTGCCATTACCTGGTGATGGTAGTGAGTTGATTTTTCAAAGTCAAAGTAGGTCCACTCTCTTCTGAATCCCTGCATAAACTCAAAGCTTCCTATGCTGGTCTTGTTGAATACATATCCTGCATGACTTTCCTTCTCTGTATCCAGCTCATACACCTCATAGAGGTCTGTAAAGTTATCAAAGTCTCTCATACTCTTCTGCATAGTATAGTCATAACCAACAATCAGGTAGCTGTCCTCTGCATAGTCATATTTGATCTTAGGGCTAACCCTATACTTCTCATCTGTAAAGGTTCCTATAGTATCAGCATAGTAGTTCCCTGAATTAAACCAAGCATCATCCATACCTTCCTTCCATCCAGTTGTAAGGTCCCTTGTATGGGAGTCGTTTTCAGTCTTCTGGTAGCTGGCTTTAAGGTTGAAGGTCAGTCTATCTGTAATATCCCTTTCATAGGTACCCATAAACTCATCTCTTGTAAGCTCACTTCTGTCTGCTATATCTCCGTTTCCAGCAAGATCCGACTCCACTCCGTCGAAGTCGATTCCAGACTGGCCTCTGTCCTCAGTTAGCTGAGCTCTTGTAAGAAGGTCTGCACTGGTTCTATCCTCAGTTGTATGGGCATATTTAAAGGTTAATCTATCTCTATGGGTTATATCGTATTTAGCAGAGATATCCACATACTGCCTTTCATACTCCTCTTCGTCTCTGTTGCCCTGTCTGTCGGTTCCAGAGTAGTTTACCTGAAGCAAGAGGTCCTTTCCTATCCTGCCTCCTGCACCAGCTTCCCACTGTTTATTAGCATTACTTCCATACCTTGCTCCTGCATAAATACTTGGTTCACCACTTGCAGCAGCCTTGGTTATTATGTTTACTACTCCTCCAGTAGCTCCGTCACCATAGAGTACCCCGCTTCCCCCTGGAAGTATCTCTATCTTCTCGATTCCCGAAGCCGGTATGGAGTTTAATGGAAGGGTTCCGTGGTTTATATCCACAGGGTTTATATTTACCCCATCAACCAGTACCTGTACCGTTGCCTTGGAGTTGTTTCCGCTTCCCCTCATCTCCACTATGGGACCAAAAGCGTCCTCTCTTATAGTTACAAGAGGTGAATCCCTTAGGATCTCTGTAACATCCTGATAGTTCTTCTCCTCTATCTCTTTACTTGATATTACCTGAACATTCTTTGGAGTATTCCTCACTGTGGTTTCATACCCCACACCAGATATTACACTCTCCTCTAACCTAACTGAAGATGCCTCCTCCCCACTAGGCCTATCCTCATAAAAAAAATCATCTGAAGCATATGATGTTGCTGCAATCATTAAACTTAATAATGCCAATCTCTTTTTCATTTCTCTCCCCTTTGTTTCTTTTTTTAATATTTTGCTAATCAAAGTTTTTTAACAAACTTTATGGGAGGAACTCCTCCCATAAAAAATTATAACTAACTTTCTAAAGTTTCAATTGTGACCAAATGATAGGTCACACCTAGTAGTACCACTAGGAGAAAGGTTCTCCCGTAGATATTGCTCATCCTGGTAAAGGAAAATCCGATACCTCCCCAAAGAGTGATTAGAGACATGATCTTATCCCTGAGGACAATTCCCCTTCTCTCTGTGTAGTTATAGATATATTTTCCCAGTACTTTGTTCCTCATAAGTATGTCGTGAAACCTCTCTGAAGACTGGGAGAACAGGTATGCTGCCAGAAGCAGAAATGGTGTAGTGGGCAAGAGAGGCAATACAATTCCCAGGCTTCCCAGAGCTACTGAAACTACTCCTCCTGTCATCATAAGATATTTTTTCATCATCTACTTCACCTGTTTTTTCCCGTATAGTACCCTTGCCAAGTGTGTTAATACATCCTTAGAGATATTATTCCCCCAGAATATCCCCTCCTTGGTCAGAGTAAAGGCGTCTCCCGTGTCTGTCATATATCCCAATGTAATGTAATCCTTCATCTTTTCACTGTATATCTTCATCTCTTCTTCAGTTAAGATCTTTGTCAGGTCCCTCTTATCTACCTGAGGAAACTGCATCAGTCCAGACACCATGTCAAACTTTCTGTGCTCATCTGTTTTAACGCTGTAGAAGGATGTCTTCTTCCCCATTCTAAATACACCTACATTTCCGATATTTCCTCCGCCACCTACACCAATAGGGAAGGTATCTCCCCCGGCATTTCTGACCTTGATATACTTATAGAGGTCTCCCCCTTTTTTAGCTATCTTAGTCAATTCAAGCTGGTAGTACTCACCTGTTTTCATCAGTTCATCTGAAAATGCATTGGCCAGTTCCTTCTCTCTTTCAAGAGACCTGCTCAGCTCAACCCTTCCCCTATCTATATCCTTAGACAGGGCTGAACCCTCATGAACCATTAGAGAGTAGTAGCTTGAACTTCCAAGGCCCAGCTCCCTGGTTATCCTTGCATCTTCTATAACATCTTCCCTACTTTGCTCTGGGAAGTTATAGATAATATCGATACATACCTCACCGTTAAAGTATTCCTTTAACTCCTTAAGCCTTTTGATAACCTCCTCCTTCCCGTAGGTTCTGTTATAAAACTTTCTTCCCTCTTCGCTGAAGGACTGGATTCCCACACTTAACCTGTTTACTCCGTACTTCATCATTACATCTAACTTTTCCTTGTTTAGGTTATGCAGTGTAGTTTCAAAGGTAAACTCATATCCTTCCTTTAACCTCACATTTTCCTCTATACTCTTTAATATTATCTCCAGCTGGTTTGCCTTATATACCGTTGGAGTTCCCCCACCGAAGAATATAACCTCAAACTGACTTTCCTTCATATATCTTGTTGTTCCATACTTTTTAAACTCATCGGCTATATAGTTTGCATATTCATCCAGGCTTCCCTTTAGCTGCTCCCTGTTCAGGTTGCAGAATGAACAGATCTTATCGCAGTAGGGTGTATGCACATAGATGGATTTGGGAACATCTGATAAATCTCCCTCTAGGTGCTCTATAAATCCGTTATCATCAAGACTTTTCTTCTCAAAGAAATCATCCAGTATTGCACTTGCGTTGTGGTGGGATTTTATTCTTGTCTCAAAGGGTGACCTGGACCTTTCCTTGCTCTTAGGTGCCCCCATCATGCTCTTCATCATCTTTCTTAGTTTTGGATTTTTGGCTACCTCTCCCATGAGGGCCATCATCCCCCTTTCCTCTATTAACCTCTCTATCCTTGCATACTCCTCATCACCTAATGCACTGTGGAGAGCTTCTCTCATTTTTGGGTTCAAGTATATCACATCCTTTTAGTTTCTATGTCGATGCTTTTAGCACCATTTTCTCTGGCAATGGACATAACATCCACTACCTCTCCGTAATCTATCTCCCTGTCAGCAAGGATTCCCACCCTGCCGTCGGGAGTTCTGTCGATTAATCCCTTTAATTTTACCGGGAGTCCCTCTATATCCACATCCTCCACTGAGGACCTGCCGCCTATTACACTTCTCACCTTCATCTCATTGTCCTTACCCATGAGAACCGAGATCTTGTCTACGTCCTTGTGATTCACTGCTGCAGCAGACTGGGGTATATCTATCCTCATTCCTCCCAGGTCATCAAAGGTTGTGGCTACCATAAAGAATATAAGAAGGAGAAATACAACGTCTATCAGGGGGGTGAGGTCCGGCACAACCTGCCTTTTTTTTCTGACTGCAATACGTCTTGTCTTCATGGCTACACCTGCTTTCTTAAGAAGTTGATAAACTCGACTACATTCATCTCCATATCATTTAATGCTACCTCTATCTTCTTGCTGTAGTAGTTGTAGAAGATAAGTGCCGGGATAGCCACTGCCAGTCCTGCTGCTGTGGTAATAAGTGCTTGGGATATTCCCTTGGCAAGTATTGTAGGGTCTCCCGTCCCATGTGTGGAGATAGCCATAAATGCCTGGATCATCCCTGTTACTGTTCCAAATAGTCCTGCAAGGGGAGTCACGTGAGCTGCTATTCCTAGGATCCACATGTTTTTCTCCAGCTTAGGCACCTCCTTTAGGGCACACTCCCTTGCCTTCTCCTCTAAAAATTCATAGTTGCATCCATTTATACTGCAGGTCTCGAACTCCTTAATTATCTCCTTCATAACAACTGCACTGGTGTTTTTAAACCTGTCACACACCTCTATTGCCTTTTCCTTCTCTCCCTTGAGGATAAACTTCTCCAGATGTTCCAGAAGCAGGGTGCCGCTATACCTTTCATTCCTATAAAAATAAACTCCTCTTTCCACAATCACTGCAAATCCAAATATGGACATGAGCATTATGGCATATACGATTATTCCTCCATTTTCCAATATGTGTCTTAACATACTACTCCTCCTACAAAGTTATTAAAGATATAAGCCCACCTTATTCTTTAAACTCATTTGACATCAAATATTATTTTTATAAAATTTTGATATTCAAAGTTTTCGAACTGATTATAGTCCTCTTAAGAAAGTTTGTCAACAAATTTTTAAAAAATTTTAATTTTTCTAAAAAGACCTTCTATAATAGGGATTTTTAACATAAAAATTAATCTTGACACCCAAAGTTGACATATGATATAAATTTACCCAAGCCCAAGTAGAGAAATCTTTCCGATGTAGTTCTCCTAAACTGCATCCAGGAGAGATTAGAATTTTACAATACCTTATCTTAAAACTTATGAAGGCATTTAGCTTTTGGAGGTTTTAGATGAGGTATTTTTTATTTTCTACAATTATGCACCTGTTACTTTTAGTCTTTGGTATTGCCTTTACCAGGGAGACTCTGGATTTTCAGATGGTGGGAGATCCCACCATCACTATGAGTATGGTGGGGGAAGGTTCCCATGCAGGAGGAAGAGCCGAGGACCTCTCCCTAGGGAAGTCTGCAGCACCAGAAAGCAAACCTAAACCTGCAAAACTCGAGAAAAAGAGGAAGGCTGTGAAGGAAAAGCCTGAGGTAGTAGAGAAGGAAGTTAAAAGGGAGGTAGAGGTTCCTGTGGAAACTGTGGAAGAGGTTATTCCTGAGAAGGTCCCTGAGGAGAAGGTAGAGAAGCCCGCAGAAACAGAGAAAGTAGAGGTTACAGAAGATGAGGTTTCCCATGAGGTCTCAGATGCAACTATAGATGCAGACACGACGGAGGACTCTCAGGTAACAGATGAGGAAGGTGAAACCACCCCTGAAAGCGATAGCAACTCAAAGGCAGTGAAGGGATCCCAGGAGATGGGAGAGGGTTTCATTCAGCTAGCTGACGGAGCATGGGCTGCTAAAAACCAGGGAGTTAAGGGTCTCTCCTATGGATTACTGGCACAGCCTGAACCAGAATATCCAGCCATAGCAAGAAAGATGGGAGTAGATCATGAAGTGGTCATCAAGGTAAGGTTCCTCATTGGGTATAAGGGAAGGGTAGAGGATATCAGGTTCTATGACGATGTGACAAACTTCGGTTTCAGAGAGGAAGTAGTAAAAACTCTGAAAAACTGGAGGGCAACACCAATAGAGGTAGAGGGAAGAAAGATAAAGCTCTACTTCTACAAGACGTTTAGATTTGAAAAACTAGGTTAAAAAAGGCTTCTAAAGCCAGATATGAGGAGAGAAAGATGAGAAAGTTAGCAGAGATAAACTTAGAGGATATAAGAAGGGAGATGGAGGAGTTCAGAGCATCGTGTGGTTCAGTTATGATGGCTACCACCGGTCCCAAGGGCCTCCTTGCATCCTATGCTCCCTATGCAAATATTGAGGGGAGGCACTTTATATATATAAGTGAGATAGCAGACCACTACCATAACCTGAGAGCTAATGCCGATCTATCCCTGCAGTTTATAGAGGATGAAAGGAAAGCCAGCAATATAGCAGCAAGGGTAAGATCAAATGCCAAAGCTAAGGCCAGATTCATGGAGAGAGATGATATATTCGAAGGGATTATGAATATCTTCGAGGAGCTTCATGGAAATATTTACCAGGTTCTTAGAGGAATGGAGGACTTCCACTTAGTCGAGTTAAACCTTGGAGAGGGGAGCTTTGTAAAGGGGTTCGGACTGGCCTTTGATGTAGAGGCAGACGGAGAGGTAGTACACAAGAAGGGACTTGAAGGAATGGGACACAGATAAAATCTAAAATTACTATAAAGCTAAGGAGGCTACAATGAAAACACTTATTGCATATTCAAGTAAAACAGGAAACACAAGAAAGGTTGGAGAGGCTGTATTAAAGGCATTTCCTCAGGGAGAGATAGTGGATATTTCAGATGTTACCGCTGTTAATGACTACGACCTTGTTGTTGTTGGTACATGGATCGACAAGGGAACTGCTGATACAAAGGCCCTTAGGTTTATCGATACTATCGAAGGCAAGAGGGTTGCATACTTCTTTACCCTGGGAGCTTACCCTGATTCAAAGCACGCCGAGGACTGTATTACAGCTATAGACAAGCTCTTTACAGACAAGGGAAATGAGATCGTTGGAAGATTCCACTGTCAGGGGGCTATAGACCCCAAGCTTATCGCCTGGATGTCTGAACTTCCAGAGAAGCACCCTCACTCACCAAACCCAGAAAGACTCAAGAGGTGGGAGGATGCCAGCAAACACCCAAATGAAGAGGATTTCGACAATGCGTGCAATACCTTTACAGAGATTTTAGCAGGACTATAGGAGGAATTAATGAGAACCGAGATAGAGGCACTACAAAAGGAAAATAAGAAGATCTCTCTGGCACAGATTGCCAAGGAGATTGGAGCTGAATATACAGAGGTACTGAAGAATGCTCCCAATGTAAGGGAATACCCGAGAGAAAGGATAGAGGACCTCTTTGAAACCTTAAGAGGCTGGGAGAGAGTATTCCTTCTTCTTGTTACAGAGGGCTTCGTACTAGAGATAAACGATAAGTTCCCTAAGGGATTCTATGGTCACGGCTACCTTAACTTCCACGACAAGGATTCCTCCATAGGAGGACACCTCAGTGTGGGAAGAATTCACTCTATCTATCTGGTAGATGATATCATGTTCGGGAGAAGGAGCTGCTCTATAAAGTTCTATTCAGAGGACAGGAAGGAGATCTTCAGTGTCTATGTTCCTAGAAATGAGAAGAAGGAGCTTATTCCTGAATGCTTAGAGAGCTTTAATAATATTGTCTAGTTAGGGGGCCTATGGCCCCTTTTTTCTTGAAATCCATGGTTCTCTATGTTACTTTAGGTTGAAATACCAAGGTGTTTAAATGAAAAGTATCCAGAGGAGGACATATGAAGAGGATCTTGATCTTTGGGGGAAATCAGTTTGTGGGAAGAAGCATTGGAGAAGCACTGGTAGAAGGTGGCTACAAGGTATACCTTTTCAACAGGGGAAGCAGACCCAATCCCCCGGGAGCCATCCATCTGAAGGGGGACAGGAACAACTCCCAGGATCTGGAGGAGCTTCTGAAGGACCGGTACTTTCACGGAGTTATAGATGTATCGGCATATGAGGACCATCAGGTGGAAAAATCGTTGATAGCTCTACAGGGAAGGTACGGCAAGTATATCTTTATAAGCTCTGCTTCTATCTATCAAGATGAGGAGGAAGCCCCCTTTAAAGAAGGAGACAGGGTAGGTAAGAATCCAGTTTGGGGAGAGTATGCTTTGAATAAGTATCGGTGTGAGGAGACCTTAAAGAAGGTAAGTAAAAAGTATAACTCCTCCTACACTATCTTCAGGCCCTTCTACATCTATGGCCCTGGAAATAACCTGGACAGGGAGACCTACTTCATAAACCGTATCCTGGATAGTAAACCCATCTTCATCCCCAAGAGGAGGACAAGAGTGCACTTTGGATATATAGGAGACCTCACAGGGAATATCATAACCGCCCTTGAAAAAAGCACCTTTGACAATGAGACCTTCAATATAGCAGGAAGGGAAACCATTACCTTCGAGGAGTTTATAGGGGTAGTTGAAAATATCTTAGGAAAAAAATCTAATGTAATATGGGTAGATGAGGAGGTACATGGGATCAAAGCCAGGGACTGGTTCCCCTTCAGGGCAGTGGATCTCCATGGAGATATTTCCAAGCTCCTCCAGGCTGGAGGGAAAATAGAGTATTCCATCGAAAGGGGAGTAGAGGAAACCTATAGATATCTTGTAGAACTCTCTCTCTTAGGAAAATATGAACTTAGTCCACTGGAAACTGGGATCTTAAAGAGAACCTATATAAAATAAAAAAACACTCGTTTGAATTACTATACCTAATAAAACAGTTGGATTTAGTAAAAAAATACTGTATAATTGCTTTTGTTTAAATTATATGGGTTTCTATCCCATCTATGAAAAACAACTATGAACTACTTGGAAAGGAGAGATAACATGAAGAAAATTGCAATTATGGTAGCTGCACTGGCTACAACTGCGAGCATCTACGGTGCACAACTTGAGCTTAAGGCAGGGCTTGAGCCTTGGAGAGAGGGAAAGAACAGCTATGCTGACTTTGATATGGGAGGCAGCTTAGGAGCCGAGGTACTATTCAACGCAGCAGAGATGCCCCTTGACTATGGATTTGGTTTAGAATGGAAGAGTGAGTTTAAGGGAGATTCAGGTTCTAATAACTCCCTGGCATCATCTGAAGCCAATGCATTCCCTCTATACTTAACTGGTAAGTATGGAGTAGGAGAGGACCTATTCTACCTGGTAGGTAGAGCTGGATGGGCTATGTATGATTCTTCCGACGCCAAGGACGGATTCTACGGTGCTGCAGGTATCGGTAAGGAATTTGGAAGAATCACAATGGAAGCTCTGTATGAGTCTATGGATCTTGGAGGTTCTTCAAAGATGTACTCTGGAGACCAGGCAGGAATCCTCTCTGTTAAGTTTGGTTACAGACTGGGAGAGAACAAAAGAGACAGGATAGCAAGAGAAGCTGAGGAAGCTGCTAGACTTGAGCAGGAGAGACACCAGGCTGAAGAAGCTGCTAGACTTGAAGCACAGCAGAAGAAGATTGAAGAGGAGAGAGTAGCTGCTGAGATGGAAGCTGCTAAGCAGGCAGAGATGAGACAGGAGATGCTTTCAAAGTACAGAGATCACATCCTACCTGAAAACTACGATACAAATGGATTTGAGCCTTCAGAGGAGAGCGTAAAGTTCTTTGAGGAGATGGCAGCAGACCTTGCTGAAGAGAAGGGAACTCTTGAGGTTACAGGTTATACAGACAACGTTGGTAGAGAAGCATACAACAAATCCCTATCTCAGAAGAGAGCTGACAGAGCTAAGGATATCATCGTGGAGAACCTTAACAATGAAAACATCGAAGTTATCTCTGAGGGAAGAGGTAATACTAACTTCCTAAATGATAACTCAACTCCTGAGCTTAGAAGAGAGAACAGAAGAGTAGAGGTTAACTTCACACCTGCAAACTAAAAGTAAGTTTCTATTGGAAGAAATTTCAGATATACATATAATTTAAAGGGAGCTCTGATAGAGCTCCCTTTATAGTTATCTCTCTTTTGTCTTCTTAACCTTGCTTCAGAGCCTTTTCCCTGTGGTCCTTTATAATCCTCTCCAATAGCTCTCGATCGGTGCATACATCCCAGATAGTCCCTGCCATGGCTTTGGATCCGTGTATCATTCCCTTCAACCCCAGCTCACTTCCAAAGGAAGCTGTGGCTTGCCAACTATGGGGTGATATACCTGCGGGCATACAGGCTGTAGAGATTATTATAGTAGGGGCTATATAGGAGACATTCCCTACATCTGTGGCTCCCCCTACAGGCTCTACCTCTATCATAATCTTCCTTGTAGAAAAGACCTCCTCTTCCTCTAATCCAATAGCTTTCCTAGCCCTCTCTCTCATCTTAGGATCTATTGTGGCTGACAGTTCCCTAGCATAGTTTTTTTCCTCATCTGTGAGTAGGATCTTCCCTGCAAACTCCAAGTTTTCCTTAGCTACACCTTTTAAGACATTGGAGGGTTCATAGTCATAGATCTCCCCAATGAAATCTACCTCCACTTCGGTTTCAGTCATCATAGCTGCTCCCCTTGCCACCTTCACTACTCTCTCATAGAGAGCCTCTACACTCTCCTTTGATTCAGATCTGATATGGTAGCTTGATGAAGCCTCTCCTGGAACTATATTTGGAGCCTTTCCCCCGTCTGTTATTGTGTAGTGTATTCTCGAGGTTCTTGACATATGTTCTCTTAGGTAGTTGCTTCCTATATTCATTAGTTCCACTGCGTCCAGGGCACTTCTTCCGTCTTCAGGGTTGTAGCCTGCATGGGCTTCCGTTCCCTCGAAGTTAAAGTTAGCCCGTATCATTGCCGGGGTCTTCATAGCCCAGACTGCATTTTTATCAGAGGGATGATAGGAAAGGGCAAGATCTAGATCTTTAAATACTCCCTCCTCCTCCATCCTGACCTTTCCCGTTAAAAGCTCCTCTGCAGGACATCCATAATACCTTATCCTGCACCTTACAATTCCCCTGTCTATCGCTTCCTTAATAGCTAGGCATGCTCCAATACCTGCAACTCCCAGTAGGTTATGCCCGCACCCATGACCGTTGGGATTTTCAGATTCTGTAGCAGCTTTAAAGGTTACCCCCTCCAGCTGGGAGAATCCAGGGAGGGCATCATATTCCCCTAAAACTCCTACTACTGGGCCTCCCTCTCCATACTCAGCTATGAAGGCGGTTGGAAGGTTGAGAACCTCCCTTATGGCAAAGCCATTTTTCTCCATATAATCGCTTTGAAGTTTTGAGGCAAAAAATTCTTCATATCCCAGTTCTGGGTTGTCCCAGATCTTCTTTGCCATCCCTTTCAGTTCCTGAGCTCTCTCCTCTATTACCTCTTTTAAGATCTCTTTCATCTGCCCCCTCCTAATCTTTTAAATTTTAATGATATTTATAAAATTCTACATAAGCCTTTAATCTATAAAGCTTTTATAAAGAATTTAAATTCTCTTTTACAGGTCTATTGTAGTATATTTTTCATCTTCAGAAAACGCAACGTGACGCATAGCTGCATCAATAGTTTCTCTGCTCTGTCTCTTCCTCTTGAAGGTATCTACCTCTCCACAGTAACTTTTATACTCTAATTTTATAGACAGGAAAATATAGGGATGATAGTATGTAAAGAAAGAAATTATCGGGGAGGCCGCATGTTTTTAATAGGATTTTTATCGGGGATCGCCTTTGTAGGGCTATGTATGTCCATCATCCTCATATATACAGCACACAGACAAAACAAGGAACTTCTTCAGCATATGGAGGTAGTAGAAGGGGTAAAAGAAGAAGATGTTAAGAATATAATCAGAGAGAAGAGGAGGGAGTTTACGAAACTGGAAAACTTTGGAATGGGGGCTAACCTGAAGCTTATAAAAAAGAACTCCATAGAGGTAATAAGGGAGATCTCTCAGAGATACTCTCCAGATGCCAGGTATCCCCTCTATGAGCTTACTCTAGAGGAGGCCCTTCTTCTGAATATCCACATCTCAGAGAGGATTCTTAAGAGTTTAGAGGACAAGAAGCTGGAGATATTTAAGAAGCTCAAGCTCTCCAAGGTCTTAGAGCTCAACGACTTTAAGAAAAGGGTCCAATCCAACCCTCTCTACTCCAAGATGGAAAGGTATAGACTCCTGAATCTTCTCTCTAGGGGATGGATGCTGGCAAATCTTGCTAACCCCAAGTACTGGCTAAAGAAGATCTTCTTTGACGGGACCCTGGAGATTGCTTCCAGGACCCTGGGGATTATTATTATAAACTCCATAGGCACCGAGTCCTACCGTGTATACAGCCGTAAATTTAAGGGGCAGCCATAGTGGCTGCCCCTTTTCTTCCTCTATTCCGCTCTCTCAGGAATAAGGTTTACTTCTATATAGTTATCTCTGTCTATTGCTCCCCCGACAAACTTCTCTATATTTCTTCTCTTAATAAGGTCTTCATACTCCTCTGGAGTCATGATCTCAAATCCGTCTCCATAAGCTTCCCTTCTGTAGAGGTAGCTCATCCAAAAATCATTTTCCTTGAGCATATCTGCGTAGTTAAATCTGTAGTTTTCCACGGTGTTTTTGATCATCCTTCCTGGGTAATCTCCCTCCAGGAGTTTATCTACAGACCTCTTCACCGCTTCAGTTACCTCATCTCTTCTGGCAGGATCAGTTGTAAACCTGATGACAAGGTAGTTTTCCTTCTTCATAAGAGGGGTAAGAACAGCATGACTGTTTATACTGTACACTCCTCCTATCTTCTCCCTTACATCCTCTAGCATTATATTGTTGAGGATCTGTGAGCTGGCAAGATAGAGTACCCTGTCTCTGTAAACGTAGTCCCTTCTGTATGGGTATATAAGGGTTACGGCACTCTTCTTGTCCACACCCTTAACCAGATCATCCCTAACCCTTCCCTCAGGGAGTACAATTCCCAGGTCTCTGCTGGAGATATCCTCATCCTCACCAGGAAGGCTTGCTATATACCTTTTAATAAGCTCCTCCATTGGAAGATCCTTCAGGCTTCCCACTATGACAACCTTACTTCCCCTCATATTTCCATAGATTCCCTTAAAGGCTTCCAGTACCCTGTCCTTTCTCAGGGCCTCTACCTCCTCTAAGGTCATAGGTTTTCTTCTGGGGTGTCCCTCAGAAGCTATATCCTTAATCCTGTCCCTGTAGAGGGTGATAGGAGAGTTCCCCCTGTTCAGGATCTCCTCCCTCTGCTGATCTATAGTATTCCTATATATCGTGTCATCTATCTTAGGATCTGTAATGAGAAGGTAGTTTATGGCAAGGGTAGTTTCCAAATCCCTACCTATGGTCTTTATATCGATCCCGTGGGAGTAGTCCTTTATATACGGGGATATTGTGAGGTTCTTGTCCTTTAGAAATACATCCATTCCTATGGAATCCAGGTTTCCTATACCAGAAGCTGGTATCACATCGGTGAACTCAGATGCAAGGAATCCGTCGTAATCCAAGGTTGAACTTCCCCCGTCCTTAAAGAACTTTATGCTTATCTTATCCCTGTCATAAGGGGTATCCTTTACAATAACCTCTATGCCGTTTTCCAGGATATACCTCGTATTATACTTCTCCTCCACAGTTTCAAGGATTCTTCCCTCCTCTATCTCTGGAAGCTGAAGCTCCAGGTTATCCAGATCTAGCTCATACTTAAGAGGCTCCTCGGCTTTTACCTCCTCTATGATCTCCCCTATCCTCTCTTTGCTAGGGACCTTTACACTCTCCCCATTTCCGTTGGTCTTGGGAGCTGTCAGGAAGTATCCCACATTGTTGCTCTCATAGAGCTTTCTTGCATACTCCCTTATATCCTCGGCCCCTATATCCTTTATTACCTCTGTAAAGACCTCAAACTGATAGTCCATCTCAGCAAATATCTCTCCCTCAAGGTGGAGCTTCTTCAGCTCAGCTGTAAAGGACTCACTCTCCATACTGTCCCTGTTCTTCTTCATATCTTCAAAGGTCTTGTAGAGGTTTGCCTTCTCTCCCTTGAGCTCAGTATCGGACACATCAAAGTATGCCATGGTTTTCAGGTATCTCTGAAGCTCATATATACCAGCTTCCATATTATCCTCTCTCAGGAGACCTCCCACTATGTGGATGCTGTCGTGAGGTCCCATGGGGAAGTTATAGGAGTAGCCCTCTCTGAATTTAGGATCGGCTCCCTTTACCTCCCAGGCATATCTGTTTTCCAGGATACCGGTAAAGAGCATCTGCACAAGGTAATCTCTGTACTCCTTCCTTTTTGTTATGGCCCTTCTGTCATCCTTCACGATTATATCAAACATACTCTGGGTAATCTCGTGGTCTGTGAAGGTATAGATCTCGTGATCTCCCCTTCCAAGCCTGTACTCCTTATGCTTAGGTGCCCTTCTTCCCTTATAGTTAAAGTACTTGTCTATATACTTCTCCACTTCCTCCTTGTCAAAGTCTCCCACAGCTATAACAGCCATATTTTCAGGAACATACCACTTTTCATAATACCTCTTCAGTAGTTCTGGTGTGGCATTTCTGATTATATCGGGATCCCCGATGGGAAACCTCTCTGCGTACCTGGATTCACCAAACACGGCCTTTCTCTGGGCATCGGATATCCTCTGCCTCAGCCCCTGTCTCAGCCTCCACTCCTCTAAGATTACATTTTTCTCATCCTCTACATCCTGGGGAAGGAAGGTTATCTCTGTAGCCCACTCCCTGAGGATCTCAAAGGCCTTCTCCAGCTCCTCAGGCCTGTCTGTAGGTACCTGGAGCTTATAAACAGTTTCCCCAAAACCAGTATGGGCATTGAGGTCCGCTCCGAACTTCATTCCCGTAGACTGGAGGTATCTTACCAGTTCATTTTCAGGAAAATTGGTAGTTCCGTTAAATGCCATGTGCTCTATAAAGTGAGCCAGTCCCAGCTGGTCGTCGTCCTCCTGAAGGGAACCAGCTCCCACCACTAGGTGCAGTGATGCCTTCCCCTCAGGTTTATGGTTGGGATAGATATAGTAGGTCAATCCATTTTCAAGTATTCCCATATCCAGCTTGGGAGACATCTTCAGGTCCTCCCCTAGAAGGGTGAAGCTCGATATGAGTATCAGCAATACTACAAGTAGTTTTTTCATGTGTTCTCCTCCTTAATTCTTATCTATTTTAAGAATAACACAAGAATCTCCCATAGTCTAATAATTATAGTAAAATAGGGGGATATAATATAAATTTCACTAAATCCTATGGTATTTTTTATTTTAAAGTGATAATATATGAAAAAAACATGGGAGTGGGTCTATTATGTTAGAAAGATTTTATGAAAAGATGGAAAAGGAGAATATCTGGAGGGGAAGAATTGATGACCCCAGGGACAGGGATTCATATAGATGGCACCAGGTTGTAAAGAGGATAAACCTCTTCGAACTGGAGGAAAGACAGTTTTCTAAGAATGAATTTGGTATCTGTTTCATAGGGTTTTGCTGTGATGCAGGGATAGAGCTTAACCTGGGAAGGGTAGGAGCTTCCAAGGGTCCGAGAGCCATCAGGGAACAGATGTGCAACCTTCCCTTCAACTTTGATGATAATATAAAGCTATATGATATCGGTAATATTGTATGTACCAAAAATACCGAGCTCCAGGATGCCCAGGAAGCCCTGGCAGAGCTGGTTGCCCTTGTGAGAAGGGCGGGACTCTTCCCTGTGGTCTTAGGAGGGGGACACGAGGTAGCCTATGGTAACTACCACGGGATAAAGAGATCCCTTGCCTCTTCAGATGACAGTATTGGAATAATCAACTTCGATGCTCACTTTGATATGCGTCCATATGATAGGGGAAGTAACTCCGGTACGATGTTTAAGCAGATTGCCGATGAGTGTATAGCCGACGATGAGGCCTTCCACTACATGGTGCTGGGAATTCAGGAGTATGGAAATACAAAGAGCCTCTTTACTCAGGCTGAAAAACTGGGGGTTAAGTATATTACCGGGGATAATATAAAGGAAAGTGAGATTTTAGAGGTACTAAATAGGGTACATGGATTTATGAGGGGAAGGGATGCCATCCACCTCACCATATGTTCCGATGTTTTCGCTTCAGCCTTTGCTCCTGGAGTAAGTGCTCCCCAGCCCTTTGGTATAGATCCCAAGGTAAGTCTTGGAATCTTGAAGAATATACTGAAGTCTGGAAGGGTGGCTTCCATAGATATTGCCGAGATATCTCCTAGGTTTGATGAGGACAACATCACCTCTAAGCTGGCTTCCATCCTGATCTTTGAGATGGTTTCCACCTTGGTAAGAGTGTACAACGACGAAGTATAGGGGGATTAAATGATTAGATTATTTTTATTGTGGTCTCTGCTCACCACCCTTACCTTCTCCTTTGGTATGGATACAGAGGTGGTCTACCAAGAAAATACCAGGTATCGTATAGAGGGGCGTATCCCCAAGTTTGTGGATAAGGATAACAGTGCAAGGGAGCTTTCAGATGCCCTGAGGCTTGTGAACAGGGAGATCCAAGGGAACTTCACAGAGATAAAGAGGGAGGTAATCTCCTCGGCTCTGGAATTTGGAGAGGAGTTTCCCAACTCCAACCTTCTCCCCTTTACCCTGAAAAGTACCTATGTCTTCCCAGGGAACAGCAAACTGCCCCTGGCATCCTTTCTCATCGAGACCATCTACTATACTGGTGGGGCACATCCTATAAAGATATACAAGGGCTATACTGTGGACACGTATACCTACTACTCCCTGGATACCTTCTTCAAGTCTCCAGAGGAGGCCAGGAAGTATATGGTGGAGAGGATAGAGGAAAGGATAGAAGAAAATCTGAAGAACTCCCAGCTGGGAAGGGAGGAGAAGATCTACTTTGACAATGCCAGGGTAGACCTGGATGACGCTGCCTTCTACTTCAGGGATAATAAGTTTGTTTTCCTCTTCCAGAGCTATGCCATAGCTCCCTACTCCAGCGGAAACCCTGAGTTTACCTTTACCTTTAGCGAATTAAGGGAATTTTTGCATAATAAATGGACAGGCATATAACCTGTCCATCTTTTTTTTACACCTATTCCAATAATAAGAGTTTAGATATTGTAATCCTCTAGAAGCTCACTGTTTTCCATAGAGGCCATTGCCACAAGAAGGAGAGATTCCTTCTGATCAAATCCCCTGTGCTGAAGGTTTATACCATAGCCCACAGTCCATATCCCTCTGCTGTCTCTATAGGGATACTTTCTGAATCCCTCATGCCTCTTGAGAGTATCTAAGAATGGTTCCTTGGCCACTCCGGTTCTCAGCTGATCTGCTATCTCCTTGGCTCTTCCCTTTACCTGCCTGTAGTAGAGTGTCTTACTCCCTCTAGAGGTATATAGAAGCTCCCTTGCAGCTCTGTCATACTCTCCCCTGTCTAGGTATCCGATGGTCCCCTTAAACCTTAAAAGTCCGGGAACTCCCAGGTTAAAAGCCAGGTTTATAACAGCTTCCTGTCTCACTGTGTCCAGCCTGTTAAACCACTCGTAGTTCTCCAGCTTCTCCCTCTCATCCATTACTATCTTCTCCAGTATACGGGAAGCCGCCCTCTCACTTATACCATACTTACTTATATTGTAATCGTATCCAACTATTATCCCATCCTTAGTTGACTTCATCGTCTCAATATGGGTATAGTTATCCTTTATAGTTGAGACCTCCCTTATTTTTTTTTGCAGCTGCTTCTTTAGTGTATTATCTGCTGCTGCCTTCAGTACCTCTGGATGGCTCAAAAGCTCGTCCAGTGTATTACTCTCTTCCCCCTCAGCTGTTATTGCTGTATCGGTGTTCTCCCTTACCTCTGTATTTCCTGTGTTCATAGCAATAGCAGCCAGTAATAGTATCCCTGAAAAAGTAATTAATTTTTTCATAGTACCCCTCCGTAGTCGAATTCCAGTAGTTGAACCCCACCCCATTAAAGCGATAAAATTAATTATTTGATTTTTATAGACTATTCTCTAAAAATCTGCCCATCACTATCTTGTATCATTCTATCAGTTAAATTAAAAAATCAAAATTCTATCTAGTGACTATACTCCCGATAATTTTAACACCCTATCCTCTACCTGATAAGGACACATGTCCTTTTTGTTCTATAGCAGCCCTTCCTGTACCACTTAATTCTTATTTTTATTATTTCAGTATAAAAATCAACGTGACGTTGCATCCTGGTAATCAATTGGAGCACCAATTATTTTATGTAAAACTTTTGACAATTCTATACTTTCCTTAACAATAAAAAAGAAAGCCCTCTAGAGACTTTCTACTTGATACAGTATTTCTTTAAGAGCTCCCTGTCTACCACCTCTATCCTTCCCCTCTCCCTTCTGATTACTCCCTCATCCTCCAGTTCTCCCAAGACTCTTCTCAGGTGCCTGTCGCTGATTCCATAGGAGAGAGCTACCTCTCCCTGTCTGAAGCCCTCTATTGTGGTGTCCTCCCCTGCCAGATCATAGAGGTAGGTAGCTATCCTGTTCTTCAGGGGATAGAGGATCATACTCGTATATTTTTTTGAAGTATTCACAAGCTTCTTTCCAAGAAATTTGGAGATCATCTCATAGAACTTATAGTTTTCCCTGGCGTTTTTTTCCACGATATCCCTGGGCATGGCCAGAAGGTAGCTGTCCCTTATAGCCTCTACATTACTATATATCCCAGATGAGCTTATATACTCCAGGTCCCCAAAGAGATCTAAGGGTTCCCCAAAATCCAGGTGCATCTCCTTTCCCTCCATGGTTTGCAGGTGCACAAGAACCTTTCCCTCTACCAGGAAATAGAAGTATTCAAAATCATCCTCCATATAGTAGATTATATCCCCCCTTCGATACTTATGGAGCTCTATCTTATCCAGATACCTATCCTTTATTATCCCCTTGAGATTAAACTTCTCTATATAGGCTTCTATCCTCTTGCTGTCATTTATTCTCTCCATAACCCACCACCCTCCGGACAAATGTCCGAAACTTTTAAATTTAAATCTGATATATTATAGCATATTGAAAGGAGGATTCTATGAAACTTACAAAAACAACACCGCTTATCTCTGGTTTTCTAATAGCCCTAATGGTAAGTGTTAATACCACCCTCTCTAAAATAATCGGAGAAACCTATTCAGTCTTTATCATCCACCTCACAGGTCTGACTATCCTATTGGCCCTTTCTGTTTTAAGGAAAAACAGAGTGAGATTCTACAGGGATATCCCCCTATGGATCTACTTTGGAGGAGGACTGGGTATCTTCATCGTTTTGTTTAATAATATCACTATTCAAAAAGTAGGAGTCTCCCTTGCTCTTTCCCTGGGAATTGCAGGGCAGATAATCACCTCTGTTCTCCTGGAACACATAGGTTTTTTGGACAGTGTACAGAATAAATTTTCCCTGGCAAAGCTCCCTGGAGTGATCCTCATCTTCCTGGGAAGCATCATCATTATTTTATAAGGAGGCTCTATGTTATACCTATTTTTAGCATTCTTCACAGGCATCATCCTGGTAGTTCAGATGCATATGAACTCCCACCTGTCAGCGAAGCTGGACACATACAATGGTGTGCTCTACAACTACTTTACAGCTGTTATCCTGTTCTTACTCTACTTTATCTTCAGGCCCGGGCCTCTTACCGAGGGCATTTCCCATATGTCTTCAGCCTCCATGTGGATGTATTCTGGAGGAGCTCTGGGAATCCTGATCGTTATTCTCTGTAACCTGGCTTTCCAGAAGCTCTCAGCAACCTACTCCACTTCCCTAATAATCCTGGGACAGCTTGGGGCAGCTATAGTTATAGACAGGACCTTCTTCGGAGTAGTTATCCAGCCCAAGGAGATTGTAGGAATACTCCTCATTGCATGCGGTATCGCTTATAATTCATACATATCTTCCAGAAGGAGGGGAGTGGCCTAGGTGCCTCCCTCCTCTATTATCTCTACTCTGTTTCTCCCCTTCTGCTTACTCAGGTAGAGAGCTCTGTCCGCTACATTTATGTTTTCCTCCAGGGTAAGATAGGGATTCACCTGGTAGACTCCAAAGCTTATGGTTATCTTAAGCTCCAGCTCTCTGTATCTGAAGATATGCTCCTCTACAGATCTTCTCAGGGCTTCAGCCCTCTGATATGCCGGATACCCCTCACTTTCAATGAGAAGAAATATAAACTCCTCTCCTCCCCACCTTCCAACCAGATCCGACTCCCTGATGCTTCCTCTGAACATCTCACTGACTTCCTTCAGTACCATATCTCCGCACTCGTGACCATAGCTGTCATTGAATCTTTTAAAGAGATCTATATCACACATAATAAGGGAGTAGACTCCCCCATGTCTCTTTAGTCTGGAGTACTCTACTTCAGCTCTCTTTAAAAATCCCCTTCTGTTCAGGAGTTTTGTCAGATAGTCCTGCTCAGACATCTCTTCCAGGTTTCCCCTAATCTCTACTAACTGTGCTATGAGGATCTCCCTCTCCCTCGCTGTCCTCCTTTCCCTATTGACATTCCTCTGACTGAGAAAGAGGATGAAAGCAATGAGGAGGAGGATAGTGCTGTCCTTAAACGCTCTGTAGTATACCCTTACTACTGGAAGGGTATAGTAGAAAAGTCCATCATATCCCCTCAGCCTGGAGGTCATTATATAGTTCCATCCTCTTCTGCTGAGGGTAGTAGCTTTCCTGCTGGGGATTACCCCTTCACCCTTGACTATCTCCTCAGGGGAGGTGGTAAAAATCACCTCACCTTCACTATTGAGGATATACATCTCCACACCCTTCTCCCTGTAGATGGCGGGCTTTATATTACCAGAGAGCATTCCCATAGCTTTTTCACCATAGTATACAGGTATGGAGACGTGTGCTATGACACTCCTCCCCACTCCAGGGATCAGATCCAGGGTAAGTCCTCTCCTGTTATAGTAATCCCTCCTTCCCTCCACCTTTTTCTGAAAGCCAAGAAAGTCATCGTAGAGGTTGTACTTGGGATATTCACTGAGAAGATCGCTATGGGTATAGTAGTAGATCCATATACTGCCACCAAGGGCCCTCTTTATATTTCTACTGTACTTTAAGGTAGTATAGGCTATCCTTGCTTCATCCTGGAGAAGGTCTCCATCCCTTCTCCTGAGGGAGGTTATAGGAACCCTTTCCCCCTCTTTATCTATATAGCCTATCCCCAAATTCAGCTCCTCATCTATATCCTCCAGGGACAGGTGGTCTTCATCGTGCATATAGTGCTCCTCATAGAGGTGGCGGGACAGATCCGAGGAGGCCTCAAGGAAGCCAGACATCACATCTATCTTCTGCTCCAGTAGGTTGATATAGCTAAGGTTATCCTCCCTGAACTTCTCCACAACCCTGTTTTTATTGTTAGTAAAGATAAATCCATATACTATCAAAAAGACCAATACCTTTATTATGGCTCCCTCTCCTATAAACTTAGATACTCTCATACCTTCACCTCGATTAAACCTTCCTCTCTATTTTATACCCTCCACCACTTGAAATTCCTCCTCTCCTGAATGGATGAGGATTTATTTTTAAAAAAAACGTTGACATCTGATCGATACTTTAGTATATTAATCCCAATACAAAAAACAGGATTTAAATGAAAGGAGGGAAACTATGAAAATTCTAACTACTATGCTGCTCATACTGCTCACAAGATTATTCCGTACAAATCTCATAGCAGTATATAACCATATTAGGATATTCATAGAGAATCTCTTAATTCCCTCTAAACCAGGGAATTCTTTTAGTTAATCAAGATCACCTTGACCGACCATAAGTGAGATAGATAATGACAGCCTAGATGGCTGTCTTTTTTTTATACTTTTTTAGCTTCATCAATTCAAAATTTCAAATATTTAAGGGGGAAGTATTATGAGAAGGATTAAAATTTTTGACACAACCTTGAGAGACGGGGAGCAGACACCGGGAGTAAACCTAAATGCCCAGGAGAAGGCACTTATAGCCAAAAAGCTGGATAGGATGGGGGTAGACGTCATTGAAGCTGGGTTTGCAGCAGCTTCAAAGGGAGATTTTGAAGCTATCAGAGAGATCTCCAGGGTAGTTGAGACCGCTACAGTGGCCTCCCTTGCCAGGGCCCTTCCAGGGGATATAGACAGAGCATGGGACTCCATAAGGGAAGCTAAGTTTCCAAGGATCCATACCTTTATCGCCACCTCGGATATCCACATGAAGTATAAGCTTAAGATGACAGAGGATGAGGTATATAAGCAGGCTGTGGATATGGTGAGGTACGCCAAGGGGAAGTGCAGGGATATAGAGTTTTCATGTGAAGACGCCAGCAGGAGCAGGAGGGAGTTCATCTACAGGGTACTGGAAGGAGTCATAGAGGCCGGGGCTACAGTCGTTAATATTCCAGATACAGTGGGGTACTCCTACCCCGATGAGTTTGGAACCCTTATTAGGGATATAAGAAACAATGTCCCCAACATAGAGAGGGCTGAGATCTCTGTTCACTGCCACAACGACCTAGGACTTGCCACAGCCAATGCTGCGGCTGCCATAAAAGCCGGTGCTCATCAGGTAGAGTGCACCGTAAACGGTCTGGGAGAGAGAGCAGGGAACACTGCCCTTGAGGAGATCGTGATGCTTATGAGGGTAAGGGAGAAAGAGCTTAATGCCACTACTAATATAGCATCCACCCACATAGCTCCAACCAGTGCCACTGTGAGCCAGCTTGCAGGTATAGGGGTACAGCCAAATAAAGCTATTGTAGGGGGAAATGCCTTTGCCCATGAATCTGGGATCCACCAGCACGGGGTGCTGGAAAATGCTACCACCTATGAGATCATGACTCCAGAGAGTGTAGGGTACAGTAAAAATAAGATGGTTTTCGGTAAGCACTCTGGTAAGCATGCCTTTACAGATAAGCTTAGGGAGATGGGGTATGACTTTAATAGGGAAAAGATCGACGAACTTTTCAAAAAGTTTAAAGCCCTTACAGATGTGAAGAAGGAGATATTTGATGCAGACATAGAGTATCTGGCTCAGGGATCCATAAAGGAGGTAGAGGAAAAAACTAAACTTGTGACCTTTGAGGTGGTAAGACACTCACTAAACTGTATTAAGGCCGATATAGTCATGGAATCCTCAGGTAGGAAGGAGTTCGGCAGCGGAACAGGAGATGGTCCGGTAAATGCTATCTACCAGGGTATAAATACCCTGCTTGGCAGAGAGTATGAGCTGAAGGAGTATTCCATCCATGGGATAACCGGTGGTGCTGATGCCCAGGGTGAGGTAAGGGTAAGGGTAGCTCACGGAGATAGTGTAGGAAGTGGTAGAGGGATACATACAGATATAGTAAGAGCCAGTGCAGAGGCATATATAGATGCCATCAACTGTATAGAGAGCATAAGAATTGCATAGGGGGAGAAGAGAATGAATGAGATGACTATTATAGAGAAGATAATTGCAAGAAGAGCCGGAAGGGAGAGGGTATCTCCCGGTGATAATGTATGGGTGGATGTAGACACCCTTCTTACCCATGATGTATGTGGTCCCGGATCAGCATCTATATTCAAGAGGGAGTTTGGAGAGGATGCAAGGGTATGGGACAGGGAGAGAGTGGTTATCATACCAGACCACTATATCTTCACCAATGACAAGCATGCTAACAGAAATGTTGAGCTCATAGGGGAGTTTGCCAGGGAGCAGGACCTGAAATACTTCTATGAACCCTTTACAGATAAGTACAAGGGGGTATGTCATGTGGCCCTGGCTGAGGAGGGGCACACCAGACCCGGGGAGATCCTCTTTGGTACCGACTCCCATACATGTACTGCAGGGGCCTTCGGGCAATTTGCCAGCGGTATTGGAAATACCGATGCGGCATTTATAATGGGAACGGGTAAGCTGTGGGTAAAGGTTCCAGAGAGCATTAAGTTTACCTACAACAACTCCCTACCTGACTATGTAATGGGGAAGGATGTCATCCTCCATGCAATAGGTCATATAGGCTTTGACGGAGGCACCTACAGGTGTATGGAGTTTCAGGGGAGTGCCATCAAGGAGCTGAATATAGATGAGAGGATGACTATCTGCAATATGGCTGTGGAAGCTGGGGGAAAGTGTGGAATCATAGAGGCCGATGACAAGGTGGTGGAGTTTCTAAGGGATAAAACTGACAGGGAGTATGAGATATTTAAATCGGATCCCCATGCTGACTACCACAGCAAGTACACCTTCAATGGAGAGGAGATAGAACCCCTAGTAGCCAAACCCTACTCCCCCTCCAATGTGGAGAGGGCCAGAGACCTTGAAGAAATAAGAATAGACAGGGCATATATAGGGTCCTGTACTGGGGGAAAGGCCACAGATTTTATTGCGGCTGCCAGGATCCTCAAAGGTCGGAGAGTGGCTGTGGAGACATTTATAATTCCTGCCACTACCCAGGTGGAGGAAGATATAAGAACTATGGAGGTAGAGGGCATCAAGATGATAGATATCTTCACAGAAGCCGGTTGTCATGTGGGAAAACCCTCCTGCGGAGCTTGTCTTGGAGGGCCTGCAGATACAGTGGGGCGAACCACAGGAAACGAGGTGGTCATATCCACCACCAACAGAAACTTTCCAGGGAGGATGGGATCCATGGATTCAAAGGTCTACCTGGCCTCACCCCTTACAGCAGCAGCTTCTGCCATTAGAGGGTATATAACAGATCCAAGAAGATATATGTAGGTTCTATAGGGAAGAAAAAAGAGTTACTGACTTTATTATCGATAGTTTGAGGAAGGAGAGAGGTATGAGGGAAAGTATAAGGGGAAGAGTTTATGTAGTGGGGGATGATATCGATACAGACCAGATCATCCCTGCAAAGTATCTGGTATACAGGGTAGATGACCCTGAGGAATCAAAGTTATATGGAAGGTATGCCTTTGCAGGGCTTCCCACGGAGGTTAAAAGGATAAATCCCTTTAAGGAGGAGGAAAGTCTTACCTCTGAGTTTACCATCGTCATAGGAGGGAAAAACTTCGGTTGCGGTTCCTCCAGGGAGCATGCTCCCCTTGCCCTTAAAAGGGCAGGAATTGGAGCTGTAGTAGCTGAAAGCTACGCCAGGATCTTTTACAGAAACTCTGTGGACGGAGGATTTATAGTCCCCTATGAGTGTGCGAAAGGACTTTCAGATGGATTCTCCTCAGGAGATGAGGCAGAGATATGCAGAAAGAGTAACACAATAAAAAATATCACCAGGGGAACCGAGTATCCACTAAAACCCCTTGGAGATGTAGAGGAGATCATAGAAGCCGGGGGAATATTTGAATATGCAAGAAGAAATAGGGGAGGTAGGATCCATGTCCAATAAAAAATTAAGGGTAGCTGTGCTTCCTGGAGACGGAATAGGAAGAGAGATAACAGAGAGTGCTGTCAGGGTAATGAGGGAGGCCATAGGAAAGGATAAAATAGAGTTCATAGAGGGAGATATAGGAGGGATCGCCTATGACAATACAGGAGATCCCCTCCCAAAGGAAACAGTAGACCTATGTAAAAACAGTCACGGAATACTTCTGGGAGCTGTGGGAGGAGATAAGTGGGATCACCTTCCGGGAGATAAGAGGCCTGAAGCAGGTCTTCTGAGGCTCAGGAAGGAACTGGGAGTATACTCCAACCTGCGACCTGCTGTAATCTACACCGAGCTTAGGGAAGCCAGCCCCCTTAAACCACACATTATAGGGGACAAGCTGGATATAATGATAGTGAGGGAGCTCACAGGTGGGATATACTTTGGAGAAAAGGAGAGGATAGAGGAGAGGGCCTCAGATAAGATGGCCTACAGTAAGTATGAAGTTGAGAGGATAGCAAGGATTGCATTTGAACAGGCCATGGGCAGAAGGAAGAGGATCACCAGTATCGATAAAGCCAATGTGCTCTTTTCCTCCAAGCTCTGGAGGGAGACTGTAGAGGAGGTAGCAAAGTCCTATCCGGAAGTAGAGGTTAACCACCTCTACATCGACAATGCAGCTATGCAGATGGTCATAGACCCAGGTCAGTTCGACGTCATAGTTACCAGCAATATGTTTGGAGATATCATCTCCGATATTGCCAGCGTAATAACGGGATCCATAGGTATGCTTCCCTCTGCCAGCATGGGAGATGGGGTATCCCTCTATGAGCCCATCCACGGATCTGCACCGGATATAGCAGATAAAAATATAGCAAACCCCATGGCCACCATTATCTCTGGGGCAATGCTCATGGAAAACTCCCTTAATATGATGGAGGAGGCTCAGAGGATCTATAGAGCCATCGAGAAGGTATTAGAGGCTGGCTACAGGACCTCGGACATCTCCACCAAGGGTGGGGTTCCCCTGGGAACAAGGGAGATCACCCAAAAGATAATTGAATACCTGTAAAAAGCAATATGACGTTGTATTCTGATAATTAGTTGAAACATTAATTCCTTCACGTAGTTTTTATAAAATCTATATTTTCTTAATAATAAAAAAGCTGAAGGATATCCTTCAGCTTTACTTATTTATCTTATAGAGTCTAAATCTGTCTCCTGGCTTTATCCTGTTAAGGAGCCTTCCTCTATCCTCTACCCTTCCCACAACATTGACCCTCTCATCTGCTGAAAGATTCCTCTTAACTATCTGGAGCTCCCCCTGATATCTTCCATAGAGGCAGTTATCTATTGTAACACTCCCTGCCTTCCTCTCACTACATATTTTCTGAGGTATCTCTTTGAGGACCCCCTCCTCTGATAGGTTTCTGCTCCTCACTACATACTCCCCCTGGTCTATCCTCTCTCTGTGGAAACCTTCAAAAATTTCTCTCTCCTCAGAAGACATGGGATATCCCTTGGTAGGAAGGAGCCACTCTCCTTCTGTGATCTCCCCTATAGCTCTTAACTCCTTTCCAGAGGCCATGGTATCTCCTATTAATACCACATCGCACCCCTCAGCCAGAAGTTCCTGGGTTCCCACAAGGATATTCAGGTTTCTGTGGGCCTCTACAGTGGGCATCCCCTCGAAGAGAGGTCCCATCCTCTTATTCTGACTTCCCACAAAAGCCATTACCTCCATCCCGTATCTCTTAAAGACCTTATTTCTCTCCCTTAAGAGTTCTATGGAGATTCCTGTGTCTCTTCTGGGATAGCAGTCATAACCCATGCTTATCTCCTCTGGGGACACTCCAAGCTCCATAAGCTCCTCCAGTACCTCCTCATGCATGGTACCTGCATCTAGCTGTATCCTGTAGTCCTTGGAAAGCGCAACTATCTCCTTCCCTGTAAAACCCCTACTCACTCTGAATATAAACTCCCCATATCTGCTCCACTCATATCTCTCAAAATCTTTCTTGGATATCTGCAGTATAACGGTCATTCCCAGGGACCTAGCCTTCTCAACTATCTCCGCAAGCTCAGAGTCCCCTGTCTCTGAGTTAGCTTCCAGAGTTTCTGGCGAGGTAAAAAGATACTTCCCTCCCCCCTCAGCTGCTCTTTCCATATATTTAAGCTTCTTCTCTACTTCCACTCCCATGCCAGGGAACACCGATACTCCATACATCTTATCCACACCCATCCTTTTATTATTTCTATACCCGTTTCAAACCTTCTTTTATACCTTCAATTTTAAATTTAGTTCTATTTGTTCTATTTTCATTCTCTAGACCCCTCTATTAGACTTTAGGCTAAAATTCCCTTCCTGTCAACAGTAATCTGTTAAAAATATTTAATACTTTCCTACAATATGTCTTCTTTAGTACAACCCTCCCTAAGTGTTACAAAAAAGTTTATTGTTCAGCTTCCTCTACTACGCCTTCTAGAGTGTTTTTAAAGGACTCCTGCTTCTCATTTTTTCCCATTCTGGGCCTTTTATCCAATCATGCCTTTAAACCTTCTCTACTAAACATCACCCCAGGAAATGGTAGAATTTATTATTCCTTCAATCCCTTGCTATATGAATAATAAATTCATAAATTTGTACTTTTTATCTAACTTGGTGTATAATTATTTATTGAATTACAAGGGAGGTTTTGATTTGTCTATAAAATTTTTAATCAATGATTTTTATGACAAGCTTTCTAAAACAGAGAAGAAAATAGCTGACTACATACTTAATCATATAGAGGAAGTAAAGGAGTTTACATCTGCTGAGCTGGCTAACAATGCCCAGGTAGGCCAGTCCAGTGTAATAAAGTTCATTAAGAAGATTGGATTTCAGGGGTTCACAGACTTCAAGATCAAGCTCAGTGAGGAGCTGGCAAGCCAGAAAGCCCTTAAGCCCCTCTTTCTGCACAACAACATCTCATCAGCAGACACAATCTATGAGGCCACCAAGAAGATAGCCTACAGTCATATAAACTCCATAGAGGAAACCACAAGCCGTATATCATACAACCACCTGAATAAGGTTATCGATCTATTAGAGAACTCTAAAAAAGTTGTCATTGTAGGAGTAGGTGCCTCCTCCTTGGTTGGAAAGGATTTTCAACACAAACTTACCAAGGTGGGAAGACTGGTTCTTCATGATCTGGATCCCCACGTTCAGATTACCCAGGCTGTAACTGCAGACTCAGATGACCTGATCCTGGCTATCTCCCACAGCGGAGAAACAAAGATAGTTATTGAGGCTATAATTGCAGGAAGAAAGAATGGAGCAAAGATAGTATCCATTACCGGTTCTAAAAATAACTCCATTTCAGCTCTATCAGACATCAGCCTCTACACCATTGCTGGGGAGGACTTTCTCAGATCTTCAGCTCTTTCCTCTAGAATAGCTCAGCTCACACTAATAGATGCCCTCTTTATAGGTCTCATAAAAAGGGATCATGTAAAATTAATGGATTATATCACCGAGAGTTCTAGCGTTCTTAGAAAACTCAATAGTATAAAGTAGTTGTTCCAGCTGAGATATTCAGCTGGTCTTTTTATTTAAATCTTTTTACTTTTTTATCTTTGTTTCTTCTACTTTTTATTTTATCTATTGATTTATTTTTATGATTTAATATATTTTATCCTATAGGTTTTTATTTGAGTTTGTTTTATATTTTTTAAAAAAAATTTTATATTAATTAATTATAGGACTTTTGATATCGGTGTAATAAAAAAAGCTCAGCTAAGAGCTTTTCTTTAATCTATGGATTCAAACTTTACCTTAAACTCATCCAGCTCCCTTACAAAGTGCATCTCAGGTTTCTCCTCTGGATAGTAGAGCACCATTATCTTACCGTCATCCTTGTTGGTTGCATTTATAATATCCTCCCTCAGAGAGATATAAGTTTTACCATTTTTCTTGTTTTTGTACTTTTTCATACTACTACTCCTTCATCTAGATTCCACAGACTACCAATTCTCTGTTAAACAGCTCCTTAAACCTATCATTGGACATGAGCATCCTGCTTATCTGAATATCCAGAAGGTTTTTCTTTTCCACACTGAAGATAACCTGTTTATCCCTCACCTCTATCCTAAATTCATCCTTATCCACAAGGAAGTTCTTGTTAAGAAGCTTGGATACTCTCAGGATTATAGAGAGCTTCTTTATACAGTTTAGGTCCTTCTTTCCCAGAAGATCCTCAAAATTCTTATGGAGATCGTTGAACTTATTCTGCTGGGATACGATGAGGGCTGCTGTTACAAGATCTCTGTGGGACATTCCTCTGAGACCTGAATTAAGGATCATATAGAGAGAATGAAAGGGGTGGTCGTAAAAGTTAATATTTACCCCTGCCCGTCCCAGGTAGCATGCAGTTTTAAGGATCTTTTCATCCCTTATATTTATCTTGTTTACCGTCTGTATCTTATCATAGATCTTTTTAAAAACCCTATAGGTTTTTTCCCCCTCCTCCACAGAGAGGCTGAACTTATTCATAATCTCCAACAGAGAGTTCTCAAATATCTCCTCTGTACTCTTGAATACCTTCAGGTAGTTGGAATAGACCATCCCCTCACGCATACCATTACCGCTGATTATAAGGCTCTCTATTCCAGAGAAGTTAAGTACCTCCTCCATAACAAAGAGTGCTCCAGTAAAGATAGGTGCCCTGGATACAGCCAGCCCCTTTACCTTGAGTTTCTCCTCATACCCCTTTGTTTTGATGCGGTTGTATATTACCTCTACATCTCCCTCCTTCAGGTGGTAGTTGTGAAGAAGGTTTAGGGGATACTCACACATATTGGCATGGATCTTGGCAAGGTTTCTCATGCTCCCCCCTACTCCTATAAGGGGAAGGTCCCCTACATCCTTTAGCCACTCCACAGATGTGATCCTGCTCTTTACGTGCTCCCTTAACCTTTTTTCCTCCTTGTTGCCTATAATATCCCTTATATTGGCGATCTCCCCAAGGGAAGCTGCTCCCATGGGAAGGCTCTCCCACTTCTTTATCCTTCTCTTCTCAAACCATATGATCTTAGTTGTAGTTCCCCCCATATCCAGAAGAACTCCGTCATTCAGTCCCAGGTTGTTCACTGCCCCTGTAAAGGAAGCATCCACCTCCTCCTTCTGAGAAAGAAGTCTTATCTCTATTCCCGTTTCCTCAGCTCCCCTTGCTATTAACTCCTCTAAGTCGCTGCACCCTGTATATGCAGATGAGAGGTAGCAGTTAATATCCTCTACTTCATACCTGTGGGAAAGTTCCTTGTACAAATAAATAGTGTGTAAAATCAGCTCAATCTTGGATCTGCCTATCAGCTTTTCCCTTCTGATCCTCTCACCAAGGGCTATATTTTCCTTTATATCCTCTATAATTTTAAAGGTAGAATCAGATAGTAATTCAAAAATTACCAGTCTTGCTGTCATAGAACCTATATCTATTATCCCTATTCTTTTCATTACAACCCCCTCCTCTCAAAAGTATATTATACTCCAAACCCCATATCAACTTTTTTTGGCAATTAATCCGACCTCTCTATAAAAAGCAGCGATCTTGCATATCAATGATCATTTGAAATACCAATTACTTCATGGAATTTTTTTATAAACTCTATGCTTTCCTTAATACTAAAAAAGAGGCAGCCTCAGCTGCCTCCCTCCTGTGAATCGCCTTTAAAAGAGTGTCCCAAGGGCCAGTCCGATACACGTTGTGGCAAAGAGGATTCCAAGAAGAGGTCCCATATACCTTACCCACTTGGTGTAGTCGATCCTTCCAATGGACAGGGCTCCCATTACCACTGCTGATGTAGGTGTAATCAGGTTGATTATACCTGAAGCAGACTGGTATGCTGTCACCACAAGACTCTTAGCTACCCCTGCAAACTCTCCCAGTGGAGCCATAATAGGCATAGAGAGGGTTGCAAGCCCAGAGGTAGATGGAATCAGGAAGGACATAGGGAGATAGAATACATATGTAAAGATGAGAAATGGTATCCTACCCAGACCTGCAAGGGACTTCTCTCCCCAGTAGAGTACCGTGTCCGTCATTCCCCCTGCATTCATCACAATGGTAATTCCTCTGGATACCCCTACTATAAGAGCTACTCCCAGAAGATCTCTGGCTCCAGTTACAAAGGCTCCCACTATCTCCTTCTCCTGCATTCCGTAGATCTTACCACAGATAACCGAAGCAACCAGGAACAGTACCGTCATCTCTCCAAACCACCAGTCTCCCAGAGGTAAAGGACTTCCCACAAGACTTCCAACTACCGGAAGGTTCATAACTGCACTATTCAACCTCTCAAATATAGTAATATTAAACTTATATGCCCATGGAATTACCCCCAGGATCATTACAAGGAAGGTAGCAGCAAAGACCCAAAGAATAGCTACCCTTCTTCCAGTGAGCTCCAGCTCCTCCTCTGAACTCTGTCCCAGGAAGTGTTCCTCATTTGCCTTTCTTAGGTCCGACACAAGGGATCTCTCAGGATCATTTTTTACCCTCTCAGCATACCTCATTACAAACACTATGGATATTCCTAGTTGGATTACAAGCATAGCCAGTCTAAAGAAGAGGCCCTCACCTATGGAGATTCCTGCAAAACCAGAAGCCACTCCAGTGGCAAAGGGGTTAACTGTTGAGTTTAATACCCCTATACCAGCCCCCAGTAGCACCGTTGATACCGCTGTAATCGTATCATAGCCGGCAGCTATGAACACCGGGATTATAAGGGGGTAGAAGGCTATGGTTTCCTCTGCCATACCAAAGGAGGTCCCTCCCAGGGAAAAAGCTATCATAAGGATGGGGATCATCATCCTCTCATTTCCCTTGAGCTTCTTAACTATATTTCCTATTCCAGCATCTATTGCTCCTGTTTTCATTATTACTCCCAGAAATCCTCCTATTACTAGAACGAATAGGGCTATATCCTGGGCATCGGCAAAACCTGCTATAGGTGCATTGATAATCTCCCATGCCCCCTGAGGGTTGGAATCAACGACCTTATAGGTCCCTGGTATTGGTTGTGGCTTGGATGCTGTGGGATCTACATAGTCATATTGACCAGCTGGTATTACCCATGTAAGTACCGCCACAGCTATTATTATTGATATAAGTATAGTATAGGCTGTAGGCATTTTAAAATTCTTCTTTTTTGACATAATTACCTCCCTCTATATTTTATCTCTAATTCAATTATCACTCCATAATTGGAAAAAATCAATAATTTTGCACCTCCCCCGCAGACTATACCATGATTTTCTAAGCATTAAATTGTTTTTTATTTAAATTTATGTTATAATTTTTAGTATTTGGCAATGGTTATATTCGTTAACTTTAATTTTTAATAGAGGTGTATAAGATGATAAAGATCGGTAAGAGACAAAAGATGAGAATAAATAATATCTCCAGTATTGGAGCGTACCTGGATGCAGGAACTGGAGAAACAGCAGACAACATCCTTCTTCCCAACAATGAGCTTGAGGAGATGGAGGTAGAGGTAGGGGATGAGTTAAACGTATTCATCTACCGTGACTCAGAGGACAGACTTATTGCTACACTAAAGCAGACTAAGGCTGTAATTGGAACAATGGCAAAGCTTGAAGTTGTAGATATCACTCCATTTGGAGCATTCCTTGATTGGGGATTAGAGAAGGACCTGCTTCTCCCCAAGGGACAGGAAGATGGTAACATCAAAATAGGTGAAACTTATCTTGTTGGAATTTATGAGGACAACAAGGGAAGAGTTTCAGCTACTATGAATATCTACAAGTTCCTTCTTCCTACCTTCAACTTTGAGGAAAATGACAAGATCACTGGTACTGTATACAGAATCGAGCCTGAGATTGGTGTATTCGTTGCTGTAGAGGACAGATACTTCGGTCTTATTCCTAAGAGTGAGTGCTTCAGAGAGCACAAGGTGGGAGAGACTGTAGAGGGAAGAGTAATGAGAGTCAGAGAGGATGGAAAGTTAGATCTTAGCCTTAGAGAGCTAAAGATCCAGCAGATGGACAAGGATGCTGAGCTTATCCTTAAAATGATGAAGGAAGGAAACTTCAACCTTACAGATAAGAGCTCCCCAGAGGAGATTAAGAAGGCCCTTGGTATGAGTAAGAAAGCCTTCAAGAGAGCTATGGGTACTCTATATAAGAACAAATTAGTCATAAAGACTGAAAATGGATTCATTCTTCAAAAATAATTTAGAGAGCGGCTGTGCCGTTCTCTTTTTTTATTATATTTTCCATAAATTTTAAAGGAATTGATAATAATTAGGGAATATCATTTAATAACGTATTATGTCTTATTGTAGAAGGGGTGAGAATGGTGGGGGGATTTTTATTACTTTTAACTATAGCTGTTATAATTTCTTTTTTCGCTTTTAGAGAGGGCAGGGATGTGTCCAAGCCCGTTGAGTATAATAGTGGAGCTTTTGCGAAAAACAGGCTCCTCAAGGACAGAAATAAATCCAAGGACGAGATCCAGAAGTTCAATGAGGAACAAATCCTAGAGGAGGTTCAGACCAGCGAGGTAAGATACGTCTTTGCCTCCAGTAAGAAGTACCATAGAGGGGAGTGCAGATTTGCCAACAAAAACTCCGCCCCAATTACTCTGGAGGAAGCTGAAGCCAGAGGTCTGTCTCCATGCAAGATATGCAATCCACACAAGGGTTAATAGAAGGAGCGTGACGCTACAACCTTTATAAACTTATGTAGTTGCTTTTTATATTGAAATCGATCTAGTATTCTATACTTTCCTTAAAAATAAAAAAAAGAGTAGAAGTGATTCTACTCTTTTTTCATTTGAATATCTATTACACTGCCCTTCTCCACCTCTATGAAGGGATTCTTATCATAGTCCTGGGTATAGGTAGTATCCTCGTCTGTAATCCTTATATTTGCATAGTAGCTTGCCCCGTCCTTGTCCCTTACAGGAGGATCTATAAGCTCCTGGGCGTTCTCAGGAAGCTCTACTATAACTTCCCTATCCTGGTTTAGCTCCTCTCTGTGGATAACGATGAGGGTTGCTCTGTGATCTGCCAGCATCTTGTCGTATCCATAGACCTCTACCCTTACCTCTCCAGTAGCAGGAAGCTCCCCTTTGAGGTTAAGAGTTATCCTTCCATCTTCCTTTCTTCCACAGGCTGCCATAATAAGTACTACCATTAAAATAAATATCTTCTTCATAGCTCATCCTCCATCTGTGTAGCATCATGCAGGACTCCCTGCATACTAATTTATTCTACACCATCGCCTGCTCCTATGCAAGATTTCCTCTTAATTATACTACTTAAAGATTCTATCTGGGAGATAGACTATAGAGAGCCTTCTGGTCCGAGGATTCTTATGGATCTCCACCTCTACCTCAAAGACCTCCCTGAAGAAGTCTTCCGAGAGGATCTTCTCAGTCTGACCGACTCCCCATATCCTTCCATCCTTAATTGCTACCACCTCATCGCAGTAGAGGGAGGCTATATTCATATCGTGAACTGCAGCTACCACTGTAATATCCAGGCTCTTAAGTATCTCCATGATCTGAAGCTGATACCTTATATCCAGGTGATTTGTAGGTTCATCTAAGACTATTATATCCGCTTCCTGGGCCAGAGCTCTGGCTATGAGTACCCTCTGACGCTCTCCTCCAGAGAGGGTAAAAAACTTCCTCTCCCCCATCTCTGAAAGACCTAAGCTTTTAAGGGCTTCCTCTACAATCCTCCTGTCCTGTCCATTATAGGTCTTGAATATCCCCTTGTGGGGATACCTCCCCATCATCACCATCTCTTTTACTGTAAAATCAAAGTCACTGCTGCCATGCTGACTTACCACTGCCATCTCTCTGGCAAGCTCTCTGCTGCTCACTGCTTTAAGCTTTCTTCCCTTCAGGTGGATATCTCCCTTACCCTCCACAGCCTTATATATATTCTTTAAGAGGGTAGATTTACCGCTGCCATTGGGACCTACGATCCCGATAAAGCTTCCCTCCCTTACCCTAAAGGACATATCCTCTATTATGGTTTTATCCTCTATACCATAGGACAGATTTTTTACTGCCAGCATCTCCTACCTCCAAATCAAAATTTTAAGCTCTCTGCCCCCCAAAGGCATAACCCCTCCTGATTATCCATAGGAAGAATGGCCCTCCAAGGGCCGAGGTCAGTATCCCAATGGGAAGCTCCTCTGGAGTAAAGACTATCCTTGCAAGGGTATCAGCTCCAGCCATAAATGTCCCCCCTATTAGAACTACCAGGGGGATCAGCTGTCTGTGCCCGCTTCCTGTGAGCCTTCTGGAAATGTGGGGTATTATCATCCCCACAAATCCAATTGTCCCGGTTATTGCAACTATCGTTCCAGTGAGTATTGAAGATACTCCTATTAGAAGCAGCTTCAGCCTCGTAGTGTCTATCCCTAAAACTCTGGCTTCCTCCTCACCCAGAAGAAGGGTGTCCAGCTCCTTGTGCAGAAGGATGCCGGCTCCTCCTCCTAATAGAAGAACTGCTGCCGGAAGAAGAAGGAGTCCCCACTGGGCTCCCCCAAGGCTTCCTGCCATCCAGAATACTGCATTTCTTACCTTGGATTCATCCTTTACCAGATATATCATAATACTTGTAATAGATGAAAATAGAGCGGATACAGCTATCCCTGTTAGCACCAGTCTGCTGGATGAGTAGTCCCCCTTAGTAAGGCCTATCACCATAATTGTAGCAAGAAAGGCTCCTATAAAAGCTCCCCCTCCCACACTGAGTCCTCCCAGTCCGAAGAACATGCAGAGAACAGCTCCTGTAGAGGCACCGCTGGAGATACCCAGAATATATGGATCTGAGAGAGGGTTTTTAGTAACAGCCTGCATAAGTACTCCCACAAGAGCAAGGGTCCCTCCTGTTAAAAAGGAGAGAATTGCCCTGGGAAACCTTATCTTCCAGACTATTACCCCCATCCCTCTGCTCCACTGGGGATGGAAGATCTCACTTCCTGAAATATTGTTTGCAGCTATCTTCCATACTGTAAGAAAGGGAATATCCACAGCTCCAAGGCTTATGGCCACTGTAAAGACAATAAGAAAGATTATAAATGCCATCTTCTTCAAATTCCTCTACCTCACTTCGAAAAACTCTTTTGACATGTGCTCCAGTACCCCTGCTATTCTCGGCCCTGGTGATATCTCAGCCAGGGAAACTACAACAAACCTGTTGTTTTTAACTGCTTCCAGCTCCCTGGTAAACTCATTCTTTCTTAAAAAATCTATCTTCTCCTCATATGCCTCGCTTCCGTAGTCAACTATGAGGATTACCTCTGGATCTCCATCAAGGATAGACTCCCAGCTGGCAGTTGCATAGTTTCCCTTAAGATCGGCAAATATGTTCTCCCCACCAGCCTTGGTGATGATATCATTCCCAAGTCCTCCACCGGCTACAACCAGAGGAGCCTCCCTTCCAGAGTCATAGGCAAATACCCTTACCCTGTCACGGCTTCCCCTCGTCCTCTCAGCTTTATCCACAGCTTCCTTCAGGTCTGCTACCACAGCCTGAGACCTCTCCTCTATATCAAAGATCCTTCCCAGGGTCATATAGTCCTCATATACCCTCTCTATAGTGGCTCCCCCCTCCAGGGAGGAGATTATATAGGGGTTGATTCCATTTCCCATGAGCTCCTCTACCCCCGCAAGTCTTTTGGGGTCTAATGATGAATGCCATCCGCTGATGAAATCTGGCTCCACCGAGTAGAGCACCTCCTTGGACGGATACCTTTCAGAGAGCACAGGTACCCTATCATAGGCTTCCTTGAGATCTGGAAGGATCTCATTGTCTGCCCAGCTTGTTCCCACCATGCTATCCTCCAGTCCCAGGGAAAGAAGCATCTCCGTCATAAAGTGTGAGGTGGTCACTGCCCTCTTAGGTGCTTCCTCAAAGGTCACCTCATACCTCTTTCCCCCTACATTAAAGTCCACCGTTACAGGCTCATAAGCATAGACACCTCCTGCAAGGGTCAGAAGTAAGCCCACTGCTATTCCCTTTAACTTCATCTACACTACCTCCCTCAGGATATTATCCTTCTTCTTGGCCATATCCTCCTCTACGTGGTCTATGGCATCCTCTATGTGGTGGATCAGCAGGTGCTGTATCTCAGCTATCTCACCCATCCCCTCCATGGATACCTCTACCTTTATCCCTCTTTTTTCAAGGGTTTCCCTCCACTCACCGGCTATGTCCTCCTCTGCATGGACCCCGGCTACGACCATGAGGGGCACCAGTACTACCTCCTTTACATCTCTGCTCTCCAGCTCTCCTATGATTTCATCTAAGCCGGGATACCCCTCCACAGTTCCTACCAGGATATTTTTATATCCCCTTCTGTCCAGGATATACTGGAGCATCCCGTAACTGGCCCCTGCATGGTGGGGAGTTCCATGTCCCACAAGGACTACCTCCCTCTCTGGATACCTTCTGTGAAAGATATCGGCCACCTCCATATAATCCTCTGGAGAGGTGAGAAGGGGTGCCCCTACTCTGATATCCTTAAAGGCAGCAGATACCTTTCTCACCTCCTCCTTCAGGTGCTCCGATTCGATCCCGTTTATCACGTGGGTAGCCTGTACAACTACATGGGTGAAACCATCCTCTGCCATCTTTTTAAGAGCCTCCCCTGGAGTTAAGAACCTCTTTCCAGATTGTGTATATACCTTTTTAATGACCATCCTCGAGGTATAGGCTTCCCTCACCTCATATCCGCCGAAGTCCTCCTCCACATGGTTTTTTATGCTATCTAAAGCTCTTTCTCTTGCCGTCTTTTTGCTGGTACCAAAGTGAACGAGAAGAATTCCCTTTCTGTCTCCCCCCTCCAACACCATCTCCGAGTGGATCTTGTGGTGACCCCCGTGGGCAAATGATCTCCTTGCTAAAAATATTCCCAGTAATCCTGCTGCTAATAACTTCATACTCTTCCCCAACTCCGCTTTAATAATTTTTTAATAAAAAAGATCCCGAGCAAAAACTCAGGATCACCAAAAACACAGTGTCCATCATCTCGTCCTCGCAAGTGACAGTAGTCTTATCTCTTAAGGCAGGTCTCCTGGCTCGGTTTCACCTCAGAGACAACCTTCCCAAGACTAGCTCAGTGGTATCCTGTCTCCGATCAACCTTACAGTGGCGGGACCGCGGAGGACTCTCACCTCACTTCCCTTTTAACCCTGATCTCCAGGGCACCTTAAAGATATATTTCGACTGAAACTATACTAGTTTTAAAGTTAAAAGTCAAGAAAATAAACACTTTCAAACTCTAAAGTCCTTTTTAAGTTAATATATTTCGAAAAACATTCATTTATTTTATTTTTATCTGATCTAGAATTTAAAATTTAAATATCTTCCCCCTACCTCAATATTAATAGTGATCTTCAACAGTATTTTGTTCAAATTTAAGATATTTTTTTTGACATCTGAATATTTTATTGGTAGGATCGGACCTGTGTAAAATTTTATGGTTCTTTAAGATTAATAGGGAAGAGGAGTGAGATTCTCCCACGATCCCGTCACTGTGAAGCGGACTGCAGGCCATTGAATCCACTGGGAAACCGGGAAGGAGGCTGAAGGGATGATGCCAAGTCAGGAGACCTGCCATAAAAATATTTCTGCGAGGACGGAAGAGTATTGGATACTTTTCCCCAAATTAAAGTTACCTATAAAAAGATACTAAGAAGGGGAGAGAGATGAAGAAAAAGTTATTGCTAGGGGCATATATACTATGCTCAATTTCAGCTACGTCAATTGATAATATTGATTTTTTTGAGGTAGAAGGGGAGTCAACTATCGTTCAGAGGTTGGATGATAGTGTTATCACAACGGAAAACTTTGAGACCAGTGTGAGGGACACTCCGAGAAATATCACTGTTATCACCAAGGAGGAGATCCAGAAGAAGGGGGCCAACGACATCCTGGATGTTGTGAGAAACGTTCCCGGTCTTACTGCAAGAAAGTACAATGACGGCGAGGTAAGGTTTGATATCAGGGGCCAGAACACCATGTATGCCAACAGAAATGTGGTAGTTACAGTGGATGGGGTTCCCATAAATAGGATAAATGGAGGATACAGCACCAGCCAGATCCCCGTGGACTCCATTGAGAGGATAGAGGTTGTTCCAGGGGGAGGGGGAGTCCTCTATGGTAACGGAACCCTTGGAGGGGTGGTAAATATCATTACCAGGTCACCTCAAAATCAGAAAAACTACGGTAGTGTGGGAATCAAGCTTGGAAGCAACAACCTTCTTGAAAACACAGTAGATTACGGGACTAAACTTACAGATAACCTCCTTGCTGAGGTGGGGTTCACAGACCTCAACTCCGACGGTTGGAGGGATGATGAAAAGGATGACAGGCAGAATGCAAGATTGAGAACTATGTATCTCTTAGACGGTGGAGACCTGGAGTTTAAGTACAACTACTCTAAGAAGGACTATAAGTACGGGACAACCATTCCATACTATATGATAGATGACAGGACCCAGGTAAATAGCTGGAGCCAGGGGAAGACCCAGGAGGACGACTTCTATCTCAAGTACAGACAGGAGATAGGGGAGGACCTGGAGTTTCTTGTCTATGGTAACTACTACCAGAAGGACTACGACTCATATGATAAGAGCAAGGGAAGCTACTACAGGAGGGATGAGGAGGAGAGGTACTATACCAAGGCCCAGATAAAGTACTCCTATGGTAGGGAGAACTACCTGATCCTCGGGGGAGACTTCTCAGACAGCAGCCTCCTGGATGTAAGGTCCCACAAGGAGTCCAAGAGGGAGGCCTACGGTGGATTTGTTCTGAACAAATTTAAGTGGGGAGACTTCCAGTTTACCCAGGGATACAGAAGGGACTACTCAGATTACGACTACTGGTACAGTGCTTCGACTATGATTCCAGAGGATAGGAGGGGGCAGCATAGTACAGAATCCTTCACCAACGATGCATGGGAGCTGAGTCTGAGCTACTCATATTCAGACACCGGTTCAGTCTATACAACCTACAGCAGAAACTTCAGAACTCCCACAGCCTCAGAGATTGGATTCTGGGTAGGTCCGGTAGAGCCCCAGGTAGACGATACCATAGAGGTGGGAATCAAGGACTTTATCGGTAATACCTATATCTCAGCCTCTACCTTCTACAAGAGGAGTAAGGATCAGATCCACATGGCCATCCCAGAGGATCCCCACTACTGGCAGTACAGTGCAAACTTCGGAATCGGAGACGTGGAGAGATATGGAGCTGAGCTCTTCCTGGAACACTACATAGGAAGGCTTACCCTTAGATCATCGGTGACATATATAGAGCATGAGATTATCTCTGGTAAGTATGAGGGGAACAAGGTCCCTTCCGTTCCAAATCTTACAGGTAGCCTGGGGGCGTCATACCTCCTTGCCCAGGGACTTACTGTAAATGCAGATGCCATCTACCACGGTAAGATGTATGACCTGGATGACCTGGAAAATGAAAGGGGAGAAGATGTAGATGACTACGTTGTTGTGGACCTTTCAGCAATATACCAGATGGAAAACGGGGTAACTATTACCGGTAGAATAAACAATGTCTTCGATGAGGGATATGACAGGTATGTTGGAGCCTGGGAGGACTTCTCTCAGCCAGGTCAGCCTATTGTAAGGCAGCACTACCCGGCACCTGGAAGAACCTACACCCTTGGAGTAAAATACACCTTTTAATACAAAAGAAGAAGGCTATAGCCTTCTTCTTTTTCTTATACTGCTTTCACATAGAGATTTCATGTAAACAGGAATCTGATAATATCTTATATTTACCTATTCTTTATAGCTTTTATAAATAAAAACTGTGGCCTCTTGGTCAGGGTTTCATATGCTTTACTATTCTTTTCCTTGAATTTCAAGGTAGGCATTGGTTCCAGGATCTCTTCTATTAAAAAACCAGCACCTGTTATACTGTTTATTACTTCATGGAGGGGTCTTGTGTAAAACCTTACCTCTACTTCCCTTCCATTCATATTCCAAATATCTGTAGTCAGTTCCCTCCTAAAATAATCCTCCTTTTCAAAGACCAGATATTCCATAAAGGGGTGGTGGATCGATATTACCAGCTTCCCCTCATCCTTTAAGACCCTGTTAAATTCATTGAGAGCAGTACTCCAATCTTCCAAATAATGCAGCGTCAGGGAGCTTACAACCTTATCAAAGGTCTTATCCTGCAGGTAGTCCATCCTCTCATTTAAATCATGGCAGTAGAAATTATAACTCCCCTTTACTTCACCCTTTAAACGGTGATTTGCGATCTTTATCATTTCAGGACTAAAATCTAAACCTACAACACCCCTTGCTTCCATCTCCAGAAACTTCTTACTATACCATCCTGCTGCACACCCTGCATCTAAAATCTTCTCACCCCTTACCTCCCCCACAAGGGAAAGGGTTGCCGGCCTTTCATAGTCAGCATTCCAGGGTTTATTGTCCACATATTCTGCATAGTCATCAGCCATTTTTTCATAGGACTCCAAAGAAAGTTTATTCATATTCCACCCCCATATTTTTCATAGCGAGGAGTTATATTAACAAAATAGAGAGGATATGTCAACTCTCCCTACTCATCTTTATCAAACACCTTAAAAACCAGGTATCCATTTTTTAAAGAAAAAATCATTGTCTGACTATAATGAGATTTTAAAGGCTACCACCCACTAATTCGGTTTTATACCTTCGGGACTCCCCCTATTCCCCACAAAAAAAGGAGACAGGTTTATCTGTCTCCTCCACTATCTAATATCAACCCTTCAGTTTTCCTGCCAATACCGATCTGAAGGACCTCTTCAAATCACTGGCACTGTACTTCTTGTGCCTGGACACAGTTGCCAGTACCTGGTTTACCATCTCATCTCTCATTTCATCTGTGATAAACTCCTCATACTCTCCCATAACATCGTAGACCAACTTATCTAACTCCTTCTTTATCTCTTCCCTTGTTATAGCCATTGTTCCTTCCCCCTTCCTTATCCTACCAAATAAGGAGACAGCTCCACCGTCTCCCTATCTATTTTTTTTTATTTTGAACTTTCAATCACTCCCTGAGCCAGGTTATCAGGCATCTCCTGGAACTTCTCAAAGGAGAGTTCGAAGCTTCCTCTTGCCTGGGTAAGAGCTCTCAGGTCTGTTGCATACTTGAGCATCTCATTTTGAGGCACCTCAGCCACTACCTTCTGCTCTCCGTGATCCGTTGGATCCATTCCAAGTATCCTTCCCCTACGCTTGTTGAGGTCTCCCATGATATCTCCCATGTAGTCATCTGGTATTGTTATCTCCACCTTCATTACAGGCTCCAGCAATACCGGCTTTGCCTCAGGGATCCCCTTTCTGAAGGCGAGAATTGCTGCCTGCTTAAAGGAGTGCTCATTGGAGTCCACCGAGTGGTAGGATCCGTCGTAGAGGGTTGCCTTGAAGTTTATCATTGGATATCCAGCCAGCACTCCCTTTACCTTGGCCTCTATAAGTCCCTTCTCTACTGCAGGGATATATTGCTTCGGCACAGATCCTCCGTGGATCTTATCCTCAAATACAAACTCCTCTGAGGAAGGTTCAAATTTAATATGTACATCTCCGTACTGTCCCGATCCTCCAGTCTGCTTCTTGTGCTTTCCCTGTACCTCTATTACCTTCTTTATAGTCTCCCTGTAGCTGATCTTCGGTTCTGAGATCACACTGTGTACCCCAAACTTATTTTCAAGCTTATGGATTACCACCTTAAGGTGCTTCTCTCCCTGTCCCCCTATGAGGAGCTGCTTAGTCTCATAGTTTCTATCCACCACAAAGGTTGGATCCTCCTCTGTAAGCTTCTGAAGGCATGTACTTATCTTCTCATCATCGGTCTTGTCCTGAGGCTCCACTGCCAGGTATAGGCAGGCCTTAGGGAAGTTTATATCCTCATACCTTATAGGGCTGCTCTTATCACAAAGGGTATCTCCAGTCTGTGTATACTGTAGCTTAGTTGTAGCTCCTATATCACCAGCCTTGATCTCATTTGCCTCCAGCTGATTGATTCCTCTGAGGAAGGATATATTGGCTATCCTCTCCTTCTTGTTTCTATTGACATTGAGTACCTCTGTATCCCTCTTGAGGCTTCCTGAGTTCACCTTAAATAGAGAGATCTTACCCACAAATGGGTCAACTATAGTCTTAAAGACGATTGCCGAGAATGGATCCTTCTCATCTACCCTTCTCACCTCTATCTCATCGTTTGTTGGGTTTATCCCCTCTCTCACTCCCTCATGCATCTCCTGAGGTGTGGGCATATAGTCGTAGAGCATATCAAAGAGGGTGTGTATTCCTATCCCCTTGAGGGCAGATCCTACCACCACAGGGACTACATCTCCAGCTACTACTCCCTTGTGAAGCCCTCTGTGGATCTCCTCCACGGTAAACTCCTCACCGCCAAAGTACTTCTCCATGAGCTCCTCATCTGTTTCAGCCACCGCTTCAAAGAGCATATCCCTTACTCCAGAGTAGTCTATATCCTCTGGAATCTCACAGTCCACACACTTCTTCCCGTCAAACCTTCTTCCCTTGAGGTCGACTACATTTACAAAACCTTGGAAATCATCCTTTTCACCCATAGGAATACAGAATGGAGCTACCTTCTTACCGAGCTTCTCCTTCATCTCACCAAGAAGCTTCTCATAGCTAATGAATCCCTTATCCATCTTATTTATAAAGATAAGCTTTGGAATTCCTCTCTCCTCCAGCATTCTCCATGCCTTCTCAACTCCTACCTCTACTCCAGCTGTGGCATCTATAACTATTACTCCGCCACCAGCTACTCTAAGGGCTGATACTACCTCTCCCTTAAAGTCAAAGTAACCGGGAGTATCCAAGATATTGTACTTGTGTCCACCATACTCCAGAGGTATTACAGAGGTGTTTATAGAAAACCTTCTGTGGACCTCCTCCTTATCAAAATCCGAGATTGTTGTTCCCTCTTCCACGCATCCCATCCTCTTTGTTGCGCCGGAAGTATACAGGAGTGACTCTACCAGGGTGCTTTTACCGCTTCCTCCATGACCAAGAAAAGCTACATTTCTTATCTGACTCATTTCATAGTTTTTCATTACTTTTCCCCCTTTTTCGCCTTTGATATTATATTGCAACAACCTTTTGAATAATTTATTTACATTAAGTTTATTTAAAAAATAATTATGTTTCCTTTTTTATTTTTTTATATAACTTGCCCTTACAAAATTTAAAAGGATTTTTTTTTAGAGGATAATATACTTTAATTGAGGGAAAAGGGAGGGAGTCTCATGATTAATTTAGTTTCCATGACCAATCTCATAGATAACTGGGTAAACCCCAGAGGAATAAAGAGGATCCTGGTTGTAGTCCTTCTTCTTGGATTACAGCTTCTCATAGGAGGTGTGGTGTACTTCACTGGAGGGACTAAGTTTGCCTATCTTCACCTCATGTACTTCCCTATCTTTCTGGGAAGCCTCCTCTTTGGTACCCTCGGGGGAGCTGTCTTTGGTGCTGCTGGAGGACTTATACTGGGGCCCTATATGCCCATAGAGGTAGCCCTCATGACCATGCAGCCGGTGGAAAACTGGACCATAAGGGTTGTCTTCTTTGTAATTATAGGTTCCCTCATGGGAGGAGTACTGGAGCTTCTGGTCAACTACCTGAAGCAGATAAACACCATCACCTTCTACAACACCACAACCAACCTTAGAAACAGAAAGTACTTTGAGAATACCAATTTTGAGGGGGATAAGGAATACTTTCTGGCCCTCCTCAAGATAGAAAACTACTCCAAGGCTATCTCAAACCTGGGATACGATGTCACCAGCGACATCATTAAAAAGTTTGCCAGCAAGCTCACTAACATCGACGATACCATAGGAGGAGGAGAGGTCTTCCACTTCTCAGACAACCAGTTTGCCATACTCCTTACCCAGGTGAGCACCGAGGAGGTCTTCAAGGACCTCTCAAGGATCCTCAGGGGCACTATAAAGCTGGAGGAGGCTGAGTTCTACCCTGAGATCTCCCTGGGAATCTCCGGATACACCAAGGATACCATCGAGCTCATCAAGAAGGCTGAGATGGCCAGACTCTTTGCCAGAAAAAACCTGCTGGACTTCTACCTCTTCATCCCCGAGGTCTCCCAGAGGGACGTTATGAACTTCCAGCTCTTCAGTGAAATGCCAAGAGCCCTCAAGGGGAAGGAGTTCTACCTCTGCTTCCAGCCTAAGGTGGATGTTAGGTCCAGGAGGTTGGAGGGGGCTGAGGTCCTCATCAGGTGGCTCCATCCAGACAAAGGGATAATACGTCCCGATGAGTTTATTCCCTACCTTGAGACCACAACCTTTATCAACAAGATCACCCACTGGATTATCTGGGAATCCCTAAAGGCTATAAACCTATTCAGGAGGGAGGGGATAGATATAAACCTCTCTGTAAACGTCCCCCTAAAGTATATAAAAAACCCCGCCTTTATAAGTTCGTTAAAGGGGTTCAGCAGCCTGGGACTGCCCCTGCATAAGATTGAGATAGAGGTACTGGAAAGGGACCTTATAGAGGACTTCACAGACATCGCCTCAGCCATGAGGGAGGTCAAGTCCTATGGCCCTACCTTCTCATTGGATGACTTTGGTACAGGCTACTCCTCTGTATCCTATATCAAGAAGCTTCCCTTTGATAAGATAAAGATCGATAAGATGTTCGTCACCGATATAACTACGAACCGGGAGAACAGGGATATAGTGAGATCCTCCATTGAGCTGGCTCACATAATGAAGGTAACGGCTTTGGCTGAAGGAGTAGAGGATGAGGAGGCCTTCAACATCCTAAGGGATCTGGGATGCGACTATATCCAGGGCTACTACCTTTCAAAGCCCCTGCGGGACAGGGAGTTTATAGAGTGGTGTAAGGATCCCAATAGCGACTTTAGCCTCTAAATTTCCATAATAAAAAAACCTTCCATTACGGAAGGTTTTTACTTTATTAATTAGTTAACTTTATCGTTAAGCTTCTTTCCAGCCTTGAACTTTACAACTTTCTTAGCTTCGATCTGGATCTCTTCTCCAGTCTTAGGGTTTCTTCCCATTCTAGCTGCTCTCTCAGCTACTTCAAATTTTCCCCATCCGATGAAGTTTACTTCTTCACCTTCGTTAAGTACTTCTTCTACAGTTCCAAGGAATGCATCTAGCTTTCTTTCAGCGTCTGCTTTTGATTCAAATCCACCCTTTTCAAAAAATAATTTTACAAACTCTTTTTTAGTCATTATTACTACCTCCTATTATTAACCCTTGAAATATAAGGGCTTTACGCTTAATCTTTTATACCATAGAATTTTTATTATTTCAACAACTTTTTTTAAAAAGCCCTTATTTTTTAAGGGTTACAAGCCTATCCGTACACTTTTGTTCTAAAAAAGTTCATTTTATCCACTATCTTCTTCACCCCTTTAACCCCAGTAAAATCAATGTTTTTTTTGTATCTTTTAATTCTCTATTAAAAAAGTGTCATAATATCAACTGATCCATACAAAGATTGAGTATTTTTGGGATAATTCGTCTGATAGTGATTTTAATCTTCTATTGGAACCGCCATTTATTGGGGATTTGCTCCCTGCACCTACGAAATAACCTTTTTCCTACTCACTCCAAGCCCCTAATTTTCACCTGAATACTAAATTATTCTCCAATAATTTAAATCCTAAATATTAAAAAAAGCTGGAATAAGATCCAGCTTTTCTCTATAAGATATTTGTTTTATTTGAATAAGTGTTGTCATTCCCATAAACAAACAACACGCTTCCATTCTTAATGGTATCGATAACCTCTTTACTCAGATTATCTGGCAGTGCAGGGCATCCCCAACTTCTCCCCAGCCTCCCGTTTCTTCTAATAAAGTCATCTGTAGCATAGGCTGCTCCATGAATAACAATGGTTCTTTCTCTGGCTCTGTCGTTTATCCCCTTCTCCAGGCCATCCAGCCTAAGGGAGTAACCATTTCTCCCGTAGTAGGTTTCATTGGTTAAGAAGAACCCTAAAGAACTCTGACGGGAGTTCAGTGTGTTGGAAAATCTGCTTGCTTCATTCCCTCCAGTATTCACCCCATGGGAAACATAGGTCTTAAAGATAACCTCTTTTCTTTTCAGGTCGAGAACATAAAATCTCTCTTCAGTAGAGGGCTTTGAGTAGTCGATAATAGTTATAACATCCTTTTTTTTCTTTGCATCGATCCTGCTGTAGCCGATCATTGCATCCTTGAAAAGGTCGTAGGAAATCTCCTTAGATAACTTCATCTCGTTGTAGAGAGTTTTTATTTCATTCTCCCCCATACTGAAACTTGTAATAGAAACAAGTAGCAGCAACAGTGTTGAAATAATTAAAAAACTCTTTTTCATCTGTATCCTCCTGATATAGTTTAACAAATCCATTATAACGTTTTTGTCCAAAAACAAAAAGGGTTTTCTATGACAATTTGCGTTTTATGTGTTTTTTAATAGTTTTTTAAGTATTCAACTGAGACTGTCATACTCCATTTAAAATATAATTATGTAGGAAATCCCAATGAACACTTGAAAAGTGTAGATAATGTCTTCAGGAGGTTTTATCTATGAAAGATTACTTTTTTAATTTGCTTGATAGTGATTTTTTCCCACACATTATAAGTATTCTTCTCTTTATTTTTTATCTTATATTTATAAAAATTTGCTATAGAATCCTTAATAAACTCAAGCTGAAAAAGCTTTTAAAAATCCTAGAGCCTGAAGAGGACCTAAATGAAACAAAGCCAGATAAGCCCGTTTTTTTTGACAGAGGTATGCGCATGTACCTGTACTCTATCCTCATAAAGCTTCTCAGGGTAGTATTGTTCACACTGATTCTAATTTTCACACTCCCTGCGCTATTCTACATCAATCCCCCCACTAAAATTATTGCTACTAAATTGCTAGGGCTGATTCTTCTCCCACTACAAAAGGTGGCAATGGGAATATTGGAGTATCTGCCAAGCCTGTTTACCATTATAGTGATTGTTCTTGTTTTAAAGTATTTCTTAGAAGTTTTCAGGTATATATCTGTCAAAGTGGAGTCAGAAAAATTAAAAATTCCGGGTTTCTATCCTGAATGGGCAGGTCCCACCTATAACCTTCTTAAGTTATTTATATATCTGATGGGATTAGTAATTTTGTCCCCCTATCTCCCAGGGGCAGGTTCCGCAGCCTTTAAAGGAATTACAGTATTTGTTGGTTTTATTGTATCTCTGGGTTCATCCTCCTATGTGGGAAATGCTGTAGCAGGAATTATCCTTACCTATATGAGAGTCTTTCAAGTGGGAGACAGAATAATGGTAGATAATACTTTGGGGGATGTTCTTGAGAGAACTCTTCTGGTAACAAGGTTAAAGACCCCTAAAAATGAAAGGATTACAATCCCCAACTCCAAGATCCTCTCAGGCTCCATTATCAACTATACCTATTCAGCCAGCCAGTACAAGGTTATAGTTTATACAAGCATCACCATCGGCTACGATGTGGACTGGCATGTTGTTCAAAGGCTTATGATAGAGGCTGCTAAGGAGATTGATGAGGTGGCAGATACACCTACTCCCTTTGTACGCCAAAAGTCTCTGGATGACTTCTATGTGACCTATGAGATAAATGCATATACTACCCATGAGAAGAAGATTCAAAGCATCCTTTCAAAACTTCACGAAAATATCCAGGATAAATTTCATTCAGAAGGTGTTGAAATCATGTCCCCTCATTACAGGGTCGCTAGAGCCAATGAGGATCTTGCTATTCCTAGAGATTACCTCAAAGAGAAGTAGTTTCTTCTTTTTCACCTTCTAAAATCCATTAACTGACACTCTCATATGCTAAAAAGGAGCGTGACGCTCCACCCTTTCTAACCTCATGTAACTGTTTTTTATCAAGGTCAATAACTTATAATTCTATACTTTCCTTAATTAGGCTGTTGCAAAAGTATTGTATAATTTTCAATATTGCAATGGCCTTTTCTATTGTAAATAATAATATCTTTAAACTAACATTAAAAAACTTCCTGCTTAGCCCTCTAACTCTATGATTATCAAT
>NZ_BSDY01000014.1 GCF_027925155.1 Propionigenium maris DSM 9537 | reverse complement strand
TATTGATAATCATAGAGTTAGAGGGCTAAGCAGGAAGTTTTTTAATGTTAGTTTAAAGATATTATTATTTACAATAGAAAAGGCCATTGCAATATTGAAAATTATACAATACTTTTGCAACAGCCTAAATTATAGATAAATAAACAGAGTAAGCAAGATACTAAATAGTGGAAGCTGGAGGGAATATGGAGAAAGAATTATCGGATATGACGCTTGAAGAATTGTGGGAACTGTTTCCTATAATTTTAGAAGATCATAATGCAGATTATAAAAAATGGTATGCAGAGGAAAAACAAAACATAGAGAAAACTATAGGTAAAGAAGCTATTGAGCGGATAAGCCATATAGGTAGCAGTGCTGTAACGGGATTGGTTTCAAAGCCTACCATAGACATCTTATTAGAAATTGAGAGTCAGACTGAAATTAAAAAGGTTGAGAGGTTATTAATAGAAGCTGGGTGGCTGTTGATGTCATCTATGGAGACGCCGCACTTGAATTATGTTTTTAACAAAGGGTATACAAAGAAAGGGTTTGCAGAAAAAGTATATCATCTGCATATTCGATGCCTAGGTGATTGGAGTGAACCCTATTTTAGAGACTATTTAATTGACCACGAGAAGGTAGCAAAAGAATATGGGAAACTTAAATTAAAACTGGGAAAGACATATAAGAATGATCGTAGTGGATATACTAATGCAAAGACAGAGTTTGTGGAATATTATACTGAAAAGGCAAGAATTGAATATGGATCGAAATATAAAATTGATAGGATTTAGCATTATAATCTCAGTCTGTAAAATCGCCTAAATATAGAACTATTCCGATATGTACCTTTTTGCAAAAGGATTTGAGATATTTTGTAGCGTGTTTTTTGTGAAACTTTAGGAATTTGAATGGAGGAAGTAACCTCTAAAACGTTAGTTGGAAGTTTGGTAGGGGGTCATTGAGCAATATATTCTTAAAGAAGGTGTCGATTATGAATAAAAATATTATTAAGTGCTCTATATTATCAGAGGAACAAGCAAAAGAAATATGCACTTGGCGATACGAGGGAGAATATGCAGTCTATAATTTCCCTGAATGGAGTGAAATCGTTAAGAATAGGTGGGGTTTATCAACCCAAGATGGGAGAAAGTCCCAGTATGTTGCTATCGATTTAAATAATGAGTTTGTAGCTTATGGCCGAATATTTACTGTCAATGATCAAGTGTTTCTAGGAGTAGGAGTTAAACCAATCAAATGTGGTAATGGTATGGGCTCTATAATTATGATTAAGCTCATAGAAGAGGCACAATCAAGGTATCGTGATGAGAAGATATTTGTTGAAGTACGTGACTTTAACAAAAGAGCAAAGAGGTGCTATGAATCAATAGGATTTAGGGTAATAGATAAATATTGGAAGAACACTTTATTCGGTGGAGATAATTTTTACTTATTGAAGTATATGAAATAAGATTTCTATATCTTGTACCACATTTAGTGAACATGGTTTATGGAACTTAATAATTAATGGAGAGACACTTAAATTAATAAGTTTATTTTATGAAGCGATAAATGAAAATGTGATGGACTTTGCTAAAGGGAATACATTAAGTTTTTTGACGACCGTAGGCAGACGTCTAACTTCACAGAAGATATCTGCTTCGTTTCGTCCTACAGGATAGGTTCAATCTTGAGCCTGTAAAAAGAAACGGGAAATATGACCCTACCTGCAAAGTCCATTGCCGGAGGTCTTGAACTCTTGGTTACTTCTGTTTCAAGACAGAAGTAACGAATTGCTTTAAAAGAATATAAGAGTATATAAAAAAAGCTGCCTACACAGGCAGCTTTTTAATATAACTTAATCATTATCCTCAAAACTCTCCTCCCCCAGCCTGAAGAGCTTCATCTTAGCTGAGTGGGCAGCATTTTCATCTATAAGGAGGGTGAGGACATCTCCCCCCTCTATGAGGGTATCCCCGTGGGGGATAAACTCCTTGTCCTCTCTACCTATACACACAACCAAGGAGCCGTTTGGCCATTTGGTATCTTTGATCCTTGTGGAGTCCAGCTTGGAGTTGGAGGCTACTGGTATGAGAAGGGTGATCTTCTTGTCCTTGTTCCCCTCGGTCCTCTGGTTCTTCAGAAGATCCTCCAGCAGGAAGTCGTAGATGGATCTGGAGCCTGCTACCTCAGTGACCAAGAATGCCACCATGGAACACACGATGAGCGGAAAGAAGTGCTCAAAGGACCCAGTGAGCTCAAGCATTAGGACACTTGCTGTAATGGGAGTTCTCGCCACTGCTGTAAAGAAGGAAGCCATTCCCAGGACCACAAAGTAGATGATATACCCCTCGTCCAGGGAAAAGTATCTGAACATGATCTCCCCGTAGATCCTTCCGATAAGGGATCCTATGAGGAGCATGGGAAGAAATATTCCTCCTGGAACTCCTGAAACACTACAGATAAGGGTAAAGAAAAACTTTACTCCCAGAAACAAAAACAGGATCCTGAAGGGGAAACTCCCATTGAACATACTGTCAGCCAGGGAGTAGCCTATCCCCAGAAACTTCGTATACATAATTCCTATAGAGAAAGCCAGCAGGAATATGCAAAAGATCTTGATTATAGGGTGAACCATGATACCAGTATAGATCTCCTTAAACCTCACAAAGCTCCTGTTGAAGTATATCCCCAGAAGGGAGCACAGGAGAGCCAGAAAGATAATTGTAGGGTAGTGTATGAGGTTGAATGTAGAGTGGAGGTCAAAGGAGAAGACCTGGTGAAGGCCGAAGAGTCCCCTTGTAACTATATCTCCCACCACCGAGGCTATCATGACACATGTAACGAGAGTCGGAGAGAAGAACCTGTTGAGCTCCTCCAGGGCAAAGATAACCCCGGCTAAGGGAGCATTGAAGGCAGCTGAGATTCCTGCAGCAGCACCGCAGGAAACAAAGTACTTCTTTTCATACTCCTTCCTCTTGAGGGTCTTGTGGACACCATCTCCCACAAGAGCCCCCAGCTGGATAGACGGCCCCTTTCTTCCTAGGGACAGACCGTTACCTATGGTAAGAATGGTTCCTGCAAACTTCAGCATCAGTTCCCTGCCCCATGAAAACTCTACCTGCTTTAGAAGGTTGGCCCTTGTAAGGGGGATTCCCCCTCCCTTGATATTTGGAAAGTACTTGGTAGAAAAGTATAGAAAAACAGATATCCCTAAAAAATACAGCACCCACAGGGAAACACTATCCACACTGAAGTTTTCAACAAAGCTTCTGTACCTGGCGGTCCTTATCACCTGGGCCATGCCCAGAGAGAACCTCAGAGCCACTATGGTGAGCCCTGTAAAGAGTCCTACCAGAGCACAGCTGCCATATAGGCCTGTAAGTTTATGTTTTTTATCCTTAAATATGCTATCTATCCTTCCCATCTAATTCCCCGCTCCCCCATGAAAATTCTTTTAATAAAAATAAAAGACACCATTTGGTGTCTTTTTGTTTCTGTTAACTATGTGCCTCGAAAAATACATTGTGCAGATGCTTGGTTAAGTTTAACAGTACATATGAGAATGTCACCACAAATAAACTATATTTTAAAGTAGCGATTATAATTATAAGCATAGGCACTCCAAGCTTCTTTGGAATAAAGCTGAATGTCTTGTCAGGTGTCTTAAATGGAATAGTACTTACCATAAGAACAGCTGCTAAGATTGTAATAGCCTGAAATACCTCGATATACATAAGCTGACCAAATACATACTCACTGAACAGGTAGTATGAGGTAATGATGGCAGCACCAGTAGGAATAGGCATTCCGCTAAAGTCATCCTTCTCATTGGATGCCACTGTAACAACGTTGAACTTAACAAGTCTCATTACTCCGCAAAGAGCGTAGATGAATGAGATTGGGATTATAGTGTGTCCTATACCAGGAGCACCATTTAAAAGGGTGTAAACAAATATCCCTGGAGCCAATCCAAAGGAGATAGCGTCACAGAAGGAGTCGAACTCCTTACCAAACTCACTGTAAGCCTCTAACTTTCTTGCAGCCTTTCCATCTAATCCGTCACAGATCATAGCCAGGATCATAAACCAGGCAGCCTGAATATGGTCTCCCTTGATGGAGTTTATAATACTTAAATACCCTAAAAACATGTTGGCTGCTGTAATAGCATTTGGGGCAAGATATTTCTTTTCGATTTTGTTCATAACTTCACTTCCTCGTGTACTTATAGTTTTGTCATAACTAAGATTGATTTTAACATATAAATGATATAAAATCAATATGAGTTCGACATAAAACCTTAGTTGATAACGGTGGTCAAGATACCATAAATAAAGGAGTTATGCATTTTTTATTAAGGGTAAATTAATAAAATTTAATTACAGGCGGTGGAGTTATTTGGACAAGAAAAAGTTTTTAAATATATTTGAGGGAGAGGATAAAAATCTCCTAGCCATGGTATATGAGGAGATAGAGATGTGTAAGAGGATAAACTACCAGATCTATACAGATATCTTCCTTCCTCCCCAGATATGGACCAGACTGGAGGAGATGACAAAATCCCTCGGGGTAGAGGTGTATACCCTGGGGCTGAACGATACCTCGGAAAAAAGGGTATGCCTCTTTAATCCTGTTGGGGAGGAGATCTACTCCTACGACTATCCGGTTGTATTTTTTACCATAACCGGAGGGAATAAGTTTAAGGAGCTTGAGCACAGACACTTCCTGGCAGCTATAATGGGGCTAGGGATTAAGAGGGAGAAGCTGGGAGATCTCATTGTAAGGGATGGAGTGTGTTACGGGGTAATAGCAGAGGAGCTCTTCGACTTCCTTACAGTAAACCTTTCCCAGGTTGGAAGGGTAGAGGTGAAGGTGGAAAGAGCGAGCAGGGAGAGCGTTCCTGAAAGCAGGTTTGAGGAGAATACCCTTCTTGTAACCTCTCTCAGGTTGGACAACCTCGTATCGGCTGTTACAGGCTTATCCAGGAGTAGTTCAACGGAGCTTATAGATGAGGGGATTGTCACGGTAAATTACAGAGTAAGGAGAAGAAGGGATATGCAGGTGGAGCCTGGAGATGTACTCTCTATCAGAAGATATGGAAAGTATATCTTTAATGAGATAGTGGGAGAGAGTAAAAAAGGAAAGGCAAGGATCCTGTTGAAAAAGTACGTGTAACTTATCTGGCAAAGGGGGTAAAATCTCTTTGAAGGAGGAGCTTTTTAAATAATTCCTTTTAATTCTTTGGGATTTTTTATATAATTTAATACGTCTTTATGAAATGAAGGGGTTTTAAATGATCCTGATAATCGGGAGGTGACGATGTGCGAATAGGTAGAGATATATTACAGCTGACAGATCTGCTGGAATCGTTTCTAAGAAATCAAGGGGAGGAGAAGTTTCACTACTCTGAACTGTCTAAGGTATTTAAAAGGCTCGGAAGACTGGATAAGGATAAGTACCGTGAATATATAAAGAGGATGCCTACAAATATACTGGGAGATATACTGTTGGATCTCAGTGACAGAAACCTGGAGGATGCCCTAGAGGTGCTCAGCCTGAAGAAACTGATAAACTCCATAAAGCATCTGGAGTCGGATGATGCCACAGATCTACTAGAGGATATAGAGGAGATATCTGAGGAGCTGGCTCACCAGATAATGGAGGGCTTAGACAACAAGAATCAGGAGGAGATACAGCTTCTGAGATCCTATGAGGATGACCATGCAGGTGCCTACATGCAGCTTGAGGTCTTTATGGCAAACCACAATGAAACTGTGAGAAATACCATAGAGAGGTTCAGGGTGCTTAAGGGGAATGGAGAGCTGGAAAATATATCCAGTGTATTCATCACAGGGGACTATAAAAACCTTGTGGCGACCATCTCTCTAGACGACCTGATTCTTTTCGACTTAGAGAGTCCCTTTAAGGAGATCCTGAGTAAAACACCGGAAAAGTACAGATCCAGATATGTAAGGGATACAGATGATATTGAAGAGGTTGCAAAACTTTTTAAGGAGTATGACCTTTCGGTACTTCCCGTTATCGATGCCCAGGGATATGTTATGGGTAGAATTACAGCTGATGATATCTATGATATCCTTCAGGAACTGGCAACGGAACAGATGTATAACCTGGCAGGGGTAGACGACGATGTAGAAGGTGAAAATAGGGCTATGGACATCTCTAGAAAAAGAGGAAAGTGGCAATTTTTAAATATGTGTACAGCTTTCTTTTCAGCTTCTGTTATAGGACAATACCAGGAAACCATAGAGGTACTTCCAGCTCTGGCCGTGCTTATGCCCATAGTAGCCAGCATGGGAGGAAATACCGGTAATCAGGCACTGACAGTAATGGTAAGAAGGCTTGGAATGGGAGAGGTGGATAACACCAACTGGGATCAGAGTTTAGCTAGGGAGATGATTGTAGCTGTGACCAACGGTCTTATCTTTGCTACTCTGGTGGGACTGGGATCCTTCCTGTGGTTTGATAACTACAAGGTATCCATGGTAATGAGTGTTGCCATCCTCATGAACTTTACAATAGCGGGACTTTGCGGAACTCTTATACCGATACTTTTAAAGAAGTTAAATACCGATCCGGCAGTGGGAAGTTCCATACTTCTTACTATGATTACAGATGCTCTGGGCTTCTTAATCTTCCTGGGACTGGCAAAATTATTAATCTTTTAATAAAAAAGTGTTGACAGGATAGGGGGCGTGTGGTAAACTCTATCTTGTCGTGGATGGCCGATAGGAGAGTCCCATACGGCGCAGCAGCGGTGAACCGTGTCAGATCCGGAAGGAAGCAGCACTAAGTCGTTTGTTGCGGGTGTTATGGACAAGCTTTTCTTGCAGTTGTCTGCGACACTTTTTATATAGAGACTTAAGCTTGGGGGGAGAATAGAGATATTCTTCCCCTTTTTTATAAACAAGGGGGGAGCTATGTATAAGCTTATCGATATAAATCATAAGAAGAGGGAGAAATATCTGGAGGAGCTGGGAAAGCTGGATACCACCCTAGACCTCAGGGAGAGTCTGGCAGACCTCTTTGTTGTGGAGAAAAACCATAGGGTCATAGCCTATGCAGCTGTAGATAGGGGAGAGGAGTACCTCCTTCAGAGGATTTTTGTAGAGGAGGAGGAGAGATACCACTCGGTAGGAACCAAGCTCCTGAAGTTTATAGAATCCACTGCCATGAGAGAAGGGGTAGATATCCTTAGAAGCAGGTGCAGCGAGGAGATATCCGATACCTTCTTTATAAAAAATAACTTTAGGACCCACCAGGGGGAGTACCTTCTGGACAACATACAGAAGAAGCTGGAACGGACCAAGGAGGGAATAAGGGGGACCTGGGTTTCAATAATCATAAATATACTCCTCTCCATACTTAAGATAGGTGTGGGGTACCTTGGAAGGAGTAGAGCCCTTATAGCAGATGGTTTCCACTCTATATCCGATGTAGTGGGGTCCGTGGTAATCCTCTTTAGTGTGCACTTTGGAAGTGTTCCAGAGGATGAGGACCATCCCTATGGACACGAGAAGATAGAGGGGATAGCAGGAAATATAGTGGGGGTAATACTTGTTCTTACAGCCTTTGAGCTTACCAGGGACAGTCTCATAAACCTCTTCGCAGAGAGGGACTTCATAACCCCATCATGGATAACCATAGGGGCTGCAGCAATCTCCATTGTGGTGAAGTACTGGCTCTACCTCTATAAGATAAAGATAGGAAGAAGAACGAAAAATGATGCCATAATAGCCGATGCCAGAGAGCACAGAAGTGACGCAGTATCGTCTGTGGGAGTAATGATAGGTCTTCTCCTCTCAATCTATGTAAACCCGGTATTTGACACCCTTTTGGGAATTCTGGTATCCTTATTTATAGGGAAGGAGGGGATAGCCATAATAATGGAAACCTCCAATACCCTCCTGGATAAACAGGACAGGGAGTTTATAGGGGAGATAGAGAGGTATGTAAGGGAGGAGTCCAATGTGGGAAATATCCACGACACCCTTATGAGGGTTTCCGGGGACAAGGTCTTCCTCAGCTTCCATATAAGACTGCCCAAGGAGATGACGGTATATGATGCCCACGTCCTTGCAGATGAGCTAAAATACTCCCTTATCAGTGACTATGAGAGCCTGAGGGATGTGACTATCCACATAGACTATATAATTGATTAGTGATATTTTATATGATATAATGCCTAGAGAGAAATCAAGGAGAAATCAATGAGTATATTAGAAAATTTGAACATAGAACAGAGGAAGGCTGCTGAAAGAGTAGAGGGACCTCTGCTTATATTGGCAGGTGCAGGAAGTGGTAAAACAAGGACTGTTACCTTCAGAATAGCCCACATGGTTCTAGAGAAGGGGATCTCCCCATACAAGATACTGGCTGTAACCTTTACCAATAAGGCTGCCCGTGAGATGAAGGAGAGGGTGGAGGGCCTTATCGGCGAAGAAGCTAAGAGGGTCATGGTATCCACATTCCACTCCTTTGGAGTAAGACTCCTCAGAATGTATGGAAGTAAGCTGGGGTATGACTCAAACTTCAACATCTATGACGCAGATGATCAGAAGAGACTGGTAAAAAATATAATGAAGGATATAGGTATAACGGATAAAAACACTACCCCTGCAAGGGTTGTGTCTGCTATATCCAAGCTCAAGGAGGAGGGCATAACTCCAGAGGAATATGCAGCTGATTCCAGAGGATTCCTGGAGAGCTACAGGACTGTATCAGCAGTATACAGCAAGTATAATGTAGCCCTTAAAAACAATAATGCCATGGACTTCTCAGATATCCTGGTAAATACCAATAAGCTCATGGACGACCTGGAGATAAGGGAAAAGATCCAGGAGAGGTATCAGTATATAATGGTAGACGAGTATCAGGATACCAATAAGATACAGTATGAGATAGTAAATAAGATAGCTGCCAAATATGAAAACCTTTGTGTAGTAGGAGATGAGGATCAGAGTATCTACGGCTTCAGAGGGGCCAATATCCAGAATATCCTGGACTTTGAAAAGGATTACCCAAATGCCTTTGTGATAAAGCTAGAGCAGAACTACAGATCCACAGAGAATATCCTTGAAGCAGCTAACCATGTGATAAAGAACAATGAGTCTTCCAGGGGAAAGAACCTGTGGACAGATAAAAAGGGCGGACAGCCTATATCGATAATAGAGGCCAAAGACGGTAGAGAGGAAGCTTACTTCATCCTTCAGGAGATAAATGCTCTAAAAAATCAAGGCTATAACTATAAGGATCTTACGATCCTCTACAGAACCAATGCCCAGTCAAGAGCCTTTGAAGAACTCTTCATTAAGTTCGGCATTGCACACAAGATATTTGGGGGAATGCAGTTCTACCAGAGAGCTGAGATAAAGGATATTATTGCATATATGAATGTAATAAATAACCCCAAGGATTCCCTTTCTCTTATGAGGATATTAAATGTTCCCAAGAGAAAGATAGGGCCGGCAACTATAAATAAATTCAGAGAGTATGCTGAGGCCAATGAGATGAGTTTATTTGAAGCTCTGGGGCATACAGATGATATCAAGCTTGGACCTGCCCTTAAGATAACTATAACTGAGTTTTATAATGGTATGATGTCTCTCATGGAAGAGGCAGAATATATGCCGGTGTCTGAAATCTTCACTGAGATACTCACTACCTTCAGATACAAGTCCTATCTGGAAGGAATAGGAGATGATAGAGTAGAGGAACGTCTTGAAAATGTAGAGGAACTGAGAAACTCAATTACTGAAAGAGAAAAAAATGCAGAGGATCTTACCCTGGGGGAATACTTAGAAAATATCTCCCTTGTAAGTGCCACAGATGATATGGAGGAGAGCAAAGACTATATAAAGCTTATGACTATCCACAACTCCAAGGGCCTTGAGTTCCCGGTAGTTTTCATTGCTGGAATGGAGGACGAAGTATTCCCAAGCCAGAAGGCAGACTTTGACACAGGTCAGCTAGAGGAGGAGAGAAGACTCTGTTACGTGGCCATAACAAGAGCTGAAAAGACTCTCTATATCTGCCATGCCAATGAGAGGTTTGTATACGGGCAGAGCCAGTACAGAAGCAGATCGAGGTTTTTAGAGGAGATACCTCCTCATCTTCTTGAGAGTAAAACAAAGATAGAAAAGCCTGTCCAGAAGAAGAAGCCCTCAGCCAGCAAGGGAGTAGAAAACTTTAATCCATTTAAGAAGAAGGTTGTGGGAAGTGCAGACCTGAACCTGCCATACTCTGTAAATGACAGGGTAACCCATAAGAAGTTTGGGCTTGGAATAGTAAGAAATGCCAATGAAAAGACGGTAGAGGTTGAGTTTACTGCTGGAAAGAAGAAGTTCCTGACAGCAGCTATAGATAAATTTATACAAAAAGCATAGATAGATACTATAAAATAATAGAGGGGAGAGAACCTTGAAGAGAAGAACTATAAATGCTAATATAAACTATGAAGGTATAGGACTCCACAAGGGAGAAAATATAAAGATGAAGCTGATTCCAGCTGAAAGTGGTACTGGAATTATCTTTAAAAGAGTAGACCTGGAAGAGGGAAAAAATGAGATAGTCATGGATGTAGCCAATACATTTGACCTTACTCGTGGAACAAACCTTCAAAATGATCACGGAGCCAAGGTGCACACAATAGAGCACTTCCTGTCAGCTCTCTACATCTACGGAATAACGGATATGTATGTGGAGCTGGACGGAAATGAACTGCCAATTGGTGACGGGAGCGCAAAGCCCTTTGTGGAACTCTTTGAAGGGAAGGTAGCAGACCTAGAAGAGGATGCGCCTGAGATAGTAATTACTGAGCCGGTATATATAACCGAGGGAGATAAGCACATAGTGGCTCTTCCCTATGATGGATACAAGCTTACCTATACAATAAGGTTTGAACATACATTCTTAAAATCTCAGCACGCTGAGTATGAGATCGATCTAGAGACCTATGCCAAGGAGATAGCACCTGCTAGAACCTTTGGATTCGACTATGAGGTTGAGTACCTGAAAGCCAATAACCTGGCTCTTGGTGGAACCCTTGAAAATGCCATAGTGGTAAAGAAGGACGGGGTATTAAATCCAGGAGGACTAAGGTTTGAGGATGAGTTTGTAAGACACAAGATGCTAGACATCATAGGAGATCTTAAGGTACTCAATAAGAATATCAAGGGTCACCTAATAGCGGTAAAGGCGGGACATGCTCTGGACATAGCCTTTGCCAAGAAGTTAATTCAGAACAGCTAAGAGCTGAAGAGATACCTATTAATTAAAAATTATAATAAAAAACAAAGGGGATGAAAAATAATGTTAAATGTTATGGAAATAATGGAAAGAATACCACATAGATACCCGTTTCTTTTAGTGGATAAGATAGTTGAGATGGATACAGAGGCACAGACTATAAAGGGAATTAAGAATGTAACTATAAATGAGGACTTCTTCAACGGACACTTCCCTGGACACCCTATTATGCCTGGAGTACTAATTGTAGAAGGCTTAGCACAGTGTCTAGGTGTACTAGTAATGGAGCCAAACTGCGGAAAGGTACCTTACTTTGCAGCAATCGACGGAGTAAAGTTTAAGGCGCCAGTAAGACCAGGAGACCAGCTGGTATATGAAGCAAAGGTAGAAAAGATGAGAAGAAGCATAATCAAGGCAACAGGAGTGGCTAAGGTTGATGGAAAGGTAGTAACAGAAGCATCGTTTACCTTTACTATAATGGAAAAATAGGAGGACATAAATTGGTTGAGATACATAGTACAGCCATTGTTGAAGAGGGAGCAAAGCTTGCTGAGGGAGTAAAGGTCGGACCCTATTGTATAATAGGAAAGGACGTTTCCATCGGTAAAAACACCGTTCTAGATTCTCATGTGGTTGTAGAGGGAATAACAGAAATAGGAGAAAACAACAGAATATACTCCTTTGTTTCTATAGGAAAGGACTCTCAGGATCTTAAGTACAGAGATGAGCCTACCAAGACTATAATTGGAGATAACAATAAAATCAGAGAATTTGTAACAATACACAGAGGAACCGATGACAGGTGGGAAACTAGAGTTGGTAGCAACAACCTTCTTATGGCTTATGTACACATAGCCCACGATGTAATTGTTGCAGATAACTGCATCTTAGCTAATAATGTAACCCTGGCTGGACACGTAACTGTAGACAGTAATGCTATTATAGGTGGTCTTACTCCAGTGCACCAGTTTACAAGAATTGGTTCCTACTGCATGATCGGCGGAGGAAGTGCTGTAGTGCAGGATATCTGCCCATTTGTACTGGCAGAGGGAAATAAAGCAAAGATAAGGGGGCTGAACTTAGTAGGACTAAGAAGAAGAGGATTTACTACAGAGCAGATCTCCAACCTTAAAAAAGTTTATAGATTACTTTTCAGATCTGGACTTCCACTAAAGGAAGCACTTGCTGAAATCAAGGAAACATATGGTGATGACGAAAATGTTATGTATCTTCTAGAATTCATTGAAAACAGTGACAGGGGGATAACCAGATAATGAAAAAAATTGGAATAATAGTGGGTAACGGTAAGTTGCCCCTATATTTCTTAGAAGAGGCCGAAAGTCTGGGATACGATGTTTTTCCCATCGGCCTCTTTGATAGTATAGAAGGGGAAATTAAGGAACATCCCAACTATAGGCAGATACATATAGGGAATGTAGGGGAGTTTGTAAGATATCTTCTGAAAAACGGTATAAGGGAACTGGTTATGCTGGGGAAGGTGGAGAAAAACCTTATCTTTCAGGATCTGAAGCTGGACTACTATGGGGAGGAGATAATGAAAAAACTTCCCGACAACAAGGACGAAACACTGCTCTTTGGAGTGATAGCCTTTTTCAGGTTAAATAAGATAAAGGTACTTCCGCAAAACCACCTTCTGGGAAGTATGATGTTTGAGAAAAAGATCTATACGAGGACTATGCCAACACCTGAGGATGGTCGGACTATAGATATGGGAATAGAGGCAGCTAAAAATCTGAGCAGACTGGATGCAGGGCAGACAGTGGTGTGTAAGGACTCCTCGGTGGTGGCCCTTGAAGGAATAGAAGGGACAGATAAGACCATAGAAAGAGCCGGGGAGTATGCTGGAAGCGGCTGTATTATAGTGAAGATGTCTAGGCCACAGCAGGACATGAGGGTGGATATACCAGCAGTGGGGATAGATACCATAAAAAAAGCTATAGAGATAGGTGCCAAGGGAATAGTAGGGGAAGCAGGAAGGATGCTCTTCTTGGACAAGAAGGAGTCTATCGAGCTTGCCGATAAAAATAACCTTTTTATTCAGGGAATAAAGGTGTAGCGGAGGTTGAACATGAAAATATTTGTTTCTACAGGTGAGATGTCTGGAGACCTTCACTTATCATACCTGGTAGAGGAGGTACTCAAGGCAGACCCCACAGTTGAGTTCTACGGTGTAGTGGGGGACCACTCTAAGAAGGCAGGAGTAGAGGTTGTACAGGATATAAGGGACCTTGCCATCATGGGATTTACCGAAGCCCTTAAAAAGTACAGTTACCTTAAGAAGAAAGCCTATGAATACCTTGAATTTATTGAAAAAAATGGTATAGAAAAGGTAATCCTTGTGGACTATGGGGGATTTAATCTAAAGTTTTTAGAGCTCTTAAAGAAGAGGCTGCCCCACGTAGAAACCTACTACTACATCCCGCCTAAACTCTGGGTATGGGGAGAGGGAAGGATAAAGAAGCTTAAGTTAGCTGATCACATAATGGTGATCTTCCCGTGGGAGGTAGAGTTCTACAGGAAACACGAAGTAGAGGCTGTCTACTATGGGAATCCCTTTATAGATAAGTATAAGCTAATAGAAAGAAAGGGAGATAATATTCTTCTTCTTCCAGGAAGCAGAAAGCAGGAGGTGGGGAAACTACTTCCAGAGATGCTTAAGGTGGTAGAAGCCAATAGGGAGGAGAGATTCCTTCTGAAGCTTGCCAAGGAAAAGCACAGCAGGTGGGTAGAGGAGGACCTTAACAACTATAAAAATCTAGAGGTTAACACCGATATATCCCTAGCTGATGCAATAGAAAGGTCCAAGACTGCCATAGCAGCTTCGGGGACTGTAATCTTAGAGCTGGCTCTTATGGGAATTCCAGGGGTAGTGGTATATAAAACCGGCCTTATAAATGAGTTCATAGCCAGGTATATCCTAAAGCTGGGTTATGTATCTCTTCCCAACCTGACGTTAAACGAGGAGGTATACCCTGAACTTCTTCAAAAAGATTGCAATAGTGAAAAGATATGGGAAAAAACAGAGGAGATCCTCAAGGATCCAGAGGGTTCCAATGCAAAAATTATGCAGATAAGGGAGAAGCTTTCTGGAGATGACGTTATTTTAAGCTATGCAAAATATATTTTGGAAGGTAAATAAACTATGAAAAAGAAATCAAGGTTTTCATTTAGCAATAAATCACTGGCTACATTTTTGGAGTACAGTCTAAATCACAAGATGCTACTTATAACCTCAATTGTACTGACTTTTATTGCTTCAGCTTTAAGTGCTGTACCAGCATGGCTGAGTAAGTATCTTGTAGATGAGGTACTTATTAAAAAGGATGTCAATATGCTTGTCCTTGTAATAGGAGGACTGGTAGGTGCCACTCTGCTAAAGGGAGTTGTCACCTATGTGGCTGATATAAAGTCATCCTATGTTACTGAGGTTATAAGAAGGGAGATAAAGCAGGATATATTCAAGCATCTTCTCTATCTGCCAACTTCCTACTACAAGAGAAATAAGTTAGGGGATATAATGGCCAGGCTTTCTGGTGATGCATCTACCCTTGGAAAGATCGGATTTATGATCTTTGACCTTATGAAGGAGTTTATCTTGGCACTGGTCCTTATGGCAAGGATGTTCCAGGTAAATATAGTACTGTCCTTGGTATCACTGACAGTTCTTCCTGCAGTAATGGGACTTATCAGAAAGTATACTAAAAAACTTAGAAAATCTGGTAGAAAGAGGCAGGATATAGTGGGAGAAGCAACCTCATTTACCCAGGAAAGTCTTCTTGGGATGAGTGTAATAAAATCCTTCTCTAGGGAAGAAAAGTATCAGGAGTATTATTCTGAGTGGACTCAGCAGGAGTTTGATACATCCTTTAAAACGAAGAAGATAGGGGCAAAGGTTTCTCCAATAAACGAGGTACTGGGAACTGTCATGGTAGCTCTTGTAGCAGGTTATGGTGGATACCTTGTAGTAGTAAAGGGAACCCTTACTCCAGGAGATCTTGTGTCCTTTGTAACTGCTCTTGGACTTATGCAGAGTCCTATAAAAAAGCTGGTTAAGAGAAACAATGAACTTCAGGAAAGACTTCCATCGGCAGACAGGGTAATCGAGATCCTGGACGAGGAACTTGAAAAGGATTACTATGGAGAGAAGGTTGAATTCAATTCCAATGTAGAAAATATCTCCTTTGAAGATCTTAACTTTACCTATGAAAATGGTACGGAGCCTGCCATAAAGGACTTTAACCTGGATGTAAAGCCTGGTGAGGTAGTGGCTCTAGTAGGTAAAAGTGGAAGTGGAAAGAGTACCCTTGTGAACCTGATCCCAAGATTCTATGAGACAACAAGCGGATCTATCAAAATAAATGGCGTGGACACCAAAAACTACTCACTGAAGGACTACAGAAGACATATTGGAATAGTGCCTCAGGAGACCTTCCTCTTTAGCGGGACTATAGCATCAAATATATCCTATGGAAGGGACAATGCCACTCCAGAAGAGGTAATAGAAGCTGCTAAGATGGCAAATGCCTATGATTTCATCATGGAGTTTGAAAATGGGTTTAACACTGAAGTGGGAGAGAGGGGAGCCCTTCTTTCTGGTGGTCAGAAGCAGAGGATAGCCATAGCAAGAGCTCTTATTCAGAATCCGCAGATAATGATACTGGATGAGGCTACAAGTGCTCTGGATACTGAATCTGAAAGACTGGTTCAGGATGCCCTTGATAAGCTGATGATAGGAAGAACTACCTTTGTAATAGCCCACAGATTATCTACTATAATAAATGCAGATAAGATAGTGGTTATGGATAAGGCAGAGATAAAGGAAGTAGGAAGCCACAATGAGCTCCTGGCTCAGGATGGAATCTATAAAAAGTTATACGAGACACAATTTGGTAAGATAAAAGAGGAGGAAGTTTAATGGAATTTTTAAGAGAGGATAGCAGATCTTTAGATCAACTTAGAGAGGCGAGAATCATAACAGGATTCACAATGCACGCAGAAGGATCTGTACTTATAGAGATGGGAAATACAAAGGTGATTTGTACTGCGTCTATAAGTGAGAAACTACCTCCATTTTTAAGAAATAAAGGAAGAGGATGGGTAACAGCTGAGTACTCTATGCTTCCAAGAGCAACAGAGGATAGAAATATCAGAGAAGCTGCTAAGGGAAAGCTTTCTGGAAGAACTATGGAGATCCAGAGACTTATCGGTAGATCTTTAAGAGCGTGCATCGACCTTGAAAAGCTGGGAGAGAGAAGTATCACTGTGGACTGTGATGTAATCCAGGCAGATGGCGGTACAAGAACAGCTTCTATAACAGGAGGATTCATAGCTCTTGCAATAGCTGTAAACAAGCTTATAGCAGAGGGAAAACTTCCTGAAAACCCAATCCTTTCCAATGTAGCAGCTATCAGTGTGGGAATTGTAGGAGACAAGCCTATGATCGACCTTAAGTACACTGAGGATGCAGCAGCTCAGGTGGATATGAATGTAATCATGAATGCCGATGGAGAGTATGTAGAGGTTCAGGGAACTGGAGAGGAAGCTACCTATAGTAGAGCGGAACTAAATGCTATGCTTGACCTTGCAGAGCAGGGAATCAAGGAGCTTGTTGAGATGCAGAATAAGGCAATCGAGGAAGGGAGCAACTAGAGATGGATGGAGTAAAAAAAGTATTTCTGGCTACTGGAAATAAGAAGAAGATAAAGGAGATATCGGCTATCTTTGAAGGTTTTGATGTGGAGATACTGTCTATCCAGGATGGGATAGAGATTCCAGAGGTAGTAGAGGATGGAGATACCTTTGAGGCTAACTCAGCTAAAAAAGCTCTGGAGATATCAAAATTCTTAGATATGCCTGCAATTGCAGATGACTCTGGACTGTGTGTGGAAGCACTAGATGGAGCTCCAGGAGTTTATTCAGCTAGGTACTCTGGTGAGAATGCTACCGATGACACTAATAATGAGAAGTTAGTGAAGGAGCTATCTGGGATAGAGGACAGAAGAGCTAAGTTTGTGTGTGTAATTACCCTTGCAAAGCCAAGTGGTGAGATCCACTCATTCAGAGGGGAGATAGAGGGAGAGATCGTAGATACACCTCGTGGAACAGACGGATTTGGATATGATCCGCACTTCCTGGTACCTGAATACTCTAAAACCCTTGCAGAAATTCCTGAGATCAAGAACAAGATAAGCCACAGAGCTAAAGCTCTGGAATTGCTAAAAAAAGAGATAAAGGAAATATTATAGAAATAAAAAGGAGCCAATTTTGGCTCCTTTTTATGTTAGTTGTGAAAGTATTGAAATACTTAACTTTAGATATTTAAGATCTCAGAGATCTTATCCATATCTATATTTTCTATGAATATCTCAGCCAGCTTATCAAACTCTCTTTCCTTATACTCCTTGAGGTCTATAGTTTCCTCTATAGCATCTAGCCCCTTTATCCTCCTCACATTGTTAAGGAAGGTTCTTGTAAACTCAGGGTTATCAAATATTCCGTGGATATAGGTTCCTATAATGTTGTCCCTGTATACTCCCTTTATATCTGTTTCCCCTCTAAGAAAGACATTCTTCTCCTCCCCAGTTGTTCTACCTTGGTGGATCTCATATCCCTCTACTACCATTCCCTCTGTGCCCTGAAGGAACTCGCTGCCTACCTCTATTGTACCCCTGTACTGAGTGGTCATCTTCTCCCCCTCCATATAGGTTTCCATATCCAGAAGGCCAAGTCCACCTATCTCTGGAAGGGAGCTTTCTACACCTGTAGGGTCGCACAGCTTCTCTCCAAGCATCTGATATCCTCCACAGATACCGAAGATTACAGTTCCCTTTCTGGCACACTTGATTATCTTTTCAGCAATTCCTCTGTCCTTGATATCCTTTAGATCCTCTATGGTATTCTTGGATCCAGGTATGATTATAATGTCCTCATCTCCCAGCTCACTGGCATGGTTTACATACTTCAGGGAAACATCGCTGTACTTGGAGAGAACATCCATATCTGTGAAGTTTGACATATGCCCGATCCTTACTACAGAGATGCTTATATCCCTGTCGCTGTTTGTCTTCTTAAACCTTTCAGTTACAGAATCCTCATCCTCTATATCCACATCAGAGTATGGAAGAACCCCTAATACAGGTTTTCCCATCATCTCTTCAAGCTTTCTGATACCAGGTTCTAGGAGCTTTACATCTCCCCTGAACTTATTTATGATGATTCCCTTTACCCTCTCCTTTTCGTGATCCTCTAGAAGCATAAGAGTTCCAAGGATAGAAGCAAAAACCCCTCCCCTATCGATATCTGCTACAAGGATAACAGGAGAATCTGCTATCTCAGCCATACCCATATTTACAATATCCCTGTCCTTCAGGTTTATCTCGGCGCAGCTTCCAGCCCCCTCGATGATGGAGATATCGTAGTTATTCTTTACGAAATCATAGGTCTCCTCTACTTTGGCCTTGAGGAAGTCCTTCTTGGCAGAGTACTCCATGGAATCCATGTTCTTCACAACCTTTCCATTTAGGATAACCTGGGATTTTCTGTTAGTAGTTGGTTTTAAAAGGATGGGGTTCATATATGCTTCAGGATCTATGTTGCAGGCCTCAGCCTGAACAACTTGGGCTCTTCCCATCTCAAGGCCGTCCTTGGTTATAAAGGAGTTTAGAGCCATATTCTGAGACTTAAATGGACATACACTGTGCCCCCTCTTATATAATATTCTGCAGAGAGCTGTGGTAATAATGCTCTTTCCTACATTGGATGCAGTTCCCATTATCATTAGTTTTTTATGCTTTTTCATAAACTTTCTCCCCTTTTTAAATATGATTATCACCTTTTTCTTGATAAAAGGTAACCTAAAAATCAAAGCCGATTGAAAATATCTATTTAATGTTGAATAAAACCTGAAAAAATCTTATCGATTGTTACGGCTCTCAGAAAGTCGACGATGTTTTCTAGATTTTATTTCTAACATACCATTGATGATATTTTTAAATGGCCGGTTTGAGTCTTATTTCATTGCCACTAAGTTATTTATGATAATATTATTTACTTTTACCTCAGAGTTCTAGAGTCCCTATTTTTAAGTAATATAGCTTTGTACAGAAAGATTTCTACTCAGTCGTCCGACAAGTTAAGTTCCGCAGTGTTTTTCACCATTTTTAACATTCAGAACGAGGACTGTAGCTGTAAAAAGACGGATTATTAATAATAAACTAAGAAACTATTAAAAATAGGTGTCTTTTCTTGGTTCCTTTCTTTGGACAAGCAAAGAAAGGAAAAAAAGATTTTAATTTACATGTAGAAATAACTGATTTCTACATGTAAGGAATTACAAACTTCTTGTCCTCATCCTCCATGATCCTGCTGTTTACATTGAATACGTACTTAATGTTCTCAGGAGATAGGGTATGAGCTGTTTCGCCGCTCTTCACCACTTTTCCATCCTTTATAAAGATCACTTCATCGCAGTAGAGAGAGGCCAGGTTGAAGTCGTGGAATACAGATATTACAGTGAGGCCTCTCTCCTCTACCCTACTTCTTACTTTTGTAAGGAGTGAGTGAGCGTAGTAGGGGTCTAAGTTGGAGGTAGACTCATCTAGGAAGAGTAGCTGAGTGTCCTGAATAAGAGCCTTACCAAAAACAACTCTCTGCCTCTCTCCTCCACTGAGGTCTGTAATCTTCTTCTTCAGCATATCCTGAAGCTCCAGTTCCTCCACAACGTCATCGATTATCTTTTTGTCTCCCTTACTTCCATAGCTAAACTTCTTCTTGTGCGGGTAACGTCCCATCTCTAAGACCTCCTCCACACTGAAGGGGAAGGAGGTATCAAAGTTCTGAGGTACAAGGGCCAGTACCTTGGCCAGGTCCTTCTTGGAGTATCTATCTACTTCCCTACCGTCTACCTCTATCTCCCCAGACCATCCCTCTATAATCCCAGCCAGGATATCCAGAAGGGTGGTCTTCCCGCTTCCATTGGGACCCAGGATCCCGTAAAATTTTCCTTTTTCTATCTTGATATCTATTCCCTTGATTATTTCCTTGCCGGGAACGGAATATCTTATATCCTTAGTCTTTATCATTACAGTCTTCCCCCTCTCAGCTTCTTTCTAAAGATGAAGGCAAAGAATGGTGCCCCCAGAAGGGCTGTCATTATACCGATGGGAATCTCATTGGGAAGTACAGCTCTTACCATATTATCTGCAGCAGAGAGAATGATAGCTCCCCATAAAGCAGAGATAAGGGTAAGCCTCCTGTTGTCGGTACCCACTAAAAACCTCATAAGGTGAGGAACGATAAGTCCCACAAATCCTATAATTCCGCATACTGAAACAGCTACAGCAGAAAGGATTGAGGCAGTAACAAGAAGGATCTTTCTTACCCTGCTTGTGTCCACTCCCATGGCAATGGCATTCTTCTCTCCCAGAGAGATGATATTTAGTTCATCCCCGTAGTAGAGAAATACCGATAGAGCAGCCAGGGTAGTTCCTCCCAGGATATATGCCTCGGGCCATGTCTTAGATGAGAAGCTTCCCATAAGCCAGAATACTATAGATGCCACATCGTCCCCGGCAATATACTTGGTAAAGCTAAGCCCTGCTGAGAAGAAGGATCCCACAATAACCCCTGAAAGGATCAGGGAGATGGAGTTTATCTTTCCGCTGAATGAGGCCATCTTCATAACTGTATAGAGGCTCAGAAGCGAGAATATGAATGCCAGAAAGGGAACTGTAAAGACTCCCAAAAAGCTTACTCCCAGGATGATTCCCAGAGCCGCTCCAAAGGATGCTCCAGCTGAGATCCCCAGGGTATAGGGGTCTGCCAGGGGGTTAAGTAGAACTCCCTGAAATACCAGGCCGCTTAGGCTCAAGGCTGCTCCTGCAATCATAGAGACTGCGATTCTTGGAAGCCTTACCTCCTTTATGATAAATGCAGGGGTCTCTCCAATGGCAGGGTCGTTTATATTAAATATCACCTTAAATACATCTCCTACAGGGAGTTTCATAAACCCCATGGAGGAGTAGAGCAGAATAGATATAAATAAAACTATACCTCCCCCTACAAGCCATCCTCTAAATCTTTGTTTTTCCATTACTTCACCACTTTCATATTTTTTAGGTCAAAATAAAAAAAAGCAACGAGAGGTTGCTTTCAGATACTTTTATAGAGGTTCTGTGATCAATGCCTTAAACACATCCTCCGAGTAATTAAATTACTAAAAAATATCTTCTCGTCCTCGCAAGTGATATAAAATAAAGGCAGGTCTCCTGACTTAGCTTCATCCTACTAATACCCTTCCCGATTACCCAGTGGTTATGTATTTTCGTCAGCATTACAGTGGCGGGACCGCGGGAGAATCTCACTCCTCTTCCCTTTTCATCCTATCCATCTAGGAACCTTTAATCTGATATTATTTTAGTTTATTTGGAAATTTAATGCAAGGAAATATTGCACTATATTCAAAATATGTCTAAAAAAATCATTATTTATTTATTTTTTATAAAAGCGGAACAGATAACACCCCTTTAAGTCACTGGAAGACCGGATAGTAAAGAAGTTTCAGTTAAAAGAAAATTAAATTTGACTTTTATACTTTATAGAAGTATATAAAATTTAAAGACAGATGTATGGTTTGTGAAAAAATAGGGATAGTTGATAGGGCTGGATAGAAGAGCAGGGTGTCCCTCTGCTTTTAACTAATTAGCTGATGAAGTTGACTTACTTAGACCTTTGGGATGAGTGTGTCAACTTTTTATTTTATAGAAATATAGGGGGGAGAGGCATGAGTTACTATCTATTTAAAAGTTTTGAGATACTCCATAAAATTCCAGAAAGGGGGTTTTGTGAGGAACAGACCTCCAAGTTTATCGGGGATGAACTAACAAAGCTCGGAATGGAAGTGAGAAGAGGTGTGGGAGGGACAGGAGTAGTTGCCGTACATGACAGCGGGGTACCGGGACCCGTGGTTGCTCTGAGGGCAGATATGGATGCCCTGGAGTTTGAGATAGAGGGAAAGAAAGTTTTAAAACATGCCTGCGGCCACGATGCCCATTCAGCCATGGTGCTTTCAGCGACTAAGGAGTTAATGGAGGGTGGTATAAGAAGGGGAAAGTTCTACAGTGTATTTCAGCCTGCAGAGGAGTTGGGAAAGGGCGCTCTGGCTATGATAGACAGCGGTGAGATAAACGAAGTGGAGGAGATGTTTGGAATACATCTGAGACCCTATAATGAAAAACCTCTAGGGAAGGCCACCTGTGCTCTGGTTCATAACTCTTCCTATAAGATAAGCGTAAGGATAAGGGGAAAGCTGGCTCACGGAGCAAGACCCCACCTGGGAATAAATGCAGCGGAGGCTGCTGTTATGGCAGTAAATGGAGTAAATTCCATTAGGCTGGACCCCGGCAAAAGCTACTCTGTAAAGGTTACTAGGATAAGAACAGGAGGAAACAGCCTGAATACTATACCAGATGATGTGGAACTGGCCTTTGATCTTAGAGCAGAGAACAACGATCTCATGGAGAAGCTCCTGGAAAAAGCTAAGGGAGCAATTAAAGGTGGGGCAGAAGCTTTGGGAGCTGTAGCAGAGTTCACAGATATCTCGGGGATTCCAGCTGCAGAATATAGTGAGGAGATGGTACAGTTGGCAAGGGAAGCTGTGACAGATGTGTTGGGAGAGTGCGATGACCCTCTCATGACTGCAGGCGGAGAGGACTTCCACTTCTTCAGCAAAAAAGCCAATATAAAGACTGCATATATAGGTCTTGGAGCAGATCTGAGGCCGGGGCTTCATGACCCCCATATGACATTTGATAAAAATTCATTGGTGGCGGGAAAGGAGATATTGAAAAAGCTTATCATAAAGCGTTTGGGTTAAAGGAGGAAGATATGAGTAAAAATAAGAAGCTGAAGGTACCCCATACATATACACTTATAATGATGTTTATTGTGACCTCTGTTCTGCTGACTTATCTTATACCTGCCGGGGTCTACAACCTCATTCCTGGAGAGAGGATGATAGATCCTGCATCTTTTCACTTTGTAGAGAGGTCTCCAGTGGGGATTATGGGATTTCTTCTCTCTGTTCCCACAGGCCTGAAACAGAGTGCCGAGGTAATATTTCAGGTGTTTATGGTGGGAGGGTTCTTTCAGGTTATAAACGATACCAATGCCCTGGATGCAGCCATAGGATCCACAATAGATAAACTGGAAGATAAGGCGCTTATGGTCCTTCCAGTGGTAATGTTTATAATGTATATCCTTGGAATCTTAGGTGTGGTAGTAAACTCATCCATCGCCTTTATTCCCATAGGGATAGCTGTAGCCAAGAAGCTAAAACTTGATCCTGTTGTAGGAGCGGCAATGATGTACCTGGGGGCTTATGCAGGTTTTGCCACCACTCCCATGGGCCCCTTCAATACCCTTATAGCTCAGTCTATAGCAGGCCTTGAACCTATGTCAGGCTTTGGGCTGAGGATGGTAGTAAGTGTTGCCATCATGGCAGCTACAATAATCTACGTATACAGATATGCAAAGAGAGTGTCTGAGGACAGCAAGCTCAGTGTTTTTGATGAGATAGACTGGGATGATGAGAATGAAAGATCTGAAAATATAAAGTTTCATGGAAAGTACCTGGCTGTTTTTGCTGTGATGATTACAGGTTTTGTAATCTACGTTTATGGCTCCTACAACTATAAGTGGGGGATGAGCCATCTCAGTGGTGTGATGATGGTCATGGCCATCTTAAGTGGTATTATCTCTGGAAGTCACCCAGATGATATGGCGAGGTCCTTTATAAAGGGGGCTCAGAGTATGGTTTATGGGGCATTGATTATTGGATTTGCCAAAGCCATAACAATAGTTTTAACAGATGGCAGTGTAATCCATACGATTATCCACTATATAACCATTCCCCTTACCTACCTTCCGGCAGCTATATCAGCTGTAGGAATGTTCCTGGCTAACCTTGTATTTAACTTTGTGGTTCCATCTGGTTCGGGCCAGGCCATGATAGTGATGCCCCTTATGACTCCCATGGCAGAGGTTGTAAATGTCAGTAAGCAGATAGCGGTATCTGCCTATCAGTATGGAGATGGGTTTTCCAATATAATCATCCCCACATCGGGAGTGCTCATGGCAGTGCTGGGAGTGGCTAAGATACCCTATGAAAAATGGATTAAATTCGTAGCCCCTCTATTTCTTACATGGGTAGGGATAGGAGCTGCTTCTATAGTAGTGGGAGTGATGATAAACTGGGTATAGGAGCGTGAACTTTCATCCCTTCTAAGCTTGTGCAATAAATTTTTTATGGTGATACCAATCTATAATTTTAGATTTTCTAAATAAAAAGACCTTGGACATTTGTCCAAGGTCTTTTATCTTTTAAGAAACTTTTCTTTAAACTCCAGGTAACCGTTTTTTCTCAGGGTACATGCTGGGCACTCACCGCATCCGTTACCAATAACCCCGTTATAGCATGTAAGAGTTTCATTCTTTATTATATCCAGTACTCCCAGCTCATAGGCCATATTCCATGTCTCAGCTTTATCCAGCCACATTAGCGGAGTTTCCACAACAAACTGGTAGTCCATAGACAGGTTCAGGGTAGTGTTCAGAGACTTGATGAAGATATCTCTGCAGTCAGGGTATCCGCTGAAGTCACTTTGAGATACACCGGTCATTATAACGTTGATCCCTCTCTGCTTTGCAAATATAGCAGCAAAGGTAAGGAAGATCATATTTCTCCCGTCCACAAAGGTGTTGGGAACGCTGTCCTTTTCTACCTCGCCCTTCTCAACATCTAAGTCTGTTCTTGTAAGGGCATTGGGAGCCAGCTGATTTAGAAGTCCCATATCAAGGATATGGTGTTCCACCCCATACTTCTTACACAGATCCTTGGCACACTCTAGCTCCTGCTCGTGTCTCTGTCCATAGTTAAATGAAATTGCAATAACTTCCTTGTATAGCTTCTTAGCGTGAAATAGCAGGGTAGTGCTGTCCTGTCCGCCGCTGAATACCAATACACATCTATCTTTATTGATCTGTTCCTTCATTACTTCACATCCTTTTAAATTTTTAAGCTTTATAGAGCATTAAGAACTTATTTAACAGTTCATTGTCCCTTTCAAACCTACCTCTCAGGGTAGTCGTAGTAGTTTTCGTTCCAGGTTTCTTGATTCCCCTTGTGGTCATGCATCCATGCTCACCGGTGATGATAACTGCCACATCATCGGAACCAGTAGCCATACAGATTATCTCTGCAATATCCTTACCTATCCTCTCCTGAAGCTGCAGTCTCTTAGCAGCCATCTCAGCAATTCTTGCAATCTTGCTCAGTCCCAGCACCTTCTTATTGGGAAGGTATGCCACTGCTGCCTTCATGTTATACATCATAGCCAGGTGGTGCTCACAGTATGAGAAGAGTTCGATATCCTTCATGATAACCATATCCATGTGTTCCTCAGTATAGATATCCTCCTCCTCAAAGGTTACCCCAAACTTCTCAGCGATATCCTTATTGGAGTACTTTATTCCCTCAAAAACTTCCTCATACATATTGGCAACTCTCTTGGGAGTATCTATAAGCCCCTCCCTGTGAGGATTCTCTCCCAGAGCTTCCAGTATTCCCCTTACATGTTCCTCTATCTTCTTCTTATCTATAGCCATCCCTTATACACCTCTCTCCTCGCTGTCCCAGATAAATTTATGCATTTGGAGCTGTAGCCTTACTCCGTTTAAGTTAAACTCCTTCATAAACTCAACTATCTCATCTAGCTCGATCTCCTTATATACAGAACTGAAGTAAACCTTGCACCTTTCCACAAGCTTATACTCTTCAATTAAGTCCCTAGCTTTTATAAGATCCTCTCTGGAACCCACCACATACTTAACGGTATCTGCCGGTGAAAGAACCTCAAAATTAGATAATAGCATATGCTTCTCCATTTTGCTAGTTCCACCTTTGTAGTCCATTGTAAAGGAAAGGTTGTCCACACTCTTCCTTCTAAACGGGGAAATATCGATGCTTCCATTGGTCTCTATTTCAAGGAAAAGAGATTCATCCCTTGTTATATAGTCTATCAGCTCAGAGATCTCCTCAGCCATAAGGGGTTCTCCCCCAGTCAGGGTTATATTTTTTACACCAGTTGAGATGATATAGTCGTAGACCTCCTCCTTGCTCATGGGAGTAAACTTTACATCCTCTTCATTGGCCCACATGGTATCGCAGTAGCTACACCTGAGGTTGCAGCCGGCAAGTCTGATAAAGACTGCCAGCTCCCCAGACCTCTGTCCCTCTCCATTTATACTTACAAATTTTTCTACTACTTTGTAATTCATGCCTATCTCCCTCTCTCATATGTAGCGCAGTTAGTTGGAGTTTCATATACGGTAACCCTCTTTACCTGATATCCTTTCTCCTCCAGTATCTCATAGAAGTATCTTGAAAACTCCTCAGCTGTAGGCCTGAAGGGGATCTCGATTATATTAAAGCCGTCCTCTCTGAGGCAGTTAAGGGTAACCTCCCTCATTGTACCTGTTTCTATAATAAGTGCATGGTCGTGATCGTCTACCATCTTCTTTACATCTCTCTTTAGGTCTCCAAAATCTATAACCATACCCCTGAGCTGTCCCTCAGAGGCAAGTTTTTCTCCGGCAACCTCAGCGACGATTCTCCATCTGTGTCCGTGGATATTGGCACACTTTCCCTCATACCCCGATAAAAAATGTGCACTGTCAAAGCTGTGCTCTGCTCTCAATATATACATAAAAGTGTTCTCCTTATTTATTTAGATATTTTACTTAACTTTAATCTGCTTCTGTAGGTGGTCTGCTGCCTCTCTACAAAGGCTGCAACTGCAGCTCCGGCAGCTCCTCCAGAGGTATCCAGGATTACATCCCTCAGCTGTGCTCCCCTTCCGGGAACGAAGTACTGGTGTGCCTCATCAAAGCCACCCATGAGACAGACGATGATAACGCTTTTTTTAGTGCTTCCAGTCACCATAAAAGCTCCCACCCCTGCTATGGCATAGAGCCCAAAGTGCGCTGCCTTCCTTATGGCATTCCCAAGGAATTCATACCTGGGTGTAAAATTATCCATCTCCTCCTGGGTAACTATCCTGAGTTTTACAAGAAGTCCAGAGGACTGGCCCACAGATTCCTCTGCAGGTTTAGAGGAAAACCAGAAGGTAGCTGTAAATATTAATATTAAAATCATCATTCCAATACTTTTTCTTCTCATAGTTGCTTCTCCCCAGGATGAATATCCTCCATCAACATTATTAAGACTACCTTTCCCTAAACTTATAGCCATAGTAGCAGCAGCCGATGGCTCCGTTAAACTGGGGATCCTCCACTACCTCTACCTGATCGTAGTCCTCCCTTAAATACTCAACAATAGACCGGTTCTGTGCTACTCCTCCACTTACAATAAGCTTTCTTCCCTTGAATTTAGTGAGAAGGGGCCTGAGCCTTCTGTACATAGAGTAGTTAACTCCTGCACACAGTCTCTTAAGTGGTATCCCCTCTGCGATCTTTCCTATGAGCTCGGACTCTGAAAAAACAGCACAGGTGGAGTTTAGTTCCACAGGTTCTGCATGGTGACGAGCCAGCTCCTCTAGGTCTACCTCCAGTACATTTGTCATATTCTCAAGATACCTCCCACAGGAAGCGGCGCACTTGTCGTTGAGATCCAGGTCTGTAGCCAGCCCCTTCTCTACCCTCACCACCTTAACATCCTGTCCGCCGATATCTAGGAGGATAAAATCCCTCTCCCTGGACTGAAATACAGAACCATACACATGGGCCTTTATCTCATTTATAGCTTCAAACCTGCTAAGGTCGGTGTTGTTACGGCCATATCCTGTGGATATAGCTCTGTTTATATTGTGAAGTCCTAACTTATCCAAGTCTACCACGATCCTGCCCTCATATCTGCAGAAATCTCTGTAGAAGGATACGGTACTCATCTTCTTCTTGAGGATTATCCTGTCATCCTCTGTCAGGACGATCTTAACCTCTCTACTTCCTAAATCTATTCCAACTATTCTCAAAACGACACCTCTTAATCTTTATTTATCCCTCTTCATGTCTCCCAGCATATCCAGGAAAGCCTCTATTCTCAGCTTGGTTCTTGCATCCAGAACATTGGACTTATCCCCCTCTATTGTTAGGATTGGGATATCCAGTTCGCTCTTTATGATGATATCCTCCACAGCCCTGTGGCAGAATGCCTGGGTGTAGTGGATGATACCGTCAAGCTTCCTCTCCTCTACCTGTTTCCTGATGTCCTTCATCCTGAAATCCATTCCATAGGTATAGGTATAGTTGTGGTACTGTTCATATATATTTTTGTCCTTCAGGGCTCTAGGGAATGCAAACTCCCTCTGTACCTCATTGTAGACAAACCTTGCATCCAGGGATTCCACGTAGTCGTGAAGGTCTCCCTGCATGGGAGGGATCCCCAGGTACCCCAGTTTTAGCTTCTTTTGAGCAGGCTCTCTGGACTCGATCTCCTCTATCTTACTATCTAAGAAGGCATCATACCTCTCTATATCTCCGTCAAAGTCACTGAAACAAAGCTGGAGGAGATGGTTTTCAAAACCGGTAGCTCTTCCGTCCAGGGTCATCTCATCTATATATATTGCTTTAGCTCTGAGTTTATTTACTCTTTCTCTCTGGGCCTCAGCCTCTTCCAGGGTGACCCCCATATACTCCATAAACCTGTCAAGCTCCTCCCTTACATCCTCCTTGGAGTGGGAGTGGGGGTAGCCAAAGGGATGGATATTAATTCCCCTCTTCTTAAAAATCTCTAAAAGAGTTTTGGTATTGGAGCAGTCTCCCTCGGTAACTCCAAGGACTTCCTTTATATCGTTATCGATACATGCTCCGTAGATGCCCTTTATCCAGGCACACATACTCTTTGGGAACCCGTCTCTTTCAGCCATCTCAATATATTTGTGGTAGTCCTCTGATACTACAAATAAGTTGTTGAGATCGATGGGGGAGTAACCTGCAGCTAGTAGTACCTCAATGGGAACTGTAGTTGTTAAACCTATTCTTTTCATTAGTTTTATCTTCCTTTCATAGGGCAATAAAAAAAGAGGGAAGTACCCTCTATAAATCAAAACAAGACCCCTGACATTATCTGCCAAAGATTTCGCCCTAGTTTTATTTATAGACAGGATGGTACAAATGAACTGTCTTATTTAATTTACAAGATATTTTACCATATTTTTCCTCTATTTAGAAGGAGTTTACTTCCAGGCCTCAGGGTGATATCCGTTAAAATCCCTGTATCTCTTTAAAAAAATAAGCAAAAAAATTAAAAAATCAAAAAAAGACATTGAAATCTTGAATCTCAAAAAAGATTTTTAATTTTTGATAAAATGTAGTTTTTTGCTTTTTCTTCCTGCTGTTGTCATTTTATATACTGACAAAAAACAGTTTTTTAAAGTTATTTTTACAAAAAACACTTGAAATATTAAAATTTCTAGGTTATATTATTATAGAGAGAATTATGGAATATCTATGGATTGCTGAAAAGGAGGTAGTGTTATGAAAAGAGAAAACTTAATAGAAACTGAATTGAAGCTACCTTTAATACAGCTAAATGTTCCAGCTACCCCATCTGCTTATCCCAGAGAAAGCTTTGAGGGACACTTTATTAAAAAGCTTTTAGAGGGACTCAAGCAGTCGGACAGCAGTGAATCTCTCTTCCACCTTGAGATGGTGGGGAGGTTATCTGAATTTTTATGCGAAAAGCTTGGAAAATCCACAAGGGAAACAAGCGAGATAGGTCTCTTTGCAAGACTCCATGATATTGGAAAGATAGGAATTCCAAGGGAGATCTTAAACAAGAGGGGAAGACTCACATCCCAGGAATTTGATGTGATGAAAAAGCATACCGATATAGGTTACTACCTTCTTGAGGGACTTAAGGTATCCCAAGAGGGATTAGAGATCATAAAGTATCACCATGAAAAGTGGGATGGTACAGGTTACTATGGTTTAGAGGAGGAGAATATCCCTCAGAGTGCAAGGATAGTAGCCATTGCAGATGTATATGATGCCCTGAGAATGGAGAGACCATATAAGAACGCCTTCACCCATGAGGAAGCTCTAGAGATAATCCTTGGAGACAGAGGAACACACTTTGATCCAGAGATTACAGATATCTTCTCTCACTATGAGGAAGAGATAGAGAATATGTATGAGGCAATTAATGTATATACAAAAGCTGATAAAAACGGTAAAAGTGTAGCTTAGTGCATGGTCTGAGCTCAATTTTATATATCGTACTCATCTTTGATGAAACCCCAATAAAACCCCTCGGAGTGACTCCCGAGGGGTTTTTCTCATGGAGAGCTGCTTCCTGTGATCATTCATGGATAACTTCCTCTATCTGGGGCTGCCTCTAAAGGCAACCTGAAGTAAAAAAGTCTAGCGGCAAACTCCTGAAAAGGTGTACTGAAGTAAGACTGGTTAATGGAGTAATTTTTAAGTTTAGTGTTTTTTATTTAAAAGTTTATTCCATTATCTGGAAAAAAATGATATTCTAGTTACAGAATTTTATTGGGAGGTGAAGAGGTGAAGGTAACCATTAAGGATGTTGCTAGGGATGCAGGAGTATCACCCTCTACAGTATCAAGGGTCATAAGCGACAGCTCAAGGATTGGAGAGGCCACCAAGAAGAGGGTCAGGAAGTCCATAGAAAAGCTGGGATACACTCCAAATGTTATGGCCAGGAGTCTGGTGAGCAGAAGAAGCAGGATAATAGGAGTTGTAATGCCCCATGAGGCAGATACCCTCTTCTCCAATCCCTTCTTCATCCAGGCTATGAAGGGTATAAGTGTGGCAGCTGAAAAAAATAACTACCACATAATGTATGCCTTTGGAAGGGATGAAGAGGGAGAGCTGGATGCGGTGAAAAACTACATATCCAGGAATATCGTAGATGGTATATGCCTTCTCACAGCCAGAAAGAGGGACAGGTGTATAGAATACCTCAAAGGTGAAGAGTTTCCCTTTGTGGTCATTGGAACCCCTGAGGAGAAGACCTCAGAGGACACCCTTTGGGTGGACAATGACAATGAGGAAGCAGTGAGGAATATCGTAAAGCTTCTTTCAGAGGATGGACACAAAAAGATAGGCTTTATCGGGGCCAAGAGGAACTGGACGGTATCTATCAACAGAGAAAAGGGATTTATTGAGGAGAGTAGTCTAAGGGGAGTAGAGACCTTCATCGAGTATGAGGAGGACTTTACAAGAGCCAGCGGATACTCTGGAGCCAGAAAACTCTTCAGGGAGCCTGGAATTACCAGTGTGATCTGTACAGATGACATACTGGCCTTTGGAGCTCAGAAGTATCTTCTTGAAAATGACGGGGCCCATGTGAAGATCCTTGGTTTCAACAGGATAGATCCCCAGGGGAACTTTGGACCAAAATTTTCCTCGGTGGATATAAACTCAGCAGGTCTGGGAGAGGAAGCTATAAACCTTCTCATTTCTAAACTGAACCACACCAATAAAAGCAACTATAAGATCGTGGACACGAAACTAGAGAGGATAGAGGAGGAACTATGAGATATTATGCAGGGGTAGACCTTGGAGGTACCAATACAAAGATAGGAATTATAGGTGAGGACGGTGAGATCCTGGTAAGGAACTCTATAAAGACCAACTCCCATGAGGGTGTAGAGGTAACCATGACAAGGATCTGGCAGGAGACAGTTAGACTTTGTACAGAGAGTAATATACCTTCAGATTCACTGGCAGGGATAGGAATAGGTATTCCAGGGCCTGTAATGGACCAGGAAGTGGTAGGATTTTTTGCAAACTTCCCTTGGGAGGCAAATATAAACCTGGCTGAGCTAATGAAGAGGATATCAAAAGTAGAGACAAAACTGGAAAATGACGTAAATGTAATAGCTATGGGAGAATCCAAGTTTGGAGCAGGAAAAGGAAGCAGAACAGCGATCACTGTGGCTCTTGGAACTGGAGTAGGTGGCGGAATAGTAGTAGATGGAAGACTGATCTCGGGAGTGGCAGGTGCCGGTGGAGAGATAGGACACATGAAACTAGTAGATAATGGAAAGATCTGTGGTTGTGGTCAGAGAGGTTGCTTTGAAGCCTATGCATCAGCAACTGGTATAATAAGGGAAGCTGTATCCCGTCTGGCTGTAAATAAGCAGAATATGCTCTTTGAAAGGATAGAGGGAAGGATAGAGGAACTAGAAGCTAAGGATATCTTTGACTGTGCCAAGGCAGGAGATGAGTTTTCCGTGGATATAGTGGAGTATGCATCTAAATACCTGGCTATGGGAATAGGAAACCTTCTCAATATAATCAATCCTGAAAGAATTATCCTGTCTGGAGGAGTTGCACTGGCTGGAGATATACTCCTTGATAACGTAAGGGAAAAGTTGAAAAACTATGCTATGCCTGTAACTCTAAAGGGAATGGAGATAGTGCAGGGGACCCTAGGAAATGATGCTGGTATAAAGGGATCTATCGCACTTTTTATATAGCATTCGTTCGATAAAAAGACTAAAGTTGTAAAAACACACACATTTTGTCTAGACAGCAGGGGTAAAAAATGTTATAAATATTACTGTACAATACCTGGGAGTCGGGTATTTAAATTTTACATCAATGCGCAAACGTTTGCGCAAAAGAATAAATTTTAGATCCTTGGGGGGTCTATCTAGGAGGAACACATGAAGAAGAACTGGTGGAAGGAAGCTGTAGGGTATCAGATATATCCCAGAAGCTTTAAGGATTCCAATGGTGATGGTATAGGAGATCTGCAGGGAGTGATCTCAAAGCTGGATTACCTGAAGGAATTGGGAATAGATATAATCTGGATATGTCCAATGTATAAATCACCTAACGATGACAATGGGTATGATATAAGTGACTACAGGGACATCCTGGATGAATTTGGAAGTATGGGAGACTTTGACGAGCTCCTTGCTGAGGTTCATAGGAGAGGGATGAAACTTATAATAGACCTTGTAATAAACCATACAAGTGATGAGCACGAGTGGTTTGTAGAAGCAAGCTCAAGTAAAGATAATCCCAAGAGGGACTGGTATATCTGGAGAGACGGTAAGGATGGAGCAGAGCCCAACAACTGGGAGAGCATCTTTAGCGGATCGGCATGGGAGCACATGGAGGATACCGATCAATACTACCTCCACCTCTTCTCTAAAAAGCAGCCAGACCTAAACTGGGAGAACGCTGAGATGAGACAGGAGATCTACAACATGATCAACTGGTGGCTGGATAAGGGGATAGACGGTTTCAGAGTGGATGCCATAAGCCACATTAAAAAGGAGGACGGCTTCCCCGATATGCCTAACCCGGAGAATACAAGATACGTATCCTCCTTTAAGAAACATATGAATCAGCCGGGAATCCACAACTACCTTAGAGATCTCAAGGAAAACACCTTCGACAAGTACGATATTGTAACTGTGGGAGAGGCCAATGGTGTAAGTGTCGGAGATCTAGAGGATATCAGAGAGTGGGTTGGAAGCGAAGACGGAAAGTTCAACATGATATTCCAGTTTGAACACCTGGACCTGTGGAATGCAGACACAAGTGGAGACTTTGATGTAGTGGGATATAAGAAGGTGCTCAGTAAGTGGCAGAATACAGTCAATGACATAGGGTGGAATGCTCTCTATATTGAAAACCATGATATTCCAAGATCGGTATCTACCTGGGGAGATGACGGAGAATACAGGCTTCAGTGTGCAAAATCCTTTGGTGCTGTATACTTCCTCCAGAAGGGAACACCATTTATCTTCCAGGGTCAGGAGATAGGGATGACAAATGTATCCTATCCTAGTATCAAGGACTACAAGGATGTAAGAACCCTCAATGAATACAATGAGGCATCTGAGGACAGTAAGAAGTGTGCAACCTTCATTGAAAACCTCAAGGTGAGCTCAAGGGACAATGCCCGTACACCTATGCAGTGGGATGCAACTGCCAATGCAGGATTCACCAGCGGGACTCCTTGGATAGGGACCAATGAAAACTACAGGAGTATAAATGTTGAATCTGAACTGAGGGATGAGAATTCAATTCTTAACTTCTATAAGAAGATGATCAGACTGAGAGGGGACTCTAAGGAACTTCTCTATGGAGACTATAAGCTTCTTATGGAGGAGGATAAAAACATCTATGCATACACAAGAATGGAGGGAGAGCGGGGATATGTTATCGTCTGCAACCTTTCAAGGAACCTTTGTGAATTCAAGGGAGAGGATAAACTGAAGCACGAGAACTTAGTTTTAAACAACTATAGTGTGGACACCCACGGGGAGATCAAAAACTTTATGTTGAGTCCATATGAGTGCAGAGTATATAAGATAGAGAGATAGAATTTAATTTATAGGGGGAAGGCTACAATGAAGAATTTTAAACTGGGATCATTTGACTTTTGGCAGAAGTTCGGAAAGGCGCTTATGGTAGTTATTGCCGTAATGCCTGCAGCGGGACTTATGATATCTTTAGGAAAACTTGTTACCACATACTTGGGAATAGCAATTGTAGGAAGAATAATGGAGGATATAGGTTGGGGAATCATTGTAAACCTGCACATCCTATTTGCCATAGCAATTGGTGGTGCGTGGGCTAAGGAGAGAGCAGGGGGAGCCTTTGCTGCTATCATCGCCTTTGTTCTTACAAATAGGCTTACAGGAACTATATTCAATGTAAATGGTGGGATGATGGGAGATCCCACAGCTACTGTAAACATTATTACAGGGCAGGAAGTACTGGTAAAGAACTACTTTACTATGATATTAGGAGCTCCAGCTCTTAACATGGGTGTGTTCATTGGTATAATATCTGGATTCCTGGGAGCAACTCTTTACAACAAGTACTATAACTACGATAAACTGCCTAAGCCGCTGGCTTTCTTCAACGGAAAGAGATTTGTACCCTTTGTGGTAATTATGGGATCTGTAGTTACAGCTCTTATTCTTTCCCTTGTATGGCCATTTGTTCAGCTGGCGCTAAACTCATTTGGTAACTGGATTGCAAGCTCGAGGGATACAGCTCCTATCGTAGCACCATTTATCTACGGAATGCTTGAGAGACTTCTACTTCCATTTGGACTGCACCACATGCTTACTATTCCTATGAACTATACTGAGCTGGGAGGAACCTATGAGGTTCTTACTGGAGCTACTAAGGGAGCTGTAATAGCGGGACAGGATCCTATCTGGCTGGCTTGGATCACAGATCTTAATAACCTGAGAGCTGCTGGGGATATGGCAACATACAATAAGCTTATAGAGATAGTGGTACCGGCTAGATTTAAGGTTGGACAGGTAATACTTTCAAGTGCTTCCCTTCTGGGGCTTTCCCTTGGAATGTATAAGAATGTAGATGAGGACAAGAAGCCTAAGTATAAGATGATCTTCTTCTCAGCTATTCTTGCAGTATTCCTTACAGGAGTAACTGAGCCAATCGAGTTTATGTTTATGTTTGTAGCCCCTGTACTATATGTGATCTATGCATTCCTTACTGGACTTGCATTTGCTCTGTCGGATCTTATAGACCTTAGAATACAGGCCTTTGGAATCCTGGAATTCCTAACAAGAACACCTCTTATTGTAAGTGCAGGAATCGGAAGGGATATCATAAACTTCCTTTTTGCATCGGTAGGGTTCTTCGGATTAAACTTCTTTGTAACTAATCTTCTCATAAAAAAGTATGACCTTCCTACTCCGGGAAGAAGGGGGAACTACATCGAGGATGAAGGTACCGAGGGAGAAGCTGGAGAAAAGGATGCAGCTGCAGATGCTATTATCGATCTTCTGGGAGGAGCCGGAAATATAGAGGAAGTAGATGCATGCATGACAAGACTGAGAGTAACAGTAAAGGACAACACCCTTGTTAAAGAGGAAAAACTATGGAAGAAAAATGGTGCCATAGGACTGATTGTTAAGGGGAATGGTATCCAGGCAATCTACGGACCAAAGGCGGACAACTTAAAAAATAAGATCAACGATACTTTGAGATTTGCTTAAGGAGTGAGATGAGACTATTAACGTTAAACTGCCACTCTTGGCAGGAAGAGGATCAGATTGAAAAGATAAGATACCTGGCTGAAACTATCTCCCAGGGGGGCTACGATGTAGTAGCTCTTCAGGAGGTTAGCCAGCATAAGGACAGCAAGATAATCTATGACAATATCAGAGAGGATAACTTTGCTCACCTCCTGGTGGAGGAGTTGAAGAAGCTGGGGAGTAACTACAGCTTTATCTGGGATTTCTCCCACTATGGGTATGATGTGTGGGAGGAGGGAGTAGCTCTTCTCTCAAAACATTCCATAGAGGACAGAGAAAGCTTCTATATATCCCACAGCAACAGTATCCATAACTGGAAGAGTCGTAAGATAGTTGGGGGAAGTGTTGAAGTAGAGGGAGAGAGTATAGCCTTCTATACTTGTCATACCGGCTGGTGGTCGGATGAGGATGAGCCTTTTGAACACCAGGGAAGGGAGCTCCATAAAAGGCTGAGAGATCTGGACAGGAGGACCTTCTTCATGGGGGACTTCAATAATGATGCCAGAGTAAGGGGAGAGGGGTATGATTTTCTTGTACAGAAGAAGTTTATAGATACCTTTACCCTTGCAAAATCAAAGGATGAGGGGCATACAGTTCTTGGAGACATTGCCGGCTGGGAGGGAGATCACTCCCATAAGAGACTGGATATTATCTTTACCAATAGGATTACCGATGTAAAAAGCAGCAGGGTAATCTTTAACGGTGAAAATAAGGAGATAATCTCGGACCATTTTGGTGTAGAGGTTACTCTTGATTAAAGGAGAGGCTTAATAGCCTCTCCTATTTCACTTCTTTTTTTTGCAAGGGCTTTCATTAAAAATATTTTTATTTGACTTTTTGCAAGGAAAATTGTAATAAATTATTACAAAAAACATGTTAAATGAATATATTTTTAAAAAAATATTGCAAGCGCTTGCGAAAAGGAGGAAGTTGTGAAGGAAAACATGGCAGAGAAGAGGGGATCATCTCCAGTACAGGAAAGTGCAAAAAAAGCTGCAGAACCAAGGGTAAGAACTCATCCAAGCGGAAAGGTATTCTACGGGGAGACTAGTGAGGTAACGCCGGTACACTTCCATTCATACAATGAGCTGTCCAAGAACACTGAGGTAAGACAGAAGATGGAGGGCTTTGATAAGCAGTACTGTGATTTTGTGGACTATATTATGAGGATAACCCACAACATCTGGGAGGAAAGGGGAATAGGGGTTATCTATGACACCTATCACGATGATGTAACTATGCACTGCGGATCATTTAACCTTCAGGGGATGAATGATGTGGTATCAAATACCCTTCAGACCCTCCATGCCTTCCCAGACAGAAGGCTGGTAGGAGAGAATGTAGTGTGGTCAGCAGATCCAGATGGTACATTCTATTCATCTCACAGGATAGTTTCCAATGCTACCAACCTTGGAGACAGTGGATTTGGACCTGCCACAGGAAAGAAGGCATTTTTTAGAACAACAGTTGACTGTAAGGTATACAAGAACAGGATAGTAGAGGAGTGGCTGGTAAGGGATAACCTCTATATCGTTAAGCAGCTTGGATTTGATCCGGTAGAGGTTGCTAAAAGGATGGCAAAGGGATTCAAAACCAAGGCTCCGGCACTTCAGTCGAGGTTTGGTTTGGCAGAGAACAGAAAGGGACAGTTTGTTCCTGAGCTTACAATAAACAAGCTTACAGATGATAAGGGGAACTTTGATATAGGTAACTTTATACTCTCCATGTATGAAAATGTGTGGAACTACAGATACTTTAACAAGGTAAGAGACTACTACAGTGAAAATGCAGTGATCCACTCTATTTGTAATAAGGAGCTTATGGGGGAAGCACAGATCCAGGGGATGCTTGTGAGTCTTTTTGCTTCAGTACCAAACGGAAGAACTCTTATAGAGAGAGTTACCTGCAATGAGATACCTGGAAGGGATGCGTGGGATGTATCTGTAAGGTGGAGGATATCAGGAATGCACGAGGGGATAGGATTCTTTGGACAGCCAAGTGGAAAACCTCTTGAGATATTCGGTATTAATCATCTGAGAATTAAGGACGGTATGATCTCAGAGGAGTGGATGACCTTTGACGGACTGGATGTCCTGAGACAGATCCATGTGGAGAATGACGATGAGTTTGCAGCAGCTAAGGATGAGTTTAAATCGGCTTAATTTTGTAGAGGTTTAATAATTTAATGCCGGGGAAGCCTTAGGGATTCCCCGGGAAAATGCAGGAGGGAGTAAGTTGTCTAATATGAATGAGGAAAAAGCAGTCCTGGGGCAGGACTTTACAATGGGACGTAGAATAGTAGCCTTTGGAGCAATACTTATAATATACTTTTTCTACTGTTATAATTTTATGGTGGGAACCTTTGTAAGACCTACTTTGGTAAATGAGTTTGGATTTACACTACAGCAGGCATCATCAATATTTGCAATTATGTCCTTTGGGACTATACCGGGAACGATAATCTTCGGGATGTGCTCCACAAGGTTTGGAAAGAAGAGGACATTAATGGGGATAGCGATACTCTTTGCATCTATGACCTTTATACCGCTGATTAACCCCAGTAGCTACAATTTGTGGAGAGGGGCAAGATTTGTAACTGGATTCTCCCTTGGAGGGGTATTTGGTACGGCAATTCCCCTTATTACCGAGTTATTTCCCCAGAAGTACAGAGGTAAACTTGCAGCTATATGTACCTCAACCTTTTCAGTAGCCATGATCTTTGCAGGTCAGCTATATGGGGCTCTTGGAGATGCCAACTGGCAACTGCTGGTATGGACAGCTATAATTCCTCCAATTATCGGAGTAGTTCTTGTATTCTTCCTGGTACCAGACGATGCAGAGCATATGAAGAAGATGAGGGAGGAAGCAGCTAAGGAGAACACTAAGATCAACTACCTTGAGATGTATAGGGGAAAGTACCTCTTCATTGGTATTGGAGTAATACTGCTCTCGGGAGCTAACTTTGTATCCTACTCGGGGTATTCCAACAATGCCACTACATACCTTACAACTGTATTGGGATTCTCAGCAGCTACAGCAGGGTCTATCTATTCACTGCAGGGGATTGGTCAGCTTATCGGTTACAACTTCTGGGGATTCATTGCAGATAAATTTGGTAGAAAGGTTCCCCTTATTGGAATGGCATCGGTATCTGTAATAATTTTCTTCTTCTCGAAGTTAGAGGGAGGAAGTGCAGCACCTTTTTATGTTCTTTCATTCCTGTTGGGAATCTCATTTGGTTTTTCAGGAGCCTGGGGAGCATACTATACAGAGCTTTTCCCGCAGAAGTTCAGATCTCTTTCAGCGGGAATCTCCTTTAACGGGGGAAGGATAGTCTCTACCTATGCCCTTCCCATGGTAGCAGGGGTAGCAGCAACTGCATGGGGAATGAAGGGAGTATTTACAATAGTTATGATAGTGGCTCTTATAGGAGCAGGTATATGGATGTTCCTGCCTGAAACCCTTGTAAGGGAAGTAGCAGTAGAGAGTGAAAAAGCATAGTTGGCCAAAAGAATATTAGAGTAATGGAGGGAATCATGGGTAAGTATCAGGAATCTAAAAAGAAGGTTAGAGAATATATATCAGCAATGGGAGGCGCAACTGCTGAAACAGTACTTGATGTAATGAAGGATCACGTATCGGATAACTACAACTGGAAGGGGGTCTATCCATTTAGGGAGATCACTAAAGTTGAGGAGGTAGCAGAAAAGTTCTGGAAACCTGTCTTAACTTCATTTACAAGACTTCAGAGAAGAGAGGATATCTTTATTGCGGGAACCAATGATGTTACAGGGGAAGGACAGTGGGTTATGTCTATGGGTCACTTTATGGGACTCTTTGATAGGGAGTTTTTAGGAATAAGGCCTACTGGAAAGATGACTAATATAAGGTATGCAGAGTTTAACAAGGTGGAGGATGGAAAGATTACAGAAACAGGCCTATTCCTTGATCTGCTGGGAGTAATGGACCAGGCAGGAGTATACCCCCTCCCTCAGTCTACAGGACAATATTTTGTATATCCAGGGCCTAGAAACCATAATGGTATACTACTGGAGGATGCTCCTGAGCACGAGGGAGTAGATACAGTAGCTCTTGTAAATAAGATGGTAGCTGACCTTACAGCCCTCAATGAAAGTGGAGCAATGGGGTGTCCACCAGAAGTTCTTGAAAAAACCTGGTCTAAAGATATGATCTGGTATGGGCCTTGTGGAATAGGAGCAAGTTATACAATACCGAGATATCAGATGCAGCACCAGCTTCCATTTAGAAACAACCTGGATGGTAAAAAATTCAATGGACATGTTGCCAGGTTTGCAGAGGGGAACTTTGCCTGCTTCTTTGGATGGCCAAATCTGACAAATACCCCTATTGGTGGATTCCTTGGGATGCCTGGGGGAGGCATAGCAGCTGATATGCAGGTAGTGGATGTATATTTTAGAGAGGGGGATAAGCTATCTGAAAACTGGGTACTTATCGATATTCCATTCTGGCTGAAGCAGCAGGGGCTTGATATCTTTGAGAGAACTGAGCAGATAATGAATCCAAAATTCTAAGTGAATTTCAGGCTGACTGCGGTCAGCCTGACCTTAAAAGGTAGGCAGACTTATTCTTAAGAGCTTTTTCTTCTGCGGAAGGTAGGGTATATTTTATAGTATTGAGAATGAGCCTGGTTATACTTGAAAATAAAAACTTGAGGAGGAAGGTAATGTCAAAGGTAGACTTTATTATAGTAATAACCTATATGCTGGGGATGGTGCTCATAGGTTACAGGCTGGGGAAGAAGAATGAAACCCAGGAGGATTACTTCCTGGCAGGAAGATCGATGCCGTGGCTGCCAGTGGGATTATCTGTTGCAGCTACCATGGTAAGTGCCAATGGGTTTGTAGGAGGGCCAGGATGGGCTTACAACAGCGGGATAGGCCCCTTTATGGTTAATATCACTGTTCCCCTTGCTATAATGGCAGCTCTCTATACAACTATACCTGTATTTTATAACCTGAAGCTCACCTCGGTATATGAATACTCTGAGAAGAGGCTGGGGGTCATAAGCAGAAACCTTACAGTAATGGGGTTTCTTATGAACTCCCTCATTCAGGTTAGCTCTATGGTGTATATACCAGCATTAATTATCAATAAGTTTACAGATTTTGAGATAAAGATAAGTGTAACAATAATTGTGGTAATTGCTATAGTCTATACTCTTCTTGGGGGGATCAAGGCAGTTATATGGACCGATGCTACCCAGATGATAATCCTGTGGGGAGGTCTGATCTTTGCTTTTTCACAGATATTCAGGGTGACGGGACTCTCCCTTGGAGAGACCTATACCATTGCAAGGGAAGCTGGGAAGCTGGAAGCCATAGATTTCACATTTAACCTGACCTCTACCAATGGTTTCTGGGCATCCCTTGTGGGAGGTTTTATAATGTGGGTGAGATACTTTGGACTGGATCAGGGTCAGGTGCAGAGGATACTTACATCAAAATCCTATAGAGGGGTCAAGAACTCATTTGTAGTGAGTGCTGTAATCATGAATATTCTCTACTTTTTATTCATGGCTCTTGGAGTTCTTCTCTTTATCTACTATGATGGGAGAGAATTTGATACATCCAATGGAATAATGATAGACTTTATAGCAAACAATCTACCAGTGGGAGTAGTGGGACTTTTGATATCAGGGATATTTGCAGCGGCCATGTCCAGTATAGACTCTCTTTTAAATTCCATGACAACAGTGTATACTAAGGATATACATGAAAGATTTTTTTCTAAGTCTCACAGGATAACCTCTCTAAAAGGTAGTATGATAATCTCTACGGTATTTGGAGTTCTTATTATAATATTTTCTCTCATAGGATTTTCAGGAAGTATGAAGTCTGTACTGGATGTAATAGGTAGTTATATCTCCTATCTTTCTGGTCCCATGTGTGGAGCGTTTTTCCTGGCAATGTTTACAGTGAGAAGTAATGATAGAGGTGTAGCTTCAGGAATTGTTCTGGGGATGTTTTTAACCTTTATCCTTAGTAGAAATATAAGTTATAGCTGGATATGGAATCCCTTTATAGGGTTTGTATTTACCAGTATAACTGGATATTTAGGAAGTTTTATATTTAAGTCGGAAAAAACTATAGAGGAAAACTATAGATACACCCTTATGGGTCAGAGGAGGGAACTCCTTAAAAGGGGAGAGGTGACAGAGGAAGGGGTCAGCAAGCTTCCCCTGGCTCTGGACAGATATTCAGTTCTTCTTCTTGTGTTTTTCCTATCTCAGTACATAATTCTATATATAATGGGATTATGTTAGCAAAAAGGTGGATGTGTAATGGCAACAACTCTAAAGGATATTGCAAAACTAGCCAATGTCAGTGAGTCAACTGTATCCAGGTGCCTCAACGACAGCAGTTCTGTGTCGGCAGCGACGAAGGAAAGAGTAAAAAAGATAGCTGAGGAGCTGAACTTTCAGTTTAATATCAATGCCAGAAACTTGGCAAAGAAGAAGACCAATAGAATTGGAATCATATTTCCCGATGGATACTACAGATTTAATATGAGGGACTTTTTTAGCGGCCTGGAGGAGTATCTGGTAAAGGATGTGGAGGAAAGGGGATATGAAGCAGTAATATATACCCTCAACAACAGGAGCAGAAAGATAAGTAACTTAAAGAAGCTTATCAATGGAAGGGAGGTGGATGGACTTCTCATAGCTTGCAGAGATATTCCTGTGGAGGATATGGAGGCCATCAGAAAGAATAAGATTCCCTATGTTCTTGTGTACTATAAACCAAATAAGTACTGGGGGGAGATGAACCTCTATACCAATGACAATGTCTATAGTGGATATCTGGCTACTATGTATTTGGCTGATAACGGGTGTAAGAAGATAGCCACAATTACAAGCAGCGACAAAAGAATGAAAAACTACGCTGAGCGTACCAGGGGCTATATCAAAGCTATAAAGGAATCAAGGTTGAAAATAGAAAGAAGCTATGTGATGAAGGAGGAGATAAACTTTAAGACTGGTGAGAGGCTTGCCCATGAAAGGGAAGACTTTTTTAGGGGAATAGATGCTGTATTCTGCCAGCAGGATAAGGTAGCACTGGGACTTATGAAGGGGCTGAAGGAGCTGGGATTTTCTGTACCAGAGGATATATCTATAATAGGTCACGATAATATGGAGATTATAGATTACTTTGACCCTAAGCTTACCAGTGTAGAGCAGCCCTTTAAAAACATATGTAAAAACTCTTCTGAGAGTCTTTTTAATCAGATCGACGGAAAGAAAAAGAAGATGAGGAAGATATTTAGAGGAAGCATAGTGGAGAGGGAAACGGTAAAGGTATATTAAAGGGAGTCTTCTATTTAAAGGATTCCTTTAATTTTCTATAATTTATATAGAAAGATGGAAAGCTAAATAACTTATAGTTAAAAAGGGAGCCGCAAGGCTCCTTTTTTTAGTGTTAAGGAAAGTAGAGTATTCATAAAAAAAGTCCTGAAGTAGTGAATGTTTCAGACGATTATCAGGATGCAAGGTCACGTTGATTTTTATTGGCCATAATACTAGGACTCAGAGACTTCCTCTAAGGCTTCCCTGTCAAGGATCGTGATGAGAGTCACCTCTTTTTCGATAATTCCACTGTCAACAAGCTTTTGTATAGCATTGTAGAGATTGCTCCGGCTGCACTTCATATACTCTGAAAAACGACTGAGGCTTCTCACCCTGAATATGTCATTCTCAGAATATTTGAGGAGGACATAGGCCAGAAACTTTTCTACACTTCTATCGGAACGATAGATGAGGTCCTTTACCAGGGAGAATGATCCTTCGGCCATGTTTTTTAATAGACTGAGAAGGAAGTCGTTTTCTTTAAGGAGCTCTTGGCTCCTTTTTTTGAGATTTTTTTAAGCTCGGTCCTCTCTAGAGCGATGAAAAAAAAGTTGTTTATATATTCATCCTCCAGGAAGAAGGCATATCCCCCTATGATAACTCCCGGTGTAGAAAAGAGCTTTAGGGCAGCACCTGTTCCTCTGAGGCTTTCATAGGCTAGGGCTAGCCTGCCCTCGGAGAAGATGCAGAAGGAGGTATCCAGATCGCAGAGGTAGAGGGTTTCATCCCTTTCCAGAATAATAGTTTTTTCTATATCTGAATCCTTAAACTCATATTTTCTATATCTATTCATCTCTTCTCCTCCCAGATAACTATATACCTTTTATTCGATTATTCCATGGATTTCCTCGTTAACTTCCTCATCTGATATTTTTTTAAAGTGTACTGAACAGAACAACAGAGAATCTTTTTTAATGATATTCTTTTTTTAAGTTAAAAACAGGAGGTAAAAACTATGAAGTTGTTGGTTAAAAATATCGGTATAAAAAAACTTATTGTAGGGGCTGCAGTTGTAGCTGGTATATTAATAGCTTCCACATCAGGTGTGGGAGAGGATCCTGGAAGCTATCGTTTCTCAAGAACACCAGGAGTCACTGCAGGAGGTTACCCACTTCCTCTAACAGGAGAGGTCATCGCTACAGATACTGTAGTAGTAAAAAGGGAGGGAGCAGAGGTAGTAAGCTATCCTGAAATCTACGTGCCAGGAAGGGAAACCCTAGGTGAGGATGAGATGAGGATATTATGTATAGGCTCTGGAAATCCAGATCTACGGATAGGTCAGGCAGCTACAGGATGGGCAGTGGAGCTTGGAAATGGTGAGAAGTTTGTCTTCGATATAGGTGGAGGGACAGTAGGAAATCTCTGGAGCCTGGGAGCATCGCCGGCGGAATTTGACAAACTCTTCATTACCCACCTCCATTTAGACCATGTGGGAGGTATATTCGGAATGTTTGATGCCATGGGATGGTCGAGAAATGTTCCTCTTCAGGTTTGGGGCCCTTCTGGGGCTACTGAAGAAAACGGGACAGCAGCCTTTGTAGAAAATGTGCAGAAGGCTTCCTCCTGGCACATCGAGAGTAAGACAGGTATCGCACCAAGTGAGGGGATGACCATGGTAGCCCACGAGTTTGACTACTACAATTTTACAGAGGAGGAGCCAAATCAGCTCATCTATAATGAAAACGGAGTAAAGGTATATGCCTTCCCTGTAATCCATACCATTGCTGGATCTGTAGGGTACAGGCTGGAATGGAATGGGATGTCTATGGCCTTCAGCGGAGATACTGAGCCGAGCACCCTTGTAGCCCAGCAGTCTAAAGGGGTGGATGTGTTCATACATGAGGCCTTCATCAGTGCAGAGGCTTTTGCGGAAAAGAAAAGCGTCACCATGGAGATAGCAGAAAACGTAGTGGATGGAGCACATACTACGGCTGGTACTCTTGGTCAGCTTTTTGAAATAGCTCAGCCTGTTCTGGGAGTAGCAACTCACTATTCCTTAGATGATGATCTCATAGATCCATTCTTTAAAGAGGTAGAGGAGATCTATGAGGGGCCAGTAGCTATAGCTCAGGATATGATGGTCATAAATGTAACTCCAGACCAGATAGTGACCCGTATGGTGATGCCTGATGAGCTTAGCTGGCCAGAGCCTGCCTCAGAGCTGGAAGAAAAGCCTGAGATAGGGGAGCTCAGTGATCAGGAAAGACCAGAATGGATTACAAACACGAGGATATATTAGGAGGAATGATATAAATATTAATTGTTATGTTGGAGAGAGGAGCCAACGCTAGAAGAACTAAGGGATTAAAGGAATATAGTGAGCTTGGGTAGGAAAGGGAAGTGGAATTAAGGGGTCACCCAGTTCTTATACCAAGATAGTAAATGGAGGACTGATGAAAAAGATATTAAAAAGATTGTTAATTTTTGCTGCTCTGTCATTAAGTGTGTTGGGAGCAGATTATTCGGAAGGGATAAGGAGTAAGGACTATAAGTGGACACAGCTAAACATGTTTCACGTACAAAATCATGCAAATGCCTATGGGGACACCTATCATAATACGTACTTCCAGGTTGAGGGAGGAGGGCGATCTGGAGCCCTAAACCTTTACTACTTTGTAGATGTAAATAACTTTCTGGATTCAGGGCAATCTGGGAAAAAGGATAACCACGGGGATTTCTTCGTCAAGATAGCTCCCAAGTTTTCCATAGATGCCATGACTGGAAGGGATCTTTCAATAGGACCTGTAGAGGAATGGTTTATCTCAACACAATATAAGGGCTTCAATGATATGGAGACCTACTATATAGGTCTAGGGGTAGGATGGGACGTACCATTCTTCGATAGTATAGCTTCAAACCTCTATGCAACCTACAGAAACACAAGCTTTGATAATGGCAACGATGCAGACTGGGATTATTCAGGGATGGTATTTGCCACCAACTGGTATACAGTTTTAGCGAGGTTTGAAAATGGAGCCAGCCTAAGTTATCAGGGATGGATGGACATAGGATTTGGAAATGATTACTCAGAGAGAAACGGGGGAACCCACGATGAATTCCAGATGTTTAATGGTTTCTACTACAACAAGGAAAACTACTCACTATCCTATTCTGTAAAGCTGCACAACCATTTTTCATATAACAATACTAAGAACCACAATGCAGTAACTCATTTCTTTGGTCTTCACTACAGGTTATAGGAGATGATTATGAGGAGGTATATTGGAGGTGAAAGAGGTTTGAAACTACTTTTGTTGATAGGTCTGGTGCTGGGAACAATGATTTCATGCACCAGTGATGATGAGGGAAATATAGAGAATAGGAGTAAAAAGCCCATGATATACAGGGAGTATATAGAGGAGGGGGGAGAGGAATATCTGGAAGAGGAGAGGGAAAAGGATGAGGGGAAGATCTACTACAGGGATTATAAGGAAAAGAAGTAGGCTGGCAGAATCTGGGATAAGTGAGTTTGTGAGAATAATTTAGTTAAGAAGGTGATAGAGATGAAAAAACTTATGTTAATAGGTTTAGTGGTAGTAGGAACAGTTACATTTTCAAGGGACCATGATTATCAGGAGAAACAGATACATAAGCAGTTGAATGAAATTGAGATATTAAACAGAGAGGGGTCATATGAGGGAAAAGGGGAGAGCGCCTTAGAAACCTATGAAGAGTTCCATATGGAACTTAAAAGGATGGAAAGAGGCGGTGATTCCAGATAAAGGTGAAAAACTCAATAAAAAAGAGACTATCAAAATGGCTATCTTACAAGGAGTAGTAGAAGGAAGGAGGATGAGATATGGAATTGGTATCTTTAGTGGGGACGGCAATTGCAGCGATATTTTGTCTTATTAAATTAGAGGAAGAGGAAGAAAAAAGAGACACAAGTAGACAGTGAAGTAGTCTTTTGTTATAAAGAACTTTAGGTTTTGCAGGTAGCACAAAAGCACTATAGAAATAAAAAAAGAGTAATAGTCTCATGAAACTATTACTCTTTTTTAATTACCTTAGTTTAGAATTATATTTTTTAGCTGTGAAGTATCAGCCCCATTATAAATATCCTTTAAGCCTTCTTTAGGTTCGATTATAGAGTAGCAGGGATTTTCATACAATCCCCTATGAAGATTAGAAAAGCAAGAAGCAGAAAGGTGTACTACTTCTCTTTTGTTCTTGTAGGCTGGAAGATATCGTGCTCCTCAAATGAATCATTGAAGCTATCTATATACCTCACAGCTCCAGGAGAAGCAGTATCTCTATACTCATCTAGGTATCTCTGGAACTCCTCTACCTCCTCCTGAGCTGCTGCAAACTCCTCTGGAGTTGCATCTGGATTATTTGCAATGACATCGATCTTCTCCTTGAGATCCTCATATTGAGCTATGGTATCTGCCCTGTTAAGGGAAGCTCCTCCATATCCATCTACCTCTTTTTCATTAGCAGACGTACAGGCAGCTATGAGTCCTGAAATAAATAAAACAGTTAATCCCTTCTTCATCATTCTCCCTCCCAAATAAGTTTAAACTGGTTACCCTTAAATTATACAAGGGAGTTGGTCACATCCTTTAAAAATTGTTGAGACTACCTCTATAGATTTTTTTCAAAGATAGCCTTGAACTCCAGGTGGATCCTTAAAAAGATCTCTACCAGTCTGGGATCAAAGTGTTTCCCCGAGAGGGAGGAGATTATATCCACAGCCTTTTCATGGTCGAAGGCTTCCTTATATACCCTCTCCTGGCGTAGGGCATCGTAGACATCGGCCAGAGCCACAATCCTTGCTTCTATTGGGATATCCTCTCCAGAGAGTTTCTCAGGATAGCCGCTGCCGTCCCACTTCTCATGGTGGTACCTTATGATGTTGGTGGCAATGGACCCCACTCCCAGGTTTCTTATCATCCTATACCCGATCTCGCTGTGCTTCTTCATCTCCTCGAACTCCTCGTGGGTTAATACTCCGGGCTTCTTTAGAATGAGATCGGAGATTCCAATCTTCCCTATATCGTGAAGGGAAGCATAGGTTCCGATCTCATCTATGAAGGCCTTACCCATCTTCAGATTTTCAGCCAGAAGGGTGGAGTAGCTGTTTATCCTCTTTACATGATCTCCCGTATCCTCATCGTTGTAGGTGTTGGCCGATTCCAGGGTTTCCACTAAACCAAAGGTTATCTTTTTCAGCTTTATATGGATATTGTTTAGTTTTCTCAGGTGTCTCCAAAGGCCATAAAACCCAGCAATGGAAAGGAGGGCTATAAGTATAGATACCTTGTAGTCCCTGGTGATCTCTATCCTCTTTTCCAGAATCTCCCTGGTTTTTTCAGGAATCAGGTAGGAGAAACTCTTATCGAAGGAGTTTATTATAAAGTAGAGAAGCTCCCTATCCCTTAAGACCCCTATCTTCAACCTTATTCTGTCGTCGATATCCCCCATTACCTTTATATCGCTTACCTTATTTACTCTGAGGGTATCGTTGGTGTGCTTTATATTTCCAGCAAAGAGATCAGCCTCACCCCTGTAAACTGCTTCTATCCCATCTAGATAGGAGGGAAAGGAAACTATCCTGTCCTCCATTCCCTTATAGGAGAAGTATTTCTCCTCTATGGAGTTCTTAGTTACTGCAATCCTGTAGTTTTCCAGCTCCTTGTTGCAGGATATATACCCATCCTCTATCCTATTGAAGAGGAAGATACTGTAGTTGTAGTAGGGGTCTGTAGTAAGGTAGTTCTCACTTTCTACCTCAACATCATTTATGGAGAGGATAAATGGATTTATATGGGACCTCTGGTAGCTATTGGACTCCTGAAAGGTTATATTTACCCCCAAAACCTTTGATATCTCTGAAAAGTAGTCCACTAAAAATCCAGATTTCCTTCCAGAGGGATCCCTATAGTACATGGGATATAGGTTTGGCTCTCTGGGGATGAATATCTTAATCTCCTTATTGCTCTGGAGATAGTTCTCTATATCCCGGTGGAAATCGATCTTATCCTCTGTATACTCTATAAGCTCCTTGAAGAAGAATGGTTCTCCCACTTCCATCTCCTCCATGAGAAGGGCGATCTTATCTACTATATCTTTATACTCCTTCTTTCCTCCAATATAGTACTTTGTCTTTAATGGTTCTGAAAGGTAGTTCAGTTTAAGCTTTTCAATTCCCTTAAAGGTCTTACGATCCCCAAGATATTTTAGGGCATCCTGGAGGTCCTCCACATAGATATCAGCTTCCCCCGTTAAAATACTCGCTATTGCTTCCTCGGCTGTTGCCTTGGAGGCATAGTCTATCTCTCCTCTATACTTATTCAGTGTTTTGGATAAAATCTTATCCCCTTCAACAAATACAACCTTTCTGTTTAAAAGAGTAAAGTCTGAATCGATATTGGGGAAATCCTTCCTTGTTATCATAACCCCATCAAGTTCCAGAGGTTTATCCAGATAGTAGTACTCCCCGGGGTTTCTCTTGAAATCCTCTACCCCCAGGACAATATCTGGAATGCCTTCATCTATGGCCCGTCTGAGCTCCTTTTTACTTACTTCAACAGTCTCAAAATCCCCATCCTCCTCCATTAACCTCTTGATTAACTTTGGAAAAACTCCCCTTGGTTCCCTGGATTCTGTGGTGTAATTGAAAAAACCTCGTTCCTTATCTAAGTATATGCTTATCCTTTCTCCCTCTTGAGCGGACAGGTAAAAAAACATAAATAAAAAAAGAGGACATATTAATCTAAACATACTACCCTCCAAAAAAGTTGTGGCAACTGGCTGTCATATCCTAGGTGGACTTAGACCCTCTAGCTTTGCGTCACAGGGTTTCCCCTGCTTTGCCTTTTTCAGAATATTATTTAATTGCAGCAACTATCTTTTTTAAGACTTCCTACCTCTATGTCAAGCAGCTACCTTTTGTGAAGCAACCTATAAATGAGATTTTTTATGAACCTTTAGAAAAGACTACTAACTGCTTGATGTTGAACTTTTATTCTTTTTTGATCTGCTGTTGTTTTTAGATTACCATAAGATTCAAAAAATCATAGAAAAGAATAATTACTATTTTCAATATACTAGAAAAACACTTGTATTTCAATGTTTTTTTGCAAAAGAATTGGGAGAGGGAGAGGGGCGATCTCATAGGTGAGTCTGATTATAAAAGATAAAAAACAGATGTAATTGTCACCTTTCTTGAAGGGTTATTACCTATATTAAATAAGCACCTTTTAATCTTTTTTTAAAAATTAGTTTAACTTGAGGGGAAATTTCATTATAATTAAGTTATAAACATGATGAAGTGAGGTACGACTATGAAAAAAATACTGCTTGTGGAAGATGAGTTTAGAATAAGAAAGATAACCAAGGACTTCCTTGTGGAGGAGGGTTACAAGGTAGTGGAAGCTGCTGATGGAAGGGAAGCTATAGATAAGTTCAATGGAGAGGCCTTTGATCTGGTTCTCCTGGATGTAATGCTCCCAGAGATAGACGGGTGGAGTGTACTGAGGGAGATAAGAAAGGACTCCAATGTACTGGTGATGATGCTGACGGCCAGAAGTGATGATTCCGATCAGATATTCGGTTATCAGCTAAAGGCCGATGACTATCTGACCAAGCCCTTTAATCCCGATCTCTTAATAGCCAGGGTAAAGGCTCTTCTCAGAAGAGGGCCTAGCGAGAGCAAGGATGAGCTCAGCTTTGGAAATATAGTGATAAATGAAAAACAGTTTAAGGTCTTTATAGATGGTGAGGATATAGAGCTTACAAAGAAGGAGTTTGAGATGTTTAAATACCTCACTGAAAATAAGGGGAATGTCCTTACCCGTGAACAGATACTAAACAGGGTATGGGGGTACGATTACTATGGAGATTTCAGAGTGGTAGATAACCATGTAAAGAGACTCCGTAAGAAGCTGAAGGCTGACTATATTGAAACTGTAAGAGGTGTAGGTTACAGATTTGAGGTGAAGTGATGAAGATTAGAAATGAACTCTTTCTGATTATTATCTTCATAATTCTGACCTTTGGTATAACCCTTCAGAGTATAAATAAGTTCTATCTGGAGAGCTACTATATAGAGAGGGAGAGAAACCAGATACTTTTAATCGGCGACTCCCTTGAGAAGTCCTATGTCCAGGAGGAAGTGGATGAGCTGGAAAACCTTCGGGGAATAAAGGTAAGAAGGATACCATATGAGAAGAACGGGGAAAACTTTCTTCTGGGGATATACTTTGGAGCCCTGGATCTTGAAAAACTCATAAGCGGAAATATAATCCTCAACGACAGAAAATCCAAAAATACCAATACCAGGATAATAGTGTATGGGAAGTATATTCCAAAGACCAGTGAGGTCCTTGTGATAACGAGTCACGTGGGGAAGATAAAAAACTCCATAAATATCTACAGAAGGTTTACCCTGAATGTTGTAATGGTCTTCTTCATAGTGGGAATAGTGCTGGCCTACTTCCTCTCCATAAGAATAACCAAACCAGTGGTGGAGCTGGAGGAGGTAGCCAAGAGGATATCCCGCCTGGACTTTAATACAGGGATCAATCCCAATGGAAATACTGAGATAAAAAGTCTGGGGAACAGTATAGAGACCATGAGAAACAGGCTTAGAAGGGCTCTTCTGGAGCTAAGTGAGGCCAATGAAAAGCTCAAGGAGGACATAGAGAAGGAGAAGAAGATAGATAAGATGAGGAGAAGCTTTATAGCCGGGGTAAACCATGAGCTGAAGACTCCCATTACGATTATAAACAGCTACTCCTATGCCCTTAAGAGGAAGCTCAAGGGAGATGAGGATACGGGGTACTACTGCGATGTGATCCTAGATGAGGTGGAGAAGATGGAGAAGATGGTAAACAGGCTTCTCTTCCTGTCCAAGGCTGAAGCAGGATTTCTGGAGATGAGACCAGAGGAGATAGATGTAGAGGAGGAACTTTCCACCCTCCTGGCCAAGTATGGTGCCATAGTCAAGGAGAAGGGAATAACCCTAAACTCTAAGCTTATGCCATTAACAGTTACTTTTGACAGGGAGCAGCTGGGGATAGTGCTGGATAACCTTATGAGCAATGCCTTTAAGTATGTTAAGAACCATGGGGAGATAAGGGTAGAAGCCTATGAGGAGGGGGAGAGCGGTGTAGTAGAGATATACAACACCTCGGACCCCATAGGAGATGAGCAGCTGGCGAAGCTATGGAATCCTTTCTTTATTCTGGATAAGTCCAGAAGTAAAAATGGAAAGAGTACAGGTCTTGGTCTCTCCATCGTTAAGAATATAATGGACAACCATAAGGGGGAGTACTCTGCTGAAAATAAGGATTCAGGAGTTCTCTTTACAATAAGGATACCTAAAGAAGTGAGTTAACCCTCACTTTTTTTGTTAATTTTTTTAAGGAGGTGTTCCATATGACACTGTGTTTTCTAGTGTCGTTTTGTTACAAAAAAACTATATATCAAAATAAAGAACTGATTTAGAACACCTATTCAGTTTGTGGAAAAATTGATCACCAGGGGGGCTATTTTTTCACTTGATTCTTTCATAAATAGGGGGTAATAATAATATCAGTGTTTTAAAGGTTAGGACGTGAAAAGTTAACAAGGGGGGAGCTGCTGTGAGTAGCAAAAATGAACTAGATGTTTACCTCTTCCATAGGGGGGAACACAAGAGAGCATATGAATTTATGGGAGCTCATAGTATCCCTGGGGGGATAATCTTTAGAGTCTGGGCACCAAATGCCCGCTCTGTAAGTGTTGTAGGAGACTTCAATTCGTGGAATGGAAGGAATCACTCCATGAAAAGGATTAATGCTGAAGGAATTTGGGAAGTGGAGATAGAGGGCCTTTCAGAGGGAACGATCTATAAGTATGCTATAGAGGGTCAAAACGGAACTATCGTCAATAAAAGTGATCCCTACGCATTTTACTCGGAAGTAAGGCCAAATACAGCATCTGTAATCTATCCAATGAAAACCTATGAGTGGACCGATGAGAAGTGGATAAAGAGAAGGGATAAGTTGAACCACTATGAAAATCCCATGAATATCTATGAGGTACATTTGGGATCATGGAAGAGGGGAGGGGACGGAGAGTTCCTTAACTACAGGGAGATGGCAGATGACCTGGCAAAGTATGTAAAGAATATGGCATATACCCATGTGGAGATAATGCCTGTGGGAGAGTATCCCCTGGATGCTTCCTGGGGATATCAGGGAACAGGATACTACTCTGTAACCAGCAGGTATGGTAATCCAGAGGATCTGAAGTATTTTGTAGATGCCCTTCATAAAAAAAATATAGGGGTAATACTGGACTGGGTGCCAGGGCACTTCTGTAAGGATACCCACGGCCTCTACAGGTTTGACGGGACACCTACATATGAGTACTCCTGGAACCTTTTAGGAGAAAACTATGACTGGGGTACAGCAAACTTTGATCTTGGAAGAAATGAGGTAAGAAGCTTTCTTATCTCCAATGCCCTCTACTGGATGAGGGAATTTCATATAGATGGCCTGAGAATAGATGCAGTGGCCAATATGATCTATCTGGATTACGGAAAGAACGGCCACCCGGAACTGAGAAATGAGTATGGAGGGAACGAAAACCTTGTGGCGGTGGAGTTTCTCAGAAGAGTGAATAAAGCGGTACTGGAGGAGTTTCCCGGCAACTATGTGTTTGCCGAGGAATCCACAGCATGGCCTATGGTGACTAAGCCTGATTATGTAGGGGGACTTGGATTTACCTATAAGTGGAATATGGGGTGGATGAACGATACCCTGGATTATATGAGTAAGGACTCCCTCTATAAGAAGTGGCATCATGAAAATATAACATTTTCCTTTGTCTATGCCTATGCAGAGAACTATACCCTGCCCCTCTCCCACGATGAGGTGGTTCACGGGAAGAAATCTCTCATCGACAAGATGCCCGGTAGCTATGAGGAGAAGTTTCCAAACCTCAGGTGTCTATACGGGTATATGATGGGAACTCCCGGAAAGAAGCTCCTCTTCATGGGAGGGGAGTTCGGGCAGTTTGCTGAGTGGAAGTTTGATGAGGGACTGGATTGGCACCTCTTAGACTATCCAAAGCACAAGGAGATGAAGAGGTATGTGAGGGATCTTAACCGCTTCTATAAGAGGGAAAAGTCTCTCTGGGAGAAGGATATCCATGGGGACGGGTTCCAGTGGATAGACTGCCTCAACCACGAGGAGAGCCTAATATCCTTTATCAGGCGAGGGAAGGATAAGGATGAGTTCCTTGTGGGAGTATTTAACTTTACCCCGGTGGAGAGAAGAGGCTACAAGGTAGGAGTTCCTAGATTTACAGTATATGAGGAAGTATTTAACAGTGATCTGAAGATATATGGGGGAAATACAGAGAAAGTTAGGGAAGAGATCCATCCAGTAAGAGAGGGGTGGAATGATATGAAACAACATATATTAATAGACGTGCCGCCACTTTCGGCAGTTTATTATAAAGGGAAATTTAAAAGGAGAGGGTAGAACTATGGCTAAGAAGAACATAATAGCTATGATATTGGCAGGAGGTCAGGGGAGCAGACTAAAGCCCCTAACAGAAAAGATAGCAAAACCAGCAGTTCCATTTGGAGGAAAGTACAGAATAATAGATTTTCCTTTGAGTAACTGTACAAACTCGGGTATAGACACTGTGGGGGTGCTGACCCAGTATGAGCCATTTATCTTAAATAAGCATATAGGAATGGGAGCTCCGTGGGATCTCGACAGAAAAAATGGAGGGGCAACGGTACTGCAGCCATATACCAATATGGAGGGGGGAGACTGGTATACAGGAACCGCCAACGCCATATATCAAAATATTAATTATATAGACAGCTACGATCCGGAGTATGTACTGATCCTTTCAGGGGATCACATCTATAAGATGGACTACAGTAAGATGTTTTCCTTCCACGAGGAGATGGGAGCAGAGGCTACAATAGCTGTAATAGAAGTACCAGGCGATGAGGCTTCGAGATTTGGTATTATGAATACCAATCCCGACTACTCCATCTATGAGTTTGAGGAGAAGCCGGCAAATCCAAAGAGTAACCTGGCTTCCATGGGAATCTATATATTTAAATGGGATCTCTTAAAGAAGTATCTCCAGGAGGATCAGGAGGATCCTGAATCCAGCAATGACTTTGGTAAGAATATAATCCCTAAGATGCTGGAAGCCGATAAAAAGCTCTTTGCATATCCATTTAAGGGATACTGGAAGGATGTGGGAACTATAAAGAGTCTGTGGGAGGCTAATATGGATCTCCTGGATTCGGAAAATGAGCTGAATATCTTTGACAGAGACTGGAGGATCTACTCTCCACAGGAAGCTTATCCCCCTCACTTTATAGGACCAGATGCAAAGATCGATAACTCCATGATAGTAGAGGGGTGTGAGATAGAGGGAGAGGTAGTAAACTCGGTAATCTTTGCAGGGGTAAAGATAGGTAAAAATACTAAGGTAATAAACTCTGTAATCATGGAAAATTCTCAGCTTGAGGAGAATGTAATAATCAATAAGGCTATCTTGGGGTCCAATGTAACTGTAAGGGATCATACCGTTATAGGGGACGGAAAGGAAGTAGCTGTAATAGAGGATTATAGAGTTGTAAATGGAAATAAGATATTAAAGTAAGTTTAGGGGGAAGAAGATGTTAAATAACTATATGGGAGTTCTACTGTTAGGGGAAGACGATACAGATATAAGAGGTTTGACTAAAAATAGATCTATAGCTTCTATACCAATTGGAGGAAGATATAGGGTAATAGATTTTGCTCTCTCAAACCTTACCAATGCAGGGGTAACTAATATTGGACTCTATACCAAGAAAATAAATAGCAGATCCCTTGTGGATCACTTAGGGGATGGAAGTCCTTGGGATCTTGACAGAAAGAGGGACGGACTATTCCTATTCCATGCTTCTGGAGCTACAGAGGGAGGAATTACAGATGTGACTAATTTGAAGAACAATCTGGAGTACCTCTACAGAAGTAAGCAGGAGCATGTAATTGTGGCTACCTCCTACATGGTATGCAATATGAACCTCAAGGAGATGATCAGGGTCCACGAGGAGAGCGGAGCAGATATAACAATGGCATATAAGACTGTGGATAATGCAGATATAGCCTTTGAAAACTGTGATACTGTAAAGGTGGGAGAGGATAACAATATCATTGGAATAGGTAAGAACCTCCACTTCAGAAAGAGGGAAAATATCTCCATGGAAACCTTTATCCTGTCCAAGGAGCACCTCATAAGGTTCCTGGGAGAATCTACCCAGGGAGGAGAGTATAAAAATATAAGGGATCTTCTCACTGTGAGCAGGGGAGAGCTTGTGGTAAAGGGATATGAGTTTGACGGATACCTAAAGTGTATAAACAGTACAAAGCAGTACTACGATCTCAATATGGATATCCTAGACGGGGATATCAGGAGGGATCTCTTCTTTAAAAATGGAAGGATCTTTACCAAGATAAAGGATACTCCTCCGACAAAGTTTACCACTGGTTCCAAGGTAACTAACTCCCTTGTGGCCAACGGTTCCCTTATAGACGGAAGGGTTACCAACAGTGTGGTGGCAAGACATGTGAGGATAGAGGAGGGGGCAGAGATAGAGAACTGCATCATCCTCCAGGACTGTAAGATAGGAAAGGATGCCAAGTTAAAGAATGTTATAATAGACAAGAATACAGTAATTAACAGTGGCGAGGAACTAAAAGCAGCCAAGGAGTTCCCCCTTGTAATAGAGAAGAAGGTAGGGATCTCCACTGAAGCATTCAGGGAGCTTTACTGGCCGCTTGAGGACATTTAAGGAGGTAAAGAGATGAAGGTGTTGTTTGCTACAGGGGAGGCATGGCCTTTTATAAAGACAGGGGGGCTGGGAGACGTGGCACACTCCCTGCCAAAGGCACTTAGTAAGATGGGAGTAGACGTAAGGGTGATTCTGCCTAAATACTCCCTTATAGACTATAAATACAGAAGTAAGATGACTCACATGGGGCATACCTATGTGCAGTTAAATTGGAGAAATCAGTATTGTGGTGTGGAATCCCTTGAATATGAGGGAGTAAAGTACTACTTTGTGGATAATGAGTACTACTTCAACAGGGAGAAAGCCTATGGTGAGTTAGATGACTGTGAGAGGTTCTCCTTCTTCAGTAAGGGTATTCTTTCAGCCCTTGATGTACTGGGCTTTGAACCAGATGTGATCCACTGCAATGACTGGCATACGGGACTTGTACCCCTCTATCTCAATGAGATGAAGAAGAGTGGGATATATGATGGAATAAAAACCCTCTATACCATCCATAACCTCAAGTATCAGGGGATATTTGTAAGGGAGAATCTAGGAGATACTGTAGCCCTCCCATATGATTCTTACTTCAGGGAGGACGGACTGAAGTTCTATGACGGGATCTCCTTTATGAAGGGGGGAATCAACTACTCCGATCATATCTCCACAGTAAGTGTAACCTATGCAGAGGAGATAAAGAGTGAGTTTTACGGTGAGAGCCTTCACGGCCTCTTCCACCTCTATGAAGATAAGCTTTCGGGGATAGTAAATGGAATCGATTATGAGATCTTCAATCCCCGTAAGGATAAGGAGATAGCTGTTAAGTTTGGTCAGTCCAAGCTGGACAAGAAGGTAAGGAATAAGCTGGCTCTTCAAAAGGAACTGGGTCTTGCTGTAGCTGAGGATGTTCCTATGATAGGGATAATTACAAGGCTGGTAAAGCAGAAGGGAATAGATCTTGTGGCCCATGTTCTTCAGGAGCTTCTGGAGAAGAATGTCCAGATAGTGGTACTGGGAACGGGAGATGAGGACTTTGAGGATCTCTTTGAATACTACTCTCAGATGTATCCGGCAAAACTCTCCTCCAATATAACCTTTGATCATGCCCTGGCAAAGAGGATATATGCTTCAGCAGATATGTTCCTAATGCCATCTCTCTTTGAGCCATGTGGTCTCTCCCAGATGATCTCCATGAGATATGGTACAGTACCGGTGGTAAGGGAGACAGGGGGACTTAAGGACACTGTAGAGCCCTATAATAAATTTGCAAATACTGGTACAGGGTTTACCTTTGTAAACTACAACGCCCACGAGATGCTGGATACAATTTCAAGAGCTCTGGAGCTCTATGAGGATCCAAAGAGGTGGCACGATCTCATAATTAGAGGTATGCAGATGAAGAACTCCTGGAGCCAGGTGGGAAGAAGCTATAAAAAACTATATTTAGAACTGGCAAAGTAGTGGTTTTTTAGGGGGGATAGCATGGAAAATATAAAGAGTATAACCAAGGAAGACATCAAGGAAAAGCTTCTCAATGCTTTGAAGGGAATGTATGCTAAGGAACTGCCAGATGCCACTATGAACCAGAAGTATGAAGCCTTTTCCAAGGTGATAAGGGACTATATCTCCGAGGGATGGCTGGAAACCAATAAGCAGTACAGGGAGAAGAAGGTCAAGCAGGTCTACTACCTGTCCATGGAGTTTTTAATTGGAAAGCTTCTTGAAAGAAACCTTATAAACCTTGGGATAAGGGAGCTGGCCAAGGAAGCTCTTGCTGATATGGGGATAGATTTTGGAGAGATAGTAGAGGAGGAACCAGATGCAGGTCTTGGTAATGGAGGCCTTGGGCGTCTGGCAGCCTGCTTTATAGACTCCCTCTCCTCCCTAGAGCTTCCAGGACACGGATGCGGGATAAGATATAAGTATGGACTCTTCAGACAGGAGATAAAGAATGGGTATCAGGTAGAGGTCCCAGACCTTTGGCTCAAGGAGAGGTATCCATGGGAGGTAAAGAAGGAGAATAGAGGGGTAAAGGTAAGGTTTGGGGGAGATGCCTATGTGGCAACTGTAAGGGGACACCTAAAGGTAGTTCATGAAAACTACTATACAGTAAAGGCAATCCCCTATGATATACCTATCTCTGGATATCAGAACAATACTGTAAATACCCTGAGGCTGTGGAGTGCAGAGGCAGATACAGATGAATTTGATTTTGTAAACTTCAACAGCGGCCACTATATGCAGTCGGTTGAGGGAAAGTATACAGCGGAACTCATATCCCAGGTGCTCTATCCCGATGACTCCACTGAAAACGGGAAGCAGCTGAGATTAAAGCAGGAGTACTTCTTTGTAAGCTCCAGCCTCCAGGCGATATTTAACTATCACAGGGAGCTGGGAATAGATTTTAAGAGACTGGATGACTATGTAGCTATCCATATAAATGACACCCATCCGGCCCTGGCTGTGGCTGAGATTATGAGGCTTCTTATAGATGAGGAGGGACTCAAGTGGGAGGAGGCCTGGGAGATAACCCAGAAGGTATGCGCCTATACAAACCATACTATAATGGAGGAGGCATTGGAGAAGTGGCCTATACAGATGTTCAAGAAACTTCTTCCAAGGATCTACCTTATCATAGAGGAGATAAACAGACGTTTCTGTCAGGAGGTAATGAATAAGTATCTCAACTGGAATGTTGTAAACAGGATGTCCATTATAGAGGAAGGCCTTGTAAGGATGGCAAACCTTGCCATTGTGGGAAGTCACTCGGTAAACGGGGTGGCAGCCCTTCACACTGAGATCCTTCAAAAGAAGGAGCTGAGGGACTTCCATGAGTTCTATCCAGGGAAGCTCAACAACAAGACTAATGGTATAACTCATAGAAGGTGGCTTATAAAGAGTAACCCGGCCCTTTCAGCTATGCTGGATACCCACATTGGAACTGATTGGAGAAAGGATCCTGTGAGCCTAGAAAAGCTCATGGAGTTTAAGGAGGATCACTCTGTTTTAAAGAAGCTGGCTAAGATAAAGCATGAGAATAAGGTGGAGCTGGCCAGGTATATCAAGGAGAAGAATGGTATAGAGGTAGACCCAAACTCTATCTTCGATGTCCAGGTAAAGAGGGTCCATGGATATAAAAGGCAGCTGTTAAACTGTATGCATATCCTCTACCTCTATAAGAAGCTGAAGAAGGACAAGGATTTTGATATCCATCCTCGTACCTTTATCTTTGGTGCCAAGGCCGCACCGGCATACTACTTTGCCAAGAATGTAATCAAGCTTATCAACACCCTGGGAGAGATAATCAACAATGATCCCGATATAAATGATAAGTTAAAGGTAGTATTCATAGAGAACTACAGTGTATCCAAGGCAGAGAAGATAATTCCAGCTGCAGATGTAAGTGAACAGATATCCACTGCTTCCAAGGAAGCATCGGGGACTGGTAATATGAAGTTCATGATGAATGGAGCTGTTACTCTGGCTACTCTGGATGGGGCTAATGTGGAGATCCATAATCTGGTGGGAGATGACAATATAGTCCTCTTTGGAATGACTTCAGATGAGGTTATTAGCCTCTATGAGAACTTCCAGAATGATACCCATAAATTTATCGAATCCAACCCTGAGATAGCAGAGCTCATAGCCAGCTTTGTAGATGGCAGCCTTGGAGTTGTGGGAAGTGAATTCAGTGATATCTGCAGATATCTTTTGGAGGAGAACGACTACTTCTTCGTATTGAAGGATTTCTGGGCCTATGTGGAAGCTCAAAATAAGATTGAGGAGCTCTACAGGGACAGGGAGAGATGGAATGAGATGTGCCTGGTAAATATTGCCAAGGCGGGATACTTTTCCTCGGACAACACCATATCCAAGTATGCAAGGGATATATGGGATATAGAGAGGGAGAGCATATAGACGGAATAAACAAAAGAAATCCAGTGAGGGATTAACCCCTCACTGGATTTCTTATTTGAAGAAAAGTATAGAATTTATAAAAGATTTACATGAAGTAATTAGTACTCCTATTGATTGTTAGGATGCAACGTCAGGTTGCCTTTTAAAAACTGGAGAATATCCTCGTGGACCTCTACCCTGTTTATCTCATTGATCATCTCATGTCTTCCCCCTGGATAGAGTTTCAGCCTGAGGTTGCGGAATCCCATTTTTTCATAGAAATGAGCAAGTCTTCTTACTCCCCTCCCATAGAATCCCACAGGGTCCCTGTCCCCAGACATTATAAGGAGGGGAATATCCCTATCCAGACTATCAAAGTCATGTTTATGAAAGAGCTTGCTCAGGTAGGCAAGAAATGAAGCGTAGAATCCAGAGGTATAGACAAACCCGCAGTAGGGATCTTCTATATATCTGGCTACAACCTTCTTGTCCCTGCTGAGCCAGTCGAAGGCAGTGATCCTTCCCTTGATGGCTCTGTTGTACCCTGCAAAGAGGAGTTTATTCATAAGCTTACTCTTCTTATTTTTTCTGATTAATTCTATTATCTTTCCCAGCTTGGATCCCATAGCAGTCTTCAGGTAGGGAGTCCTGCATGAGCCAGAGAGGATATACCCTTCTACCTCCTCGGTAGATTTCTTCATATGCCCCTGAGCCATAAAGGATCCCATACTGTGTCCCAGGATAAAGAGGGGAATACCGGGATATCCCCTCTTTAACTGGCAGGTGAGTTCCATCTCGTCCTCTATAAGGGTCTCGAAGGGCTGGGGGATCACTCCCAGCGCCTCTATCTTCTCTACTGAGAGGCCGTGTCCCCTGTGGTCTGTGGATACTACCAGGTACCCCTCCTTGTTGAGCCGCCTTGCCAGCTGATCGTATCTCCCTCCGTGCTCACCCATACCGTGGATTATCTGAACTATCCCCACAAGGGTTCCTTCAGGAGTCCATGTCCTGATGTGTATATCCTTTAACTTAACCTTCATAGGTACCTCCTAAAAAATCACCTTAACTTAAAGGTAATCTAAAACAACTTTTTTATCAAGGGAGTGGAGTATCTTTACCAGGTCCTTTACAATCTTGAGCTTTATATTGAAGCTCAGGGGAAAGTCGGGGTTTTGGTGAGCAGGGTTTACTGCAGTCCCTGCATAGATATTCACATGGCTTGCATCGTAGAGTAGATGCCGTGCTAGAATACCTGCCCCGTCATCCTGGGTTATAGCTGTGCTGAATGTTTTATACTCCCTAAGGTAATCTACAGTTCTGCTTAGGGTTATGAGGCCTTCGGTAACAAGGTCCACTCCCTCCAGGTGTCCCACAGGGGGAAGGGAGTCTGGAGAGTATCCTGAGAGATCGATCTGGATCTCCTTCTTCCAGTGGCTGGCTACTATATTGGCTGTGGTTCCCCCACAGAGGATCTTCATCCCGGGAGCTCTATGCAAGATATCTACCATCAGCCAGTCCAGAGTGCTGTCTTTGGGAGGCCCGGTAAATAGATTCACATACTTTACAGGTTGAAGCTTTATGGCGAGGACTGTAGTATCATCCCCTGGTTTTCCGTCGTAGAGGGTGTTGCATACCTCCAGGAGTCCGTTAGCTATATCCCTTGCAAACTTCTTCTGGGACATTCCTCTGAGGAAGTCATTGATACTGTCCCACTGCCATCCCAGGTTGAGGAGCTCCCCTACCCCAGCATGGACAGCTCCGTCACTTACTACAGTGAGGAGGTCCCCTGGAAGGAACCTGAAGTTACTCTCATAGATGGTCTTTCCGTTTATATGCCGTTCAACCTTATCTATAGGAAGGTCACAGCCGTTTCTGTAGAAGAAGCATGGGGGATTGTCGTACTCAACCATATAGCACTCCCCGTTGTCGCTGAGCTTTATTATGGTAAATGTAGAGTAGGCGAGCTTCCTTACCTTGCACTCGGGAAGGGTATTGACAATGGTCTCCATGGTTTCATCGATGGTGGATCCCTCCATGAGCATTGTGACGGCAATCTTTGAGGTAAGGGTAGCCAGGATATTTGCCTTTACCCCACTCCCCAGTCCGTCTGAGAGGACCATAATACAGCCGTCCTCGGTCTTTATATACTCTACATTGTCCCCACACAGCTCCTCACCCTTTTTATTTAAGCTTCTGTATGAAGCATCTATATAGTATTCCATCATAGACTCTCCTCTTTATTAAATACATCCTTTACCTTGTTCAGGGCAACCTTTGTTTCAGCAGTTGTCTCCCCCAGAAGTCCGGCGATCTCCTGTACTACCCTCATCTGTTTCTCGATTACTTCCTGAGTAATCTCCAGGGTCTTTTCCTTGAGCTCCCTGATCTCCTCCTTTCTCATGACCTCCTTGGTCACATCGGTGAAGATGAGAAGGGTATCCTCTCTGGAATCCATTGGGATGACGCTTACCATCATGTGGAGGTTATCCCTGGTAAAGGAGACCCTCTCCCAGAGGATGTTTTCCTTTCTCTCCAACAGGTTACTTACACTATCCAGAAACTCGAAGGTATCTATTGGATGGTCCTTGAGCTCAAAGGGAGCAAGACCAAAGAATCTGCTGAAGGCCATATTGGACTCCACAATCCTCTTCTCCCCGTCCAGTATAAGGATGGCATTTGGAGAGTTTTCAAAGATCTCATTGGAGATCCTCTCAGAGCACTTCTTTACATAGTGGATGCACATATCTGCATGGGACATCCCCTTGTAGATGGAGATAGCCTTCTCTCTGCAGGTCTCATAGCCGCATCCCCCACAGTTTAACTCATCCTCTATACTCCTCTTCTCCAGGGATAGAAGGATATCCTTGATCTCCTTTTCCGATGGGAGCTCCTCCACGATCTTCTTGTCTGTGAAGGAGGTGGAGTAGTGGTGGTTTTCTATGGTGTTCAGATCCAGGGTTTTCTCTGGATCAATGGCTTCCTGTTCCTGAAGGTATTTCTTCAGCTTCTGGACCCTGGAAAAGGCCGATGAACCTATCCTTGAGCCGCTGGGACCTCCCAGACAACTCTTTCTACAGGCGCTGACCTCTATACAGGCTCCCCTCAGGTTCCCATTTATGATCTCCTGGAAGATCTCCATACACTCGCCCACTCCGTCCACTCTCATATGAGTGAGTTTCTTCTCTTCAAGTACATCCTTTATCCCCTCTAGGATTCCCCCCACTACAGGGTAGGAGCTTCCAGATGTGCTTCCATACCTGTCGCACTTACTCTCCTCCTCCAGGTGGTAGTCTATCCCGTCAAGGGCCATCCACTGGGATACCTCATCAAAGGTAAGAACGGCATCTATTGTCTCTGCATGCTTCTTGGTGAGGGACTCACACTTCTTTGAGATACATGGTCCCAGGAACACCACCTTCTCTTTGGGATCCTCCCTCTTGATGGTCTTCCCGTGGGCCATCATAGGCGACATATAGGGAATCACATAGGGGATCACCTCGGGAAAGTACTTCTCAATGAGAAGAACCACCGATGGACAGCAGGTGGTGATAAATAGGTCATCCCTGCTCTCCCTTATATAATCCCTGTAGAGTTTGGAGGTGATGTCTGCCCCCACAGCAGTCTCCTCCACCTTTGAAAACCCTAACCTCCGAAGAGCAGTGGTAAACTTATCGGAACTTTCATAGAACCCCCTGAAGGACGGGGCCACAGAGAGGGTAACTTTCTCCTGGTAATTTATTAAATTTTTCACAAAACCTACATCTGAATGGATGTTTCTTGCATTTTGTGGACAGCTGGCAAAGCACTGACCACAGGCGATACACTTGTCGGTAATTATATGAGCCTGGTTATCCTCTATCTTTATGGCTTTAACCTTACAGGTTCTTACACACTTATAGCACTGGTGGCAGTTAGCCTCGGAAAAATTCATTACCTTCATATCTCCATCTCCCCTAAAAGAGTTCTGAACTCCTCAACAATTCCATCTTTGGAGAAGGAGTAGACCTTGTCGCTTCCCTCTACTGAAGCAGAAACACCCTCTAAGCAGTTATTCAGACAGAAGCAGGCCTTCAGCTCAACCCTATCCTCTAACCTCTCCTTTTTTATGAGTTTTGTAAGGGTATCTATTACATTATAGGAACCCCTTACGTGACAGGCGCTTCCAACACAAACTTTTAGTACAATCATTCATATCCCCCCTTTAAAAAGTATATTTCCAGTCTACCATAATCGGATTTTTGACACAATAAAAAGTAGCCTTAACAACGGTGGGAAAAGGTGCTATAATCTTATGGAGAGGTGATACGATGAAGGATAACATAGCTCTTATAGGGTTTATGGGGAGCGGAAAATCCACTGTGGGAAGACAGCTGGCCAGAGCCCTTGAGATGAAGTTTGTGGATATAGATAGAATCATAACTGAGAGAGAGGGGAAATCCATTCCAGAGATCTTTGCCGAGAAGGGGGAGACCTACTTTAGAAGGCTGGAGAACCAGATAGTGGAGGAGGAATCCAGAGATAACAATGTGGTGATATCAACTGGTGGGGGAGTTATAATAGATAATGCCAACATTAAAAATCTCAGGAAAACATCCTTTGTGGTTTACCTGGACTGTACCCTTGATTGTGTCTACAACAGGGTAAAGAGGAGAAAGAACAGACCCCTGCTCAATGTAGAGGATATGTATGCTACTATTAAGGATCTCCACGGAAAGAGGGAGAAGCTCTACAGGATCTCCTGTGACTACAGTGTAAGGATAGATGAGGATTCAACTATCTACGATACTGTGGATGATATTAAGAGAAAGTATATTGAAAGCTAAGGAACTCAGGCTGTCTCATATGAGAAGGCCCCATGAGTTCCTTATTTTTTTATTATGGGAAGATAATACTTTCTTGCCATGATGCAAGAAAGTAACCAAAGAAAATCTAGGGGTTCATAATTGTCTTTTTTAAGCCGGGCATAATGTCCGTTCCTTTGCTGGGCTCTCTACAGAGCCTAAAGGAGTTTAACGGAACGAAGCATATTCTTATTGTGAAGTCTGACGACTATGAACCCACTCTTTAATTAATGTATAGTGGCACGACTGACTGCAAAGAGCATTTTAAATTAGTATAATTCGTGGTGAGTTTTTTTAGAAAAATCTTATTTTTAAAATTAATCTGGAGAGATTAAACTATTTTTTCTCTCATTCTAACCTTAAAAAGGAAAGAAGGGGATTTTTTGTAACTATACTTAAGGAGAGTGATTGTATGGGAAAAATCTTGAGGTGCTTTAGTTTTTTCAGTTTTGTGTTGATCTTGGTGGAGGAGATCTTCGCGTAAACAGCTAAAAATAACTGCAATAGGGGGGAGGAGCATGAGAAAGGTAAAGATTATAGAGGAAAGTGTAAGGGAGATCTTCGAGAGCAAGGTAGAGTATTTTTTAGGGGACAGTCAGGTGGATATTGTTGAGATGAAGTATGCCGTAACCGATTCAAAGTACAGCGTACTATTTATCTATAGAAGACCATCAAGTGAAGGGTAGAGGTGGTTTAATTGTTACTTATAAAAAACGCCCGGCTGTCTATGGAGGATAGTAAGGTCTCGGATATCCTTATAGATGGGGGAAAGATTATAAGAATAGGTGGAAATATAGAGGTTGAGGGGGCAGAGGTCATAGAGGCTGGAGGGCTCCTTACAACCAGTGGACTGGTGGGGTACTGTTCTCCGGAAACAGAGGGGGCTGTAGCCAGGTTTACCCCTGGAATAAGAGCCATAGAGGAGCTGGATCTCTTTGGCCGGGAGCTTATCTTCTATCTGAACCAGGGGATCACAAGTATTGTAGTTCATCCTAAAAACAACAACCTTATAAGTGGCAGTGTGTGTGTAGTCAAAACCCACGAAGTCCTTATAGAGGACTATGTAATCAAGGAGGATGCTGCTATAAGGGTTATCCTTGGGGGAGATGAAGGCCTGGGAGAGAGGATGGCAGAGATAAGAAGCTTTATAGAACTTCTGGGAGAGTACCGGAAGGGGAAAGAGGTAGCAGGAAGGGAGGGGCTCAAGGTGAGGTTTACGGAGAAGATCCTGAGAAAGAGACACCCTGTTATCTTCAGGGCTGAGAGCAGCTCTGCTGTACTGGATGCTGTGCGGCTTATAGAGAGGTACAATCTCAGCGGAGTGGTGGAAACCTCGGTGGAAAACAGATATACTCTAAAGGCTCTTGAGGATGAGAGGATCCATACCATCAGAGAGAGAAGGGATGCCCCGCCCCACAACCTGGAGGAGCTCCAGGAAGCACTGGAGTTTAACAGAAGGATTACAAGGTTTTTAAATATAGACCACAGGGTAGGGGAGATATGTGTGGGGATGGACGCCGATATCGTTATCTGGGAGGAGGATCCTCTTGAGGCGGTAAGTGTAATTATAGACGGAAACCTTATTGGAAGGATAAACCGGTAGGAAGGGGGAAATTCCCTCTTTTTTCTTTGCACAAAAATGTGGATGGAGTTATAATAACCACAGAGATATAGTTATTGGATGAATTATTAGTATTTTTGCGTAGATAATTCATATCAATACGGTATAGTTTATTCATTTTGTCGTTTATAAAAAGATAAACTATAAATAAAAAGGGGGAAGAAGAATGAACAGACTAAAGGGAAAGCTGGCGTTTATTACCGGAGCCAGCAGTGGAATAGGAAGGGCAATAGCCGAGAGATATGCAGAACAGGGGGCAAACCTCATCATTACCTCTAGAAGGGAGGAGAAGCTCCTAGAGGTAAAGGGGGACCTTGAAAATAAATACGGAGTAGAGGTAAATATTCTGTTACAGGATGTGAGCAATCCTGAGGATGTAAGGACAGGTATAGATAGTCTTCCAGAGAACCTCAAGAAGATAGATATCCTTGTAAACAATGCAGGGCTGGCAGTGGGAATGACCAAGATCCATGAGAGTGATCCTGCATCCTTTGACAGGGTAATGGATACCAATGTAAAGGGACTTCTATATGTAAGCAGAGCAGTGATACCTTTAATGCTTGAAAACAATATCCCTGGACACATAGTAAATATCGGGTCCACAGCAGGAAATGCAGCCTATGCAGGGGGAGGGGTTTACTGTGCTTCTAAATCAGCGGTAAAGACCCTTACAGACGGGATGAGAATAGATCTTATAGACACTCCATTAAGGGTAACTAATATTCAGCCGGGAATGGTTGAGACAAACTTCAGTGTGATAAGGTTGGGGAACAAGGAAAAGGCAGACAGTGTGTACAAGGGGATAGAGGCTCTTACAGCAGATGATGTGGCTGACACAGTTATCTATGCGACAAACCTTCCGCAGAATGTACAGATCAGTGAGATCACTCTAATGCCTAATCACCAGGCAACGGGAACTAATATATATAAAGAAGTGAAATAGTATAAAATATGATTTAGTTAATAAAATAAGGAGGGGGGAACCCCTCCTTTTTAATAAAAACTTATTTTACCAGGTGAGCAAGAGTAACGCCCTGTGGTTTCTTAAAATATTTTTTTCAAAAGCTCCTCATTACCAATAATTTTTAACTTTAATCACTAATAGTTGTATTTGGAGTACCAGTAATTGAAGTTCTTATACCGGTTATGGGAGACCGATTTAGTTTTAGAGATTAATGTTATTCAACTAAGATAAGGAAAAATATCTTGTCGATTTTTGACAACCATGAATAGAAACAAGATCACTGAAAACAGCATGATAATAGCTCCATCTTTACCACGAAATGGACGTTTTTCATAGGTAAGTATCTTCAAGAAAACTAATGACTTTAAAAGGATTACGTAACACATAGTTATTATCATCGTTGAAATACCAAATGATATTACGAGCCATATAAGACTTTGTAAAATTTCCATCGTTCGCTCCTTTTTTTCATAATCGAATAATAATCTTTACTGCTCTTAACTTTATATCCTTTAAATAACAAAAAGTGCATATATTCAAATGGACATCCGTACCTAATTGGCTCTTTTTTTGTTGTTAAGGAAAGTATAGAAATTTTAAAACAGTTACTTAAAAAATGAGTGTCTCAACTGATTATTAGGATGCAGCGTCACGTTGCTTTTTATTGGGTTCGCATAACACAGAAATACAAACTCCACTATTCCATTACACCTCATAAGTTCAATAAAAATGTTATATTTAATAAATAATAAGGAGCTTAAATGTAATGAAGAGGCCTAAGTATAAATATTATACTTAGGCCTGGGTTATAATATAAATTCATATGGGAACTTGTAAAAGCTATATGCGGAAGAGCAGTTAATAACCCTTAAAAAAGGAAAGTATCCATATACTTCCAAAATAATTAAGGGTTTCATTTTGAATGTTTTTGGTTCGGGTATAACATTGTAAAATATTAAAGTTGGATTTATACTAATTATAGTTACTTGTTTTGAGTATATCTTAAATTTCTATATTTGTGATGTGTTTGAGTCAATAAAAGAAACAGTTTATCTTTTTCAGCAGTGCAGCTAATATAAAAGGAGATATTATGAGTAATATAGAAGAGATTGAGCTTATAAATAAGAAAGGGCAGAACAAAGGCTTTGAAATTATATCATTAAAGAGCTTTTTTGAATCTGTTGATGAATCTTTCATTAAAACATCATACCGCACCTCTTTTTACAATTTAATTTTTGTCACTGGAGGTAAGGGTGTCCATGAAATTGATTTTTTAGAATACACAATTAAAGCAGGGGAGCTTTTAATAATATCCAGGAATCGTGTTCATAGATACAGTGAATTCCATAACTTAGAGGGATACTTAATAATGTTTACAGAAGGGTTTTTATGTAAATTTTTAAGCAATCAAACTTCTGAAGTAAAAGAATTGTTTAAACTCAGTTATTTAAATCCACATGTTAATTGTCTGGATTTATATATATCAACATTAACCCCCCTTTTAAAGGTCATACATGATATGTACCAAAATTCATATGAGTTTGTAGATAATAAGGTAATTGCTTCCGCTTTCAACACTTTTGTACAGATACTCTTGAACAGTTCCTTAGGAGAAAGTACATCAAAATATAAAAAAAATGAAATATTTGTACAGTTCACTGAATTAGTTGAAAAAAATATTAATAGTGTGAAATCTGTGAAAGAGTATGCTGATATGATGCATGTCTCGAAAAAGACGGTTAACTTAATGACAAGAAAAGCAATTGATATGTCAGCTAAGCAGTATATTATTCAGCAATTAATTCTAAAAATAAGACTTAAACTCAGTTTTGAACAAAAAAGTATCAATGAGATTGCTTATGCATTAGGGTTTACAGAACCATCCAACATGACCAGATTTTTTAAGAAAAATACAAAAATCAGCCCCAGTGAATTTAGAAATATGATAAGGCATGATAAAAACAGCTGGTTAAGCAGTAAAAGTATAGAATTAAATGGACTTACGGAATCTGTTGAAGAAAATGTATATCATATTTCTTCAAAAGCAGTGGTTCCACTGCACAAACATGAAGATCAAGATGAAATATTTTATTGCATAAAAGGTTCGGGTTTTGGTGTACTGGAGAACGGAGAAGTGGAGTTAACGGTAGGCAAGGCTTTTATTGCCCCTGCTGGAATAATGCATTCACTGAGAAGTGATGGAGATCTCTATGTTACAGCTTTTCTTATTCCAGTCGTAGATGAGCGGCAAATTTGGTAAGGTTTAAATAAAATTGAGTATAAAAAGAATAAAAGGAGTAAAAATATGAATGCAAATGAAAATGCTATAAGAGAAAAAATGAATTTAAGAGCTCTCCAAGAAGGAGTTGATTTAAATGCTATTAAAGAAGGTATTGAAACAAATGTTTATTGTATTCCTGCCGGTGTAAAAGTAACTTTACATGATCATGCCGATAAAGATGAAATATTTTATTGTATAAAAGGTTCCGGATTTGGAGTTTCAGAAGATGGGGAAGTGGAATTAAACGTGGGAGATACATTTGTTGCTCCTGCCGGAACAATGCATGCACTGAGAAGTGATGAAATTCTATTTGTGGCGGCTATTTTAATCCCTGTAAACAAAATTATTTGTCACTGTAAACAAGTGAGTTTTGGAGATATCAGGAAAGCCATGGCTGGTGGTGCGCGTACTTTAGAGGAAATACAAGAAATCACAGGTGCAGGCACAGGCTGCGGTGGATGTATTGAAGAGGTAGAAAAAATATTATCAGTCGCGTGTGGATGCAAGGGCGTTTCAGTAGAAGCCATAGTTAACGCAGTTAAAGATGGAGCAGATACAATTGAAAAAGTTGGAGAGGTAACTGGAGCTGGAGCTGGCTGTGGAAGGTGTAAAGCTCTGTTACAAAATATAATTGATACAAAAAAGTAATAGAACGACATCATTGTATAAAAATACAAAGCAGGAGAGCTGAAAGATTTAGAGTGTGTTGTAATAATTTAATTAAAGTATAGTTAAGGAGAAATAATCTTATGTTTAAACGAATCGACCATATAACATTTAATGTTAAGGACAGAGCCAAATCTATAAAGTTTTACGAGGAGTATCTGGGCTTCAAAAAATACTATGAACATGATGTACCTTTTCCCGCAATAGAAAAAATAGTTTATCTTAAACTGGGGGATACTGTTTTAGAGTTGATACATATGCCTGATGATTCAGGTTCAGCAGATCAGGGATTCCATTTTTGTCTTGAGAGTGATAACTTCGACGAAGATTATAACCGTCTGCTAAATGCCGGTATTCCTGTCAATACCGAACCTCACCCTGTTGGAGCAAGAGAACCAGGAGAAGAAAGGTGGCGTAGAGTAGTGTTTGTAGGTCCCGACGGAGAGTTAATAGAGTTTAGAGGATAGAAACTTATAGCATGAATCCCATTTCAAAGTACGACATAAAGAAGGACTGAATAATGAAGGAAGTCATTAACTTTTAAATGGAAAACCAGTACAGTATTTAGCAAATGTTGGCTTGGATGTTAAATCTAAGGTGTGTCCTTTCTGATAAAAGAATTCGTGAAGTCATCCGGGCCAGATGTTGTAGGTATTACGAAACTTGACTCGATCAACTATCTTTTTTAGTAGAAAAAAATAGACTTGACCAAAGGAGCAGGAATTAGTTATAGAGTTGTTAGGGAGGATGTCGAAAAGTATGCATGATAAATCTGATAGATCAGGCATAAAAACAGACAAATAAAATGACAACTATTCAGAGGTGAGATTATGACTAAAGCTGAAATACTTTATGAACTGAATTTAAAGGAACTTATAGGTACTTCCTTTGAGGATATGATAGTTATCTCTGATATGAAGGTAGGAGAATATAACGCTCATAATAACATAGCGACCTATATAATAAATGGACATGTCCAACACCTAGTCTACACTCCAGAGGGAGGAATTTTCTATATGGACTTTTTCGGGGGAGAGGTTACAGGAATTAATTTTTCTTTTTCTAACAGGATGGTAGAGAAGAGTAAACGCTTTGATGTTGATATAATTGCAAAAAAGCCTTCTAAAATTGCTTATCTCCCCTTTGAAAAACTAATGGATCTTCGGTTTGATGGAAAGAGCAAAGCCATTGAAAAACTTTTGATGATGGGAGTAAAGGAACATTTTGAAAAATCTAAATATTTTCTTCTTAAAAATATGTGCTCAGACGAGGAGTTTTTTATAAAATACCTGGAGAGGTCTAAAACTATAGATACAAGAGGGACAAAAGAGCTTTCAGAGCTTTTAAACATAAAACAGAGAAGTCTTCAGAGGTTTCTAAAGAAGCTTCAGGAATATGAAATAATTGATAGGAGTAGTGGAAGAATACAGATAAAGGATCAAGCTAGACTGGAAGAATATAAGAAACGCTTTGAGAAATAGAATAGCAGGGAAGATCTAGAAATATTTTGAAAAAAGGAAGAGTCAGTTCTGGATAAACCAACAGAGATTAGAAAATGAAAAAATATTACTTTTTTTATAATAATTATTGATAATTAACTAAATTAGATATAATACCTAGAATGATTGACTGTGACAACTAACAATTACTCAGGCATCAGGAACAGTCGTTTATAAGAAAGGCTAAACTCAGATAGCGTTATCTTATAATTTAAATCTATTGATAGAAATACAAAGAGGGCGACCCATAAGTAGAATTTCTACTAGGGTCACCCTTCAATTTTGACTTCAAATTTTTCTGATTTATTTAAGTATTTAAGTCGCTCTCTTTTTTTATTTAGCCCTCCTACACTTCCTTGATTTATCGCCATATTCAATATAAAATTTGTTAGAAATCAGAATCCAGGGAGGTTTTCTATGAATAAAACTATTTTGATTCTTACTCTGTTAATATCTTTAAGTGTGAATAATTTTTCGTCATCATACTCCCCTAAAATTGAGGTAGTGGCAAGAGGCCAGGGTATCATATGGGCTTTTGATTTTCTGCCTGGGGGTAATATACTATTTACAGAGAGGGAGGGAAGATTAAAACACCTTGATCTGGAAACGAAGAAGATCACTGAAATAGCAGGGATACCAGAGGTTGAAGCTGTGGGACAGGGGGGCTTATTGGATATCCATATAGATAATAATCTTCAGGTGTTTTTAACATATTCAGCCCGGGATAAAGAAGCAGGCCTCACCACTGCTGTCTACAGTGCCCGGTGGGAAGATATGAAGCTGGTGGCGGGAAGGACTATATTTACAGCCATTACGGAAAAAAACAATGAGGGGCGGCACTTTGGGAGCAGGATAGAGGAGAGCAGCAGGGGGAACCTCTTTATCACAGTAGGTGACAGGGGAGAGAGAGAGTATGCACAGGAGCTGGATACCCACCAGGGGAAGGTCCTCCGGATAACCAAAGAGGGAGAAGCAGTGAAGGATAACCCCTTTGTGGGAAGAAAGGGTGCCCTCCCTGAAATATATAGTTACGGACACAGAAACCCCCAGGGAATCTTCTATGACAGGAGTAAGGGTGAGCTCTGGATAAATGAACATGGACCCCGTGGGGGAGATGAGATCAACTTAGTGGAACCTGGGAAAAACTACGGATGGCCTGTGATTACCTACGGACGTGAGTACCATGGACCTAGTATCGGTGAAGGTACTGAAAAAGAGGGAATGGAACAGCCCCTCTATCACTTCACCCCGTCCATTGCTCCTTCAGGTCTTTTTATCTATAGCGGAAAGATGTTTAAAGGTTGGAAGGGAAGCTTTTTCTCAGGAGCTCTTAAACTGACTCATCTAAACAGACTCTATGAAGAAGATGGAAGCTGGAAGGAGGAGCGGATAGACACTTTCGGCAGAGAACGGGTACGAGCTATAAAAGAGGCACCAGACGGATCGATCTTTGTGGGTACAGACTCTGGCAGGATCATCCGCCTCTACCTCTAGGACTCTTCCTCCAAGTTTTCTCTGCTTTTGATTTTTTTTCATACTAAGATGACATATCAAAAAGTGAATAAGGGTGAACCTTTTGGGTCACCCTCTTTTAGATTTACAAAATGATGAGGTTGTTCCTTAGATTAGTTTTGGACCAATCTTTTTTTTAATTAAATAAACAGTCTCCAGGTCTGAGCCGCCAGGAAGGTTACTATAAACCCAAGAGCAAGGGACAGGATAGCTGATAGGGCTGTCCCTTCAATTGGAGAAGTAGTAGAGGGAGCGGCGGCTGAACTTATTAAGGATACTATAAAAGCCTTAGAGAGGTTTTAGGTGGCAAAAGCTACTGATGATATCAAGGGGGCCTTTGAACAGTCTCGGAAGGAGGTAAAGCAAAGAATCAGGGTGGACCTGAGGTAAGCCGGATAGGGAGGGTAGAAGTAAAAAAAGTCCAAAGACAAAAAGAAAAAGATATGCTGCCTAAGATTCTTAAGAGGGCTAGGAAGTTTGAAGGGGATATGAAGGATAGTAAAGTCCCGGAAGTCTTAAAAATAGACAGGAAGGCTATTATAAATACTGTAAACCTAATAAAAAAGCAGTCACTCTAAGTGACTGCTTTTTTATTGAAATAATACAAGTATTAAATAGAAAGATATTATTACTTTATACAGTAAACAAATATTTTTTATTTGAATTTCATAAAAAGAATCTTCAGTTCAAATATATGGGAAGAACCTATAAGAGCAATTTATTTTTAGAATAGCCAGTTTAGATGCTCTAGATAAAGGAAGCAGGAATACGGAATAATCAAGAGGGGTGTAAATGTTTTTTTTTATTTTAATCGATATAGGCTGTTGCAAAAGTATTGTATAATTTTCAATATTGCAATGGCCTTTTCTATTGTAAATAATAATATCTTTAAACTAACATTAAAAAACTTCCTGCTTAGCCCTCTAACTCTATGATTATCAAT
>NZ_BSDY01000013.1 GCF_027925155.1 Propionigenium maris DSM 9537 | reverse complement strand
TGGCTTAGAAGAGCGTATGTGCAACCGTAAAGAGTCTCGTCTGCCACCATGTGGTCTCCTGCCTTTAGAAGTGTCCACATTGTAGATGAGATCGCTCCCATTCCAGATGATGTAGCCAGTGCTGCCTCTGCTCCCTCTAGTGCTGCAAGCTTCTCCTCTAGTACTGTAGTTGTAGGGTTTCCTAGTCTGCTGTAGATGTATCCTCCCTCTTCCAGGGCAAATCTTCTTCCCCCCTGCTCTGCACTGTCAAATACAAATGTAGAACTTTGATAGATAGGAGTTGCCAAAGTCCCAAATGGATTTTTCTCATGACCACCATGAATAACCTTAGTCCCAAAACCTTTTTTTTCAATTTTCATCTCTTTTTCCTCCATATTTAAAAACTATTTACAAACCTGCGTTATAAAAGTATAATCGTATCGTTCAACACAACTGTACCTGCCACACTTGATATTGTTTCAGCATTAAAAGTAGTTTTTCAGAACACTTTCTTTAAGAGGATGCTATATAAAAATAAAAATGTCAATACTGTTTGGGTTTAAAAGTGTTCCGTGACACTTTTTTATCCAAGAAGGAACTAAGGAGTTGAAATGAAATTAAATTTTGAAATTAGTAAGTCAAAAAGAAAAAAACTGTATATTCAACTTTATGATGAGATCAAAAATATGATCTTTACAAAGCAAATTCTACCAAATGAAAAGCTCCCCTCTGTGAGGCAGCTAGTAAACCGCTTTTCACTAAATTCAAGTACTGTACTTAAGGCATATGAGCTTCTAGAGACAGAGGGACATATCTATAAAATCCCTGGGAGTGGTACCTATGTAAAGGATAGAAAAAATTATGTTGAAGATCAGGAACAGAAACCTATAATTGAAAACTTTAAATACGGTCAAATAAGAATTAATGAAAGCATTAACTTTGCAAGTGCCACTCCTGGTGTAGAGGTCTTTCCTACAAAAAAGTTTCAAGAAAGTATCAACAAGGTATTTCATGAGGCAGGAGGAGAAGCCTTAAAGTACCATGAAACTCAGGGTTTTATTGGACTAAGAAAAGTTCTTGCAGAAAGATTAAAATATGATTTTCATGATGTCTATTGCAGCAATATCCATATTACATCTGGTGCTCAGCAAGCCCTTGATCTGATAAAGAAGTCCCTCCTAAAGCCCACCTCTACCCTTATACTTAGCCGCCCAACTTACTCAGGTGCAATAAACACCTTTAAGGGTAGCTGCAAGATAGTAACTGTTGAAATGTTGGAAGATGGATTTGATATGGAGGAGCTTGAAGAAATATTGAACCAAACCAATGTAAATTTTGTCTACACTATGATAAACTTTCAAAGTCCCACAGGAATAAGGTGGTCTCATGAAAAAAAGATGAAGTTAATAGAGCTTTCTAAGGAGTATGATTTTATGATCATTGAGGATGACTGCCTTTCAGAACTTTACTTTTATGATAATCCTGCTGCTCCTCTTAAAACTCTAGATAAAGATAATAGGATTATCTATATTAAAACTTTTTCCAAAATATTGATTCCTGGAATGAGGCTTGCTTACATGATAGTCCCTAAGGAGCTTTCTCCCCAAATGGTAGCAGCCAAGTTTGCCTCTGACATCTCTACTTCAGGTTTAAACCAGAGAGCTCTTACCTTTCTACTAAGGGATGGTTTTCTAGAGAATCATCTAGAGGAGACAAGGAAACTATTTAGAAAAAAGTTTGAACTTATTGTAGAACTTATCGAAGAAATACAAGACCTAGAGATCTACTACCGACCTGAAGGGGGATTTTATATCTGGATTATTCTTCCTAATTTCATCAATAGCAATGACCTCTATTTAGAGTTAAAGAAGCGCGGTGTTTCAATTCTTCCAGGGAATGTTTTTTATCCAGATGGTGCTAAAGATAATAGGATTAGAATCAGTTTTGCAGCAGTAACTGAAGATGAAATAAAAATAGGAATTAAAATTTTAAATGACACCGTTATGTCCTTTAAAAAAATTAATAACTCTTCCGATGATTTCATGCCGATAATATAGCCTAATCATCTTAATTACAACTACTAGATGAGCACTATTATAAAATAATTCTGAATGTCTAAAACTAAAAATGAGCCGCCAAAATTGGCGACTCATTTAACATTAAATACTACTTACTCTCATGTCCTCTTCCCATGTTATCCAGGTCTCTGTGGAACTCAGAATATACGTCCATATTTCTATCCGACTGCTCCCTTACCCTTGAGATCATGCTCTGATCCTCACTGTTCACACTCTGCACTACCTGGAGCTCCTTACTCTCTCTATACTCATAATCTCTTCCATATGATAATCCACCTACTACAAGCATTCCTATTAATAACATCTTCTTCATCTCTATCATCTCCTACTCTCCATAAATACGCTAACCCCAAGCCACTTATCCGATACTTTTCATCCTTTATGATTTCCCGTCTGTTATTTTATATGGTTATTATATGGGATTTTTACTCTATGGAACACGTCACCTGACACTAAAAGAAAATAAAAATTCTTTTTTAAATCACTCTCCTTTAATATTCCAAAATCATTGGATCTATCTCTATAAATATTAAAAAATAAAAGGTGTATGTGAGATTCAGACTGAATCACACATACACCTCTATAACTTACTCCAACTTTACCTTTTGTTATTGATCCTCCTCATACCTCATATCCAAGTGGGGGATCCCGTCCTCTATATACATATCAGATACAGCCTTAAAACCAAAGCTTCCGTAAAACTCCTTGAGATACTCCTGGGCCCCTATTGTAATCTTCCTCTCATTCCAACCCTTGGTTATACAGTCTATCCCCTCTCTAACTATCCTTCTGGCTAGTCCCTTACCTCTGGCCTCCTTAGCCACCAGCACCCTTCCAAGGGAACACTCCTCATAGGATACCCCAGGCTTTATAACTCTCAGGTAGGCCTCTATCCTTCCACTATCCTTTATCATCACATGAAGGGAGTCCATATCCTTTCCATCTATATCATTATAGATACACTTCTGCTCCACCACAAACACCTCAGATCTCAGTCTGAATATCTCATAGAGCTCCTCTAATGTCAGTTCATTAAACTTTTTTACCTCCACCTTCATTCCTAATACCTCCTTGGATTTCCCTTCTTAATATCTTCCCACTCTCTCTCAATATTCTTTCTTATCCTGTGAAGAAGGTCAAAGGCAAGCCTCATCTCCTTCTGAGTCATCCCCTCTGTGGCTACCCTCACTGAATGCTCCTCCTCCCTCTCTAGAAAGGGGTAGATCTTCCTGCCTTTTGGGGTACAGTAGAGCTTCAGCTCCTTCTTGTTACCTTCCTCCTTGACTCTTTCCACTAAGCCCCCCTCTACGAGCTTCTTTATGGCCTTTGCAGCTGTAGACCTGTCCACCTTGAGCATAGCTGCCACCCTCTCCTGAATAATTCCGGGGTTCTCATATATCCTTACCAGATAGAGATACTGCCCCTTGGCAAGGTTTATCTCCTTAAACTCAATATCACTTATGGTGGCACAGCACCTTCCTATCATCCCTATCTCTCTAAGTATCTCCTTCATAGGACCATCCCTCCCTGTATCTTATAATGTTCACTACCCTTCCGCATATAAAGAGGGAGAGTATGGTAAACAGTGCGGAACCTCTCCCAAGAAGTATCCCTGAAAGGGCAACTATGCTTATATCTGCAATATTCAGGGTTGTTCCTATCTTAACCTTGAAATACTTCTCTATTATCTGGGCAAGGATAGTTGTTCCTCCTGTATTTCCCCCCGTGGCCACAGCAAGGCCCACACCAACTCCGCTCAGCACTCCCCCTGTAAGGGCACCGATTAAGGGATAAAGATGAAAGACTTCCTCAAGGTAATCCACCCTCATCCACCTGGATACAGCCTCAGTATAGATGGATATGGCTATGATTCCATATATTGTTTTCAGCCCGTACCGGCCACCAAAGATATAGTATCCCATCACCACAAGGGGAATATTCAGAAGAAAGAATCCCCAGCTCACTGGAATACTATATATATGATAGAGGATCATGGCTATCCCCGTTGTTCCCCCAGCTGTAAGCTTAGAGGGCAGTAGGAAGTTTACAATGGTAAATGAAAGTAGTATAAACCCCGCATTCAACAGAAGAAACTCATTCCTAAACCTTCTACCTGTCTCCACCCTTATCACCTCCCTAAAGTATTGTAACTACTATACTTTATTTTTGCGGAAAATTCAACAAAAAATTTATTCTTATATTAAAAAAGATGCTGCTGAAGTCTTTGCTTCAGCAGCACCCTCTAGGCAGTTACCTCACAGGAACCTGTAAGATCTCTTATCCACTTTCCTCCCATTAGCCTTGGAATTGTCACAGCTGCCTTAAAGGGCTCCTCCAGACAAACCAGGACATAGACTATATAGATGGGAACATCCATCATCCCCACCCCTATAAAGGCAAGGGGAACCGCCACTCCCCACACAGCAAATAGCTCAGTTCCTATGGAGAAGATCACGTCTCCTCCTCCCCTTAAAACTCCTATTATCTGTACTATACCAAAGAATCTTACTGGAAGAACCACTGCCATGATTCTCAGTACCAATACCACATTGGTATGGGTTTCTGGACTTACCTTAAAGAGTCCTGCCACAGCTGGAGCTATGAGATAGAAAACCATACCTATGACACATCCCAGGAGAGTTCCAAAGATAGATATCTTTACAGCATCCTCTCTGGCCTCCTCCCTCATGGCGGCCCCTATCTTATTTCCTATCATTATAGCTGCTGCATTGGCTATTCCTATACCAAAGATATTAAACATATTGTTTATGGTGGTGGCTATCTGCATCGTTGCAGTGGCATTTGTTCCAAGCCTTGCATAGGCCACAGAGTAGGCGGTTATTCCCATTATCCACATGATGTCATTGAATATTATGGGAACTGCAGTCTTAAAATATCTTCCAACCAGTTCCATATTGTAGCCTGTAAGTTCTCTGAAACTTCCTGCAACTACATTCTTCCTGCTGTAGATTACACAGAGGATAAAGAGCATCTCCACTCCCCTTGAGATAGTTGTTCCCAGAGCTGCTCCGGTAACTCCCATGGCAGGAACACCAAACCTACCAAATATAAATATGTAGTTCAGTATACCGTTGAAGAGAAGTCCAATTATACTTCCATACATGGGCACCTTAGTCTGCTCGGTACTTCTAAGGGCCAGAGCAAAGGCCAGAGATACACTGGTAAAGATATAACTTGGGGCTACTGCCCTCAGATACCCGGCTCCCAGGGCTGTCACCTGGGGATCCCTTGTAAATATATGGATGATCTTCTCTGGCAGAAGGAAAGCTCCTGCGCTATACACAAAAGAAGTAAGTAATCCGACGGTGAGGGCTATCCCCAGAAACTTGTGGATACTCTCCTTATCCCTTCTTCCCCAGAACTGAGACATAAATACTCCTGCTCCGCAGACTATCCCCATAATGGTATGGTAGTAAACCATGTAGTATTGGTTTGCAAGCCCCACTGAGGCTATCTCCTCCTCTCCCAGACTTCCTATCATAAGGTTGTCCAGGAGGTTTAGTGAAGCTGTTACCAGACTTTGTAGTATTATGGGTATGGCCAGGGTCATAAGCCCTCTGAAAAAGACCTTGTCTTCCTTTAATCTTTTAATCATTGTTTACCTCCAAAAAAAAACAAGAGCAGATGGGTAATTTTGGCCGCCCACCTGCTCTTGACATTAATTATTTTCAAAAAATTATACTAGATTTCTATTATTGAGTCAAGGGAAACTTCCCTTTTATCTCACTTCCCACTGCTCTCCACAGACTTCCCTGAAGATAAGTGGAAGCTACATCAGTGCTTTTTGTGATCTACCCTTCCATCCTCATGGTAGTAGTACCAGTCTCCCACCTTCTCACCGGCTCTATAGTTCCCTTGGGACTTTACCCTTCCATCCTCATAGTAGAGTATCCACTCGCCGTCCTTTCTGCCGCCCTTATAGTCTATCTTAAACTTGACTCCGCCGCTTTCATGGTACTCCAGATACTCTCCCTCTTCCAGACCATCTACATAGTTTACCCTGTAGTTGACACCTCCGTCAAAGTGGTAGAGTATCAGCTCCCCGTGCTTTCTGCCATCCCTGTAGGATTCCCTCTTATACCTCTCACCCATACGGTAGTAGATCCACTCTCCGTGTTTTTTACCCTCTATATAGCCTCCCCTATAATCTATTCCACTTGCGTTATAAAACTCCCACTCGCCGTGTACCTTTCCATCCCTGTAGCTTCCCCTGGACCAGAGATCACCGTTGGAGTAGTAGTAGTCCCACTCCTCTACCTTCCTTCCGTCTCTGTACTTTCCTCTGGATCTCAGCCTTCCGCTCTCATAGTACACGGACCACTCGCCGTCCTTCCTTCCATCTCTATAGGATCCCTCAGACTTGGTATTCCCATCTTTAAAGGTAATCAAGACCTTTCCGCTATAGGGTTCCTCCTCCCCTACTATATGGGCTCTGCCCTTTAACATCCTAAACTCTGGACTGTATTCAATCCTCTCCTCACCCCATAGGGCAGATGAGATCATTAAAATTAATGATATAACTAACTTCTTCATAACACCCCTCAACTTTCATAAACCGATAAAAACTCCAAATACCCTCTGTCCTCCTTCTCTGAAGGAGATCACAGCAAGGGTTATTGAAGTTATTTTACCACCTATATATTTTCTATCCTCTTTTCTTCCCTCTCATTATCCGCTCCCTGCAAACTGCTGTAAAGAGTTTCTACGCTATCCTTATATTTTCTACAAAATTAATTACCTCCTGAGCTCTCTCAGTAAGTCTTATAATCCTTCTCTTTCCGATATTATCTCTTACTACGAAACCATTGGACTCAAGCATCTTCAGTCTCTTTGCTGTAAGTCCCCTGTCCAGCTCATGGTCATTTTCCAGTGAGTATACAGTTTCCTCCATGGACCTGCAGCAGGTTATAACCAGGAGATCGTGTCTGGACAGACCATATGCTTCCATTACCCTTCCAGTAATCATCTTTTCAATCTTTAATAGTTTTTCTATTGGCATCTAAATCATTCCCTTCTGTAGATACTTTATCACCTTTTCTTCTGTTTGACTATAGTTAATTTTGTTAACTATAGTTACTGTAAATCTCTCTGGATAAGATTCTCATCCAATAAAAAAAGGAAGCCCTCCAGGCTCCCAATCTACTGATATACCGTTTTGGAACCGCTACCTAAAAGAGCTGTTCTTTAAACACTCCATTCCAGCTGAAGTGAGACGAGGCTCCTCTGCCTTAATAAGAGAATCCCTGTACATATCGGTGGATATGGTTATCCCTTCAATATATCCAAAGTCAACTAAGCTCTCTATAATGAGCTCCCTTCTGTACTCTGATATCTTTAACTTATCCAGGTCCAGATCACGTTCCACATCGAAATCTCCCCTCCCAGAGGAAGCATCGATGGCTTTTAGTATTTTATACACTGAATTTCTTTCACTCATATTAACCTCCTAATTTTTTTATCTATATATACTATACACTTTTTAAAAAAACAAGTGTCTTTTTAAAAGAAATTGTTATATTATTTATTAGTCTTTAAAGGGTATCCTTGATTGGTATTTTGTGTATAATTTAAAAACTTTTGTCTAACTAATTTCAAATTAAAAGGTGGATCACGCTCCACTCCTTCTAACCTTATGCCATGGATTTTTATACGGGCATTAATCTATAATTCACTATTTCCTTAGTAATTAAAAAGCAACGTGACGTTGCATCCTGACAATCAATTGGAACACTAATTATTTCATGTAAAACTTTTGAAAATTCTATACTTTCCTTAACAATAAAAAGGGCCCTAAAGACCCCAAGATGTTTCACATCTACTTTCTTAAAAATTAACTCTCTTCCTTTCTAAAGATATTAAAAATTTCCAGCCAGCATAGAGGATCCCGTTCTAAATACAAATATTACAACAATTGCCAGCCCTCCCAGTACTGCAACTGTAATAACAGCACTTAGAGCAGTGGAGATAATCCCGCTAAGGATATCTTCTACACCTTTAAAGAATAGGGATATTCCTCTGAATAATTTATTAAATATTTTCATCGTTATCCCTCCTCAGATTTTTCATTACATATTTATTTTACTCGACACTTCCTTTAGTTCATTCTTTTTTCTTCTAATTTCTCCATCTTTTTATTCATCCCCCTTTCCCTCAATCTGCTACTCCCAACAGCTCAATAAAATTTTTTTAAATAACTTTCCATTTTACGACAACTGACGTTATTATTTTTTATGAAATGGGTTATTATAAAAACATAAATAAGGAACTCTTTTAGAAGTACCTTTAAAAGAAGGAAGAAGTTGAAACTCTCGCAAATTTTCCCCTTTTTCTTTCAGATTAGAATCCCTCTCCAGGGATTCTTTTTTTTTATCTGTTTCCCTCTGTATTCGCTATATCGATGCTCACCTTCTATTTTCCTACAATCTGCTGAGAATAAATAAGACAAGAGATCTCCCACCTAATGTGGGAAATCTCCCTCTCCTATAAACCCTTCAGATAACTTATCCAATATTTTCTATAAACTATTCTGTATGTGTTCCTCCAAAGTACCAGTTTCCTAAAGATGTTCTCTCCCAGGATTTAACTTCTGATTTTACCATAAATTTATTTGTATAGTAGTAAAGCGGAATAAGAACCTGATCTTCAAAAAGCATCTCTTCAGCGGTGTAAAGGAGTTCATCCCTCTTCTCTCCATCCTCCTCATACTTTGCCCTGGTGAGGAGGTCATTGTATTCACCCTTCACCCATTGAGCTGAATTATTTCCGCTGAGAGATTCAAAGACCTCCAGCATGGACATGGCATCTGGATAATCTATGGACCACCCAAACCTGGCAACACCATTGTATTGTCCCTTCCCACGGGTATTTAAAAATACTCCCCACTCCTGATTTACCAGTTCCACATCTATATTCAGGACATCCTTCCACATAGCCTGTACAGCTTCAGCTATGGCCTTATGGGTTTCAGATGTATTATACAAGAGTTCCAGCGTCGGAAACCCTTCTCCATTTGGATATCCTGCCTTAGCCAAAAATTCCCTTGCCCTTTGAGGATCTCCCTCTACAGGGATTCCATAATCTACTCCTTTGGCAAAGAGTTCACCCTTGGAGTTTTTAATTGCATCTGTTGATGGAACATAAGTAGTCGCTGGAGCCTCTCCCCCTCTGGTTATATTATCTACAATAGCCCTTCTGTTTATGGCATAATTCAGAGCCTTTTTTACATAAATATTGTCTGTGGGAGCCTTTTTATTGTTGAAGACATAGAAGTATGTTCCCACTCCCGGCTTCACATAAAAATCTTGACTCTCTGTTGATAACCTTACTATCTCCTGGGTTGGAATATTTGAGATAATATCTACTTCACCTGTTTCAAAAGCCGTTAGTGAGGTGGATTCATCGGTTATTATGGGAACCTCTATCATATTCAACTTTACCTCTTCTTCATTCCAGTACTCTGGATTTTTTTCCAGAAGAAACTTGCTCCCTATATCATACTTTGAAAGCTTAAATGGACCATTGGATATATACGTCTCTGGCTTGCTGGTCCAGGTATCTGGAAGCCCTTCTACAACCTCCTCCTTCACCGGCATAAAGGTATAGAATGTTGTAAGGTTTAAAAAATAAGGAGTAGGGGCTGCCAACCTCACAACAAGTGTATTGTCGTCAGGTGCTTCTATACCTACATCCTCTGTCTTCCCCTTCCCCTCATAATATGCCTGTGCCCCCTCTATCTGAAAAAATAGCATGGCATAGGTAGAGGCTGTTTCTGGAGCCATAGCTCGCAGCCATGAGTACTTAAAATCCTTTGAGGTCAATGGTGTTCCGTCGGACCACTTGGAATCTCTCAGGTAAAAGGTGTATACTTTTTTATCCTCACTCACCTTATAATCTCTTGCTATTCCAGGAGCCAGTACGCCCTCCCTTTCACGGAGAAGTCCTTCAAAGAGGTTGTTGATAAGACTCCCTGCCACAGCTTCAGAGTTTAATCCAGGATCCATATGCCTGGGATCTGAAGCAGCTACATATTTTAGAACTTGCTGGGAAACTTCCTTCTCCTCCGGCTTCCCCTTGCCACAGGACACCAAAAACACAATTGATAACAAAATTAATAAACGCTTCATATTTTTTCCTCCTATTTATTTCATTATTTTTTTCTATTAATGTTAAAAATGTATACTTAAGATAGAGCATAGATGTCAAGTTTTTTAATTTTTATCTTTTTAATATTATTAATGCATATTATTCCAGTACATATTGAACTTATTAATAAGAATAACTCCATCCTTTAAAGTGTTTTTCTTTAAACAGAATAAAATTACCCTCCAGTTGCTTTTCGCACCTACATAATGTAAAATCTACCTAGATTAAAGATTTAGGAGGATGTTATGCAAAAAATTATTTTAGACTGTGACCCGGGGATGGATGATGCCCTGGCTATTATAAACGCTGTAGCTGATAGAAATATCGAGCTTCTTGGACTATCCATTGTTGCTGGAAATGTAGCTCTCCACCATACAAGAAGAAATGCCCTGGATATACTTCACCACCTGGGGATAGATCTACCTGTATATGAGGGAGCCCACAAGCCCCTAAAAAGGGAGCTGCATATCGCAGAGGAGTTTCACGGAGCTGAGGGAATGGGGGACCTCACCCTGAAGAACTCCTCAAGGAATGCCCATAGGAACTTCGGAGAGTTTTACCTTGAGTGTGCCAGAAAATATCCCCATGAGGTAACCCTTGTTGCTGTGGGGCCCCTTACAAATGTGGCCATCGCTCTCAGGGAGTACCCCGAGCTGAAGGACCTCTTAAAGGAGATTATCTTCATGGGAGGCAGCCTTAGTGGAGGAAATGTCACTCCCCACGCTGAGTTCAATATCTTTGTGGATCCAGAGGCAGCCAATATAGTTCTTGAGAGCGGTCTTCCCGTTACTATGATTGGTCTTGATGCCACCCTTAAAGCTAAGTTTTCAAGGGAGGAGCTGGATGAGCTGAGATCCAACGAGTCTCTCTACTCCAAGTTTTCCATGGAGATCTTCGACTCCATGTTCAGAGTAAGAAAGGCTATCGGTATGGACAGTGTTGTCTTCCACGACTCCATAGGAGTAATCTCATCTGTTTACGGCGGTGCTTTCACCTTTGAAAACAAGAGAATCCTTGTAGATGAGGGAGATAGAAGGGGAGAGACCAGGGAGGATGAGAAGGGATTCCCTGTGGAAGTTGCCATGGATTTTGACAGAGAGTGGTTCAAGAGGTATCTATTGGAAGTTTTAAAGTAGGTTCAAGCCGTCCTTTTAAAGGGCGGCTTTTTTTATTCTAAAGATTGTATTCGATTATTTTTAAAAAATTTAGATTATTAACACTATAAAAACATTGATTAAAAATCAACGAAATAGTATACAATTACTTATTTAAATATGGTAAATTTAATTATTTTTTTCACTTTACTCTTGACAATCCTCCCTTTCAGGGTAAAATCACTATTAATATAAAGGTATATGGGAGGTACTATGAAAAAAACAACTCTATTATTGGCAGGGTTATTGTTAGTTAGCCAGCTGGGGATGGCTGAGATGAAAAAAGATGTTAAGTTCACTGAAAAAACTTACGGGGTATGCAGCAGGGAGATGTCTGTAGAGGTAGTAGATGGAAAGATAGCTTCCTTCAGTGCTGTGAGGGGCTGTCCGGGGAATCTCAACGCTCTCTCTAAGCTCCTTCCTGGGATGGAAGTAGAGAGGGTTATCGATCTTCTAGATGACAACTACTGCTCTGGAGCTCCCCTTGCAGGTTATACCTCCTGTATGGATAACCTGGTAGAGATGCTCAAATACCATGTAATGGGAGAGGGAGAGGGGCACATTCAGGAGATCAGAAAAAATCAGAAAGCTGGCAGAAAGGTAGTTGCCTTTAACGGACATATCTGTAGTGGCTGCGGGCTCTGCAATGCCCAGCTAAGCTAAATAGGAGGAGATCATGAAAAAGATATTTATTACAGCCCTGGCCGCAGGATGCCTTCTTTCCCAGATGGCTGTGGCTCAGGTGAAGACTGGAACTGGTTTTGGTTTTAAGGGGGATGTTAAGGTAAGTGTTGAAACCAAGGGGGATAAGATAGAGAAGATCATCGTTCTTGAGCATCAGGATACTGAAAAATATGCTCTTCCCGCCTTTGAAGCCCTTACAGAGGAGGTCATAGCTAAGCAGAGCCTGGAGATAGATGACTATGCAGGGGCTACCTACTCCTCCATGGGATTTAAGGAGGCTGTAACCGACGCTCTCAACTAATTAAAATACAAGGATTAGCTGTCATTTTATGGCAGCTTTTTTTCTTTTTCAGATGATATTTATCTTTTTTAAAACCATATAAAAAGTAAATATTTACTAATTAAAAAATATATGGATTTCCTGTAAATTTTTGTTGCTTTTAATGGATTAAAGATATAAAATATCTTGCTAATCTCAGCTTATATATATTCAAAGAGTATAATGGTTGGTATCGATGAAATATTACGTTATATGAGCTGAGAATGTTTTTAAGTCACTATAACTAATATTAGAGGTGTTAAATGAACGAATTTGAATATCTTATTCAAGATGAACTTGAAAAGTTTGTAACTGCTTTAAGCTATGAAAAAGTGGATAAAAGAGATATTGATGGAAATACCCTTTTACACGTGGCAACAAAAATTGGCAGTCTTGGTGGAGTAGAGATCCTTTTGGATTTCGGTGCCGATGTAAACTTAAAAAATAACGTCGGAGACACCCCTCTTCACCTGGCAGCAAGAGGTAATGACAGGGATATGTTTCAGCTCCTGTTAGAGGGAGGAGGAGATCTATCTGTGAAAAACAACTCCCAGAGAACACCAGAACATCTTACTGGAAGGGATCTTTCAAGGATCATCGAGAGATATATCGAGGATTATGGATATACTGAAAAGATTCCCAAGCACAGAAGGTGGGAGGATTAAAAGTAGATTAATTTTTTGGAGGTAATTAATGAACGTAGCATTTATAATAGATGAGTGGGAGTCTTTAAATCCCGCTAAGGATTCTACCCTTAGAATGATCCATGAGTGTTGTCTAAGAGGGCATATGGTAGGGGTGCTCTACCCCCACAGCCTCACAATCAGAGATAACATCACCTATGGATTTGTAAAGATGCTGAAGAAGGAAAGTTTTGTCCTGAATAACTTTAACAGTTTCTATAAGAACATGGAGTTTGAGGAAAAGATGGTTCCTATAAATGTATTTGATGCATTATTTTTAAGGAAGGATCCCCCTGTAGACTCTATAATGCTGAACTTTTTGGATTCAGTGAAGGATGAGGTTTTCATCGTAAATGATATAGACGGTATCAGAAAAGCTAACAACAAACTATATACCACTTCATTTCATGATCCCAACAATGAGTTTATTCCAAGAACCTTTGTTTCAAAGAATGCTGAGTATCTAAAGAGAGTTATAGAGAACTTTGGAGCCGACCGTATGATCTTAAAACCCCTAGACGGTTATGGAGGAAGCGGTGTTATTGTTATTGAAAAGAGTGCCCGTAAAAATCTTAGCTCCCTACTGGACTTCTATATAAATGGTAAGACAGGTAAACACTACGTTATTGTTCAGGAATATATCCCAGAGGCAGATCAGGGAGATGTAAGGGTGCTAATGTTAGATGGAGAACCCATTGGCGCATACAACAGAGTTCCCTCTGCTGAGGACAACAGATCCAATATCAGTGCCGGGGGAAGTGCTGTCAAACACAAACTTACCGATGAGGAGATAAGAATATGCAGAAGGATAGGTAAGAAGCTTGTTCAGGATGGTATCTACTTTGCAGGCCTTGACATCATCGCCGGTAAGTTAATCGAGGTCAATGTTCAGAGTCCCGGAGGTATTGTTAACATCAATAAACTTAACAGAGTTAAGCTACAGAAGAATATAATCGACTTCGTTGAGGACAAGGTACAGGAGATCTCAGACTTCTTCAACCAGAAGGAGTTCAGATTAAACAGAAGAAAGATCTTCAAGCAAGAGGTAAGCTATGAAAAAATTAACCACTAAGGGTATATTGGATAAAATCCATCATCTGGAAGCCTTTGAGGCAATCAGCCAGAGTGGAGGATTTAAGATAAAGATAGATTCCTATGTTCCATATATTGGAACTGCAATCCATGCTGGAAGTGCCCTGAGAAAGGAACTTAACTACAAGATCAACCTCTCTGGATTTCACAGGTGGCAGGAGGAGGACCCCTGCACAGATGAGTTTATAAAGGAACTACCAATTACTGTGGTGGCTCTAGACAGCAGATATGAATACGACCTCAACAGGGGAAAGAATAGCTGTATCTACGACGAAGCCTGGGGAAAGAAGGTCTGGCGTGAGAAGCTGGACCCCTCTGAAATCAAGGATTCCCTGGCAAAACACGATGAGTTCTATGAGGTAATCTCCTTCCTCATAAGGAGGTTGGAGTACCTCTTCCCTGAGGTATTTATCTTTGATCTCCATTCATACAACTATAGAAGGGACGGAGTCAACCATGAGGCTCCCCTATTTAATCTGGGAACCCACTTTGTAAAGGACTCCTTCAGAGATAGATCCAATGCCTTCCTGGAGGAGATAGTAAAATTAGATATCGATACCGTGGATAACCTCAGCGGGGAAAACATTGTTTTCTACGGAAGGGGGTACCTGGCTGAATTTGTTAACACACACTTCTGCAGGACGGTGGTTTTCCCCCTTGAAGTAAAGAAGGTTTACTGTAATGAGAATAATGGCATCTACTATAAGGCAATTATCCAAGCCATAGGAAACGCTGTTCACCAGGCAATTTCATCCTTTATCAGAAAGAATACTGATAATATCTCCTACCATACCCTCAATAACTTCTCAGACAGTACCGAGGCAGAGGCAGATGAGATAGTGGCAGAGAGGATAGCAGAGCTCATGCAGAGAAACTACAGGGAGAGTAATAGGGGGGAGTATACAAGTTGCGAGATCGATCACCTTACCTCCAATAAGACACCAGAGGTTATGCTGGAAAGGATTAAAGAGTCATTTTTGATCTATACCCGAAGAAGGGATGAAGTAGTAGGTTGCGGTATCCTTATAAGAAAGGATGATAGAGTTGAAGCCAAGATGCTCAATGTAGACCCCACCATTCAGGGAATGGGAGTGGCAAAGAAGATCTGTAGTATCAGAGAAGATTTTGCAAGAAGAGAGGGGTATAACCACCTCTATATTGAGTCCCTCAAGTATGAAAACACCATCAACTTCCACAGCAGGAGGGGGTTCTACCCCATCCAAAGCCCCAGAAAATTAAAGTATTCAATATATATGAGGAAGGATCTCTAGTCCTGCCTCAATTAAGTTTAAGGCTCCCCTATATAAAGGGGAGCCTTCTCTTCCTTTTAATTCAGATGAGATCTTATAAAGGTGTTAACTTTACATTAACCATATTTGAGTAATTCCACCTTACTCAGGGAAGGAAAAGATGATATAATATTCATACAATTATTTTTTTGGAGATGAGGTTATGAAGAAACAAGAAGCAGGACTTTTATTTTTATCGACTCTTTTGGCATCCCTCAGCGGATTTATCAACGCTTTGGGGATCCTTATATATTCCACACCTGTAAGTCACTTTACCGGGAACACAACCAACTCATCCATTGCCTTTGTTCAGGGAGAGTATCAGGTGTTCTTGAGGGTTTTTTCCACGATTATCTTCTTTCTTGTGGGGGGGATCACCTCAGGCTATGTGCTGGAAGAGAAGGAGTTCAATCCTGGAAAGCGCTATGGAATGATGCTCCTCTTCATAGGGATAGCTCTGTTTTTAAACTTTCATTTTATAGATATAGAGAGAGGCTTTCTCCAGGTCCTCGCATTCCTCTGCGGGATGCAGAATGGTCTCTTTATCACATATAAGGGAATGACTGTGAGGATGACTCACATTACAGGAGGCCTTACAGACATGGGGGTTTATATAGGAAACTACCTGAGAAAAAAACACTCTGATGTATGGAAGATAAAGTTCCTTCTTACTCTTATCCTGGGATTTTTTGCAGGAGGAATAGTGGGAAGCATGTCATATTTTAGTTTTGGTAAGGACTCATTCCTTCTGGCTTCTGCAGGCTATCTTTCATCTGGGTTTATCTACTTCATCTGGAGGAACAGAGGCATCAGAAGGGGAACCCTCTACTGCAACTATTAAACTTCATAGAACAACTAAAAAAGGAGCCCATAGGCCCCTTTTTTTTATCCCATATTTCCAGGATCTTCCCTACTTTTCTCCAATGGCTCCTACTGGACAGACCTCTATACAGTCCCCGCAGACATCACACCTTCTCCTGTCAATAACATACTTTCCATGGATCTTCTCTATGGCCTTAAAAGAGCACCCCTCTAAGCACCTTCCGCATCCTATGCATCCATCCTTGACCTCCAGGCTGAATACCTTCTCTGGGAACCCGTTAAAGGTAAAGTTTGTTCTCAGGAGCTTGTGATCCCTGTGCTCACACTCAAAGTCATAGTCAAAGACCTCCCCCTTACCTCTATAAAGCACAAAGATTCTCATTGCAGGATACTTTTCCACATCCTTAACTCCCAGGTCAAAGAGCTCCCTGTTTAAAGATTTGTCTTTTATCTCCTCCAGGGAAACCTCCCTGATATCTCCCGTTACCCTGATAGTATATCCCGGCTCAAAGCTTGGCAGTCCATCCTCTCCGTGACCAACCTCTGTAGAACCGTAGAGACCGCATACAGACACCTTTTTACTCTCCTTTAATTGCTTGTAAAAGGGCTTTGGGTACATGGTTCTGAAGTATAAGCCCTCATCGTCGTGGGCAAAGAAGTGAGCAATCCTTGTTTCTGGGTACCCTTCATTAATAGTTGCAAAGGTCAGAGACCCTATTGCATCAAACTTTTCATAGATTTCCTTAATATTCATCCTGTCCTCCTAATATCAAATATAAAATCAACAACATCATATCTATCTATTAAACACTTACCTATAAAATATTCCCAGAAGTAAAAAACCTGCTGCAGAGATTCCCCCAGATATAAGGGCATAGGGGAGCTGGGTCTTCACATGGTCCATCACATCCACCTCTGAGATCATGGAAGCCAGTATCGTAGAATCTGAAATAGGGGAGCAGTGGTCCCCGAAGACAGCACTGGATACCACAGCCCCTATGGTCAGGTGGATATCCACTCCCAGGTTTACTGCCATGGGAATGGCAATGGGCATGAGCACTGCTGCAGTGCCCCCACTGGTTCCTGTGGCAACAGATGTAAGGGATCCCAGCAAAAATATCGACACTGGCAGCAGCACTGGACTCATATCTCCACTTATCTCTGCCATATACCTTCCCAGTCCAAGTTGGTTAAGGAGATTGCTCAGGGCAAAGGCCAGCACAAGTATTATGGTTATCTGAAGAAAATTGGACATCCCCTCTACACACCACTCTATATATTTTTTAGGATCCACAACTCCCTGAATACCGTAGTAGATCCCCGTTAATATCAATGTAACTATCATCCCGTTAAATATTGCAACACTTCCATTACCAGAGCCTATAGATCCCTCCCCTGTAATGTAGAGAATTCCAAAAATACTCAATATCAGGCTTAATGTGGGAAGGATCATATTCATGGCCCTGGGCTTTTTCTTCTCCTCTTCCTGAACTGCTGAAGTCTCCTCTACTCCTACTCTTTCTCCAGAGATCTCCTCCATTATCTTGAGGTCCCTTCCGGTTACTATGGTAATTCCTACTAGGGTTACTGCAAATATACTGTAGAGCTGAAAGGGAATAGACCTTACCACATAGGTAAGGGGATCTCCTCCTATAGTTCCCGCTGAGATCTGAGTTCCTACCATGGCCATGAGAAATGCTCCAGCTGCATTTAGGGGAAAGAGCCAGGCTATGGGAGCGGAGGTGGAATCAGTTATATATGCCAGCTTCTCTCTTGGAATCCCATACCTGTCAAAGAATGGTTTTGCTGATACTCCCGATATAACTGTGGAGCTGGTTGCCTCTATAAAGAGTAGCAGACCTATTAAATATGCCAAGAGTTCAGCCCTCCTCTTGGAGGTTACCACCTGCTTCCTTTCAGTGAGAAGTATCAGGAGTCCCCTGATCCCTCCCGACATTTCTATTACATGGACAAAGGAACCGATCATGAGACAAAACAATATCGACCGTACAGCCCACCCGTCTAAAAATACCTCTGCTATACCGTCTATCCCTGCAAAGACATCTCCTCCATAGTAACCTAAGATTAAATCGGAAAATAATATCCCGGAAAGAAGAGCGATTAAAACATCCCTTGTTACAACAGCTAGCAGAAGTGCCAAAACCATGGGTAAAAGAGATACCCATCCATAATCCATAAAACAACCTCCATCCTACTTGGACATCCAAGTATATTTATAAAAAAATTAGATATAATATCTAATTTTTACAGAACTCTTTTATTAAAGTTATCGTGCATCTTTATCAGAACCCTTCTGAAAACTTCTCTTTCCTCCTCTGTTACCCCTTCATACTGAATAGAATATAGTTTTTCAGAAATCTCCTTAAACCCATTCTCCAACTCCCTTCCCTTTGGTGTAAGGAACACCAGGCTCGATCTTTGGTCCAGCTCATTTTTCTTTGTGTCGGTGAAGCCAAGCTTATTCAACTTCTTAACCAGGGTAGTAACGGTGGAACGGTCTCTTTTGATCCTCTCTGCTATCTCCGTCATGGTGAGCTCCCTGTGCTTTATCAGGGTCACTATTATATCCCCGTGGGAGGGAACGATCCCTGCTACCCCTGCCTTCTCCAGCTCGGAAACAATTACATTTCCCGATAGTTCTCTTATTCTGCTTATTAAGTTAATAGTATTATCATATTTCATAAATTTATTTTACTTGGATATCCAAGTAGTGTCAAGATTTTTTTTCATTACCTAATATTAGAAACTAGATGCTTTTATCATTTGATTTTCATATATTTTTAAGATACTGTCCTATTCGGTTATGGTGAAGTTTCAATGGAAGGACTTTTTTACCTTGACAAATATATATGTATAAACTATACTTTGTTTTTAGTGAGTAATCACTTACAAGGAGCGTGATGAATATCAATACACGAGATAAATTAATTCAGGCAGCTATGGAACTGGTAAACACTTTTGGACTTCATAATACACCAACTTCTAAGATTGCAAAAAAAGCTGGATTTTCTGAGGGGACCATATATAAGCATTTTTCCAGTAAAGATGAGTTTCTTATGGAGGTTTACCTAAAGATCAAATCAGACTTAGACAAGGAAATTTTTAGAGGTACTAAAGACATTAAAGATCCGCTGGAAAAATGCAGAAGGGTTTATTCCAATTATCTGGATTATTTCCTGGCAAATGAGGATCAGCTGAAATACTACCTTCAATTTACCAATTCAACCTACATGAATCAGGTTATTAATGAGAGAGGCAAGAGGGAATTGGAGAATTTAATGCAGTACATCGATGAAAACATTAAGAGTGGTTTTTTTAAGGACAGGCCGATATCTTTTTATCATGCATTTGCAAATACTCCAATTGTAGAGATTGCCAGATTAGCTACCACAGGAGACTTGATACTTACCAAAGAAATGAGGGAAGAGGTAATATCAAGTTTAATGTCATTAATATTAGCAGCTGAATGATACTTCATTCAGTTTTTTTTCAACACACTGGTAAGTGATTACTCACTAACTAAAGAAACGGGGAGATAGAAAAATGTATTTAAAGGAATGGACATTTAAAAAAATGAGTTCAGGGGTATTGCTTTTGGGCTTATCAGGAGCGGCATACGGAGCATCTATAGATCACATACAAAACTATACACCAGAGTATAATGCCAATCCGGCACAGCAGGGAGCAGTAAATCCGGGAACATCTCAATACTATAACCCGGCAGGGCTTATGCAGATAGAAAACGGAAGATATTTTCAGATTGGTGCACAGCTTGCCACAGGAAGGGAGGAGATGAAGTATAGAGGTGATACCTATGATGCAGATTTAGTGGATATAATCCCGAATATTTCATATATTGATAAGAATGATCGGAGAGCATGGTATTGGACACTGGGAGGAATCGCAGGAGGAGGATATTTAGAATACGACAATGGCGTTCCCGGACTGGAGATGGTAGCCCCAATAATGGAGTCGGTTCCCGGGGTAAAGGATGCACAGTTAACTGAAAACTCCGATGAAGGGGGAAACCACTATATCCAGACTACATTGGGACGTGCATGGTTTATAACAGAGAAGGTTTCGGTCTCAGCAGCAGGAAGAGTGGTCTATGGTGAAAGAACATTAAAAACCAAGTTTGCAGGGGACCTGAAATCTGTAACAGGACGAACTCAGCACCTGGAAGGAAGCATAGATTCTGAAAGAACTGCCTGGGGGTATGGGGGAGTATTCGGCCTGAACTACAGGGCTACAGAAAATCTTAATATAGGGATGAGGTATGATACAAAAATAAATATGAACTTTGAAGCAGATGCAGATGAAGAGATGGCTGATATAAGGCTTCCCGGTCCCGGAAATATAAATCTGCCTCTAGGGGTCTCAACGTTTTTCCCTCAATATGGAGACGGAAATGAATCCAGGAGGGATCTCCCGGCTATCTTAGCTCTTGGAGCTTCATATTGAGTCACTGATGTATGGACGGCATTTGCAGGGGGAAACTACTACTTCAATAAGGATGCCAAGCTGGACGATGATTATACCCACGGCGAGTATGACAATGGCTGGGAGGTATCTCTGGGGTCGGAATACTGGATAACCTCTAAGGTAGCCTGGATGACAGGGGCTAACTATGCTGTTACCGGAGCTGATGAGGACACCTACTCAGATATAGAATTTGCTCTTGATTCATTTATGCTTGGAACAGGTTTGAAGTGTAGAGAAAATGACACCACTACCTGGGTAGTTTCAGTTAGTCATTATTGGTATAGTGCAGCAGATGGAACAGATTATAGTGATACTCCGGCATTGGGAGAGGAGGATACAGTAAGATACAACAAGGAAGTTACAGCTTTTGGAGTATCCCTGACAAAAAGGTTTTAATCTTCTGGGAAAACTGTAATCCAATTTATATCATTAACTGAAGGATTGGTCATTCAGTTTTATTATAAAACTAAAGATTAGCAATCAATAATTTAATAGGGGGGCAATGCTATGAATGAAGTGAATTTATACGAAAGTAAAAGGGTATTAAAGGAGATGAAGGAGTATTATTATACAGGACAAACAAGGTCTCTTTCATTCAGAATTGAGCAGCTAAAGAAGCTGAAGGAAATCATTTATGAAAATCAGGAGGAGATAATCCAGGCACTTGAATCTGACCTAGGAAGACATGAGAATGAAAGCTATGCAGCTGAAATTGGATCAACTCTAAATAGTATCTCCTTTACAATTAAGAACCTAAAGAAATGGTCAAAAATAAAAAAGGTAAAAACACCCCTAACACAGTTTGGGTCCAAAAGTTATATAAAGCCTGAGCCCTATGGCATCGCTTTAATAATTGGTCCCTTTAATTTCCCATTTAACCTGTGTATTGAGCCTATGGCTGGTGCAATGGCTGCCGGGAACTGTGTTGTAGTTAAGCCATCGGAACAGACTCCTTCTGTTTCAAAACTTATAAACCATCTCCTTAGCAAAAACTTTTCAAATAACTATATACGTGTAGTGGAGGGGGGAGAAGAGGTCATCTCCTCTTTAATACACTCTCCCTTTGACTATATTTTCTTCACAGGAAGTGTGTCTGTTGGAAGGATCGTTATGGCTGCAGCGAGTAAAAACTTAGTGCCTGTGACCTTAGAGCTAGGGGGAAAAAGCCCTTGTATTATCCATAGGGATGCCAATATTAAAGTAGCTGCCGAAAGGGTTGCTTTAGGCAAGTTCTTTAATGCAGGTCAGATATGTATTGCTCCTGACTACTTAATAGTCCACGAATCTGTAAGGTATCAGTTTATTGAAGAGCTAAAGGATACTATCAGAAGATTTTATGGAGATGATGTTTCAAAGTCAAAAGATTTTGCACGAATTGTAAATGAAAGACATACAGACAGACTCATATCCATCCTCAAAAAAGACAAAGATAAGATTGTTTTTGGGGGAGGTTATAACCTGGGTAAAAAATATATTGAACCAACTTTGATCGATAATGTTGCTTGGGGGGATGCTTCCATGGAGGAGGAGGTATTCGGGCCAATTTTGCCGATAATGTCATTTACTACAATTGAAGGGGTGACTGAAATGCTCAATGAACACCCTAAACCATTAGCCCTATATATTTTTACTGAAAACAGGAGCATCCAGGAGAAGGTCCTTGAAGAAACAAGTTCTGGGGGAGCCTGTGTAAATGACACAGTCAGTCACTTTACCAACCATCATCTTCCTTTTGGTGGTGTGGGAAGCTCAGGTATTGGAGGTTATCACGGAGAGGAGAGCTTCAAAACCTTTTCTCATATGAAGAGTATTCTCAATAAATCCACAGCCGTAAGAATAAGACTGCTTTTCCCGCCATATACCCCGCAGAAATTAAACATGATAAAGAAGGTCTTAAAATAAGTGGTGCTGCACCTGGCTTTTCAGACTATTGGTCCTTAGGGGTGAATAGAAGGTCTTGTATTCTAAACCACTTTATAGATTTAGTAAAAATTATTATTATTTTAAAGGAGAATAAGTTATGGCTAAACCCTACTACATATTAAATAATGGCGAATTAAGCAGTTCACTTATTTTGGGGAGATCCTATATTATCATAAGCTGCGGGTCCGATTTTAAATTTAACCCAGATAAGGTTAAAAAAATACTGTCAAAAGAAGTTTGTTACTCAATAAATTTTCTGGAGGAATCTATAGCTGAGATTCATTACAGCTGCCCCCCTTTCTCTATAGAGGGCGTTCACAGTGTGAAGAATACCCCTTCAGAAGTGGGATTTAAAGATTTTATTCATCTAATAGAGTAACTCTAATCATCGGTAGTATAGATCTCCAGCTAACAGAGTTTGGGAGAACACCTCAGGCATCTGTAATAGAAGCATGCCAGAGAAGAATGAGACCTATACTTCTGACTACAATAACAGCTCTTTGTGGGCTGCTGCCACTATGTTTCTTTGGTGGAACACTATTTGCACCACTGGCAGTAGCACTTATATTCGGAAGAACTCTTACTTTGGGAGTAGTACCACTATTTTATGCGGTATTATTTAGAGTAAGCTATAAGGATTATAAGTATGTCCCGGCAAATAAAATCCTTTGCTTTTAAATTTTAGGAGGTGTGTAGTTTTTTCTGTATTTTAAGAGTATAAAAAGAAGGATAGAAAGTAAAGGAATCTTCCATATTATAGAGTAATACAAATTATATAAATATATTTGTTTGAAGTTAATAATAATGAGGTACTTATGACTGGCCTCTAGACATTAAAGACTAATAGTAAAAGGAGGAGTATGGTGTTATATAAATATCATACAATGTAAAATGGACATAAAGAAAATAGCTAAAATACTTCCAAAACTTACAAGTAATGAATTAAATCAAATTTCTTCCAAAGGTCTTAACAACTTCTTTTATCTACACCGGATATCAGCAGGAGAGGTTTTCATTCCTAAACCAGAATGTATCTATTTTATAGAGGATGGAGATATCAAAGTCTCTATCTTTTTAGAAAATAACATGGAATTTAATATGACGTTTAGTCAGGGGGATTCTTTAGGAAGGTTTTAAATCCTTCAGGAGGAAGGTCTCGATAGTGTTATAGAGGGGAGGACTTCTACTACTCTTCTTGAAATACCTATACAGAAACTTCTGAATAAAGCGGACATAAAATTCATCCTATCTATCTATGAGGAGATGATAATTAACATGTCTAAAAATATCCTTCGATTATTCAAAGCTTACGCAGCTAAGGTTTCATATTCAAATGAGCAGTATTTTATTAATTATTTAATATCTAGTGGAGGATCTATTCACTATAATTCTACAGAAGAATTAGCACTCCTTATACATATTGATATACGGACCCTTCAGAGAATTATAAAAAAGCTCCAGGATGAAAATCTTATTAAGAAAAGTGGAAAGACTTTAACTGTAGTAGATATTAATGGGGCTAAAGAAAGGATAATGAACTACTAAACCCTCGTATTGCTTCTGGAAGATCTTTTGTTTGTTAAAAACATTTAAGAATAGAAGGAGAATTATCTATAATTTTGTTAATTGTTGAATTATAGATTCCCATGATTCTGCATGGGTTCGGTCCCCAAACCTTACCTGTGAACTCCAGGACTACAAAAACTGTAGCCTTGGCATTAATATAATAAAGGATGGCATTACAGCAAGTTCTCGGGATAGACTCTGCTATAATTAAATAAATCTTTTAAGCCACAAACTGTTGCAAAGATTAAAGTTTCAGACGGGAATATAAGCCCTTCTTTCTCTAAATACTCTTTTGCTAACTTTTAAAAACTTATCTCTCTTTATTTGATATTGATTTATTTTAGAACATATTTGACATAAATAAATATTTGTGTTAACATATTTATGTGGAAAATAAACATGTGCGAAAAAATTCAAATGTAAAGTAAATCAAGTGAGTACTTGACTGGTAAGGTCTTCAATGCTATTGGTAGTGGGGATTCAAACTGGCCGAAAGAAGGAAAGCATGGCTGAAAAACATCTTATAGAACTGGGGTTTATTCAGGGTCTGGATTTCAGGCAATGAATTATACTATTTTTAATGGTATAAAGTGAGTCACTATGGCGAAACTTAAACACTCTAACTCTATTATCAACCGATAATAGAGTTGGAGTGTTTTTTTATTTTTAAGGAGGAGTTGTATGGTTAAATTAAAAAAACCGAAATTCGAAACCGATAGGTTTAAGGGGAAAACAGATAAGCTGCACGAGAGAAATTTTAACAAATATGGATTTGATTTTCATCCAGAGGTATCTCTGATATCTGGAACTTTTGTTTTGTTGCTCATTGGGTTGACACTTTATAATCCAGAGTATGCTAATGTTATGTTGAGAGGTTTAAAGGATAAGATCACAGGGAACTTCAACTGGTTTTTTATATTAAGTGCTAACTTCTTTTTGGTCTTTCCAATCTACCTCATGTGCAGCAAACTGGGGGAAATAAGACTGGGAGGACCAGAAGCGAAGCCGGAATTTTCAAATTTCTCATGGTATTCTATGCTGATGGGAGCCGGAATGGGTATTGGTTTACTGTTCTTTGGTGTGGCAGAACCTATATTTCACGCAAATAGTGTTCTCCCTATGACTGGAGGCTCTTCACCCACTGAAGCTCTGGCTATAACCTTTTTACACTGGGGATTTCATGGATGGGGGATCTATGCACTTATAGCTTTAGCCCTTGCATTTTTTGCATATAACAGAGGGCTTCCTCTCTCATTGAGATCTGTTTTTTATCCTATTTTTAAGGATAAGGTTTTTGGAAAGATCGGAGATATAATAGATATTAGTGCTGTAATTTCTTGTCTGTTTGGATTGGCCATCTCCTTAGGACTTGGAGCTCAGCAGATAAATGCCGGATTAAACTATTTATTTGGTGTTCCTCAAAGTACAAATATTCAGGTAGGGATAATAATTATCATAACTTTAATTGCAACCCTATCTGTTGTTTCAGGAATTGGTAAAGGGGTAAGAATACTCTCTGAATTGAATATGAGGGTAGCAGGAGTCTTTCTTTTATTGGTATTAGTTTTAGGGCCCACACTTTATATATTGAGGTCATTTAATAACGGTTTGGGATACTATTTAAATAACTTTGTTACCCTTAGTTTTTTCAGTGAAAACGGAAACTCATGGCAGGGATCTTGGACAGTATTCTACTGGGCTTGGTGGATATCTTGGTCTCCATTTGTAGGGATGTTCATTGCCAGAATTTCCAAAGGTAGAAGTGTCAGAGAATTTGTTACTGCAATCTTAGTAATTCCTGTCCTTCTGACTTTTGTCTGGATGTCAACATTTGGAGCTACGGCACTATATCAGGATGCTGCTACAGGTGGGCAGGTCTATGAGGCTGTAAATTCCAATACATCTACAGCACTTTTTGCTATGATTAACGGGATGCAGATACCTGGAGTACTGAAAACTATAATGTCTGCCATGGGAACATTCCTTATAATCTCTTTTTTCGTAACGTCTTCAGATTCAGGATCACTTGTTGTAGATAATTTAACTTCTGGAGGAAAGCTGGATTCTCCCATACCACAGAGGGTGTTTTGGGCTTCCATGGAGGGAACGATAGCTATTGCCCTTCTGTTGTTAGGTGGAAATAATGCTCTATATGCACTACAGGCAGGAGTTGTAGCATCTGGCTTCCCGTTTGCAATTATATTATTACTTATGAGCTACAGTCTTCATGTTGGACTGAGAAAAGATCTTAAAAAACTTAAGGAATACAGGGAAGACAAGATGGCGGTAACCCTATTTAATGAAAAGATAAGGGGTGCTTTCGAAAATGACGAAAAGGTAAAATCGAGGTTAAATATAGACTAAAGAATTCTCCTGACCTTTTTTCAAGTTTTGTATAGAGTCTGTTTAAAATTTTTGGTAAACCATCAATTTCATAAGAAAGTCAGCAAGAGACAGTAATTAAGAGGGCACATAGGAAAGCAATCCTATGTGCTTTTTTTATTCCAATTTTTTATTCTAGCAAGTCGCCAGGCTTTCTACTTTCCACTAAGCAAAGACCACAGTTATAATTACTATGGTCTTTGAGATTTATTAGCTTGATAAGTATAGCCATTGGCTGCCAATTTTAATTTTTAATGTCCAAACTACTTAATGCTTCCTTTACAATGTCCCTTCCTTGCTTCCAGACACTAACTTTCCAATCAGAATCATCGGGGTAAAAGGCCTGTAACAGCCTGCTTTTAATCTTCTTGGCTTTTGGATGATCTTTACTTCCATGGTGATGGAGCCAGTTTTCTGATCTGAGGGCCCAAAAAACCTTTAAAGGGGATAAAGTTCCAAATTCAGGGCTTACCACAGTGACTTCAACCTTATTTGACAGCATACTTGGAAGAGCAAGCTTAAGAGAGCTGGCTATGTGTATAGAAACAGAATCTTCAGAATAGGTAGTTTTGACCTTGTTTCCCCAGATCTTTTTAGCACGTATATAGACTTCTGAATTCTCCTTTTCATTTGTTATGATTTCACAACTTCCATAATCTCCCAGACCAGTATGAAAATCTAAAACAATAACACGTTCAGCCTGGAAAAGGTATTTCTGAGTTATATACTCTATTGTATTATGTACCCACCCTTTAAACCTTCCCCCATAAAAAAGACCGTCAGGATCTGTATACTGTCCTCTACTTATTGCAACCTTTAGCTTGGACATGCTTCTGTTTTTCAAACCATATCCCATTAATCTGAATAAAGATTTTATATTTGTAAAAAAGGAGACAGACTCTGGAGAAATGGAGTCTTTAAGGACTTCGTAACCTTTATTTTCACGTGGATCCTCTGAATGGTCTACAAAATTACGGTTTGGGTCAATATTATTCTCATCAAACCTACGTATATGGGAAAACCCGTATGGGTTTAATGCATGGATCATAAGTAAACTTGTATCGGGAGGTAATTCTGAAATTATCCCTTCCTCTAGGAGGCCAATCTGAATGCCGGAACCGGCAAAACCCTCTACTCCATGGGTACCCGATATTAAAACAAGGATATTTTTTGCCTTCTCAGATTCAAACAAAGCAATGTCTGTATAGAGTAGTTCGCCGCTAGGACCCTTATTTGGATTTTCTAAGCTTTCTATATGGGCGCCAGATCCAAGAGATACACCTATAAACTTCCTCCGGGCTTCTGCATAGCTGCTGGAAAAATAATTTTCTGCCTCAAAAAATTCTTGGTTATCGGTGGAACATCCTGTAAAAAATGAAATAAGCAGCAGTATATTAAGAAAGCTAATTTTCCAGCGCATATGAATACCTCCCTGATAGGTTTAGTCTCTAATAATCTATTAAAGGATAGAACCTTAAATCCTCTAATACATTTATAAAGCTTGATTAATAAAGGTAAGCCGGAGAAAACTTATGAAAGAGAGAAAATTTAAAAGTAATAGAATAGGAAGAATAGATAAGAAAATGATTTTAATTATCATAGGAGTCGTTCTTATCCTATCTATATTATTTTACAAAAAAATTATTCGCGTCTATCGTGTAGTCACACTGTTTAACTCAGATAAGATAGTGGATAATTTTAGAAATATGGACAGATATTTTGATACGTCAACTGTTTATCGTGGACAATCGATTCATCGCTTTGAGTATGATCTTATTGAACTTCCTGATACATATAGATACTTAGGTGAGATAAGGAGTGTTAATGGATTTCTTAAAGACACGCAGACAACAGGGCTAATAGTAATTAAAGATGGAAAGATCACCTTTGAAAAAAATTATAACGGGAATAGTGCCGATACTAAAGTAATTTCCTGGTCGGTTGTAAAATCAATTATTTCAGCGTTGATAGGAATCGCTGTGGAGGAAGGCTATATAAAAGATATTTCCGAGCCGGTTACAAAATATGTTCCTTCCCTGCATGGCAGCGGATATGAAGGGGTATCTATTAAGGATGTTCTCCAGATGTCTTCTGGAATAGATTTTAATGAAGATTACGGAGATTTTTTTCAGATATCAACCGTTTAGGCAGGGCAATTGCTTTTAACACCTCTTTAGATACTTATGTTTCATCTTTGAGCCGTGAAAAAAAACCGGGAACTTATAATCACTATATCAGTGTAAATACTCAGGTTCTGGGAATGGTAATAAGAGAAGCTACAGGTAAGTCCTTAACAACCTATCTTCAGGAAAAAATATGGGAAAGAATAGGGATGGAGTCCAATGCTTATTGGCTTCTCGATAACAGAGGAATGGAATTGGCTTTTGGCGGTTTTAATGCTGTACTCAGAGATTATGCCCGGTTTGGCATGCTTTATTTAAATAATGGCTTATGGGATGGAGAGCAGATAATTCAGAAAGATTGGATTACTGCCTCTGTTACTCCAGATTCACCTCACTTAGAGCCAGGGAAAAACGTTCTTTCAGATTCACCATTTGGTTATGGTTTTCATTGGTGGATTCCTCCGGAACCAAAGGGAGATAATCTTGCAAAAGGAATTTACAGCCAGTTTATCTATGTAAATCCCGAGCACAGAGTTGTAATAGTAAAGAGTTCAGCATATACAGACTATAACCTAGATGGAACTGAGAGGTCCATAGAAACTGTAGAAGTTTTTCGTAGAATTACTGAAAATTTAAGTAAATAAAAAACCAGAAAAAATCTATCCTGATTTTTTCTGGTTTAAAATTTTTTAAGTTTCAAAAAATGAAAATCTATAAAAAATTCATCTTCACCTTCATGTTACCTTGCTCTCATAGGCCCTAGAGGTTCTCCAGCCATTATGTGGAAGTGTAGGTGGAATACCTCCTGCCCTCCATACTGGTTACAGTTGGTGATTACTCTGTATCCTTCCTCCTGTACTCCTAGTTCCTTGGTGATCTCACCTATAGCTAGGTACATCTCTCCGATAAGCTCCCTGTCCTCAGCCTTTATATCATTAACTGTAGGGATCTCCTTCTTGGGAACTACAAGTATATGAATCGGTGCCTGGGGATTGATATCCTTAAAGGCTAGTACCTTATCATTCTCATATACGATGTTTGCTGGAATCTCTCTTTCTATTATCTTAGTAAAAATTGTAGACATCTATGATTCCTCCTCTATCTCTTATATATCTTAGTGGCAGTTTCCGCCGCAGCTGCATCCGCCCTTCTTCTCTTCTCCCTCTATCTTAGCCACTCTGTTTGCGTGTCTTCCTCCCTCAAACTCAGTTGTAAGGAATGTATCCACCATCTCAAGTGCCAGCACGTCTCCTACCATTCTAGCTCCTATAGCCAGTACATTGGCGTCGTTGTGCTCTCTAGTCAGTCTAGCCATTGTTGTATTTGTGCAAAGAGCTGCTCTTACCCCCTTTACCTTGTTTGCAGCGATAGAGATACCGATTCCAGTACCGCACACAACTACTCCTCTGTCTGCCTTACCTTCAACTACAGCTTCTCCAACTGCTCTTCCAAACTCCGGATAGTCCACAGATTCAGTTGAGTGTGCCCCAAGGTCTACTACCTCATGCCCCTTCCCCTCTAAGTGCTTCTTAATCTGCTCCTTTAGTGTGTATCCTCCGTGGTCTGCTCCCAGTGCTATCTTCATCTACTTCCTCCTAAATCCATTATAAAATCTAGATATATTATACATTATCCCCTCCTACAATTCAACCGTCTCTTTGGGGATTTAACCTTTAATATACCAGTATTTCTGCTATCTGGTCACCTCTCCTATCCACTGAAGGTAGGCCTCACTTCCACTCTCTATATCCACTGCCACAATCTGGGGCACCTCATAGGAGTGCTCCCTCTTGATTATCTCTTCTACTATGCCAAAGAGCTCCCTTCTAGTCTTAATAAGTCCCTGGACCTCCCTGTCCTCCTCTATATGTCCCTTCCACATGTAGAGACTTTCTATCTCCTTCAATTGCACGCATGCAGCTGCCTTCTCCTCTAAGAGTATCCCCGCTATCCTTCTGGCTTCCTCCTTGTTGCTAAAGGTTGTAAATACCATTATATTCATAGTTCTATCCCCTCTATATCAAATATATTTCCTATTCCACTCTCATTGAGATAAAATGCCACCTTTGATCTGCACTTTAATCTTCTGTCCACCAGGATATCAAATCCCTCTGCCCTGAGGTAGGTGTACCCCTCCCTCTCTCCTGCTCTGCCGGTCGCAAGCTCCAGATGAAGCCCTGTGATATTACTTCCTCCGCATGAACAACTTTTTTCCAGACTAATTACCACGCTTCTGTATCCACCAGCCTCTAGATAGTTCACTGTCTTCTTACTCATCTTTACTTCCATCATAATATCACTTCCATTCTTCTTAGATGTATAGTCGCTTCTGCCACTACTACATTTTACCCCATCTTTTCCCCAAACCATAGACTCCCCGGAAAAATTTCTTCCTCCATTAAAAGCAACGTGACGTTGCATCCCAATAATCTGATGGCCCCCTCATTGCTTCACATGATTTTTATAACTTCTCTACTTCCCCAGATAATAAAAAGAGGAACAGGTTTCCCTGTCCCCCCCAATAAACTATCCTCTCTTTGACTTAATCTCTGCCTGAGCTGCTGCAACCCTTGCAATTGGTACTCTGTATGGTGAACATGATACATAGTCAAGTCCCAGTCCGTGACAGAACTCAATACTCTTAGGATCTCCTCCGTGCTCTCCGCAGATTCCAAGCTTTATGTTGCCCTTCTCAGCCTTAGCCAGGTCAACACTCATCTTCATAAGTCTTCCTACCCCTCTCTCATCGATAGATTCAAATGGATCGTGGGCAAGGATCTCCTTGCTCTTGTACTCCCCTATGAACTTAGGTGAGTCGTCTCTCGAGTATCCAAATGTAATCTGAGTAAGGTCGTTTGTACCGAAGCTGAAGAACTCTGCTTCCTTGGCGATCTCATCTGAAGTTACACACGCTCTTGGTACTTCTATCATAGTTCCCAGCTTGTACTCAAGTTTGAAGTCCTCAGTTCTGAATACCTCCTCGATAGCTCCCTGTACTCTCTTCTTTACATAAGTAAGCTCATTTACCTCTCCAACAAGTGGTATCATGATCTCAGGGGATACATCTACACCGTTCCTCTTGTTTTCAATAGCTGCCAGCATAATAGCCTTTGCCTGCATCTCATAGATCTCAGGGTAGGTAACTGCCAGTCTGCATCCTCTATGTCCTAGCATTGGGTTAAATTCCTTAAGACCCTCGATTCTGTTCTTCAGGTCTCTGAACTCTATGTTCATATCCTTGGATAACTTCTCGATATCATCATCCTCATGTGGAAGGAACTCATGTAGAGGCGGGTCAAGAAGTCTTACAGTTACAGGTCTTGCTCCCATAGTCTTGAAGATTCCTACAAAGTCCTCCTTCTGTAGTGGAAGAAGCTTTGCCAGAGCCTGCTCCCTCTCATAGGAAGTCTTAGATACGATCATTTCTCTAACTGGCCAGATCTTGTTCTCATCGAAGAACATGTGCTCTGTACGGCAAAGTCCAATTCCCTCTGCTCCGAATCTGATAGCAGTTTCACAGTCCTTAACTGTATCGGCATTGGTTCTGATTCCAAGACTCTTATACTCTCCAGTCCACTCCATGAACTTCTCAAAGGTAGAGTCGATCATTCCCTCTCTCTTAGGAATCTCTCCCTTGTATACCTTTCCAGTTCCACCATCTAGTGAGATACAGTCTCCCTCCTGGATAACTACATCCCCTATAACCATTCTCTTAGCTGCTTCATCTAACTCTATAGAGCTGCATCCGCTGATACAACACTTACCCATTCCTCTAGCTACTACTGCTGCGTGGGAAGTCATACCTCCATGGATTGTAAGGATTCCCTCTGCCAGGTTCATTCCCTCTATATCCTCTGGAGATGTCTCTAATCTAACTAGGATCTCTCCCTTACCCTGCTTTATGTCATTTGCTGTAAATGCCACTCTTCCGCTTGCTGCCCCTGGAGATGCTGGAAGTCCCTCTGTAAGTGGTCTCTCCTTCTTTAGCTCCTTTGGATCAAAGTTCTTGTGAAGAAGCTGGTTTATGCTGGACGGGTCCACTCTCAGGATAGCCTCATCCTTAGAGATAAGTCCCTCCTCTACCATGTCAACAGCTACCTTTATTGCAGCCTGAGCGGTTCTCTTTCCGTTTCTTGTCTGAAGAAGGTATAGCTTACCCTTCTCTATTGTAAACTCGATATCCTGCATATCGTTGTAGTGCTTCTCAAGAAGTGCGCATACATCCATAAACTCCTTGTATACCTCTGGCATCTCATCTGCCATTCCCTCGATCTCCTTAGGAGTTCTTATTCCTGCTACTACATCCTCACCCTGGGCATCTAGAAGGTACTCTCCGAAGATCTTCTTCTCTCCTGTGGCTGGGTTTCTTGTAAAGGCTACACCGGTTCCAGATGTCTGTCCCAAGTTTCCAAATACCATGCTCTGGATATTTACTGCTGTTCCGATGCTTCCGTCTATTCCGTTTATGTCTCTGTATACGATAGCTCTCGGGTTGTTCCAAGACTTAAATACAGCTTCCACCGTAGCTAACAGTTGATCAAATGGATCTGTTAAGAAGTCGTTACCAGTCTCCTTTACATAGATCCCCTTAAACTCCTCTACAGCCTTCTTGAAGTCCTCTGCTTCCAGTCCCTCAACGGAATCGCATCCCTTCTCCTCCATAAGTCTCTCTAAAACTATATCAAACTTGTACTTAGGTATGTCCATTACTACATCTGAAAACATCTGGATAAATCTTCTGTATGAGTCCCATGCAAATTTCTCATTCTGAGATTCTCTTGCAAGAGCTTCTACACTTGTATCATTTAATCCAAGGTTCAGTACTGTATCCATCATTCCCGGCATTGAGACTGCTGCACCAGATCTTACAGATACAAGAAGTGGATTTTCATCTCCTCCAAACTTCTTCCCCATGCTCTCCTCTAGCTTCATCATGTGTACAGCTATCTGGCTTTTAACATTTTCACTCAGCCACTGGTTCTTCTCGTAGTACTCCTTACAAGCTTCAGTGGATACTGTGAACCCCTGTGGTACTGGAAGACCTATCTTCGTCATCTCAGCTAAGTTTGCTCCCTTTCCTCCAAGAAGATCTCTCCAGCTCTTGTCACCCATTTCAAATGAATACACTAATTTTTTCATACCTTGACCCCCTGTTTATAATAAATTTCGTTAATTTTTTGTATTTAGAAGGGGAGGCCCTACACTACCTCCCCGCCTTTCAGCCTAGACTGTTTTCTTAAGAGCTTTTCTTCTTAAGAAGTGATTTTTTTTGTACTTACCCTTGCTCATTGCCCCCTCCTTTTCCCATGTATTAATCACTCTCCAATTTAGAGTAGATCACAAGATCAGTAGTTAAGTTTATGATTAAGTCTTTATCTTCTATTTAATCCTAGTAGAGTCTTAAGCCGTTCTCTCTGGCTATCTCCATTATTATCTCAGCAGACTCCTCTATGGCCTTTTCAGATACATCCACCACTGGACACCCTACTCTCTTCATTACATTCTCTGCATAGTCCAGCTCCTCTATTATCCTTCCCATAGATGAGTATGTTGATCCATTTTCAAATCCTATTGTCTTCAGTCTCTGCTCCCTTATCTTATTGAGCATCTCTATTGAGTTTGTAAGGCCTATTACCTTTCTCTTTGGTATCTCAAAGACCTCCTTAGGAACCTCTACCTCTGGTACTAGAGGTATATTTATTACCTTTATCTTCTTCTTGTTTCCAAGATATATACTCAGCGGAGTTTTAGATGTTCTGGATACTCCCAGAATAACAAGGTCTGCCTCGTGGATTCCCCTGATATCCTTTCCGTCATCGTATTTTACTGCAAATTCTATAGCCTCTATCCTCTTAAAGTACTTTTCATCCAGCCTTCTGTAGAGCCCCGATTCCCTTCTAGGGGCTTTCCCTACATGTTCCTGAAGCAGGTCTATCAGCGGGTTAAGCATATCTATACACTTAAACTCCCTCTCCTGGCAAAACTCCTTTAGCCTCCCCACTACATCCAGGTGTACTATTGTGTAGAGCACAATAATATTTTTAGCTCCATTTAATATCTTCAGCTCCCTCTCCAATACCTCCAGGTTGCATACGTGAGAGTGCTTTATTACCTCGCTCTCCCTTAGGCCAAACTGGCTCAGGGCACACCTTGCTAACTGCTCCCCTGTTTCCCCAAAGGAATCTGAAAATACATGTACACTAAAGTCCTTCATATGTCATCTACCCCTTAAACTCTTCTACGAAGATTTTTGTAATTGTTGTTTTGGATATCTTTCCTACTACCTTATACTTCCCGTCCTCTATCTCAGATACCACTGGAAGGGAATCTATCTCATGCTCCACCATCTTCTCAGCTGCACTGTGAATCGATTCATCTCTGTAGCAGAAGATTACGTTGGGCATTCTCGTCATTATCATTCCGATAGGTGAGTTACGGCTGTCCGTTCCCCCCATCATATGCTTAAGAAGATCCTTTCTGGAGACCACTCCTGAAAGTACTCCGTTCTTAGTTACATATATGCTTCCAGTATCCTTTAAAAAGATGGATACTATGGACTCATATACAGTAGTTTCCTCCTGAAGTATATTTGGCATACTCATATAGTCACTTACCTGTTTTCTTCCCAGCTTCTTCCCTGTGGGAGTTCCGTTTCCCAGGTATGAGTAACCTATCTTTGTCTTAGAAGCTATGACCTTATCCTTTGTAAGTACCGAGAAATCTGTTCTCAGAGCTCCTCTGGTTACTCCCAGGATCTCAGCGATCTCCTTCCCCGTTATAGGCCCTCTCTTTAATACTATATCTACTATTCTTTCCTGTCTTTCAGAATACATTCCTAACCACCTCATTAGAGTACACTAATAATTTATATTTAAATATTTTGTCTTCCTCTTTGTTGTTCCTCTCTATGTCTCAGATATTACACTAATTTTCATTAGAACACAATACCTTTTCCCCCTGTTTTTTCCATCTTTTTTTACACCACCACTACACACCAGTAAAACCAAGGAACACAAGAGTGTACACCAATAAAGTTTTTTTGGAGATCTGCACTATTACATTTAATTAGTGTTGATAAAGTCAAATAGTCTATACTTGTTTTCTATAAATTTTCTTGAAGGCTATACTAAAAAAATTAAACATCCAGAAGGAAAAGTTATACGGCATTTTGTAATACTTAAATATATCTGCTAAACATCTACAGTACTATATCTAAAGTTTTTCCAATTCATAATCTAAAAAATACAAGTTTTTGATTCTATGCTTTTTTAATAATAAAAAAGGACCCTCTGGGAGTCCCCTTCTCTTTATTATTAATAAGCTCTACCTACTTCTTCCTAGCTTTCAGGTGAAGCTTGAGGTTTCTTACCTTCCTCTGAGACTTGGCATAGTAGGTTTCAGTCTGACAGCTCAACTTCATACTGGTAAGGTAGTTCCTCAGAGCCCCCTCATAATCCTGAAGTTTTTCCATTATAAGACCCAGGTTGTAGTGGATTCCCCCATCGAAGTAGTCCCGTTCCAAAGCTTTTTTATAGTACTCAAGGGCACCCTCATAGTCCCTCTTTAAATACCTGATATTACCATAATACACGAATTTTTTTGCTTCCCTGGGATTGGATTCCAAAAAAAGCTGACTTCCTTCCACTACCTCCACCTCCATCGATACCTACCTCAGATAACTTCCGCCTATAAAGACCACCATCTAGAGCCAACACATCTAGATCCTCCCTACTTCTCAGCTGCAATGAGTCCCTCTAAGTCTGCATCCCTCAGAAAATCCCTGATATCATCTAATACCCTGTGGGATTTTGGAAGAAGGATTATCTTATACCCCTTACTTTCAGCCCTCTTGTGAAGAAAGCCCTTCTCCAGCAGCCTCTTTACCCTTCTGGAGATAAGGGATCTGTCTGTTTCCAGGTTCTCCCCCAGGAGATAGAGGCTGTCATTTTTCACACTGGAGATAATAATCTTTACATCGGTCCTTGTTAAACTGTACTCCACCTTTAAATATCTATATAAATTTTCGATTTCCAATAGCTTTTCAAACATTCAATTCACCTCGATGTTTCATTATACCTTCCACTGCCCCAAATATTCATCCTTAAATCTTTCCCTGTTAACCCTCTGCTGAAAAGTTGCCCCCCTCACTACCATTTAGCCCTCTCTGGACCTCAGCTCATTATATAGCTGAGAGATCTTAACTATCTTGGACATATCTATCCTGCACCTCTCCCCCTGGGAGCATCCACTGCACTGGCCATCCCTCCGACTGCACTCCTCTAAAACCTCCAGCTTCTCATTGCACTCCCTCTCAATATCAGCGTGCAATATCTTAATCCTCTCGATTAACTCCTCCACTGCCACTCCACCCTTCATCTAGAAATCTTCCCCTATATCCCTTCCATAAAGAAACAGATTTTTCACAGAAAATAATTTCAATTTAAACATATTATCAATATATCTCCAGGGGAAAACAAGTGCTTTAGTCCATTTTATTAATAAAAAACCATATTTCTCTTTAAAGAATTTATACCAAGGTAATTAATTTCCAAAAGAAATCATAAAATATATTTTATGATTCATATATAGATAAGGATTCTTTTAAGTGGTTTACAGAGGAGGAGTTCTTCTTCCCCTTATCCTCCCTTAAAATTTTAACAAAAAGTGGAGTTCAGTATCTTAAGTTTGCTATAATTAAATGAATATTAGGCAAAGGAGGAGCTATGAATATTGAACAGCTATCTGAGTTAATGCCTCAGTTAACTTCAGAGGATTTAAATATAATTTCTTCTAGATCCCTCAACAACTACTTTACACTGCAAAGTTTTTCTGGGGATGAGATCTTCATACCCAAGGATGACTGCCTCTATATTGTAGTGGAGGGGAGGGTTGTGATTACAGGGTTTATAGAGGATCACTTGGAGGTCACCATGGAGTTTCAGGAGGGTGACTGCCTGGGCCACTTGGAACTACTGGTAGATAAGTCCCTGGATATTATATTAAAGGGGATGCCCTCTGCCACAGTCTTAGAGGTACCAATGATAAGGATTATGGACAGTATCGGTGCCCAGACCCTCACTGGCTTAAATAACCTGTTAAACAAGGCTATAGTCAAAAATGCTTTAAAACTCATAAAGAAACATGCTGCCAAGGTCAACCTCTCCAATGAACAGTATGTTGTGGATTTTCTTATCTCCACTGGGGGAGAGATCACCTATACCTCCAATGAGGACCTGGTTCAGATGCTCCACATCGAGATACGTACCCTTCAGAGGATAATCAAAAAGCTCATTGCAGGAGGTATCCTGGAGAAGGAGGGAAGGACCCTAAGGATAATTGATATGAGGTTAGCCAGGGAGCTCCTTAAGGGTTAAATATCTTCAACTGAAAATTCTATAACTTAAATAAAAAGCAACGTGACGTTGCATCCTAATAATCAGTTGGAATACTAATTACTTCATGAAAATTTTTAATAAGTTCTATACTTTCCTTAACAATAAAAAAGCGGCAGGTATCCCATAATAAAAGATACCTGCCGCCTCTTAATTTAAATGCTATAACTCCTTACTATATTGCCCAGTTTCCATCTACAAAGACAGGAACCCTGTTCCCCTCCTCATCGATTCCATCTATATTCAGGTCTTTACTTCCCACCATGAAATCCACATGAACCAGACTTGTATTAACCTGGTTCTCCTTAAGCTCCTCCTCGGTCATAGTTTCGCCCCCTTCTATACAACCCTTGTATGCTGTTCCAAAGGCAAAGTGGCATGAAGCATTCTCATCGAAGAGAGTATTGTAGAAGATAGTGTTTAGGTTTGAGATGGGAGAATCCACCGGTACAAGGGCTATCTCCCCAAGGTATCTGGCACCCTCATCTGTATTGAGAAGGTTCTCCAGTATCTCATACCCCTTCTTTGCTGTAAAGTCGATTACCCTTCCATCCTTAAAGGTAAGAACAAACTCATCTATAAGGTTTCCTCCATAGTTTAGAGGCATTGTGCTGGCAAGGACCCCGTTTACTCCGTCCCTCTTTGGCATGGAGAAGGCTTCCTCTGTTGGGATATTTGGGTTGAAGGATACCCCATTGGTTGTCTCGGATATCCCTCCCTTCCATGCCTGCTTTGGAGACATCTCTACTATGAGGTCTGTTTTTTCGGATCTGTAGTGGAACTTAACAAACTTCTTACTGTTAAGAAGGTCCGTTTTCTCCCTCAGTCTGATGTTGTGGTTATCCCAGTTTTCCACAGCCATTCCCTCTCCCACTCTTGAGCATTTTAGGATACTGTCCCAGAGCATCTCCATTGCTTTCTCGGTAGTTGCCTCTGGATACACCTTCTCTGCCCATGCTTCATTGGGTACCGCTATGATACTCCATGCGTTGTCCGGCTTCATCATCTTCTCCCTGAAGGCCTTGAGTCCTATGGAGTTGGCTTTATTGGCCTCAGCTATCTTCTTTGGATCTATATCCTTTAGAAGCTCCGGGTCTGGGGAGATCACGTGAAGAAAAGCAGCCCCCTCCTCTGCCAGGTCCTCCATCTGCTTTATCTTCCATGCAGGAAATACCGAAAGATCCTCTATAGTTACGTTGCTGTACTTCATTAGCTCCAGCTCATCGTCCATCCAGTTGTGAACCACCTCTGCTGCTCCCCTTTCATATGCAATCTTTGTTAGCATCCTTACCAGCTTAACTGCATGGATGGGAGCATTTATATATAATTTCTGACCCCTTTGAACATTTACCCCTGTTGCTATAGCCAGGTTGGCATACTCCATCAATCTTTTTTCCATCTCAACTCTCCTTCTGTACTAATTTTAAACTCTCGCTGCTTCCTCTGCCGGAAGCCTAAACCAAATACCCCTCTAAGTCTTAAATTTTGGGATATCCTCCCTAATTATAGTATTTTTTTACCTCTAAAGTTAAGTGATTTATGCAACTTTTTATTTTTTTTTGCCCGCAAAGGACCATTAAAGGGAAGATATCTGCACCTTCCTCCCCTCACCGACCTATACTCCCAAACCTTCCTCAGGGTCAATTTACGGGTCTGAATTAGGATAAGGGGCCATTTACACAACATTTACACTTTCTATATACCCCTTTTACAAGTTTACTGTAAAGTGGTTGTATAAGAAAGATAAGAAAAAAAGTTCTAGGAGGAATTATGATGTTAAAGAAAATGCTTTTGGGAGTATCGTTATTATTACTGGCTGCATGTGGCAGCAATAAGGAGAAATCCCAGGTGGTTCAGATCACCGGATCGGATACATGTCTAAATGTAACCCAGCAGCTGTCGGAAGCTTATATGGGGAGCAATAGGGATGCAAGGATTGCAGTAACTGGTGGAGGTTCCGGGGTAGGTATCGCTGCGGCCATCAACGGAACTACAGATATTGCCATGGCTTCAAGGGATGCCAAGGAGAGTGAGCTTAAGAGTGCGGCAGATGCAGGAAACCCTCTCGAGGAGATCGTATTCGGATGGGATGGTCTATCTGTAATCGTTCACCCAAATAACCCTGTAAATGCCCTTTCCAAGGAGGTAATAGGTAGGATCTTTTCCGGAGAGATCACCAACTGGAGGGAGGTAGGAGGAGCGGATGCTCCTATCATACTTCTTTCGAGGGATTCATCCTCTGGTACCCATGTATACTTCAAGGAGGCTGTAGTAAGAGGGGGAGTTAAGAAGTCAGCTAAGGAGTATGCAGATGCTACTCTGTTCCTTCCGTCAAACTCAGCTATCGTGCAGGAAGCGGCCAGCAATGAGAATGCAATCGGTTATGTGGGAATGGCCTACATGGATGAGACCGTTAAGGCTCTGGAAGTAGACGGATCTGCTCCTACAGTTGAGAATGTATCCAGCAAGAAGTACCCCATTGCAAGGGAGCTCTTCTGGTATGCACCAGCTGAGAGATCCCAGGTTATCTCAAACATCATCGAGTTTGCCCTTTCACCTGAGGGACAGGCTATCGTAGCTGAAGAGGGGTTTGTACCTGCGAAGTAAGATTTTAAAGTTTTAAAGAACCTGCCCCTGAGTACTCAGGGGCTTTTTTTATCCTGCAAAATTCCCTCCTAAACCTTCCCTCTGGAAGAGGATATATGGCAGATTTCGAGAAGTAGATAGATAGTTATCTGTGTAAACTTTTTGATTCGGGAGGTGACCCCCAGGTGAACTACCTTCATATGAATACCCTTATTATAAACTATATATTTATCAGCTATATCACCACCCTCATCATCCTCCACCTCTGGTTTTCCTACGGGAGGACCTTTAGGGGGCTCAAATTTTTCCTGGGAGAGTTCATCCTCCACTCGGCGGGGCTCACCCTGGCTGCATTCTGGAGGGGGCTTCCCCCTACTATATCGGTGCTTCTCCCCAACATCCTCATGTTTTCAAGTATCCTTCTACTCCTCCTTGGTATGGGATGCTTCCTGGAACTAAACATTCAGAGGAGGCCCTACTATATCTACACGGGAGTATTTACCACTACCTACCTCTACTACGTTTTCATAGCCCCCGATGTAAGGATTAGGATAGTCCTCTTCTCAGCCATGACCATACCCATCTTCCTCCATGTGGCATACCTGATCTTCTGGGGTTCTCCCAATAAGCTCAGAAAGCACGCCCTGGGGGTTGGGTGGCTATCCCTGCTCTTTATAGCAGTGAACACCCTGAGGATCCTCTATGCCCTTGCCCAGGGGAGGGTGGAGGGCTACTTCTCCACCCCCATGATGGATGGATTTTTTGTTCTCCTGAGCCAGGGGCTTACCGTTCTTCTGGCCTTCCTCCTTGAGGTGATGATCATCAGCAACCTCTTCTCCAGGGCAGATGAGGCTGCAGATGAGAGGGAGGGGCTCCTTGAGAGGACCAGGCTCCTTGCCACAACGGACTCCCTCACAGGGGTCTGGAACAGGAGGAGGACCGAGGAGATCCTTGCAGGAAGGGTGGAGAGACTTAAAAACTACGGGACCCCCTTCTCCCTTCTCCTTGCGGATATCGACCACTTTAAGAGGGTAAACGACACCTATGGACACCAGGTAGGGGACAGGGTGCTAGTGGATGTGACCAGGATAACCAGGGAAAATATCCGTTCCTCGGACTCCCTTGGAAGGTGGGGCGGGGAGGAGTTTCTCATCATCCTGCCTAAGCTTACCCTTACCCAGGCTCTGGAAACAGCTGAGAGGCTGAGAAGGGCTGTTATGGAATATGAGGCGGAGTACCTTCCAGAGGGTGAGAGGATCACAATGAGTATAGGGGTAGTAGAAGGGTGCTCATCCAAGGATATAGAGGGGCTTCTCACAGGGGTGGATGAACTCCTCTACAGAGCTAAGGATAGGGGGAGGAATCGGGTGGAGTTTGGGTTGGTTTAATTTTGTAATAGAAAAGAGAGGCGAGAAGCCTCGCTTTAATTATAGTACCTGTATCCCTTGTAAAATCTATTTCAAATAAAAAAAGGAGCACCTTTCTCTTGAAAGAAAGGTGCCCAAAGTTCAAGACCTCCGGTAATTGTCTTTTTAGGTATAGCAAGGTTTCCGTTTCTTTTCCGGGCTCTGGATAGAACCTATCCTGCTCGACGAAACGAAGTAGGAATAATAAGTGTAGCCCAACGACTACCTGCAGTCGACTGTTTAAAAGCTTATTTAGAATCTTTTATAGCTATTACAAGTAGACGCATGTTATAAACTTATCTCTACAAATTTTCTATGAATATTTAAAATTCTACTACTTATTTTTTAAACCTTATACTTCCTTTAAAAATATAAGATTTTATACACACTATTCTAATTTTGATCAACCTTTATAAATCCTTCTCCTTTTTCTTTCCACCTATTTCCATTTACATAACTTTCAAAATCATTTTCTTTACCTAAATCCAAATTATCAGCATGATCCATAATAATAACTTGTGGTTTTATTTCAGTCTCTTTTTCAATTTCTCTAATTCCCCATAAAATTGCCTTATAAATTTCTTCAACATTTTTATAATCTTTAGATTCTTTATTGTGTATAGATTCTTTATCAGGAAAGTACACTTGACTTGGTTGATCTAAAAACAAAATATTTGGAATAGAACATTTATTTCCTCTACTTGCAAAATAATAATGTAACCCCATAAATAATGATAAATGGCATGTTAACCAATTGGAGCCACTCCCCATAGATGATAAATAAATTTTCCCGTTTCCTCGCCTTTGATATAAATCAAAGTTTTTCAAATCAAAAACTAAATCTGGTTTTCCCAAGCTTACTTCAAAATCTAGCTTTTTAGCCATTTTATTCATAAATTTTGAAATTTCAACTTCTGCTTCAGATTTTTTCTTTTCTAAATCATATCCATCTAATTCTCTAACTAAATCATCTAATTCTTCAGAAATTTTATCGTATTCTTTTTCTAGTTCTCCATCCTTATTAGTAAGTTTTTTTTCTGTTATTTCTAACTCTATTTTTTTTTCGAAAATATAATGATATAAACTTTTCTTTTTTGATAAATCAAATGCTTCTTCAATGTCCTTTAGTTCTCTATTTTTCTTATTCTTTAATCTCTTTAAACTTTCAAGACTCACTTTTAATTCATTTTGACGTTCAATTACTCTAGGTGAAGTTTTTTGAACACCAGTAAGCATCCCAAATATCTCTTTTTTTTGATTATTTAAACTCTTTATTTCATTATTAAGCTCTTCTAGCTCGGAGTTACAAAGAGGACATTTCTCGACTTCATGAAAGTTCATTGATGCTCTTTTTTTAAGTTTATCTTCTATTTTATTACTAGAAATGATTACTTTATTTAGATTTGACAACTGTAGTCCTGTTTGATAAATATTTTTTTCTAATCCTTCTACCTCATCTTCTAACTTTAGTTTTTCCCTAAGTAAAGTATCTGTATTTTTAATATGGCTACTGATTTCTAATTCATCTAAGTTAAAATCATTAGAAATATTTAATAATTCAGAAACTTCAGCCCTTAGTTTATTAACTTTAGATATAAAACTTTCTTCAAGCTGGTTATTTATTTTTATTTCTCTCTCTAAACGTTTTTTTTCTTTGATTAGCTCCTCTTTGGTTACGGCTAATTGATAATAGTTTTGGTTTACTAATCCCGTAAAAATAGGAAACTCTGTAATTACAGATTTTCTTTTTTCAGAGTTATCTAACCTATAGAATAAGGCAAACTTACTTGCTATTAAATTTTGATGTTGAAAAATAAAAGAAGAAATATTTCTGATAGTAGGAGTCTGCTTTTTTAGCTTATTATTAACATAAGTTGTTCTTGTAGATGTGCTAACATTAAATATCTCTAATAAAAATTTAATCACTTCAGATTTTGGTCTAAAGTTACTTTTTTTATTTTTAAAATAATTAGAATCTATATTCTTTTCTTGAAAGCCCAAACTTTCTAGAGAATAGAATCCTGTTCTATTACCACCATTATTAAATGGTTTTCTACCTAAAATAAGTTTTTTATCTTGAAAAACTATAACAACTGCGTATACTTCAATATTCTCCCTTACAACCCCTGCCGGAATACAATCTGCTGAATTAAAGAGGCAATAATCTACTACTTCAAGTAACGCACTCTTTCCTGTTTTAGAATTTCCAGTAATTACATTTAAACCTTCTTTTAACTTCACTTCATTTTTATATCCATCTTCTGAAAAAGCTATTATTCTTGAAATGTAAGATTTCATATGTTGTATACCTCCATAAATTCAAATATTTCATAAACCTCGTATTTACTAAATATTTTTCCTATATTTTGAGAAGCTTTTCTATAATTTTCGTCCTCTAATAATCCCTTCGTCTTCTTACCATTTAAGCTTAAAGTTTCCTTATTCAAAGATATTATACCTCTTTCAATTCCAATAATAATTGCTTTGTTAACCTTCTTTTTATATACTTTTACATCTTCTTCCAAACTTAATAAATCAACTTTTTTAATTTCTGAAAATAAGTTTATTATTGTTCCTGTTTTATTTGTTGAAACAAACCTCTCTCTAGTTCTTTTTTTCAGAATTAGAGGAATTATAAGGTAAGCATCCCACAAGGTAGCTCTTCTTTTATCTATAAAATTTTCAAATGCAACTGCTAAAATTTCAGCAATAAAAAATGGATTATCTGTAACTTTTATTAGCTTTTGACCAAAACTTGACATTCTTATTCCTCCTTCTCTCCTAAATGCCACCCTTTAATCTCTTTTGACTCTACTAAATCGTGGCATGTTCCTTTAGTAAATCCTGAAGGTACTTCAGAAAATCCTCTTAAAGTTGCTACTTCTCTTGTTATATCATTCATAAATTGTCTATAGTACTTTCTTGAATGTGTCTTTTGAGTTGGAACAGCTAGTTTTTCTATTCCTTCACCATCATTTGTTAACAAAATATCATCTTTATAATTCATTCTATGGCCGTTTTCTTTACTTAAAATATCCTTTTCATATTCACTTAAAGAATATCTCAATTTTTCTCCTTCTACTTCCATATGATCTATCAATTCTAACTGCCAAAGTATTTTTTTTTGAAAGTCTAATAACGCTTCTTCTTTACTTTTATTATCTAATTCTATTTTCTCCAACTCTTTATAAAATATTTTTTCTTTATGTTTTTTTACCTCATCACTCTTTAACATTTCTTTATCATTATTAGGCTGGAAAGCAAATAAATCTTTAGGTTTTTCTATAACTATTTTCATTTCAAAGAAATCTTTAAATTTTATTGCTTCTACGTTTCTTAAATAACTTTGAATTTCTTTTTCTTCCTCTACATGAATCGTCATTCTCTTAGCAATTTTTCTAAAATCTTCTAAAACGCTATTTGTAACTTTTGGAATTCCTTCTCTAATTTTTACAAACCCTTCTCCATCATCTGATTTTAATTTATTAATTCTTTGCCTAAGAATAGTGTCCTTTTCCATTACATCTTCATAAAAAAACTTTTCTAAACTATTTTTGTTTTCAACAGTTATACCATATGCAATGAATAGAATATATTTAAATTCATTTTCCTTTACCATACTTTTGTCTAGGTATATATTTGCTATTGTCTTTAATATTTCTTTTTGTCCATAAAGCTTCCCCATTTTAGTATGGCGATTTATAGAATGTTTACACTGAATTATAATATTCACTTCTTCATTTTCATCATAACAAATAACATCTCGACCTTTGTCTGATCCACCTTCTATTAATTCTGCTTTAGAATAATCATATTTTCCTTTTAATTCCCTACTGCAATTAAAAAGGATTGATGTAATTTTTTCAAATTCTTGATCTCCAATACATTCCAAAGGGTAGTTTTTACCTTGATATAACTTAGGTTTTTGAATTTTTACTTTAAGATCACTATCCTGTTTCATTTCCCCTCCTGATTTTTTAAAGGCTTATTTTGAACTAAGTGACTTATAATAACTAACTATAATTATATAGCTACTAATTTTTTTAATACAATCCACTGTACTCAAATATTTATAACTCTGTAGAACTTTCACTCTCTTTTCTTTTCAACTATTTCAATAATACTCCTTTTCACTTCCAAAGTTAATTGACTTAATCAACCACACAACGTTTTACTCTACGTAAAGTTGCCAAAACCAACTAAAAGAATACACAACTATAGAAAGTTCCCTTTAAAGCTTAGGACTTTTATCATATTGCTCCTCTGCCTATCCTCCTCAGATTTTTTCTTTAAAATAACAACTTTTTTCCTCTGACTCCCAAAAAATATGGGGTGAATTTTCTCCTGAAAATTTAATCTAGACTTCCTCAAATGTTCCATATAGTAGGCATTATCCATTGTAATAATAAATTAAAATTTACTCTTGACAGATTTTTTTGGATTTGATAACATAAAACAATATTAAATATCATCAAACTGGGTTTCACCAGTTCAAGGGTGCTGTGAGAGTGTCATTAGGCGGGAAGTTGCCGTCCATTTCACTGGTGCTGCGGAAGTGTCATCAGGCGTTACTACGTCCATTCCGCTAAATTGAATTGTTGATCCAGTTGTTTTTTTTTTGAAGACAGCTGCGGTTGTCTTTTTTTTGTTACCAAAATTTTAGGAGGATTTTTTTATGAAAAACAAAAGAAGTATCGGTCTGCTCATGGTAGCCATGGCGGCATTATTCTGGGGATCTATGGGGATCACCATAAGGAACCTGAATGAGTTCCAGCTGGATCCCTTCTCAATCTCCTTCTTCCGTACTGCAATAGCCTTTGTATTTTACCTGGTGTTCTTCGGGAGGAAGGACAGAAGCGTGCTGAAGATAGACGGAAGGGGGCTTCTCTTCTGTGCTGTCTATGGTATTCTGAGCTTTGGTCTGGCCTTTGTTGCCTACAATATAGCTGTTTCAAGGATACCAATAGCTGTTGCCACGGTGCTTATGTTCACTTCCCCTGTATGGGTTATCATCTTCTCCAAGATATTCTTCAGGGAGAAGCTCACTGCGAGGAAGGGCTTGGCCATAGGGCTTTCCCTCATGGGGTGTTTCCTTATCTCCAAGGGGTATAAACTGGACAGCCTGGACATGGATCTTCTGGGGATAGGTTTTGCCATAGTTGCAGGGATAACCTTTGCCCTTCAGGTTGTTATGCCGAAGTTTGTTGAGGACAGGTACAGCAAGGATACCCTACTTATCTACGGGTTCCTCTTTGCCAGCATCTTTCTCCTGTTCTTCACGGACCTTGCCAACACCTTCCAGGTATTCCAGGGGGGGAACCTTCACGGGATGATGGTAAACCTCTTTATCCTGGGAGTGATAAACACAGTTATACCTAACGCTGCCTACGTTAAATCCACAGAGTATGTAGAGGCCAGCACGGGAAGTATCATTATCTCCATGGAGCCCCTTGTGGCTGCTGTTCTTGCCTACCTAACCTTTGGGGAGGTACTGGAAGGTATGCAGGTTGCTGGGATGGGGATAATCCTCATATCCATGGGAGTGCTTAATATTAATTTCAAGAGAAGAAGAGCTGCAGCCCAGCTGAGTTAAGGAGGAAGTAATATGAAGTCAGTTATACCATCGGTAATATACCTCACAGGATCATTCTTTATGGAGAAGAAGGCATTAAAGCTGGTTTTTGCTATTCTGGCTCTTCTTGCTTTTTTCCTGGAAAGTTAACCTTACTCCAACAAAGGAAAACTTCAAAGCACTAAAGGCCCGGGGATTTCCCGGGCTTTTTTTATTCCAAAGGAGGAAGGTTCAAAAAATAAAAAAAGCCACTCAATCGAGTGGCTCTGTTTTGTCTCCTTCTTTTGAGGAACGTACCTATCCTTCTAGGGTATTTTCTACTTCCTCTCCCCCGTCTTCAGGTGTTTCTGGAACTTCTGGTGTATCGGGTGTTTCAGGCTCCTCAGGAGTTTCTCCCATATCTGGTGTTTCCGGCTCTTCAGGGGTCTCTCCCATATCCGGTGTTTCCGGCGCCTCCTCTATCTCCTCATCCTCTGTATCCTCCTGCTCCTTGGCATCTATTCTGTCAATGGCTGTATCATACTTTGAAAGTGCTTTTTCAATCTTTCTCTGGGATCTCTCAGTCATCTCAACTCCCTCGGTTTCACCAGGAACAATCTCCCTATTAAAGTAATCATCTACAAGTTTCTCGATCTCCTTTTCAACCTCATCCTCAGGCAGATCTGAATCGTAGTTCCTTCTTACCTCTCTTCTGATTCTCTTCTTGGCCTTGATCTCCTCCTTGAGCCTCTTCTCCCCATACTCCCCTGCATACTTCTCTGCATATTCAGGATCATTCATCAGCTCATCCTTCAGCTGCCCCCAGTTCTTCTGGGCGTCTACAGCCTTCTGATTTTTTTCCCTTTCCTCTGACTTGCTAGATTTCTCCGACTTATCTGATCTATCTGATCTATCTGATCTATCCTCTTTATCCGATGACCTTCCTCTGTCCCTGTCTCCGCCGGACCTGTCTCCCCTGTCGGATTCCGATCTTCCTCCTCTGTCAGATGATTTGCCTCTCTCTCCGTCTTTCTTGGCATATAGGTCTCCCGATACCGTTAAAAGAAATGTAATCGTTAAAAGTGATATTAATTTTTTCATAGCTCTCTCTCCCTCTTTATTTTTTACTCTCCTACTAACAATATAACCTAAAAGAGATAGGGTTTCAACTAAATTTTATACTTTTTATGTTAAAAATACATTTTTTGTCACCTTTTACAATGACATAATTTCAAAAAAACAAAGACTAGTTCACAAACCTCTATAGGCGTTCACTTTTATACAGGTGTCTTCAGGCTTAAATCACTGACCTCCTCCACTGGGAAGATGGATTTTGTAAACTTTTGTTTAATCCCCGATATATCTTTATCTCTCCCTTTAAAGAAACACTAACTTTTTTAATTAATCTTTTACTTGGGCTGAGCTCAGATCATCCCTGGAATCCTTCCTCTACTTGCTCTCCCGTAAAGAGCTAAGGATACCCTTGCATCCTTTCGCTTAGTTGTACTATCATAGGGTATAATTTTAGATTCCCGGAGGTATACAGTGAAAAAAATCATCTTTGATACAGTTAAAAACCTTTTTCTCCTGGAGGAGGGGAGGCTGGAGGATAATACAATTATCTATCCCACCTACCGAACTAAGGCTGAAAGAAGGATCAGCGAACAGGAGGCAAAGCAGGTCTTTATACACGAGGTTATCAGGAATGGGGTGAAGTATTCAGTGGAGACCCCTACCAGACTGCCCTACTCCTTTTCTGGAGAAACTCTCCTCTCTGGAAATATCGATGTTTCTACCTACTCTCCCGATCTCAGGGAGCAGACAAATATAGAGTTCAAGGCAACCAACTGTGCCTATGGAAGTATAGAGAAGGATTTTCAGAAGCTTATTCTTGAAGATGCCCGGGGGATCTTTTTTCACGTCATCGAGGGGAGTAATTCTGGGACACTGCCAAGCATCTTCGGTAAGTATCGGAGAGCCATCACCTCTATCTCCCACAACTCGGAGCTTACTCTGGTTCTTGTATCTTTAAGGGACAGATTTCTATACTACGATACCTTTAATACCCTGGATGTCAAGGGAGACAGCGACTTCTTTCATATGGAGTCTATAGGGAAGAGGATCATCTACGAGGCTGATCTCATTTAAAAAGGAGGGGGAATGGATTACACCATAAGAAAGTTAAGAGAAGATGAAGAGGAGATCTTAGAGGATCTCCTCTATGAAGCTATCTTTCAGCCTGCTGGAGGGGAAAGGATTTCCAGGGATATTATAGGGAAGCCTGAACTGTTTAAATACATAAGAGATTTTGGAAGAAGTGGCGACCGGTGCCTGGTAGCAGAGGCAGATAGGAGGATTATAGGGGGAGTGTGGGTAAGAAAGTGGAGTGGTACCGACAAGGGGTATGGTTATGTAGATGACTTTACTCCGGAATTTTCCATCTCCCTCTTAAAGGGTTACAGGGGAAGGGGAGTTGGTAGTGCTCTCATGAGGGAGATGATCTCTCTTCTGAAGGGTGATGGCTGCACCCAGGCCTCCCTGAGCGTATCCAGGGGGAACTACGCTGTAAGATTATATAGGAAGCTGGGATTTAAAGTTATTGTTGAGAGAGAGGATGACTATGTGATGCTCCTTAACCTCCGTCAATAAAGTATCCTGCAAATAAGAAGCAGCGTGACGTTGCATCCTAACAATTAACTGGAGCACCAATGACTTCACGGAATTTTTTTTAAGTTCTATACTTTCCTCAATAAAAAACAGCAGTTGATATCAACTGCTGTTTTCTTTAATCCTCAAGGTAAGGTTAAAAATTTATCCCTTCCTCCTCCTTGCAACCCCAATGCCATTCCGGCCGTTCTTCTTGATCCTGTACATGGCATCGTCGGCTCTGCTTACCACCTGATCCATGCTCATTCCGTCCTCTGGATATGTGGATACTCCAAAGCTTGCAGTTACATATCTGTCTGTATTTTTCTCATGATCTGTAAAGGAAGCTATTATACTCTCACGGATCCTCTCGGCCACTAAAAGGGCTTCTCCCTTACTGGTCTTGGGTAGGGAGCAGATAAACTCCTCCCCCCCATACCTAAATACTATATCCTGATCCCTGAGGTTATCTTCCAGTACCTGGGAGATCTTTTTAAGGACCTCATCCCCATAGAGGTGACCATAGAGGTCGTTGATCCTCTTAAAGTGATCCACATCCATCATGATAATGGAAAGTTCCTCACCCTGATACCTGCTATCTTCAATAGCCCTCTCCAGGAGTATCATCCCCTTACGCCTGTTGTATAGCCCTGTGAGGACATCGTAGGAGGCCAATTTTTCCAGATACCTTCCCTGCTCTACCTCCTTGGTGATATCAAGAACTGCCCCTATAAGTCCTGCTACCTCCCCCTCCTCATTGGTGAAGGTGGCTTTATGAAAACGGACGCTATATGATTCCCTCTCACTGGATCTTACCTCACCGTCATAGACCTGAACACCCGGGTTGTTAAAGTGCTCCTCATCCATCTTAAAATAGATATCTGCCAGTTTTTTGGGATAGAGTTCATATACCGTCTTTCCTATAAACTCCTCCCTGGATAACTTTATAAATCTCTCAAACGCTTTATTGCAGCCTAAATAGACTCCCCTTCTGTCCTTGTAAAAAATAGGAATAGGGAGCAGGTCCAATAACTCTGTTAATGGTTCTCCTTGACTATTAATAAACTCTATTAAGTTCATACTACCCCAACTAAAAGTAACTAATTAAATCTCTAAAGTAAAACACTCCGCCAGACCGCCACTAACCAATAAATTTCTCTATATTTTTACTTGTTTCTGTTCTATCTATTAAGCTTCCCACTGAAACCTTCCACTCTCAAAGAGGTTCAAACAGATATTCACTACCTGGGGGTCATACTTTGTTCCCCTTCCACTCCTTATCTCATTCAGGGCTGCCTCTATTCCCAGAGCCGGCCTGTAGGGTCTGTGGGAGCTTATGGCCTCCACCACATCTGAGACAGCTATTATCCTGGACTCCACAATAATCTCCTCCTCCTTGAGGCCCCCGGGATAGCCTGTGCCGTCCAGTCTCTCGTGGTGCTGGGCTATCATCTTCTCTATCTCCCAGGAAAAATCTATCCCGCTTATTATCTCCCGGCCTATCTCCGAGTGGAGTTTTATCAGATCGAACTCCGGCTTGGTGAGCCTTCCAGGTCTGTTGAGTATCTCACCAGGAACATAGATCTTTCCTATATCATGAATGAGAGCTCCAAGACGAAGACCCTCTATCTTATTTCTGCCGAGGTCCATCCCCTCTCCAATGGCAACAGCCAGGTCGGTGACCCTCTTCTGATGTCCCGCTGTATATGGGTCCCTCTTCTCTATGGCAAGGACAAAGGCATCTATAGTTTTCAGGAGGATCTCATAATGGGTTCTCTGAGCTGCCTCACTCTCCCTTTTCAGTCTCAGGAGATGGATCCCCTGGGCAATATTTTTAGCTAACCTTTGGAAGAGGTCGACCTCCTCCCTGTTAAATGCATCCCTGTGCGCTGAATATATATTCAATACTACATCTATCCTTCCGCCATACTTTATGGGGAGAGCCATGCTGGAACGATACCCATACTCTATGGCTCTTTCCCTCCAGGGGAGACACCTTGTATCTGTCACAATATCCTTTACTATATCCTCCCTGCCTTCACGGATTGCCCTTCCTGTAGGCCCCTGGCCGTAGATATCATCTCCCCAGCTTATATTTATGGAGGAGAGGTATCCCCTTTTAAATCCTGCCTGGGCTACGGGAACTACCCTCTTCTGGGGGCTATTATCAACTGAGCCTATCCAGGCCAGGTTATAGGGTCCCTCCTCTACAAGCACCTTACAGATCTCCTCATATATCTCCATCTCGCTCTCTGCAGTTACAATGATATCCTGACACCTTATAATAGTCGAGTAAGCGCTTCTCATCCTCTCAAAGGAAGCCTCTAATTCTTTATCATTAAATTTCTTTATCTGATTCTCCACACAGCACCTCACTAAGAATTTATCGTAGAACGCTACTTCCAACTACCTTTCCAAAACTAAATACGTCCACATAAGATCTATCCTGAATATTATAACAATAATGGGCAGATTAATAAACCATAATCACGGTTATAAAACTATCTATTTCGTATCTTTCGCCTTTAATAATAAAAAGACTCCAGCTGTGAGGAAGACAATCCAAAGGGCCCCCTTGATTACCTTCTGGAATCAAGGAATTATCTGAAGTAGCTTGTAAATAAAATTAAAGACTATGATAAAGAGGAGGGGATCCTATGCTTATGAATATATTCAATCACTTCCGGCTTACCGGGAGGCTGGTACTGGACAAGCGGGTAAATAAGTGGCTCAAGATCTTCCTGATCTTCATTCCCCTTGCATATCTCCTCCTGCCCTTTCCTCCAGATGATTTTCTTCCCATTGTGGGACTTCTGGATGATCTTCTTCTCCTGGGAGTCACCTCTATACTCTTTGTTACAATGTGCCCCGAGGCTGTGGTGAGGGAGCACAAACTCATAATTACAGGTAACCTTCCCCTGGGAAGACCTGTCAAGCTGGAGGAGTACCGCTGTGAAACGGAGAACCGGGATCTGGCCCTGGGGTTTGTCTGTGGTATAGGTATACTTATCCTGGGAGGGTTCCTGGCTGGGGTCTTTCTCCTTCTCTTCTTCGGTATAGGTTACCTCACTGCAAATATGAGGAGGGATCAGATACTGGCAAGTGCTGTCCGTATCGGCCCCCACCAGCGTCCCATACTCTATGAGGATCTTGCAGAGGTACAGAAGCTCCTGCCCCCTGTGAGGGTCAGTCTCTTTGTGATACAGGATCCCCAGATGAACGCCTATACCTTCGGTTATGATGAGCCCTATACCATAGTTCTCACATCCAGCCTGGTGGAGAAACTCACCAAGGAGGAGATAAGGGCTGTAATAGGTCATGAGATGGGGCACATTCTCTTTGGACATGTACGGATAATCAGTATAGCAGGAACACAGTTTGGCGTGGGCCGCCTCCTCTTCTACAAGTGGAGCCGTTCATGTGAGTATTCCGCCGATGCAGCTGCTCTCATTGCCAGCAGGGGAAGCCACCTTCCCCTGACCTCATCCCTCCTGAAGCTCACCTGGGGACTCACCGATTCAGTGGATGTAGAGGAGTTCCTCACACAGCTGGAGGAGAACCCGGAGGCTTCCGGACTGGAGATCCTAAGCACCCACCCCTTTGTGGGAAACAGGATAAAGAATCTCATCAGCCTCTCAAAGAAGATGGAAGTTATAGAGAGGAAAGGGGGACCAGAGGGTCCTCCAGATTCATAGAAGTTTCTCCCAGAAGTAGTTTACTTTAAGAGAAAACAAGCCCCAGAAATCATTACAGTGTTTATTTTTAAGTATTTTCAGGTTGTTTTTTACAATTTTCAGAGCTATACTTAGCTGGTTGGATAACACAATAAAAGGGGTGATTCTATGAAGGAGAGGCTGATATCGGATATCAGGGGAATTTTTGAGAATATGGGTATCAAGGTAATCGAGGGGTTTGACAACCTCAAGGGAGATGAGATAAGGTACAGATTTATAGAGAAGAACAAACTTCAGCTCAACTACCAGGGGTGTAACTACGATCTGGTGGATGAGGTTATGAGGGGGATTGAGTTTCTCAACAACAGGATAGAGGACTTCAAGTGCACCTTTGCAGCGGAAGATATAGTCTGGATTAGCTTTTAATTCTTCTTTTCCTTAAAAAATAAAAGTTTTTCAACAGATAAAAGATCAATTTTCAAGATTTCAAGATAGAGTAAAGGCCCCGGGAAGATTCCCGGGGCCCTTTTTAACTATTAGTCTGTCTCTTGAAAAGTCTCCTGAGTCTGCTTTAACCTCTTACTGCCTCTTCCCTCTCCTGACTTTTTCTTTCTGCCATCCTGCTATGGAAGACTCCTGCAAGATAGGAGGTGAGAGGTACTGTAACCAAGATCCCTAGACTTCCGCAGACGGATCTCAGAATCTCTACAGCCATAAACTCAAAGTTAAGTATCCTTATCAGAGGAAACTCGGTTTTCTGCATAATGAGGAGCATTATTGTAAAGAGGGAGCTCCCAACATAGGCCAGTACCAGGGTATTGACCATGGTACCTATGATATCCCTTCCGATATTCATCCCTGAGTTGAAGATATTTTTAGAGGTGAGCTCACCATTTACCCCCTCTACCTCGTGGAGGGCAGAGGAGATGGACATGGCCACATCCATAACAGCCCCCATACTTCCCAGGATTACCCCGGCTGATATGAGCTCTTTAACCTTTATACCCCTCAGGAAGGAAGCGTAGTTCAGGGAATCCATATCTGTATAACCGGTAAGTCCCAGCTTATACACGAAGAAGTAGGAGATCACCCCTGCACAGGCCACTCCCCCTATACTCCCAAGAACAGCTACATGACCCTTGGTGGAGATACCAGTCATAAAGTAGATGGTAACAAGGGAGGCAAAGAGCGCAGTAATAACTGAGAGTCCTATGGGAGAGTATCCCTCTATAACCCCCGGTATAAAGAAGAAGAAGGTGGCTATGATTGTCACCACAAGGGCTGCTGCTGCCCTTATCCCCTTAAGCCTTCCCAGGATAAAGATCAACCCCAGGAAGAGAGCTCCCAGGGTGAGCAGTCCCCCCCTCTTGTCTATATCTGCAATATAGTAGATATTGTCTCCATTTTCCCCTATTTCAGTGTAGAGAACAACACTCTTCCCTGATTTCAGTGGGATATTGAAGGCATCCTCCCTGTAGATGGGAAACTCTATGGGGATAGTAGCTCCCCTGTCGATTCCCTCCTTAATCTCAACGTTGTAGGTGTCGATATAGCTCACCTCATCCGAGTCTGGGGTTTCATAGGTGTCTATCTTCTCCAGAACCCTTCCCTTGATGTAGTTGTCTGCCTCAGCAAAGGACACCAGGGAAAAGCTCAGAAGGAGTACCAGTATAATTTTTTTCATCTTGTTCCTCCTAGATAAGTTAAAAGATGCCTGTGGCACCATAATAATTGACTTTAAAACTCCAAAAAAAGTTTAAAGGAAGATACCGTTATCCCGATACCTTCCTCTATTATCTTTAAATCCATAGGCAGTTGTCAACAACTTTACCCTTAATTTTATCTAATAGGACTATTTCTGGATAGTGAGAAGTAGTTCTCTCACTGTTTTACATGCTACAGCTGTAGATGCTCCGCTCTGATCGTAGTGGGGAGCCAGCTCCACCACATCCAGCCCGATTATATCAAGGGTCTCCATCATCTTGATGGCCCCCTGAAGATCGTGGAAGGAGATTCCTCCAGGTTCAGGAGTTCCCGTCCCGGGAAATACCGATGGGTCCAGTACATCCAGGTCGATTGTAAGGTAGACAGGCTTCCCCTTGAGAGAATCTATAGTTTCCTTAAGGCCCTCCAGGTTAAACTTTGTGAGGTTGGTATGACCCTCAGCTGCCCACTTAAACTCCTCTCTCAGACCGGATCTTATTCCAAACTGGTTGATCCTTCCGTCTCCCAGAAAATCCCATGCTCTTCTGATTACAGATGAGTGAGACAGGGGCTCTCCCATATAGTCCTCTCTTAGATCTGTGTGAGCATCAAAGTGGATTACATGGAGATCCGGGTACTTCTCATAACACGCCTTTATAGCTGGAAGGGATACCAGGTGCTCTCCCCCTATCATAAATGGTCTCTTTCCGTCTGTAAGTATTGTTTTTACAGCGTCCTCTATGGCATCCAGAGCCTTCTCCTTGTTTCCAAAGGGCAGCTCCAGGTCTCCCCCGTCAAAGATAGAGTAATCCTCCATATCCCTGTCCAGGTATGGGCTGTAGGTCTCAAGACCATAGGACTCCATCCTCATAACTTCAGCGGCAAATCTTGTCCCCGGTCTGAAGGTAGTGGTCCCGTCAAAGGGAGCACCGAAAAGAACCGTATCAGCTTCTTTATAGGTGCTTTCGCAGGCTATAAATGTCGATATATTTCTATCCTTCCACATCTTCCAACATCTCCCTTACAAAGGTAGGCAGGGCAAAGGCCCCTGTGTGGATATCTGAGTTGTAGTATCTTGTCTTAAGTCCAAACTTCTCCCAAGCTTCTCTCTGGTGGTCTGCAATCGGATCAAACTTCTTTGAAGCAAATCCAAAGAGCCAGTGACCAGATGGGTATGTAGGCTGGTGGAATTGATATACCTTAGCCACTGGGAAAAGGTTCTTTATCTTATTGTGAGCCTTCTTCATCTCAGCTGCATACTTGGCAAAGTATGGAGACTCGTGCTGGTTTATAAGGATTCCCTCATCGCTCAGTACTCTGTAGCAGTTCTTATAGAATCCAGTTGTAAATAGTCCCTCTCCAACAGAGATAGGGTCTGTGGAATCCACAAGGATAAGGTCGTAGGATCCCTCTGCACTCTCCTCTACAAACTTAAGACCATCCTCAAAGTAAAGGGTTACCCTTGGATCCTCCAGCTTTGATGCTGTAATTGGAAGGTATTTCTGAGACAGTCTTACCACTCTCTCATCTATCTCTACCATATCTATCTTTTCAATGTGTGGATATCTTGTAACCTCTCTTACAGTACCACCGTCTCCACCACCGATAACAAGAACTCTCTTGATATTAGGGTTTGTAGCCAGTGCCACGTGGGTTATCATATCGTGGTAAACAAACTCATCCTTTTCATTTACCATCATCAGTCCGTCAAGAGTAAAGAATGTTCCAAATTCCTCGGACTTGAAGAAATCTATCTTCTGAAACTCACTCTGCTCCGAGTGAATCTGCTCCTTTACCTTTAGTGAAAATCTACAATTATCTGTCCATTCCTCTGTATACCATAGATCTAACATTTAAATTCCTCCCTCAGTAATAGTTTTAATCTGATCTTTTTAGTTTTCCTCTGGCTTGAATACTATTTTACCAAGTTCTTCCCCTCTTGGGTGGAATTTTCTTATTTTTTCAGTCATTCCTCTAGGAACCTCTATAGACTCACTTCTGCTGGCTCCAAAAGCCTTCTCCAGGTAATCAAATGCAACCCAAGGATCGATAGTGTCTCCACATGTAAATACATCTACTGCTGCATACCCATACTCTGGCCATGTGTGGATAGCCAGGTGTGACTCTGCGATGATAACCGCTCCAGATACTCCATATGGGTTGAAGTGGTGGAAAACAGAGTTTACTATAGTGGCATTAGCTGCTGCTGCTGCTTCATTCATATATTTTTCAATAAGCTCGTGGCTCTTCATTACTTCCTCATCACAGTTGTAGTACTCAATTAATATGTGTCTTCCTAAAGTTTCTAATTTCATTTTTTCCTCCTAGTTCATTCCTAAAACTTTTATATTATTGACCTCAGGGTCTTCAGTCCCTGTAAGGACAGTACGTTCTTCCTTTAATAATCCTATATAATCAATCATCTCCTGGGTTATCTTCTCTCCAGGGGTAACAATTGGAATCCCCGGCGGATAAGCCATGATGGATTCCCCGCTTATCTCTCCCACAGCATTTTTAAGGGAAACTACCTTCTTTTCAGCATAAAATGCGCTCCTTGGGGATACTATTATCTTAGGGTTGCAAAGGGGAATACACTTTACAGTGAAGGGCTCCTCCCTGTGCTTTTCCACAAGATCCTCTATGGCATCCACAAGGGCCATAAGGTTTTCCCTGGTGTCTCCCACACTTACTATAGCAAGGATATTGTAGGTATCTGCAAGCTCCACCTGAATATTGTATTCATCCCTCAGGATATCGTAGACCTCAAATCCGCTTAAACCTGTTTTGTTGACGTTTATACCAAGCTTAGTTTCATCAAAGGCATAGGTCCCGTTTCCATCTATTGTTTCCTTGCCAAAGGCATAGATTCCGTCTATCTTGTTTAATCTTTCTCTGGCCTCTCTCAGCCACTGAAGGATCTCCCTGAATCTCTTCTCTCCATTTACCGACAGATTTTTTCTGGCTACATCCAGGCTCCCCATAAGAAGGTATGAAGCACTGGTAGTCTGAGTCAGGTTCAGCACCGTCTTAACGCTGCTGTAACCTATGAATCCCTCGTTTAGAAGAAGGGCTGAGCTCTGAGTAAGGGAACCTCCAGTCTTATGAAGACTTACAGCTGCCATATCTGCTCCCAGCTTCATAGCATTTTTCGGCAGTTCCTCTGAAAAGGGAAGGTGAGCACCGTGGGCTTCATCTACCAGAACAGCCATACCATTTCTGTGGGACAGGTTTATTATCTTAGAAAGATTTGAGATAGCCCCGTAGTATGTGGGGTTCATGAGGAATACCGCTTTGGCATCTGGATTTTCTGCAATGGCCTCCTCCAGGTTCTTCACTGAGATACCTGTGGAGATTCCAAGCTCTGAATCTATCTCTGGCTGTATATACACTGGTATAGCAGCACTGAGTATAAGAGCATTTACCGCTGACTTATGGGCATTTCTGGGAAGGATTATCTTCTCCCCCGGCTTCACTGCACTCATGATCATAGCCTGTACCCCTGAAGTAGTTCCATTCACAAGGAAAAAGGAGTGGTCACTGCCATAGGCATCTGCCATAAGCTCCTCAGCTTTTTTTATAACTCCAGTTGGGTTGCTCAGGTGATCCAACTGCTTCATGGAGTTTGCATCCATCTGAAGAATCTTCTCCCCCATAACCTCTGAAAACTCAGCTAACCCCTTGGAATTCTTCTTGTGACCAGGCACATCAAAGGATATAATGTTGTCTTTCTGATAGTTTTTTAGTGCATCAAATAATGGAGTTTCATTTTGATTTTTCATTCTTTTTCCTCACTTCGTGTAGTGTAAAACTATATCTCAAGATTAATATTAGTAAACTTTATGTTTTAAAAAAAACTTTACTTTTTATATAAACTTATCTCGTAAAGCTACTGTTATTGTTGACTCCGAATCATAACTTTTGTTTTTTTAAAAATTACTACCATTAAGATTTTTTTAAAAAAAATCTCTTTTTTATCTGGCTAATCGATTCCTTGAGTTTAATATATATGAACTTTAAATATGATTAAAGTATACCATATTTCCGAAAAGAAGTATAGTATATTTAAACTTTCATGTCAACTATTATTTTACCAAAACTTCCCTGGACTTGATTTATTATGTGTTAAGATATATAATTTAAGGAAGAAAATGGCAAAACATTGGTATCTACAATTAATATTGCGAACTAAAAATGAAGGGATATTTATGATTATTGGAGAAAAGATTAAACGTTTAAGACTGGAAAAATTTTTAACACAGGAGGAGTTGGCAGACAGATGTGAACTCTCCAAGGGATTCATCTCTCAGCTGGAAAGGGATCTAACCTCACCTTCCATTGCTACCCTGGTTGATATACTGGAGAGCCTGGGAACAAACCTTAAGGAGTTCTTTAATGAGGAGGAACCTGAAAAAATAGTCTTTACCAGGGAAGACTTCTTCGAGGTAGAGGACGAGGAGCTGGGATATAAGATAGACTGGATTGTACCCAATGCCCAGAAGAACGATATGGAACCCATCCTTATTACCTTAGAACCAGGGGGACAGTATAAGGAGGAATCAGCCCATGAGGGAGAGGAGTTTGGATATGTCCTCCAGGGAAGTGTCTGTATCCATCTGGGTGAGAAGAAGCACAGAGCAAAAAAGGGAGAAAGCTTCTACTATAAGTGTAGAAAGACCCACTATATCTCCAATTGCGGGAAATCTCCTGCCAAGGTAGTATGGATAAGTACTCCACCTTCATTTTAATAGAGTATAGAGGAGCTCAGACGTTAGTCTGGGCTTTTTTGATACCTTTTTATAGAAGGTGCCTAGCTCTATTGAGGAGGAGCTACATCCCTCTAGAAGAATGAGCTGGAAGTATGAGTTTAATTTATTTGAAGGGATAGAAGTTTATTTTTAGTAATCTATATTTAGAATAATCGTATTTTAATAAGAAAGTTATGATTTTTATTTTGTAGTAGTTAAGAAAAGGGGACGAAGATGAAGATTAGAAAAAACAAGATTATCAATTTATTTATAGGAGTAGTCCTCCCTTTACTTGCTGCATGTAATTCCTATGAGGAACCCATTAAGATAGGTGTTAATGGCTGGCCCCCCTGTGAACTATGGTATATTGCCCAGGAGAAGGGATATTTTGGAGATACTCCTGTGGAGATTATAAGATTTTCCACATGGTCGGACAATATGGCTTCTCTTTATGTGGGGAAAACAGACCTGACCCACTCTACCTACTTTAATGCTGTGTACTACAACTCCAGGGGAGAGGAGGCCAAGATAATTCTTTCCTCAGATATGATAAGAGGTGCAGATGGCCTGGTGGTTAAGGAAGGCATTGAAGATATTCATGATCTCAAGGAAAGAAGGATAGCTGTGGAAGTGGGGACCGATGAACACTTTCTTCTGCACAAATTATTAAAGGAAGCAGGGATAAGGGAGGAAGAGGTAACAATTATTCCTATAGATTCAGAGGAAGGGATGAGACGTTTTATAGCTGGAGAGGTAGATGGTTGCTTTACCTATGAACCCTTTCTCAGCCAGGCAGCTGACAGGGGGATGGGAAAGATAATTATCTCTACTTCAGATACCTTCAAGATTATAGATACTTTAGTTGCCAGAAGCGAGGTTTTAAATGAAAGGAAGGAGGACTATGTTAATATTTTAAGAGCCTGGTACAGAGCTCAGGAGTTTGTAAGAGATAACCCTCGGGAAGCTTATGAAATCATGGCTGCCCAGGAGGGAACTCCCTATGAGGATTTTAAATCCTTTTACGAGAGCTTCTACTTCTTCACTCTAAAAGAAAATAGGGAAACCTTCCTCTCAGAAGACTTCAAGAGAGAATTGGAGGGTATCAAGGTTTTTCTTGCTGAAAGCAACCTCATATCAACTGATCTTGATACAGGTAAGCTATTTGACCCCAGCATAGTTAACTCGGCTGGAGTTGAGGGAGATGATTAGAGAGTTGAATCGGTCCTTTATAAACTTTTATCTAAAGATCGCCACGGGAATAATGGCTGTTATAGTGGTAAATATCTTTTTTTCCTTTACTCTAACGGATAATCTCTTTCACGATTATTTTGAAAAACATGCAGAGGAGGAGGTATTTTCTGCATTATCTGGTCTGGATTTTGGTATTTCAGTCCTTTTAGAGAAGGAGGATTTTAACTCCATCCAGAGGATGGTTGAAAACATAGGCGCATACTCCTTTATAGAAACAATAAGGGTGTATGACCTCCACGACCGAATCCTTTCCTCCAACAATAAAGATGAAATAAATAAAAAGCTGGAGCTAACAATTGTAGATAAGGTTATAGACCAAAATAAACTCCAGAGTATCTCTTCCAATTTTGAAAAAAAGGTTTTTGAGGTTGCAGTTCCCATCAAGGGAGAAAGGTATAGCAGTGTAAGTAAAAATGATATAGTCGGTGTTATTTTTGTCAGGGCAAATGTTGAATCCTATGAGAGGATTCTTTTGAGGAATAGAAATTTATTTATTAAAAAATATATTGCCAGTGGTATTTTACTTCTTTTAAGCATCTTTTTTCTATTGATAAACCAGTTTTTTATGCCAATTATAAAATTATTCAATGCTGTAGTTGAAGTTTCCGACGGTGACTATAAGCATGAGATCAAGCATAACTCCCACGGGGAGTTTAGTTACCTGATCCAGAAGTTCAACTCTATGATCAAACAAATAAATATCAGAGACCTGGAACTGAAGAAAATCAAGAGAAAGCTGGAGGAACAAAATGATGTCTTGGAAAAAAGAGTGAAGGAACGTACAAGGAAGATTAAGGTAACTCAGGATATAACTATCAGAAGCCTAGCAAGTTTGGCTGAAATCAGAGACAACGAAACAGGTGCGCATATTCAGCGAACCAAGGATTATGTTAAAGTCCTAGCAGAGGATCTCAGAGAACATCCAAGGTTTTCCCACTACTTAAATGAAAAAAATATTGAACTCATCGTTAACTCAGCTCCCCTCCACGATATAGGTAAGGTGGGAATACCAGATTCTATCCTTATGAAGCCCGGGAAGTTAACTGAAGAGGAGTTTGAGAAGATGAAGAAGCATACAACCTATGGAAGAGATGCCATAGCGAGAACAGAAAAAACAATGGGTACCAACTCCTTTCTCCGTTTTGCCAAGGAGATAGCCTACTCCCACCACGAAAAATGGGATGGTTCAGGGTATCCTGAGGGACTCTCTGGAGAGGATATTCCTGTCTCTGCAAGACTCATGACCATAGCTGATGTCTACGACGCCCTCATGAGCAAGAGGCACTATAAGGATGCCCTCCCCCACAAGGAAGTAGTAAAAATTATCACAGAGGGAGATGGTAGAAGCATGCCGGAGCACTTCGATCCCGATGTACTGGAATCCTTTAAAAGAGTTCACCAGAAATTTGAAGAAATATTTTTAAAGTTTTCCCAATAAAAATAATTTTATTAGGTCCCGACCTATGTGCACTTTTGTCCATAGGCGGGATCTTTTTTTATGAAAAAAGTGTTTATTCGCCAGCAGTTTCCTTTTAAAATAATTGTATTTTTTTGAAAAAATATAATTTGGTATCGGTTCTAAAAAGTGAAAAACATAATTATTTATAGTTTTTTGTCTTTTAGAATGAAAAAGGATATTAAAGCACATCAATTGTCTTTATACAAGTCTGTACCAAAAAAATAACAATTTAACAGTTTTTGTTTATTAAAACAGGATTAAAAACAAGTAAAAATAAAAAAAATACTCTTGCCTTTATGAAAAGTGTGAGCTATCTTCTAGTGAAAATTGTTAACAAAGTTCTGAATTCTTTAATGAAAATAAGATTATTATTATTTTTAAATTAAAAATAGAAGGAGAGTGTTGTGAATGGCATTGATGACAGGTAAAGAATATCTTGAAAGTTTAAGAAAGATGAAAACCAAGGTCTATCTAATGGGGGAATTAGTAGAGAATTTTGTGGACCACCCTATGATCAGACCGTCGATGAATTCAGTAGCTGCAACCTATGACCTGGCTCATGAGGATGAGCACAGAGAGGTAATGACAGCAGTATCCAATATCACAGGGGAGAGAGTTAACCGTTTCTGCCATCTTCATCAGAGTACAGAGGACCTGAAAAACAAGGTTAAGATGCAGAGACTTCTTGGACAGAAGACAGCTTCATGTTTCCAGAGATGTGTGGGGATGGATGCCTTCAATGCCATCTACAGTACTACCTTTGAAATAGATGAAAAACACGGTACCCACTACCACGAGAACTTCAAAAAGTATATGAAGTTTGTTCAGGACAACGACCTTACAGTTGACGGGGCCATGACAGACCCTAAGGGAGATAGAGGACTTGCACCACACCAGCAGGAGGACCCGGACCTTTACCTTCGTGTAGTTGAGCAGAGAGAAGACGGAATCGTAGTAAGGGGAGCAAAGGCTCACCAGACTGGTGCAGTAAACTCCCACGAACACCTGATCATGCCTACTATTGCCATGGGGGAAAATGACAAGGACTATGCAGTATCCTTCTCTATCGAATCGGACGCTCCAGGAATAATCATGATCTATGGTAGACAGTCTTGTGACACAAGAAAACTTGAGGATGGAAGTATCGATGTAGGTAACCCTTCCTATGGTGGACAGGAAGCACTGGTTGTATTCAACGATGTATTTATCCCAAATGAGAGAATCTACCTAAATGGAGAGCATGAGTTTGCAGGAATGCTTGTGGAGAGATTTGCAGGTTACCACAGACAGAGTTACGGAGGATGTAAGGTAGGAGTGGGAGACGCCCTAATCGGTGCTGCTGCACTGGCTGCAGAGTATAACGGTGTTACAAGAGCTTCCCATGTTAAGGACAAGCTGATCGAGATGACCCACCTAAACGAAACTCTCTATGCATGTGGTCTTGCATGTTCTACCGAGGGAGTTCAGACAAAGGCTGGAAACTACCAGATAGATCTTCTTCTTGCAAATGTATGTAAGCAGAATGTAACAAGATATCCATATGAGATAGCAAGACTGGCTGAGGATATTGCAGGGGGACTGATGGTAACTATGCCTACAGATATGGACTTCAACCACCCAGAGATCGGTAAGTACTGTAACAAGTACTTTGCAGGAAACAGCAAGGTTCCTGTAGAGAATCGTCAGAAGGTACTAAGATTTATAGAAAATCTTACCCTTGGAGCTGCAGCTGTGGGATACAGAACCGAATCCATGCACGGAGCGGGATCACCTCAGGCACAGAGAATAATGATCTCCAGACAGGGAAATATCAATGGGAAGAAGGAACTAGTAAAGAAATTAACAGGAATAAAATAGGATGAATACTATGAAAAAATCTGTAGAGGATACAATTAAAGATAAGATCCTCCCCCTGCTCAAGGAGCACGGGGGAGGTATAAGGATAATCTCCCTAGAGGACAATATCTTGACTGTGAAGCTCCAGGGAGCCTGCATAGAGTGCCCGCACATGAACTCAACCTTTGAGGATGTGGTAAAAAAGATAATCTTCCAGGAGGTTCCTGAGATTAAGGAAGTTATCCTGGAGAGCGGGGTATCTGAGGACCTGCTGGATATGGCAAGGAAGATATTGCGGGGAGATTCCTAAACTAGACAGACGAGGTGAATATATGGACTGGAATAATGTTTACAGAGAAAAGATAGTTTCTCCTACCGAAGCTATCTCAAAGATAAATTCAGGAGACAGAATTGTAGTCTCCCATGCATGTGCAGAACCTAAGCTTCTTGTGGATTCCCTTGTGAAAAATAGAGAGAAGTTTACAGACCTGGAGATAGTCCACATGGTGGCTATGGGTAAGGCAGAGTATGTGAGCGAGGGGATGGAGAATCACTTTAAACACAACGCTATCTTTGCCGGAGCAAGTACAAGAAAGGCTGTGCAGGAGGGAAGAGCTGATTTTACAACCTGCTACTTCCATGAGGTACCTAAGCTCTTTAAGGAGGGGATGATGCCGGTAGATGTGGCTATGATCCAGGTAACTCCTCCAGACAAGCATGGGAACTGCAGTGTGGGAGTATCTGTGGACTATACCAAACCTGCAGCTGAGAGCGCAAAGCTACTTATAGCACAGATGAACGATAAGATGCCGAGAACCATGGGTGATTCATTTATCCATATCTCGGATATCGACTATATCGTAGAGCACAGCGAGGACCTGACAGAGCTTCAGCCTCCAAAGCTTGGAGATGTGGAGAGGGAAATAGGTAGAAACTGTGCTGACCTCATAGAGGATGGTTCCACCCTTCAGCTGGGAATAGGAGCTATTCCCGATGCAGTTCTTCTCTTCCTGAAGGATAAGAAGGATCTAGGGATTCACTCAGAGATGATCTCAGATGGTGTACTGGAACTTATAAGGGAAGGGGTTATCACCAACAAGTGCAAGACACTGCATAAGGGAAAATCCATAGTAACCTTCCTTATGGGAACAAGAAAGCTGTATGACTATGTGCACGATAACCCTGCCATAGAGTTTTATCCGGTGGACTATGTAAATGATCCATTGGTGATAGCACAAAATGAAAAGATGATTTCTATAAACTCCTGTATCCAGATAGACCTAACCGGTCAGATCTGCTCCGAATCCATTGGAGAGAAGCAGGTCAGCGGAGTGGGAGGACAGGTGGACTTTGTAAGGGGAGCTACCATGAGCAGAGGAGGAAAATCCATAATAGCTATCCCTTCTACAGCAGCTAAGGGGAAGGTATCCCGTATAGTTCCAGCACTGGACAGGGGAGCTATAGTAACTACCTCCAGAAATGACGTGGACTATGTGGTTACCGAGTATGGTATTGCAAGACTCAAGGGGAAAACCCTCAAAGAAAGGGGAAGAGACCTCATAAAGATCTCCCATCCAGACTTCAGAGAGAGTCTTATAGATGAATGGAAAAAGATATATAAGTGTGAGTTCTAACCTTTAAAAGGTGACGTTCTAGGTTGAAGTGAATGAGTTTTAATATCTTGAAATATATTTTATTTAAGGGGTGATCAAGGTGGATTCAAAAAATTACATCAACAACTTAATTGAAAAGGCACAAAAGGCTCAGGAAAAACTTGCAACATACTCTCAGGAGGAGCTAGATGCAATTGTTAAGATTATAGGGAAGACTGTCTACGACAATGCAGAGGAACTGGCAGAGATGGCAGTTGTTGAGACAAGAATGGGAGTATATGAGGACAAGGTTGCCAAGAACAGAGGAAAATCTAAAAATATCTGGAACAACCTCAAGGATAAGAAGACAGTTGGAATTATAGATAGGGATCTTGAGAAAAATTTAGTTATGGTTGGAAAACCTATAGGAGTTGTAGGGGCTGTTACACCTACTACAAATCCCATCGTTACTCCTATGTGTAATGCAATGTTTGCAATCAAGGGGGGAAACAGCATTATCATAGCTCCCCACCCAAGGTCTAAGAAGTGTACTGTGGAAACTGTAAAGAGAATAAATGATGCTATCAGATCCCAGGGGATCAGATGCCCAGAAGATGCTATCCAGGCTATTCCTGAGCCATCCCTTGAATATACAAACCTTCTAATGAACTCAGTTGATGTGGTTATAGCCACTGGAGGAATGGGAATGGTTAAGGCAGCTTACTCCAGCGGTAAACCGTCCTTTGGAGTGGGAGCTGGAAATGTCCAGGTTATTGTAGATGAGGATGCTAACTTCCACGATGCAGCTGCAAAGATAATCTCTGGAAGAAAGTTTGATAACGGAATTATCTGCTCTGGAGAGCAGTCTGTGATCGCCCCTAAGAATAAGTACAATGAGGTTATCCAGGCTATGGTAGATAACGGTGCATACTATACAGAGGATGAGGAGATTATTGCCAAGTTCAGAGATACCATCTTTGTAGATGGTCACATGAATAAGAATGTAGTAGGACAGTCTGTAGAGAAGATAGCTACGATGGCTGGGGTAGAGGTTCCCAAGGAAGCAAAGGTTATAATTTTAAAGACCCACAGTGCAAATGAACTGGATGATTTATGTAAGGAGAAGATGTGTCCTGTACTTTCCAGTTTTGAGTATGATAAAATTGAGGATGCAATAGCAATAGCCCAGAGAAACTTAGATTTAGAGGGTAAGGGACATACTGCATCTATCCACTCAAATAATCTGGAGAATATAGAGCTTGTAGGAAAGAACCTCACTGTGAGCAGACTGGTGGTAAATGCTCCGTCATCTCTTACAGCAGGTGGTTCCATGCAAAACGGATTTGCTCCAACTACTACTCTTGGGTGCGGAACATGGGGAAATAACATTATCTCTGAAAACTTAGACTATAAGCACCTTATAAACATATCCAGAATAGGACTTATTAGAGAAGATGTTGTAATCCCTACAGACGAAGAGATCTGGGGATAAGGGAGGACGAATGAGACTTTTAAAGATACAGCCTGAGATACATAAATTTGATAGATTTGATGAGTTTGCAGCGGAGTATAAAATAGGAGAAGGGGACCTAATATTTACCCACCAGTTTCTTCATGACAGCTTTATGGAGAAACTAAACCTGGAAGCAGAGTACCTCTTTATAGAGTGCTTTGGTACAGGGGAACCCTCAGATGAGATGATCAACTACATTATGGCTTCCATGAGAGGGAAGGATATAAGAAGGGTAATTTCCGTAGGGGGAGGTTCCGTTATCGACATCTCCAAGCTTCTTGTCTTAGAGGATACAGATGACTGCCTCAACTACTTTGAAAAAAAGGTTCCAATTAAGAAGAATAAGGAGCTGATTATTGTTCCTACTACCTGCGGAACTGGAAGCGAGGTTACAAACATCGCCATCTCCGAGATAAAATCCAAGAAGACTAAGATGGGACTGGCTGTGGACGAGCTTTATCCAGAGAGTGCAGTTCTTATCCCAGAGTTATTTATGGGACTGCCATTTAACTTCTTTGTTACAAGCTCTATAGATGCTCTAATCCACGCTGTGGAAGCCTATGTGTCTCCAAAATCCAATCCATACACAGAGATCTTTAGTGTAAAAGCTATTGAGATGATATTAAAGGGGTATATGGATATCCTCGAAAGGGGAGAGGAGTACAGAAAGGAGATTATAGAGGAGTTTATAATTGGAAGCAACTACGCAGGAATAGCCTTTGGTAACGCAGGGGTAGGAGCTGTTCACGCTCTCTCCTATCCGTTAGGCGGAGTATACCATGTTCCCCATGGAGAAGCTAACTACCAGTTCTTTACTGAGGTTTTTAAAACCTACCTGAGAAAGAGCCCTGAAGGAAAGATAAAGGGTATAAACAGGGTACTGGCTTCAATAATGGGAGTGGACGAGGGATGCGATGTATATGAGGAACTGTCCAAGGTACTAGACAGGCTTCTATCAAGAAAACCTCTCCAGGAGTATGGTATGAAGGAGAAGGAGATAGAGAGCTTTGCAGACTCTGTTATTGAAGGACAGCAGAGACTTCTGGCAAACAACTATGTTCCTCTCACAAGGGAAGATATAGTTAATATCTATAAAAACCTCTATTAGATCTAGAGTGTTTTAAAGTAAGTTTTAAAGAGAGGATTTCTAAAGATTTGGAGTGCTCCCCTGCCTAGAGCAGGGGGGGCCCAATTTTTTTTACCCTTTTATAGACCTGTTTTGGATAATTTTTTAAGGAAGAGTGGTGTTGATAGATGTAATCAGCCAAAAGTTGCCGTTTTTTATAAAGGAGGGGAAGTATGAGTTTCGATTTAATTAAGTGGGCAATGAATCCATTTATGCTTATGTTCATTGCAGTACTCAGCGGAATGTTATTGGGAAAACTATTAAAGATCGGTACCTCTGGAGCACTCTTTACAGGCCTTGGAATAGGATGGGGTGTTATGAAGGCTGCCAACAAAGTAGTAGAGGGTGGCCAGGGTAACATCGGAGCTGCTGAGAGAATTTTAAAGGTTAGTGTTGTAGATAAGGGATTCTTCAGCTTATTTTTAATACTCTTTGTGGCCGCTGTGGGACTCCTTGCTGCAGATAAGATAGCTGTTATCATAAAAAAATACGGAGCTAAATTCATCCTTCTTGGATTCCTCATTACCTTCCTGGGAGCGGGAACTACATACCTTCTCACTATTCTCAGTGACAGCTCCAACCCCTATGAAGTATCAGGAGTATATACAGGAGCCCTCACCAGCTCTCCCGGTCTGGCGGCAGCCCTTGAAACAGCCAGAGACCATGCCTCCCAGTGGGCCGGGGAGTATGACACTCTCACGGAACACGATAAAAACAGGATCCTCAGCATAGTGAGTCCCGGGAACCACCTCTCAGCCACCGAGGTGAAGAGGTTAGTCCCTGGGCAGGTGGACAGCCTCCTTGTTAATGCTGAAGCGGGAGTAGGAGTCGGACATGCCATAGGATATCCCTTTGGTGTACTCATTGTTATCCTGGCTATGAGACTCATCCCAAAGTTATTTAAGTTAGATATGGAGAGGGAGTATGAGACATTCAGAAGGGAGATGGCTGCAGCTGAAGAAGCTAGCGGAGTGACCCACATAGAGCCTGTTTCCTTTGATCTCATTGCCTTTGCCCTTGCCTGTGCAGGAGGATATACCTTTGGAATGCTCAAGGTGAATCTAGGTCCCCTTGGATACTTCAGCCTGGGATCTACTGGAGGGGTACTAATTATCTCCCTCATACTAGGATATATCGGAAAAATCGGATTTTTAAACTTCAGAATGGATAAAAAGATCCTCGGAACAATAAGAGAGGTGGGACTTGCTTTCTTCCTGGGAATAGTTGGTCTGAGATATGGATTTGCAGTTATCGACTCTCTCACTGGTTCAGGTCTCTACCTGGCATTTGTTTCCACTGCAGTGGGAGTAGTATCTATGGTTATAGGATTTATTGTTGGAAAATATGTATTTAAGATCAACTGGATCATGCTCTCTGGAGCTATATGCGGAGGTATGACCTCTACTCCGGGACTTGGAGTAGCCATTGATGCTGTAGGCTCCGATGACCCTGCTGCTGGATATGGGGCTACCTATCCCTTTGCACTCTTTGGAATGGTACTCTTCACTATCATACTTCACAAACTACCTATGTAAGAAGGAGGATTGAGTAATATGTTAAATAGCAGAATCAGAAGGAAGGATCTATTAAATAAAGTTGTGGAAGCTGACAAAGCTGCAGAGCTTATCAAGCCAAATATGGTTATTGCTACCAGTGGTTTTACACCAGCTGGATATCCCAAGGCTGTACCCCTAGCTCTAGCTAAGAGGGTGGAGGAAACCGGCGAGGAGATGAAGTTGACTTTGATCACCGGGGCATCTGTAGGAGATGAACTGGACGGGGCACTTTCAAGGGTAGGAGCCATTGCCAAGCGTTATCCCTACCAGACAAATAAGGACCTCAGAAAGGGAATCAACAACGGTAGTATCAGGTATCAGGATATGCACCTCTCCCACGTTCCCCAGATGCTGAACTACGGCTTCTTTGGAAAGGTGGATGTGGCTATAGTGGAGGCCATTGCCATAACTGAAGAGGGAGGAATCGTTCCGTCAACATCTGTGGGAATATCTCCCCAGGCTGTTAAAAATGCAGACATGGTTATAGTTGAGGTAAATACAAACCAGCCCCTGGCTCTAGAGGGAGTTCACGATATCTATATGACTGAAAATCCTCCCCACAGGGACCCTATCCCTCTAAAGCATCCAGGAGACAGAATAGGTAAGCCCTATATAGAGTGTGATCCAGCTAAGATTGCAGCTATAGTACACTCCGATATCTCGGATAAGGTAAGACCTCTTGGAGCTATAGACGATAATTCCAAGAAAATCTCCCAGCACATCATAAGCTTCCTTGAAAATGAGGTTGAGTGCGGTAGACTTCCAGAAAACCTACTTCCTCTACAATCTGGTGTGGGATCTGTAGCCAATGCTGTTTTGGGAGGTCTTGTAGATTCTAAGTTTGAAAACCTTACCTGCTATACAGAGGTAATTCAGGACTCCATGTTTGACCTCATCGATGCCGGAAAGGTTACTGTTGCATCTGGAACCTCCTTCACTCCATCGGAAGCGGGACTGGAGAAGCTTCTGGGAAATATCGAGCACTACAGCAAACACTGTGTTCTCAGACCTATGGAGATCTCCAACAACCCATCTATAGCAAGACAATTAGGAGTAATTGCCATGAATACAGCTATAGAGGTGGATATCTATGGCCACGTTAACTCTACAAATGTAATGGGAAGTAAGATGATGAATGGTCTGGGAGGATCTGGAGACTTTACCAGAAATGCCTATATCTCCATCTATACCACTGTATCCACAGCTAAGGGAGGTCTTGTTTCCTCCATCGTACCTATGGTATCCCACGTGGATCATACAGAGCACGATGTACAGGTAGTGGTTACTGAGCAGGGAATTGCAGACCTGAGAGGACTGAACCCACGAGAGAGAGCAAGAGCAATTATAGAAAACTGTGCTCATCCAGACTATAAAGAGATGCTCACGGAGTATCTTACAAGAGCTGAAGCTGAGGTGGGAGGACACCAGCCTCACATCATCGGGGAAGCTCTCTCATGGCATGAGAGATTCATGAAGACTGGTAGTATGAAGGTAGCAAAGTAGGTTCATACAAGTAGAAAAATCAATCAATATAAAACCCCTTCACCAGATAGCCCGGTGAAGGGGTTTTTAGTTTTTTTAAGTTCTTACTCATATATTCATGGAATTTTTTAAGGTCATTATTTAGAAGTGAACTCTTTCCAAGCTGCACATCTCATCCATCCACTCCTTGGGAATTGTCTCCTCTCTGTAGGCCCCTATAATCATTCCAGCCAAGAGTCCTCTTGCTGCTGAGTCTCCCCCAGCCATTACATTGGCAATCATTGCACTCCTATAGTCATCTTCATACTTAAGGATTATATAGATGGTTGCAGGAAAAGCTCCAGAGACGGTGCATGCCTGACCAAGCTTACCTATAGCCTCCTCTGGAGAAAGTTCCAGAGATTCCACAGCCTTATTCACATTGGCAGCAATCCAGGAGTTATCCATCTCAGCAGTAACAGCCTCTACACTATTTTTAGGAGATTTGCCCTCAAGAACCCCATAGGCCACCCTTGCAAAGAACTCCGCTGCCAGGAGGACTCCCTGGTTGTTGTGGGTTACCTTGGTCTGCTGTACAGAAAACTCCACTCCTCTTTCCCTATCGGAGTTACAGTATATAACAGGAGCTATCCTAGAGGCTCCAGCCAAGTCTGTAGAGGTAGATCCCCACTCACTTCCAGCCTTTAATGCTGAAAGACTTTCCTTTGTGGCATGATCCAGGTACCCGTCATACTTCTCCATTCGCTCATACCAAAACTTTTTAAACTCCTGGGTATTGAACTCCCCCTTTTCAGCAAAGAACTCCAAGAGAAGAAGGGTCTGATCTCCATAGTGAGTGTGCTCTCCCTTGCTTCTGTTTTTATGAAAACTTCCAGGCAGTGGATCGTGGAGTCTGTCGTATTCACCAAAGTTCTGCTTTATCTTGTCGCAGTCATATATCCAATGGGCCCCCAGTGAAAAAGCATCTGCCAGTACCGACCCAAGAAGAAGTCCTTTCTTACTCATAAAATCACTCCCTTTAAAGATTAATCCATATTGTTCTCAATACTTCTTTCGACTTTTTCTCTAAATTCCTTTGGAAGGGAAACAATTTTTTTCCTTTGAGAGTCAAAGGCTATCATAAGGGTATCCCCTATAATTATAACCTCATCCCTCTGGTTTTTGATCTCATACTTGATTCTGAAGCTGCTTCTTTTTAGGATAACATCGGCTATCCTTACAGAAAGAATATCCCCCATGAAGGCTTCCTTTAGGTATTCTACCTTGGACTCCCTTTGAATTATACCAATACCCTCTCCGATATTTAACTCGGAGTACCCCATGGAATTAAGCCATGCAATCCTTCCCTGATGAAAGGCAACAAGGGCTCTCTCATTTCCCATATGTCCTCCATAGTTTATATCTCCAACAGTTACCTTATATTCTTCAACAAACATCTTTCCTCCTAATACTTCTCTAAAAAATTTTCTATATCTACTACCTCTTCAAGACAGTTTTCCTCTATGAAGTCCAGCATCTTACCTTGAAGCTTTTCTCCATAGGCTATCTCCTCACACACAAAGGTAAAGGCTAAAAGGGATAACCTCTTGTTATCCTGCTCCCCTATCTCCACCAGAAGGATCTTAAAGAATGAATTAAATTTATGTTTAAGACTGTGAATAACCTGCCTCTTATCCTTTAGGGAAAAACTACTATGAAGCCTTATCTTAATACGGCTGGAAAAAACAAACATCTAACCACCTCTATACTATATTACCTCTTATTCTTCAAATTTCAAACTTACGTGAAAAGAAAAAAAGACCTTAGAATCTTCTAAGGTCTAAAATATCCTAATCCTTAAGCATTTTGAAGCTTAGCTTCCACACTCTTTTCAGTCTCCACTATCTCTGCAGGAAGAAGAACATTCATAATGATAGCTATTCCACCAGCAACTACGATTCCCGATCCTCCAAATATAAGCTGAATAGCCTCAGGGAAGTAAGCCAGTGCCTCAGGTACACTTCCAAGACCAAATCCAAGTCCCAGGGAAACAGCTACAATAAGACTATTTCTGTTGGATAGAGGCTCCTTTGTGATCAGCCTGATTCCACCAATTGTAATCATGGCAAATACCATTACCAAACTTCCACCTATAACACTTGTAGGAATAGCTGTGAATAGAGCACCGATCTTAGGAATAAATGCTCCAGCAACCAGGATAGCTCCTCCCAGTCCAACTACAAATCTGCTTACAACCCCAGTCATGATGATGATACCTGTATTCTGGCTAAATGATGTCATTGGCAGGTTTCCAAATACAGTGGAGAGGGCACTTCCAAGTCCGTCTGCAATGATTCCTCCAGTAAGTTCATCGTCTCTAAGATCTCTCTGACCTGCAGCCAGTGCCACACCAGACATATCTCCCACAGTTTCCACAGCTGATACCACAAACATAAGCATCATAGCCAGGATGGCATCCAGGTGGAAGGCAAATCCAAACATAAATGGCTTTGGAAGGGTAAAGATAGCAGCCTCTCCGATGGGAGCAAAGCTCATCTTACCCATAAGAGTTGCAGCTACTACCCCCACAAGGGTACCAAGAGCGATAGCTCCTGTACTTGTAATTCCCTTGGTAAACTGCTTAAGAAATATAACTGAAATTAGAACTATGAATCCAAGAGCAAGGTTTGAAGGGGAACCAAAGTCCTGTACTCCCACTCCTCCGGCAAAGTTCTTAATTCCCACTGGAAGCAGGGACAGTCCGATGGACAACACTACAACACCAGTTACAATAGGTGGGAAAAACTTCTTAATTTTACTGATAAATGTTCCCAGGAAAGCTTCAAATATACCTCCCACAAGGGCAGCTCCAAGGACTCCCTCCATACCATATCTGCTACCAATGGACAGTGCCACTGGTACAAAGGCAAAGCTTGTTCCTACAACTACTGGAAGCTTAGCTCCCACTCTTCCGATTCTATAGGTCTGAATTAGAGTACATACTCCTCCCATTAACATAGCACACTGTACAAGCATAGTTCTTTCAGCATCTGTAACTCCTATGGCCCCTGAAACAATAAGAATTGGTGCAAGGTTACTTACAAACATAGCCAGGATATGCTGAAGCCCAAGAGGGAACGCCTCCTTAAGTGGTGGTCTCCCGTCCAAGTGATAAGGTGATCTGTTTGTCATTTTCTTTTCCTCCTAAAACCTTTTTATTAATAGTTCTTAATAACGGCTCATCTAGTGGAAAAACAAAAAGGATCTTCTTATCTTCCCACTATAAGTGAAAGAAAATAAGCCAGATCCTCCTAAAATCTAATTTATCCCTATCACCCATAGTAGCTAATTTAAGGTTAGCCGTAGAGACTCTCGACCATATTTCGAGAATATATGAGCGTTATATTTGTTAATTTAGCTATACAATATCACAGTTTTTTTGATTTTTCAATAGCCCTTTTAAGAAAATTTTATTATACATTGAAGGAATACTTATAGATCAGTTGATTCCCACTACCTCTTTACCAGCATATCTTATAGCCGCCACAGCCAGGATCTCTGTGGGATCTACCAGGGTCATGTCCGAGACAACTCCCTTGAAGATCAGAGGCAGTTCCGTACATCCTAAGATAAGCTTATCCACGCCCTTACTCCTAAAGTGCTTCAGAATAGTGAAAAGATCCTCCTCTCCTGCACCTCTTCCACCCTTGAAGTTGTAGATGAGGGTGTTGATAAGTTTTTTTATATCTTCATCTGGGGTCACCACCTTGATATTACGGGGAAGAAAGGCTCCTTCATAGAGCTTGGCGCTGTATGTCCCCTCAGTGGCAAGGAGCCCTACTCTCTCCTCCCCGGCAAGATAGGAAGCTGTTTCCTCGATCATATTCAGAAAGGGAATATCCACCCTCTTTGAGAGCTCAGAATAGAAGTAGTGAGCTGTATTGCAGGGCATCACCAGAAAATCTGCCCCTATACTTTCAAGCTTCCTGGCAGCCTCGGACATGTGATCTATGGGATCCTCTCCCCCTCCCAGGATATATGCACTTCTGTCTGGAATCTCACAGTAGTTGTCTGTGATTATATGGATGTGGTCCCTGTCGCACTTGGCCTGGGTAAGGTTAATTATCTTATAGAAAAGATCTGCAGTGGCCAGGGGACCCATCCCCCCGAGAATACCCAATGTTTTCATATGCTCCTCCTAAAAGTTATGGAATAATTTCCTCTAAAGTAGTAACATTATACCTAGAAGATATAGATATGAAAAATATTTAAATAGTATAGGATTAAGTTGTTTTAAATATAAATAGGAGGAGCTATGGATATAAGACAAGTTAGGTATTTTTTGGCTATCGCAGAGGATGGAAGCATAAGCAGGGCCGCCAAGAAGCTCTACATCTCCCAGCCGCCCCTGAGTCAACAGCTAAAGGCACTGGAGGAGGAGCTGGAGGTAAAACTCTTTGAAAGAACTACAAGAAGTTTGGAGATAACCCAGGCGGGAAAAGTTTTCAGGGAGAGATGTCTTCAGATTATGGAACTTATGGACAGTACCGTCAGGGAGGTGAGGGATTCTGTATCGGAGATGCAGGGAACCCTCAGTGTGGGTTTCGTGGCTTCATCGGGAGCTGCCCTCCTGCCCCACAGGATACCGGACTTTAACAGGAAGTATCCAGAGGTCACCTTTCAAGTGCGTGAGGGGAGTACCCACAGGATACTGGATCTGCTAAACAACGGTATTATAGAGGTGGGGATTGTAAGAACACCCTTTAACCTGGAAAACTACGAGTATGTAGAGCTTCCAGGTGAGAGGATGGTAGCCGTTGCCACAGAAAGGTATTTAGAGGGTTGGGGAGAGGAAAGGTTGAAGCTGAACGAGTTGAAGGGTTTACCTCTGGTTATAGACAAAAGGTTTGAAAAGTTGATTATAGGGGCATGCCAGCAGGCGGGGTTTATTCCCAAGGTATTGTGTGAAGGGGAGGACAGCAGATCCCTTCTGGGATGGGCTTCCTCGGGAATGGGAGTTGCTGTGGTTCCAAGGAGCGCCGGAGAACTTCTTCCTTCAAGGGATATGGTGATAAGGGAGATAGACAGCTCCTCTCTAAATACCAAGACCCTCATTACATGGGTAAGAAACAGAACCCTGTCCAGGGTAGCCCAAAAGTTTATAGAGACCTTTAAAGGGGAGGGACAGGCTGAATAGACAGCCTGCTCCTCCCCTTTCTATTAATTTTAATTTCCAATAACTTCTAAATTTTAATTTCCTCCTTCCCCCTAGGAGTATAGGAGGTATGAAGATATTTATGAGCCTTCTTACATCCTGGTCCCTCTGGGAGGAACTCCTCATAGAGCTTTAAAACTTCCTGGTTTTGATAGGATTTTCTTACACTGGCCTCATTGTCCTCGGAGTAGATAGCCTTGGCCCTTTCCCTTCTGATATTTTCATCTGTAGGAATAGGCTGTCCTCCTCCTCCGAGGCATCCTCCAGGACAAGCCATGAACTCTATAAAGTGACACTCGCTGAATACTCCTCCAGCCTTAATATCCTCCAATACTCTTCTGGCATTGGCGGTACCGTGACAGATAGCTACCTTGAGGGTTGCTCCTTTCAGGAAGTTGAAATCATCCACAACTCCTCTAAGAATTTCAGGAACCTCTCCTACCTTAGGGATCTCCAGTTCCATATACTTTACATCCTCAAATCCTCTGACCTCCTTAATCTCCCCATGCTGGAAGAGGGAGTTGATCTCATCACCAGTTACCAGCTCAAAGAGGGTTCTAATGGCTGATTCCATCACTCCTCCAGTAGCTCCAAAAATTATTCCCGAACCACTGCCTCCCCCAAAGGGAGTATCAAACCCGCTCTTCTCCATATTTGGAAGATCTATTCCAGTTTCCCTGAACATCTTAGCCATCTCCCTAGTTGTCAGGCCGTAGTCCACATCTCTGTAACCTGAGGAGTTCATCTCAGGTCTTCCAGCTTCAAACTTCTTAGCTGTACATGGCATAAGAGCCACAGTCACAATATCTTTAGGATCAATATTATGAGTTTTAGCATAGTAGGTTTTTATAATACTTCCAAACATCTGCTGGGGACTCTTAGCTGTGGACAAGCTTGGAATAAACTCAGGATAGAAGTGCTCCAAATACTTTACCCAACCTGGAGAACAGGAGGTAAACATGGGAAGAACCTTCTTCTTCTCACCTATCAATTGATCCTTGAGACGCACCAAAAGCTCCGTTCCCTCCTCGATTATGGTAAGATCCGCTGTAAAACAGGTATCGAAAACCCTTTTAAAGCCACAGTACCTTAAAGCAGTGTTCATCTCCAGGGTAAGAGGAGTTCCCGGAGGCATACCAAACTCCTCACCAATCCCCGCTCTGGGAGCTGGAGCCGTCTGGATAACTACATGTTTACTGGAATCTTCCAGAGCCCTCCAAACCTCCTCAGTTTCATCCTTTTCATGGAGGGCACCAGTGGGACATCTATTGACGCACTGACCACAGTTTATACATACAGCATCCTCCATACTGCAGTCCTTGAAGGTGGCTATAGAGGAATCCTTCCCCCTGTTCTTTACTGTATATACTCCTACCTCCTGCAGGTCGATACAGCTCCTTACACATCTTCTGCACAGGATACACTTATCCATATCCCTTACAATTGAATGGCTAGTTTTATCCACTCCCTTCTTAGGGGTGTTTTCGTGACCAAAGGAATAGGAGGTTATCCCGTACTCCATGGCAAGTCGCTGTAGCTCGCAGTTGTTGTTTCTGATGCAGCTGTAGCACTCTCCCACATGGGAGGCCAGCATAAGCTCCAGTACATTCTTTCTGGCCCTTCTAATCTTAGGGGTATGGGTCTTTATCTTAAGGGATTTATAGATAGAGTAGGAGCAGGCAGCCTCTAAGGTATTACTGTCCTCTACCTCCACCAGACATATCCGACATATCCCCGCTACACAGAGGTCCTCGTGGTAGCAGAGGGTAGGGATCTTTATCCCTATTCTTCTGGCAGCCTCTAGGATAGTGGTCCCCTTATTTACCTGAATCTCCTTCCCATCTATATTAACTGCTACTACCTCTATGGAACACTCCTCTCCCTTGCTTTCACAGGCATCCCTCAGCCTCTCGGTTTTAGGAGTTCTACAGGATCTATATTTACAAGCTTTTATCATGGCCTATCCCTCCTCTGGAAGTCTTCCAAGAACTTCTTCCTTAAAGTTTTCAACAATAGATTTAAATGCCTTTACACTTAACTGTCCCAGTCCGCACTTAGATGCCAGCTCTATGGTCTCGCTGAGTTCCATCAGTTTCTCCAGGTGACTCATGGAGCACCTTCCCTCCTTAAGGAGCCTTACTCCCTCAAGGATCTTTATTGTCCCTTCCCTGCAAGGGGTACACTGCCCGCAGGACTCCTCAACAAAAAACTCCATGAAGTTTTCCGCCACATCCAGAAGATCTCTATCCTTGTTAAAGAGTATTATCGATCCTCCAGTGGGAACAGCTTCAAAGGCTATGGTCCTATGAAAGTCCCTTTTAGGAATACACTCACCTGCAGCCCCTCCAACCTGTACTGCCTTTATATCAACTCCTTCTGAAAGCTCAACTATCTTATCTATTGTGATTCCAAAGGGAAGCTCATAGATCCCCTCCCTCCTACAATCACCAGAGACACTGAAGAACTTACTCCCCTTGGACTTGGAAGTTCCATACTGCTGAAAGAACTCCACTCCCTTTTCACAGATGAGGGAGGCCCAGAGAAAGGTCTCCACATTGTTAACAATGGTGGGATCACCTAAAAATCCTGTATCCACCGGGAAGGGTGGCTTGTTCCTGGGTTCCCCTCTATTACCCTCTAAGGATTCTATGAGGGCTGTCTCCTCACCGCAGATATATGCCCCTGCTCCCATCCTTACCTCTACATCAAAGGAAAAGCCCTTCTTCCCCAGGATATCCTCTCCCAAAAGTCCATCTTTCTTCCATTGGGAGATGGTCTCCTCCATCCTCTCCTTGAGGTAGGAGTACTCCCCCCTCAGGTAGATATATCCCTTGGAAGCCCCTATAACATAGGCTGCCACACACATCCCCTCTATTACCCTGGAAAAGTGTTTGTGCAGAAGAAACCTGTCCTTAAAGGTTCCAGGTTCTCCCTCATCGGCATTACAGACTACATACTTTAGATCTCCCTTCTCCTCCATGGCCAGCCGCCACTTAAATCCAGTAGGAAAACCTGCTCCTCCCCTCCCTCTTAGGCCTGCATCCTCTATATCCTTCAAGATCTCCTCTGGTTTTGCCAGAAGAACCTTCTCCAGGATCCTTCCAGGATGGTAGTCCTCTAGAAGAAGTGCTCCCTTCTGAGCCACTGTGGAGACCACTGTATCCCTATAAGCCTCCTTGAGTTTTCCCCTTATACAGCTGTCTATGAGTTCTGGGATATCGTGGGGTTTCACCTTGGGAATAAGCACATCATCGATAAGAAGGGCCGGCCCCTGGTCACACATCCCCAGGCAGTTGCAGTACTCTAGGGTAAACCTCTTATCTGGTGTGGTTTCTCCAAAGGCTATACCTAGCTCATTTTCCAGCTGCTTGGCAATCCTTTCCTTCTCCTTCATGTGACAGGAGATGGTCTTACAGAGCCTTATAGTGTGACTTCCCCTCTCCTCTCTTCCGTCTAGAAAGGAGTAGAAGGTTGAGGTTCCATATACTTCACTGGGATGGATCCCCAGCTTAAAGGCTATCTCCTGGAGAGCAAATCCATCTATCCTCTTATATTTTTTTATCAGCTCCTCTAGTACCGAGAGGATAGATGACCTGCCCCCTCCATAACTCTCTATCCACTTACCGATATCTTTTTTCAGTTCCTGTCTTTTCCGGCTATTCATGGGTACCTCCTTACTTGAGATCAGTAGTTCAACAACTCTAAATATATAAATAAGAGGCAGCCTGGCTGCCTCTTATCCTTCAACTTTTAATTTTTCAATAATTCATAATCATCTAAACTGTAAGATCTTTGGCAGTAACTTCTTCTATGCTATTTAGGGCACTTATCATCTCATCTACCTGAATGTTCTCTGGATGTACCTCCAGAAGAATAAGTCCAGATGCGCTGCACACATCACTCCCAATATCGTGAAGCCCCAGTCTTACCTTGATAAGACATCCATTCTCAGTCAAAATATTCTGCACCTTTACTGCTGATTTTTGTCTGTCATCCATCTTTATAGCTACTAACTTATAATTCATTTCTTCCCCCTTTTTCTCCAAGGATCTTGTTGTTATGTTTAATAATCCTCGCTAAGTAGCTATTCTCCATTTAATTGTATTTCCTTTCTGGGGGATAAAAAAGTTATATACTGAGTATACCAGTCCTTACAAGTATGGCAAACATAGTAGAGATAAAAGCTGAAAAGGTATATACAAACAATAGAAACTCAATACTTCCCAATTTTTCCTTCCTAAACTGTTCAAACCTCTCTAACATAATTAAACCTCCTCTATAATTATCTGAAATCCGCTCTTCCCCTTAATCTCATATATACCCTCACAAATCTTCTGTATACTCAGCCTTCGGTAATAATACTTGAGTTTCAAGTAGATCTCCTCTGGATTTAAACTGAAGGTATTGGTTCTGTCCCTGGGGATGCAACCTCCCCTTTCCAGTAAAAGTAATAGTTCAGCTCTTCTCATATCAACCTCCTTCTAACTGGAACTCTTAATCTATGAGGTTATTTTATCTGAAAAGGGCAATCCATTCTCGACATTTGTCGCATTTCATTAAAAATTCTAAGAAGCAACAGAGGTTGCATTCTAATAACCAGTTAAAACACTCATTGTTTCACATAATTTTTTATAAATTATATACTTCCCTTAATAATAAAAAGGAGCGTAACACTACGCCCCTTCTAACCTTATGCAATGAATTTTTATGGTGGTGCTAATCTAAAATTTTATACTTTCTTGATTAGAGTGTTGCAAAAGTAATTCACAAAAAATTAAAAATCATATCCAATATAGAGTAATAATTGAGTTACCACACAAAATTCTACTCGAAAGGATATGACCAGTAATGTATATACCTCAAACTACT